>NWBO01000001.1 GCA_002633275.1 Bacteroidales bacterium Phil12
GGCGAATTTGCCGCTGCCCCAGCAAAGCGCCCAGCTCACGGGCTGCATCGAAATAAACGGAATCTATCTTTGTGCTCGAAGCACAATATACGCATACGGAATTTATCTTGTTCATCATCTTGCCACACCCTTTTTTAGGTATCGCCACAAAGGTACATGATTTCGGGGAGATTTGAAACAAGAGAGTCTTATTTCCAAAGTTCTTCCGGATTTGTGGTGCGGACGCTGTTCTCGAACAGCCATTGGGTGCCACCGCTCCGAACGGTAAATCCGACGGGAATAGGTGCAAGTCTCCGGTCACCCGGCAAGGGGTCGCCTGTTTCATCGTCCATGCGGCTCAGTTCATGCATGCTGTACCAATAGTTATTTTTGGCCATATACGTGTCATAGTATTGCCCTTCATTTGCTTTTCTGTTTATAGCCTTACACAGACCGTTCGATAGGAAAAAATACGAAAAAGCTCTTCCTTCTCACTCATATCTGTCAATTTTCCATAAATTTGCAATGGACCTAAAACATCATGATGTGAAATACAAACGTTGGATTTACTTAACCGTCACTTTCGTCATCATATTGGCAGGACTTGCTTCCCGGAAGTATGGCAATGCATTGCCTAAATTTATTGCAGAGTATATTGGCGATACACTTTGGGCAGCTATGGTTTATTGGGGATTACGCTTTCTCTTCCCTTCGGCATCCATACTCAAAGTGACCGCAATCTCCTTACTGTTTTCTTATTGCATAGAAATCAGCCAATTATACCAGGTCGATTGGGCGAATGCCATACGAAACACCACGCTCGGAGCATTGGTCTTCGGGCATGGATTTTTATGGTCGGATATGATATGTTATACTGTCGGGGTAATGTTATCTGCCACCGTAGATTCTTGCGCTTCCTTTTCTTCTTCGGATGAAGCAGTATAAAAACAAGACGCGGACAAAGGAACACAGATTCTATGCAAGCCGCTATTATCCCCGCCAAAAGCATTCGTAGGACACATTTCACGAGGCTACACCTTTTACTCCGGATGGCTACACCCTTTCTATGCGATGGTATAGCCATCTGCAAAAAAGGGTGTAGCCCGGCACGGAGGATAGTTACAACATTAGAAATGGTATGACTGTTATATGACAAAAAAATATCCTAACATGCAAGATATGGGATATCTGATGTTAGGATAACGATAAAAATAGTCAATTCATATCAAGGCAAGACGGCCTAATTATCAATACAAAAGAGACTGCGTTTGTTTATGATAAACTGCATTTTTCTTTTGAAGATTTACGGCTATTGACAAGAGAAGCTACTAAATAAAAGATATTAATGATTACATAGCATAGAAAAAACTTCCACACTTTAATCGTTTCTTTTAGCCACTCCTCAACCCATAAGATATCAATCTTATCCCCACATCGATTTTCAATCTCATATTTATAACTAATTTCACAATTAATAATTGCGTATATAATTAATAATGAAAGAATTATTGATGTGGCAACAAACACAATTCTAAGCCATTTCATAATCTATCTTGTTTTATAAACTACACCTCCTGGTTTGGATATTCTCACTAAATGATTCTGCATTGATATTGGAAGAACAAATCTGTTGACAATAGGAATAGTAGTCCATGTTCCCAAATTACTTGTTTGTTGTAGCCTTGTCCCTTTCAGAGCATTTGACCCACTTTTATTCAACACGTCATATACCATTGTTGTACAATTATTACTTGTCAGCTTATATTCATCAATAATACGAGCAGAAGAACTGTTATAATAATCACTTTTAGGATTATCTGGCATTGTAGTTGACATATTAAACTTTTCGTCTAAAATATTAGCAACTTTTTCATCTGCCACATCTGTTACTACAAATACAGACATTCCACCAGCTGCTTTTTTTGTCATTGTAAGCTTTTGCTTCATCCCCCATTAACTTTAAAAGAACACCGGAACCATTTCCTAAAGAATTAGAGCTTCTATCTGGCCCTTTATTAGTTCCATTGTATCGTCCGTAGCTATAAACAGTCATATTAGATCCTTCACCAACACTAATCCATGTGTGACCAAAGGACTGAGTTTCAGTGCAAATTCTAATACTATCTCCATTCACATCAATATTAACAACCGGACTATTCGCCCCGTACTGATACGGAGACATCGAATAATACTTCTCGGCAAATCTGTCATTAGTCGTAAACCTTCCTAACGCCGTATCATAATGTCTCGCCCCATAATCATACCAATTCAAACCCTTCTTATTGTCAAACTCCTTGCCGTTATACTTGTAAGGCTGGGTATTGCCTGTAGTGCCAAAAACACCGCCGAAAGGATAGTAATGATTCGTCTCCTCTACAGTACCTGACTGGTTGATTACTACACGGTTGTTGCCTTGATGGTCCTTCAGATAGTAATGATACTGCTGGGTACCGGCCAGGTTGATGTAACCCTCTTCTGTGAGTAACAACTTCTGAGTACCGTTTTCATAGATCACATTACCGCAATAGTTAGTCGTTGTGGTTGTACTGCCTATCTTATGGACTGTTCTCAGTTTCGTGCCGTCAGCACCATAAGTATAGGTAATCGTGCTACCATCACTGAACGATACCGTACTGGGCAAATTTAATACATTATATTGAATATCGGCAATTCCCTTATTCAAATCTTTCGTTAAATTACCATTGACATCGTAGGCATACTCCCCTGCGGCGCTTGCACCGTTCACAAAGGCAGTGTTTGTACCGTATGCAGCGGTACTCACCGCATCCTCCACACAGCTCAACTGATTACCGGTCAATGTGTAAGTCAGGTTATCAAGCAGGCCGTAGGCACTGGCACCAGTCTGGCCATAACGTTGCAAACTCTTGATGTTACCGTTCTTGTCATAACCCGTAACGTTCTCTGAGAAGCGATTCGCATTTGTGCTGATACTTGCTGTCTCGCCATAGGTAGCGTTCAGCATCCGGTCAAGACCGTCATAAGTGAATTTGTAACCACGGACTGTACTTTCGTTCCCGGACTTCCAGGTCATGCTGCTGATGCTGCCGTTGTACTTCGCAGTACCCACACCCGTGTTGTAGTACAGGTTCTGCGTGAAGCGTGTGCCGCTGATTCCCGTCAGCCAGCTACGCAGGTTGTAGGTATAAGTCAGCTTGTTGGTGCTCGTACCGTGATACTGCTTGGTCAGTAAACGACCGAAGTTGTCATAAGTCGCATCGTACAGAGTAATCGCAGTACTGCCAAGACTATGCTGCACTTTGCTTATTCTGTCCGCATGGTCGTAGGTATAGGTATATACTTCCGTGCGCGTGGTCTTTCCGCTGGCAGTATGTGTATGTGTCACACCAGACGGCTTGTTGGAGAAAGTATAAACCGTACTTGTGATGTCGTAACCACTGAGCAAGTTGTTCTGCACAAGCACGGTAGGACTGGAAGAAGGATTCCCCCCTGCAGGGTCAGCCGTCCCAGACTGTCGTACAAATAATACATATAGGAAATGTTATCCAGATAGGAAGTGCCCGTGCTGTTAAGCATCCGGAGAGTACGGATGTAGTCCTGCATGACCTACATCATTTGATAGACCTAAAAAACTATCCTAACATACAAGATATAGCATATCTGATGTTAGGATAGTAATTAAATAAATCTCATTGAAAAAAGGCAACTTATATTAGAGTAATATTTTTTATTTAGTATGCAAAAGCTTTATAATCTCACCATTACTTTTTCTTATTTCCACATAAGATTGTCCACAGAAAGTCAGCGCACTATCATTTCCATTAGGAATATGCCCTTCTATTACCCATATTCCATTTACCAAGTTAACAGAAAAAGGTTTTTCTTTCTCTATACTTTCCTTTCCATAAATTTCCAATAGTACGCATTCCGCTATCTTTACTGCAATATCCGCTGTAGGTATAAATCCCTCTGCAGGAACATAGCTTTTCATATCAGTATAAAAATCTGTTGAGAGACTATCATTCATTACATACTCAATCTGTTGAGATGATTGTTGATCTTCTCCGACCTTCGATGTACTGTTTGTACATGACATCGCAAATAGCATTAAAGCAAAAAAATAAGTCCTATACATATTGCTATCTTTTTAAAATACCCAATGAATATGTTCTCTCTGGCTAACAGGAATGTTTAAATCTGGCTTTTGTAGCAATTCTTTCATTCTTTGTTTACCCTTTTCAGCAGGAATATCTTTCGGATTAATATTATTCTTTCGTTTAGGATCTTTGGGATCACTAGGAAGATCACTAGTCACTATTGATGTTTTCTTACTATAAGGATTATATTCTAACAAATCGCCACTCGGCGTAGCCAAATAACCATTTTCTTTTGTTTTCTCAATATATTTTATATCAGCTTTTGAGAATTTATTATTTATATGCTCTGCGTCCGCGTCTCCATGCGAATGAATCGATCCTACAAATCTCTCACCGTTAGGAGGTAAGCTTATAGATACGCTGTGCTCTCCTTCATTGGCTGCACTATAAGAATATCCCTTTAGCTTTCCCTTTTGCTTAACTTCATAAATAGAAGAGCCCATTTCACGTTTACGTATAATAGATGCACCATTATAATACATACCCCAATCTTTAGCTGCTGCTCTTTTAGTCTTAAACAGATCACCAGGAGCATATTCCATACCATTTGGGTCTATGAACTTTACCGGATTATCGGCACAATAAGTATACGGACTCATCGAATAATATTTCTCTGCCAACGGGTCATTCGTCGTAAACCTTCCCAACGCAGCATCATAATGTCTCGCCCCATAATCATACCAGTTCAAACCCTGCTTCGTATCAAGCTCCTTACCGTTATACTTGTAAGGCTGGGTATTGCCTGTAGTGCCAAACACACCACCGAAAGGGTAGTAATGGTTCGTTTCCTCCACAGTACCAGACTGGTTGATCACTACACGGTTGTTACCCTGATGATCTTTCAAGTAGTAATGATACTGCTGGGTACCGGTCAGGTTGATGTAACCCTCTTCTGTGAGTAACAACTTCTGAGTACCGTTTTCATAGATCACATTACCGCAATAGTCAGTCGTTGTGGTTGTACTACCTATCTTATGGACTGTTCTCAGTTTCGTGCCGTCAGCACCATAAGTATAGGTAATCGTGCTACCATCACTGAACGATACCGTACTCGGCAAATTTAATACATTATATTGAATATCGGTAATTCCCTTATTCAAATCTTTCGTTAAATTACCATTGACATCGTAGGCATACTCCCCTGCAGCGCTTGCACCGTTCACAAAGGCAGTGTTTGTACCGTATGCCGCGGTACTCACGGCATCCTCCACACGGCTCAACTGATTGCCGTTCAGGGTGAAAGTCAGATTATCAAGCAGGCCGTAGGCACTGGCACCAGTCTGGCCATAACGCTGCAATCCCTTGATATTGCCGTTCTTGTCATACCCCGTAACGTTCTCCGAAAAGCGGTTGGCGTTCGTGCTGATGCCTGCTGTCTCGCCATAAGTAGCATTCAGCAGACGGTCCAGTCCGTCATAAGTGGACTTGTAGCCGCGGACGGTGCTTGCCGTTCCTGCCTTCCACGTCATGCTGCTGATGCTGCCGTTATACTTGGCAGGCCCGTTGCCGGTGTTATAATACAGATTCTGCGTGAACTTCGTTCCGCTGATGCCCGTCAGCCAGCCGCGTACATTATAGGCGTAAGCCTGCCTGTCCGCGTCGGAGCCGTGCAGCGACTTCGATTGCAGACGACCAAGGTTATCATAAGCATAGGCAGCAAGCGTCACCTTCGCCCCTCCCAATGTATGCTCCACCTTGGAGAGCCTGTCTGCATGGTCATAGCTGTAAGTGTATGCTTCCGTCCGGCTGTCCTTCCCGCTTGCCGTGTGCGTATGCGTCACCGTGGCAGGCTTGTCCGTAAAGGTATAGACCGTGGATGTCACGTCGTACCGGTAACGGAAAGCGTACCGCTCCAAGTCAGCATGCTCCTATATGAAATTCCCTGCTTACATCCAACATAAGCAGGGAATTGTTTAGATTATAGAATCAGAGATTCTTAATATATCAATATTCGAGCCAAAAATAATCAGGTGTACGTAAAGTATCCCACAACAAAATACCACCGTTGGAGCTACATGAAATTACAATATTGGGAATATTATCAATCCGGTATCGGAACGTACTATCTATGACCCTTTTTCCACAATATAATACCGTATCCAGAGATGTGACACGTATCTTTATTTTTAAACTATCATATCCGCTTTTATCGAAACGGGTGATTTCCATTCCAAGCCAATCTTCATGGTAGTCCAATATTTGGTCATCCGTCTTGTTCACATACAGTCCATTAAAAACAAGGCTGTCATTCACCCAACATTGGATATAATCTTTACCGGTACGCTCCTTAAAACCAGTACCTACTCGAATCATGAAATCATTCTCTGAGTCCAAATGACCAATGCACGCCACCAGCATGGCAAGTATGATTATAAAAATAAATATACGTGTCTTCATATTACTGCCTTCTTTTAAGTTTTTGCCTCCAGTTAGGAATATGCCTATTCAACTTGTTATGGATATAATTATCTCGGACTGTTTGTATCTGAGAACGGTTTAACTGAGTTGCTTTAAGATAATCTCCATCAAAATCTTGAATAACTTTTTTCTGTGTCATCAAGTTTTCCACATTCATTGTATGCCCCAATCCTCCTGAATGACCAAGTTCGTGAGCAAAAGTCCGGTTATCATCATTGTTCAACATATTAGAAACCGCTTTCGTTCCTATTTTCACATCCAGACTATTTTTATAAGTCTCAGCCATAACTACACTTTTATCCGTTTTTGTCAACATATCTTGATCAACAATCTGCAAAACGTGTTCAGTGTCCTTTATATCATCCACCGAGTTGACAGTTCTCAATTGCATATCCATAGTCGAAACAAAGTCATCACCTGAAATCGTATATGCGGCATTCACTTGCTCTACTATTTGTCCAGCCAAAGTCTTTATATCAAGCTCCTTATTATTAGAATTATTTATCAAAGCCGCTCTTACCGTAATTTTATATTCTATCTTATCCGTTTCACGATTATAATGGGTTTGCACGCGCCAATCATTTCCATCCGGATCAATGCGACCGACAGGCTCATTTCCACAATAGACATAAGGAGATACTTTAAAATGTTTGTCATATAAAGCATCAACCGTTATAAACCTTCCCAACACCGCATCATAATGCCTCGCCCCATAATCATACCAATTCAAACCCTTCTTCGTATCAAGCTCCTTACCGTTGTACTTGTAAGGCTGAACATTGCCTGCACTTGCAAATACCCCGCCGAAAGGATAGTAATGGCTCGTCTCTTCTACCGTGCCGCTCTGGCTGATGACTACCCGGTTATTCCCCTGATGGTCTTTCAAGTAGTAGTGATACTTGCTGTCGCTCAAAGTAATATAACCCTCTTCGGTAAGAAGCAGCTTCTGGACTCCGTTTTCATAGATCACATTGCCGCAATAGTCAGTCGTTGTGGTTGTACTGCCTATCTTATGGACTGTTCTCAGCTTTGTGCCATCGGCTCCATAAATATAGGTGATAGTACTTCCGTCACTGAACGTTACTGTATTTGGCAAATTTAAACAATTATATGATATACCGGTAATATTCTTGTTTAAATCTTTAGTTAAATTGCCGTTGGCATCGTAGGTGTACTCGTTCGCCTGCTTCATGCTGTCCTTGAACTCGAAGCTGTTATTGTAGACGAAAGCTGTCGCGTTCTCGCGGAAACGGTTAGTGTCTGTACCAATGATTGTAGTATTATCATAGGCGGCGTTAACATTTGCTTTAAAGCTCATTGAATAAATTTTGCCATTGGGCCTTCATTACTCCACTTGGCAAGTTAGACTGCTAATATTTCTATTATAGTGGGTACCCTATAAAAAGAAACAGCGGATGTTTCCACCCGCTGTAATAGAATTGTTATAAAAATATTATTCAATTATTTGTTTTTTATTTTTAATATAAAATAGAATAAGAGCATAATAAAAACCTCAGATAATACACCTGGTAAATATAGAAACCCTATCATTATATCAAAATTAAAACGCCAAAATATAAAGAAAATAGTAGAAAGAGAGACAACAAGTATCAATTGCAGGCAACAATATAATAATGTCGTTTTAAGATTAAGCCTCAAATTCAATAATAATAATAAGAAGAACAAAACCGTTCCTAAAACAAACGTTATTGATCCTACAAATAATTCAACTGAAAATAAATCTCCTAATGATATACTTTGACTTTCCATATCTATTCAATTTTAACTTGTCTCTTTTTAGGATCATAATTTAGTGACTTAAAATTATCTTGATACTCTTTAACTATACTATTGGGCCTTGGATCTATAATTACTGGTGCCTTATCTTTTACAGATGGGTCTTGTTTCAAAACATCAGCCGCAAAAGTTCCACAATTATTATTCCTTAATGAATACTCTTTCCTCTTTGAATTAGCATTCTCCGCTATTTTTGATTCTGCATAGTTTTTCATTTCTTTAAACTTATCACTTTCAATATATGCTCCTTCTATTCTTCCGGCATGTCCCGCTTGTTCAGATATTATTGATAAAGTTTTATTCAATGATTCCAATGTAGGCTTTTTATCTTGTCCTATTTTTACATTTGGAACAGCGAATGTTCTGACAACTCCTTTACCCTCTTTGTCATATCTGCCATATTCATAATATTTAGTCACTCCTGTTTTATTATCAATCAATAATACTCCAGCATGACCTAAATTCCCAATTTTACCAATAGGAGTTGATATTTTATAATCAGGGAAGGCAATATAAATACCATCCTTCCCGTTAGGGTCTATACAATTTATAGGATTACTATAACAATAAGTATACAAACTTTCTGAATAATACTTCTCTGCCAACGGATCCACCGTCATAAACCGTCCCAACACTGCATCATAATGCCGTGCCCCGTAATCATACCAGTTCAAGCCTTTCTTCGTGTCATATTCCTTGCTATTGTACTTGTAAGGCTGAGTGCTTGTTGATGAAGCGAATACTCCTCCAAACAGATAGTAATGGTTTGTCTCCTCTACCGCTCCGCTCTGGTTTATGACTACACGGTTGTTCCCCTGATGGTCCTTCAAGTAATAGTAATACTTGTTGTCGCTCAAAGTAATATAGCCCTCTTCGGTAATCAGAAGCTTCTGGGCTCCGTTTTCATAGACCACATTCCCGCAATAGTCCGTTGTGGTGGTAGCGCCACCTATCTTATGAACCGTTCTTAGCTTTGTGCCGTCGGCTGCATAAACATAGGTAATCGTACTTCCGTCGCTGAACGTTACTGCACTTGGCAAATTTAAACAATTATATTGAATATCGGTGATTCCCTTGTTCAAATCTTTGGTTAAATTGCCGTTCGCATCGTAGGTGTACTCTCCGACCTGCTTCACGCCGTCCTTGAACTCGAAGCCTCCACCGTAAGCAGAAGCCATCACGGCATCGTCCACACGGCTCAACTGATTGCCGTTCAAGGTAAAAGTCAGGTTGTCTATCAGGCCGTAGGCACTGGCACCAGTCTGGCCGTAACGTTGCAAACTCTTGATGTTACCGTTCTTGTCATAACCCGTAACGTTCTCCGAGAAGCGGTTCGCATTCGTGCTGATACTTGCTGTCTCTCCATAGGTAGCGTTCAGTACTCTGTCAAGACCGTCGTAAGTGAATTTGTAACCACGGACTGTACTTTCGTTCCCGGACTTCCAAGTCATGCTGCTGATGCTGCCGTTGTACTTCGCAGTACCCACACCCGTGTTGTAGTACAGGTTCTGTGTGAAGCATGTACCGCTGATGCCCGTCAGCCAGCTGCGCAGGTTGTAGGCATAAGTCAGCTTGTTGGTGCTCGTACCGTGATACTGCTTGGTCAGCAAACGGCCGAAGTTGTCATAAGTGGCATCGTACAGAGTGATTGAAGTGCCGCCAAGACTATGCCGCACTTTGCTTATTCTGTCCGCATGGTCGTAGGTATAGGTATATACTTCCGTGCGCGTGGTCTTTCCGCTGGCAGTATGTGTATGTGTCACAGTGTTCGGCTTGCCGGTAAAAGTATAAACAGTGTTCGTCGTATCATAACCCTCCAGCAAATTGCCTTGAACCGTTTTTGTGATGCGTCCCTCAAAGTCATAATAATTAGCCGAATAAAGTTTTGTACTGCTGCCAAGAACAGTAATCACACTACCGGTGACATATCCTTTGGCATCGATTGTTGCCGCAGGAAAGCCGGCATTATCGAAACCGGTCAGACTACGGAAGGCATAGTCGTCATAATAGTTTACTCTATGGACTTCGGGCGACACCAAGGCAAAGCTTGATGTATATCCACTGTTACCCAAACCGCTGTTGCTATTCACCCGTGTACATGATACAATAACATTCGAAACTGCAGCCGTATTCGTATTGGAACAAACGCCCTGCACTGCCAGACGATGGAACTTATCATACAGATAGAAACTCCACTGCTTAGAGGCATACTGCTTGCCATCCTGGGAAAAGATCATATTGTCTGCCTCATCGTACACATAGCTCACGGCAGAAGCACCTGGAAGCTTTTTCCAATTACAACGGTTACGGTTGTCATATTTGTACTGGAAAGCATATTGATCCAGGTTTGACACACTCTGATACATCGGTTGTAATACGAAGCAAAGGTTATCCAAATCGTTATACACATAATAAGTATCATGCTGCTCGCTACCCTGCATCTGGCGTTCCAGCAATATATGGCCTTGTTTGTCTGTGAAAGTATAAGAAACATGTTGGTCTTCGTCAATACGTTTCACCACGCGCAACTGTCCGGCTGCATAAGTACCGTTGTTGACAAGTGCCCCAGACGAACTTACCGAATAGTTAATGCAATTCACATCGGAAGAATTAGCCAGATAATCCATAGTTACAGGTTTTGATGCCCATGCCGCTCCCGGAGAGTATCGCTTCAGAATGCGGTCTAATGGGGAAACACTGTAAACAGGCTTGCTGTAGGGACGGGAATCACTTGAATAGTTGCCCGGAGCCGCACTTTTGATAGCCGAAGGAGACATATAAACAGAGGAGGAAACAATTGGGAGCCAACTCTCCGAACGACGTCCTGCGCCATCATATTCTTGTAACGATATCAAATTACTTCCGGTGGGAGTAATTCCCTTTTGTACCTTCTGGAAGAGACGCCCCAAACCGTCATAATAATCATAACTTGCCATATACTTGCTACCTGCTGCTGCAGTCATAGCATGAGTGCGAACGTAATTCTGCGAAGTGCCGTCAGGAGACCACTGATAGAAGTACGAGGCAATAGGATTTTGGTTATGATCCTGCACATCAGATAAACCACCCAAAGCATTATAGAGATAGAAATCCTTAAAACCAGTTGCTTTTCTTATCTCCTTCAGCCCATAAGAAGGATTGTGAAGCCAGGTTGTGACCTCGCATTCCGGGAAGGACGTTTTCAGTGCATAGAGGGCCGTCGTATTGGGTGAACCGGCAGAACACAAAGCATCCAAACCTGTTGTTCCGAGCCGAGACACTACTTCCGCATAAGTGATACCTTTGAGACGGGCAATCGGCAAAGAATATTTATAGCCCCACAAATAGACCACAGACATGTTGTCGGGAGTAGTAACTTCCACCGGATTCCATTTACTATCATACCTATAAGAAACAGTTCTTTTCTCAGGATACAAACTACTATATTCTTCACTGGACTGCAAGGTGAATTTAGAAAAGACGTCCCCGTACGTATTATTCAGATACAGCGTCGCTCCTCCCGATGTTCGTTGGTAGTTCTGTACAGCATCAAGCACGTTATTAGCCTTGAATTCATCTTTGTAGGAAGAAACATCCGCTGCATAAGCATAGCTTTCCATTACATAGCCCGAACGGCTGGTACTTGTGCGGCAAGTAGCTATCTGGTTACGACTGTTGTAGGTATACAGTTTTTCCTGCGTCACCGGTACACCATGGGCATATTCCGTCGAAACTTCCCGTTTTAACCGTATATCATAGGTAAGATGCGGATATAAAGTTATCTCAAAACGTCCGTGATAAGCCAATGGATTTCTAAAGCTCACCGTCTGTCCTCCGATGTTTTCATTATAGGTGATACTGCCGGAATAGCAATTAACCGGACCCACATAGTTGTCCCTTACACGGATGTTGGTCAATTCTTGCCACTTGTTTGCAATCTCATATTCATAGGTGTCTTCCCATACCAAGATATTACCGGCATCATAGATGCTCTTTTTCAGTAGTCGCCCATTATAGTTGGCAGGCATATAAGCCAAGGTAGCATCATAATCCTGGCCGGCTATGTTACTGAATACGAGTTCCTCTCTCCCCGCATCCAGAAAATCGCGCTGCTTGACGACACGGCTGTAACCTACAGGATTGGCATTGGGCGCAGAAGCTGGTGGAGTTTGCGCCTGAGCATAAAAACGGCGGAAAGTGTGGTAACTGGTAGAAGGGCGTATCACTCCTTCAGGAGTTGTGGTATAGCTTCCGCGCCGGACATTAAAATCATCATAGGACTTGACTGAGAACATCAGAATGCCAGAGGTCTTGTGATTCTCGCTTTCATACAAGTAACCGGTACGTTCCAACACTTCACCTGTATTATTCTTTTTAGTAATGGTCTTGATTCTCACTCCTCCGCCAACTTTCTGCAATGTGTCTTTGTTTACTGCAGTTCCACCGCCTCTATAGGTCAAAGTAGCAGAACTGGCATTGCGGGTAGAATAACCTTGATTGGTAACTGCAGAACTCAATGTACTTGTCAGGACATAATCTCCCGCTTCCAATGTGAACGACTCGTTGACATGATACACATGCCCACTGGTATTTTGTGAAGTCACTTTGTACGATTTAATGACACTTCCTCCGGCACCGAGTTTCCGCAAAGTGGTTCCGGAGCCGATGACTTGATTGACTTCATAATCGGGAAAATTGACTTGAGCATCCACCGTCACTACCTGCGTGGTGGGCAGAGTGAAAGTAGCGGAAGGCGTCACTATCAGGTCGTTGTTGTTGACAGTATTGACACCTTTGACTTGTGCGTCATACTTATTCAAATCCTCTGCAGAAATGAAACGATTGTCTCCTACAAAAGTGTGAGGTTCAAACTCAAACTCCACACTGCCGCCCGTAGGATATGTGATTTTCTTCAGCATATTGGCCGTAATATACTCCCGGCTACAATTTCTGACAGCGGTAGAACCGGATAAAGGAACATTCGTCAAACCTTCCAGGGAGGGAATCAATGTATGAACACGGTTTGTAAGCGTGGAAGTATTCTGCTGTCCATTGTAATATCCCCAATAGTCTATGGCAAAAGAAGTCTTATAAGGCAAGTTCACAGCTTCATTATAAGTGAATGTATGCTTTTCACCCTGCGAAGTGCCATTTTTTCGAAGTACAGAAAGCAGTTTCAGACGTTTACGAAGTACGCTGGTGGGTATGGTAGACGACGACCCATAATCGTCCGATGACAAGTAATTACCGCCGACTGATTGTTCGGGACAAATGAAGTAATCATAATTGAACTGGTAAAAATACACATCCTTCCCGTCCAACTTACTCTTTATTTTCATGTTTGTCAGTTTTCCGGTAGTTCCCGGATAGCGGTCTTCACGACTTCCCATCTCGAAAATCACTTCTTCCGTATCGGTTTCTATCTTGCTTAAATAGCAAGTCTGTGAAATGCCGGCAGTAAAGTCCCGTTTTATATAGTCATTGTCCGGAGGAGTACCTACGGTATAATACTCCGACATAACAGGCACCGAATAGCAACTGGCGGTAACATAGGTTAGAGTGATATTATGTCCCGTCACATCCGTCATACTTGTCAGCATATAAGTCAAGGGAGCATTGGAAGTTACAAATGCATAAGGCCTGAAGGCATAAGATGTGCCTGCTTCATCTGTAATGATCACTTTTTCAGCACTATGCCACACTTTGCAATTCATCCTGGAACCGATAATGACAGGAGTCTGATTTTTGGGGTGCAAGAAGTATTTGAATGATCTTCCTCCGGGCAATGCAACTTCAAATATATCTCTTTCACCTTGCCCTATAAGGCCTTCATTAATAATTCCATTGGTCGTATTACTCGTATTGGGGTCGAACATTAAATTTCCCCACAAATTCATCAGTTCCTCGGTACCCGAACGGTAGTTCAACGTATCAGCACTCTGTACTTTCCAGTGATATTTTATTTTCTCCCATTCAGCCCAAGTAGCAAATGTACCGGAGGTCGCGTCTACCTTGCCCACAGCATTAAGGTTGACGCACCCTCCTGCCAAAAGATTCCAACCAAGACCTACCCACGTAGCTTCTTGAGCCACCTTGACTCCGCTCGCATGATAAGACAACGTAATGGGTAGTTCTATACGCCCACATTTAAGGGTATATAGCGGTATAGAGATATCAGGCGTTCCTGTGTATTCACTTACAGGAATGTTTCCATACAATTGCATACCTGCCGCTTCGGGAATAGCAGGTACATAATCATTTATCCGCAGAAGATGATTATTCATATCTCCACCGTCCTGTGCACGTACCGACTGCGTTGTACCACATAACATAAGAAGAGCTAACAATACTTTTATTCTATTTTTCATATTCAATGAAATTTATATATTTCTTAAATAAGTGCGCCTGAAGTAGGTATTTCGGCTTCCGGCACACTTTTTTAGTTTTGTAATACTGTTTTTACAGTGGCATCGCCTGCACGCCCAGCACACTGGCTATGGTGGCAATGATGGTACCCACAATTTTCAAGATATCTTTC
>NWBO01000002.1 GCA_002633275.1 Bacteroidales bacterium Phil12
TTATTCGTTAGGAAAATGATGATGATGATGTGTAGCTGTATATTTCATATTTCTTTTATTAACTGCGACAAAAGTAAAGTATTTGTTTGATACTACCAAACATTTATCACAAAAACTTAAGTTTTTATTTCAAATTAATGGTAATATCTCTTCCGATTCTACATCACATTTCGAAAAATGCATTTCATCTTTCGACTTTTCTTTCGAGAAAGTAAAGTAAGTACAAACTGATTCTGTACAGACTTCTCCATCCTTATTATATAACTTTGCTTCAACAATAACGATGTTCCGCTTTACCTCTTTAATAGACGCGCGTAATACGATATGAGAATCTTTGGTATCAATCGATTTTCGGTAACGAGTTTCCATCTTCGACGTCACCCCCGTGGTTTGTAGTTTACGAAGTATAACCCAGGCACAGATTTCATCCATCAAGACAGCTTGAATACCGCCATGCAAGGTATCAATCCAGCCTTGATATTCGGGACGTGGTTTCCAAATGCTTACCACTTCGTCACCATCTTCGTAAAATTCCATTTTTAATCCGGCTTCATTATTGGAAGCACAACCAAAGCAGTTGTACCCTTCCAAACCTTTCCAGGGATTTATTATCTTCTTCATAGTTCTCTCTTTTAGTTAGTTTTACTTCCCAAATATAAGCAATTTATGGAAAAGAGAAGCCTTTTTCGTCGATTTACTTTCTGATGCAACGAATGGCAAAGGCTTTTGTATCAACACCTGCATTAGATTCTTCAATGATATCCGTATCACTTTTCAGATAGAAAACCTTGATATCGATAGCGGCATTTGCATTATCCAGTGTCCAATATGCCAGATGTTTTTTCTCGTAATCAGTTTGAAAAGCCCCCACATACATTCCTACAGGTATTCCATTAAAACCGGATAAATTAGTTGCAGGCTGTACCTGTTCTCCCGCTTTCAAAGGTAACCAAGTACCTGATTTCAGCAAAGAAGCCTCTCCATTCAGATAGTCTTTTAAAATGTTCCAGTCTTTCCAATCCGGTATACTCCAATGAGCAGGCAGAATTTTATTAGAAAGTACTACATTAGCTGTATAAAAATAGTGTTCCGTAGTAGATTGCAGATATCCGACAACATTCGCTGTCACTGCATCCAGTCTGGGAAGTGCTTCACCGCCAACATACGAAGATGCCTCCAGATTATCCCGCATCCAATATTGTGTTCCAATCTTCACTAACGGATAATTATGAATGATTCCTCCACGTACATCACGAACGATATCTTCCAAAGCCAAAACAGATAGTACGTCATCTGCTGTCGTAACAGATAAAGAAACGGTTCCGTTTGCCATCACATATACATTATTACGAATCGGCAAAGTTCCGTCAACATAGGCCAATAAGTGATCTTCCATATTCCATGATATGCTTCCTCCATTCACTTTTCCGGATTTCCCTAGCAACTGTGCTACAACACCTTGAGATAAGTCCACACTACCATCTTTTTTCATCGGATAGGCAACGATTGCCTGCGAAGAAAATTCCGGAGTAACAAGATACTCCTTACATATTTCGGCTACTTGCTTTCCCGAATGTAACACTTTATACACATTCGACTTTTCAAAAGTTAACTTCGAAACATCTATGTATTTATGAAGCGTGACTGATTCTGTATGATCTATTTCGGTTCCGTCCCAATCTCCGATTTCCCCATTCACTTTGCTCATTAATACATCTTCGGCTGATACAAACTTTATTTCCAATTCGCGCTGCTTTCCACTTTTTAATTGTAAAGTAGATGGTAATGGGCTTATATATAGCTTTCCTGCAGCTTCCAACGTTATGTATTGGTATCCCGGAGTCGCCTCCTGCGGTATCAAAATAAATTCCTTTCCTATCAGTCGTCCGTCTTTTATCTCCCATTCTCCTGCAGGAATAAT
>NWBO01000003.1 GCA_002633275.1 Bacteroidales bacterium Phil12
CGCTTTGCCGATGATAAAACGCTGTTTAGTCTCATTATAAGCAAGTATAGACAGATCCAACGCTTCTTCCGCACTGGCTATCAATTGCTGCTGGATATTAAAATCACTTACCGTCATAATCACTTCCTCCTCGATGCTAATCTCATCCTGACGTGCCGAGATCTTCACTACATTCAGATTATTTCTTGCCATATTATACTTACCCTTACGAACACCCCAGTCCAATAACGGAATAGAAACACTGACTGCCACCAAATCCTGCTGCATCGGTTTATGATACACATCTCCAAAATTATCTGCTACCTGATTAAAACCGATACTGGCATTCACACTTGCGTTAAAGCGAGATTCTTTCTTCGTCTTATCCACATTCCGTTCCGCTTCAAGTACATTCTGTTTCAGTTCCAACAATTGCGGGTTATTATTCCTGCCCCACCTCAAAGCCTCATCTACCGGAATATCCACCATCTCCGGACGAGAAGGAAGTTCCAGTTTGATTTGCGTATTCTTATCCAGATTGAGAAAAGAAGCCAGTGAAAACATAGCCCGTTTCAGGTCACTTGCTTTATTCTGCAATGTATTCTGCGCATTCACACGATCCAGTTTCAATGTCAACAAATCAGCCTGTGAGATAGCTGCAATTCGGTGACGCTGTTGCCCAATACGATACAATGTATCCGTAGAAGCCAAGTTTTCTTTAGCAAGATTATATTCTGCCTGCGCCATAGCCAGAGAGAAGAAATAATTCGTAGCCGTTTCCGACACCTTTTCCACATTATAGAGAAATTCCTTTTTCACACGCTCATACTTCAACGGTTCTATCCTCCGTTCCCATTTGAAGGAGTTATATCCTACCAGACTTTGCGAATATCCGATTCGTATAGGAACACTCGTAAGTTGCGTAGCACTGTTACTTCCGAAGTTACGCATATAGGCAAGATTCGATTCCAGATAAAAAGTACCTCCGGTTAAATCAAAGTTCTGTTTTACACTCAATCCTCCATAAGCATAGTAAGACTGTTGCGTACGGTATACATCCAAATCCTGTCCCGAATCGTATCGTTTCGTTATATCCCGGTTATATTGCGCCGGAGTAAGGTCCAGCGTCAGGCTGGGCAGGCGGTTCGCCTTGTATGTCCGGTATTCCCAATAGCCGGAGAGATACATATTCTGTGTGCGGAATGATTCCAGAGAACTGTCGTTGGCCAAAGCAATCGTCTGATTCAAGTCCAGTACCAGATGTTTCTGTGCGTACAGCGGGGATTCACCACAGAGGACACTGAGGACACAGAGAAAGGTGGGAATTCTTAATAATCCGTTCATAACTCTCATATTTGAACTATTCGTTATTATTTGCTACTTATTTCAACTTTCTTACTTCTTCTTTTTTCCGGTAAATGAACCAATAAAGCAACGGTATGATAAACAGGCTCACTGCCGTGCCTATCGACATCGTCCCTATCATGGCTATGGACAACGGCTTTTGCAGTTCCGAACCCATATCCGAAGAGAACAAGAGCGGAACCATGGCGAAAATCGTAGTCAGCGAGGTCATGATAATGGGACGCAGGCGCCTGCGTCCGGCTTCATGGATGGCTTCCAGCAAAGGGACGCCTGCCTTGCGCAGTTCATTGATTGCGTCCAGTTTCAGGATAGAGTCA
>NWBO01000004.1:0-12087 GCA_002633275.1 Bacteroidales bacterium Phil12
GTGGTAATCTTCGACCGTGTACGCGAATTCTTCGGCCTCTATCCGAAGCGTGACAGATTCCAGTTGTTCAATGACTCATTGAACACAACTCTGGCACGTACCATCAATACTTCACTGAGTACTTTGATTGTGTTACTGTGTATCTTCATCCTCGGTGGTGATTCCATCCGCAGCTTCGCATTCGCCATGATTCTGGGTGTTGTATTCGGTACAATGTCTTCTCTGTTCGTTGCATCTCCTATCGCTTACATACTGATAAAAGGCAAAAAGAGCAGTGAACTTAATGAAGTTTCAGAATAAAAGGATTTTACTATAATAATATCCCTAATTAAGGGGCTATCTATTTTCGAATAGCCCCTTAATTAGGGATATTCAGTAAATGTCATAAAAAAGTAAGATGGCATATGCAGATGATTTGCTCCTACCATCTCATATGCCATTTTATTGTATTTTCTCTCTCTGAGCTAAAATCTTATCCGTTTGGAAGAAGCCTAACAACTTCCTCTATAGGATTTCTGTTTTCCTGTTCCGTACTTTAATTTTCGATAGTGAGTAATACTGTTTTTGTGTACCGAAACGGCCTTCGAGCCTGGTGGCTTTGAAAATTCTATAAACAGAAGTTACTTAACACCTATTCAATACAAGCGATGATATTCAATTCTAAAACTTGAAGCATAATTGTAAACTTCAGCATGGCCAAGCGAAGGGTTACATTTGCCAAGTTGAGATTGATAGGACCCGGTACCTTTCACTGAAAAGATCTCTTAATCAAGCTTCATATCAGAATGAGAAACACGAGACCTAAACAATGCCAGCTAGGCATAAAACTGATTGGTCATTTCGACTCCTCCTTGTGATTAAGCCATCAGACAAACGTTACTTATGAACATTTTTAAGTGTTTTCCCAGGGACATCATGCAGTTTCGGGCGACTTGGACGTACGTTATAGATGTTCATCCATTTCTCAAGAATATCGCGTAATTCTTGCAGTTTCTGGCCATATGAGTTTTCCATTATCAGGTTTCTCATTTCCCCTCTGTCATTTTGCATATCAAACAGCTGTTCGCGATATCTTCCTTTATCGTAAAGCACATATTTATAACGTTCGCTACGTACTACCCAGCCCCTCGTCTTGCTACCGTCAAACCGTGTTTCGGTGATGATATATTCTTGATGTAAAGCTTGCGGATTTCCTTCCTCTGCAATTTTCCGGAAAGACTTTCCTGCTGCTCCCTTCGGCATTTTGGCACCTGCCCAGTCACACACGGAGGCAAAGAAATCTACACCGTTACTAATAAGCTGGGGTAACACTTTGCCTGCATTCTTCTTGCCTGGCAGCGTTACAATAAGAGGGATATTGATAATCTCCTCATATAAAGCAGACTTCTGGTTCCAACGATGGGCACCTATACCATCGCCGTGATCGCTGGAAAAGATTACCACTGTATTTTCCCAAAGATTATTCCGATCGATGGCATCAATAATCTTTCCTATTTCTCTATCTACTTTTTCTACCAAGCGATAATAAGTATATCGGTACATACGCCAGTCTTCGGGGGTAAAACCAGCGGTTGGATATACATTGTAGTTATTGATTCTTTCACTTTCAATGACGTCAGCATCATACGGGTTTTTGGCAAAATTGGCAGGCAATCCCGGACAATCCCGTATATCAGGTATATCAATATTTCCATAAGGGAAGTTCTGACGACGTGCATATTCGCAGATATTATGTGGGTTGTCATAGGAAGCCACCAAAAAAAACGGCTTTTTATGTTTGCGCGAGAGATATTCGGCACAAGCTTCTGCCAGCCCATCATCACTATGTTTATATATATTGTCGAAGCCATATTCTTTGTCTGGAACTTCGAGTAAAGGAAGATGCCATTTACCGCCATAGGCACAATCATAACCGGCATTCTTTATTAAAGTGCCCAGTGTTTGTGCCTTAAGAGAGTCGGGCATCGGTGATCCGTTGACAGACAGCCCTACTGCATCCGGATAGTACCCTGTAAACATAGCTCCACGTGAGGGGCCACTGAGTGGAGCTGTACAATAAGCGTTATTAAATAGTATACCGGCCGCTGCCAAACGGTCAAGGTTGGGAGTGTGCAGATCCGGATTTCCGGCACAGCTCATGGCGCTGGCCGTTTGCTGATCGGTGAAGATGTAGATGATGTTAGGACGTTCGATGGCAGAAGCCATAGAAGAGCATAACAACGAAAAACAAGCCAAATACTTCATTGAATTTTCTTTTACCATATTATTTCAATAATTCAATTTTGTTTTAAAGTGATATCATATTTCAAGTTCCGGTAAGGCATCAACCAGCCTTTTTTCTACTTTCTTTCCGTCTACCCGATCTATGATGGTCGTAGCACCTTTGTTTGAGTCATAATTGAAGTCCAGCGAAACACCGTTCTGTTTATTCTCTATATACAAGAACGCATTACCTTCACCTTCCAGATTACATTCGATAACCCATTCTTCTACTGTTATGCGGTTCCTTTCACGATTAATTACAGCATCGGCACGGTTGTTTCCATGTACATCAATCACATTGAGAAAACAGATTTTGCTGCAAGAAGCTGTCGTTGCTGTAAAATGATAATGATTGGAGAGAGTTTTGCCAAGTCGTTTTTTCCAATCAACAGCAGCCACAAAAAAGGTGTCTGTTTGCGCATAAGTCATTTTCTGTGAGGAGAACAGATGAGCTATAGATACTCCGTCTGCCTTGTTCTTTCCTAAGATGCGCAATCCGTCTTTCTCTTCAGCGACTTCCATGGGCAGTTCTACCGTATGCAGCAGATAATTCCATTCTACCGGTTCTTTACCAACCAGTTCGTCATAAACAACGAACAAACCCGAACGTCCCAGCTGAACAATATGTCTTCGAAAAAAATCCAGTTTATTCTCATCCCAACCTTTCTCCGGTGTATACTGAGTACCAGACAAGCGCCCACGTTCCAGCCACAACGGAGAAACCACTTTTCCATAAGCGTTAGAAGCATCACCTACAACGTAGGAGATTTCTTCTCCTTCATAATAGCGAGGAATCCATCCATAACCTTCCGTTCCAATCTTTTGTCCCATACCATTCACCAATATGGAATTATGGGCGCGAGTATTCCGATAAGCATACATGCAATGGTCATCTGTAAAGCCGGTACGATGTCCACTGCTATAGAAAATTGCCTTTCCACCAAAGAAAGTATTGAAGGCGTTTTGATTAGCTAAAGCATGGGAAGTGGCACCATAGGGGCTGCTACGGAAAGAGAGCATGGCATTGTTGGTGTGATGTCCTATGTCTGTGTTCATCAGTGCAGTGCCTGTCTGGCTGAAAACTTTGGACTGAGGCAGCTCCAACAGCTTACTACTATAAGCAGGCCTCTCCTTTTTTGTCGTACAACGATACCAGGTCAAGTCCGCCGGTTTGGCTTCAAAAGCTTTCGACAGAATATCAGGGTCTTCCTGCATAATTTCGTGTACATAAGCTGCCGCCCACGGATTGTTACATTCGCGTGCCAGCGCATCTGCATATCCTACGCGACCTCCATTCGGAGTGCGCTGTCCCTCATGCGAATTGCCATGTCCTCCGGATTTGGAAAAGGGAGGTTGCTGGTAAATGACATATAAAGCATTGTTGTTATACCACGGATCGGCAAAGAAATTGAAACCGGATATACGGGAGAAAAAGGCCGGTACCTCTATCAGTGTGCGTATATTTACATGAAAATATGAATCTCCATTATGCCAAGCACCATCCTTATTCAGTCCCGGAAGACGGGAGATCCATTCATTATAGCAATAATCTGCCCACACGGATGCTTCCGGAATCTCACCAACTGTGGCAAAGGCCGCCATTGTAAGAATGCGGAAAGTCATTTGCCATACATGATTGTCTGCAATACGGTTCTCCAGATGATTAACGTATTCATTATAGAATTTATTCCCGATATTCCGGATATTATCTAATAATAACTGTTTTTCTGACGGAGACAACAGGTTGTAGAACCCGTCGTACGCCGATGTGCTCATAGAGAGCAAAGTGGATAGATTGAAGTCACCTGCAAAGTATTTGCTTGTTTGCCAGGAAAGGATTTCACTCAACCGGTTGATGCCTTCACGATAATACTTCTTGTCTTTCGTCAGCAGATAGGCGCGTACCAATGCTTCCACATTGGCTTCTTCTCTATCCACAATCTTACGGCTCTCGCGGATAAGGGCTGACTCACGCTGTACTACATTGGTTAATGTAACTACATTTGTTGTATCTATCTCTTCCTGAAGATGCTTCAACGGATGAGAAATGCACCGGGAAGCTTTGTCCATATAGGCCTGAGCTTCCGGATTATTTTTATTCTTCGTTATAATTTCCTCCCAATCATCCGCATCCAATAATACGCGTGGGTGGTGAGACGTATATTTTGCCAAGACTTTCTCCAATGTGGGCGGATTAAATTCCGGTGTATCTTTACCTATATGGAATTGATAAACCGGTGACCATTCTTCTTTACCTCCAGGAGTGACGTAAGCATATTGCCAGTACCATTTTCCCTGAGCCAGGCACTGGAAAGGATTGAAAAAAGCCCAGGCGCGTTCCCCAATCAACACTTCCTTTTGAAAGTTCTTGTCCTGAGAAATACGAATCCGATAGACTACTTTCGGTTTTTCATCCACTTGTCCCGGAACTCCATCCAATACCGGACCTAAATGCGGGAATTTATCCGGCCACATAAAGCGCGGCGGATTCATCTTAACGCAAGCACCATTCGCAGGAGAGGGAGTTGCACGAACTTCGTGCATCAATGTCTCGCCGGAAACTGTTATGACAGCAGATTGCTCGGAACTGCCACATGCCATCAATAGGCAAAAGGCGGGTAAGCCTAATAATATCTTTCTCATCTCAGTATTTTATTTTTGTTTTTGAAACCAACCAGTTCTTTCAGGCTGACTGTCTTATTGTTGACCAGTGGATGTGCCCAAAAACCGATAAACGTAATATATCCCATGAAAACCAAGATAAGGAGCATTCCTATGCGTAATGAAGTGGTATCGGATAGCAGACTGACAAACAGCGGACCTCCTGCGCCTCCCACAATTCCGGAGCAAAGAATACCGGCAAAAGAACCGTGATTCTGGGCTACTGTGTTCAGAGCCAGTGAGAATACGATGGAGTACATCATTGAAATGCAGAAACCGATTGCCGGAAATGCACATACCGCAACTTTTGCAGAACCGAACAATGCGATCAAGAGTAAACTCATGGAAAGCAGTCCTGATATTTGTAGGAGACGTTTACTGTCTATCAGCTTCAGCAAGAACATACCAAATAGGCAACCGACGGTCATCGAACCCCAGAAATAACTGATACTTTGTGCACCGACAGTTTTTGGATCAATGCCATGATACTGTTCCAAGAAGGTACTCATAAAAATAGAGACACCCTGTTCTGTACTGACATAACAGAAGATTCCCAAAAAGAAAAGCCATACGTATTTTTGACGGAACAATTTTTTATAGGAAGAGGAGGAACCACTGCGTTCATCATCTTTCAATTCAATGCGCGGAAAATGAACGAATGACACAACGAGCAGCATAGCCAACAACAGTGCTGTAAATACCCAATACAGAGAAACCCAGGGAAGAGTAACCGGAGTAACTTTTGCCAGAATATCCAGCAAAAAGTTCTGTCCCTGCTGATAAACTTCCGGTTCCAGTGCATGTATCAGCCAAGTGTAAACCAAGGGACTGATAAAAGAGGCTACTCCGAATACAAACTGTGCCAACTCTGCTATAAACGCATAATTCTCCTCTCCGCCGACAACACGTTGCAAAGGGTTGATTACAGTTTGCAACATGGCCATTCCCAAACCAATGATGAAAGAAGACAGAAGCAGTATCAGGTAAAAAGGGAAACATGCAAACAAGGTAGTACCTATAAATGGCATTAGGAAGCCGGTAAATAGCACCGGCTTTTCTCCATATTTATCTATTAATATACCTGCCGGTATCGACATGATGGCATAGGCCAAGAAAAAAGAGGTCGGAATAAACCCTGCCATTGCCAGATCCTTCAGTTCAAAGTTATGGATAATGTCGGGGATTAACGGCCCGAGAATATTCGTAATGAATGAAATAGTAAACCAAAACATCATGATTAATGTCAGCATACTCCATTTCTTGTTACTTTTCATGATATATCGTTCATTTTAAGATTAATGATGCCGCTCCGATAAATCCGGCTTTATTACCCAATGATGCGGCTACAATTTCTGTATTTAAGGCACAATCGGCTATAACATGCTCTCGAACCACTTCCCTTATTTTCTCTAAATAGAAAATACCGGATTCTGTAACCCCTCCTCCCAATACAATCCGTTGAGGGCTGAATATATTGACAAATCCGGCAATTCCTCTTCCCAAATAGTAAAAGTGTTCACTCATGCATTCAACAGCCATCGGAAAATTTTCATGATACAGGCGGACTATTAGTTCTCCGTTTATTTCCATATCAAAACTCAGATTCCGCTCTTTAGCCAACGTGCTGAAATGCCTTACCAAAGCAGAAGTCGAGGCATAATGCTCCAGGCAGCCGATCGCTCCGCAGGCACAACGTTCACCGTTAGCAATCAATGGCACGTGTCCCAGCTCCGTACCCCGATTGGCATAGCCGTTGAATAATTTGCCATCAATGATGACGGCTCCACCGATGCCGGTTCCCACTGTCAGAAACACCACGTGGGTACACCCCCTCCCTGCACCATATTTCGCTTCCCCCAACCCCATCAGGTTGGCGTCATTTCCAACGACTACCGGTAGTTTCATCTGTTCTTCCAAAAGAGAAGCCACATCTATGTTTTCCCAACCGATAATATTTTCTGCACCTCCCAATACGATACGGTTCGTCTCATCTACAATTCCGGGTGTACCAAGCCCAATGCCCAATACTGTCCAGTTTTGTTTGGCAGCTTCATCTTTTAACAACATGACAGCTTTTATCAACTGCTCTATTACTTTTGCAGCTGAAACAGAAGCAAAAGAGGGTAATTTTCCCTCAAAGAAAGAATTACCCGCTTTATCCACCAAAGCATATTTTATAGATGTACCACCTAAATCAATGCCAATTGCATATTCCATAGTTTATTATATCAAATAAGGAAACATTATGTTCTTTCTACCCATATAGGAGAACTCCATGCCCATTGCTGGTCACGCTGGCGAACCCTGACATAGTAATAGTCCGTATCTCTTTCGGGTTGGGTATCCTCCATATAATGCTCAACCGTAAAGCAACTTTCCGGCATTGCACGGTTGAAGAGAATAGCCTCACTGAGCCACCCTATCATGAAATGTGAACGGGAACCTTCCAAAAGTTCACCCAACGAATGCTCAAATTTCTTGCCATTGAATTCGGCTGTAATCACGCCATCTTTAGGCATAGTCACATCCAGAATGACAGCTTGCGTGGCAGGAGTCGTGGTATTGGGGTTTTTGGAACTGTACATATCCAACTCTGCATCCTTACTTGTAACAGACACAATACGGTTAACTTTTGTCTCAAACTCAGATTCTCCCGGTTGCGGAGAAGTGAAAGCGGCGCCACGGAAGCAAGGTTCCACAGCATTGATAGTTCCTTTATTTATGGACAGCTTTCCTTGCCAATGCACATACTGCTCTTCGCGGTTCCAACCGAAATCAACTTTTACCTTGCAGCGTACCATATCTCCTTCCGGTATCTCGGGCAACAACGGACCGCTTAAACGAGCAATACACTTTCTGTTCTTAACGATGTCAATATAATCAATACAGCTACCTCCCTCCACATTCAGATAAATGCGGCGACTGTTTCCCCGTACGACATCGCCCGGGAACGCATCATTCAAACGAAAATCTATATTGATTTTATCACCGGTGGCACAGCATACATGACGGTTCTTCATGGCATCCCAGATTTTATCACGGCTCAATGATTCCGCAAGGATACCTATGCGACCGTCACCGTAACTTCCCGGATAACCTGCATGTTGGTCGGTCGAACCCATAATACCGAATTTTTTACCTTGCTCCAATCCGCATTGAATAGTACCTTCCCATTGGCGAGGACCCATGTCATGCAGATAACTGTAATCTCCCTGATCGCTTTCTGCCAGTCCATGGCGCGAATACATCTCTACAAACGGGGTCTGGTCTCCTTCCGTAAAGAAGTTCCAGTTGTATCCGCGATAGCCAGTCTGATATCCCATGTGATGCGGAGTTATGAATACCTTATGTCCGCGAGCTTTCCGTTTCCAGTCTTCAATGGAAGTACATTCCACCAGCGGTGCGTCCAAATCATAATTCAGAGCCACATGGTCGCCATGTTCCATGCTGTGCGCCTCATAACCAACAAAAGCCAGGAATTCTCCTTCCTTATTGTATTCATTGGTCATGGCGACATATTTCTCATAACCTCCCTCTCGCAAACGCTTGAAGGCACCGGTATGATAATCGATCACCCACTTCAGACGGGGATCATCGGCTCCGGGAATATCCGGCCACATGGCATGAGGAGTGACAGATACAAAATCCAGTTGTTCTTTGGCAGCCTCAAATGCAGAACGCATGTCGCCATGACCGTAGGTTATGTTACAATGATTATGCAAATCTCCCCAGAAATACTTCAGATTACTGGCAGAGGGCATGACTTTCTTTCCTGCGGCAGTTCCTTGCTGACATGCAGATAATAGGCTACCGGAAGCGGCCAGCCCGACAAGAGACCAGCCGGTATGCTTTAAAAAATTTCTTCTGTCCATAATTTAAATTTAGATTATCTGTTTTTCATCAATCGTCTGTCACCTTTGAATAACTCTTTGACCTTTTCATCGGGGTCATCATCCTTATACTGTTTTTGAATCTTTTTCAGCAATGAAATGAGTTCCGCTTGTTTGTCGGCATACTCCGGTTTACCAAACACACTGTTCAGTTCACTCGGGTCATTCTTCAAGTCATACATTTCCCATTCGTCCACATCGTTATAGAAGTGAATCAGCTTGAAGTCAGCGGTACGAATGCCGTAATGCCTTTTAACCGAGTGCTCTGCCGGATACTCATAATAGTGATAATAGGCGGCTTTTCTCCAGTCAGCCGGTGTTTTCCCCCCATTCTCCAGAATGGTCCTGAGAGACTGTCCCTGAATATCTGCTGGTATATCTGCTCCGGCAAAATCCAGCAGGGTAGGAGCAAAATCCACATTCATGGCAATAGCGCTCGATACACTCCCCGCCTTGATGGCCTTCGGATAACGGATAACCAATGGCATGCGCTGGCATTCTTCATACATAAAGCGCTTGTCGAACCAGCCATGTTCGCCCAGAAAGAAACCCTGGTCCGAAGTATAGATTATGATTGTATTGTCCAATTCACCGTTTTTCTCCAGATAGCCGAGCAACCTTCCTATATTTTCGTCCACAGCTACAATAGTTGCCAAGTAATCGCGCATATATTGCTGGTACTTCCAACTGATCAGTTCTTTCCCTCTTAAGTTGCCGCTACGGTATTCTGAAATACGCTGGGCGTATACCGAATCCCACTTATCTTGTACATCAGCCGGCATACGCTTGTAGACTTGATAGAGGCGATTGGTCGTATCTTTCAGCATTTCTTCACGGGTCAGTAGTTTCAGATCCCAGTCATTGGTCAATGTATGCTCGATGGACATATCCTGTTCTATAGCAGCAGAGCCTCTGCCTTCGTATGTATCGAAAAGCGTGGCAGGTTCGGGAAACACGGTATTGTTGAACATTCCCAAATGACGAGGAGCGGGCATCCAGTTACGGTGAGGGGCTTTCTGGTGATACATCATGCAGAAAGGCTTGCTTTTGTCTCTGTGTTCCAGATATTCGATAGCCTTGTCTGTAATAACGTCAGTTGTATAGCCCTGCTCTACAATCTGCTTTCCGTTCTCGTTGAAATCGGGATTGTAATAATCCCCCTGTTCATGTTGTCCGGTCAGGATACACCAATAGTCAAATCCCTGAGGCTCGGTAATCAGATGCCATTTGCCGACAATTGAAGTCTGGTAACCGGCGGCCTGCAACAATTTAGGGAAGGTCTGTTGGTTACCATCGAAAGTGCTGGCATTGTCTGTGAATCCATTGATGTGGCTGAATTTGCCCGTCAGGATACAAGCTCTTGACGGGCCGGATAAAGCATTGACCGCATAACAATTGTCCATACGAACACCTTCATTGGCAATCCTATCCATGTTGGGAGTCTGAAGGAAACGTCCACCGTAACATGACATAGCTTGCGTAGTATGGTCGTCCGTCATCATAAAGATGATATTCGGACGTTTCACTTCCTCTTTGCCGGAACTGCAAGCGGACATTCCGATGGCAGTCAAAGGCAGAAATATGTATGATAAACGATTCATTATAAAAATCTTTTATAACCCGTTGGCGGAATTTAAGAAAATCCGGACGATTGTGAACTGCAATAAGGCACGGAACAGCAATCTGCATTCCTTACAAATAATACAGATGCAAGAAATAGCAGTATACTGAACCTAATTCAGTCGTATATTGAATGCCATTCAGTCGTATACTGAATAGGGTTCAATCGTATACTGAATGCAATGCATCCAATAGGTACTGATAATCAAAATATTACAAAGCAGATTCATACCTTCAATATATTACAACAAACCATTAAAGTATCATTGCAGTCATTCCGCAGCGGTAATGAATTAATTCCGCCAACGGGTTATTATAGTTTATATTCCAATTGACGTTTCTTTCCGCCAACAGATATTTCTATTTTCACCCCATTTTCGTCAAATGCCTTGTTCAGGAACTTAGCTTTGAATATAGGGAAGGAAGCTGTATTTTTCGACGGATAAAGAATAGTTATGTAACGTACAGCGTCCGAATCCTTTTTATCTATATCAAAAGATACAGTTGTACGGGGTACTCGTAAACGATAGGCAGTTGAACGCCAGCCTTCTTTTTCTTTCATTGAAATTTTCTTCTCGGCAAAGCATTGCAGTTTCACGTTGCTTGGGCCGTCATAAACTGTAGTCAGCATATTATTCTTTCTGTCTATATTTACAGTACCTTCACACAAATGGTAGTTCAGATTCACTACTCCTTGGGCGTTTCCCACGGCTTCATCTACAATTACAAAATAAGATTGGTCTACAAAGAAAACAGAACGTCTGTGTTTCAAACCATCATAATGCGGATTCTCAGTCACCAGAATCTGCTCATTGCCTTCGGGCTTCCATAGTTTGGTGACAGACTGGGTTGTTTGCAGGTTTTTCCCATCCAATGTCAACGTATTGTGAGAACTTGTCCGGCGAAACCAATTACGAAGTTTCATTACTTCATCATCACCGGCATAGACGTAGGAGCCACTATCCGGGAAGAGATTCCGGCCATTGAACCAAAACTCAAAAGTTCCATTGTCCGGCTGGCAGTGCCATTCCCCTTTGGGACCGGCCTTTACAACCATTACGGTAGCATCCTGTTTCCAGCCGTTTCTGAAAGTAAAGAAACCGGAAGTCAGCGCACCGTGAGAAAGGTTGGGCAAGGGAGTGCCTTCACGACCTTCTGTGGCATAATAACGAATCCACTCACAATCAGGAAATAGCTTGAGCCAATCCTGATAATTACGGATTTCTGCCGGACGGTCTCCCAACTTGGCATCACTGAAACAGGGATTGCTGTAATCCGGAAAACAAATGTTGGCATAAAATTCAATCATACTCTTGACCGTATTCACGTATCCGGTGGGAAATTCTTGACGGAAGCCATTAACATCCGCCATGCGCAAAGCCTTGCAGAAAATGTTGATTGCCGCCAGATGATAATGTGGGTCCAATTCATATTGACCGCCATCCGGATAGACTTGTTTTTTAATTTCGCGGTTCAAAATGCTTATCCCACTTTTTCGCCATTCGCCTGCTTCCTTAAATTCGGGGAAAAACGCACCTGCATACACCATTCGCTGAGCTTCAAACAACAAGTGGTTACCCTGATCCGAGTAATTGCCAAGAATATGCAGTGCATGCCGGTGATAATTAATCAGAAATTCAGTCAAGAACTCCGG
>NWBO01000004.1:12263-19580 GCA_002633275.1 Bacteroidales bacterium Phil12
AGGATTCTTTTTAATCCAATCCATATATTGGTATGCCCATTCTTTGGCATATTTCTCGTCTCCAGAGATTCGATATGCCTTACCCATTGGGGTGAACCATTTGTGGCGATGCAATTGCCAACGCAACTCATTGTCCTGTACCGGCCAATATTGCCAGTTGATATCTTTGCCGTAATTATAAGAAGGCTGATAGCCTTTATGCACAAAAAACGTATGTTCCAAGGCATCATCCGCCCATTTCTGTTCTTCCTTGGAAATCTTGATATTCTGCATATCGATATCAGGGTGTCCTATGCCGGTACGTTGGCGATAATAGTCCAATAAGGCTTTGGCTGCCTCGTCCCATTGTTGTCGGTCATATGCGGCTTTCACTTTCTCCAATCCCGGATAATCCAGATTCAGCAAGCCGAAAGCTTCCTTCCGCAACTGCTGTGCTTCCGCACATAATACAACCAACAGAAAAATAAAGCTAAGAATATACTTTGTTATCTTCATGGTATATTAATTTCGTTTATAGCGATTTATAATCAATTCCTTTTACTTGCATATATCGGACTAAAGCCTCCAGATAATAATAATCGGCATAATTGATAGGTGTATCAATTTCAGAACCATTAGGCAATGAACCTGTAGAGTGCATCAGAATAAATCCCTGGTTGGTGCCGACTTTTGCCAAGTAAGCATCGGAAGAGAGAGACTTGAGCAGTTTCTCGGCGTAATCAAAATAGACTTGTCCGTCCTCTACAAGAGTACTGAGCTCTATCAGGGCAGAAGCTGTGATAGAGGCGGCAGATGCATCACGAGGCGTCTCCGGTGTGTTCGGGGCATCGTAGTCCCACAAAGGAATCGCATCGTCAGTCTTTACACGTTCCATGATTAATGCCGCGATATTTTGGGCTTGCTGTAAGAAGGCTGCATCTTTCGACTCACGATAACAGGATGTATATCCATATACTCCCCAAGCTTGTCCGCGCGCCCATGAGGAATCATCATTTTTCCCCTGATGCGTACATTTCATTTCTACGCTGCCATCGCTATTGTAGCTTACTACATGGTAGGACGAATGATCGTTTCTAAAGTGGTTTTTCATTGTTGTCTCAGCATGTCTCAATGCGACTTCTTTATACTTGGAATCATTCGTAAGATGATTGACGTAAAACAATAAGTCCAGATTCATCATATTATCAATAATCACAGGGAAATTCCACTTCCCAAAATCCCAGGAACGGATACAGCCTATGTTCGAGTCGAAACGACCGCACAAATTATCAGCAGTCTGTACCAATATCTGACGGATAGTGTCGGCAGGAGACAGACGGTGCGCATTACCATAACTGCAATTCACCATGAATCCGATATCGTGTGTACCTTTATAATCTTTCAACGGATATAGGTAATTCGTAAATTTCACCGCATCTTTTTTCAAGTCTTCTATACCAGTCAACTGATATGCGTACCACAAGTTTCCGGGGAAAAAACCGCTTGTCCAATCATAGATGGAACTGCAATATCTACGGCTTCCCAAGGCATCTTTCACAGGTTTCATCCGCAAGGAGTCTTTAAAAGTTACAGGCTCTCTTTGTAACTGGCTACAGAGAAAATCCATATCGTATCCCGTCCAGATGGAACGGGGCAACAAGACTGAATCCCCTACATCCGCCACTGTTTCTTCCAGTTGTTGCACAGAAGTGTCTATCGCGTTTTTCAACCAGCCGTAATCTTCCTTTGGTTGACTGGGTGAACAGCCAGAGAATCCCTGCAATGTAGCAACTGCGTAACAAAATAATAAAAATTTCTTCATAAATATATGCATATTCTATAGGTTATATCTGCTCAAATTATCATCCTTACATACAAGGATGGAGAAACAGTAAGATGTTTATACTTTCTCCATCCATTGTCAGTTCATACCCAGAAAATGAAATTACTCAAATCCCGGATTGTTTTCTCCATTCAAAGCCGCGTTCGATTGGATTTCGGCCAATGGAATGGGGTAAAGTTCATGCTTGCCTGTGGTAAAGTTGTGGCCTGCTACGTAATTGGACTTAGCCCATTTCACCGGATTCCAATCTTTACGTGCAGCATCCGTTATATATTCATCTGGTCCCGGAATCCATGATTCCATGTAGTTCTGAGCAGCTTTTAAAGATGCTTCCAGAATACCCCATCGTAGTAAATCATATTTACGTTGACCTTCGTAGCAAAGTTCAAAAGCACGTTCCCAATACAATGCTGTACGGAATCTGCCGGCATCATCACCATCCGGAATAAATGGCAAATCATACAATTTCGGAGCCTTCAACAAGCTTGAATAATTGGCTGTACTTATAGGAGTAGCACCGGCACGTACACGGACGTCATTCAATAGTTTCCATGCTTCGGTTGTGTTGCCGATTTCGTTATAAGCTTCAGCTGCCATCAGAACAGCATCAGCATAACGCAACGGAGCATAATTGACGCCTGTATTGTTGGGATCCACAAAACCCGGAGCCATCCATTCTCTGCGCCATTTGCCCGGATATCTGTTCAGATTTTTGTTGATATCGGCAGAAGTATGCGATTTTTCCTGAGTTTCTTTATTTTTGTCCCACTTGATAGCATAATCCACGAAATTCACGTCACGACGTACATCTTTTATGCTTCCATCCTCATTTGACTCATAGAAAGACTTCCAATATGGTAATACCACAAAGAAAGCATTGGCACGTCCCATATAACTGCTTGTGCCGGGATAACTTCCCGGAGCATCTACAAGTGGTCCGTTGTAAGTTGCCCATACACCGGCATTGTCCTTCAAACCTTGGTTGGGTTCGAAAGCGATCTCCCAAAGAGATTCCTGATTGTCCAATGTCAGCTGAGAATAGTTCTTAAACAGTTGCTCATAACCACCTGCATAAAAACCATGGTAGCCTTCAGCCTTCAGAGCTTCCCATTCTTTAATCACCGCTTCAAAATATCCCTTTCGGGTAGTATCATCCGGACGGGTCAATTGACGCGATGAACAGTTCAGGCTATAGCCAGCGCGTTGCAAATAGACACGCATCAGTAAAGTATGGGCAGCACCGCTACAAGGTATTTCAGAAGAAGCCACTTCACGACCAGATTTCAAATATGTTTTTGCATAATTCAAATCTTCGATGATTTGGTCATAAATCAGCTCACGGTCGGTACGAGGTTTGGATGTATTAGCAAAACCATTCGTATATTCCGTGCTGAACGGTACATCACCAAAGAATTTCACTAGGTCAAAAGCTATGTAGGCACGGAGGAATCGAGCTTGCCCGTCAATTTCCTGCAGGTTTTTGTTTTCTGCAAAACCTGACATAGCCTCGATGCTGGCAATAGCCACATTGGCACGATCGAGAGCTTGGTAAGCACATCTCCATACACTAGCAATCCAAGTATTAGAAGCATTGTACAGATAGTGGGATATGTCACGGCGAGTTCCGTCCGAACCGGTTCCACGTACCATGAACATGTCGTCCGACCCAAAGAACGGCATGATATTTTGTCCATAATAGTCTGTAGTTTCAAGACAGTCATAGATTCCGACTACAGCCATCTGGGCTTTTCCTTCTGTCACGAAATAAGTATCTTTCTCGTAGAATGAGCTGGGCTTTTCAGTCAGGTCACAAGAAGCAACCCCTACAAGCATCATTGCGCCAAGCGCATATATCATTTTGTTTTTCATCTTATTATTCCCTTTTTAATTCTAATTAAAATGCTACGTTCACACCAAATACGAAAGAGCGGCTTCTGGGGTAAGCACCGAAATCGACACCGGGAGTTAACGCGCTACTCATGGTAGATACTTCCGGATCGAAACCGGTATAAGGAGTCCATGTAAACAAATTATTGCCCGTTGCATACAGACGCAATTTGGTCAGACCAATTTTATTTATCACTTTCTTGGGGAAGGTATACCCTAAAGTGATATTACTCAATTTCAAATAAGAAGCATCTTCAATGGCCCAAGAATGAATGTAGGTGTTGTTGGATCCGTTATCACCGAAATGAGCTACTGTTTTTCCCTGGTTCACTGCTGCCAGTTCTTCCGGATTCGTAATCAGTTCACCATTGGCATTAATAGTCACCCAACGATGAGCATCATCAGCTACCGACAGAACGTTTTTATTAGTAAGGGCAGTCTTGGTATTGGTCAACTTAGTAGCATTCAGTACTTCCGCACCATAGCTGTAAGTAAAGAAGATGCTCAAGTCAAAATCCTTCCAACTGAAAGTATTGTTGATACCGCCATAGAAATCAGGCAAGGCATTACCAATAATGGTCTTATCACTTTCAGTAATTTGGTTGTCTTCACTACCGTCCACGTTCTTAAATTTCCAGTAACCTGGCTGGATATTCTTCTTGTCGCCATGATAAGGTACACCGTCCTTCAATGTATAAGTTTTGGTTGTAGCATCGTAATTGAAGTCTTCCACCTGATACAATCCGTCAGTCACATAACCGTAGAATTGTCCCAATGGTTGATTTACTCCAATCTGATGGGATGCCCCCGCACCACTATAACCAAAGTTGGCCAGATACAACTGTACATCTTCACCTGTCAGTTTCTTAACCTTGTTCTTGTTGTGGGAGAAAGTAACCGAAGTGTTCCAAGTAAAATCTTTGGATACGATGTTTGCCGTATTGATAGTCAAATCCACACCCGAATTTTGAGTTTCGCCTGCGTTGATAACCATACTAGTATAACCGGAAGAGTTAGGCAGTTTGGCATTCAGCAGCAAGTTGCTACTGCGATTGATGTAGAATTCCGGCGAGAATGTGATACGCTGGTTCAAGAAACCAAAATCTATTCCTACGTTGAATGTCTTATTTGCCTCCCATTTCAAATCGGGATTAGGCACCTGACGAGAAGCATAGCCTGCTTGTGCACCGTTGCCATTGGCAGCAGTAACAGAATTCATAAGAGCAAGACTTTGATAACTACCAATACGATTGTTACCCGCAAGTCCATAACCGATGCGGAATTTTAAGTCGGAGAAGATTCCCAGATCCTTGATAAATTCTTCTTCGCTTAAACGCCATGCAGCCGAGAAAGCCGGGAAATATCCCCACTTGTTGTTCTTACCGAACTTGGAAGAACCGTCAGCACGGACTGAAGCAGTAAAAAGATATTTATCCATCAGGTTGTAGTTTATACGTCCAAAGAAGGAAAGCAATTTATCATCGTAGTTTTCACTGGAAGTGGGAACACCTGGAACACCCAGTGAGAGGTCTCCCAAACCTATTTCATCATTCGGAAACTGACTGGCACTTGCAGAAAAGCTGCGTGACCATCTTTCCACATATTCATGTCCGGCAATGACTGTAAAGTCATGAATTTTGTTTTTCCAAGAATAGGTCAAAACATTGGAAGTCTGAAAACTGCTATTTTCCAAATTAGTAATTGAACCTTGAATACTGGAACGCTTACCTGTAATAGACTCATCACCATAGAATACATCATTACGGCGAGTCTGATAGCGCATACCTACCGTACTACGGAAAGATAGTCCTTTCAGCAGCTTAATGGTAGCGCCACCATTGGCCTGGAAAGTACGCCATTCCCTATCGTTGAGCTCTTCTGCTGCCGAAATCAGCGGATTCTGCATAACGTTGCCATTATCATCTGCCAACAGAGGATCTTCGCCGTATAATAAATCTTCATCTACCCCCATAATACCTACTGTAGGACGATACTGCAAGATGTGCTGCATCTTGTTGAAGCGGTCACCACCTTCTGATGTACCCATGCCTTCCACACGCATCTGGTCGTAACTGATACGTGAATTTACCGTTAACCATTTGTTTATCTCATGATTCATGTTGAATGAGATGTTATGCTTTTTACTACCGCTGTATACCATAGCACCTTCTTCGTTGTAGTATGAGTAAGCCAGACTGTAATTCATCTTCTCCGTCTTTCCGGATACACCTACACGATAGTTTTGAGTAATAGCATTACGACCCAAGGTTTCATCTTGCCAGTCGATACCCTTGCGACCATTATATATGGAAGCGAGATCGCTGAACTTACCGTATCTCTCTTCCCATTTGGTCATACCATCCGCACCGGAATCTCCTGTACCCATTCTCCACAATGTACGTTCGTAATCCAATCTGGCAAATTCACCGGCATTAAGTACATCCAATTTGTTTGCAATCTTTTTGACACCGACATAACTGTCAAAAGTCACTGTAGCCTTGCCACCTGATTTACTACCATTCTTCGTAGTGATTACAACTACACCATTGGCACCACGAGCACCATAGATGGCAGTGGCCGAAGCATCCTTCAACACGTCAATGGTTTCAATTTCAGCGGGGTCGAGGGTAGACATACCGTCTTCACTGGGAAAGCCGTCGATAATGTAAAGAGGTTCGTTACTTTGTGTGATAGAGATACCTCCACGCACACGTACGGAAATGGAAGCACCCGGAGTACCTTCACTCTGCTGCACCATCACACCTGCCATGCGTCCGGTCAAGGCTTGTGTAACATCACTTACTGGCACTTTAGAAAGTTCTTTGCTGCTAACGGAGGTTACCGACCCGGTCAAATCTCTACGAGGAACGGCAGCATAACCAATTACCACAACGTCTTCCAGTAATACGGCATCAGCCTGTAGAGTCACATTGATTACACTTCGGTTATTGACTTTCACTTCTTGCGGAGTCATACCTACATACGAGAAAACCAATACATCTTTGGATGCATCATTCACTTTCAGAGTATAGTTACCATTTACGTCGGTAACTGTTCCAACACCGGCAACACCTTTAATGGTTACACTACTTCCAATCACTTCATATCCTTCACTATCAATCACCTTACCAGTTACTGTCAAACTTTGTGCGTATGCAGCCAAACTGACAAAAGCGAGGATAAACATTAAAAACAATTCTTTCAATTTGTACATAATAAATAATCTAAGGTTTAACTTTAGAATTTTTCTGATGACAAACATACGACAAGCACTAAAAAAAGTGCAAAAGTATTGTTTTTGTTACTTTTACTTTTACACTTTTTCCATACCAATATTGTTCACTACACACTATTTTTGTGCAAAAACAACTTCACAGATTACCACAAAAGGAAAATCATCCGATTAAGCAATAGCTTTATCTGCTTGGATTGCACGAAAAACAAATTGTACAAAACATCTTTTCAAGGCTTATTTCAAGAAATCAGCTCGTATCGGAGCAAAACAGTCAATCAAAACTCCAGGCTCCAGACAAACGCAGCCATGCAAAATATCCGGTTCAATATAAATACCGTCTCCCGCTTCCACAATCTTCTTTTCATCACCCACT
>NWBO01000005.1 GCA_002633275.1 Bacteroidales bacterium Phil12
ACCTACCACATAGCGGTCGAAACGATTGTAATTGCGGAAACTCGCCCAGATTTGTACCTGTTCGGCATTTTTAGGGGCACGGGCTTTGAAAGAGAAAGAGTAGTTCTTCCATTCGGGGTTGCCGAATAAGGCGTAGGAGCCTTTGGAACGGAATACGTTGTCGGCAATACTGCATGTGCCCCGACCCACCACTTTCAGTGTTTCTCCGGCGTTGGAGAAGTCGTTTGTCCATGAAGCATTGTCTTGTGCTTGTCCGTTCATGCAGAAGGCGCTGCACGCACAGGCTAGAAATACTTTGCTGATTCTATTCATGATATTACAAGTTAATAATAATTTTGAGACAAAGATATCGTCCGGCGATAAATTTTAGGATGAAGTGTCGCTTAATGTACGCTTAAAATGTGATTAATTATCCCTGCTCTTGTTTTTTTGTAAAAAGAGCCATGCCGGAATTCGAGGCCTGTAACAGACTTGCGATTTCACGGCATGGTTGTTTGATAGAGTCCCTATTCTAAAGTAACCTGCATTACTCTAGTGTGTACAGAGAATAAGACTTACCCCTCAACAATTCTGAAGAACAGGTTCTGGTTTGAGAAGTCGGTATTATAATCAATCTTTATTTGAAAATTGGTCGTTGTCGGAACTACCTTTAATTTGAATGTCTGTTCGTCACTGTCAATTTCCAAGCCGGCAGTAGTCTCATTACCTTGTGGTTGAAACTTTAACTCACACCTTCTTTTGCCAAAGTATTTCTTTGCATAATCGGTTATCACAAGTTTATTTGTGGCAAAATCATATTTTATTAATACGGGAAGATCCTTTCCGGTAAGATTTTTAGGCCCGCCGTAAACATCCCATGAACAACCGTTTACCCAGAAATTGTGATTTTTGAAGTAATCTCCGAATTTATACACTTTCCCTACTTCCAAATCTGACAATTTCTTCTTTTCCGGGTCTCCCGTTATTTCAGATACTTTGATTTCATAGTCTGTACTGATGACGCCCGTTGCGTTTGGCTGTTTGTCAAGTCCCATGTAGATTGTGTTTTCACCTGGTTGGCGAACGGGGTCTTTGATGTACCACTGTTCATTTCCGTTAGAGGTAGTTTCTCCCTTACCGGCATTGAATGTCCAAGAGAGTTTGACACCATTATTGGCTTCTGTCATATCACTCACTTTCTTGTCGTTGAAGTTGAAGTTATACAGAGCCCATACCGGACTTAATGTTAAAGTATAGTTGTCGGCATCCCATTTGAAGTTAGTATCCCATTTTTCTTTTACTTTGTCATTCTGGTCGTCTCTATTCAATGTGATTTTGAAATCAGCGTCAGCAGGTTTGAAATTATACAAGGTAGTGCGCAAATCCAACTCGTTGAAGTGGTAACCCAGTTCTTCATCATACACACCGGGGATTGCCAATTTCTTGCCTAATATACGTATATTCTGATTCGGGTCAGTATCCGGATGGTCAATACCGGCTTTTACATACATTTGAATAGCCAGTTCCTCTTTTGCGGTCGGAGCTTCCACTACATACTTCGTACCTACATTTCCTACATACAATCCCACTTCTTTCTCATTGAGAGTGAAAGGAGCTTTGTCTGTTCCTTCATCATTCATTGCGAACAGGTTAGCACTTTCTATGCCATCAGCTTGAGGACCTACCAACAGATAACTGGTCTTTTGGGCGGCATCGTAGTAAAGGCATACTTCACCATTAGCTAACTCAGTGTCTTGTGTAATCGTTGCAAGGTTGGTAGTCATCGGGATGGCTTCCCAATTGCCGCCATTGGCTTGAGTACCCAGTTTCCATGCTTTGGACGCAGTGACACCAAGATTTTCCATTGTTGTTTGGGCATTCTGCACAATGAAGGCTTTTGTACCTTTGTACAGACTTTCAATGTCACTCAACGATACTGTTGTACTTCTCAATTCGATACCGTTCTTAGCGGTCGCTTCATCCTGTGAGTAAATCAATACTTCTTTAGAGAATTCCTCTTCGGCAACGGTATAAGTTATTCTGATTTTACCCGACCTGTTAGCAGCTTTGGCAGTTAATACACCTTTATCAGTAACTTCGAATGTATTGTTCGGGTTTTCTGTCAACTCATAAGTGGTTGCAACTGCGAGTTCACTGAATCCCAGTTCGTCCACAAACTTCACTTCTTCGTTTTCACCGAATCCCCAGCCTATTGTTCTGGCAAGGTCGAGACTTTCCGTGCTGACGAATTTCAAGGATTCCGAGTTCTGATATACCGTACGTGTCTCACGATAAGCGAACACGCCGTTGTTGGCACTGTAGGAAGTCGGTTTCACCACGAAGTAGTTGGAACTTGTAGTCGTCTTGTCCAATGTGATTTCCAGTACTGCACCGTAGTAAGGAGCCGTCATGTTACTTGGAGTCAACTCTACGCTCAAAATGCCGTTTTCGTCTAACTTTTTAGTTGTATTTACCAACAATTGGGGCACTTCCGCACGTGTCAGCTTCAATTCGTGAATATCCGCACACTGGAAGTCAGCTTCGGACAAATCAATGTCTTTGGGCAGAATCTTGAACTTGGCGGTAGCTGTATGGGCAGTAACTACTTTGCCTTGTGTATTGGTATAGCTGGCTGCTTCCAGGAACTCGTCTTCTTCGAATACAAATTGTTTCTGGAAAAGGATAGAACTGATACCGCTGAAACCGCCGCCTTGTACGGGAAGAATATAGTTTTCACCGTAGATATAGAC
>NWBO01000006.1 GCA_002633275.1 Bacteroidales bacterium Phil12
CCGCATAACGGGGACGATTCGCCAGGAAACGGGAATGGTCCTCATACGATTCACGGGCATTTTTATAAACCCGGAAACATTCTCCCCGGGCATCATCATCATGATAAGTGGTCTTCCCGTTCCAGTTTCCTCCGCATTTAATTCCGAAATGGTTATGCGAACGCCGGGTCAGCTCACTTTGTCCCGCTCCGCTCTCCAGCAACCCTTGCGCCAGAGTAATGCTGGCCGGAATCTTATAGCGTGCCATTTGTTCTATTGCCAAATCTTTATATTTAGAAATATACTCTTCGTAACGTTTATTACGTGTCTGAGCCGATACGGCAATCAACATTCCGAACAGGATAATAAAAAGGGAGAGTATGCGTTTTTTCATATATCTTTTTTTCTTTTCCCTACAAATTAAATAAAAAAATAGCAGAGAAGCCAAACACTTTACTAACTTTGTGGAAGATAAACTTAATACCTGTGAAAAATGAAAGAACTGACTCTTAAAAGCGAGGTTCGTATCTACTCTTACGAAGAGTTGAGCGAAGCAGACCGTCAATTGATTGATGACGCTAAAGAAGCCACAAACCGCAGTTACGTTCCTTACTCTCACTTTCATGTGGGAGCTGCCGCCCGTTTGATGGACGGAACCGTTGTAACAGGGAACAATCAGGAGAATGCAGCTTATCCGTCGGGGTTATGTGCCGAACGTACGACGTTATTTTACGCCAATGCCCAGTATCCCGACCAGCCGGTAGAGACATTAGCCATTGCCGCCCGTACAGAAAAAGATTTTATAGACAGTCCGATACCTCCCTGCGGAGCATGCCGTCAGGTGATGCTCGAAACGGAACAGCGTTTCAATCGTCCCATGCGTATCATGCTATACGGTAAAAAGGAAATCTATGTAATGGAAGGGGTTGGAACATTACTCCCACTCTCTTTCGGAGCTGAAGCAATGGAGTGATTGAGTAATTGAGTGTTTGTTTGTGAGGGCGTTGCCCTCATACTCCCAATTACTTCTCTTTTGTCTTGATACAAAAGAAAGTAATCAAAGAAAAAATCAAGGCTGCATTTTTTCCACTACTTCACTGCGTGTTTTTCGGAGTCAAAAAAAACGCTCTCCGCTACGCTCCGTTTGAACGGTTTTTTGCCTTTTTCCGAAAAACACTCCGTTACGCTTTACGCTCCAAAAATGAGGCCATTCCTCCTTCTTTTCTTTCATTCCACCTCTTTTCGGAGAGTAAACGTCGCTTCGCTCGTTTTTAAATGAGGATACTTTATATATTGGAATTGGAAATTTTGCAAATTATATCAGATAATTATCACTACATCGCATTATTATGTCATACTTACATAAAAACAATTATGCATAGATAGTTATACTTTAATAATGACACATCAATAATTTGTATATAAAGTAGTTATACACAATAATTATTAAGATATAAAACGAGCGAAGCAACGTTTACTACCATCATCCAGCAGAAGAACTCTCCCCAACCCAGAAATATCCGCATAGACGGAGAGAGCGTAAAAAACCTCATGCGTTTTACCGTAAAAAGCAAAAAACCGTTCAAACGGAGCGCAGCGAAGTGCGTTTTTTTTGCTTAGGTAAAACACATGAGGTTTAGCTCTCGGAGGCGTAGCGGTGGCTTTTCTTTGTTTCGTTTCTTTTGTCCACACAAAAGAAATGAAAAGCCCCAGCGACTTCAGCGCGCCATCAATCAAACAAACTCTTAAACTTCTTGAATATTTTTTCTTTGATACTCATATTCGGACGGAAATTATCCGAAGTCTCCAGTTCTTCCAACGTACGTTTCTCATCCTTGCTCAGCGCTTCCGGTACATAAACACTGACGTTTACCAGCAAATCACCCGTACCGTAACCGTTTACACTTGGCAAGCCTTTTCCGCGCAGGCGAAGAACTTTTCCCGGTTGCGTTCCCGCTTCAATCTTCACCTTTACCTTACTATCTATTGTCGGAATCTCTACAGCGCCGCCTAATGCTGCCGTCGGGAAACTCAGTAACAAATTATAAATCAAATCATCATCCTGACGAATCAAATCCGGATGTGCCTCCTCTTCTACCTGAATCAGCAAATCACCGGCTACTCCGTTGTGGCGACCGGCAATACCTTTTCCGCTCATCGAAAGTTGCATGCCTTCAGCTACTCCGGCAGGAATCTTCACTTCTACCACCTCTTCGCCGTAGACTACACCTTCGCCGTTACACTCTTTACATTTATTCTTGATGATTTTTCCCTCACCGTTACACTGAGGACATACGGTTTGAGTCTGCATCATACCGAAAATGCTCTGCTGGGTACGGATGACCGTTCCCGAACCTTTACAGGTAGGACATGTTTCCATTCCTCCGGTACCTTCGGCACCACTTCCATGGCAATGAGAACACGGGACATATTTCTTTAACTTGAATTTCTTCGTAGCCCCTTCAGCAATCTCCTTCAGGTTCAGTTTTACTTTCACTCGCAAATCCGATCCTCTGAAACGACGCTGGCTTTGTCCGCCACCGCCGCCAAAACCACTGAATCCGCCGAAGCCTCCCCGGCCACCGAAAATATCACCGAACATCGAAAATATATCATCCATAGAC
>NWBO01000007.1 GCA_002633275.1 Bacteroidales bacterium Phil12
AGGAACTACTGCTCCGCTGATCCCGATGTGCTTCACGATATTCTGTATGTAAGCCTATTTCCAGCAAGTCATTGAGAAGATTAAAGTTTGCATTGATACGCCCCGAATAGTCTTTACGATTATCGCCTATCGCAATACCTTTCTGATCCTGTGCCATAATAGTGGCATATATTCTGGCTGTATGTCTCCCTCCCGAACGGGTGACAACATGGCGCTGGGAAAGTGCTCCCTCATTTAAAAGTTCACCGTACCAATCGGTAGACGCTCCCAAATCTGTTCCTACACCGAACCTCACGAAAGCATCGCGATCCAGGACCTGTGGTCTTCTGGAAACTTGTTCGGTGGACAGCTCGCCTGTATATGATAATGTGATAGGACCTTCTTTCGCTTTCTTGGTAGTCACGAGAATGACACCACCAGCTGCCCTTGTTCCGTAAATAGCACCTGCAGAGGCATCCTTCAAAACATCAATGGATTGAATATCTTCCTGACTGATAGAACGCAAATCACCACCAGGAATTCCGTCTATCACAATCAAAGGGGAAGAAGAAGCATTGATGGAAGCTACCCCACGAAGCTGGAAACTAGCAGAGGCATTCGGACTGGAAGTTTCAGAAACATTCATACCGGAGATTTTTCCTTTCAGAGCAGTCGCAATGGTAGAGCCTCCCAATCCAGTCACTAAATCTTTTGAAGATATGGAAGTAATGGAGCTGGTCACAGCACGTTTCTCCATTGTTCCATAACCGATAACGACTACTTCATCCAGCAACTGATGATCTTCTTTTAATACCAAAGACAAGCTTGTCCGATTTCCCACCTTTACTTCAAGAGACTGAAAACCGATATATGAAATCAGTAATACAGCATTTGACGCAACTGACAGGTTAAATTTTCCATCCAAATCAGAAACTGTACCTTTCCCGACCACTCCTTTCTCCTGAATACTGGCACCAATCACCGGATCTCCATTCGTATCTACAATCACTCCTTGTATCTTTTTCGAAGTTGCTTCCGTTTGCTCTTGTTTTACCGGTACGGGAACCAGAACGATATACCCTTTTTCTATCTTGTAAGTAAACCCCGTTCCCGCGAGCAACTTATCCAAAACAATAGAGAGTTTTTGTTTCTTAAAATCAACACTCAATGTCCGATTCACATCTATTTTAGTCCGACTATAAGTAATGCTTAATTGAGTCTGACTTTCAATAGCATCAAAAGCTTTCAACAAAGTTATATTTTTTCCGGCAATAGTAATCAACTGATTCTGCCCATAGATAGTACCCAAAGGGACTATAAAGAATAAGGTTAACAATAAAATACGCAAATTACTGGTATGTTTTATAGTAAAATAAGAATTAAAATTCATACTTTTGTATATTAAATGAATACTACATTTAAGGTTCACTATTTCCTAAAATTTTAAATGATAACGGTATTTATTTCGGGTTGGACAAAAGGGTCAGTTTTGTCCAACCTTTTTATGGATGGGTACCTCCTTTCTTACTCTTATTCGCCGGTGAAGCAGCTGTCAGTATCACAACCTTATTGTCTGTGACCTTGCTTTCCATACCTCCGACGGTCATTGTTACAATATGAATTGCTGCTTGAAGAGGTTCGCCCTTTCTAAGCTTAATGGTATATAAATCATTTGTGTATAAATGCGGTTCTGCCTTTATTTCTACATTATAATGTCGTCCCAATGTGTTCAGAATATCCTCCAGATGGCAATCGACAAAATTCAATTCACCACGTGTCCAACCGGAAGCCATCATCACATCTATTTTTCGTTTTTCATAATTCTTAGTCAGGTGATTGTATTCAAGTTGTTCACCGGGAGTAAGAATAAAACAGCTGTCTGGTGCCAGCAGGTTATTGATTTGCACTTTTCCATTTTCAAGAGTTGTAGTCGTTTTCCTGTCTTCCGAATATGCCTGTATATTAAACTTCGTACCTAAAGCACGAACTGATAACAAAGATGTCTTGACAATAAACGGATGTTTCTTATCCTTATGGACATCAAAATTCGCCTCTCCGGAAAGATAAACAGTACGTGTATCGCCTCGAAAGCTTTTCGGGTAAATGATACTGCTCTCCGAATTGATCTGTACCTTTGTCCCATCCGGTAAAGTCAATTCTCCCCGTTCACCTATGGGAACAATATATTCTACCAATTTGCAAGAATCAGTATAATCATTTATATAATACCACGATAATAGCACTGAAAATAAGGGGATTAATATCATAGAAGCAATGCGAAGAAGTGGTTTGATTTCCCAATGCGGTTTTATTACCGGATTTGCAAGTCCCGCTTTACGCCGGACCTCATACCATGAACGCCGGGTGGCCTCATCAGGTTCAGCGATGATATTCATCCACTCTTCCTGTATAGCTTCTTCTTTATCTTCTGCATCAGCAGGAGAAACCAGCCAACGCCAAAACTTCATCTGCAAGGAGTTTTGCAGGGGATGGCGAACAAAAAAATGTATTAGTTCTGATATGCTTTTCTTCTTCATGATTTTATCCGTTTATTAATAAGATGCACGAGATAGAATACACACACAGTCTAAAAGCTATTTTTTCTACTTTTTTGAGAAAGGAGAATAAAAGAAGAGTTTTTGTCAATAGAAAGTGGTTTTATTTAGAAAAGATAAAAGTGCTTCAGCATCTTGCGGATATCAGCCAATGCTTGTGTGAGATGGTTTTCTACAGTCCGTTTGTTTATTGCAAGCAGTTGCGCTATCTCATCATTGTTTTTGCCTTCTTTACGGCTCATCTCATAAATTCTTTTTCGTTGGGCGGGCATTTGCTCTACCGTATGCTGTATCAATAGCAGTAATTCTTCGGCAAACATATTTTCTTCGATGTTTCCCGCACCCTCATTCTGCTGACGGGAAAGATTCTCCTGTTGCTTTTCTCCATATTCATTCACCAAAAGTATATGTCGTAAATGCTGGTACACAGCATTCCGGGAAGTCCGATAAAGGTAGGCATTCAGATTTTCGATTTTTGCCATCTCCTCACGCTTCTGCCATAGTTTGAGGAGAATATCTTGTGCAAAGTCCTCTGCCGTTATATCATCCTGAAGTAAACCGGATATAAAACGTTTCACCCTCGGGAAATAACGCATAAACAAAACCTCAAAAGCTTTCTCATCTCCTCGTGACAAAGCTCTCAACAGTATTTGCTCTTCTGTAAATTCCATTTGCAACTTATTGTGTTTAAGTATTAGTTGCAGCAAATATAAGAATTTTCCTATTAGCAATGAAATTAGAAATTCTTTATGAAAGGGTTCTAAGACAAATATAGCCGGATAATATTTCATACCCGGCTATATATTACGTGCATATTACTTATATATCACTTGCTTTTATTTAGTTCTTCAATGTCTGTGCCTTACTCTTCTCTGCCCAGGCTTTCTCCATCCCATAGAAGTTTATTTCCTGTCCTGCAGGCTTCCCATCCAGCTCCGCCTGTTTCTGCTCAAAGAAGGCTTTCCAACGCTGATAATACAAGTCTTTCAAAAGTCCACTCCATTCCCGATGCGAATAATCATGTAGTCCGCCTTGATTGGCAGCAATGCTATCTCCCCAGACTGTGATTAATGCGGAAGCATTCCATTCGTACAATCGCTTTTCTTCTTCTGTAGTTCCCAGAGAACGAGCTGCATTCAACCAAGAGGAAACGGAAAATTCTTTCCGGGTAGATAACAAACGATCCTGTGCCAATATCAAGTCCAGGAATTGCTGTGTTTGTTTGCGGAAATCCTCTTTGTCCTTTCGGTCATAGCTCTGTGATATTTCTTCAAGTAACACATTTCCTTTATCGGCATTACTCTGACGTACGATGTCTACCAAGTCATACTCAAAATTGTTGTTTCCTTTATACTGGTCGGCAACGGAAGTAAATAGCCGGGCTGCCTTTGCAGTAGAATCGGGAGCATAAAATAGTTTGGAATATCCCCAAGTGGAAGTTCTGTCCAGATGGAAACCCGGACGGGCACATAACAAAGACTCAATAGTTCCTTCACCCTGATAATCTTTCGGAGCATTGTAAACGGTGTGTTCCAATGCACGCCAAGCCTCCAT
>NWBO01000008.1 GCA_002633275.1 Bacteroidales bacterium Phil12
GCGTGGTATCATTCAAGATGGGCTTACCTCGCCTACATCCTTATAGTTATTGCATTAACAACCGTTTCTTACCAATATATCAAAAGAAAGAGACTTCGCAAACAAGCGCAACGAGAAAAAGAAATTATATGGAGAGAACAGGTAAAACAGGAACAGACTAAGCAAGAACAAAAACAGAAGATTGAGGAAACCCGCAACCGATTGCTTGTATGGGTACTTCAAGACCTTCGTACTCCTCTTTCTATGATTATCGCTCCGTTGAAGGAGTTGCTGGAAACGCATTCTTCCTTGCAAACCGGCAAACGACAAATTCAGTTGGCCTATCGCAACTCATTGCGTATGCTGGAGTCGTGCAATCAGTTATTGGTGGTCCACGGCTACGGAGACTCACATAACCGGATAGAATTAACACCTCTCAACGTAGAAAATTTGATAGACAGAGGCTTGCAGGATATTCACGAACTACTAAAGATGTATCCCATACGCCTCCATATCGAAAAACGTATTCAGAAAGAACTGATGTTCTATGTAGACAAAAAGAAAATTCAATTTGTGATTCATAACCTGCTGACCAATGCTTTTTCTCACACGCACTATGCCGGAACGGTTTCGTTATCGGTATGTGAAACCATACAAAACCAAATACGTTATGTTACATTCATCATCCGTGACGATGGTAAAGAGAAGATAAAAACATTTGAGGAGGTGATGGACGAAGAAAAGACTCAAGAAAACGACATGTATTCCATACAGTTGGGATTCGGCTTTGTACAACGAATTGTTGAGATGCATCACGGAAGTGTTTCATTGGAAAGTACGCAAGATAACGGCACGAAATGTACCGTAAACATTCCGTTGGACAAAACCGTATTTGAAAACGACCCGAACATTCGTATCATCCACCCGGAGCTCCCTTCCGAAACGGAGGAAAACGACATCCAACCCACTCTATGGAGTTCTTCGGAAACGTCCGTTCTCCCGTCCGATGCAAAGGAAGGGCAGACTATACTGCATGCATGTTTCATATCACCGGAAGAAGAAGATGCTCCGGATGAGGGTAAAGAGAGGGAACCGGTTAGCGATATCTCCAAAAAGAGCTTGCTGATTATCGAAAACGACCAGGACATTCAGCTTTATCTGAAAAACTTATTAAACAAGGAATACAATTTATCGATAGCCACTAACGGACAAGAAGGCATTGACATGGCGGTAAAGGAGCTGCCGGACTTAATTATTTGCGACTCTCTGGTTCCGGGAAAAGATGGTTTCGAGTGTTGCCGTGAAATAAAAGAAAGGCTGGAGACTTGTCATATCCCCTTTTTAATGTTGACAGCTAAAGTGGAGGATGAAGACCTGATACAAGTATTGGAGCAAGGAGCGGACGGATATCTGTTAAAGCCTTTCAGTCCTTCCATCCTGAAAGCCAAAATACGGTACTTAATCAACGGACGACAAGCTCTAAAACAAATGTACGCCCAACTGTTTACTCTCCCGGAGAACAATGAGACCGGATTCAATGAAGCGGAGCCATTAAAGGAAGAGATTAAAATAGAAGACCCGTTTATCAGTACCGTAGTCCAAATCATTGAGGAAAATATCGGTGAAGCGGAATTCAATGTAAAGAAACTGGCATCGGAAATGAACATGAGTCAGCCTACCTTATACCGGAAGGTAAAGCAGATGACAGACTATACGATTATCGAGTTCATCCGTGGCGTACGTATGCGGAAAGCCGCGGCCTTATTGAAAACAAAGAAGTATCAGGTACAGGAGGTAGCCGAAATGGTGGGATACAATGACATCCCCACCTTCCGCAAGCACTTTGTAGGAGCCTTTGGCACAACGCCGTCCTCTTACAAATAATCCACCGCATGCATTCCGGGCAAAAGAGAGCGTTATCAACAAACCCTTACGACAAAAAAACAGGGCTGTCTTCCTCCTTACCATAACGAG
>NWBO01000009.1 GCA_002633275.1 Bacteroidales bacterium Phil12
TATGATAAAGAATCATGTTTCTTATCTATTTATTCTTGGACACCAATATTCTTGGATATGTTGATGAATGACAAGAAGGTGCAGAATTTCTTTGTAAATGAAGTTGTGTTTGCTTATGGAGGATTAGAATTACTTTCTAAACATAAACTACATAAATCTCCTAAACTAGAGGTTTCTGTTAAGGCTCATGAAGGAGATTATAATGAAATTGCAACAGAACCATATCAGATTTGGAAGAATATGCCCGAATCTAGAGGTATCTTGATTAAAACATCAAAGAAACCTATTGGTATAAACTTTACAATGCTCAAAAATAGGGAACAGGTTTTCTCAAAAGCAATAGATAACAAGGATTTTGGTTATGACACTAATGGTTTGGTAGTTGTTCAATATCCTAATGCAGAAAAAATCTCTGCAATAAAGATGATAGAGAAACATATTGCCGATATGGAGTTCTTCCAGCAACCTTTTATTGTATTGCAAGGACTATATGTAGACCAATTGGAAAAACTTGAGCAAATTGCAGAAGAAAAAGGAACAGATATCGCTACGATAGTTCAAACTTCAGAAAAATCAATTAGTAATACAGGTGATAATAATGCGAACTTAAAGGTCGATGAAGATAAACTTGACAATATTAAAGAGTTGGCTGAATCATTTGATGCAGATGAATTGATGGAACTTGCTGATAAGAAAGACATGATATTAGAGATTCTTCATGAAATGCAAGAGGTTGATGATGAAACTCAAGAGTCGCAAGTTCGTCAAACAATTGGATATATCGGTGAACTTATTTATGAGCAATATCTATTGGCTCAAGGTAAGGATTATAAGTATGCTGCAATAGAAGGTATTGGAGATTATGACTTTCATAATATTACAGACAGGATTTATGTCGATGTTAAAACAACATTGTATAGTCTTAAAGATGGTACTGCTCCATTCTATTTACATAAATCTCAAAACACTTTTATGCAAAAGCATCCCAATGAGAAATACCATATAATTCGAATATCATTAAACGACTTGGATTTGCAGAAATCGTATGAAAGAATAAGAGATATTTACGGTAAAGAAGCAAATCCTATGATTGACGAAAGACTTAAAGAGGATTGCTTGAAAATTGCCAAGAAGTATTGGAGAGGTACAAAGATTGAACAATTCGATGCATTGTCACCAGAGTACTCTATTAAGATAGAAAAGAAGTAAGATGAAGAATAGCATAACTCCAGCTCAACAACTTTATTATGCGTGGGATTTATCGCATAAGAAATCGACCAGTGATGACAGTCGATTCACTGGCGTATTGTCTGAAGCAAAGGTTGATATGAATCCTCACCAAGTAGAAGCTGCTTTGTTTGCTTTCAAATCTCCTCTAAGCAAAGGTGCAATATTGGCAGATGAAGTTGGTTTGGGTAAAACAATTGAAGCAGGTATTATCATTTCAGAACTTTGGGCGGAACATAGCAGGCGGATTATCATTGTTGTTCCGGCTTCACTTAGAAATCAATGGAATCTAGAATTGATGGAGAAATTCTTTCTTCCGTCAGTTATCTTAGAAAATGACAGTTACAAGGAAATTAAAGAGTTGGGTAATAACCCTTTTGAGGATGGCCGAAATATAATAATCTGCTCTTATAATTTCGCAATCAAGCACTCAGAAGAGTTACAGCTTGTTGATTGGGATTTAGTCGTGTTTGATGAAGCCCATAAAATGAGAAATGTTTATAAGAAAGGCAACATTATCGGTAATACGATGATGAATACCTTTAAGCATTACAAAAAGGTCTTATTGACCGCTACACCCTTGCAGAATAATCTTAAGGAGTTGTATGGTCTGATTAGCATTATTGATCCACATTTCTTTTCAACAGTAGATTCCTTCAATGAACAATACAATATGATAACTACTAGAGATTCAGCAAAGTTTGGCGAATTAAAAGGTAGGTTATCACATATTGTTCATAGAACATTACGTAAACAAGTAAAGGAGTATGTGAATTATACTAAGAGAACAGCTTTTGTACAAGAATACGAAGCTTCTCCAGAAGAAGTTCAACTATATGAAAATGTAAGCGAATATCTTCAAAGGCCAGGAACCTATGGTATTCCAGAAAAAGTAAGACCTATGCTTTCTCTGATTGTGAGAAAAATAATGTCTTCTTCTGCTTATGCTTTGAGCTATACCTTACAATGTTTTATAGAACGATTGGATCACTATAAAGCTACAGGAGAACTTCTCTCTGCTCTATCAACTATAGAGAATGATTATGAAGTTTCTCAGGATGATGAAAAGGCAGAGGTAAATGAAGGTGTTAATCCAGCTATTTCAGATGCTATTGATTATGAGATTGCTGAACTTAAAATGTACCAAGAGCAAGCTAAGTCTATCGTAAATGAAACCAAGGCAAAACAACTTCTTGTAGCATTAGATAAGACATTTCAGAAAAACGAAATGTTAGGTGCTCCAAGAAAAGCGCTGATATTTACTGAAAGCAGAAGGACTCAAGAGTATCTCAAGAACTTCTTGCAAAACAATGGATATAATGGCAAGGTTGTATGTTTCAATGGCTCAAATAATGACGAGGATTCTAAGTCTATATATCGCAAATGGCTATCCCTGTATGCCGGTTCTAAACGTATATCGGGACGTACTATAATTGATCGCAAACAATCACTTGTGGATTATTTTAGAACAGATGCCGAAATTATGATTGCGACGGAATCTGGTGCAGAAGGTATTAACTTGCAGTTTTGCTCATTGCTAGTAAACTACGATATGCCTTGGAACCCACAACGTATAGAGCAGAGAATTGGGCGTTGTCATAGATATGGTCAGAAGTTTGATGTTGTTGTCGTAAATTTTGTGAATCAACTTAACTATGCTGATTGCAGGGTATATGAGCTACTGAATGATAAGTTCAATCTCTTTGATGGTGTGTTTGGAAGTAGTGACGAGGTATTAGGTTCGATTGAGTCTTGTGTAGATTTCGAAAAGAAATTGAATCATATATACCAAACTTGTCGAACTGAACGAGAAATTGAAGCTGCTTTTAATCAACTTCAATTGGAACTGGAAGAAATCATTCAGCGAAGGATTAAAGATACTAAGAAGTCGCTTCTTGAAAATTTTGATGAAGAGGTAGTAGATAAATTGAAGATAAGGCAAAGTGAAGATCGAGATAGAGTTAGTTCTTATAATAGACATTTTTGGCGTTTGACTAAAAGAGTTCTAAAAGACAGCATTACCAATATCGATAATAAAGAGCTAACATTCACGTTGCTAACCCCATTGAACAAGAATATACCTACTGGTACTTATATTCTTAATAAGGATAATGGTGAGTTCCATCAGTTACGAGTAACGCATCCTCTAGGAGAGTATGTAATAAACCAAGCATTAAAAACAGAAGTACCTGATTCTGAAATTGTATTTGATGTTGACAATTTATCTTCAAGGCAGATATTGCTAGAAAAGTATAAAGGACAGTCTGGTATTGCCGTTGTTTATAGAGTTAAAGCGTATAATGAACATGACTCCCATGAACAACTGTTGTTCTGTGCCCGTACAGATAACGGAGAAAGTCTTTCACAAGATTTTGTTAAAAAACTCCTTGAAACCAATCCTTTATCTGAGACAAAATGGAATGGTGATATTGCGGAAGCCTCATTGTCCAAAGAATACGAACAGCACTTGTATGAACTAAAACAGGATGTATACAGTAAATCTGAAGAGTACGTAAGCTTTGAAATTGACAAGTATCAAGCATGGGCTGAAGACCAGGTTTATTCGTTGGAAAATGAAGTCATTGCATTACGCAAGGAAGATGAAGCATTAAAAAGACAGATTCGTAAAGAACGGAATGCAAAATTTAAACTTGAGCTTCAGGAGAATGAAGCTAAAATAGCAAAGCAACTACGTCAAAAACAACGCCAATTATTTGATATGGAAGATGAATGTGCGGATAAAGTAGATGCTATGACGGTAAAACTTCGTGTAGCTATGACAAATCATTATGACACATCCACTTTTATACGTTTTAGATGGCATATAAAATAACAAAAGGCTTCCCTTGAGGAAGCTTTTTTTATATCCGTTTGATCCATTTGATTAAATCATTTGTGTGCAAAGTTACCTCGATGTGCAATCGACAAGTACCGCTATTCATACATTCACATAATTGACTATAATTAGTAATTAACGTGAGTTTGACGGATTCAAAACAAAGCAAGCTGTGTGTCTAATGTACGTTGTACATTGATACACGGCTTCTTTAGGAAACATACAATAAGCCGCAATAGCCCCAGTATGTTCACAATGAAATTATCAAAGTTCCTATGTCTGGAATGCTCCACTTGTGCGATGTTTTTCAATTCATCGTTCACCGTCTCTATAATAGCCCTTTTGCGAAGAAGCAGCCTGTCCGAAACACTCATCAAAGCTCCCTTCATGTTACTTTTGAGTTTTGTGATAAGCTGTATGCCACCACGAATAAGCGCTGGAAAAGCTTCCTGCCGATATATCCTTTGTCAGCAACCAGCTTACCATATAGGAATTCAATAAAAGCCTTGTATTCCAATGGCTTTCTGTCGTTGACATCACCTGGAGTTATCTAAAGTTGAGCTATTCTCCTTTCTCATTGCAAATCAGATGCAGTTTGAAGCCAAAGAACCATCCCATAGAGCATTTGCCTCTTTGGGTAATACCCTTGAATACTTTATGGATACGTATCCTTTGATTCCTACATACTCTCAGAGGAGTGCTGTCCAGGAAACTTATGCCGGTGCATTTCCCAAGCAACACTTTTTTGATGAACAGCGCCAGAGGGATAGCCACCTCTTTTCCGAGTTCTACAAAACGGTTGTATGAAACAACCTTTGGGAAGAGATGTCGCAGATGTTTGCAGACTTTTTCCAAATAGAAATGTTTCAGACAGCGGTAGCCTGAATCGTGAAATAATATCATGATCAGCATGATTTCAGCCTTTGACATGGTTGAGTTTCGGTGATAATGCCGCTTTGTATCAGATTTCATAGTGTATTTTTTCATCAGGGCATCAAAAAACTTACAAAAGTCATCTGTCATACAAAATAATTCTGTAACTTTATCTTCGGTGATTATAGCGATTATTGTTTGTATTTCTTTGTAATTGAGCACTATAAAGTTACAACAATTTTCGCTAATCGCTAAATCTACAGACTATTATAATTCATCGAACTCGCGTTAAAATATCATTCAAGCCTAATCTGCCGTTCTGTGTTCACCTTATGTTCACTGAGAAAAGAAAAGTACCGACTATATGTCGGAAAACTCACTTGGATTGATTCTCTTTCTCCCTTTTCTCTTTTACTTTTTCCATTCCCGGCATCTTTTTAGCCAATACACTTTCTCCGGAAGGAAAGTAAAGCGGAAAGACCTGAGATAAGAAACTTACAATATCACTACGCTTCTTACCCATATTGAAAAAGGCAGAACAAACAAAATACATAAGATCTTGCTGACTACATGTATCTGTTGGCTGAATGGTTATTGGGGGAGTGATTATCAAACTGTGTTCTGCAAATGCGCAAGCACTGGCAAGAATAGCTTTCTGTTCTTCTTCGGTAAACATCTTTATTTTCCCTGCAAACCATTCAAGTTCTCTTTGCTGAAGTGCTTGTTGCTTTTCATTTTGATGTTCCAATAGAATTGCTACATTTTCTTGTTGCTTTTCGGTCAAGGCATTTTCCAATGCTTGATTCTTTCGTTTAAGGACATTGAATTTCAGTAATGCGGCAATGTACATACAGAAATAACCTACTGCAATATCAAATATCAGAACAAGCAGATAATTGCTGTTTGAATTTTGGGCATGTCCAGCCATATACTCACTGATAGGAATAACGGCAAATAGCATGATGATGGCTATTGCATAAAGCACTCTGTATCGCGTTTTATGGTTTATCTGCGGTAAGGAGGCAAACAAAAAGGCGATAATCAAGACGGCAATTATTGCACAAAGTGGTATGAAAGATGTTCCCATAGGCTTATAGCTCGGTTTGAGGATTAATTACAATGCGCCAATAACCAGCTTTATCAGAACCTTCATGAACCAAAATGCCCATACCTCTAAGGTTCTTGATGTTTTTCTCTATAGCACGTTTCGTTACACCAACCTTGTTAGCCATATTGTCAGCTGTGATTGATGGATCAGAAATAACGAGGTCAATTATCTTTTGTGCAGTTTTACTGACTTTCTTAGGTGTTTCCGATGTGTTTCCGAACTTATCTGCATTTACACCGAACTTTTTCACCGAACTTTTGCTGTTTACACCGAACATTTTTGCATTTACACCGAACTTTTCGACCGAACTTTCTTCGCTTACAGGGTACTTTTCGAGGGTACTATTTACCCTGTTAGCCACCTCCTCAACAGGTATTCTGCCGTTCTCGCTCCAGTTCAGATTATAGAATGTGGTATAGAAAGAAGTCGCTTCTGTTTGATATTGTGGTTCTTTCCCTTGCAGGAAGTTAGGTAGCTTCTCTGTAAGTTCACGCATTTTGCGTAAGCCGGAGCCACGTTTCTCCATATAGTCCAACTGTGTGAACACATCTGCAATGACAGGATTGCGGCGCATGGATGGTACTTTGTATATGTCACGGTCTTGAATCTGTGTACCGTCAAGCATGGCACCGGGTGATACCAGTTCTACACGGTCATCGTAAATGTCAATATGCACTTCACCGCCCATTACCGTATAATCTCTATGGATAAGATGATTTACCAACCCTTCAAAGATGGCACGGTCGGAATAGTCGGAGAGATTCAGACGATAGTTCGGCATCTTCACCCATCCGCTCATGGTGTAGTTCTTGATGAAGTCCATGCCGTATTTCAATAGCAATACTAGGTTAGCCCAGTGTTCTACGGAACTGATGGCATCATCTTTATAGAGTCCAGTCCAACGGGTACAGAAAATACGTGATTGGAATACGGTACAATTATCCACAAACAGCAATCCGGCATTGGTCAGTTTACCGTCTGGCGTGACCAGTCCGAATGATTCCAAATATTTGTCATTCCATTCCTGATGGGTTTGCTCACGGAAGGTATTGGCAAGGATGATGAAAGAATGTTTGCTGGCATCCACTTGGGTAGGCAATGAATCCCATGTCATGTGTGTGCCTTTCAACACTAATGAAAGGAGTTGTTGCGAATTGCACTCCACGCTTTCATTGCCAACTCGTACATATGCGGTACGTGTTCCATCTTGATAGTAATAATAAGGTGTAAGTGTTCCAGCTTTTACTTTCACTTCAAGTAAAGTATGTCCTTCGTACTCTATCGGAATAAGTTGAACTTCCGGCACAGGGTCAAGTCGTGCCTTTATCATTTCACTGATAAAATCAGCATCGGCTTGTGGATTCTCCAAACCAACAACTTCTCCGTCATCGTTCACTCCATAGAACAAACTGCCGCCATCCGTATTGGCAAAAGCCGATACCGATTTAAGCCATGACTTCACTTTCTTACGTTCCAACATTTCTTTGAAATCGTAAGCTGAGCATTCCGCTATCAATGTATTGTTATGTATCTGCATTATTCGTATAATATTTTATCACAAAGGTAGTGATAATATGATAATTTCAAGTGTTTTAACTTACAAAGAAAGTCTCAAGTCTGCTAAGAGAACAGCCGTTTCCGTTTCATCTTTCGGTGCATCTTTGGGCTTCCATGCCACAACAAACCGTACAGATGCAGATTGCACCTTATAACCTCTTTGTTCCCATTCAGATAACGTACCCTGCATTCTTGATGATAATTTTGCTATAGGTTTATCGGTCGATGAACTATACAAGAAGAAATCATTGTAAATTAAAGAATCTCCTCCTCTTAGTGCTAAAACCTCTTGTTTCCGTTCTTTGAAGAATCCTAAATAGACATCTTTGTGAGAGAGTTGTAGTATAATTTCTTCAGGCATATTATATTGTCGCTGATCTATAAGATATCGGTCTGCACTCAAATGATTGAAA
>NWBO01000010.1 GCA_002633275.1 Bacteroidales bacterium Phil12
ATGTGAAGTATTTCACCGCATTTTGTTCGAAACCCGTATCCCTGTTTTTCCACAACAAAGGACGACCGTCGGGAGTTATTTTACCGGAAATGACAGCCGAAGTACACGCCGCCGCATAATCCCAGGTGAGAATCAGTGCCAGAACGAATGCCAGAGGCCTTAAATAATGTTTTTTCATGTACGTATATTTCATATGTTACTGTTTGCCGGTTTCAAAAATAAGTTTTTTCCGCCGTTTACCAAACTTTACGGCACGTATATTCGGTACGCGGCGCCATCCGGCACATTCCTTACCGTGTAAAATAAATGTTTACATAACATTATATTATCTCGATATAGACAAATACCATATACAAAACCTTTTTTTTAAACGTTTTATTCTCTAAATTTAACTCGTATCGAGAACTTATGAGCATATGACAGGAAGTTCGAGAATATATATTTACAAACATTAAAACAATCCGAACCATGAAAACAATCTTACACAAAGCAGCTACCAGAGGACACGCCGACCACGGCTGGCTCAACACCTACCATACTTTCAGTTTCGCAAGTTATTTCAATCCCGAAAGAGTTCACTTCGGAGCCCTGAGAGTTCTGAACGACGATAAAGTGGCTCCGTCTGAAGGTTTCGGCATGCATCCGCACCAAAACATGGAGGTCATTTCCATACCTTTGAAAGGATATCTTCGCCACGGCGACAGTATCGAAAACAGCAGCGTAATCACACCAGGAACCATACAGGTAATGAGCACCGGAACCGGTATTTACCACAGCGAATACAACGACAGCGCTACCGAGCCGCTCGAATTCCTCCAGATATGGGTTTTCCCGAAAAAAGAGAATACCAAACCCAAATACGACAACTTCGACATACGGCATGCGGTAAAGCGCAACGAGCTATCGCTTATAGTATCGCCTGATGGCAACGCTCCCGCTTCGATACTACAGGATGCGTGGTTTTCCATAGGGAAACTGGATAAAGGCGTAAAAAAAACATACGACATGCACAGGGAAGATACCGGCGTGTATGTTTTCGTGATAGAAGGCCAGGCCAATGTAAGCGGAACCGTCCTTTCGCGGCGCGACGGAATGGGGATTTACGACACGAATAGCGTCGCGATAGAAGCTCTGGAGGATTCCGAAATCCTTCTGATAGAAGTTCCTATGGTCTGATATAAAACATTGAAAAAAAATGGAAAATTACGAGCTTACCGACAACATGTCCATGCACCGGTACGAATTCAATATAGGAGGACTTGTCCCGAAAATAGAATACATAAGAACCGACAACGGAGAGATATACCTGACCCACACGGAAATCCCTTCGCAACTCGAAGGCAAGGGAATAGGCAGCATGCTCGTTGGAAAGGTACTTGAAGATATAGAGTCAAAAGGCTTGAGGCTTGTCCCGCTATGTCCGTTCGTGGCAGGATACATACAAAAACATCCGCAGTGGAGGAAAATAGTACTGAGAGGCATCAATATTTAAATCATATCGCATCATGGGAAAAAAAGTAGAATACTCAAACGGTGAACTCACAATCGTATGGCAACCGGAATTGTGCCGACATACCGGAATATGCGTACATACGCTTCCGGCGGTGTATAACCCTAAGGAACGTCCCTGGGTGAAAATCGAAAACGCTACGAACGAACAACTCATGGCGCAGATAAAGATGTGTCCGTCCGGAGCATTGAGTTACCGCATGGAACACAAAAAATAGTAAAAACGGCATTGACCGCTGACAATAAAAAAGCACTTACCGGAATCCGGTAAGTGCTTGATTTCGTTTAATCTTATCTTGCGCTCCAGGCTGGGCTTGAATCATTATTTATAAGTGATTTAGTAATGATGTTCACCCGTCCGGACATGTATTTTTTTGTGTGCCGGTTGTTTATTTGGTTTGTTGCATACTTACCCTACATTAATTCAATGGTAAGCGTGTTTTGCTTGTTTTATGCCGATGGTTTCCGACAGATATCTTAAGGGTATTACGGGATCGTAGCGTCGATTACTTCCTGCGGATTTTCTGTCAGCAAAAGAAGATGTCGTTTTAATAGCGTATCCTTTACCAGGCTGTCTATTGTCCGCCGGGCTTTTTCTTTTTCCCCCGATAGACTTAGGGCGAGAGTATAATTCATCATATCTGCGCGGGAGAGCGTATCAAAGGTTTTATAATTTGATATGGCCTGCTTATAATAGACACCGGCTTTTTTTTCTTTCCCCTTTTTTTGCAGGAACATCCCGGCTCCAAGTCTCAATTCGGGGATGTCTTTTATTTCAATGGCTTTGTT
>NWBO01000011.1 GCA_002633275.1 Bacteroidales bacterium Phil12
CAGTAGGACTAAATGTTATCGTACTCGTCCTGTCCATCGGCTTAGTCTGCTGGCTACGCGGTTATTACATAGACAGTATCCGATTACTTTTCCCGCAACTGGAAACAGGAACGTTATGGGCTGCTATCAGCATGGGAATCCTGCTATTCATCGTTGTATCGGTTATCAACATATTGGCAGTCAAGAGAAAGGTTCTCTCCATCTGGATGCACAAGGCATAGATGTAATAATATTGCAAAAGTTTGTAATATCATACACATTCAGTATTGTTTCGATAAATCCTTTTTGCATTCTCGAAATAAGTGGTACTTTTACGCAGTTTTCACAAAGGCAATATATGATATGAAAAGTAAAACTACGTTCCTTATAGATAAAGGTTTGAGGGTTTTCTTTGCCGGAATACTTTCAAGCCTGTTTTCGTTATCTGCATCCGCGCAAAATATGCAAGATACCATCATCGCGTATTTCAATCTCCTGAAAAATGTACCTCAGGAAAAGTTGTACCTGCACCTGGACAAGCCATACTATGGAGCCGGAGAAAAACTATGGTTCAAAGGATATTTGGTAAATGCGGTCACGCACCAGGATAACACACAGAGTAATTTCATCATTACAGAACTCATCAACCGTTCCGACTCTATCGTAGAACGGAAAAAGATTCGCAGAGATTCCTTAGGCTTTCACAATGCCTTTACTCTCCCGCCCACCCTTCCTGCCGGTGATTATTATCTGCGGGCATACAGCAACTGGATGCTCAACCAGGAACCGGAATTCTTTTATTCACGCAACCTGAAAATCGGTAATTCGATTGATAATACGATTGTTTCAAATATTGAGTATCAGCAAGAAGACGAATCACATTATACAGCCAAGGTAAGATTTACCAGCAATACCCAAGAGGCTTTCGGAAATACTGCCATCCGCTACCGCTACATTGAAAACGGAAAGATTAAAGATAAAGGTAAAAGAAAGACAGACGAGAATGGGTTGATTTCTATTTCCCTGCCGGATTTGAAGCCTATTGCCACACGCCACATTGAAGTAGAGTTCGATGATCCCCAATATATTTATAAAAAGACTTTCTATCTGCCTTCGTTTACAAAAGACTTTGATGTTAAGTTCTTCCCGGAAGGAGGTGCTCTCCTGACCGTTGCTCATCAGAATATAGCTTTCAAGGCTCAAGGATCGGATGGCTTTTCTACAGAAATAGAAGGATTCCTGTTCGATGCCAACGGAGACACATTGACAGCTTTCCGCTCGGAGCATGACGGCATGGGAGTTTTCACACTGAATCCGACTGTGGGAAACTCTTACTATGTGATTGCCAAATCCGGTGACGGTATCAGTAAACGATTCGACCTCCCAGCTGTAGAAGAAAAAGGAATCACACTTTCCATGACACATTATAAAAAGGAAATCCGTTACGAAATCCAGAAAACAGAAGCTACCGAGTGGCCTCAAAAGTTATTCTTGATTGCGCACACTCGTGGAAAGCTGGTCATCCTGCAGCCAGTCAGTGTCGACAGGACTTTTGGAAGAATGAACGACAGTTTATTCAACGCAGGCATCACCCATTTCATGCTGATCGACCAACAGGGCAATGCACTTAGCGAACGCCTGGTTTTCATACCCGACCGGAATCCACATCAATGGCAAATTCTTGCGGATAAGCCGACATACGGAAAAAGAGAAAAGGTATCCCTGCAAATTTCAGCAAA
>NWBO01000012.1 GCA_002633275.1 Bacteroidales bacterium Phil12
GTTCAGCAAAGCTTATATGACTCCTGAGTTTCAAAATACGTATGGTAACAAAAAAGATATGTATGAAAGCTGGGGTGAGAAACTGTTGACTCCTACAAGTTATGATCCTAAGAAGGATTTCTTTAATACCGGAACAAACTTTATTAATTCGGTTACGTTGACCACCGGTACGAAATCGAATCAGACTTTTGCTTCTGTTTCTTCTACCAATTCCAAAGGTATTGTGCCTAATAATGAATATGAACGTTTGAATTTCACAATCCGTAATACGGCAACTTTCCTTAATGATAAATTACAACTCGATTTAGGTGCGTCGTATGTGAAACAGAAAGACAAGAATATGGTATCGCAAGGACAATATTGGAATCCGGTGATGGCCGCCTATTTGTTCCCTCGTGGTGAAGACTTTGATGGAATTAAGTCATTCGAACATTTCGATGAAAGTCGCCAACTTCCGGTTCAGTATTGGCCGGTGGCAGATCCGGTATATGCTTCACAGAACCCTTACTGGACTGCTTATCGCAATGTAGCTACGAATGAAAAGAGTCGTTATATGTTCAACGTAGGGTTGACTTATAATATTACCGATTGGTTGAATGCGACAGCCCGTTTCAGAATGGATGACACACATGTATTGTTTGAACGCAAGATTTACGCTTCATCCGACGATAAATTTGCGGAAGGAAAGAAAGGACTGTATGGATACAATAACTATGAAGACCGTCAGGAATATGCCGACTTTATGTTGAACGTAAACAAACATATAGCTGATTTCAGTATTTCTGCCAATGCGGGTTGGAACTATTCTAACTATTGGGCATTGGAGAGAGGATACAAAGGGACATTATTGGGAGTGCCCAATAAATTTGCGGCTTCTAATATCGATCCGGCTAATGGTCGTATCTCAGAAAAGGGTGGTGATAGTCGTGTACGTAATCATGCTGTTTTTGCCAATTTGGAACTTGGTTGGAAGAGTATGCTTTATTTGACGCTGACCGGACGTAATGACTGGAATTCACGTTTGGTGAATACCGATGAAGAATCTTTCTTCTATCCCTCAATCGGTCTGTCCGGGATTATTTCCGAGATGGTCAAATTGCCCGAATTTATCTCTTACCTGAAAGTTCGCGGTTCGTATACGGAAGTCGGTGCGCCTGTATCCCGTTCGGGACTGACTCCGGGTACGGTAACTACCCCTATTGTGGGTGGTGCATTAGATCCTACCGGTATCTATCCGTTTACTGATTTCAAGGCAGAACGTACAAAGTCATACGAATTTGGATTAAGTCTGAAGTTGTGGAATAAATTAAGTGCGGAGGTAACCTACTATCATTCTAATACATACAATCAGACTTTCTTGGGTGATCTTCCGGAATTTACCGGATACAAGCAGATTTATTTGCAGGCCGGTAATGTGGAAAATCGTGGTTGGGAGGCTTCATTAAGCTATTCCGATCAGTTTAAGTTCGGATTAGGAATCTCTTCAACATTGACATTCTCTCGTAATATAAACGAGATTAAGGAGATGGTTGAAAACTATCATACGGATTTGATGGATGAACCGATTAATATTCCGGAGGTTTTGAAGGATGGTGGTCGTGTCATCTTGAAAGAAGGCGGAAGTATCCACGATATTTATGCCAACACCTTCTTGAAGAAAGACCACTTGGGATATGTTGAGGTAAAGAGCGACGGAACCTTTGGAATGGAAAAGGGGGAACCCGTTTATTTGGGAAAAACTTCTCCTGATTTCAATATGGGATGGAGTAATATGTTGACATACAAAGGCTTTGGGCTCGGATTCCAGATCAACGGACGTTTTGGAGGCGTGGTGACCTCTTCTACAGAGGCATTGCTTGATCGTTTCGGTGTATCCAAACGTTCGGCTGAGGCTCGTGAAGCGGGAGGCGTATTGTTGAAGGGACAAGGTCTGGTAGATGCGAAGTCTTATTATCAGATGACAGGTACGGGAAATTATGAAACTTCCGGTTACTATGTATACAGTGCCACCAATATTCGTTTGCAAGAACTTACCTTTAGCTATACTATGCCTAATAAGTGGTTTGGTAACGTGTTGAAAGATGTTACAGTTTCGTTTATAGCCAACAATCCTTGGATGTTGTATTGCGAAGCTCCGTTCGATCCGGAACTGACTCCTTCCACTAGTACTTACGGACAAGGTAATGATTATTTTATGCAACCGAGTGTTCGTAGCTTTGGCTTCGGTATTAAATTTAAATTATAATACACCTTCTTTATTATGAGAAAAATGAATCATTTTAAACTATTAGCGGTGATATGCGCAATGACGCTATTTGCCTCATGCAATTTTGAAGAAATCAATACCAACCAATTTGAGATGAGCGACGGAGAAGGTGCGATGGATGGTTTTGAAGTCGGAGGGCTGATTACAGCTATGCAACGGACAGTGATTCCCGTAGGCACACAGGCTGATGATACAGATGTTATCAATGAGTATCAAATAGCTTATCATCTATCGGCCGATAATTGGAGTGGATTTTTTGGCGAGAACAACAGTAACGGTTGGAACGCAGGTAGTAACAATACTACTTATTATTTGTTGGACAATTGGATAAAAGCGACCTATACACAGTCTTATACCAATGCTCTTGATCCTTGGAAGAAATTGAAAATAGCGTCCGAGAAAAATGGTACGCCCGAAGTCTTTGCTTTGGCTCAAATTCTGAAGATTTCCGCTTGGCACAAGACACTTGAAAGTTTCGGTCCGATGCCTTATTCTCATGCGGCGGACGCTACAATGAACATTCCGTTCGATTCGGAGAAAGAGGTGTATACGGCGATGTTTGAAGAATTGACCGCAGCCATTGAAGAATTAACGGAAAAGGCGGAAAATGGGGTGAATGTAATGGGCGCTTATGATGCGGTATATGCCGGAGATGCTACCAAATGGGTGAAATACGGCAATTCGCTGATGCTTCGTTTGGCTATGCGTGTCCGCTTCGCTGATGCGGAACTGGCGAAAAAGTATGCTACTCAAGCAGTGAATCATTCTATTGGCGTGATGACGGCTAAGGATGATGCGGCTCAAATGAGTCAAGGAGCGGGTATGACTTTCCGCAACAACATTGAATGGTTGGCAGGCAACTATAATGAAGCTCGTATGGGTTCTTCTATCTTTTCTTATCTGATGGGATATGAAGACCCGCGTTTGAGCGTTTATTTTTTGCCGATGGATGGTAATGCCTCTTATGGTGTTGAGGCTTTCGACGGAAAAACGTATCAAGCGGTGCCGGCAGGGCATGCCAATGCGCAGAATGACATCTACAAATCTTGCTCAAAGCCCAATATTCAAAGTGGAACTCCTACATATTGGCTGCGTGCATCGGAAGTTTATTTTTTGCGTGCGGAAGCAGCTTTAGTGTGGGAAGGTTTCGGCAGTGCGGATTCATGGTATAAACAGGGCATTGATATGTCTTTTCAGGAGAATGGTGTGACCGAACCTGTAGACGATTATATGAATTCCAATTTGTCACCTCGGGCATATGTTTTTTCCCATTATCAGTATGGGCAAACACTTTCTGCTCCGTGTGAGACTACTGCCAAGTTTGAAGGAACAACAGAGCAGAAGTTGGAAAAAATTATGATTCAGAAGTGGATTGCTTTGTTTCCTAACGGACAGGAAGCGTGGACGGAATGGAGAAGAACCGGTTATCCGAAGTTGAATGTCATTAAGACTTTGAAAGGAGCAGTGCAAGGCGCAACTCTTGAGGGCGGTATTCGCCGTATGATTTATCCCACCAGTTTTTCTCAGACTAACGAGGGAAAGGCTATTTATGAAGCAGCCTTGAAGTTGTTCAATAACGGTGCAGGTGGCGAAGATAAGTCTTCTACCCGTTTGTGGTGGGATTGTAAGAGATAACCTACATGTATCATTTTAATACAGATGAAGAATATGAAATCATTAAGAAAATTGTTATATATTATTCCATTGACAGGCATGATGGTAACTTCTTGCATGGATGTGGAGAATATTGAGATAGACCATATAGGCGGGTATGCCACAATGAACAATGCGGAGAGTGAGGCATATTATGCCAATCTGCGCGCCTATAAGGCGACTGCTTGGAATTACAATCGTCCCGTAGCTTTCGGATGGTATTCCAATTGGGCGCCTGCTGGAGCTTATCGAAGAGGATATCTCTCTGCTATGCCCGATAGTATGGATTTTGTTTCTATGTGGAGTGGCGCTCCAGGACGTTATGAAATCACTCCGGAGCAGAAGGCAGATAAAGAGTTTGTGCAAAAGGTGAAAGGAACGAAACTGTTGCAGGTAAGTCTGCTTTCTTATCTTGGTAAGGGTGCGACACCAAATTCGGTATACCTCGAAGTGGAAAAACAAGCGGAGGAAGAAGGCTGGTCGGCGGCTCAATTGGAAACGGCGAAGAAACAAGCCCGTTGGAAATATTGGGGATTTGAAGGTCAGTTTGAAAGTGAAAACCATTATGCATGTCTGGCGAAGTTTGCCAAAGCTCTGTGCGATTCTTTGTATGCAAACGAATGGGACGGTTATGATGTAGACTGGGAAATCGGTAGTGGTGTGTTTGATATGGATGGCACATTGAGTCAGAATAAGCATTTGATTCATTTGGTTAAAGAGATGAACAATTACATTGGTCCGAAAAGCGATCCGGAAGGTAAAGGACATAAAATGATCTGTATTGATGGAAATATTTATGGGCTTACCCATGAATTGGATGAGTATGTCGATTATTGGATTATACAAAGTTATGGTAGTTCCAATCCCGGTTTTGATGGTTATGGCGTTGATCCTAAAAAAATAATCTGCACAGAGAACTTTGAAAAGTATGCCACTAATGGAGGTCAATTGCTGAAGCAGGCTGCTGCTATGCCGCGAGAAGGTTATAAAGGTGGAGTAGGAGCTTATCGCTTCGATAATGATTATGACAATACGCCAAATTATAAATGGATGCGTCAGGCTATTCAAATCAATCAGCGGGTTTTCAATGAATGGAAAGCGAAACAAAACGAAGCGGAAAATAAACCGCAGGAATAAGTGGACTTATAAAATTCTAAAACAGTAAAAAGATGATGAATAAACATATATTCTATTATTTGATGGTAGGTAGTATGGCGTTATTGTTGGGCGCTTGCAACGACAGCATGAATGACCTGCTGGAGCCTAAGGTTTATTTCGAAAGCAAGGAATATAATTTCTCGGTGGAAGATGAAATGGATGTAATGACATTTGATCTGGTTTCAAGACTCTCGTCAGCAACTTCCTCTCAGGTAGACGTATCATATAGTGTAGCCGAACCAAGTGTAGTAGACGAATACAATGCAAAGTATGGCACAAATTATGAGATGCTTGATGTTTCGCAGGTAAAGCTAAGCAGTACGACATCTTCTATTTCGAGTGGAAAATTGTATGCGGATAATGTAGAAGTCGAACTTTCCGGGTTAGAAGCCTTGAAAGCCGGGAACTCATATGTTTTGCCTATGCGGGTGCATTCGTCTTCGGTGTCGACTCTTTCCGGAACAAACATTGCATATTTCTTTTTCTCCAAACCGTTGAAAATTACCAAAGCTGGTAACTTCAGTAATCACTATATTTCTGTGAAGTTCCCTGTCGGTACTTTCTTCTCGTCATTCACTTACGAAGCATTGATTAATGTGGATTATTTCCTCGATAATAATACGATTATGGGAAC
>NWBO01000013.1 GCA_002633275.1 Bacteroidales bacterium Phil12
TGCTCCTTTTTTTATGTCTATATGCTTGATTTCCTAAAAAAGAATGGTATTTTTGTGAAGTCACAATTATTATCCGAAACATGAAACGCAAACTGCTTTATACCACTCTAATAATTGCTATCCTGTGTGTAATCAGCATAGTTGTATGTAACAGGACGATCAAGAAACACACAGTCTCCAAACTATATACGGAAGTAAATACCATCCCTTCCAACAATGTAGGATTACTTCTCGGAACTTCTCCCAAGTTGAAAAGTGGAAATAACAATTTATACTTCGATTATCGGATTCTTGCAACAGTAGAGTTATATAAAGCCGGAAAAATTAAATATATCCTCATCAGCGGCGATAACCGTAAAGAGGATTACAATGAACCGGAAGAAATGAAGAAAGCACTCATGCAAAAAGGTATTCCTGAAAAATCCATTTATTTAGATTATGCCGGATTCCGGACTCTCGACTCTGTTGTACGTGCCAAAGAAGTGTTTGGACAAAATCGTCTGACCATCATCTCCCAACGTTTCCATAACGAACGAGCGATCTATCTTGCAGAGAAAAATGGAATAGACGCCATCGGGTACAACGCCCCAAATGTAAATGCTTATGCCGGACTGAAAACTAACATCCGGGAATTACTTGCAAGAGTCAAAATGTTTATAGATTTAGGTATAGATAAACAACCTCATTTCTTGGGAGAGAAAATAATAATTGAATAAGCGAGATACCTCCGATGCATGGAAGTGAGTTTAACATATTCTGAATAAAAAGTGATATACGTTTCTTTATTCCCAAATATAGCTCTACCTTTACTGAAAAATCAGAATATGGCAAAGATTACAGTTCAGAAAACAGATGTTACTATCCTAAAAATCAACGATACAGATTACATTTCCTTAACCGACATAGCTAAATACAAGACGACAGATGCCAATGCTGTTATTGCCAACTGGCTACGTAATAGAATGACCATTGAATATTTAGGATTATGGGAGATATTGTACAACCCCCATTTTAAACCCCTCGAATTCGAGGGGTTTAAAAAAGAAGCAGGACTAAATGCGTTTACTCTTTCCCCTCAAAAATGGATAGAAACCACCTGTGCTATTGGAATTATATCCAAATCAGGACGATATGGGGGCACTTTTGCTCACAAAGACATTGCATTCAAATTTGCAAGTTGGATTTCCGTTGAATTTGAATTATACATAGTAAAAGAATTCCAACGTCTCAAAGAGCAAGAGCAAGCTCAAATTGGTTGGTCGGCAAAGCGAGAATTATCTAAAATTAATTACCATATTCATACTGATGCAATCAAACAACATCTTATCCCTCAAGAAATCACTTCACAGCAAACATCTATGATTTATGCCAGCGAAGCTGATGTCCTTAATGTAGCCATGTTTGGAATGACAGCCTTAGAATGGCGGGATACACACCCTGATTTAAAAGGAAATATCCGCGATTATGCCTCAATCAACGAACTTATCTGCTTATCAAATATGGAAAACTAAAATGCAGTTTTCATAAACGAAGGTTTGGCACAAAAGGATAGACTCATCAAATTAAATCAAATAGCAATTCAACAAATGAACATATTAGAAGATATTAAAAATAAAAAGTTATTGAAATAATTTATGGAACAACAAATTCAACTCAACGATCACAACAAGCAGGAATACCCTCCTATGCATACAGCAGAGCATTTACTCAATGCCACCATGGTGAAAACCTTTGGCTGCCCACGTTCTCGCAATGCCCACATCGAAAGAAAAAAAAGCAAATGTGACTATATACTTTCGTCATGTCCGACAGCGGAACAAATCCAGTCTATTGAAGATAGAGTGAACGAGGTAATCAGTCAGAACCTACCTGTGACTGTTGAGTTTATGACTCATGAACAGGCCAAAGACATCGTAGATTTAAGTAAGCTACCTGCCGATGCAAGCGAAACTCTTCGCATTGTCCGCATTGGAGATTATGATGCCTGCGCCTGCATCGGATTGCATGTATCCCATACTTCTGAAGTGGGTACCTTCAAAATCATTAGTTATGATTATGACGAAGAAAGGCAAACACTAAGAATAAGGTTCAAACTGATCGAGAAGAAGTAAACAGGTTATCAAATTAATATCTATCTTATATAAAATAAATAAAAACAGGATACATTTTGTCATTTATATTGCAAAAATGACATTATAAAAATGACAAATAGACAATTTTAGTCTCTAAAATCTCTTGGCATAAGGTTTGCATTTATAGAAGCGAACAACGGTTCGAGAGCGGACGATGGAAGGCGGGATAACCGATACCATCGGAAGTGAAAATGCCGAAGTTCTAAATTTATTAATTGAATGTTTAACTTAAAGATAGGAGACTAAAATTATGATGCCTGTTAGAAGAACTCAAAGTTGGTTACCAAGTATCTTTAATGATTTCTTTGATAACGATTGGATGGTAAAAGCAAATGCTACTGCACCTGCAATTAATGTTTTGGAAACAGAAAAAGAGTACAAAGTGGAATTGGCTGCTCCTGGTATGACGAAGGATGATTTCAATGTTCGCATTGATGAAGACAACAACCTCGTTATCAGCATGGAGAAGAAGACTGAAAACAAGGAGGAAAAGAAAGACGGTCGCTATCTGCGTCGCGAATTCTCATACTCTAAGTTCCAGCAAACAATGATTCTACCGGACAATGTGGACAAAGAAAAAATTGCTGCATCCGTAGAACATGGTGTTTTAAACATCGAACTTCCGAAACTCTCTGAAGAAGAAGTGAAGAAGCCAAATCGGCAAATCGAAATAAAGTAATACGGTAACCACTTGCTGTTCACTGGAAACGGTGATAAGAAGTAATAAAACAGCTCTTTCCCTGAAAGGGAAACGAGCTGTTTTATTACTTCTTATCCTTAGTTATTCTTCCGATAACTAATCACTGCCCAACTATTAAACACTACTGCAAAAAACAACAATACTCCAAACTGTGGCAGTAAATCAAAGAAACCACTCCCCTTTAAATACACCATTCGCATCACTTCCATAAAATACCTCAAAGGATTGAGCCTGGTTATTATTTGAGCCCATTCCGGCATACTGCTAATGGGAGTAAACAAACCACTCATCAAAATTACAACCAACAAACAGAACCACATAACAAACATAGACTGTTGCATCGTTGCCGAGTAGTTGGAAATAACAAGTCCGAAACCGGACATTACCAGAACGAAAAGAACTGCGAAAAAGTAAATCAATAGAAAATGACCGACCGGCACTATGCCATAAATTAACCAGACTAATATGAAACATACAGTCAGCACCACAAAACCAATCAACCAGTAAGGCAAGAGCTTTGCCAAAATAAAGATAAACTTCGGAACCGGCGTCACATTGATTTGCTCAATCGTTCCTACTTCCTTCTCGCTAACTATATTCAATGCAGGCAAGAAACCACAAATCAAAGTTAATAACATGACCATCAATGCCGGAATCATATAGAGTTTATAGTTCAGATTCGGATTAAACAACCCCTGTGTATCAATGCCTATCGAAGGGAAAGCACCGGAGACTGTAGCAGTTGCAGGATATTCCGAACGCAGCTCGGCTGCATAATCATTAATAATAGAAGATAGATAAGAACTCCCCAGCCCTCCTTTTGTCCCATTCACAGCATTGGCTGCTATCAGTATGTGGGTATCTTCTCCATTCATCCAATCCCGTTCCAGATGCCGCGGAATTTCCATCACAATATCCGCCGTTCCAATTTCAATATTCCGTAGGCCTTCTTCATACGAAGCCGGCACTTCCACCAGACGGAAATAGGTAGAGGCGGCAATCTTATTGACTAAACGTTGTGAAATAGCCGAATGGTCATTATCCACAATATTCAGCTGTATATTCTTGATTTCCAGGTTTACCGCCCAAGGCATCAACAGCATAATCATGCATGGAAATACAAGAATCAATTTCGGAAGAAACGAATTGCGAAGCAATTGTTTAAACTCTTTTTCTATCAGGAACTTTATCATAAATAATTCTTCCATTTATCAATCTGCCCATTAGCACACTGTATAGTATTCATACAGCCAATTGGCATATCGACATATTATTCCAATCTATACTTAAATTTCTTGATACTGATCGTAATAAGTACCGTCGCCATCAATAACAAGATACCAATCTCTTTATACACCAATGCAACTGGTACTCCTTCAATCATCAGTTTACGCACAGCCTGTATATACCAACGTGCCGGAAGTATATCCGAGATCCATTGAAGTATCACCGGCATACTCTCTATAGGGAAAATCATGCCCGATAAAAGCATTGTGGGCATCATCAGCATCAATCCGGAAACCAGCATGGCCGCAACCTGTGTACGTGTGACTGATGAAATCAATAAGCCCAATGCCAATGATACGAAGATAAACAGCAAAGATACCGTGATTAACCAGAACAAACTTCCTACCACCGGAACATCCAACACAAAGACCGAAAGCAAAAGGATCGTTATCAGATTGACGAACGACAGCACAAAATAAGGTACAGCCTTTGCCAAAATAATAAATAGCGGCTTCACAGGTGAAACCAATAATACTTCCATCGTGCCTGTTTCTTTCTCACGAACAATGGAAATCGAGGTCATCATGGCGCAAATCAGCATCAG
>NWBO01000014.1 GCA_002633275.1 Bacteroidales bacterium Phil12
AAAAGTATTGGGCTGACTTGGAAATTTGTCAGGCTGACTTGGAAAAAAGTACGGCTGTATCACACGCAAGTCAGCCTGCTTTCAACACGTTTTTCGCCTCCGCCAAACACAAGTTTGAGAACAGCAAGCATAAACTCGGCGGCAGAAAATACGGATTGGAAAAGATTATCGAAAAGTTGGAGAGAAAAATAAAAGTATTTTAGGTTGTATATTATATTATTTCTTACCTTTGCAAGCGAAATTATAAAAAACTGATGGTTATGAAGAAGAAAATGTTTGTTTTGATGGGTCTTGCCCTATTGCAATGGGCATTCATAGACTCGACTGAGGCTTGCACAGGTATAACTCTCAAAGCGAAAGACGGAAGTATCGTTGCAGCACGTACGATAGAGTGGGGAGGAAGCGATTTGAGAAGTACATACGTAGTGGTTCCGAGAGGATTTACTCAAAATTCTCTTATCCCGGGCGGTAAAAAAGAAGGTATGAGTTTTAAGGCTCAATATGGGTATATCGGATTTGCCGTCGAACAGGAAGAGTTCGTAACGGAAGGCATAAATGAAGCGGGGCTGTCTGCCGGGTTGTTTTATTTTCCGCGATATGGTGAGTATGAACAGTACAACGAAAATAATAAACAAACTTCCATTGCCGATTTGCAACTTGTTCCTTGGATATTGGGTTGTTGTAAAAGTGTCGATGATGTGATAAATGCGGTAAATTCAGTTCATGTGATAGGCGTAGATCCTCGTGCTTCAACGGCACATTGGCGTTTTATGGACGCATCGGGCAGACAGGTGGTATTGGAGATAACGAATAAAAAGGCAGAGTTTTTTGAAAACACGTTGGGAGTATTGACTAATTCGCCGGGATTTCAGTGGCATTTGACAAATCTCAACAATTATGTGAATATGATACCGGGAACGGCCGCTGTGAATGATTGGGGTGAGATGAAACTTACCTCGTTCGGAGTGGGTAGCGGTTTTCTTGGGCTGCCTGGCGATGTAACTCCGCCATCTCGTTTCGTAAGAGCGGCGTTTTATCAAACGAGTGCCCCGCAACCAAGTACGGCTGTCGAAGCGGTGAGGAGTTGTTTCCAAATACTGAATAATTTTGATATACCTATCGGTGCGGAGAGTACGAAGGGCGAGCAGCCGGCAGACATTCCGAGTGCAACACAATGGACTTCGGCAACGGATGTAAAAGGACGTAAGATTTATTATCGAACCATGCGTAACAGTGCAATACGTTGTATAGACTTAAATACAATAGATTTTACCAAGGTTAAGTACAGTGTTTCGCCGCTTGATGAGGTCAGAGAGCAGCCGATAATCAATGTGAAGATAAAATAAAAGGCAGGGTGAGAAGATTCAGCCTTATTGCAACAGCAATTAGAGATATAAAAACAATATCAATCGGAGAAAATATAGTAACTTCGCAGAAAAATTTTTTGAATGGGGACGAAAAGTAATCTTTGTGAGATGTCGGAAATTGGAAAAGAGCCATTGACTGTGATAGGTATGGTGGCGAGTATGCCGTTTTACTTCGTGGCATCACAGATGAGGCGGTTGTTGGCTATGGATTTCGTCAGAGTGAGAGATTTCAGTATGTGTGCCGACGGTTCGCAGGACGAATGCAAAGATTATCCGACTTATTTTTATTTGGATAGCGGTAAAGGGATATTGTATCTTATGATGGATAACACAGAGCCGCTTGTCAAAAACTTAAAGTCGTCCAACATACTTGTGTTTGTAATCGGCAGGGATTGTGAGAAGATGACGGAGAGTTTTGTTAGGGACTTACGCGGTTTGTCGTCCGTTGCGTATTGTAAAAAGTATTACCCCTCGCAAGCAGAGATTGAACAGACCAATGTTGAAAGCAATGATGTAAAAGCGGTGCAGTTAGATGTTTTTGGACAAAAAACGCAGGACCCATATCAAAATATAAAGGAGAAAAGGAGACATATCGTTAAAAATATGCAGATAGACGAGCAGAGGATAGATGCATTGAAAGAAGATGTGGAGTATAATTTAGAATTTAATATGGACGCTGACGTCTATATTGATGAATAGCTTAACGTAACGGCAAGAGATGAGGAAATTCGCAAAAGGTTTGCAAATATGTGTTTTAATCATCGCTTGTGTGGTGTGTTCAGATGCAAAGGCACAGAAGTATGCTAAACTTTGGAAAACATCTCCATTGAGTTGTTGGCAAGTGGGCGTCTATGCAGGTATGGGACAATACAGGGGAGATTATCATGCATTTATGTCTGCGTTGCGGGATTTTGACTATAAATTGGGCTATGGGCTTGACGTGAGATATGATTTTAATGATATGTATTCGCCAAATAAGTTGAGTAGATTTCTTGATAGGAGGGTGTCTTTTACATTAGGCGTTAGGAAATTGAAAGCCTCGTCAAACAAAGAGGATTATGGCGATATAATGACTATGGATATTTTGGAAGCGAGTGCTATGGTGCAAGTCAATATCTTTAAGTACAGCAGCGATTGGGGATATTACGACGGCGGTCATAATATTACGCCATACGTTGAAGGTGGTTTGGCTTTGAGTGGATTTAGATGCGACAATAGAATGGATAATAATCCGAATGTGCCGGACAAATATAAAGATGCCGGATATAAGTTCTCTCCTATTGCAATACTTGGTTGGGGTATTAAGGTAGCAACATTTAAGGGCATAACGTTGGCATTGGACGGCTCTTATAGATTTGCTTTCAAAAATGATATAGACCATACCAATAGTAGAATACAGAGGAACGATCAATATTATTATGTAGGGGCGCAGGTTTGGTTTAATCTTGGGGAATTATTTGACAAGTAATATGGAAAACGAAAATAACTTAAAACAACGCATAAATAAAGAGCGTTTGCCGAAACATATAGCCATAATTATGGACGGCAATGGACGTTGGGCAAAAAAACAAAACAAAGAACGTATCTTTGGACATCAAAATGGCATCACTTCCGTGAGAAATGTTTGTGAAGCAGGGGCTGAGTTAGGGATTGAATATATGACATTATACACTTTCAGCAAAGAGAATTGGAATCGTCCGAAAGAAGAAGTTGATGCTTTGATGAATATGCTTGTCGTTACAATACAAAACGAAGAGAAGACCTTAATGGATAATAATATTCGTTTTCAAACGATAGGCGACACAATGGCTTTGAGCGAAGAAGTGAGGAATGCTATGTTGGATATGATAAATAAAACCAAAAACAATACAGGTATGAACTTGGTTTTGGCTTTGAATTACTCTTCGCGTTGGGAGATTATTGAAGCGGTTAAGAATATTGCAAAAGAATGTAAAAAGGGGGGATTAAATATTGAGGATATTAATGACGAATTATTTTCTCAACATTTGACCACAAAGGATATGCCCGACCCGGATCTTTTGATACGTACTTCGGGCGAAGAGAGAATAAGTAATTATTTACTTTGGCAGATAGCGTATAGCGAGTTGTATTTCACCGATGTTTTATGGCCGGATTATAAAAAAGCAGACCTTTATGAAGCAATAATTAACTATCAATCGAGAGAAAGACGATTCGGAAAAACTTCTGCACAAGTAGAAAAAAAGTAAAAAATTTGTGTTTCGATAAAATGAAATTGAAATATTAACGTTATAGTATCTGACACTTTGTTTGGAATTAGATTTTTAGAAGAAATAATGAAAAAGATAAAGTATATAATTTTCCTTGTTGCGTTCTTGTCATGTTTTGCAGATGTAAGGGCTCAAAAGGAAGAGGAGTTGATATATATAGACTATTTTTCACCAAAAGAATATGAAGTTGGCGATATAATAATCACCGGTGCAGACCATTTGGATCATAGTAGTGTAATCTTGCTTTCAGGTATATCAGTCGGAGAAAAGATAGTTATTCCATCCGATAAGTTTGCCACGGCTTTGGATAGATTATGGAAGCAAGGAATATTCGACGATATTCATATTTATATAACAAAGGTTAAGGGTAGAACAATATATTTGGAGTATAATTTTACTACTAAGCCAAGAATGTCGCATTTTAGTTTCGAGGGAATATCAAGAAGTGAGGGAGATAAGATTAGAGAAAAACTTCATATTGCTATCGGCGATGTCTTGACTGACAATATGAAAACAAACTGCAAAAACATTATCCACGATTATTTTGCCGACAAAGGTTTTTACAATGCAACAACTGAGATAATAGAAACCCCTGATACCAATTCACCAAGAAAAGAAAGTCATATAACGTTTAAGATTGATAAAGGAAAGAAAGTACGTATTGCCAAAATCGAAACAACGGGCAATGAGTTCTTAACTGAAAGTAAGATTAGGCATCAGATGAAAGATACGAAAGAGTATCGTTGGTGGCGTTTTTGGAAATCTTCTCGTTTGATAGAATCAGATTACAAAGCGGATAAAGATCGTATCATTGAGAAATATAACAACGAAGGTTTTAGAGATGCTGCCATAACTTGGGATACAACTTACCTTGTCAAGAATGATAAACCCAAGGGTAATGTATTTACAAGACTTTTCTCAAAGAAAGCAAAGCACGATGAGATATTTGTCAAGATGAATGTGTATGAGGGCAAGAAGTACTATTTCCGTAATATCACTTGGGTGGGTAATACCAAATATACTTCAAAAGAATTATCCGACAGATTGAGAATAAACAAAGGCGACCCTTATAATAAAGAACTTTTGACTCGTAATGTAACTTATGATGCAACAGGTAAGGATATTTCTTCTTTGTATATGGACGACGGCTATTTGTTTTTTAGAGTTATTCCTACTGAAATAAATATCGATAACGATTCGATAGATATTGAGATGCGTATGTACGAAGGTGTGCAGACTCGTATTGGCAAGGTGGATATAACAGGTAACACGACTACCAATGATTTCGTTGTTCGTAGAGAGTTAAAAACTATACCGGGACAATTGTTTTCAAGAGACGATGTATTTCGTTCGATAAGAGAATTGCAACAATTAGGTTATTTTGATAATGAGAAGATAAATCCTAAAATAGAACCTAATATGCAGAATGGTACGGTGGATATTACTTATGAGTTAGATGAAAAAAATTCGGGTAATATGGTAAATGCTTCCGGAGGTTGGGGCGGCGGAATGTTGCTTTTGCAGGCTGGACTGACACTTACTAACTTTTCTGCAAGAAAGATGTTTGACCCAAGTGCGTGGAGACCGTTCCCTGTGGGCGACGGACAAAGAGTATCTTTGGGCTTGCAAACCAATGGCTCGTATTATTATGGAGCGTCGTTATCTTTTACAGAGCCTTGGCTCGGAGGAAAGAAACCTACTTCGTTGAGTGCTGGAATTTATTACAATTACCAAGATGATTCTTACTATTATGATGTAAGCAATTATCACTTGAAAATGTTTGGTGCGAGCGTGTCTTTGGGTAAGCGTTTAACTTGGCCGGACGATTACTTTACTTTGGTGCAGGGTATTAAATACCAGTTGTACGATGTTAAAAACGCAACTTCGTTTGTGATGACAACAGGAAAATCCAACAATTTGGCATATACAATTACTTTTGGACGAAACTCAATAGACCAACCTATATATCCTCGTTCGGGTAGTGAATTTGTTGCAGAGGGTGCTTTCACATTCCCTTACTCGCTTGTCAATGGCAAGGACTACTCAAAACTTACAGATCAAGAGAAATACAAATGGCTTGAATACTACAAAATTAACTTACGTGCCGGTTGGTATATTAATATAGTTGATAACCTTGTTTTGTCGGCACGTTCGAGATTTGGTTTCTTGGGTAGATATAATAAGGATATAGACTATTCACCGTTTGAGAGATTTTATTTAGGTGGCGACGGTTTGACAGGTTATGCTCTTGACGGTAGAGAGGTTGTTTCGTTGCGTGGTTATGATGCCTCAGCTCTTTCTCCGGACAGAGGTGCTTCGGTATTTGATAAATTTACGCTTGAACTTCGTTACCCTATAACCTTAAATCCTGCGGCGAGCGTGTATGTTTTGGCTTTTGCAGAGGGCGGTAATTCGTGGTCGAACTTCGCAAGTTTTTCGCCATTCAAGATGTATCGTTCGGCAGGTGTGGGCGTGAGAATCTTTATGCAGATGTTTGGTTTGATTGGATTTGATTGGGGCTATGGCTTTGACCCTGCTTTTGGTGAGGTAAATCGAAGCAAAGGACATTTCCACATATCTTTGAATGGTTCGATAGACTAACATTGAGATATTTGTTTGAAAGATATAGAACAATAAAAAACAATTATAAAATGAAAAAGGTTTTAGTAATAACTACGTTGCTGTTGTGTGCGATGTGGGGCTTTTCACAGAAGTTTGCGTGCGTCGATTCGGATTACATACTAAGTAATATGCCCGAATATAAGCAAGCACAAAAGGAATTGGACGACGCTTCGTTGCAATGGCAAAAGGAAATCGAAAATCAGTTGGCGGAAGTTGATAAGATGTACAAGCAATATCAAGCAGAGGCATTGCTATTGCCAAGTGATTTGAAAACGAAAAAGGAAAACGAGATTGTAGCAGCCGAAAAGGCAGCCAAAAATCTTCAAAAGCAGCGTTTCGGTAATGACGGCGATTTGGCTAAAAAACGTTCCGAACTTGTGAAACCTATACAGGACAAAGTTTATAATGCAATAGAGAAGTTGGCAAAAGAGAAGAACTATTCAGCAGTCTTTGACAAGGCATCGGGAGCGGCGTTGCTTTATGTTGATGATAAAACCGATATTTCCGATTTGGTTTTGTCTGAGTTGGGATATAAGGTCAATGGCAGCACAAGAAAACGTTAATTCCTTTATAAAAAAGAATTGGAAAGAGATAATTAATAATTTAGAAATAAGAAAACACAAAAAGGAGATGAAAAAAGCAGTAAAACTATTGGTAGTTGTGGCAATGTTCTCATTTGCGGCAGTTAATGTAAATGCACAAAAGGCAGTTAAGTTGGGTCATTTCAATTCCAGCGAACTTATACAGAGTATGCCGGACTATGAGCAAGCAAAGAAAACTCTTGAAGATTTCTTCCAAGAACTTCGTGCTACGGGAGAAGAGATGCAAAAAGAAGTTGAGAGACTTAATTCCGAATATCAAGCAAAGAAAGACCAGCTATCGGATTTGTTAAAACAAACTAAGGAAAAGGAAATTCAAGACGCATATAGCCGTTTGCAGAACTTCCAAGCCAACGGACAGCAGGAAATATCGGCAAAAGAGACCGAACTAATGACCGCTATACAAAAGAAAGTCAAAGATGCGGCTGCAAATGTGGCAAAGAACGGTAAGTATGACTACATTTTTGAATCCAACGGCATTCTTTGGTATGCAGGTGATAGTGATGATGTTACACAACTTATGAAGAAAGAGTTGGGACTTACAAAGTAAATTTTTTGTCAAAAAATTTTGTAGGTTGCAGAAAACGTTGTAATTTTGCAACCACAAAACAGCGGATGTGGCGTAATTGGCAGCCGCGCTAGACTTAGGATCTAGTCCCGTGAGGGGTGAGAGTTCGAGTCTCTCCATCCGCACCGAAATCAGTGAGGGAAATTCTGAAAAGAATTTCCCTCAATTTGTTTATATCAGCCTTAGTTTTAATTATAATTTCTCTTAATCTTTTTATTTATTCCTTTGATATATTTCTTTCGCTGTCTTAAAATCATTCCTCTTATTGTGTTATATATCGCTTATGTAACGTCAAATGCCGATAGCAATGGCGTGGCAATAAGAATAGATAAAGAAAATAATCGCAATAACAAGGAATACTTTATTATTGCAAAGGCGATTTATTTTGCAATAGAACTGATAAGTGAATGCTTTGTTGCAAATAATATCAATGATAAGAAGTATAAACACCACGAAAGCAAACGGAAAAACAATTACACTCGAATGATTGTAATAAAAAGCCGTGGAAATATCGCAGTGTAAGATACACCCGAAACTTCTTGTTAAGCCACAACCCGGGCAGGGAATATGAAATAAAAATTTAATGGGGCAACTCCAAACGTTATGCCCCATTAATAAAGGAATTGCTACCAAAACTATCGTTACAATATATAAGCAAATTAAATTGGTATAAAATCCTTTTGCTTGTTTGTATTGCAATACTTTATTATCAGACATCAATATAATGTTGCTAATAACGTAATATCAAATTGAAAACAAGGACTTTCCTTAGCAAGATGCGAGGAATGATTCCAATTTAATGAAATTCTTTTGCCTTGTGGCTTTTTGAACATTAAACCAATCAATGATAGTCCAAATACCACAGCCACCGGCAGTCAAAAGTTTGCCAAGTCCCATACCTGTATCACCGAGATAGAAACGGTCTATGCCTAAACTACCGCAAAATATACTGATTAATAGTACTGTCGTTGGCGATTTGAATTCCATCCCTAATAAGGTAGAATAATTTTCATCTGAAACTGTTTCCAATTTTCTACGAATATTTGACATTTGTTCCTCAGGAAAATTCTTTCCATTTGTCATAAGGAAAGTGTTAATGCTTTGTTTGTCCATTGTTTTTTGTTTTTATTTGTTAATACTATGAGCGATTTGTTCGCTCGTTAATTATCAATTGTTTATTCTTTTTTACACGTGTTTCAAATTCAGATTGACTTTTCTGAACGAGGCTGTTTTTAATTCGTCTTCCACCTCGACGCTCGGGCGGAACTCCACCGACTTGCTCTGTATCACGTCCAGCGAAAAATCCTCCTCACTATCCACTGCCTTAACCTTTATCTTCGGCGAAAACGTGCCTAACTTATTCAGTTTCACTTGCTGGCCGTCCGCCAACTGCTCACGAAGAACCATCACAAAGGCCTCTATAAACCTCTTCGCCTCATTGTCCGAAATTGTCGATTCCACTGCCACCTGCCTTGCCAAAGACTTCGTTGAAACCTTGCCCGCAGACGATAATTTCGGAGTGTAAATCTTCTTTCTCTCGCCCTTGACATAAACATCTCGGACTACTATTTTATACGGTATTGTTGCCATAACTCTTTATTTTTCTTTTGTTTATAAATCATTTTCTTAACTTTTAACGCCACAGCCGACTATTTATTGATATGCTGCGTGTTCAACTCTTCATAATATTCGACCTTCGCCTTTTGCATCGCCCTTTTCAGTTCATTATCAGGACGAAAATTGATTTTAACCTTTTCGATTGCGTTCGCATTGACGTCATCGACATTCTCATTGCCATGGGTTTTCTGCGACGGCGAAAACGTTCCGAGGCCATCGACCTTAACCGAGCGACCGCTTAGCACCGCCGCCATAATCTGGTCTGCCAACTCGTCCATCATCAACAAAATTTCGGGAGCCTCCATTGACAACGATTTCGTCAATCGCTTCGCTATATCTTTCTCTGTCAGTGTCCCTTGAAGATGCTGCTTTGCAACAATCTTTTCTTTTTGCTCTCCTTTAACCCAAATTTTCATCTTGGTCTTATAGTAAAACAACGCCATTTTATTTCTCCTTTTTTTACTTGTTTAACAATTAATTTAACTATCTGTTTTTTTATTAAAAATTTCAATTTTCTATACTAAAATTTCTTTCTTGCCACCTCAAATTTTCTTTTCTGCCACCTCAAATTTGTGTCCTCGCACCTGATATTATCGTCTAAATCCTTAGAGTTTTCGTCTAAATCGCTGCAACTCGCGTCTAAATCGTTGAGAAACGTGATTCAACTTTGCGATAAGTTGAGGGTGAAGTTTGCGATAACCTGAACCGCAACTTTGCGATAAGTTGAATTGCGTTTTCAAGCGTTTTAGACGAAAGTTGCAACGTTTCGCACAAAAACTTCAAGGTACGGCATCTGAAATCTAAACCGTAAGTCTTATAAATCAAACTATTACTTATCAATATGTTGTTTTTGAAAATCATAATCAAAGCAAAAAATTTATTCTTGAAACTTCGGCATATAACTACGCTTGTGCAGAGGTATTTCTTGCAAGCGTCTTGTCAGTTCTTTTGAGGGGTAAAAAGTGCATTTAACCTTTGTAATGTTTTTCGTGCAAACGTCTTCGGGATTATCCTGTGCTTTTGCCTCCAATTTCAGACTTAACGTGCCGAAATTTCCAAGATACACCTTTTGTCCCTGCATCAATGCGTCCATTCCGATGTCGCTCCACTCGTCCAACGCCAACTGAACCTCAAACCTTGATAACGTGCTGCCGATTTCAATCTTACGACTTAACGACTCAACGGTCGCAGGGCTTTTCTTCAACAGCTTCGGAAAATATTTGGTCTCGACCTCGCCGGTTTTGAAATTGTTGATTTTCCTTGATTTTACGAAGTATTCCAATACCATAATTCTGATGTTTTTTGTTATTTTTTTTCGATTGTTTTCGTTTTGCACTTCTCAACGTTTGTTTTTCAAATTGCAATTTTTGTTTTTCCTTTCCCAAGTTACAAACAAAAAAATATGCAGACGAACTCAAAAGAGTTCATCTGCATACATTATATATATAGTAGCACTTTTTAGCTACCGAAGTTGTGTTTTCAAAATCAAATCTTAAAATACCCCCCCCCGTGTAGTTGTGAATGAGGAAGTTACGTTATTAAAATTAGTATTTTTATTCAAATCCTTCATTGTTTTTGTTGTTTTAATCGGTTGCAAAAGTACAAATGTTTTACTAATTGACAAAAAATTAGGGAGAAAAAGTAAAAATTTAAGATAAAAAATTTTGAGACTAAGGGCAAGAAAGGTAACTCGGAGGATATGAGACGAAAGAAAGACAGAATAATCAGAAAAGATAAGAGGGTAAGGGCGAAAGATAAGTGCGACAAATACGAATTGCAAGGCGGTAGAATGCTTTTTAAGGTGCTAATTCTGTTGAAAAACAAGGGAAAATGATTTTTTATTTGCACATCTCGAAAAATGTTTATAACTTTGCACAACTTTTTGAAGAGAAGTGATAAACAATTTGTTAAAAAATAAGAGATATTATGGATAAATTACTTTTATTGGGCGACGAAGCTATCGCCCAAGCCGCTATTGATGCCGGACTTTCGGGCGTGTTCGCCTATCCCGGCACTCCTTCTACGGAAATAACGGAATATATACAAGATTCAAAGCAGGCAAAAGAATTAGGTATAAGAAGCACTTGGTCTTGTAACGAGAAAACGGCAATGGAATCGGCAATAGGTATGTCTTATGCAGGCAAACGTGCTATGTTCTGTTGCAAACACGTGGGAATGAACGTTGCAGCCGACCCGTTTATGAATTCGGCAATAACAGGTGCCAACGGCGGTTTGGTGTATATCGCAGCCGATGACCCTTCGATGCACTCCTCACAAGACGAACAAGACTCTCGTCAATATGCAGACTTCGCTTTGATTCCTTGTTTGGAGCCATCTAATCAACAAGAGGCTTACGATATGGTTCATTATGCATTCGATATGTCGGAAAAATACCATACTCCTGTGATGATTAGAGTAACAACGCGTTTGGCTCACTCTCGTGCAGGCGTTGTCAGAAGAGAAAGCGTAAAAACTCAAAACGCTTTGACTCTTCCTGCCGACAAACGTCAGTATATATTACTTCCCGTTAATGCAAAACGTCATTACAAAACTTTGATTGCTAAGCAGGCAGACCTTATGTGCGAAAGCGAAAATCATGGCTTTAATCGATTGATAGAAGGTACTGACAAAAAACTTGGTATTGTTGCTTGCGGTTTGTCATACAATTATCTTATGGAAAACTTCCCTGGCGGCAAATGTCCTTACAGCGTATTGAAAGTTTCTCAATACCCAATGCCTGAGAAATTATTACAGAAAATTTATGACGAAAGCGATGAATTGTTGGTTCTTGAAGAGGGACAGCCTATTTATGAAAGATTGATAAAAGGTTTGTTAAAGAACAATAAAGCAATTCACGGTCGTTTGGACGGAACAATACAAAGAGACGGCGAACTTTCACCTAACAGCGTAGCAAAAGCAGTAGGTATCGAAGTTGAAGGCGGATTTGAAATTCCATCTGTTGTTGCACCGCGTCCTCCAAAACTTTGCGACGGTTGTCCTCACAGAGATTCTTATTTGGCATTGAATGAAGCAATGAAAGATTTCGGCGACAGCCGTGTGTTCTCGGATATAGGTTGTTACACTTTGGGTGCGTTACCTCCATTCAACGCAATATATTCTACGGTTGATATGGGTGCATCTATCACAATGGCTAAGGGTGCAGCCGAAGCAGATTTGAAACCGACGGTTGCCGTAATCGGAGATTCTACATTTACTCATAGCGGTATGACAGGTTTGTTGGATTGTTGCGTAGATAATATTCCTGTAACGGTTCTTATTCTTGACAACGACATCACTGCAATGACAGGTTCTCAACGTTCTTCTGCAACGGGAAGAATTGAAAGCATCTGTGCCGGTATAGGAGTAGAGCCTGCACATATTAGAGTGATAAGTCCTTTGGCTAAAAACCTTGAAGAAAATGTTAAAATCATCAAAGAAGAAATAGCATACAAAGGTGTCAGTGTTATAATTCCAAGAAGAGATTGTATCGTTTGGGCTAACAAGAAACGTAAAATGTTAAAGAAATAGGAGAGCAAGACAATGAAAATAGATATAATATTGTGCGGTGTAGGTGGTATGGGAGCATTATCAAGTGCAGCCATAATCTCAAAAGCAGCTTTGGAAATGGGTATGTATATGAAACAAGCGGAAACTCACGGTATGAGCCAGCGTGGTGGAGATGTTCAGTCTCACTTGCGTTTGAGCGACGAGCCTATTGCTTCCGACCTTATACCAGAAGGACAATGTGATTTGATTCTTTCCGTTGAACCTATGGAGGCTTTGCGTTACGTTAATTTCCTTAACAAAAAGAGCGGGTGGATTATTACGGACTCCAATCCTTTTGTAAATATTCCAAATTATCCTGATATGGCGGAAGTAGAAAAGGAAATAAACAAGATACCTAACCACATTTTTCACGACTTTACTAAGATTGCCAAAGAGATAGGCAATCCTAAGGGTGTTAATATGGTTGTTTTGGGTGCAGCGTCCAAATATTTGAAAATAGATATAGAAAAATTGGAAGCAGCTGTTCGCAACAATTTCGCAAAGAAAGGCGAAGAAATTGTTGATGCAAATATCAAGGCTCTTCGTGCAGGAAGAGAAGTTGCAGACAAACAACTTTAATATATGGTTAAAGCAATTCAAAATAAAACGACCGATTATTTAATCGGTCGTTTTTGTTTTTATTTGTAAGATGCGACTACCAGTAATGATACCTTGACTTGTATTTTATTAAAATGAAAATTATCATAATCATAGCCAAAAACTCAGCGACAGAGACGGCGAACCAAATACTGTCCTTGCCAAATAAGAAAGGTAAGACAAAAACAGAAGAAGTCTCAAACACCAATGCTTTTGATGTGGCTATAAAGGCTGACACCGCACCATTATTTAACGCCGTAAAGAATGAAGAAGCATAACCATTGAAGCCTATAAGTATGTAAGCTAAGCCGTAAATCATAAAGGCTTTGCGTGTTAAATCAAAAAGTTCGGCATCGTAACCCACGAATATCTTTGTCAAAGGATAAGCCAAGAGTTCCAAACAAATAGTTAGTAATATTCCCATTGAGAGTATGACTTTTATGTTTTTTGAGAACACGTTTTTGAGTTCCTTATGATTTTGCGAGCCGTAGTTGTAACTGACTATAGGGGCGACACCCATGGAATAACCTATGAAAATGGCGGCAAAAATGAATTGTACGTACATTATCGTTCCGAAAGCGGCAACACCGTTTTCTCCAAAGAATTTCATCAATTGGTAGTTGTAGCATATCGCAAGTATTGAAGAAGAGATGTTTGCGAAAAATTCACTTGCTCCGTTATACAATACTTTAATTAGTGCCCTGATGTTAAACTTCGCTTTGGTAATCTTTAATAACGATTTATTGGGAAGTATAAAATATATTAAAGGTATCAAACCGCCTACTACTTGTGATATTGCCGTTGCTATGGCTGCCCCGCTCAATCCCCAATGAAAGACAACTATTAATAAATAATCCAATATAATGTTTAGTACGCCTGCGATTATTGTTACGATTAAAGCAAAGGTAGGCCGTTCGGCTGTGATGAGCATAGATTGAAACATATATTGTAAAGTGCAAAGTGGAAGAGCAAAAGAAATTATTCTTCCGTATAATATGCACATATCAACCATTTCGCCTTTTGCACCAAGGAAAAAGACCACGTCTTTGATTGTTAAATTGCAGACAATTGTCAGTACAGCACCGATTATTAAACCAAAAACTACTAACATTGAAAAGATACTGTTGGCTTTACGTCTGTCGCCTTCGCCGATAATTTTTGCAACCAACGCACTGCCGCCAGTTCCAAGCATAAAGCCTACAACTCCGAGTATCATCAAAAACGGCATAACTAAATTCACGGCTGCAAAAGGCGTTTTGCCCACGAAATTGGAGACGAATATGCCGTCAATAATGCTGTATATGGAAGAAAACACCATCATTATAATAGACGGAATGGTAAAACGTAGAAGTTTTCGATAAGTGAAATGGTCGGAAAGTTGAATTTTCTGTGTCATATAAGTAAATATTTTGTTTCGCAAAGTTACAAAAAAAAATCCGCAAAGTGCAATCAATATGTCATTTTTTCGTGCTAAAAATGTAAAATTTCAAGGAATTTTTGCCTAAAAAAGCCTTAAAAACGTCGTTTTTTCAAATAATAATGCAAGAAATTTGTAAAAAATATTCAAAATTATAAGTCTAAAAAACAAGTAGATAAGAATTATTTTTAATTGTTATTGCAAAAAAATCATAAAATTATTTTGTCGGTTTATAAACTTATTGTAATTTTGCAATCCGTTTCAGAGATGAAATATTTGAAACATAACGAAAAATATTCACAACAATGTACGCAATAGTAGAAATAGCAGGTCAGCAATTCAAGGTTCAAAAAGATCAAAAGATATTTGTGAATCGTCTTCATCAAGATGAGAACACTGATATTACTTTTGACACCGTAATGCTCAAAGCTGATGGCGACAATATTGAGATTGGTGCGCCAAAGATAGCAGGAGCAAGCGTAGAAGCACATATCATCAAACATATTAAGGGCGATAAAGTGTTAGTTTTTCACAAGAAGAGAAGAACAGGTTATCAAAAGATGAATGGTTCTCGTCCTTACTTGACACAGATTCAAATCAAGGACATAAAATAATTGATTGTTGAATTTTTAAAAGAAAGTATTGAGAAATGGCACATAAGAAAGGTGTTGGTAGTTCAAGTAACGGCCGTGAATCACAGAGTAAGAGATTAGGCGTTAAGATATTCGGCGGTCAGAAATGTATAGCAGGTAATATCATTGTACGTCAAAGAGGAACTGTTCATAATGCAGGCGAGAACGTAGGAATGGGAAAAGATCATACTTTGTTTGCTTTGAAAGACGGAGTAGTTGAGTTTAAGAGAGGAAAATTTGATCGTTCATACGTTTCTGTAAGAACAGAAGCCTAACGAGAAAAAAAATAAGCAGAAATAGAATTTAGTTTTTATTCTGCTACATATCTTACGAAGGTTGATAATATTAGGAAACCGATCCGAGCTTAGTCGAGAGATTAATGTATAGATATTATTGACGAGGAAGTAGTAAGAGAGAAGATCATTGACAAGACAGAGACATACGAAAGCGAGAGCACGAGGATTAGAGAAGTTAGATAAGAGTACATAGGGGGATGCCTAATGGCTTTCAGAGGCGAGGAAGGACGTAACAAGTTGCGATAAGCCACGGGGATTGGCAAATACGAAGTGATCCGTGGATTTCCGAATGGGGTAACCCACCAAGTTGAAGACTTGGTACCACGAAGTGGGGCGAACGCAGTGAACTGAAACATCTAAGTAGCTGCAGGAAGAGAAATCAAAAGAGATTGCGTGAGTAGTGGTGAGCGAAAGCGCAAGAGCCTAAACCAAGGATGTTGAGGCATGCTTGGGGTTATAGGACTTCGACATAGAGAAGTATAGCATAGTAGAACAGTTTGGGAAAGCTGACCGTAGGAGGTGAAAGTCCTGTATATTAAATGTTGTATGATCTTAGGAGTATCCTGAGTAGGGCGGGACCGGAGGAATCCTGTCTGAATTAACCAGCACCATCTGGTAAGGCTAAATACTACTGAAAGACCGATAGTGGACGAGTACTGTGAAGGAAAGGTGAAAAGAACCGTGAATAACGGAGTGAAAGAGAATCTGAAACCATGTACTTACAAGCGGTCGGAGCGACGTAAGGTTGTGACGGCGTGCCTATTGAATAATGAGCCTACGAGTTACTGTTACTGGCGAGATTAAGATGTTAAGCATTGGAGTCGGAGCGAAAGCGAGTCTGAATAGGGCGAGATAGTCAGTAGGAGTAGACGCGAAACTTAGTGATCTACCTTTGAGCAGGTTGAAGTTCCGGTAACGCGGAATGGAGGACCGAACTAGTAACCGTTGAAAAGGTTTTGGATGACTTGAAGGTAGGAGTGAAAGGCCAATCAAACTGAGAGATAGCTCGTACTCCCCGAAAAGCTTTTAGGAGCTACCTGGATTATAGTTTACAGAGGTAGAGCTACTGATAGGATGCGGGGGTGTCAAAGCCTGCCAATTCCTGACAAACTGCGAATACTGTAAAGATGAGATCTGGAGAAAGGCTGCGGGCGCTAACATCCGTAGCCGAGAGGGGAATAACCCAGACCATCAGCTAAGGTCCCGGAATATATGCTAAGTTGGATTAACGAGGTCGGTTCGCAGAGACAGCCAGGATGTTGGCTTGGAAGCAGCCATTCATTCAAAGAGTGCGTAACAGCTCACTGGTCGAGGGGACTGGCATGGATGATAAACGGGCATAAAGCATATTACCGAAGCTATGGAATGAGAATTCATTGGTAGGGGAGCATTCTACGTTGAAGAAGCATGTTCGTGAGGATGTGTGGAGATAAGTAGAAAAGCAAATGTAGGCATAAGTAACGATAATGCAGGTGAGAAACCTGCACACCGGAAGACCAAGGTTTCCTGATCAACGATAATCGGATCAGGGTTAGTCTGGGCCTAAGGTTAAGCTGAAAGGCGAGATTGATGGATAATCGGTTAATATTCCGATACTGTCTTATAATGCGATGGAGAGACGATATGGTAAGTCCTTGCGTACTGACGGAATAGTACGTTAAAGATAGATGTTGGTTAGCAGGCAAATCCACTAACGGGATACAAATATTGATAGTACCTTAATCCTTAGGGAGAGAGGAGAATAGGATGGAGAGATATCCGAGAAAAACTTCTAAGCATCAGTTGTAAGACACCAGTACCGTAAACCGACACAGGTGGTCGAGGAGAGAATCCAAAGGTGCTCGAGTGAGTCGTGGCTAAGGAACTAGGCAAAATAGTCCTGTAACTTCGGGAGAAAGGACCCCTACTTCTGTTGGTAGTAATATTTGATAGGAGAGGGCGCAGAGAAATGGCCCTGGCGACTGTTTAACAAAAACACATGGCTTTGCTAAATTGTAAGATGAAGTATAAGGCCTGACACCTGCCCGGTGCCGGAAG
>NWBO01000015.1 GCA_002633275.1 Bacteroidales bacterium Phil12
ACTTCAGGCTACCAATTTATTCCTAATCTACGCAGATAAGAAGCTAAACGGACAGGACCCGGAATTCTTCAATACCGGTGGAGTTGCCTCCCCTGTACCCCGTCAGTTCACATTAACTCTTAGATTAGGATTTTAACCATTCAGATAATTATAAAAATGATGAAATATAAAAACGTATTATATACAGCAGCCATTTCAACCTTATGCCTGGGAATAACCTCCTGTAGTGATTTTTTGGATGAAATGCCGGACAACCGAACTGAGCTAACTACCGAAGAGAGCATTACCAAAGTATTGGTATCTGCATACCCAATGACCACCAACTGTCATATAGGCGAATTCTACAGTGACAACATTGATGAAAATAGTAAAGCATACAGCTATCTTTTCCGGTTAAACGAGCACTTGTATCGCTGGCAGCAAACCACTGAAGAGAATCAAGACTCACCTCATGCCTTATGGAATGATTGTTATAACTCGATTGCATCGGCCAACCAAGCCCTGGCAGCCATCGAGCAAATGGGAAACCCTCAATCATTGTCAGCACAAAGAGGTGAAGCTCTATTATGTCGCGCATATAATCATTTCGTACTAGCTACCACATTCTGCAAAGCATATAGTACAAATGCAGATAAAGACCTAGGTATACCTTACATAAAGGAACCGGAAACATCTGTAAATCCACAATACTCACGCGGAACTGTTGCTGAAGTCTATCAAAATATCGCAGCCGATTTAGAAGAAGGATTGCCTCTAATCGACGACAATATTTACTCACGAGTGAAATACCATTTTAATAAAAAGGCTGCCTATGCATTTGCTGCCCGCTTTTATCTATATTACACACAGCCGGATTTTTCTAACTGCCAGAAGGTTATCAATTATGCCAATATAGTACTCGGCACGAATGCTTCCCAATATTTACGTGACTGGGCTGCATTAGGAGCTTTATCTCCCAACAAGAACATACAGCCGAACGCTTATGTAGATGCAGATAATCGGGCAAATCTACTGGTAATATCAGCAGCGTCATATTGGCCATTGGTTTCCGATCCGGGTTATGCCAACTGTGAAAGATACTGCATGAATAATATTACTGCCTCGGAAAGTTGTAAATCCGAAGGTCCATGGGGAGACCAATCAAGCTACCACCAGATCCCATTTGCGCCCGGTGGCTCTATCAAGAACGGATTCCGCCGTTTAGTCATCTATCAGCAGTTCACATCAGGCAACAGCTGGGTCGGTTATATGCTGTATCCTGCTTTCACTACCGATGAAGCATTACTTTGCCGGGCTGAAGCTTACACATTACTAAAACGCTACGACGAAGCTGCTGCCGATATAGATGCCTGGCAGAAAGCCTTTACGAAAAATACGCGGACCCTGACCAAAGAAACCATCAATGATTTTTATGCTCAACTAAAATATTACAAGCCGGAAGCTCCGACGGTAAAGAAGGAACTACATCCGGATTTTGTAATAGAAAAAGGCATGCAGGAGAATCTGATACATTGCATTCTACATGCCAGACGTCTGCTTACTCTAGAAGAAGGACTTAGATGGCAAGATATAAAACGCTATGGTATCGTAATCTACCGCCGCTACTATGAAGGTTATACCTTAGTGACTATCACCGACAAGATGGACACGAATGATCCCAGACGTGCTATTCAATTACCAGCCAGTGTCATTACAGCAGGTATGCAACCAAATCCAAGAAATGACTAACTAACTTAAGGAGGGAAAAATATGAAGAAATACATCATATATAGTTTAATCATAACATTAACCTGCGGACTGGGAGCTTGCAACAACGACGAGGACGTGGACAAAGCAAACAGCATCTTCTCTACAGAAGAAGTAGAACGCAGCCCATTCGACAACTGGATATTGGGTAATTACACCCATCCGTACAACATTGCATTGAAATATCGCATGGAAGATAACGAGAGCGATATGACACATGTATTAGCTCCTGCCGACTATAAAAAATCCGTAGTACTGGCTAAAATTATCAAACATGTATGGCTGGAAGCATACGATGAAGCGACCGGTAATCCGGACTTCTTACGTCAATACATCCCCAAGACCATTCACTTTATCGGCTCTCCTGCCTATGAAGACAATGGCACCATGGTATTGGGAACGGCAGAAGGTGGTATGAAAATTACATTATACAATGTAAATGACATCAATCCTGATAAAATAGATATCAATCTGCTAAACGACTACTATTTCCAGACAATGCACCATGAGTTCGCCCACATCCTGCATCAAACCAAAAACTATGATCCGGCATTTGATCGTATCACAGAAAATGCCTATATCGGCAGCGACTGGTATATGGTGGGAGCTAACCGCAATGCATGGCAACAAGGATTTGTCACTTCCTACGCAATGAGTGAATCACGTGAAGATTTTGTTGAAAACATTGCGGTGTACGTCACAAATACAGAAGACTACTGGAATAATATGCTACAAAATGCCGGTGAAAGCGGTCGTGCACTTATCAAACAGAAATTCGAAATAGTCTATAGTTACATGGAACAAACCTGGGGAATCAATCTGGACGAATTACGCGACATCGTTCTACGCTGCCAAGATGATATAGCAAACGGCAATGTAGACTTAAGTATTATTGAATAAA
>NWBO01000016.1 GCA_002633275.1 Bacteroidales bacterium Phil12
GCAGTGGACGTAGTTCATGGCCCATTGTATTCCTTCTGCAGGATTCTGTCCGTGAAGACAGGGAACAAACGCTTTTACGCCCCGTCCGGTGGGGCTGATGAACACCAGCGCAGGGCATAGATAGGGGTCATCAAACAGTTGTTGCCGTAAGTTTTCCGTTTCTTCTGCGGATTCAAGGTGGTCGATATCGACTACAACCAGGCCGGAGGATTCCGTGAGGCAGTCGCTCCGTCGTCGGGTGAATACGCCGCAGGGAGTGACGTAGGGCAGTGTTTGCTGCTTTAGGCATCGGCAGGCGGTTTCGTCGCCTCGCAGTGCGGCGTTTCTTACAGCAAGTGTCAGTGTGGCAAGGTGTTCATTGGAGGTGATTAGTTTGTACACTTCCTCGAGATTCATAGTCCGCAGTGGAGTCAGCGTGGCGCTTTTTACGTTTTTTCCGGTTGCCGCATCTTTTACGGGTGAGATGGGCGGCATGAATAGCGACATTTTAAGAGTGTTTTTCATCGTATGTTTTTTAAAATTATTGTGCAAAGTTAGGTAACTTATTTCACCCAATCTTTTCCGTATACGGAAAAGATTTTAAGCTGGCTAAAGTATAAATAACAATCTATAACATTATAGAAACTATTATACAATTCACATAACCGAAAATTGACATGAATGAAAACTGTATGCACTCTTCATTGGGTGCTTTTATCGAAACTTTACGTAAAATGAGAAAGATTACTATCGCGGAACTTACTTTGGAAGCTCATATCAGTACAAAAACGTATATCCATATAAAAAAGGGCTCGATGCAAGACTAAGCGCCTACTTATCGCTGATTTTCTACTATTTCAGGGATTTGGAGGATGAGGAAATCAGGCGGGTGATTAATGGGTGGCTGGATGAATGGTTTAAGGTGAGAAAGAAGGAATAAGAGAAGGTGCCTTGCTCTCAGTCACTTTTATATAAATTATATGATAAAGTCAATTATTCAACTTCTTCGCCCACATCAATGGCTGAAGAATCTATTCATTTTTTTGCCGCTCTTTTTCGACCGTCAATTGACGGATCTGGATAAACTATTGGCAGTGGTGGGAGCATTTGTAGCGTACAGTCTTGCCGCCAGTGCGATTTACTGTTTCAATGACATTTGGGACGTAGAGGCTGATAGGCAACATCCCAAGAAGTGTAAACGCCCTATTGCTTCAGGAAAAATATCAAAAGGGATGGGATATGGTATTAGTGCGATACTTGTCACAATGTCACTGCTTTTACTTGTTACTTATACAGGAAGGGAAAAATGGTATTTATTTGGCATAATATGTTTCTATCTACTTCTTAATATTGCCTACTGTGTGAAGTTGAAACAGATTACGATTATTGATGTATTTATCATTGCATTCGGATTTGTACTTCGCATTTTTGTGGGTGGTGTAGCTGTGGGTATTCACCTCTCTCATTGGATTATTTTGATGACGTTCTTATTGGCTCTCTTCTTGGCTTTTGCCAAACGTCGGGATGACGTGGTCATCTACCAAGAAACTGGAGTGTCGGCTCGAAAAAACGTCAACCGCTATAACCTTGAGTTTATGAATCAAACCATTGGTATTATTGCTAGCATTACGATGGTTTGTTACATCATGTACACGGTGAGTGAGGAGGTTGTGGAGCGCATGCATACGCAATACCTTTATGCCACTTCCGTCTTTGTATTGGCAGGCATCGTCCGCTATTTGCAAATCACTATTGTCGATGTAAAGAGTGGAAGTCCCACTAAGGTGCTGATGAAAGACCGCTTTGTACAACTCTGTATCATAGGTTGGATATTGACGTTTATTCTCATACTCTATTGTTAAATTGCTAAGATGAAACAGATTGTTGCATTCGACTTCGATGGTACCATTACCAATCGAGATACACTGCTTGAGTTCATCAAGTTCGCAAAAGGCAAGACAGCTTTTTATCTTGGCTTTTTGCTTCATCTGCCTTGGTTGTTGGCTATGAAGTGTCACCTCTATCCCAATTGGAAGACCAAGCAGATGATTTTCTCCTATTTTTTTAAAGGAGTGAATTTGGATGAGTTCGATGCAGTCTGTTATAGATTCTTTATGGAGAGAGGTGAAAATTTGCTCTATCAGGATGCGGTTAAACAGATAAAACAGCACCTATATAGAGGCGATGAAATAGTCGTTATTAGTGCCAGCATTGATAATTGGGTAAAGCCATTTGCTGAGAGCTTAGGCATTAATCAAGTTTTGGGGACTCAGCTGGAGTTATCAGGAACCGGACACCTTACGGGTCGTTTCGCTACTGCCAATTGCTATGGCGAAGAGAAGGTGAAACGCTTGCTGCAGCTCTATCCTGACAGAACTCAATATCGACTGGTAGTTTATGGAGACAGTCGAGGAGATAAGGAACTCCTTGCTTTTTCGGATGAATCATATTACAAACAGTTCAATAGATGAATATTCTTTTAATTCTTATTAGTGTGCTGCTAAATTGCGCTGCTCAGCTTTGTATCCGCAAGGGTATGCTGATTGTAGGTGAAGTCGGTATGAGTGGCATGGTGCAAAATTTGGGTGCCATGATATCCAACCTCTGGTTGTGGGGAGCCATGGTTTGTTATGCTGTGAGCATTTTGATGTGGATGGCTGTATTGAGCAAAGTAGAAGTAAGTTTTGCCTATCCGTTCCTAAGTATCGGCTATGTGGTGGCAGCTTTGGTGGGTTACTATTTCTTTGATGAATCACTGACGTTCACACGCATTGCTGGCATAATGGTGATTTGTGTTGGTGTTTATTTAATCTCTAGAAGTTGACAAGATGAAATATTTTATATTTGGAGGTAATGGCTTTGTGGGCCGTTACTTGGCGAATGCCTTACTGGAGAGAAATGAAAAGGTGGTTGTATGTGACTTACACCCAACCCTTGATGAACGAGTTACAAAGGGTTGCGAGTATCGACAGACTGATATTCGTGATAAGCAACAATTGTCTACTATACCCATTTCTGCGGATGACATTATTATCAATCTTGCTGCTAATCAATACCATACCAAGGTGCCCCGTGATAGAAGAAACTACTTCTTTAGCGTAAATACTGTTGGCACAGGGAATATCCTTGAAGCGATTTACAACAAGGGATGTCGAAATTACCTGATGTTCACGACAGATATGACCTACGGAAAACCTCAATACTTGCCTGTTGACATTGAACATCCGCAAAATCCTTTCGGTCCATACGGTCAGAGCAAGAAAGCATGTGAAGAAATCTGCTTTGAATATCGGAAGCAGGGTATGAATATCACCATCTTCCGTCCCCGTATGATTAACGGCCCCGGCCGTTTGGGTATATTGGTGAAACTCTTCAAACTGATTGATATGAACTTGCCTGTTCCCACCATTGGTAACGGAAAGAATCACTATCAGATGATTTCTGTATTCGATTGTGTGAGTGCAATTCTCTGTGCTATTGATAAGGGTTTGCCTAATAAGGAGTACAATCTCGGTTCCAAAAACTCACCCGATATACGTACACTTTTAAAAGGTGTAATTGCATCAGCCCATTCACACTCGGCTGTGATTCCTACCCCGGGGAAATTAGTTAAGTTTATACTCAATATTTTTGATAGCATCGGCCTGACCATCATGTACAAAGAACAATTCATGATAGCAGATGAAGAGTATATTCTTGATATTAAGCAGACAGAAGACGATTTGGATTGGCATCCTCAATATAATGACGAGGATATGCTGAAGGAGGCGTATCAAATGTATAAAAAGCAATAAAAATTGGACCATGAGACTAAAGAATAAAAATGTGTTGTTTTTTACAAAGCTGATTGTGTTTGGTGCTTTATTTATGATGATACTTCCCTTTATTTTGTTTGGGGAGAACAATTACATCACTGTTCATGATAACTTAGACCAATTTCCACCCTTTTGGTCAATTGCTAAAAAGGTTGGACTTTTCTCTTTTGATGTATCTACCGGAGTCATGGATAACACACCGGCTGTCTATTTCGGCTGGGGAGGCTTTACCATCCAGAACTTTGCCTATTATCTCTTACCGGCTTATGTCGCCTACGTATTGACTTATTTAATTTCATTGCTCGTTGGCTTCTTTTCAATGTACAAGTTGCAGTGTATATTATTTGGAAAGGAGCATCGTGAAATCCTATTATTCACTTCTCTGCTTTTTGCCATTTTACCGGTAATCCCTGCTTGGTCTATCTCAGTGGCATCCATACCGTTGGCTTGTATCGTGTTTTATCATATTTATAAGGGAGGAAGTAAATGGTGGCTGTTGGCGGCACTTTTCCTCCCCTTCTTGATGGAGTTTCATTGCAGTGCTTTGTTTGCCTGTGGCTTTTGGTTAGCGGGTATGGTTATCGCTTCAATAAAAAGCAAGCGTTTTCACTCCACACTATTTGTGGCATTCTTACTGTTATGCATTGGTGTGGTGATATTCAACTTTAAACTGTTCTACATGCAGTTTGCCGTTGGTGAAGACCTGAATCGGAATCACTTTATTATAGAACCAATCAACATTGCTATTGGTTTGTACCATTATTTTGTGGAGGGTTTTTATCATGCTTCTACCATTCAGAAATACGTGGTATTTCCAGTTTGTTTTATTACGTGCTGTTATGTGGCTTGGCAGTGGATAAGAAACAAAACCGTTACAAAAGAGCAATCTGTCTTTTTTATTTGTGGAACCATGGCGTTTATTTGTTCATTCGTAGCAGCAGCAGATGAAGCCTTTTGGTTCGATGACCTTAAAAATTTAATCTCCGCCCTAGATGGTTTTTCCTTTGCACGCTTATTTGTCTTCAACCGTCTCTTTTGGTACGTAGCTTTCAGCGCCAGCCTTATGATGTGCTTGCGTAATCGGTATCTCAAACGGATTGTACCTTTTATTCTGATTGTCCAGTTAGGTTATATAATGCTGTCGCGTACTACTTATAACGACTCCATTTATTCATTAGCAGCGAACACGATTCCTTCACTAAAGAAAGATCATCTCACTTGGAAGGAGTTTTATGACGAAGCTCTTTTTACGAAGATAAAGAAGGATATTAATTATAAAGGTGAACCGGTAGCTGCTGTAGGCTATCATGAAATGATATTGATGTACAATGGTTTTAATTGTATCGGTGGATATCTTTCCTGCTATCCCTATAAAGATATGTTGAAATACCGTCGTTTGATTGAGCCACAACTCAACGTGAACGAAGAAATCCGCCATTACTATGATATTTGGGGTGGTCGCCGCTACCTTTATTGTGAAGGTGTGGACTATCAGCCCACTCGGAAAAAGTGTGAACAATCGGTTGAGTTACTTATTAATGCCGATGTATTTCGCAATGAATTTGGCGGCAAGTATATACTTAGTCGTGCGAAACTTTCCAATGCGGCAGATTTGGGGTTTGACTTTGTAGGGAAGTGGGATAGTGTCGAAGGGGTTTATACAATGTATGTTTATGAAATGAAGTAATTTTGTGGATAGAAAATCAAGATGGGATATGGAAAATGAAATGATAGCAAGTAAACTGTCGAATTTTTGATTTAATGGCAATAATATCCCCACTTCGTAATAATAAGATCCTTCTTAAGGGTGGGTTGTTTTCTCTCTTCTCTTTCTTTAATCAGGGTGTGGGCTTCCTGCTTCTGATCATTTTGGCTAAATACATCGTTCCTGCAGAGTACGGAACGTTGAGTTTGTTCAATACAATCGTCACTTTTCTGGGATTTCTGGTGTCTCTCTCAACGAATGGATATGTGTCGGTGTCGTTTTTCAGGAAGAGCCGGGACGAGTTTCGGCAAAGTTTAAGCATTGTCTTCTTGATTACTTTTGCCGTAGCTTCTTTCTTTGCATTGGTGCTATTAGTGGGTAACTCGGCTTTGGCGCGAATGACGGAGCTGCGACTTGCTTTTTTGTGGTCTGCGCTCGCCATTGCCTTAATGAACTGCTATTTCCAGATAGTTCTTGATTATTTCCGCATCCGTGAGAAACTCATTTTTTATGGTTTGCTGAGTTGTAGCTTTGCTATAGTAAACTTTGCTATATCGTTGCTGCTGGTAGTGGCAATGAAACTTGGATGGGAAGGACGTATTTATGCACAGGTAACTTGCGCAGTGCTTTATGGGCTGATTGCTATTTACGTTTGCTGTAGATATCGTCTGTTTCTGTTTAAGGGTATTTCGTGGTTCAAGATAAGACCTATCTTGATGTGGGGTGTTCCACTTATTCCTCATCTGGCCACTTCTTGGATTAAGCAGGGAGGTGATAGGTATATTATCAATTACTATTATACGTTTGCAGAGGTAGGAATCTTTAGTTTTGCTCTCAACTTGAGCAATATCATTGACATGATTGGCTCTGCCTTTAATCAAACCAATTCGGTATCTATCTATCAGGTTTTGTCGTCTAATCTGGATGACAAATGGGAGAGATTGCAACGGCAGACTAAAGCCATATTCATTGTTTATACGATAGGAGTTGTTGCGGTACTGGCCGTTTGCTCTATCTTAATTCCCTTGGTATTGCCACGATATGCAGCTTCGCTTCCTTACTTCTACTTATTGGCTTTGTCAGGTTACTTTCAGTGTATTTATTTTCTTTACACCAACTATTTGTTCTATTATGACAAAACCAAAGATTTGATGATGATTACATTTTTTTCTTCGTTACTTCACTTGATGCTGTCGATGTGGCTGACGCAATATAGTCTCTATTATACCTGCCTGATTTATGTGTTCTTAAAGTTCATCATGGTGGCACTTGTGGTGTATCGGGCTAATTTACTTCTGAATAAATATGTGAAGACGTAGATGGTTATGGAAAAAAAAGGATGTATTGACCCCAAAAAAGGACTGCAGTATGAGTGTAGTCTCTCTTGTAAAAGATTTGAGTATGAAAAAGTTTAATGGAATTACTGCGGTATGTTTTGTGGATTCTGTTTATTCAATGCTGTTGTATCTGCTTGTTTATGGTAAAAAGCAATTTGAATCAACTTATTTTTTTGTTTCAGAAGCAATCTCAGTTGAAGTACAGAGTAAGCTGAAATATAAGCAATTTCTCTCTTTACATAAAATGGAAGCGATGCCTCGTCTTGTCAGGTGTATTTATCGTTTTCTTCTTTACCGTACTTGTTATTGGCATTGGCCTTTTTTAAAGACATTACCCATTTATGGACACGATCACTTGTGGTTTTCATCCGCATTGCTGCATAAACGAACCATGGTGGTAATTGAAGATGGTTTAGGTAATTACGATGAGAAATGGTTGATAAAGCCCCAGCTACGAAAGCATAAAAAACTTTTGCAATTCATTTATGGTCCCAATATTGTGAAGGGTGATTATGGACTAACCGATCAAGCAAAAGAAGTGGTACTGACAGAATTGGCCTCCATACCGGAGTGCTTGAAATCTAAAGCAAAAATTGTAAATGTTCAGGATTTGTGGAAAAAGAGTGATGCCAAGGACTACATTACATCTTTGTTTGGAATTACTGATGATGACTTGTTGATGTTGGCTGAAAAAAAAGTGATTATATTAACTCAACCTTACAATATACAGATTGGAGATGATAATCTTATCGAAATATATCGTAAGATTATTGATAAATACAATTCTGAAGAAGTGGTGATTAAGACGCACCCGCGTGATAATTTGGATTACGAAAAGGCATTTCCGGGAGTGAAAGTATATTCTAAGAAAGTACCCGCCGAACTTTTTGCTCTTTTGGGCATTCACTTCGATGATGTCTACACCATTAATAGTACCAGCATATATTCGTTTCCCCCCCAATCAAATCTACACTATTTAGGTGTTAAATGTCACCCGAAATTGATAGAACTTTATGGACAAGACACTATTGAAGGCCTTGCTCAGAACTGATTGGTTCGTTTGGATCATTTTCTTCTGCTGCCCTATACTTGCCATGCCTATGGTGATAAATGGATGTTATAGACGAAAACGAAATGCTTACGTGCTGTTTGCGTTGTTTATGGGACTGTGTTCAATGTTGTTGTTCCTACCTACTGCTGACGCGTATAGGCATGCTGAATTATTCTATGAAATGGAAACATGGAATTGGGATGAATTATTGCTTTATCTTTCCTTTAATATAAAAGTTGATTTCATACTTTTCCTTTATGAATTTGGAATTATTCAGTTAGGGTTGACATACGGTTTCGTTCGTTTTGGATGGGTGGTCATTGCCTACCTTATATATTTCTACATATATGATTGCATGCTTGATTCTCCACAAATAAAATGCCTCAATCGTTGGTTGGTTTTATGGATGGTTATTTTGGTGGTTCCTATTGGAGGTATTTCTTCTGGCTTGCGCTATGGATTTGCAGCTACATTAATTTCTCTTGTGTTGTGTAGAAGATACTTATTAAATAAAACGGGGCTTATTGATTATATAATAATAGTAGTTGCTATATTTGTTCACTTTGCAACTATATTCGTTGTACCTTTGCTCGTAGCAAATAAATTAAAAATTTTCCCACATACAAAGAAAAACTTTTGGATATTTTTTGTAGTGCTGTTTTTGATTTCTTCATCACTTCCATTAATCTTACAACTCTTTCCATTAGGTGAAATTAATAATTATCTGCTGATGTATACTGAAGGTAAATATAGCGATACTAGCTATCTTTCAGGTAATGTTTTCTTCTGGTTGCCTATATGGATTGGTCAGGTCGCATCTTTGTCATTATTTGTTTTCTTCATATTATATGTGCCTATTAATCATCAATCGTCTATAATGTATAATTTGTTTTTGTTATGGGCGTTTACGTCTAATTATTCGGCAATCAATGGACGTGTACAGTTTTTCTTTTATGGTGTTGGTGTTTTCTATTTATTATATAATGCTAAATTGAAAAATATTCAAATAGTGTTTGGTGTTTTCTTGTTTAGCATCATAACTGGTCAAGTGATAGGTTATAGAAAACATACTGTTACACGTTGGCCATACTTATTTGCACCTTACCCTGTTGCACTTCAAATGGATTATGATGTTAATTGGATTTATAATAATGTTGACCCTAATACTGCAGATCTCTATCTTTGGCAAAAGAGCGGTCATTAAATAATTTATATTAGGAGAATATGAAAGCTTTAATAGTTAATTTGCAGGATTGCGAAGAACGCCGAGATGCAATAAAAAAACAAATGGAAGCCTTGCGTTCTATAGACTATGAATTTATTGATGCTGTAGATGGACGTAAAATGAACACGCAAGAGTTGAATCAACTTTTTAATTTAAAACGATTTAAATCACTTTATTTTAGAGAAGCTCGTCCTGGTGAAGTGGGATGTACCATGAGTCATCAACGATGCTTCCAGGCCATTATCGATCAGAATTTGCCATATGCTTTACTCTTAGAAGATGATGCTGTATTGGGTGATGTGAATCGTATTATTCACTCAATACATACAGTGCAAAATTGGCTTGACAAACAAGAACTACCCACAGTCATATTATTTTCATCATGGTTTTGGCATTGTGAAGATGTAATTAATATTGATGATATTAGGATAGTAAAAGTGTTTGATGCATTTTTTACTTATGCTTATGTAATAAATCGTAAAGCTGTGCTGCTAATGAAGGAAGAACGACCGTTTGTTACTGCTGATGATTGGTTTTACTGGCGCAAAAAAGGTATTCAGATATTAGGAGTAACTCCGTTTGTTATAAACCATCCTACGGATGAAAGTGTGGAGAGTACAATATCTGGTGCTTCTTCAAAAAGGACCACCGTTAATCAGATGCTTTACCGCATTACGCACTTTAAACGATTATTTATACGTAAATGGTTAGAAAGAAAAGGAAACTATGAGAAGTTTAAACCGATAGCTCACGATTTGTTGTAAATCAATTGAAGGTATTAAAGAATGAAGATAGTTTACACAATAACAGGAATGTATAATTCCGGAGGTATGGAGCGTGTATTGGCTAACAAGGCTAATTATCTTTCTCATGCGAAAGGGGTAGATGGTAAATCAAACAAAGTTATTATCATAACAACCGACCAAAAAAATCGCAAGCCTTTTTTTTATCTTTTTGAAGATGTACGTTGTATTGACTTAGGAATTAATTATGAAGATGATGCACAGTTACCCCTCCCTTTCAGGTTGTTTGCTACAAAAAAAAAGAAAGCTATACACCGAATGCGTCTAAGGGACGTATTGTTGAAAGAAAAGGCGGACATCGTAATTTCAATGTTCGACTATGACTTTGACATTCTGTGCGATGTAGAGGACGGTAGTTCTAAAATTTTAGAGTATCATTTTTCTCGAGAGGCAAAAATGATAGAAGCGCGTTCATGGTTGAAACGAACGATACAATCCATGAGACTAAAAAGCTGGTTGAAAATAATTCGAAAGTATGATAAATTTGTTGTTTTGACCGAACGTGACAAGCGTTCGTGGGGAGATTTACCTAATATTATGGTGATTCCAAACTATCTTCCTACATTCCCGGATAAGCTTGCTCCTCTAAATAATAAAATAGTGTTGAGTGTGGGTCGATTATCATACCAAAAAAATTTTCATCTTTTAATTCGAGCATGGAGTAAAGTACATATAAAATGTCCTGATTGGCGACTTGTAATACGTGGGAATGGTGATGATAAAGATAGCATTATACAATTAATTGACAAATTGTCATTATCCGAATCAGTAAGCTTACTTCCTTCAACTTCACAGATTGCTTCTGAGTATTTAAACGCTTCTTTTTTAGCTATGAGTTCAAGATATGAAGGCTTTCCTATGGTGATGCTTGAAGCAATGGCTCATGGACTTCCCATAGTAACAGTTGATTATCCTTGTGGCGCATCTGATGTTATAACTAATGGCTTAAACGGAATTGTTGTTGGCTCCTCTGATTCACTTGGCTTGGCAAATGCCATAATAACTCTTATTAATGATAATGCAAATCTAAGAAAAATGAGTGTTTCTGCGCGTCATAAAGCAGAAGAATATACTGAATCTCGTGTGATGGGAATATGGCAGAACCTATTTCGGGAAATTAGTTCAAAATCTTAAATTTATTTTTGCCTTTTTGTATGAATATATTTCTATCAATAATAATTCCATGTTTCAATTGTGGTAAGTTGATGAGTCGTTGCATAGAGTCTTTGCAACGTCAAACGTGTCAAGATTTTGAGGTGATTTTTGTAGATGATTACTCTACAGATGATACTTGTCTTTTTCTCCAAAATTTCATCGACTCAAATTCGATTTTGGCATCTCTAATCAATGCTCCTTATAATGGGGGACCTGGTAAAGCCAGAGAGCTTGGGGTAAAAGAAGCTAAAGGAAAATATGTTGCTTTTTTAGATTCTGACGATTGGTATCGTGACGATTTTGTGGAAGCAATAAAAAAGCGTATGGAATCAGATATGCTTGACTTGCTATTTTTTGATTATAACCGTTGCTATGAAAGTGGGAAGACTTTTCATATTTCTTCTATTCCATTTTATAGTGACGGGTTTGTAAAATCTGATTTTATGGCTTTAACGGGCGATAGCGTGTGTGGTATATGTATAAAAGCCAACATCATAAAGAAAATAAAAATGCCTTGTTTTTACAATAGCGAAGATGCTGCGGTAGTTCCATTATTGGTATATGAATCAAAAAGTATTGCTTATTTGCCCGAAGCATTTTATAACTATTTTGCGCGTAGTAATTCTTTATCAACATCCGTTAATCCTAATATTTATAAGGGCTTTTTACAAGCAAGTAATTATATACGCCAGAATATACCCGATACTTTGATACGAGAAAAAGAGTTTAGATGTATTAATTTAGTGTTATATGGTGCTGTTTTCCGTGCTTTATTCTCGGGCGTTGACAAACGAATAGTACTTCGCTTTATTGATGATTTTGAGGTTCTGTATCCTAATTGGCGGCATAATAAATACTACTGTCATTTCCCTTTTAGGAAAAGAGTTTTCCTTGCTCTTGTTAGGAATCGATCCTTTCTGCTCATTAAATCTTTTATAAAAACACAAAAAATCGTTTTAAGTTTTCGGTAAAGACTCGTAATAGTTATGTTGAAACTACTGACAAAATATAAGATGTCAAGTAATTGTATTTAATTGGAAAAGAATAGTGTGTAGATTTCGATAAGAACATCGTGGTTTGTGGTGGTATTGGGTTTACACAGACTGTGTATACTATCACGCTTTACAAAAGTAAAAAGATGCTTTGTGGACTTTTATAATGATTGTCTAACTGAAAAGGATAAGAAATATCCGGAACTAAAGGATTTTATGAGTTCCTTATTTGTAATAAAAAAACGCAATAATCTATAATAAGTGTATGAACAATCAATATCAAGTAACAGCTACTATAGTGCTCTATAAAAACAATATAGAAGAACTGAAGAGGGCTATTTGGAGTTTTTTAAACACAAATCTGAAGGTGCGGATTTATCTGGTGGATAATTCGCCTATAGATGAGTTGAAATCATTAGCGTCATTAGATGAACGAGTGGAGTACCTTTTTATGAATTGCAATAATGGATTTGGTGCGGGACATAATAAGATTATGCGTCAGCTTGATAAAATGGGAGAATTCCATTTGGTGCTCAATCCGGATATCTATTTTGAAGCAGGGGTGATTGAGGCTCTTTATGAGTACATGCAGGCTAATCCTGATGTGGGCAATGTGCTTCCTAAAGTGATTTATCCTAATGGTGATTTGCAATATTTGTGCAAGCTTCTGCCTACTCCTATGGACTGGATTGGTCGAATGTTTATTCCTTTTAAGAGTATCAAGAAGCGTATTAATGATAATTTTGAGATGCGCTTTAGCGGTTATGATAAGGAAATGAATGCTCCATATTTATCAGGATGCTTTATGTTTCTTCGCAAATCAGTTATTGAAGAAGTTGGAGTTTTTGACGAAGGGATTTTTATGTATGGAGAAGATACTGATTTAAATCGTCGTATTTTTCAGAAATATAGAACAATGTATTATCCAAGTGCCACAATTACTCATGCTTTTGAGAAAGGATCTCATAAAAAAATTCGTTTGTTTTGGATACATGTTAAGGCTGCCGTTTATTATTTAAATAAATGGGGGTGGTTTTTTGATAAAGAAAGGCGGGAGATAAATAAAAAAGCGAAATTAGCATATACGAATATGAAATTAACTAATCGATAGAACTATCGACAATAAAATAACTGAGTTTTTACTAGTGATTTTCCTAATATATTTTTCATGAAACTTTTATTTACTGGAGCTTCTGGTTTCTTGGGTAGCAATGTGCGTCCTCTTTTGGAGGGGATGTATGGCGTTAAGACTGTGGGGCTGTCGCCGAAGGATGATTATACTATAGATATAGCAAAGGAGATTCCGGTATTGCGTGAACGGTATGATATTGTTCTTCATGTTGCTGGAAAGGCACATTCTGTTCCTAAAACGGAAGCGGAAAGACAGGTGTTCTTTGATGTGAATCTGCAAGGTACAAAGAATCTTTGTACTGCATTGGAGCGGAGAAGAGTGCCACGGGCCTTCATTTTTATTTCCACTGTAGCAGTTTACGGTTGTGCTTATGGTGAGAATATTACGGAAGACCATCCTTTGGATGGAGATACACCATACGCCATGAGTAAACGTCTTGCGGAGGAATATCTACAAAAGTGGTGTTACGAACATAATGTCATTTTAGGTATAATCCGTCCTTCCTTGATTGCCGGTCCTAACCCTCCGGGAAATCTGGGGGCTATGATTCATGGTATCCGCAGTGGGAAATACCTCAGCATTGCTGGCGGTCAGGCACGAAAGAGTGTATTGATGGTACAGGATATTGCAAAGTTGGTCTCTCTGTTGGCAGAAAAGGGAGGCATCTACAATGTATGTGACAGTCATCACCCCACTTTCAGAGAACTTGAGACTACTATTTGCAGGCAATTGGACAAGAAATTACCTTTCTCAATACCTTATTGGGCAGCTAAATGTATGGCTTTGGTAGGAGATTGCTTAGGAAAGAAAGCGCCTATCAATTCTTTGAAACTGAAGAAAATCACAGAATCGCTTACTTTCAGTAACGAAAAGGCGATGCGTGAATTGGGATGGAAGCCGACCCGTGTATTGGAAAACTTCAAGATAGAATGAATGTATATTTAGATGTCATATTGATAGGGCTGGGTATTATATCTTTGGGATTTACATGTATTCAGCTTTGGTTTTACTGGATAATCAAAAACGGATGATGTATTATTTGATGGTCTTGGTTCTGCTGTTTTTAGCAGAACTTTTTTATTTTAGAATAGCTGATAGGTGTAATATCATCGATAAGCCCAATGAGCGCAGTTCCCATACGAAAGTGACTTTGCGTGGTGGTGGGATTATTTTCTATTTCGGGGCGTTGGCCTATTTCCTGACGAGTGGCTTTGAATATCCCTGGTTCCTGCTTGCCTTGACACTGGTGACGTTCATCAGCTTCGTGGACGATATAAAATCCACCGGGCAGATGACAAGACTGCTTTTTCATTTCTCTGCTATGGTTATGATGTTTTATCAGTGGGGGCTGTTCTCCTTGTCCTGGTGGTGGATAGTCATAGCCTTGATAGTCTGTACGGGCATCATCAATGCCTATAACTTTATGGATGGCATTAACGGCATAACCGGCGGTTATTCTCTGGTTATTCTTGCTGCGTTGGCTTATGTCAATAAGGAGGTGGTTACTTTTGTGGAAGCGGATTTCATCTATACCGTTATCTGTTCCGTTCTCGTTTTCTGTTTCTTCAATTTCCGCAAGCATGCCAAGTGCTTTGCCGGTGATGTGGGTTCTGTGAGCATTGCCTTCATTCTTCTTTTCTTGATAGGAAGACTTATCATTGGAACGGGTGATTTCAGCTGGATAGTTCTTTTATCCGTTTATGGTGTTGACAGTGTACTGACTATCATTCACCGCCTGATGCTTCATGAGAATATCGGTTTGCCGCATCGCAAGCATCTGTATCAG
>NWBO01000017.1 GCA_002633275.1 Bacteroidales bacterium Phil12
TATTCAAATATTGGCTTGCCAATAACGATATTCTCTGATTGCAACCGATACAACCTTTTTCACCGATAAGAAAGATACAATTCTCTTGACTTAAATCGATGTTTTTGAAATTCTTTTTAGCGTATTTTAATACGCTGCTAAGTTCTTTGTTTTTGCTTGCACAACTAACAAACATAATACTGATTGATAATGCACATAACAAAAGCAACGCTTTTATAATTCTCGTTCTCATTTTTTACAAATTAATATTATATTTTTTATAAACCATACTTTTACTATCGGGAGTGTCGTATTTTATCATAAGACCCTTGTCTGTAATAATGATATTACGATAATACCAACGTTCTTCTTTTTTGCCATTGAATTTTATTTCTTTTTGGAAATTCAAATCCTTATCCCAAATCTGCATAAAACTTACTTGATTAGACTTTGATTTTTTATGTACATGAATAAATATATAGTATTTTTCCTGAAACTTATCCCAAACAATATTTGAAATACGCTCACCTCGTTCATAAACTTCCTTACTAATTTTAGAAGAAGTCTCAAAATCTATGAAATTACAAAAGTCTATTCCTATATGTCTGTTATTATGTTCTATGTCTAATATTTTGAATATTTCATTTTTATCCAAATCAATCACAAGTATTTTTCCGTACCCTTCAATCACGTAAAATAGATATTTGTTTTCTATTTTGAAGTTTGGAAAATTAAAAACTTCAATGGAATCATTGCTATATACTTTTCTTTTGAAATCGTTTCCAAAATATATTGGCTCTTTATCGGGATTGTCAAGATTTATTTGACATACCAACGGCTCTTTATTTGCGTATTTTTTCATTGCGACATATTACGTGGTAGTCCAATGATAACCTATTTGTTTGAGAGCGTTATTTTGCAAATAGACACTATTGTTATAAAATGGAGTATGTAAATCAAAAGGAGAATCCAAAGCAAAATCAATAGTATCTGTTATGATATATTGTGGAAAATGTTTTTCAAAAAATATTTCGCCGTTGGAATTTGCAAGGAAAACTACTTGCACGGGGTCTCCGAGTGCAATGATAATGGAATCCATAGCAATCATATTCATATTTTTAGCCAAATCTAAATATTTTGTACCTTTTAGTGATATATCTTTAACTAAATTAGCATCTTTGTCAAAGACTTTTATAACTTTTCTGCTTATCAGTTCTCCAAAATAATAATACGGTTCATTATCTTGATAAAATACCCCAGAGAAACTTGCATGAGCCTGAAAGCCCGTAGGGAATTTTATATCTTTATCATATTTCAAGATATTGTTATCATTTTGGCTTATGCCGAACAGACAAGACATTGTGCATAATAATGTGAATGTTATTAGTTTTTTCATATTCATACTTTCATTTTTTACAAATTAACGTTATATAATTTATAGACAATATTTTTGTTGTTATTGGGACTATCGTCTTGTATCATAAGCCCCTTGTCTGTAATAAGGACGTTGTCAAAATATAAGTGAGTACCTTTGCCGTTGAATTTTATTTCCTTTTGAAAATTCAAATTTTGGTCATATATTTGTATAAAACAAGTTTGCTTAGATGTTATGCCTATGTTTTTAAGAAGAAACATATAATAAACTTTCCTATATTTGTCCCAGATAACATTGTTAATAAACCAATTTTTAAGTGCTTCTTCTTCATCTTTTGAATATGTCTGATAGTCTTTGAATATTCGTTGTTCTATACCTATTGGTTTGTTCTTGTGGTGTATATTCAAAATTTTGAATATACTGTCTGTTTTTAGATCTATCACAAGTATTTTTCCGTAGCCTTCTATAAGATCAAATAAGTAATTGTTCTCTATCTTGAAAGTTGCATAGGAGGTGAATCTTTCTATTGAGTCATTATTAAATATTTTCTTTGAAAAATCATTACCAAAGTATATGGGTTTTTTGTTTGGGTCGTCAAGTTCTATTTTGCATATCAAAGGTTCTTTAATTGCATATTTTCTAAAAGCGACATATTTCTCGGTTGTCATTTCATCGGATAATTGTTTGAAAGCATCATTTTTTAGATAAATTTTATTATTGTATAATATTGGCTTGTAAAAGCGAGGTGCGTTTAAGGCATAATCGACGGTATCTGTCCTAATAAAAGGAGGGAACCACTTTTCAAATATTGTCTTGCCATTGGAATCTGCAACAAGTATTTCTATTAAAGGGTGACCAAATAACATAACAATAGAATCCATAGATGGCATACACATACGATGAGATGTATTTGGAAGATTTAGATTTTTTAGCGATATTTCTTTGACTAATTTAGCATTTTTATCAAATATCTTAATTATTTTTCTACTTGTCAATTCACCAAAATAATAATAGGGTTCATTGTCTTGATAGAATAATCCGGAACAGCGATCATTTGCAGTAAATCCTACCGGAAAATTTACATCTCCTATATAAGTGAATGTATTGTAGCTTTGACTTTTACAAGAACAACATAGTGCTATACATAGGAGCACAACTAAAATAATTCTTTTCATACGAAACTAAATATTAAAATCTGTTGCGTTACTGAGTAACGCAACAGATTGGGTGGAAAAAATTATTCATCAATACTAAACGGATATACTTTGATAACCTCTCTTGTTCTATTGTTTGTAAAGATGATAAATGTTTTATCAGTTACGTTGTAAGAAAGGTTCAGTGTTCCATTTATAACGCCATCTAAATCGTCAGAATTAAAGTATTCTGCCAATTCAGTCCTATTTCTTTCAATGTAAGGAATAGGGACGTTTGCGTCTATGCTTCTGCAAAGATTATTAATTAATGGAAGTCTTGTTGCTACAATGGTTACAACAGGTAAACAATTACCCCGTTGATCATAGTCGCACTCCATTTCATTTGGAGACTTGTAGATAAATAATCCCAATTCATATTGTTGCGGAGCGGCTTTTTGAACGACGGTGGTTGTTTGTTTATCCATTCTTGACTCATCTTCATCATTGCAAGAAATAATTGCTATTGAAGAAATTCCCATAATGGCAACTAATGCCATTCCCTTAATTATATTTTTTGTTAAATACATTTCTAAAAAAAAGCAATTTTATTACGATAATCTTATAACCAATTGCGATTGTTATAAGTATCGGTTTGATTTCTATATTATAAATGTACTCTTAATAAATTCATTGTATAAGAAACACAAACAAATTCTACAAAAGAATTTATTGTCGGACATATTTGCAAGAGTACTTAACACTAAGAAAATATGCCCCTATATGAGAACGAATTTATTTTGCCCTATGAAAATGATGTACTCAGAATTATACATCATAAGGTTAGAAGAATTGACACAATAAACATTTCGCAACACGCTTGTGCTACTTGAAACAACATTATTACATAAGTGTAAATCGTTTATTGTGTATAAATTTCTCATTAAAAATGAATTTAGTTCAATTCTGCCGGCAAAGATAGAACTAATATTTGATACTGCCAAATTTTTATTAAATAAAAAATTATTTAATAATCGTTGAAAGTCTTTGTTTTGTGTAGGTGG
>NWBO01000018.1 GCA_002633275.1 Bacteroidales bacterium Phil12
GGCTTTTGCTTATCATGTCGTGGGCAACAAGATATAAAATTATATAACAAACTGATTTACTATATTTTATGGCGTGAATAAAAGAGTAGTTTTGTAATTTAGTACCATTTTAGCATCACTATTTAGCCATCGTAAATAGAATCAAGGGATGGCGCAAATGGCATAGGACAATTAACTTCTTTGGCTGCATAATCCACATTCGTTTACCGTCCTCAAATCAGTCAACACCTTCCGGAGATAATCAGACGGTTAATTTATAGCCACAACAAATAGATATTCGCTGATTTTATATTTGTATTGCGTAGTTTTTCTACAATAATCGTATTTATAATTTGTTGTATGAGATTTTATTTGTATCTTTGCACCATACAATAGATAAAATCAACGATTATGATAGCAGAGTTCAGCATTGAGAATTTTTTCTCCATTAAGTCGGTTCAGAAAATCAGTTTTGAACCATCGGCAGATACTTATATGTCTGATGAGTACTCGTATGAAGTTAAGGACGGTGTAAGATTGCTGAAAGTGGGCATCATCTATGGTGCCAACGCTTCCGGTAAAACGAATATATTAAATGCCATTGAATTTTTCAAGATGCTGGTTTTGAGAATGCCTAAAGACAGGACTGAGAAAACCGGGGTTGTCCCTTTCATGTTAGATGACACTTCAAGAAACGAAAAGACAAAGATGTCAATGGTGTTCTATATCAATCAGTCGAAGTACATTCTTAGTTTTGAATTGGATGCAAAGCATATCTATTCCGAGACATTGATTGTTTATGATTCCATTCGCCCGACCAAGCTGTACAACCGAAGTTATGATGCCGCAACAGATTCCACGACCATTGACTTTGGCGTAAACCTGAAAATGACAAAGAAAAGCCAGGATGTGATTTCCGGCAACACTATCAATAATTGCAGTGTGCTTGCCGCATTTGGCAAAAGCAACGTGGAACGGACAAGGCTGAATGATGTGTACGATTATTTTGCCAAGCAGGTAAAAGATGTATTGGCTCCCGGTATGTTGCTTTCGGGATATGTCAAATCACGATTGGATAAAGACGAGGCAGGAGATTTGAAGAAATTCATTTTAAATTTCCTGAAAGCGTCCGATTTCAATATAGAAGATGTGGTATTACATGAAGAGGAAGAGCTGATTACACCTGAATTGGAACAACTGATTCAGAATGCCCCTATTGATAAAGATGCAAAGGCTGAAATGCTTAGAAAGGGGAAAATTACAAATACGGAACTGACCTTCAAGCATAAGGCAGGCGATAAAGTATATGATTTGTCGGAAGAATACGAGTCCAATGGCACCATGAGGTTCTTGGGAATGGCGGTGATACTGAATTTCTTGTTAAAGACCAATCGGTTTGTGCCCATTGATGAAGTGGAGACAAGTATTCATTATGAACTGTTGGCTTATTTCCTGAAAGTCTTTCTGGCAAACAGTAACGGAACATCCCAAATGCTTCTGACCACACACGACATCAATCTTCTCAACGAGGATTTCATTCGCCGTGATACGATATGGTTCACCGACAAAGACGAACTTGGCGAAACTAAAATAGTACGCCTATCTTCTTTGGGACTGCATAAGAATCTTTCCCCATACAATGCTTACAAGCAGGGAAAATTGGTAAAGTTGCCGTTCTTGGGTAGTCAGTATATCAACCTGAATGACTAATGATATGGGACGGACAGTAACAAAAAGTATCGCCATCATAGGCGAAGGAGAAACGGAATGGTTCTATTTCGATTCTCTGAGAATTGCGTGTCGCTATCCTTTCAAGGTCGCTCCGGATTTTCCGCAGCATAGCGACATCAATCATATACTGAAACTGGTAGAATCTTATTTGAACAAGCAATATGATTATATTGTATGCCTGTTTGATATGGACAGGCTGTATCAATATCCTTCCGAAATGCAGTTGTATCAGCGGGCAAAGAAAGAGTATAGCAAGAAGAAATATGCCGGAAAGGTGATGTTTATAGAAACGAATCCTTGCACGGAATTTTGGTTCTTGCTCCATTTCTTGCCTAATGTGGCCTGTCGGCGATATGAAAGTTACGACCAACTGCTTCCCGAATTGCAGAAATACATGCCGGGATATGAAAAGACAAAACGATATTTCATACGCATCAACCTCTATAAATACCTGACAGAGAATGGTAATTTGGAACGGACGATGTTAAACTCAGAAAAGTTGTGCCAACTCTGCAAGGAATCGCCGGAGGATTTGAAGGCGTATTCGGAGGTACATAAGGTTATAAATCTGTTGAATAACGTGTAAAAGAGGTATTATATATTTCACTAATAAATGCTAAATAGAATATTAACACCATATAAATAAAAGCAAGTATGTCAAATAAAAATCTTACAAATAATCAACTTCTACTCAAAGAAATAATATCTCAAGAATATGAAGACAACAATCAATTTGCCTCACTTGATACTTTTTTTGAATTATTTTCAGCGGGTCAAATATTAAAAGATTACGCATTTAGTAATGAAGAAATAGAAAGTGGCCTTACAGGCGGAGGAAATGATGGCGGTTGTGATACTGCCTACGTTCTCTTAAATAATGAAATTATTACTTCTGACCAAATAGAATCTCTTGACTGTCCCAAGGGTTCATCTTTGCAGTTTATTATAATCCAGTCTAAGAATACATTGGGTTTTGGTGAAGATGCTATTATGAAATGGAAAACAATATCAGATAATTTGTTAGAAATGTCTAATGACATAAACCAATATAAAGAAAGATATAGCGAGGGAATCAGAGATGTTTTCGTTTTGTTTCGCGACGCAATGACAAAATTAATCACTAAGCAACTTAAAGTTTCTTTTAAGTATTATTACGTAACCTTGGGAATTGAAGTACATCCAAATGTATTGGCTCAGGCAGACGAACTTAAAGATATTGTCCGAAAGAAATACCCTAGTGCTACAATTTCTGTACAGTTTGTAACAGCAGACGAACTAATGTTATTATATAATAGTGAACCTGATGTTAACATAACTATAACTTTAGCCGACCAAGCTATTACACTTGGTAAACAGAATGAATATGTGACACTAATAAATATAGCAAACTACTATAAATTCATTACAGACTCCTCTGGTAATCTATTAAAAGGTATTTTTGAATCTAATGTTCGTGATTACCAAGGGAATAATTCGGTAAATTCATGCATAGCAAACACCTTAAAGAATAAAAACGCAGAGGATTTTTGGTGGTTAAATAATGGTATTACCATATTGTCTGATAAAATCACGCCAATTACAAGCAAACAGTTATCTATTGATAATCCTGAAATCGTTAATGGACTTCAAACGTCCACGGAGATATATAATTATTTTTCAGAAAACAAAGATAAGTTAGATAGTGAAAATAGGAATGTGCTTGTAAGATTTATAGTTCCAGATACAGAAGAGGTTCGTGATGATATTATATTTGCAACTAATAATCAAACCAATATCCCAAAATCTTCACTCAGAGTTACAGATGCAATACATCTCCAAATAGAGATGTTCTGTAAAACGAGAGGTTTATATTATGATAGGAGAAAGAATTATTATAAAAATCTCAAGAAAAAAGCTACAGATATTATTAGTGTATCTTTCTTGGCTCAGTGTCTAATAACCCTATTATTAAGAAAACCAGATTTTGCTCGAGCACGACCATCAACATTGCTTACGGATGATAGAACATATAATCAATTATATGCTGAGAATGGTAATTTATTAGTCTATTATAATGTTGGCAAACTCGGAAAGAAGGTGCAAGGCAATTTACGCAAGACGCCAGATTGGACCTCATCTGAAAAAAATGATGTACTATTTTATGTGCTATATGGTGTTGTTATAAAATTATTAGGTAAAACAGATATTAAACCTGTTGATATTGTAAACATAGACTTAAATACAGTATCAGAAGAATTTATTGATTCAATAAAATGGAAGGTATATCATAAATACAAGGAATTGGGAGGCGATGGCCGTATTGCTAAAAGTCCTAATTTTATAACCTATATAGATAAAATTATAGGGGATAACGAATAATATAATATTGTGGATTTTCCTATAAATTGTATCAAGGAATGTACTCTATATTATTTATGAAGCAAATGAGTTTTAACGAGGGCAATAGTATGACGCTTGCCCTCGTTTATTTTTACATCGGTTTTATCATTGATTCTATGAAAGTAATTTCTTCTTCTGAAAGTTCGTATTTCGCATAGAGTTGTCGGTCAATTTCGGCAACACTCTTTTCCCAATCAATGTCGGATTTTGAGGTAAAGTCTTGCAACGGAACAAAACGCCACGTTTCTTTACTATTATCTTGTGTAACTTTCAATATTCCAAGCAATGTTCTGGCAAATTTAGATTTGACATATTTCAGAGCAGCCATAGCTTCTGTTTGTTCATTAAATGTACCAATCCCTATAAAGGATTGCGTATAACCGATTAACGGTTCACCGATTAACGGTTCACCGATTAACGGAGTTGACAGCACCTCTCCTATAGCTCCAGTACCATTACTTTTAGGAACTATAACTTTCCATTTACCTAAACAAGGATGGTCTTCGATGAATGACGAATTTATCCATCTAATCTCTCTGACATTCTTTATCAAACCAAGCATTTCAATATCCTCAGCCTGCATTTTTTGCACATGGAATATTTCACTAAGCCCAAAAATGGAAGTAGTTAAACGACGTTCATTACCATTGCTGCCAATTCTCGATTTTAATTCTGGATGTTCTTTATAAAGAATGCTTAAATCAAATTTGTTTTGCGGATATATAATGTTGCTTAAAGGAGTAAAGGTCTCATTATTAGCGACCACCTTTCGGTAAATACCATTAAGTTCTGAATATGCTGTAAATGAGCCAATCTTTCCAAAAGAGTAATTAGCGTCACGATAGCATACAGCAACACCTCCTTTTATATCAACATTTGGGAAAACATCTGTACTTTTTGCTTTATACCATATTATCTTAAAATGCTCATCGTTAAGCATTTTAAGATTCCAATCATGGGGTGTCTTGCCTGCATCAAACAGATAACGTGCGGGAGTAATAAGAGTAGCCTTGTCTGATATTCTAAATGAGACATCCATAAAATAGTTGTAAACTGGAGTGTCGCTTGTCCGTTCTGTTATTATCTGATACGGTGGATTCCCCACTATCGCATTGATTTTCATATTCTTTATTCCTGTTCTGTCCGTAATAAATTTATCTACCTGCTTGATAAAATGTTCCGGTTTGTTTTTGATTTGATTGATTAAGTCCTCGAAGTATCGGGTGTTTACCTTTGCTTTTCGGAAACCTATAAGGGTGCGTTTGGTAATGCTCTTTGCCATCGGAGTTTTGCAGATGACAAAGATGTTTTCAGCCACTACCTTGTCCCATATTCGTTGTTCATCTTCGATACTTGACACCGAAAATAATGAGTTCTTGACCCTTGTGCGATAAATGCTATATGCCATATAAAGAGGATATAATCCAGACTTTGAATTTATTTCAAGGATTCGTGAATCTGGGGCAAACACATTGGCTGTCACTTCGCCACGGTCAATGAAACGAGGGTCGGACAAGGTGGTTTCATAGTCCTTTTCAAAGAAGTTATATCCTCCCAAACAATCGCCAAGGTGCATGTTCACCACACGCCAAGGCGTAAGCACCGTTTCCTTGTCGGGATTGCGGAACGTGCTGAATATATCCGTTATACGCTCGATGCGTTCCTCCACACTAAGTTTGTCCGCGGCACGAGCCATGGCACGGATGCGCTTGCCTGCCGCACAGAATATCTCCGGATCGTAATATTTCTTTATGCTGTTGAACTTCTGTTTGGTTACGCCTTTGGGCATGAACTCCTCCCATGACTGAGAGTCAATGAGGGAAGCGAAGTTGTCAATGGTTATCTCTTGTGATTCATCTTGTAACTCTGCACCGTAGATAAGCAACGGCATACGGATGGAGATACCCCGAAGAATGGAGATGGCAGCCTCGCGGTTCTCCTTTTTCTTCTTTAGTTCCGCGAGACGCTGCTTTTCTTCCTCTGTCAATGGTTGCTTGTCCCTGCCTCTCTTCTTGGATTTCTTTTCAAGGTCTTCAAGTTCCTCGTATTGCTCATCGGTCAGTCCTTGGTTGTTGATGTCCACCTGATTGGTCTTTGGCATTGCCTTGGTTTGGCCGATAATCTTTTTCAGGTCGTCAAACTCCTGCAATTCCAAGTCGTTGAGCTTCATCAACTCGTCATTATACAGGCTCCTGTCCTCGAAACCGTTGCGGACAACCCTTTCCACATAAACACGTTTAAGCTGTTCCAACATCTTGGGTACATCGAACTGGCTCATCTTGGAGCCTTCGATGGAGATAATCGGACAGAAGTTCAGGAACTCGCCCATAATCTTACGGTCGTTGCCGCTGGTCTTTCCTGCCTTGGCAGAAATCTTTGCTGTCTCGGCAATGACTTTCAGTGTTCTGTCAGGAGCGAAGTCAAACACATAACACTGCTCTTTGACCCTTCCGTTGATGGTGGCAGGTGTCTGCACACGGAAGATGGTCTGCATATAACTTGATGTGGCGGTATTATAAGAGCCGGACAACATGAATACGCCCGTCCACGCCTTGACACTGACACCCGTGGTCAATCGTCCGCAAGACAAGGTAATGGTACGGGTGGCATCAGGGTCTTTGCCGATGGCTTCTTCCACCGCAGCAAGAGCATCCTTGCTCTCTTCGTCCTCGTCACCGTCTCCTGCCACATTCACCACCTTGAAATGCTGGAATACAGGATGTGATTGTAGTAAAGCACTCATGGCACGAGCCTCCTTCACACCCGGCAACATCCATAGCGTATGACGGAAGATGTTGCGGTATTCCTCGTTGGCAAACGGATAGCAACTGTCCTTGTCCTCCTTGGAGATAAGATTCAAAAATGCCTTCACATCTTTTTCATGGATGAAAGTTCCGTTATCATTGACCCGAAAAAACTCTCGGAAGTTGAAAGCCACATCTTCATCCACGAACTCATGGAGTAAGCGTCCAAGGTCGTAGGTATAGATGTTCATCGTAGGTAGAGAGGCGTATGGATTCGGATCACCGAAATGGGTCAAATCCCATGAAGCCTTTGCCCGTTGCTCCATCACATAGTCCCAAGTGTAAATCTCGTCCTCCTTGAAGTCGTCCAACAGGTTGAACGGAGTGCCGGAAAGTCGCAGTATCTTTGTATTTGCTTTTGTCAGTTCCTGCATGACAGCCTTGCCGAGTTCCGTCTGTGTCCCTTCGTGCGCCTCGTCCACGATGATGCAATCCCAAGCTGTGGCAAACACTTCATTGTTCTTGTCGAAGTTGCCGCCCACAAGTTCAGAACCGCGCAAATCCTGCATGGAAGCGAAATACACATATTGGCATTTGCCCTGTTTTGCTCTCGCTTCAAGTGAAGCATGGCTGTCACCATTGTTCTTTGAGCCGTATGCAAAACAGGGACAGTCATAGAATATCTTGCCGAAATCCTCGAACCAGCCGCTATCCACCACAGGGCGATGAGTAAGAATCAAAGTGCGGCTGAAATCCATGTCTTTCACCACCTGCAAGGCCGACAATGTCTTGCCGAAACGCATCTTGGCGTTCCAAAGCATCTGGTTACTTTTCCTGAATTGCTTCTTGGTCTTTTCGATGGCTTCCCGTTGTTCGGGACGGAACACAATCGGTGTTTGGTCGTGTGAGACTTCGGCAGAAGACAACGATTCCCGACCTTCCTTTACGGCTGTTATTGCCCGCTTGACGGTTTCAAGGTCGGTGATGAACCACTCGTTGGCTTTGTTCTCGGTATCGAATATCTTTTTCCTAATGCCGGAACGTTCCAAAACGCTATGTACTTCCTTGTCGTTGAAAGAGCACAAGCCCTTTTTGCTGTTGTATATCGTAAGTTCCGTATATAAGAGGTCGTATGCAATGCCTGCCGTTTGCGTATATTGGTTGATACGTTTCTTCGCGGACTCGTTGAGAGCCTTGCTGTTCGGAGCAAGACCGAAGACATTGTCATTGTCACAAGTGGCCTCGCCCACTTTCAGGCATCCCCTGTGTGCAGCATCATTGATGCGGAACACATATATCAGTTTTAATTTTAGTGAAGATGTGAATTTCATACTGCACTATTTTATGAGGTCGATAAATCGGATTCGTTTTCCCATCTTTCCCGCTTCAGGGTCTTTGGCCCGCCAGTCCTTGATTTGGCAATAGATACCATTATGCCTGCGGATGTCATCTTTCTGACAGCCTTCGCATTGACTGACTTCTTCCCTTGTCCCGAACAAGTCGGCTACAATAGTCCGGCGTTCACCGCAACTGTTTGGGATGACACCTTTAAGCCCGTCCATCTGCCAGACGTTCCATGAAATGATGTAGGCGATATAATTGATGGATTTCAACAAGGGTCGCTTGCCGAACTTTTGTTGATAGTATTCGATAAAGGAAATAAGCATGGATTCACGGGCAATCAGCAAGTTATCGCCTTGCCATTCGTAAGCGTAAATGCTCTTATACGCTTCCTGTACCCATTCCAACCATTTGCCGGAAGTTTCCGTATTTTCGCCTACAATCCGCAACTTGCGGTCAAGCAGCCCGATACGCTGTTCTAAGGGAATAGCCTCCCCCGTTGTGGTGTCATATCTGCTTATAATATACGGGGCTTCCCCGCAGGTTATCTCCAATCGGTTGTCACGTACATAATCTTTCCAAGTCTTACCTTCCGGAAATTGAATTTTCTCTGAGTTGGGTCTCCACCGATGACAACCCTGTTCGTCGGTGTACTCCGTATTGAACACATCCTTTCTTCCAAACCATGCTTCATCGATCAGGTTGTTCTGCGCATTGCATATCCATGACGGAGTGAACACCTCTGCCATTTCTTGCGAACGTGCGGTTTGGGTGTCACGACTTTTGAGAATACGCGGCATGATGACATGCCCGTTATCTCCAGTAATAAGACAGGGAAGAATTGGCGAATCATATTGATACCCTTCGCCCAGATATTCATAATCGGAAGTAGCCCAAAAGATATTGCGCTGAATATCCTCCTTGCTCGTCGTATGGTCTTTGAGCAGGATATTCAACAGTTCGGGCGAAAGCCGAAAGATACTATCTTCCAATATATCAACTTCAACAGGCATTTTATATCGGGTTTATGAGTATCTCTTGATAAGAGAGCCATCCCGAAGAAATAAGCACTAATAATCAGTGCTATAAGAACCCGATTTGACGGATTTACAAAACAGATCCTCGCAAAATACCTTTCATATATCATTATAAATGAGGATTGAACACGGTTTTTGAAATATTATGCGTACCTTTGCGAAATAAACTATATCTCTTATCAAGAGATTCGTCTTTTCGCTCAACACATTTCACCATAAATATCCGGTCAAAAATCTTTCAGGATAAGGCTGTTCGCCTTGTCCACCACGCTTGTGTCAAGCGATGCGAGATAGATGCGCGTGGTCTCTTCCGAATCATGTCCCATGCCCTCACTGATGACAGAAAGAGGGATGTTCTTGCTCTTGGCAACGCTCGCCCAACAATGCCGGGCAACGTGCATGGTCAGCGGTATGTTCAATCCTGCCAGACCAGCGACTTCCTTCAACGCCACATTGATGCGGCAGATGGCGTTACGGTATTGTGTCCGCTCATCGGAGCATGGGTTGGTGATTATCGGCAGGAGGTAGCGGGTGGCCGTATTCTCGCCGTACTTGGCGATGATGTCTTCCATGCACTTCTCCCATTTGACTGTGAGCTGCTGCCCGGTCTTTCTTCTACGGTACGTGATTATTCCGTTCTTCAAATCCGATTTTTTCAGATAGGCCATATCAATGAATGACATGCCACGGGTATAAAAGGAGAAGAGGAACATATCCCTTGCATAGTCCAGATGCGGTTTCAGAGTCAAATCAAGTTCCTTAATGTGCTTGATGGACTTCAATGGAATGGCGCGTTTTACCGTCTTCCCGATGCCAGTGTAAACGTGCTTGAAAGGATGCTTCTGTTCCGTCAGTTCCTTTTCCACGGCACGGTTGTAAACGGCACGGAGTATGCGCATATAAAAGGAAACCGTGTTGGGGCAGATGCCCTTGCCTTTGAGCCAGGCCTCGTAAAGCATCATGGTGTTGCCGTCTATCTCGCACAAGAGTATGTCCTGCCCCTCACGGAACTTCATAAAACTGGCCAATGCCGCCGTATAGGTTTCTGATGTGCGGACTTTGCCAAGCTGCTTCAACTGTCCTATGATGCCTTGCATGAAACGGAACAGCGATTGTTCGCCCGTTTGCCCGTTGAACTTCTCGACGATGCTGTCAGCGGAATAAATTCCTCCCTGCCTGTCGCATTGGGCGACTATGGCTTTCAACCGTCCGGTGTCCCAGTCGATATGTTCCGCCACTTCACGGAGATACCGTTTTCTATTTTCGCCGATTTCGGGCAGGATTTTAACAGAGGAAGTTCTCTTGTCCCATTCCGTATCAAATATGCGGTAGTCCGTCTTGACTTGGCGGACTATGCGCCCGTGGATTACCTGATAATATATGCTGCCCTCCCTGCCGCTCGCGGTGGAAGGACGAAATTTCACTTTTATGGATGCCATTCACTTTATTTTTGTTGTTTGGATTGTTTTTCTTCCTCTCTCACTGTCTTGACTTGCCGGTTGAATATGGCCAGCGTGGAGTCCACACCGACAACATCCACCAGTTTCTCGTAAGCCCCGACAGTTACTGCCAGTTCCGGGTACAGTTCGTTGAGCATGACCGTGGTCACATGGTGTTTGTCTGCAACCGTTCTCAACCGCCTGTTTTCTTCCCGGTACTCATGCCATTGTACCCAACTGACGGCAAACAGGACAAAGAATACGAGCGTACAGCCCATGCCAGTCCATACATATGGGTTCTTGTGCCAGCCATCGGGAACTTTGCTCCATAACAGCCTTATTGCATTTATTGCCTTGTCCGAGCGGATTATCTGCCATAGTTCCGATATGACACTTTGCTTTTGCCGCACCTGTTCCGAAGTCTGCTTGTCTTTTTCCACATGGGCAGTCAGCATTTCCAATATTTTGTTGAGCAGTTCCTTGATAGTGGGAACTCCGTGCTTACGCATATCCTTCTCGTTGGCTTCGGTGTATAACCGCAGACTTGCTACCGCTTCATCACCTATTGATTGCTTGTATTCCTCGATGGTCTCTTTGCTTCCGTGTAGCTAACACTTGAAAAGGGA
>NWBO01000019.1 GCA_002633275.1 Bacteroidales bacterium Phil12
GGTAGTCCTGGGGACGTTTAAGTCCGTATGCATAAGCGGCAGGCAGACCGAAGTTCTCTATTTGCTCGGTAAAGCAGGCACCTTGGTGTCCCCAATACGACTGTGTCATCAGTTCCGCGTTCTTTTGTGCCCGGAGATAGAAGTTGAATTCGGCATCCATCATGTCGAAATCTCCGCTCTTCAGCATGGGCCAATAGACTAGACGCTGGTTCTGTGCGGTAGCTACGGCACCTCCCCAATTCCTGAAATCCGGAGTATGTCGTGTGAATCCGCCTTTCACAAAAGAAGGGTCGAAAGTAAACAAGCCCCCGTTAAATTTGGTAGGGCTGTCTCCGTAAGCATTGCAGGCCAGCATGTATCTGAAGAGCTGGTAGTTCCGTCCTATTTGGAAAGCGATGCTATCTGTCTGGCTTGAAAGGAAGATAAAACTCCTGTTCCAGAACTCTTTCCACCAATTAAGAGTTGCCTTCCGGTCTTGTTTGATTGTTTTGTTCTGTTGTGTTTGCAGTTGTTTTAACTGAGCATACCAATCTGTAAAATGCTCCGCCTGTTGGGTGTGCAAGTAGATGGCAAGCTGATGCTGTTTTCTAGGTTGGGTACTTTTCAGTTTCCATGCTTTATAGTCCGTATTGACATAGCGCCCCTCTTCCGTGCCGTTGGGTACGAATCCGTCAGCTTGGAGGATACCTCCGAAAGTGCGGTTCTTTACCGGATTCCATAATTGGGATTTAATATCTTCCAGCTCTTCTATCTCTACGGTCTTGTTAAAGGCGAAATCATTCTTGTTGCGATGATAGAAAAGAATCTGATTCTGTTCAAAAGAAATGCTGTCCGGATGGATATAAATATCTACGGGAGTTCCTTTCAGACCACAGAAATGAGCGTCTTCTCCTTTAGCGGCAAAGTCTTTTGTCCGCCAATTCTCATAAAAGACTTCTGCGGAAACAGGTGTTTTGCTTTGTACCTCTACGTGTATAACCGGATGGAACACGTCTACCCAGCAGGTAACCGTTGTTCCCTCTCCTTTAATCCGTACACTACCATCCTGCAACGTGAGTGTTTGCTCAAAACGCTCTGTTGTAAAAGGGTTGGGAGAGAGGCGTAACCGGATACGGCCTAATTTCAGGAAGGCATTGTTTTCGTCGAAGGTACCGCTACGTGAGAAATAGAAAAGTATATCATTGTTCTCCACCCATACGTTGAGGCCGGTATCTCCTCCTCCGCAGGGCATGGATTCCGAAGAGTTTTTGCTTTGTGAGGTCCACCGAACTGTATAGTTTTCGAGTGACGGACTGTCGGTCTGTTTTTGTGCATGGATGGTGTTGTATGGAATCAGGCATAGTACGCACACCATTCCGTATAATACAAGATGTTTCATATCAGTAGTATTAGAGTTTCGATGACGAAAGTAGGCAAATTTTCTGAAACGAAGAAGCCGGAGGGCTACTTATTGATTTCTTTTTCGCCGAACACATATTGTATGACTTCTTTGTTGGCTTTGTTTATGGC
>NWBO01000020.1 GCA_002633275.1 Bacteroidales bacterium Phil12
TTTTGTCAAAATCAAAACAAAGAATTGCAGTTTTATGACAAAATTCAATGAAGTTTTAAGAAGTTTTACAAAGAAAAATACTGCCTTTTGAATATTTCATATAAACTTCCCATGTAATATCCGACAAATTTATAGCAGTAAAAAAAAACAAAAATGAGAAATATAATGATATTACAATTTATATATATGTATATGCGATTTCAAATTTACAATATAATAATATGTCTTCAAAAAAAAGTAAAATCCGATAACAACGAAATAAAACCGACATTGGCTTTAATCAAAAAAAAACATAAATAATAAGGATAAATAATAAATGAATGCGGAAAGTATAGGATTCGAACCTATGGTGCAGTTGCCCGCACACTTGATCTCCAATCAAGCCCAATCGACCTCTCTGGCAACTTTCCTTATGAAATATCAACAAACATGTATCAATCTGCACAATTAAGCGGAAAATATAGGATTCGAACCTATGGAACAGCAAGCCGTTCACTTGATTTCGAGTCAAGCCCAATCGACCACTCTGGCAATTTTCCTCCCATAAACTAACGAAAAGAACTATGAAAGTAGCGCATAAGGGATTCGAACCCTTGATTTTGAGAATGAGAATCTCACGTCCTAGGCCAACTAGACGAATGCGCCATTGTTTTCAGTTTGCAAAATTACAACATTTTTATAATGTGGCAAAATAATTTTCGATTTTTTCTTAATTTTTATTGCTTTTTGTACAATTATCATAAAATAAAACAATCAAAAACAACGTTTTCCAATCGCTTTTTATTTACACCATTATGAAAGAAGATATTTTGAAATATTTAACAAAAGACGAAATTTCAGCGTTGGAATGCTGTACTCTATGCCCTCGCAAATGCAAAATCAATAGAATAAACGGCGAAAAAGGGTTTTGCAACACCGATGTTTCTTTGAATATCGCCCTAATCATAAACCATAAAGGCGAAGAACCGATACTTAGCAAGAACAAAGGTATTTGTAATGTGTTTTTCTCTCATTGCAACTGTCAATGTGTTTTTTGCCAAAATCATAAAATTTCTTCCAATAAAACAGCACCCAAAAGTCTCTACAACACAATGGATGAAGTAATCGAAAAGATTAAAGAAGTGTTGCAAACAAGCGAAAACATTCTCGGTTTCGTCTCCCCTACTCATCAGTTACCGATAATGAAAGCAATAATAAGGGCATTGCATAAACAAAATATTTACCCTAAAATCGTTTATAATTGCGGTGGCTACGAAAATGTCGAGACCTTGCAAGAATTGGAAAACACCGTGGATATTTATCTTCCGGATTGGAAATATTCTATTGAAGAGTTAAGTAAAAAGTATTCTTTAGCTCCCGATTACCCTAACGTCGCAAAAAAGGCCATAAAGGAGATGTATCGCCAAAAAGGCTCGTCCATTTTGACCGATAAAGACAATAATATAGAATCAGGACTCATTATTCGCCATTTGCTTTTGCCCGACGAATTGGAAAACAGCAAGAAAGTTTTGGACGATATTGCTTGGGAATTATCGCCCAATGTTACTCTATCGCTTATGTCCCAATACAATCCGCCTTTTGCCTTACCTTACGAAAAACTCAACAGAAAAATAACTCAAAAGGAGTACGATGATTTATTGGATTTTGCTTTTTCGCTTGGTTTTCACAAAATTTTTGCACAAGATTTGACTTCAACCGACAGCGTTGTCCCCGATTTTGATAACAACACATTTATTAGAAACGAATAAAAATAAAACTAACAAAGTATTTTTTATTTACAAGATTACAATATAAACTAAAAAAAAACGTTATGTATATACTTATCAATAACAACAAAACAATGAAAAAGAAATTAATTTTAGGAATTATTCCTTTGTTTGCTTTTATTTCGGCAAACGCTCAAAAACTTGGATTTGAAATGCAGATAAATGCTTTTCAAGAAATTTTTAACTCATCTAATTTAAGTATCTTAAACAACAATCCTCAGAAAACATATATCAGTGGTATAGGATATGGAGTAAATGTGGGACTTATATCTTATTCACTTGATACCCTAAATCCTGAAAAATCAATAGCATCCGCAGGTATTACGTTTAATATAAATAGAACTCTTGTTTCCAATGACGAAACTGTGAATTTAATGACCTTAGGAGGTTATTGGAGATATGGAACAAAATTAAATGATTTTTGCAAAATAGATTTTGGACTTGAAATCGCTTGGGCAAGGTATAACAACGAGTTTTCGGTATCGGATAAGGATTATTCTTATACGAAAAATGGCACTAAGGTTGCTTTTGGAACAACATTTTTCTTCACTCCTTTCAAATCTTTTCAAGATTGTGAAATAGGATTGGGATTGAAATATAATGCTTATATGTTCTGGTATAACGACAGCAAAATAGACGACATAGTTTCGCAATTATCAAAACACAGCGAACTAAATTCTCTTACTCCGTTTATTTCACTAAAATGTACCCTTCCTTTAATAGATTAATTTTTAGCAATATGTTAAGCGAAAAGTAACATATCACCGAAAGGTAAGGATACAATATATACATACAAAGTATATACTGTAACTTACCTGTTATGTTAGTTCTGCACTCACTCATATATATATATGAGTGAGTACGTGTAAATATAATATAGCATTTAATAAATTACAAATCAGTAAATTGCAACTAATATAACATATAATAATTTTGATAAAGTACGCAAGAGTGCGTGCAATGAGTGTTAAGTGCGTTCTGACACGCAAATAAGAAGCCGTCATTAAATTTGACAAACAATCATTCGGAAAAAGTATTGTATAAAAATCTTAAAATAGAGAATTATATCAATTATAATAAATAACTTAAAATCAAAATCTTAAAAAGACGTCAATAATTATCGAATTAGTGTGAGACATTAGTAAATTGATGTTAAACATCAGTTGAATAGTGTGGGACACTAATTTGATAAAAAGCCCTCAAAAATTTTAACGGTCAAATAAAGAAAAAACGAATGTCGGTTTTTTGTTATTTATGCCGACATTCGCCAAAATTTTAATTGCTACGTATTGACATTTAATAAACTTCTATTATTATTCTCCGTCATTGTAGCCCGACAATTCAATATTCTTGATAAAGGAACGTTTTTCGCTCGGAGTGGATAGACGATAAGTATAGATTTTACCATTTTTGGCTTTGGTTTCTTTATCCTTACCGTTTTTAACCAAATCATTAAAGTTTTCGTCCGAAGATATTGCTCCCATAGATGCACCATTGTATGCGAAATAATACCAATTGTCAGGGTCTTGCTCCAAATAAATTCTTAGTTCGGTAGCAATACCTGTCTTTATCATCTGTATCTTTGTTCTCACTTTTCTATTGACTTGAACACCGCCTACAACAGCAACCTCCGCATCACTATTTGCCAAATAACAACGACGAATAGGATCCCAAGACAATGTAACATCGGTAAGCAATAATGAATAGTTCATATTTGACGGCAGCTTCTCCCACTCGCCGTATTGAATCAAATCCTGGAACAACTCCTCGCCTTTTTCGTCTCCATACTTGTGATGCAAAAATTCTTGGTATTTAGCAGAGTTTTCAAAATCTATAACAGGCAAATTCATATCGTCAAACATACCTTTACCCATATATTCCAAGGCTTCCTTGGAGAATGGGAAGTTTATTGCCAACGACATCTTGATTGTTGCACTCTCGCCGTCGCCACTCGCCGTTATCTGTCCGTAATTATCCGTTACAACCGCTCCGCCTATCGGCATACCAAGTTCTATCTTACCCAAACCTTTGGCATTGCAAGATTTTGAACCGATAGATAGATAATCGCCAACGACATTCTTCATATCGGCAAGTTTTTCTTTCGATGCAATACGATATTCTCCCGACTGTTTATCGTAAGTTAAAAATCCCTGACCTTTTATAAATACGTTGTCCGCTTCTTTATCCGAAGTAAAGAAAGCAGGTTTAGGTCGTAGAGAGTTTTCATCAAATAAAATAGAGGTTGTTATCCTGTTGCCCTCGACATCAACAGGTGCTTCGTTGATTGGAATAAATATATTGTCGGCATCTAAACGGGCAACAAATTTCAGCCATGGATTTTCGCTTTCACTACAATTCATTGTCAGCGTAACGCCCCCGTCAAAACTCATAACCGAATCCGGAGCAGAAACCATAAGCTGCCCGAAGAATTTGAATGCAGTACTCAAATCCAAAGGCTCTTGCTTGGTTATATCGGCATACGCAACGGTATAGCCTGTGGCAGGAGTAATATCTTTGAAGAATACCTCTGTAATCTTGCCGTCCATATCTTTATAATCCATATATCCGTTGGCAGAATACATCTTACCTGACTGAATATGTACTCTTGCGTTTTTGACAGAATGTAGTTTAGTTTCGGTGTTAAATACAATATCGGCTTTATCGATAGTATCCATTTGAGCACCCGGATGCAATATTATTTGAGAATTTGCAGGTTTAACGGCAGCATCGGCAGTCATTATCATATACACTCCGTCGGCAGTCAATTCGTTTGTATTCAAATTAAGTTTTGCATTAACGGAATTGAACGAAAGACTGTCTTGCGACGGATGAACAGAAGTAAAGGTTGCTCCCGGTTGCGGTAAATCTATTATTTCTTTCAAAGGCTTGTTTTCAAATCCTCCTCCGTTTGTCGAAGCAGAGTTTTGAAGAGCAAGTAACTTGTTTTGCATATCCCAAGAGAAACGATCGACATAACACTCGTATTGTAAGTATGGCAAATCGTTTTTCTGCAATCCGTTTTTGGTGGTAAAAGTACCTTGTTTTGTTTTGTAATCGACAGAGGCTTTAACATTCTGAGCGTGGAATGCAACGCTATTGCCATCCAAAGCCTTTAATGTAAAATCAGCACTGTCGGAAGTAAAGGAATCAGGCAAATACTTTATCAAATCACTCTTGACAATCATTTCATCGGTAATGTTCTCGCCGCTACCTGTCAAAGCATTCGGATAAACTCTCAACAAACCGTTTTGTATTGAGTGGTTGTCAGCGTACATATTAAACTCTTCCGCTTTTTGTTCGACAACCATATAATTTTGTTGCTTATAGAATGTTTCTTTGGTCTTGGTAACTGCGACTTGCGGGCTTTCGTAATTGAATTTTGTTGTTTCACAGAACATACTATCGGGATGAAAGACAAACATCTTACTTTCACTTTCAGATGCCCCGAAATCCCAACGTCCTGTACCCAAAAGACCATTGGTCGATAAGTCTATACTATTATAATATCTGGCTTTGCCGCCGTATGCAGCAAGACCCTCTTGTGGTAATTGCTTCTTAAATCCCAAAGCATAGTCGGGCATAACCACCAAAGGTTCGTTGATTGGTGCAAATATGTCTGCCGAATGCAAAACACCCTTCAAAACAATATCATTTGTCTTGAACGAGAATAAATTCTTGATAACAAAAGGCTCCAATTCGTAATAAAATGTTGCCGTATCATAGACACCGTTTTGAATTTTAGGATTATCATAATAAACATACGAAGTCTTTAACGAAGACAATATAGGATAATCCTCCAACTTCTTTATACTCGATTTATTATCCGCTTTATCAATCACCAATTGGCAATCCAAACGACGAATAGGCGTTTGAATTTTCACAAGTGTGTTGGTATCTTGGAAAGAAGGCACAACGAAAACCAAAGAATCACTGGCTGGTAAATCCAATGTAAAGTTATCATAATCGAACTTGCAATTCGTTCCGCTCATCTTAAATCTGCCTGCCATAACACTGCCGTCGAAAGTAAAACTTCTGTTTTTCTGCATAACAATCTTACCTTCGTATGGAGTAATTCTCACACCATGACTATCAGATACGGTAAAAGTCTCGATACCATTCAAACGCAAATCCATATCATATATATTAAGCACTGCGTTAGGCTCTCCGTTTTTCGTTGTGGATAACATACGCAACACATCATAGTCTTTCTTTTTAGCGTTATTCTTGATATAATCGTACAATTTATCTTTGACTATTGCTGTTTGGCGATAAGATTCGTAGGTAACAAATCCACCCAAAGAAAGATTCATCAAAAGCAACTGGCATTGCGTTTCGTCCAAGCCCGTAAAGGACGACAAACCTTTAACCGTTACTTCCTTTTTACCAGTTTTGTCGGTATATTGCTTAATCCTATAAAGAGGGCTTATTTCATCGATGCCCTGAATTTTATACCAACGAAAATCGGAATAATATGAGATACTCTCAATAGTAGCAAAGGCATTATTCGACGGGCCCCTGACGGCAGAAAACTCTATCGTGTGATCGTCCAAACCCGCATACAAAGCCTCGGAATATATCTCAACCGCATGATATGAATCTATCCAAGGAGAAGCCGAAATACCTGTTTTGTTATTCGAGCAAAGAATGATATGAGTGTTTTTGTTGTAATTCATTTTTGTTCCCGGGTGATAAACGCTGTCTTTTGCCCCGCCTTTGGATTGAACGTAAAAAGTAACCTGACAATCTTCGCTTATTATTCCCTCTCGTGAAAAAGGATGTTCTATGGCTTTGGCAACCATAAACACATCTCCGTCCTTATGAAATATAAGTTTGGCAGGCTCTTTTCTTGAACCCGTACCGAAAAATCCGCCACCTTGTTGAGAAAATCCACCTACGTAATCAACGTTTGGAAATACGCTTTTGATGTATTCGGTCTTTTTATAAGATGTAAATCTTGGGTAACGAGATTCTTTTGTAGTCTTTTCGGTTATCTTGTCCGTGAAAACACCGTCCAATGTATAAGAGAAATATTCTTTATTAGTAAAACTTACGCTGTCTGCCGAGAAACCCGCAACTTTCAATGCCACATCATAAGTCTTTAACTTACAAAAAACGCTATCCTTATTCAAACCGCTACGCTCCCAATTGACCGTACCGCCTTTACCTTCCCAAAAATCTTCCATAATATACATCTTACCCGTTGTACCATATATGGTACCGCCGCCTTTACTCATTCCATAAGAAAGATTGATTGGCGTAGGAAAATCGGCATAAACGCCACGTTCGTTATCAATGCGAAAAGCATACGGAGTGCCGTTGTCAAAAGTCCATTTTGAGGTTTTGGTGTAATGCAATGAGTTATTGACTAAAAGATTATACGTTGCCTCCATTGCTTGATTGTAAATCTTGATATTATGCTTATCAAGATATTGCTGCATACCTTTAAGCCATTGATTGTAACTCTCCGCCGTTTGGTTGGACGAGGTAAAAGCAATCTGAGTCAAGATAAAATCATAAAAACCATTCCTCGCACGAATATTTTTCTTAACCATAGTCTGCGAAAGTTTAATAACGTCTTTTTTGTGTTGGAGGTTAAAAGTATTCCAAACGCTATCGTAAGAATTTATAATACTCTCCCACTCTTTTTTCTGGTCTTTATTCATATTTTGGTCGGTTTTGTACAATTCCTCCAACTCTGAAATATACGTATCCGCACTGCCACTGAAATTCTTAAACCTTTGAGCAAAACCACTTGTGCAAACAAATGATAAAACTATGATTAAAATGTATTTTTTCATATATTACAATTTTTTAAGAGCCAACAAAGCCCAGTTATCTCTGATATTTTTATTGTAAAACGTAAATCCGTATTGTTTTGTTGTGTCTTCCAACTCCGCAATATCATCTTCGTAAAAACCGCTTAACACCAAAATACCCTCTTGTTTAATTCTCTTTGCGTATGAACTCATATTGTCCAACAGAATATTCAAATTGATATTAGCAAGAAACAAATCGAATTTTTCTTCACTCTTTTCGTCTTGTTCTCCTACCAATTTAACGCAAATATCCACATCATTGGCTTTGCCGTTATCCTTTGCGTTGCGATAAGCCCACTCATCTATATCCACACATTCCACATATTTTGCACCCATCTTCTTTGCTAAAATACCAAGTACTGCCGTGCCGCAACCCATATCCATAACGTTTTTGCCGTTCATATCAATCTTTGACATGTATTCAATAATCATTGCAGTTGTCGGGTGATTGGCCGTGCCGAATGATTGTTGCGGATTTATGATTATATCATATTTTACCTGCTTATACGGTTGGTTGGATTTTCTTATATGACAAAAATTGCCGAACAAAACACTTGGCGAAGTCTCTTCCCATACTTTATTCCAATTCTCATCTTTTATGAATTTGATTTCATATTTCACCGCTTCCTTATCATTAATGAGCGAAGAGGTTATTGCATTCTGAACAGCAGTCTCTGAAAACAAATTCTCTGGACAATAAGCCTCAAAACTATTGTCATCTATATCGACAAAAGAATCAAAACCTATTTGCGCCAAATCGTTTTTAAGCAAATCCGTTTCAAAATCGCGAGACTTGGAACTTAAAAAAAAATTTACCTGATAGTAATTCACTTGTGTATTTGTTTTAGATAAAAAACAAACAATGCCGTATAACCTTTCTTTATCACAGACTATACGGCATATCGTATTTCATATTTCATTAGAATGAGCAGGCAATTTCGATAAAGTCCTTACCCTTCAATGATGCTCCGCCAATCAAACCGCCGTCAATATCTTCCATTGCGAACAAATCCTTAGCGTTTTTGGCATTACAACTTCCGCCGTAAAGGATAGACACCTCTTGTGCGACATCGTCGTTGTATTTTTCACAGATAAGGCTGCGGATAAAAGCATGCACCTCTTGGGCTTGTTCCTTGCTTGCCGTATGTCCCGTACCTATCGCCCAAACAGGTTCGTATGCTATAACACATCGCTGCATATCGTCGGCAGACAAATGGAATATTCCCTCTTGAATTTGAGTGCGGATTACGTCAAGGTACTTACCCGATTCTCTTTCTTGAAGGCTCTCTCCAACGCACATTATAGGGGTTATATCTTCATTGAGAAGTCTGTCTATCTTTTGGGCTATATCTTGATTGGTTTCACCAAAATATTTTCTTCTTTCGCTGTGTCCGACGATGCAATAATCAACGCCCAAAGATTTCAACATAGTTGCACTCACTTCACCGGTATATGCTCCGTTTTCAAACTTTGATACATTCTGTGCTCCCGTAAAGAAATCTCCGTCTTCACTTACATCGCTGACCAATTCCAAGTAAGGAAAAGGAGGACAAACCACCACATCGACATCGGCAGTATCATAATTGTGCAATTCTTCTGCAATAGAATTTACCAAGTCATCTGCCTGCGGAAACAATTCGTTCATTTTCCAGTTCCCTGCTACGATATTTCTTCTCATAATGTTATATGTATTTATATTGTTATCTGTTCGTATTTATACTGTTATCATTCAAAATATTTTGAGGAGTGCAAAGTTATAAAATTTTTCACAATTCAACATCAATAATATCCATTTTTTGAAAACGTTAATAAAAATCGCAAAATTAGTGTTAAACATCAATAAATTTTTATTAAACATCAGCGAAATAGTGTTAAACACTGATTTTTTAATACGTGTTAAAAATTTTCTGCCGTCTTATTTCCACAAAAAAACCAAGGCTGCTCATTAAAATATATATGGTATAAAGAAGATTGTTTTACAAAAAACATATTCTCTTTTCTTTCTAAATAAAAATTTATTCCCTCACGAAAAACATAAAGCATAACAATTAAAGTCTGTTTGATGTATTTTCATCGTCAAAACAAGAATAGAGAGAATTTTTTTTGCGGTTAGGAAAAATTATGCTAAATTTGCACTTTCTAAATTTTCAATTTATGAATAAAGTATCAGTATTCTCAGAAATAGGACGATTGGAAGGCGTTATATTGCATACACCCGGAACGGAGATTGAACAAATGACGCCCGACACAATTCAACACGCTTTGTACAGCGATATACTAAATTTGAAAATTGCACAAAAAGAATATTCCTTGTTTAGCGGCGTATTGTCTTCGTGGTGCGAGACTTATCAGATTGTGGATTTGTTGGCAAAAGCATTACAAGACGATATTGTAAAACAAGACCTTCTTAAAAAAATTCTTGAAAGAGAAAACAAGAAATTTATATATGTGGAATTGATTGAACAAAGTTGCGAACAATTGGCAAAATACCTTATTGAGGGTTATCCGTACAAAGAAGGAATACACCCTGCGGAGTTTAAGGAAAAACGTTTTGTTTTAGAACCTTTGTACAATCTTTTCTTTACTCGTGATGCCTCGTCAAGTGCGTACGACCAAGTTATAATACATTCTATGCGTACAACGGTGAGAGATAGAGAAAGTTTTATAATGGAATGTATCTTTCGCAACGTTTTTCAAACCGAGATAATCAATCCTAAACTTATTTCTCCCGAAGCCACAACAGAGGGTGGCGATTGCCTTATAGCAAACGACGATACGCTGTTTATCGGCAACGGATTACGCACCAACGCAAAAGGTATCGAGTTTATGACCAATTGGTATGCCGCAAGAAAACCCAAACAAAGAATACTTGTTCAGCAATTGCCACAAACAAGAGATTCTTTCATACACTTGGATATGGTTTTCAATTTCTTGGATAAAGACAAGTGCATCGCTTACGAGCCTTTGATATGCAAAAAAAATACTCAATACACAACGACCGTTATCGACATAGACCACGGCAATATAACCTATAAAGAATATCCTTGTTTTATGGACGCAACCAAATCTTTGGGCTTTGATTTGAAGCCTATCGCTTGTGGAGGAGACGACCTTTGGAATCAAGAAAGAGAACAATGGCATTCGGGTGCCAACTTCTTCTGTATGGGTGAGGGTAAGATAATAGGATATGCTCGCAACACTCATACTATTGACAATTTGAATAACAATGGTTTTGAAGTCATTGATGCGCAAGATGTCGTTAGTGGAAAAATCGATTTGAAGACAAAAGACAAATTCGTTGTTACCGTTCAAGCAAGTGAATTGCCACGAGGCTGCGGCGGAGCGAGATGTATGACTATGCCGATAAGACGACAGAGTGTTAATTGGAAATAGAACTTATAAATAAACCTAAACAATGAAAAAATACAGATTACTAAACAACTGTATTGGATGGGCGGTGTTTGTTGTTGCAAGTATCGTTTATCTGATGACTGCCGAACCTACCGCATCTTGGTGGGACTGCGGAGAGTATATTGCCACTACGAATAAATTAGAAGTAGGACACCCACCCGGAGCACCTACGTTTCAACTTATAGGCAGATTGTTTGCGTTGTTTGCAGGCGGTGATGTTACAAAAGTTGCATTGATGATTAACAGTATGAGTGCCATTTGTAGCGGACTTACCATATTGTTTTTGTTTTGGAGTATCACTTTGCTTGCAAAGAAACTTGTTCCGACAGAAGACAGAGAGAATATGTCCGCCAGTCAGATGATTGCCGTTTTCGGTAGCGGTATCGTCGGTGCATTGGCATATACTTTTTCGGATACATTTTGGTTTTCGGCTGTTGAAGGCGAGGTTTATGCAATGTCAAGTTGCTTTACCGCAATAGTATTCTGGGCAATACTGAAATGGGACGAACAATCGGAAGATACACACAACTTGCGTTGGATTATATTGATTGCATTCCTTATAGGTGTTGCGATAGGAATTCACTTACTGAATATTTTGACAATTCCTGCCATTACATATATAATTTACTTCAAAAAATACAAGAAAACAACAGTTAAGGGCTTTATTATTGCAGGTTTGATTTCCATATTGGCAGTTGCGGCCGTGATGTATTTCATCATTCCTGAGATTGTTAATTTGGCTTCTTATTTTGAAGTATTCTTTGTAAATAGCATAGGTTTGCCGTTCAATAGCGGTACAATTATTTATTTTATAGTATTGTTCGGTTTATTGATATTCGGTTTGTATTGGTCAAGAAAGAAAGTAAAACCGATATTGAATACAGCCATTCTTTCGGTATTATTCATCATTTTAGGATATTCGACATTCGCCACATTGGTTATACGTGCCAATGCCAACACTCCTATCAATGAGAATGCACCAAAAGACGCTGTTGCACTTTTGACATATCTCAACCGTGAGCAATACGGAGATACGCCACTGCTTTACGGACCTTATTATAATGCGGACATAAAACGTGATAACCAAGGTCGTCCTGTGTATGATTTCTCCACCAAATACGTAAAAGACAAGCAAAGCGGCAAATATCAAAAGGTAAAACGTGCTTCTTCTCCTCAATGGGACGATAAGGATTGCAGCGTTTTCCCTCGTATGTATTCAAGAGAAGAAGGCAGAAGACACGTTCAATATTATAAGATGTGGGTCGGTAAAAGCGAAGACAATCCGACGAAACCGTCTTTTGGCGAAAACCTAAAATACTTCTTCCGTTACCAAGTCAATCATATGTATTGGCGTTACTTTATGTGGAACTTTGTCGGCAGACAAAACGATATACAATCTTATGGTCTGTTATACGAAAATGCTCCTGCCGATATATCCAACGGACAAAAGGATTTAATTCACGGCAATTGGATTAGCGGAATCAAATTCTTGGACGAAATGCGATTGGGACCTCAAAGCAATTTACCGAACGACTTAAAGAATAACAAAGGTCGTAATACTTTGTTTTTCCTTCCATTGTTGCTTGGTATAGCAGGTTTGATATATCATATAAAACGTAACAATAAAGATGCTTTTGTAGTGTTCTTGTTGTTCTTTATGACAGGTCTTGCCATAGTGCTTTATCTAAATCAACCGCCTTGCCAACCTCGTGAAAGGGATTATGCTTACGCAGGCTCTTTCTATGCTTTTGCAATATGGATTGGTCTTGGAGTGTTCGCTATTTGTGATTGGTTGAAAAACATCAAAGTACCTACCAATATCAAGAATGCAGCCGTCAGTGTGATTTGTTTATTGGCCGTACCGGTGCTTATGGCTTGTCAAGAATGGGACGACCACGACAGAAGCGGACGTTATATGGCTCGTGATTTTGCACAAAACTATTTGCAGAGTTGTAAGCCTAACGCAATACTTATCACTTTCGGCGACAACGATACATTCCCTCTTTGGTACGATCAGGAAGTTGAGGGAATACGCACCGATGTCAGAATTTTGAATTATACTTTGTCGGGTATGGCTTGGTATGTCGAACAACTTTATCATAAAGCCTACGACTCGGAAAAAGTAAAATTCACTTTGGATAAGTCTTTCTATGCATTGGGACAAGATATTAATTGGGCAAAAGCGTCAATGGATACTTTGGAATTGGAAGACGCTTTGAAAAACATTCATAAAGCATCTCCGCAAGAAATGCCTTTCAGTGCAATGGATCATTTCAAGGATTACAATTATATATCCGTTATTCCAACGAACAATTTCAAAATAACGTTCAATAAAGCCAAAGCCGCAGAGCAAGGTATCTATCCAAAAGACTACGTCGATGACCAACCGGGAGTATTTACTTTCTCGTTGAATGCACAGCAGTTAGACCAGGAAGGTAGATTCCAATACACACAATTGGCTCGTCAAGAACTTATGTTATTGGATATTTTGGCAAGCAATCACTTTGAACGCCCGATATATGTCAATAATCCTTACTTGCTTAGAGAAATTATTCCGAATATTATGGAATACGTTATCCAAGAAGGTATGGTTTATCGTATCGTACCTTATCGTCAAAGCAGAACATACACGGACAACACTTATAAGTTATTTACCGAAACCTTTACGTGGGGTAATGTGAATAAAGAGGGGGTTTATCTTGAAAATGCGGTAACTGTAAATAACGCTAAATCCGCCCGTCAAAATATTGCCAACATCGCACAAGACCTTGCACAAAGAGGCGAAAAGCAAAAGGCAATTACCTTGTTGGATAAGGCCGCAAAAGAATTTCCTGCAAGCAAACTGCCTTACGACAAAGCCGATATGTTATTTGCTCAGGCATATTGTATGGCAGGTGCTATGCAAAAAGGTCATGATGTTTATAACGGCATTATCGATTATTATAACCGGTACATCAGTTATTATAATCAATTCAAGGGTAAGAAGGCTCGCTGTGTTGAGGGCGATAAAACGCTTAGCGAAGTTGTCTTGGCACAGATTTACACCGATTTGAAAGACTATGGATTTAATGACTTGTGTCAAAAGATTGAAGCAATACCTAATGTTAAGAGTTTCCTTTCCACGATACAATTCTCAAAACAATTCAACGACATAGTTCGTCAAATCAACAACTCTGTAGGTCTTATCGGCAACCAAGCAACGAAGCAAGAGGCGATAAACACTTTGAACGAATGCTTAAATACGATAGAAAGTTTCTTGAAAGACAATGCCGATAGCGAAATGGAGTCTCAGGCAATCAACGTTGTTCAATTTATCTATCAACACGCTGCTGCCAACGAGGCGACGGAAATTGTAAATCGCATTAAACAAAGCAATGTTTTGTCCGTAGCGATGCAGCAACAAAGCCAACCGCAAACTCAACCTAATATCTCTATGGGATATTAATGGTTTAAGAATAAGATTTCATTGATTTCAACCTGCCGTTATTGAAACGGCAGGTTTTTATTTTGATTAACAAATTGTTTAAGTATTAGTGTCTGCAAAATCTTTAATATTTATTTTCACACCTTTGCTTATTCTTTTCACTTTTGAAGATTATTTTGGTCTTTATATTAACGCTGTTATGCTTTACCCTATCGTCGTTTCTCTTTATGATAGCACTGTATTTGCTTTATGGTACGTATAAAAAAAGTAGGTTTTTAACAATCGAAAAGCAGGTTTTTTAAGGTAAAAAAGCCGCTTTTTTAGTTGAAAAAACTGCTTTTTTCACTACTCCCCTAAGGCAAATGCAATAGTAATATCAAGCAAAATAACAATAACATCAAGCGTAAAAACAATAATCTGCAAATGAACAAAAGTTCAAAGAAATATCTAAAAACATAGACAAATAGAGATATATTTTTACAAATAATCAGATAGTTTTAAGTAATTATATTCAAAATTAAATCTCTGATTAACAAACAATAAACACTTACTCTATAAAAAATTTTCATTTTTTTCTTTGTCTATAAATAATTATTTAATACCTTTGTAGAAAATAAAATACGTTTAACTAAAACAAATTAAAATGTATGAAAAATTCAATTTTTTATTTCAAATTCTCTTTATTAGTCATCGCTGATATCACTCTTGGAAATTGATGATATCAGCGTAAAGTAGAATGATGATTTATTTATATCTGCAAAGTTTCCTCAAAACGAAAAATTAAAATTTAATAAAAATAATAATATGCAGTTGCTGATGTTTCGGTTTTCATTGACAGAGAAACCGGGAAAACAAGGAAATAATTAAAAAGTATAGCGTTATGAAAATTATAAATAAAATTATCGGAGGAGCATTGTTTGTTTTCTTTATTGGAATGGGCAATACTTCTATGGCACAAATGATAGGAAATTCATTTACTGCAAGTGTCGGTTACACAAATCAAACCATAAACCATTCAGATAAAAACACTATGATAAGTATAGGTTATTCACAAGTTATACCTTTTTATAATTGGTGTTCGGTATTGGTTGATTACGGTTTTGAACCTGCAAATAATAATAGAAAAGGTGGAACATCTCTCGGAGCTGAATTGCAACACAATTTGATTGGTGGTCTAAAAGAAGGAGGATTTTCCTTTGGTCTATCATTAGGCGTTAGATATCAATACGACAGAATATTCTTTACAGATAATCCTGCAATAAAATCTCATTCACTTGGACCTGTCGCCAGATTGAGAGTATCACAACTTTTTATTGAAAGCGGTTACTTATGGGGCGTTAATGATGTTGATTTGCAAGCGAACAGCAAAGGTACGATGAATGCCTTTATACTAAAAGTAGGTGGTTATATACCTGCAAATAACAATGGTATTTCACGAAAACTTAAAGAATTATCAAAGAAAGAGAATTTTTAAGTTAGTTAAAACTTTTGTATAAACAGAACAATCCGCCGCTTTTTTGTGACGGATTGTTTTTTATCTCTTTATTTCTCCATTTTAAATTTTTGTTTACTGCTTTCAACATTTCAATTATTCATCGCATCGTTTTTATTTCTTAGTTTTTCGTTTCTATCCTTGATATAAATGTTTTTCTGTCGATAGTTAATAGTAAAAAAGAGGAACTTTGTATAGTAAAAAGCCTCTCTTTTTTTACTCCTCTTCTGCGAACAAAAAACAATAACCTGCGAGAGAACCAACTAAAAGTCAAATTAAAACATCGGCTTATTATATATAAATGGAGTCAATTAACTTTTTGGTGTATTCTTCTTTGGGATTGGAATAAATTTCTTGGGCGTCGCCCTGCTCGACAATCCTACCCTTTTGCATAACAATGATTCTATCGGACATATATTTGACAACAGACAAATCGTGTGAAATAAATATATATGTAAAACCAAAATCCCTTTTCAAATCATTCAAAAGATTTAACACCTGTGCCTGAACGCTTACATCTAACGCCGATACACTTTCGTCGCAAATGATAAGTTTAGGATTTAGTGCCAACGCCCTTGCTATACCGACCCTTTGACGCTGTCCGCCCGAGAGTTCATGAGGATAACGTGAGTAAAAATCATCGCCAAGACCAGTCTTTGACAAAAGTTCAAGAGTTTTGGTTTTTCGCTCTTGTGAAGTGTAAAGATTAAACACCTGCATCGGTTCTTCTATTGCCGAACCTATGGTTTTGCGAGGGTTAAGCGATGAATAAGGATCTTGAAAAATTATCTGAATATCTTTTCTCAGATTATGTTTTTCTTGTTTTGAAAGTTTATCCAACGACTTACCCTCAAAGATTATATTTCCCGAAGAAATATCAATCAACCTTGTTATTGCACGTCCGACCGTTGTTTTTCCGCAACCGCTCTCCCCAACCAAGCCAAGTGTTTCGCCTTTATAGACATCAAAACAAACCTTGTCGATTGCGTGAAAACGTTTTGTTATCTTACCAAAGAAATTGCGTTTTAGCGTGTAATCTATTTCCAAATCTTTTACCTGCAAAATAGGATTGGTATAATCTATTTTAGTTTCAGTGATTAAATTTTTTTCTTCACACACCGTTTTATCAGTATCATTATTCGATTCAAGGAAATCGGCAATCGTTTTCAGTCTTGTCGGCTTTGAATCTATTGGAGGGCGTGATGCGATAAGGCTTTTGGTATAAATATGTTGCGGATTATGAAAAATATTATCCGAAGTATTCATTTCCACAATCTCTCCTTTGTATATAACCGCTATTTTATCGGAGATGCTATGCACAACGCCCAAATCGTGAGAAATAAACAATACCGCCATATTGTGTTTGCGCTGCAAAGTTTTCAGCAGTTCGAGTATTGTTTTTTGAACGGTAACGTCCAAAGCCGTAGTAGGCTCATCGGCAATAAGAAGCTCGGGTTCTATGCTTAAAGCCATTGCAATCATAACTCTTTGACGTTGTCCGCCCGAAAGAGTGTGCGGATAAGAATTATACACCCGTTCGACGTCCGGCAGAAGAACTTCTTTGAACAATTGCAATGTTTTGTTCTTTGCTTCGTTTTTGGTAATCTCTTTATTGGCAAGTAACATCTCATCGACCTGAGGACCGCATTTTTTCACGGGATTTAACGCCGTCATCGGTTCTTGAAAAATCATCGCCTTGTTTTTACCATTAAAAATTATTTCTCCATTGGTAATTTTAGCGATTTTTTTATCCAAAAGCCCCATAACGGCCATTGAAGACACACTTTTACCGCTTCCGCTCTCGCCAACAAGCCCCAAAATCTCGCCTTTTGAAATTGAAAAACTAACTTTATGCGTTACTTCTTTCCAAGATTTATTGCGTTTGAAAGAAACACTTAAATCTTTAACACACAATACTATGTTATTATCTTCTTGCTCCATTACCGTTGTATTATCAGATTGCAAAGATATAAAAAATTAAAAAAAATCGTCAAAATATTTTGTCAGTAAAATAATTTGCACTAATTTTGCAATCTCAAATAAAGACGCAGTGTGATTGTCCCATGGTGTAATGGTAACACAGCAGATTTTGGTTCTGTCGTTTCAAGTTCGAATCTTGATGGGACAACGAAGACAACCTCAAAGTGAGGTTGTCTTTTTGTTATATGCTTATCCGTTTTGACTTCCACGATATGAAACTTAATAATATCAAATTTCAAAATTTTGAAGTGTTTTCAAAAAATCAGTGTCCCTCACTATTTCACTGATGTTTAACACTAATTTTTTAATCTCTCACACTATTTTGCCAATATGAGTGGTTATTTTGGCGATTGGTTTTATAAATATGTTCAAAAAATTACTTAACTTTGCAAACACAATTAAGAGTTTGTAAATCGCTACGATTATGATATACTTTCCTAACGCTAAAATAAATATAGGTCTGTTCGTAACATCGAAAAGAGAAGATAATTTCCATAATATCGAATCCATCTTCTACCCTATCGGTTTGAATGATGCGTTGGAATTGCGTATCAGCCAAAGTAATGAAACCAAACTTACGATTTTTGGCGAAAATATCAAGGATAATGTCTCCAATGGCCAAAGCAACACAGTTCTCAAAGCATATAACCTTCTTAAAAAAGATTTCGCACAGATACGTCCTGCCAATATATGTTTGGATAAAAAAATCCCCGTTTTTGCAGGCTTGGGAGGTGGCAGCAGCGATGCCACATTTATGCTTAAACTTGTGAATTATATGTACGATTTGCATTTAAGTGAAAACAAACTGTACGACTATGCAGCCAAAATAGGCAGCGACTGTATGTTTTTTTTGAAAAACACTCCGCAATTTGTTTATTCTCGCGGCGATAAAATGCAAGAAGTGTCTTTGTCTTTGACCGGCCATTACCTTGTCCTTATCAAACCAAACATAAATATTTCCACAAAGGAGGCTTACAGCAATGTACATAAAACGCCTACGCCATTTGATTTGCGTGGCATAGATGTTAAAGACATTAAAAATTGGAAAGACTGCGTTAAAAACGATTTCGAGGTAAATATTTTTTCGACATATCCTCTTTTACGGGCAATTAAAGAAATGCTGTACGACAATGGTGCTGTTTATTCGCAAATGAGCGGCTCGGGAAGTACTATATATGGCATTTTTGAGAAAAAAGCAGACCTTGACGCAATAAAACAAGAGTTGAAAAGACTAAACGCCGCAAAAGATACGTTTATTTATCAGGAGCGACTGAAATAAGTCAATAGCAAAACGATTGAACAACCGAATAAAGAAAATATAAAACATAAAAATATTATAAAAATGACTGAAATATCAAATTTAGAACCTAAGGGATTATGGCAGAACTTTGATATGTTTTGTGCAAATCCACGTCCTTCAAAACATGAAGAAAAAATCAGAGCCGCTATCGTTGATTACGCAAAGCAGCACAATATCGATTGCAAAGTAGATGAGATTGGCAACATTATAATGTCCAAACCTGCCACAAAAGGTATGGAAAATCGTAAAGGCGTTATTCTTCAAGCCCATATCGATATGGTTCCTCAGAAAAATAACGACGTTAATCACGATTTCGTAAAAGACCCTATAAAACCTCGTATCGTTGAAGATTGGGTATATGCCACCGGAACAACATTGGGTGCCGACAACGGTATAGGTGCTTCCGCCGCTTTGGCCGTACTTACCGATGATACTATCGAACACGGTCCTATCGAAGTTCTTCTTACAATTGACGAAGAGACCGGAATGACAGGTGCATTCAATCTTAAACCCGGAATGCTTAACGGAGATATTTTATTAAACCTTGACTCCGAAACGGAGGGTGAGTTATATGTCGGTTGTGCAGGTGGTGTCGATGCAACAATTCATCTATCCTACGGCAAGGAAAATATGAAAGCAGGTTATGTTTGCCAAAAACTTGAAGTAAAAGGTTTGAAAGGCGGACACAGCGGTATGGATATTATTTTGCAAAGAGGAAATGCCAACAAGATATTGTTCCGCATCTTGAAAGCGTTGGAAGAAACCGATGTAAGACTATGCAGCGTTGAGGGAGGAAATATGCGTAATGCAATACCTCGTGAAGCACATGCTGTTATTGCGATACCTGAAACAAATGTTGCAAAAGCACAAGAAATAGTAAAAGATTTGACAAATGCCGTTTGTGCAGAACTTTCGGAGGTTGAAAAAGAGATTGAAATAGCAATGACTCCAACCGAAGAGGCAAAAGAAATGTTCAAAGAATGTTGTTCAAAACGTATAATCAATGCCGTTTATGCTTTGCCTAACGGTATTTACAGAATGAGCGACAGTATGAAAGGTTTGGTGGAAACATCTTCCAATCTTGCAATAGTTAAATCCAACGGCAGCGAAGTGGAGATGTGTTGTTTGATTCGTTCAAGCGTTGATACGGAGAAGAAAGATTTCGCAATGATGATGAAATCCGTCATCGATTTGGCAGAAGGCACAATAGAGTTTTCGGGCGAATATCCCGGCTGGAAACCTAATATGGCTTCTCCTATACTTAAAGAAATGAAAGAACAATACCATGCTATGTTCTCAACCGAACCTAAGGTTATGGCTATTCACGCAGGTTTGGAATGCGGAGTAATGGGCGGCACTTATCCTAAATGGGATATGATTTCCTTTGGCCCTACAATCGAACATCCGCACTCCCCTGACGAAAGAGTAAATATCCCTTCGGTAGCGAAGTTCTGGAAATTCTTGGTAGCAACATTGAAAAACACACCTGTTAAATAATTTTTTTGCTAATCATAAGAGTGTCGTTTTGTGTGCGACAATAATAAAGGCGACACTCTTATTATTTTTGTCTTACATTTGGTGAGAAAAAAAGTTTTAATAATAGTATTATTACTCGTTGCTTGCACTACTTACGCTCAATACAGCGTGAGCGGGGTTAATGATTCCCGTATAAAATACAGACAAATCAAGACAAGCAAATTCAATATAGTTTATCCTGATTACTACGAAAGCAATGCGCAACGGTTGGCTTGCGTGTTGGATACCGTTGTCCCTGTAATCGGAAAAAGTCTGAAAACCTCCGCACCGAATGTTCCCATACTTATACATACAAAAAGTTCAATAAGTAACGGTCTCAGCGTTTGGGCTCCCAAACGTATGGAGTTTTGGACCACTCCTCCGCCGACCTCTTATGGATTTCCTTACACATGGCAATTGGCTATCCATGAATATAGACATACGGCACAAATGCAGGGTCTTAATGTAGGAATAACCAAAGTATTGGGAACTGCATTCGGCGAACATATTCTCGGTGCCGTTGCAGGAATATTCGTTCCGAACTGGTTCTTTGAAGGCGATGCCGTTGTGGCTGAAACATCTTTGGCTCCTGCCGGCAGAGGCGAAGAACCCGAATACAATATGTTCCTAAAAGCACAGGTTTTGGAAAAAGGACGATACTCGACCGACAAGATGCTGCTCGGCAGTATGAAAGATTTTGTCTGCGATGAGTACAATCTCGGTTATTTTCTCATTTCTTACGGCAGACAAAAATACGGAAAAGATATTTGGGGAGACTGTCTCAATCATTTGGGGTCTTCTTGGTGGAAATTGCATCTGTGGGGAAGAACCAAAAGAAAGCAGGAAAATTTGGATTTTATTACAATGTACAACGAAACTTTGGATTCGTTGGAAAGAGTTTGGGTCGATGACGATATTAATTATCTGCACAATATCGATAACGGTATTACAAAACACTGGGGCGAAGAGAACGACACCGATTACATCAACTACAAAAATCCTATTCAGATAAACGACTCCACTGTTTTGGCACTGAAAACCTCAGCCTACCAAACACAGGAGTTGGTTAAGATTATAAACGACAAAGAAGAGCATTTGCTTTATCTTCCATTTTTGATGCACTCATATTTTCAATATAACAACGGACATATACTATACAGCCAATATTCGCCTAACATACGCTGGGGACAAGAAGCCACCTCGGACATTATCGACTACGATTTATCGACCAACAAATTCATAAGTATTTCTTCAAACAAGACATTTTTCACTCCGATATATTACCCCAACGAAAATTTGATTGCAGCCATCTATACGGATTCTTTGGACAATCAAAATCTTGCCTTTATATCGCCCGACACTTCTTATTTCAGGAACAAACAAATATTGAAAAAAGACAAGTCTTCATATATGCGAGTAATCAACGGACGTCCCAATCATTCGTTCTCCTATCCCGTATGGCAAGACTCCACATCCAATGTTTATTTCATTGCAACTTCTTCCAAAGGCAAGGCTATATGTTTGTATAATACGGAAACACGGGAACAAAAACCCGTTACCGAGTTTTCTTACGACAATATTAAATATCTGAAAATCTACAACAACCGTCTTTATTTCATCAAAGACGTATCTCACAAATATCAACTGCTAAGCATAGACTTGAATAACTTTTCCGATGTTCAAATTCACACCAATTCCCGCTACGGTATAGACAATTTCTGTTTGTATGACTCCACCATAGTTGTGAGCGACTACACATCCAACGGCTACAAAATAGTTTCCCTGCCATATCAGGCTTCGCCTTACGACATAAGCAAGAACAATGAGCCTATGTATTTCACACGTCTTAACAGACAACAGGAAAATTTCATTCTAAGCGAAGAAGCAATCAATTTCGATACCGTTTATAAAAGCACCAAATACAGCAAACTGTCGCATTTGTTTAACATTCACTCTTGGGCGCCTTTGTTTATCAATGTTCAGTCAATGGATATTGGTTTCGGAGCAAGTATTATGTCGCAAAACCTGTTATCGACCTCAGTATTGGAATTAGGTTTCAAATACAATTTTTTTGAAAAGAACGAATTTTTTATGTCCTACACTTATTCGGGTCTTTACCCCATAATGGAATTAAGCCTTAATTATCGTCCTCGTGATATGCGTAAGGAATTAAATCCCGAAAGTATGGAATACATAGATTGGGACGAGATTACGGCTGGATACAACATCACGCTGCCTTTCACTTGGACTAACAGAAATTACAGAAACAATATCAATCTGACTTTACACTACTCTTTGCACGATATAATCAATGCGGACTACAAAACACGTCTGACTCTTTTCAATGCGATAGGTTATTACGCCACATTATCCAATTACGCTGCAAAAGCGGAGAATGATTTCTACCCGAAAAGCGGACACATAACGAGCGTTAAATACACCCACACCCTTACATCCGAGTTCGCAAGCATATTTTCCGCACAAACACAAATCTTCTTACCAGGATTTGCACGCAATCATTCTCTTGTACTTGGCGGCAGTTTCCAAAAAAACAGTCCCGATGTGTATTATTTCCAAAACGAAGTCAGTTTCGTTCGCGGCGTTCATAATATCTTCCCTGAATATTACGCAGGCTTTTTGGCTCAATACTGTCTGCCTCTTCTTTATCCCGACGGCGGAATCAACGGCATATTGTACATAAAAAGAATTTCGGCAAAACCTTTCCTCAATCACGGTTGGTTCGACAGAGAACATTACTATTCCTACGGCAGCGACATTGAAGCCAAAGTTCATTTGTTCAGAATAACCATTCCTGTCAATATCGGTTTCCGCATAGGCTACTGTCCGACAACGGACAACACCTTTGCTTCATTTTTGTTCAGCATAGATATTTAGTTTTTAGCATAAATCAATCATCTGAGGTTGGTGTTCAAAACTATCCGACAAAAAGTTCAAATAAACGGATAAGAAATTAAAACAAAATCGGTTGTTTAGAAATACTCTTCATAGTCTTCATCTTCCATATACATATCTTCAATTGGTTCAACTGTTGGTTTAGCCTAATAACGCGCACACCAAAAAAAATAACATAATGATACCTATATAAATAAGGGGAACAAATCTATCGGAATTTTTATCTTTCTTTGTCTCTTTTCGTGGAAATTCTTTTACAAGCCTTGGTTTGGGTTTCTTGAGCGGTATGGCAATACGGGAATTGTATTTCACGTAGGATGAAATATTTTTTACTATACCCAAAGAATCACAAAAAAAGTCCGGCTTTGAGTACCCGTAATCAATAGGTGGAAGTTCCTCGCAGACCAAATCACTACTTCGAAGCAGTTCTTCCGCCTGTTGTAGGGTAGAATTAATATTACCTTCAATAGAGTAAATGGCATCGGACAGACCGATAATCGCATCGGGATTAATCATTACTCCGTTAAAACAGGCACAAATGTGATTTCTCAATAATTTGTTGTCATAAAAACTCCAAGCATAGTACATCAAATTGCCGTTACGTCTTTGAACAAAAAGATACGGCACACTATGTTCCTCATTCAACTTTTTTACTTCTTTGACAAAGTCCTCCGAAAAGGGAACTCCGAAAATGGAGTCCCCTATGCTTACTGCTACATCACAATTCATACGATTGATTTTAATGGTTTATTCTTCTTCTCTATACACGCTTTCCTCCACACTTCGCAAAAAGCCGCACTCAATCAAAAGCCACCAGCGTAGTATCGGAACAAAACTCAAAAACATCCAATATCCACCTTTGTCCCTATCATGTAGGCGTTTAACACAGGCACAAATATAAATGTACAAGGCGATTATACACGTAATAATGAACAACAATTGCATTATACTATATTTATCAATACCACTAATATCATAAATAATATTAATTGAACCACAACACATCAATAAACAGAGTACTATAGTCCACCATTCTCTACGTTTGATACATCCTTTTGTTGAAAATAATTTTGTTGAAAATAAACTCATAATTCGTTTTGTTTTTTTATTGTTTAACATTATTGATTTACTGATTTTGAAATACATTTCTATTCTTGAAATATGATTACGCCGTTTTCGTCATCAATCGTAAAACTGCCAAGTTCTCTCAAAGCGGAATTGCCCAAAAGCAAAGGGGCTTTAAAATTGTTTGTAACGAGAGCCTTGACATTCTCGATAACAAGTCCGTCTGTCAATTCTATTTCTTTAAGATTTACAACCATGTCCTCTACGATACTTCCGTCTGCAATCCGACTTTGAGTATAACCCAAGATGTCGTCGTCTGTCAGTGTGCCTTGCTTGTAAAGAAACCGTGCTTCGGTCAGTGAAAGGCTTACGCCACTCGCTCCGGTATCGAAAACCATTTCCATTTCCACGCCATTGACCTTTACCTTCACATATCTGACGCCACCCCTTACCTCAAAGGGTATCTCGTAGCCGCTGCCCTCATCCATAAGTGTCGTTTCGTCGTCCTCATACGATATTTCAACCAAAGGTGGCGGTACAGTCTTGGTGCAAGACTGAGCAAGCACCAAGAAAAGCGGTAAAATCAATAGGATTAAAAAGCGTTTCATAGTTTTTTGTTATTTTTCTACGATAAACTGATGTTTATACTTTTTATCTCCCGTTTCTTCGGCAATAGTAAGAGAAATCGTTACGGTATCTCCGCTATTCGGCTTAATTACTTGTGCTGTACATGTACCATCGTCTTCCGATTTTTTGGAAAAACCGTCATATCCCCATTTTTTGACTTTTACTTCACCCGAAATGATAAACTTAATGTTTTCTCCATATTTTAGTTTCTCTTCGTGTACTGTTAGCGTATCCGAAGAGTAAAGCGAGATTTCTTTTGAGTGCTGTTCTACCTGCTCAGTAGCCGTTGTGGTATTGGATTCCGTTGTCCCTGCTGGTGATTTGTCGGTTCCACATTTCCGAAACAGTAATACAGTACCTGCAATCAGAAGTGCCAATACAACAATACCCAAAAGTATATTTTTCTCATTCCAAGGAGTAGTATTTCGAGTTTGTCTATTAGTTGTTCTTGGTTGAGAACTAAAAGGTCGTAATAAATTTATTAGGTCATCAACCTTTTCACTCAGTAGTTGATAACATTCATTTAATTGTCTTTTTGTTGTGCTGATTTCTTTTTTTAATTCGGAAATTTCAGACCTTAACTCTTTTTCTGTTGCTTGTGCTTTTTGCAATGTTTTCTCTTTGTCGTCACATTTCTGTTTTAATTTTTTCATATCAGATTCTAATTTTTTAGTTTGTTTGTCTGCTCGCGGAATTTCGGGGGACAAAATCGCTGAACCACAAGAAAAGAAGTCGTTAAGGAACAAGTCGCAGCCATTTTCAGATACATGGCAACGCAAAGTACGGTTGTGGTCTGGATTTGAATCTTTTCGTTCCAAAGGAGTAAAACTTTCGGAAAAGCTCTTTGTCAGGAAGTTTTTCAAGATTTCTACTATACTTCCGTATTCTTTGTCAAAATTTGAAACTAAAAACTGCTTTTGCTTGTTTATCAACTTGTCTTCCACCTTTTTTTCATACAATTGAACAAATAGTTGATACAACCTTGCCATATCCTCACAACAAGCCCCTTCGGAGCGAATACTTATGGCAAAGTATCCACCGCTTCGTCCTTTGTTCTCTTTTGTGTTGGGAACTATGTAACTATAATAAAAACACTTTTTTCCGTTTTCTTCTTTTATATCGCAGCGGACAAAGTTTGCTTTTTCGTTCTTAAACTCTTCGCTATACAGAGTTTCGCTGTATTTTCTCAAAACTTCATCTCCTCTGAATTGTTGTCCGTCCGGATTTCCGCTTATCGCAATTTGAAATTTATCATTCATTGTTTATCTTCCCACTCTTTTTAAAATCGTTTTCCAAAGATTTTCCGGATATTTGTCGCTATCCTCGGTGAACCTCATTTTGTTAGAACCGTCCTCACAAAACGTTCCCGACTTAAACGGAACGAACTCGCAGTCGTAAGGTTTGAAGAAACTGATTATCGGACGTGTCTCCTTGAATATGCCTAACAACCCGACGTATTGGTCTGAAATGTATTGTCTAAAACGATTTTTATTCACAAATCCATTACCTTGTATAAACTCATCAGCCTTATCGACTTTGTTTCCAAGCAAAATAACTCGGTCTCTCGGACTCATATGCTTTTTCAAGTGTCTGATGCGTTCCACATAGTTGCGTCTGTCTGTCTCGTTTCTCCAATTGGGTTCCAATATTATCACATAGACTTTACGGTTCGGACTGCTGGTTATCTTATTGAAATAAACCGTGGCATCAACTCTCGAATCAGGATTATTCGGATCAAAATACAACTCTCCCGGTCCCTCCAAAATTTGACAGATTTGTTCTCCTGCATTGCGGGATACACTAACCAACATAAAATTCATTCTACTGTTGGCTTCCGCTGCAATACTTGCGTTGAGTTTTTGCGAAAAGTCATCGCACATATCTTTGTAATTTTTGTCATAATCGGGTCTGAAACTGCGTACCGGCTTTACTTTATAGTCGCCGGGAAGACAGTTCAAATAACGGGACAGCCTTACAAGGGTCATTGTCTTACCACAAGCGGGAGGTCCGAACAAAACAACAATAGGTGTTTTCTTATCGGATATGGTAACCTCCACATCGTTAGGATTATTAAACGCTGTGGCGGAAATGCCACTCTCTTCGGTTTCTTCTATGGAATTTGCAATATCCTGAGTGTTATATTCGTCTATATCTTCTTCGGGATAATTCGTTTCATTTTCCGTTTCGGGGATATCAGTTTCTTTTGTTTCCTCCTGCTGAACTATTGGTTGTTCATTATCATCATCAAAAAAATTTGCCATTGCTTTATATGTTTTGTGTTATACATTAATATTACTTAATCGTTTTCCTTGAACGCCACATTGAAGAATACAAAAGCAGCAAGGTCTATCACCAAGGAGAGCAAAATCCAATAAATCATACCCGAATCCGCAGTTTTGAAATTGCCTTTGAAATAGTCAGACCAAACTTCCGTTACATTGATAAGCCTTTCGGATTTGTAACCCGTGTATCCGTCCTTTATTCCCTTGGCTTCAAGTGTTCCTCGGGCTGTTCTGATTAAATCTCTCGATTGAGCGAGCAAAACATCTTGGTCAGACAGCGTTGCTCTGTCCAAATTCTGAATGTTGTTATGCAGATTGGTTATTTGTACATTCATTTTTTTGGATTCCTTTTTAAGATTTGCCTTGTGGGACTTCCACTGCTCTTCCATTTGTTTGTGCTGAATTTCTATTTGCTCTTCTATTTGCCTGTCATAGAACTTAATCGCACTGTTTATCTCTTGTTGCGACCTGCCTATATTGGTCAAACGGGTTATCGTTCCGACTTTTATGCCCAATGCTTCTTCCACTCTTTGCAAACAACGCTCGGCTCTGTCTCCCACACCCGGACGTTCAGGGTGTTCTATCTCTGCTCTTAGAGCTGTTTTGGCGGAACGGGTTTCCTTTTTCTTGTTCTCAAATCCTGTCATGAACTTTTGGTGTGCTATTTCCTCATTCGTCAGTTGTTGAAGTTGCTGAATGAGATACAACTCTTCGCTTTTGGCAAAGTCTCGTGCATTTTTGTTATAGAAAAGAGAGTGTGAATTGGTCGGAAATGATATTAAAAGCCAAGTTATCAAGACAATAACCAAGCCTCCCGCCAATTTTTTTCCGCGATTGTCTATTATCAAATTGCGGTTAAAACTGTCCATAATCATTTTTGTCCCATAAGATGTTAAGATGAACAGTCCTACAATTGCAATCCACAAGCACCATTGCGGAATTGCCGACATTGAAAGATGAATACTGCCTACCGTAAGGTAGCAACTGACTGCCGCAAAAGCGACAAACATCACTAAACAAACAATTTGAAAGGGTGTTTTTCTTCCCATTACTATTAATGATTTTTTGTTTGCCCAAGTGGTTTTTGGAGCTTAAATAAAAACAAAAAGAAAGCGCGAACCACGCTGCCACTCCCTCAACGAAGGTCCTGAGAATTACCATAATACCGAGAACAACAACAATAGCTCACGCCGAAGCGAGAAACTACCATGTGTTTATTCGGGTATTGAAAATTTCTCAGGTTTTCATTGACGAATAAAGCACAACGCTTTCACTAACAAAAATAAAAAGCACAACATCAAGAACAAGTCAATACTTTGCACTTTTCAATTGCAAAAGTACAACTTTTTCCTTGAATACAAATAATTTGAATAAAAATTTTTCGTGTAATTATTTATCCAACATAAGGTACAATTCGGATTTATCAAAGAAATACATTGTCATTTCTTCAATATCCATTCGTCTTACCTTATAAGAATCCTCAATATCGGTTACTTTTCCATTGGAGATTTGCACCGTTATATTATTTTCTTCTATCAAAGGGTCATTGATATGTAATGAAAATTTTGCATCGTAATTGTTTGCCGCATAAACCTCCAATATCTTGCGAGCATTTACAACTCTTATCATATCGTATCTGCCATAATTCAATCGTATATCTCGACGCGTTTGTTTGGCGACAAAAGACAGCATGGCTTTCTTGGAATCCGCATCGCAATAAACAAAATCCAAGAAATTCATAAAATATTTCTCTTTTGCGGCAATGGCAATGGCTCGAACAGTACCTTGATACAACAAAACATAACGATAATAGTCTTTGCCGTTATATAATTTCAAAGTCTTTTCATTATGCACTGTCGCATTATCCCGACAAGCGAAAAATCGCCTGTATCGTATATCCGTTATATCGGCATCTTTGACAAAAATATACCTGTCAAAACAATTTTTATCGACCTCTCTCCTATTAAAAATCGCTTCTTTCCTATCGCCGACGCTTACAAAACCAAATTTTTGATAATACTTCACCAAATTTTCATCAAAAGTTATCAAAGCACCAAGCGAATAATTATCTTTGAAATCATCTCTCAACGTTTGGGTTATAAGTTTATTCGCAAGACCTTGCTTTCTAAATTTTTCGTTTGTGAGTATTCCCGACAAGTATGCGAGTTTCAAGGTTTGGTTTTGCCACAAAAAATCATAGCCACAGTTAAGCAAACACGCCTGCAACTCGATGGGCGGAAAAGTTGTGGCCAAATACTTAAAACTTTGCTCATTAAAAAACAATGCGAAATAATTATCCACAAACCAAGCATTATCCTGAAATATCTTTTGCCAAAGATTTTTGTATTGATTAATCATTTCGTCCATTGTTTTATTTATTTATAAAATTGTTGAACTTTATCGCTTTAATAGTGTTAATGACTATTTTATTAATCAAAGTGATTAATTTATTGGTATGAGGAATTAATTTTTTGTTCTTTGCATTTATCGCTTTTGATGGTTATCATATATTTTTCAATCAACTTATAAGGATTGTAAGACAGCTTCGCCTGTCTAAGCCCCATAATACCTTTATCCTCTTCCCTGTTGATGTATTCAAAATTATCAGGAAGCCTTATTGCCATTTCCTTGTTGATAACCGTATAAGCACCCATATAATTTCTATCGGCCTTTTCGATATGAGTATCAAAAGTACGGTTATTCACAGGACTGCCCAACGAAAAAGCAATCAACGTGCTATCGACATAAAGACCGATACCGAAAATATGCAATTCATCAAACCAATCGAATAAATATTCTATAACTTTTTGTTCGTCGTCGTAATCTCTTTTGTATTCTGGACTGATACCCATTTCCTGCTCTCTCCAAGTCTGTAACATATCAAGGCATTGCGGTTTATCCTGTTTGGTCAATTGTCTGACCTCGTAAGAATAACTGCTCATAAACTTATTGATATGATTACGCTTGGGCTGATATTTTTTGCCTTTCAAACTCTCCAAATCGCTTCTTAAATAAAGGTAATCAAACAAATTGCGATTGGAAGATATTTCGCAGGTATTCGGTTTGCAATTCTCCAAATCTTTTTTGTCGTAACTTAGAAAAGATATGCAATAGCCGCATTCCTTTGAATCCTGAACAAGTAACGGAAATACCTGCTCAAAACTCTTTTCGCCCAAAGGCGGATAATACATATAATGTTTATTTCCTCCGAATTGCACGCGAACTATCAAAGTAGAGTTATCTAAGATAAGGTATTGTCCTGCGTACAAAAAAGAATAGCAACACAGATTTCCTATCGAATTGTCGGCATTATCCGTTTGCTTATCCTTGTAATATTCCCATAATGTGTCCCAATCGTTCGGGGTGATGTCTCTAAATTTCAGCATAATTGAATATTTTTTGCAAAATTACTATTAATTTTCGTATTTTTGCATAAATTTATTTCTGCAATGAACGTAATAATTGATAAACAAGCGGGTTTTTGTTTCGGTGTCGTCAGAGCGATTGACTCATTGGAAAACGAGTTAAAGGAAAGCAACACTTTGTATTGTATCGGCGATGTGGTACATAATTCAATGGAAGTAAAACGTTTGGAGACTTTGGGCTTAAAAACCATATCTCTTGAAGAGTTTAATGAATTAAAAGACTGCAAAGTTATGATTCGCGCACACGGAGAGCCTCCAACAACATATATGGCTGCAAAGAAAAACAATATAACCCTTATCGATGCCACCTGTCCAATGGTTTTGAAACTGCAAAAAGACGTCCTGCAAGGCTATAAAGATATGAAACAAAAAAACGGTCAAGTCGTGATTTTCGGAAAGAAAGGGCATGCAGAAGTTGTCGGATTGTTGGGACAGACCGATAACACTGCAATAGTTGTTTCAAATGAAGAGGATTTGAAAAACATCGATATGACCAAGCCTTTACATATCTTTTCGCAGACAACCAAAAACAAAGAAGATTATTATTCAATCATCGAGATAATAAAACAAAAGCATCAGACAAAAGAAATATACGTTACCGACAGCATTTGCAAAAAGGTGTCTTCAAGAGCAGAAAAAATCGGAGAGTTCGCAAAGGGTGTGGATTGTGTGCTATTCGTTTCAGGCAAACATTCTTCAAACGGATTGTATTTATACAACCTTTGCAAGAATAGTAATGAAAATACATTTTTCATAAGCGACGTCGAAGATATTGATATTAACGAAATCAAGAAATTTGAAAATATCGGAATTTCGGGAGCGACATCAACGCCTATGTGGTTAATGGAAAAAGTCAAGGCTTTTATTCTCGAACGTATGGCACAATAAAAAATAATTTGTTACTTATCGTAAAAAAAAGGTTTATCATCATTCATAAACGGCAACAATATGTACATAAAAAGTTTGACACTTAACAATTTCAAAAACTTTTCCGACAAGGAGTTTAACTTTTCGCAGATAAATTGTATCGTAGGCAACAACGGTGTCGGCAAGACCAATATTTTGGACGCCATATATTATTTATCATTTTGCAAGAGCTTCTTAAATTCTTCCGACAGCGAAACCATTCGTTATGGAGAAGACTTTTTTTCTATCAAAGGAACATACCAGCTGACCGATACTAACGAAGATACCTTTGTTATAAGTTTGAAAAAGGGCGAAAGAAAAATTGTCAAACACGGCAAACAGGCTTATAAAAAGTTTTCTGAGCATATAGGCAAGATACCTTGCGTTGTCGTTTCGCCCAACGATAACATATATATCACAGGACGCAGTGAGTATCGCAGGAAATTTATGGATATTATCCTGTCCCAATGCGACAACGTTTATATGGATAATTTGATAAACTATAACAAATGCCTTGAACAGCGAAACAAACTTTTGAAACTCTTTCAACAAACCAATACTTTTGACGCAATTCAATTGGATATTTGGAACGAAAAACTCAGTGCTTGCGGCGAGGTTATAAAACAAAAGCGTAACGAATTTTTCAATGAGTTTCTGCCGCCGTTTCAACGCTACTACAATTATGTTTCTAATAACAATGAAGATGTGAATGCAATGTATCACACTTTTGAGGGTTCTTTGTTGGATATTTTGCGAAGCAATACCGACAAGGAGCGTATCATAGGTTATACCACCAAAGGTGTGCATAGGGACGATATTGTTTTTACTCTTAACGGCCATAACGCTGCCACTTGTGCTTCGCAAGGACAACAAAAGACCTTTGTTCTTGCGCTTAAACTCGCACAATTCGATTATCTTAAAACACATAAACAAACCGTACCCATATTGCTGTTGGACGACATCTTTGATAAATTCGATTTTCAGAGAGTTCAAAAAATTCTTCAATTGGTTGCCGACGAGAAATTCAATCAAGTGTTTCTTACCGACACTCACCCCGACCGCACACAAATGATTATTCCCGACAACAAGAAAGACGACAGCACCATTATAAGACTATGAGCGGAATAAACCGATATTATTATTTAGATAAAAAGCGTCGCGGACGTTCGGTTGCCAACGAAGCATCGTTAGGCGATGTGTTATCCTTGTTGTTAAAGAAATACCATATAGATTACAACCTTTACGACGACAAAGTCATTGCACTATTCAAAGAATGTGTCGGAGTTGTGATAGAAAAGTTTATCGAAAAAATCTATGTAAGTAAAAACGTTTTATACGTCAAAGTATCCCTGCCGAGCGTTCGTGCCGAATTGTTTATGGTTAGAGACGCGATGAAAGACACAATAAACCGTAAATTGGGCAAAAACTTCTTGAAAAACATAATCATTAAATAAAATTTTTTGTTTTTTTGCTAAAACGACATTTCAAATTGAGTTTTTCGTTTTTTTATCGCAGGTTATTGTTTTTATCCTTGATGCTACTGTTTTTCCATCGCAGGTAAATACTGAAAAACCTTAGTTTTTTTACCCCGAATACCTAAGGTTTTTGCCCTAAATACCTTAGGTTTTTCACTGCTACCATAAAGCAGAAAAATATTTACATAAGGCGGAAAAACATTTACATAAAGGGAAAAAGTGCAAGTAATGGAAAAACAATTAGAGAGCAAAGAAAATTTCTTCACTCTCTAAACAATTCTGTTGTTCAAAATTTATTTATTAATTCAAAAACAAACAGAAACTATAAACCACTAAAATGAATCTATTCTATTATCTTGGTGCTTCTCTTGATAAAAGTATCCAAAGCCTCACCCTTTAACAAACCTTGCGAAAGCAAAGCAAGGTCTTTCAATTGAGAAAGTACTTGTGTTTGTTTCTCGGCATCGGTCGATTGTAAAACATTGTAGATTACAGGGTGATTGGTATTGATAACCAAATTATAACTATCCGGCATATCTCCGTAAAGACCATACATACCACCGCCGCCAAGTTCGCTCATCTCTTTCATTCTTCTCATAAACTCGTTCTGCGTTATGGTCATAGGAGCCGATGTTTCGTCCAAAGACTCGGTTTGAATGGTGAACTTCTTTTTATCAATCAAGTTCTCCATCATCTCTTTAATCTTCTTGGTCTCGTCTTCGCTCAATTTGGAAGGAATCGTCTCGTCCTTTTTAATCAAATTGCTGATAACATCGGAATCGATACGGGTAAAACGTATTTTCTCGTTCTTCTGCTCCAACATATTAATGAAATGAGAATCCAAAATGCCGTCCATCAACAAGACATCATAGCCTTTGTCTTTCGCTGCCTGAATGTAAGCATATTGTTCATCGGTATTCTGTGCATAAAGCACGATTACATTGCCGTCTTTATCGGTTTGAAGAGGCGATATTTTGGTTTTGTATTCTTCAAAAGTAGAAAATTCGCCCTGAGTGTTCTTGAAGACATAGATGTTTTTCATTCTGTCGTAGAACTTCTCATCGGAAAGCATACCGTATTCGATAAATACTTTCAAATCGTCCCATTTGTTAAGGAAGTCTTCGTGTTGCTTGTTGGAAATTTCCTCTAATTTTTCGGCAACCTTTTTGGCAATATGCGAAGAAATCTTCTTGACATTGTTATCACTCTGCAAATATGAACGAGATACGTTCAACGGAATATCGGGAGAGTCCAAAACACCGCGAAGCAACATCATATATTGAGGAACAACGCCTTCGACACTGTCGGTTACAAATACCTGATTGCAGTAAAGTTGAATTTTATCCTGAGTAGGGTCGATATTTTTCTTTATCTTAGGAAAATAAAGAATACCTGTCAAATTGAACGGATAATCAACATTAAGATGAATATGGAACAACGGCTCGTCAAAATTCATCGGGTACAATTCGTGGAAGAATTTGTTATAATCCTCATCTTTCAACTCACTCGGAGTTTTTTTCCACAAAGGCTCGGTGTTATTGATAATTCTGTCGTGTTCAACCTCGATACGTTTAGGGTTGCCGTCTTTATCTTTTTCCGTCGGAGAGTCTTCCCAAGATTTCTCTTTACCAAAACGGATTTCAACAGGCATAAACTTACAATATTTTCTAAGAAGTTCAAGGATTTTATACTCTTCAAGAAAATCTTTGCACTCGTCTGTAATGTGCATTATTATCTCCGTTCCACGCTCCTTTTTATCGCACTCCTCTATCGCATATTCGGTATCGCCGTCGCAAGTCCAATGTACGCCGCTTTCGTCTTTGAAAGATTTGGTAATGATTTCCACTTGGTCGGAAACCATAAAAGAAGAGAAAAATCCCAATCCGAAATGACCTATCAACTGATTTACGTCGGCTTCGCTTTTACCCTTGAATTTTTCAACAAACTCTTCTGCACCCGAAAAGGCAATCTGAGTGATGTATTTCTCCACCTCGTCCTTTGTCATACCAATACCGCTGTCGATAACGTGAAGAGTTTTTGCGTCTTTATCAATCTTAACATCTATCGTCAAATCACCCAACTCGCCTTTCACTTCGCCCAAAGAAGACAAAGTTTTCAGTTTTTGTGTTGCATCTACCGCATTACTTACAATCTCACGCAAAAATATCTCGTGGTCAGAATAAAGAAACTTTTTGATAACGGGAAATATATTCTCCGTCTTTACATTAATTTTACCTTTCATCGTTTTATATTTTTATCAATTATATTCTTAAAACAACGAAAGAGTATTTCTCAAAGTTCGTTCCACTCAAAGATTTATGACATAATGGCAGACAATTTGAAAAAAGTCTTTAATTCGCAACGGAATTAGTTTCAGTATTTGCGTTGTTTGATTTTTGCATTCTCTTTTTACGTGCGGAAATTCTCTTGAAAAGACTTGCCTTACCCTCTTGACCTTTCAAACCTTTGATTAATCTATAACGATATGCGAAAAACGTTGTGGTCAAATAAACTGCAACCAATATCCACAAAGCAAAATGTTCCTTGCTTATCTGAGCCAAGGTCGCACCGAAAGAACCCATTCTCACAAAACCGTTTGAAGCAAACGTCGTCGGCAATATATATGAGAAGTATCTCCAAAAGTCAGGCATCGCCTCTCTCGGCCAAGGCAATCCGCTAAGAAACAGAATAGGTATTGACATAAAAGCAAAGAACGGTATGGCGTTCTCTCTGTGATGAAAGAATACCGAACAAGTCATACCCAACAATATACTTGCAAGAAGGAATGGTATGATAAACAACAGCACTTCCAACGGAGAAGAATACAACTGAGGTACGTTGAAATAATGCGGTACTATTATCAAAACATACACAGTTATCGGAATATAGGTAAGAAATACCGCCAAAACTCTGCCGAAGATAATTCTGAACAATCCATTATAATGAATGTTTTTTGGTACAATGCTGCCGTTGGCACTTCTTTCCGTTGTCTTGCCTGCCAATATACCTATACCCATAAGTATGGTCTGTTGCAAAAGTATGATGACAATTATCGGCAACATAAACGACGGGTAGCCGCCGGGCTGATACAAAACCTGCTGTTGTGGTACAAACGGACGAACTGCACGCATAGCATCATCATAGCCCATACCCCTTGCAACAAGATTTTTAACCTCTATGCCGTAACCCATTGTTCGGGTTGTATATGTTGCTGCCATAACAAGATTTCTATACCAGAAAAACGAGGTAACATCTCCATAAACACCAACCGTTGCCTGCTTGCCTTTGTTTATATCGGACGAAAAATCCTCCGGTATATGGACAATGCCATGAACCTTTGCCGTTCGCTGCAATTGCTCTGCTTCTTTCATATTCATACAATTGTAAGCAACATGAACCTCAGGCGTTGCGTCCAACATACGAACCAATTGCCTTGAAAGCGAAGAATGACTGTTATCCACCACTGCTATCGGAGCGTCGTACATCATCTCTCTGTTATATACGTATCCGCAAACAAGAGGATATACCAACGTGGCAAGAAAAAAGATAATCAACGTTCCTTTATCGGTGAATATACCGTAAAGTTCCTTACGCAGGATATAGAACATATCTATCCATGCGTTCCTATTATCTTTCAGACTTCGTCTTAGTTTAGCGTTCAATTTCATAAAACAACTAAATTTTTAATCTCTTTCATAATCAAGTTTTATTGCAGTGCGCTTTATATTCCAAAGTACCAGGAACGGAACCAACATAAAACACAAAAGCACAAAAAACGGAGTAAAGGCTTCAAACAGCGACAAGCCGTTGATTTGAACCAAACTGTAAATCCTGTAATATTGTGTCAAAGGATAAAGATATGAATACCATTGAACGGCAGGCAACATCGCAAACTGAGGATAAGTAAAACCTCCCAATGTAAATCCTATAACGCCATAGAATGTTGCAATACTTAATGCGGTACGCATCGAAGGTAATATACCAATAATCAAAATACCCATCGCCTGATAAGCCAAAACAGTCATCAATGCACCAAAATACAACAACGATGGCGAACCGTTTTGCGGAAATCCCATAAATTTTCTCATAACCATTTCGCTCACGATAACCATTAATGAGAATAAAACAGTGTATGGAACTATTTTACCAATCATTGCAATTAAAATATTGCGATTACCAACGACAAGCCAGCGACGAGATGAGCCTTCTTTGAACTCGATACCTATGACATAGACCGTACATAACAAAGACATAAGGAATATAATGCCCGGCATAATTATGGAAGTCAAATAAAAAGAATAATTCAACTCCGCATTGCCTATAATATGTACGTCGGTTTTTATTGGTTGCACCTGTGCCATTGCCTGGTCGTAATTCTGTCCTTTTGCCAAACGAACTTTCAAATCCGCTCCCGCCGCTATGGTCGATAGTGTGGTATTAATCTCTCGCATAATAAGGCTGCCGGCTAAATAATGTGCATATTCGGTATGAAAATTCACTTTTGGCGAAAGGCCATTGTACATATCCTTTTCAAAATCTCGCGGAATGATTACAAAAGCGTATATCTCGCCTTGTTGCATCTTGGATTTACAACTTTCATACGAAGTCAGTTTGTATTTAACATTACAAATCTGACCCGCCGACAAAGACCTGACAATAAGCCTCGATGTCGAGGAATTATCAAAATCCACAACGGCAATAGGCAAAGAAGATGGCACACCTTTATTCAAAAACGTAGCGAAAAACAAAATAACTATCATCGGTATAATAATGGTCATAACCATATATATCGGACGAGAAGTCATTCGCTTCCACTCACGTTTCAATGTAGGTATAAATCCCTTTGGTATCATAAATTCTTTATTTTCTTGTCTTACGAAAAAATACTTCGTTGCAAAAGTTCGTAAAACTTCACTTACAACTTAAAAAACCTTACTTTTTCATTTTAGTCCAATTGACAATAACACTCATACCCGGACGGAAGCCCTGTGTTTTATCAACCGGAACGGCTTTTACTTCAAAAGTCTTTGTGTCGTATTCATCTGTCAATTTGGTTGCTTTCCACGTTGCATAAGAACCTAATGCCTTGATATAGGTTACTTTCAATTTCACTTCCTTATTACCAAGTGCAGGAACGGTTGCCGTGAAAATATCTCCCATTTTTATTTTGCTCAAAAGTTCTTCTCTAACGTTGAACGTAACCCATATATCCGACAAATCGACAATGGTCATTATCGGCGAGCCTGTACCGACCAATTCGCCTACTTTTGGAAATATTTCACTAATCTCTCCACTTATCGGAGCCGTTAAACGCATCTCGTCCATATATGAAGAAACTTCCATAACAGCACCTTTTGCCTGATTGACTTGTGCAAGTGCGGCTTCTTTATCTTCTTTTTGCGCTCCATTCTTTGCCATATCGTATTGGCTCTTGGCTGCTGCCTGTTGTGCAATGGCTGCTTTGTATTGAGCCTCTACTTCATCAAATTTTTGTGCTGCTATAACCCCTTTCTCATATAGGTTTTTCATTCTCTGATAACTCTTGGTTGCATAATCGGCAGCGGCTTTTGCTCTTTCGTATTGTTCTTTCGCTCCTTGTATTGTTTCTTTACGAGCTCCTGCTTGTGCTTTGTTGCTGACGGCTTGTGCTGCCTGCTCAACACTTTTGGCTTGAACGGCTTTGGCATTAACTTCGGGAGAATCTATCAATACCAACACCTGACCTTTCTCTACTCTTTCTCCCTCCTTTGCATTCAACTCCAAAATTCTTCCTGCCAATTTGCCGGAAACTCTGACTTCCGTTGCTTCCACTTCTCCTTGCAAAATCATCTCACTTGGAGAAAGAATGAAATATCCGATTATACCTATAACAGCAACAAACGCTATTAGGATAACAAATGACATTACCAAAGTTTTGTTTTCTCTGTTTTTCATATCTTTATTTGTTTTATTCTTTGATTATTAATCCAATTTATGCTTATCTCCATTACTTTTTGTTTTCTGTTTGTCTGTCTATTTGAGGTATTTTTACTTTTCCCAATGATTGATTCAAATACAAATCTGTCATTGCCAAATTAATCTTGGCATCGATAACCTCGCTTTTTGCACTGACCCAAGCCGTTTGGGCTGCCATTAAATCACTCGCCGATATAATACCCTCCTCAAAACCAAGTTGGGCTGTACGCAAGTTCTCTTCTGCGTTCAGCATATTGTTAGTTGCTATCGTAGATTGTTTATTCGCTTCATTACGCGAGTTTTGTTTCATCGTGGCTTGCAATTCCAATTTCTCCATCATATTCTCCCTTTCAATTTCGGCAACACGCAAATGATGTTTTGCCGCATTCAGTGTATGAATTCTATCTCCGAAATGAAATATAGGTACCGTAATACCGACGCCGATAGAAAACATTCCATTGAAAGATTTATCGAAACCATTGAACAGATTAGGATTTGAAACCACATAATTGCCGCTTGCAACGATATTAGGCATAAAACGACTGCGAGCCAAATCCACTTCCAATTGTTTTAGTTTCACATTTTCTTGCAACATCAACGCTTCGGGACGGTTATTTATCTCTTGTTTTATATCATCGATTCTATCCGCCATTTCATTATTCAACGCCACTTCGTCCTCCAAAACATAATCCTGAGCCGACATATCCATTCCGCAGACTTGATTCAAAAGCATCTTGCTTAACGACAACCCGTTCTCGGCTTTTGTCAAACTCATCTCGCTTTCATTCAGTTTAACCTGAACTTTCAACAAATCGCCATTGGTTAAAATGCCTTCGTCAAACATTTGTTTTACGTCGTTGTATGTACTCTTCAAAAGATTGTTAAACTCTCTTGCAAGTTCAACTTTCTTTTGCAACGAAACAACACGCCAATACGCTTCATCGACTTCAATCATTATGTTTATATCACTATTATTGACTGCTATTTCTGCAAGATTTTCCGAAATCTTGGCCATTTTGTACAAGGCAAGAATTTTTCCTCCCATAAAGATTGGCTGAGTGAAACCTATACCTGCCGCAAAGACATTGCTCATATCAAAAGTCAATGCATCTTTCGGTAAATAAGCAACATGCTTAGGTATAAACTCCGCAGGATTTGATGTTGGCTGACCGTGAGAATTAACAGGCACACGACTGTCTCCGTATGGTATGGTAACAATATCGTCCATAGTATATGTAAATTTGCCGTCCGCTCCGATTGAGCCGACAGGCAAAATGGCATCTTCACCCAAAACGCTTAAATCTTTTGAGTTGTACATATACATTCCCGCTGCGTTGATTGAGGGTAGAAACTGCGTAAAGGCCGCTTTACGTAAATCTTGTGCTGCAAGCAATGTCTCATTGGAAATCTGTGCTCCTTTGTTATGCCTTAGTGCCATATTGCGGCAAGAATCCAAAGAAAGTGTCTGAGCCTCCACTCCCATTGCAACAAACATAATCACGACAAACAATACGTCCTTGATTTTCGTTCTATTCATAATGTATCTAATATTTTTATTCTCGTTTCAATCATTACTTTAAGAATACATAGTCGTATCAAAAAATATACCAATTACATTTTCAAGCACATTAAAATTAAATTAAATACTTCTTAAAAAAAGAAGCAAAAACATTCAAAATCAAAAAAAGAGGTATAAATCTTTACTTACACCTCTTATTATTAAACAAAATTGCTCTTATTACTGAACCAATATCTTCTTTGTTGCTATTCCCGATGTGGTTGTTATCTTAACAAAATAACTACCTTTTGCATAATTGCTTACATCTATATTATAATTATACCCGTCAATTTTCTTATCCTCAATCTTTTGTCCCTGCTCATTAAACACCTCTATATTCTGCATTTTGAACGAACACTGAATAGTAACATCATTGCTTGCCGGATTCGGAAAAACGTATGTATAGTTCTCAACTTTTACATCTGCAACAGACGAAGACGTATCTACAATATCCCCAAATATAGGAAACATATAGTACGCATAAACAAATCTATGTGGCCAAATTTGATCATCTTCATCAAACTCGTTAGCAACAGAATGCCATGTTGTATCCGAACCACCAAAATGGACAAAAGTATTAGGATCCGTCCATATACTACAATTAGGATCATTATTAAACATATCAACAAGAAGTTCATACTGTTTCATTAACGGCAACATTTCGGCAGTACAATTTTCATGAGGAAAGTGGCTAACAGTATTTCTGCATGCCGCAAGTATTTTTCCTATCATAGCTTCCTCTCCTCTATATTGACAACTGTCCCAACCATATCCTGTATATGGTGCAGGTTTAGGACTTTCATATACAACATAAAACTTACCTTGAACATTGACAGATGTATCAAATATAAATTCCTCGTAATTCAACCAATATTTACTTCCCCTTGTATTCTCATCACGTGGTATTTGCGGTATATCGTATAAAGGTACTCTTTTCAACATAGTTAAATTGCTGTCGGCAATGCCCAAATATCCATGTCTTCCCAAATAATATCTTATTGGAAAAAATATTGCGATACCGCTAATCTTCAAAGTAGTATCCGTTAGATAAGGTTGTGCCAAATCTGCAACATACTGATACTGACTCGTTATAACGTGAGCAGGTACAACTCCGCCTGAATTATTAGCAAAATCACTTGAATATTTATAATTCATATAAATCGGGTCATCATAACCACTAATATTATCACCACTCCAATCTTCCCATTCTTCAGGAGACACCCACGAAAAAACATCTAACCATGTACAACTATCTTCAAACGGCTCCGACAAAAGATATTGACTTCCGTGTTTTCTTTGGTTTGTAGTTGTATCATACGGATACGTAGGTGTTTGCGACTGAACCTGCCAAAACGAAACAATCACCAATAAAATTAAAAACAATTTTTTCATTTCTTATTCCTCCATTTTAGTAAAACAATTAATTTGATTTCCGGCATCACTCCAAATATGATTATCACTATATTTTACCGCAGTTAAATCATAACTATCTGAGTATTGCACTATATGTGGTATATATTTACTGTTTATATTAAACACTGCAAATTTATACGATCTTTCACAATCAAGATGTTCATATAGATAATTATATGCTATTCTATCAAAAAAATAGGGACGCCCCGTGAATTGCCATGAATTTGGTGATACCTCTTCCGCTGTCGAACCAAAAATTTGATAATATGTATATTTATTAGAAAAATTATACAATACCAATGATTTCAATATATTAAAACCTTCTAATGTATTAAAAGGCACAGATACATACGCCCCATAATATTCAGAATCATCAAATGGATTAATTTGTATAGTCATATCTCTTATTCCGAACTTCGGGGCACCATTACAAAATAAAACATGAAGTATTCCTTTCTGTTCATCGTACTGCATATCACTTATTCGACTTCTACATTCCAACTCCGGAGCATTTGGATCTATCGCTTGAACCTTGTATGGTAAATAATCCTGACTATTCAAATCAAACATAGCAAATTCCAAGTAGCCGTATTTATTTTCCCCTATCAAGGAAGAACCAACAACTATTTTATCTTTTTCCATTGGCCGAACATTATATTGAACTTCTCGGAAATGATCATACAAAGTATATGTTGTATAAACTCTTCCATCATAATTATCCAAATTTTCTTGATTATGAGAAAACAATACCCAATGACTAAAATCCCTCAAACCCGAAACAACAACTTTTGTATCTGTATGACTAACTTCTGTAAGACGCACATTAGATATTTCTTTCACTTTATATGAAAGATTTGCCAAATCAAATGTTAAAAAATATGAACTTGAAAAATATAAAGGTGTATTCATCTCATAAATTGCAATAGTGTTATCACTATTTGCAATCAACGATAACTTATTTTGTCCGGTTGCATAAGTTTGATAAAAATCTATTTTTTTTAACTTTGCATCATCCGGTAAAGAAATAGGAAAATATGTTATAGAATTAGGCATTCCGGAGTAGAATACTGAACTGATAGGAAAACTACCAATTATATTCATATCTGTTTTATTTATTATTCCACAAAAATAAATCACATCTTTGTACTTATCGTATGTAAAATCCGTAATCGTTACACCGGGAACATACGCCATTCTTGAAAATTGCTCCTGTTCGGAATTTAAGAAAAAGCAGGATCTAAACGACTTTTTTAATTTTGGATAAATATTATTCCCTACCGACAGGACAAAATTTTCATGAAAAATCGGTAGCGTATCACAATGCGTCAAGGATACTATCCTATCTTTACCGACATTAAGCGATTTTATCGATTTATGACCTCTAATGGCTTGGACATTAACCTGTCTTTCCGAAATAATGAAACCTTGCGAACCGACTTGTGCCTTGCCATTTATCGGACAGAATATTGCTAAACAAACCAGCAATAATAATGTAATTTTACTCATAATATATATTTTTAATACTTACTACTAATTCATATTGCAAAGTTTTCTAAAAATTTTTGAAAAAAACAATTTTTCACACATTTTTTTTCAAAAAAATGTGTGAAAAATAAAAAAAACTACCTTTATAACGTTAAAAATCAAGAAATCAGAACACATAAAATCAGTGTTAAACATTAATCAAACATCAGTAAAGCAATAATAGGGTCTTATTTATTAATTTCTATAACCAATAAACAATTGCTTGACTATTTTAGCAATCAAAGCAATTGTTTTATTAATCTCTCATAATATCGTTTTATTAATCGCAATTGCAATCTTTTCCATCGCAATCAGAACCTTTAACTTCAAACTCCAACGTCGAATGAGAGATATTATGTTTTTTCAAATAATGTTTTATTTGATGTTTGGTCTGTTCCAAAAGCAAAATATCTTTCAAAAACACATGTGCGGTCATAGCGTTTTCCGTTGTTGATATTGCCCAAATATGAATATGGTGAATATCTTCCACATTATCCATTTTATGAATATCTTCCGCAATATCCTTGACAGAAATACCCTTTGGAACACCGTCCAAAGCCAAACACAAAGAATCTTTCAATAAATCCATGGTCGAAAACACTATAATAGCCGCAACAACCAATCCTATAACGCCGTCAATCCAATACCAACCTGTGTATATTATCACTATACCCGACACAACAACACCGACGGACACCAAACAATCGGCAGCCATATGAAGATATGCACCTTTGACGTTAAGGTCTTTCTCTTTGTCTTTAAGAAACAACCACGCCGTAAAACCGTTAATTAACACTCCTATCGCAGCCGTTATACTTATCATCTTGCCTTCCACTTCCTGCATAACGATTATCTTATGTATGGACTCATATACAATAAACGCCACTGCCGCAAGCAATATCACCGCATTAATCAATGATACGAGAATGGTCATTTTCTTATATCCGTAAGTGAATCTTTGATTGCTATGAATTTTCGCCACACGAAAAGCAAGCATAGCCAAAATCAGAGAAGCTACATCTGAAAGGTTATGTCCCGCATCCGAAATCAAACCTACGGAATTAAACAAAAATCCAACAATAAACTCAATGATAACAAACAAACTGTTTAGCACAATACCCCAAACAAAAGCCTTGTTCAAAGAATCTATATTTATATTGTGGTCGTGATGATGAGAATGAGAATGAAAGTGTAAATGTCCTCCATGTGTATGCACATCCACATCATGTAGCAAATGGTCGTCGCCGAATATCTCTTCTTTTGATTTATCTATGTTTTCCATAATATATATTGTTTAACGGTTAGCGGTTGCAAAATTATACAATTTATCAAAACCTACCAATACTTATCTATAAGTATTTTTTGCAACGGCATTACAAAACAAAACGACAGACACTTTAAGCATCTGCCGTTTTGGAATTAATTGTTTGGTTATCATAGAACCTTAGCCTTTATATGCTATTGCTTCTATTTCAACCAATACACCTTTCGGTAATTTAACCACTGCAAAAGCTGCTCTTGCAGGGAACGGTTCGTTGAAGTATTTTGCATACACTTCGTTCATTGCAGCAAAATCGTCCATGGAATTTAACAAACAAGTTGTTTTTACAACATCGTTAAATCCATAGCCTGCTTCCTTCAAAATTGCCCCTACATTCTCCAAAGCCTGTGTCGCTTGGGCTGTTATACCCTCAGGGGTTTCGCCGTTTGCAGGATTGACAGGTATTTGACCTGAAATAAATAACATTCCGTTACCTGCTTTGACTGCCTGTGAATAAGGTCCTATTGCGGCAGGTGCATTATTTGTGTGAATTGGTGTGTTCATCGTTTTATTTTAATTTTATTTGTTGATGATTAATTTCTTTGTCGTCAATTTACCTTGTGCCGTTATGCTGATAATGTATGAACCGCTTTGAACGTTGTTTAAGTTGATTGTCTTGTTATTCAAATCAGCGTTGTTTTCGCTATAAACAACCTGACCCAATGTATTGGTGATAACTATATCGGCATTGCTTACGTTAGCATTCAAAGTAAATGTACCATTGGTTGAAGGGTTCGGCATAATATCCAAAACCATATCGCCATTGGCATCACTCAATGAAGAAGCCTGTACTGTAACCTCTTTGATTTCAGATAACGCAGGCTCACACTGAGAGAACTGAACTTTTACTTGATAATAGTATTTACCTTCTTGTTCTGCCGTCTCCGTATATACTGCCGTATTCGCATTGCCGACAGAAACCATATTCTCTTGGGTTGTGCCTTTTGTCCAATCCAAAATATCGCCTGTGTAGTTATTCAAAGTCAATTTAATTTCGTCGCCCACATTATAAACGCTCTTGGTCATGTATATCGTACCGCCTTTTGAAGTATTGACGTTAATGGTTACTACATTACTTTCGGCTTGTACTTTATTATTCGAGATTGCAATACGTCTGAAATTGGTTGTGGTGGAAAGTGCTTGCGGTTGATAATTCTGTTCGTTGTTCGTGCCTTCCGCATCAACCCAGGAAGAGCCGTTACCTCTTTGTTGCCACAAATAAGTAAAGTTACCAAAGCCACCCTGTGCCTCTGTACCCGTTATTTGTTCAGGAACCGAGTTCTCACAAATATCGGTTTGAGAAACTGATATAACATTATCAGTAATTTCAGGATACAATGTAGTGAAATCTTTGTCATTACCGTATAATGTTCCATAACTATTAGTCATATAAGCACGATACTTGATATAGGTACCTTGTTCAAGTTCCGTCAAATTGTAAAAATAATTGCCGTACTCCTCGCCTTCTATAACAACCTTAATCGTACCTTCTTCGCCAATTGCAGGGGTGGCACTTTTGTCATCTGCTACATAAACAAAACCTTTTTCAACAAATGTTCCTTCTCCGACAGTAGTGTATGAAGCATTCATTGTAGCCGAAGTATAATCGACATTCGTCGGGTCTTTTGTCTGAGCATATCCGAAACCGGAAGTTGTCGCAGCACTATTTTCTTCTCCCAAATAAATTGTTCCATCTTCGTCCTCGATAAAGGCTTTGTAATAATATGTTGTGTTGTTTGTCAATCCGGTAACCGAAACCGTAATGTTTTCAAGGTCTGTCAAGTCTTCATCCTCAACTCTTGTTGCCGTGGTCGTTACGTCAGAGTCCGTCGAATAATAGAAACCTTTGTTTGCAATATTTGTGCTTGTATGCTTGTAAAGAACCTTACCATTCATTTGCATAGATGTAGCATGTCTGTTTGTTGCAGCATTGGTTGCAATGACAGGATTATTGGAATTGAAGTTAAACAGAATAACAGAATCATTCAAATAATGAACATTTGTTATCTTCATTTCAACACTTTCGCCATTAACTTTCTTAGCATTCAAGAAATTAACGATATTTTTTGAACCCGGGAATGCGGCAGCAGGCAATGAAATACTGTTCAATAAACCATCGGCAGGCTCAATATACCAACCTCTGTCATTAGGATTAACATTGATACTGTTGTTTCCGTAGTTTATCCAAGAGTTGATTTTATTCATCTGACCATGATATATCAACATACCGTCTCCCGGTATATAAGCATCGAAACCTTGTTTCTTTCTATATTCCAAGAAGAAGAATTCATTTGTTCCCGGAATGGATATTCTGTAAGACGTATCGTTTGTTCCCGTATTCAAAGGCAAACGCAAATTTTCGTAAGTATCACTTAAACTTAAATCGATTATAGCATTCTCTTCGTCAATCCAACCAACACGAATTTTTTGAGCATTGGACCAAAGACAAGGACTGTTTTGATTATTGTTGTAACTACCCTCACACATAACACTCCAAGTACTTACCGTAACAGCATTACCGCCACTTTCAGCGTAGTCTGTGTCGTATTCGTCAGGAAGACCCAAAGCGTGTCCGAACTCATGAACAAATGTTCCTATAACCTGATCCGGTTTTTCGGCAGAACAAGTGTAACGATTAACCTTTACTCCGTCGTATGATGTTGTGCCGTTTGCTCTACCGGAATGCGGCCAAATCTCATCGGCAATACCTGTCGTGGATTGAGGAGTACCTGCGTAAATAAACGCAACGTCATCTATAAAACCGTCGCCGTCATTGTCATAAATAGATAAGTCTGCGGAATCTTTTATAAGTTTTATTCCGTCTTTAATCATTTCTTTGACATTAACATCATGTATGGTTCCGTATGGAGATTGAGCATCTGAACCATAATACGACATAGAATTATCCAACGTAACAGGTCCTATAACATCAATCTGCAAATCCAACTGACCATTGGAATTTATGTAGAAATACTCATGTATAGACCCGCAGCCGTTGTAATTATCCTGCATACACATATTTTCAAAAACGCTCTTAGGTGTAGTCATCGCCTTATCGGCAAAATTAACCAAAACAACCAATAAATGTTTTACTCCACCGGTTGCAGGGAATGTTGGCAGGTCGTCCTTTGTCAAAGAATGTTTGTCTTCAAAAAGTTTTTTAAGACCTGCTTTTTGAGTTGCGGAATAAGAAATATGTTTTTCAACGTTTGCCAAGAACAAATTGTCGTTCATACTTCTTTGCGTTGGGTCGCAAGCCAACATAGTTGATGCAACCATATTGCCATTAGCATCTCTAACAGCATAAACCATTTGTCCTTGTGCATCGTTAAGAAGAGTGTAACCATCGGAAGTAACTCCCCAATGCATTCTTTCGTCTCCTCTTAGGTAGTAAGTCAAAGTTCTGCCATTTTGCTTTATCGTTACAGGCTTCGGATTAGCAGGTACCGCAAACGAAGCTACGCTGACAAAAAGCAATGCAGCCAACATAAATGTTTTCAACAATGTTCTTTTCATTTTTTTATTTAATTTTATTTTATTTAGTCTAAGTAATTAATTTACTCATCATTATAACTGCTATCGCAGTGTTAAAAACTATCTTAATTTTAAGCCATACCAAGTTTGCAACAAATATTTTGTAACATCACACCAATATCGTTACGCTTTTCTATCGAAGAAAAAATTTTCCCAAGAGAATAAACGCAAAAATTTCAATTAAAGTATATAAAAAATTCAACTCAAACTATTTTTTTGTCTTTTATTTAACATTAAAAATAGCATCTTATCACTCTATTTTTTTGTTTTCTTAGGAAATAAACTCCTTTGAATATTGTAGTTAGGTTCGTAATCGTCATTTTTCTCAGACTTGTTACGAGGCAATATGTTATGTTTGATTTTTTTCCACTTACCGCCTTCAAATTTCAATCCCACAACCTCGCCCGAAGGAACATAATAAAGTTTCAAATCGTCCATACCCATTGTTGCAGGTTCCAACAAATCGAAAAATATCATTTTATCCTTTTCCGTTTTGGCAGGCTCTTTTTCAAAAGGCTTCGGTTTATGAAATTTTGAACCTTTCGCCTTTTGGTTTGAAACAATATCGTAATACTGCAAGCCGTATTTCAGCGTGAAATTGGCATCGGTGGAATACTCAAAAACATAACGCATACGGTCTTTATCCTTATAGAAAACATTTTGTCCGAAAACAGGACGTCCGTCAGACTTGAAACTTATCGGTTCAATGATTTTCTTTCTCGAATACAAGTCGTTGCCGTCCCAACCCAACAACACATAATAAGTTCTTTTGTCAAAACTCTGCTCAATCAATTCATAATAAACGCAACCATACCAAGAACTATCGTCAAGTTTCTGATTTTCTTCGTCCGGTATCTGTTCGCTTTTGTCAAACAACCGAAAAGTTTGGTATTCTCCCGTAACCTTGTTTTTAGATTGTACAAAACCATAATTTTCATAAGTACCGTTGTCGTCGGCAATAGCCCAAGTGAAGATTTTGAATTGTTTGTCTTTTGAAGTCAGTATATTGATTTTATCTAATTTAGGAAATTTATAAGCGAAACTTTTATCGAAATCCAAAGCCTGTTCCATTTCGGAAATAAACTTCTCATTGGCTGCAAAGCGTTCATTATCTTTTTTTGCAGAAAACATCTGTTGCATAAGCGGTTCCAATATCATTTCAAAGCCTTGCATATTGTAAGATTTTTGTGCAAAACCCTCCATACCGCTTACAGCAAGCAAAACAATAAAAGCAATCTTTATTTTTCCAAAAATATTATTCATCTTATCTATTTCCCAAGTCGTATTCTACAAAACAATATCGCCTTCAAAAACTTTAACGGCACTTCCGATAAGCATTATGCTGCTAAAACCATTACCGTTTTTCTCGAACTCAACAGTTAAATTGTCGTGCAAAGTATTAACATTTATCGAATGTTTCCCGTCTTTTAATTTCTTTTTTATCGAATACACCAACGCCGATGCAACTATACCCGTTCCGCAAGCCAAAGTCTCATCTTCCACACCTCTTTCGTAGGTACGAACCGATATATCGTTTGCCCCCGATATTGCCACAAAATCGACATTAGTGCCGTTATGTTTTTCAAAACAGGCTTCGTTCCTTAGTTTTCTGCCTTTTGCAACGACATCTGCTTTACTTAAATCCTTAACAAAACTTACAAAATGCGAAGTTCCAGTATCAATCCAAATACCGTCCTCCATTATTTCAAGTTTATCGGTATTGGTCATTTTCAAAGCAACGGTCTTTTCATCGACAACTCTTGCAAAGTGCATACCGTCAGAAGCCAAAAACGAGAATACGGCATTTGTTGAAACGCCGATATGTTTGGCAAACATCGTTATACATCTGCCGCCATTGCCACACATCATTCCGCTTGTGCCGTCAGGGTTGTAAAACGTCATCTCGAAATCCGCCATAGGAGTTTTCTTCAAAAGAATAACGCCGTCTGCTCCAATTCCAAAATGTCTGTCGCAAAGTTTCGTTATCTGCTCAACGGAAAGGTTTATATCATTTTTCCTTGCATCAAACAATACAAAATCGTTGCCCGCACCATGATATTTATAAAAATGTAATCGCATCTTTATCGCTTATGAACTCTATCGTGATTATTTAACTTCTTCTGCCTTAACCTCTTCTATCTTTTCTTTTTCTTTAAGGCTGTTAAGTTCTTTGGCTATTCTATCCAATGAAGTTTTCTTTTCATACAACTCGTTGGATATTACAATTGTTTGATACAACATAAATATTATTGCAGCAATTACAACAATCAAACCTAATGTATATGTAATAGGCACTTTGTCGCTTTCAAACGCCGGCAACTGAATCAACATCATAATGACTATCAGTATTCCTGCCAACAACATTACAAAGAAATTTCTCAAAGTTATTTTATTCATAGCCATTGTTTTTTATGTTACGCAAATGTTTGATGCACCGAAAAGTGTTTATAACACCAATCCCTTATTCAGCACATCAAACATTACGCAACGATTTTATTGTTAAAAATTATTTTTCAATTCTTATTCTCGCATCAACGGCAACAACTTCCGTCATTGAACCCAACAACGGATTCAAGTCCATTTCCGCTATTTCGGGAGCAGCCTGAACCAATGCCGAAACTCTTGCTATTTGGTCGGCGTAAATATCTTCATTAACGCCTTCTTGTCCTCTGACTCCTTGAATAATCTTGTAACCCTTCAATGATTTAATCATTTCTTTGGCTTCTTTTATTCCGATAGGTGCTAAATTGGAACGGACATCTTTCAATACTTCGATAAATATACCGCCTAATCCGCAAAGAACCTGATGACCGAACATAGGAGTCTTTATACTTCCTATATAAACCTCCGTACCGTCGTACATATGGTAGCATTGAACGGCATAGGTGTCTTTGATTTTTATCAAACGCTGGAACTCTTTTCTGACGTTTTCTTCGCCTTTGACGTTCAAACTTACACCACCCACATCGGATTTATGTACGGGACCGACAACTTTCATTACAACCGGATAGCCGACTTTATTTGCAAAATCAACAATCTCTTGTTCTTTATCGGAAGAAATATCAACCGTGTGATGAATACCTGCCACGTCAAACAATTCGTTAATAACTTTAACGTCGATATATCCATTGTCGCATTTGTCTATTATGGAACGGATTTTTGCAGTATCAATCTTGATAACATCGTCCTCTGTTGCAGGTGCAGGTGTTGAAACTATTCTGCCGACTGCATTGCCGAATACCGTTTCGTCAGGGAAATATGTATTGCCTTTATTGACAAACGCTTTAACCTCGTCGCCCGCAACCAATGTAGAAGGTAATATCGGGAAGATAGGTTTTTTGCAAGTCTTCAATTTATCGGACAATACATCGTATGCTTCAAATATAGGCAACAATCCCGGTGTTCCGAAGATAACACACATTGCGTCTATATTGTCAAGTTTTTTATCAACCGTCTCTATTATTTCGCCCAATTGTTCAGGAGTTCCCGTTGCCAAAAAGTCAATAGGGTTGGAAACCGATGAACCTGCGAACAATTTGCCTAATAACTCCTCTGCAACAGGTCCTTCAATCTTCGGAATATTCAAACCAACCTTACTCAAAGCGTCTGTAAGCATAACGGCAGGACCGCCTGCGTGAGTTATGATTGCAATATTTTTGCCCTCAAACTGAGGATAAGTGAAGATGTTTGCCACCGTTACCAATTCTTCTCTGCCATAGCAACGAACTATGCCTGCTTTTCTAAACAAAGCATCAACAGCCACATCATCGGTTGCCAACGCTCCCGTATGTGAAGAAGCTGCACGAGAACCGGCAGCAGAATAACCCGCTTTAACAGCCGCAATTCTACAACCTTTGGATATTAAAGATTTGGCGTGTTTTAATAATTTTTCAGGATTTTTAATATTCTCTATGTAAAGCATAATAACTTTACTTGAAGTCTCAGGGTCGAAAACTTCGTCGTGATATTCCAACAAATCCTCAATACCCAACTGAGCCGAGTTACCGACAGCCCAACAATGATTGAAATGCAATCCTTGTTGCTTGCCTATATCCATTATGAAACAGCCTGTTGCACCGCTACCGGTTATGAAATCCACTCCTCTTGGAGATGGTTCGCTGAAAGGCTGAGAGAATATTGCGTGATGATATGGAGTAAATATACCCGTACAGTTAGGTCCAATCAAACAACCTCCGTTTTCCTCGATTATTTTAACAATTCTCTGCTCCAACTCTTTACCTTCGTGAGATTCTTCCCCAAAACCTGCGCTGATGATTACAAAGGCTTTACAACCTTTTTCCTTTGCCAAAACTTCAACGCTTGCTTCTGCAAATTTGCTTGCTATTGCCATAACGGCGAAATCCACTTGCGGCAAATCTTGTACATTTCTAAAACATTTAACGCCTTGTATTTCATCTGCTTTCGGATTAACGCAATAAAGTTCGCCATTAAAGTTTCCTTCTTTTATATTTCTCACCAAAGCACCGCCAGGTTTGGTTACATCGTCGCTTGCTCCTACAACCACTATACTACGTGGATTTACAAGCTCTTTTGTTACTTTTGTTGCCATTTTTATTTTATTCTTTTTATTAATCGTGATTTATTTATCTCTTTTTCATTTCCATAAAGGAGTTGCAAAAATACAAATTTTTCTCTACTTGGCAAAATAAAAAACTAAAAGTGCGATACCTTTTTTCAAAATACCGCACTTATGCTTTGAATGTTATTTCAAATTAGTTGATTTTCAATGAACCCAAAACGTTCTAATCAAAGTTTGCGTTTATTATTTCTTATCAAAATAAATTCCCAAAAATATAGCCTGATATTGTAGCCATAACAATGACAAGAAGCACATAAACAATCGTTTTCTTTGTTCCTAATACGCCACGAATGACCAACATATTTGGCAATGATAACGAAGGACCGGCCAATAATAGAGCCAAAGCCGGGCCTTTACCCATTCCCGAAGCCAATAAGCCTTGTATGATAGGTACTTCCGTCAATGTTGCAAAATACATAAATGCTCCGGTAAAACTTGCAAAAAAATTAGATAGCAACGAATTACCTCCTACCGCCCATTCTATCCAACTGTTGGGAATAATGCCTGCGATAGCCGTGTTGTCGTGTGTTGAGCCCAACAGGAAACCTGCCATGGTAACACCTATTGCCATTAGTGGCAATATCTGTTTGGCAAAGCCCCATGAAGCAAACAGCCATTCTCTGTTTTCTTCATTTTGCTTATCTGCAAGCAGAATTATAGACAATGACGTTATTGCCACAACCATAGGTATGAGAGGTATCAACTTTGCATTATCGATAAACAAATTGGCAAGAATTGTGGAAATGACAGTAATCACAACACCAGTAATAACCCACACAAGACGGAGTTTCAATATCTTAACAAGCGACCAACACAATAATAAAGATAATATGCCTACCATATGCCATTTATATGTGAAAATACAGTACCACATGCCCATCTCCGAAGTAGCCGGCGCACCCCAATTTGCAAAAACAAGAATCAGAACCAACGTAAAGAAATGAAATGAAGTCTGCCATATAGGGCGTTTTTCGGGTGGTGGCACAATATTCATCTGTTCCTCTTTCTTGGATTTTTCTTCTTTGCGAAAAATAAACGACATTGTCAATCCAATAACAACGGAGAACAAAATTGCCCCAATTATTCGTGCAACTCCCATTTCAATCCCTAAAATTCGTGCTGTCAAAATTATTGACAATATACTGATTGCCGGCCCTGAATAGAGAAATGCAATGGCAGGGCCTAATCCCGCTCCTCGTTTGTAAATGCTTGTAAATAATGGTAAAATCGTGCATGAACACACGGCAAGGATACCGCCCGAAACAGATGCTATTGTGTATGACAACCATTTCTTTGCATTAGCACCAAAATACTTTAAAACAGAACTTTGACTAACAAACACGGCAATGACTCCTGCTATAAAGAAAGCAGGTAACAAACATAATACAATATGTTCCCGAGCATACCATTTTGTAAGGTCAAGAGTTGCATTTACGGCTGTCATAAAACTCTCGCTGCCAAGTGGCATAAAGAATACTGCCACAAACACTGCGACAATCCAGAATAGGATTTTCAAATCTTTTTTTGTCTCCATAATATCGTTATTAAATACCCAACATCTGCTTTACTTCTCTTTCAGACGGAATATGTCCTTTTATTTTAACCACACCATTAACTACAACCGCAGGTGTTGCCATAACATTATAACTCATTATTTCCGTAATATCTTCTATTTTGATGAGTTTTATATCAAGATTATAATCTTTAACTACTTTTTCAATAACTTGATAGGTTGATTTGCATTTTGCACAGCCGGGACCTAAAATTTTTATTTCTTTTATATCCATATTTTTCGCAATTGTTTTATCTCCGCAACCACAAGATGCCGTGCTTTTTTCTTTTTCTTCTTTTGTAATGTTGTTTTCACACGAACAACTACAAGACTTTGGGGCGAATAATTAAGTCCAAAATCCTTTTTTGTTTTCTTTCTTTTCCATTATTTCAATCATTTATAAATAACTACACAATAATATATCCCTATACCCACAAACAGGAAGCCGACAATTCCATTCACCCATTTCTGTATGGTCTGCATCTTACCATAAAAGTTGCCTATATGATTTACGCTGAATGCCAATATCCAAGCAACAACCAATACCGGAAGCGCTGTGGCAACGGCAAACAGTATCGGCAACATATAGCCTGCCGTTGCTGTGGCAGACATCGGTATGAGCATTCCGAAATAGAACACGCCGCTTGTAGGACAGAATGCCATAGCGAACAACATTCCAAGTGTTAATGCTCCCAAGACGCCTTTATGTGCAAACCTTTCGCCGTCGCCTTTGAATCCAAATGAGGGTAGTTTAAGTTTGTTACCGAACAAAATGAACAAGCCTGTCAGCAATAATACCGGACCTATAATCAATTCTCCATACTTGCCTATAAACTTTTGAATACCAAAAAAGCTTGCACCCTCTTTCAATATCATAATCAGTACGATGCCCAATAAAGTGTAGGCTATGACACGACCCAAAGTATATAAAAGCCCATTACGGAAAATACGCTGTCTGTTTTCGATATCTTTACCAATAAATCCTATCGCTGCTATATTAGTTGCCAACGGACATGGAGATATTGCCGTAAGTAATCCCAATACAAGTGCAGTTAAAACAGGCGTTGTACTACTATTCAACAAATTCTGTAACCATTCCATATAATTCTATTTCAATGAAGCTTTTATTTTTTCTACTATTTCGTTCTTAAATGTATCAGGAGCATTTCTTGCATTGGCAAAAGCATACTCGGTCAAATTTTCGTATGCTTCCTTTCCGTCTTTCCATTTACAGATAAACAAGGATGACCATGTAACCTCATATTTTTCGGTTATCTTCTCGTTATCGGGGTTTGAAATGTCAATTGTTTTGAAAACAACTTTCCCATTCTTTAATTCATCTGCCAATTGAGTTTCAATAGCCTTTTTTACATTTTTTTCTATCGCTATACAGGTAGGGCAACGTTGTTTGCCGTGAAAATACAAAACTTCCACACGGTCTTTCTCTTCTTCAACTTGTTCCGTTTTCACGTTATCATTCTTTTTCGATGCACCATCATTACCGCAAGCGGTTAATACCAAGCAAATGGCCAAAGCCAAAATCATTTTTTTCATACCACTATTTATTTATTTGTTAAACCTTTGTTTGTTCTTCGTAAAATAACGAACATTTATTCGAAAAAAAATTGTCGTTATTGACAACAATTTTCTTGCTTACATATATTTTGTCCAAAAAACTCCGAGAATAGTTTTGATGCCATTTCCCAATTTTCTATATTAACACAATACTTAACTTTCGGTGTTTCAATCTCTCCTTGTATCAATCCAGCTTCTTTCAGTTCTTTTAAGTGTTGTGATACTGTTGCTTTGGAAATAGGCAATACCTCGTTAATATCACCAAAAAAACAACATTTCTGTTTTAATAAAAAGTCCATAATAGCAATCCTGGCAGGATGTCCCAATGCCTTTGCGAAGCGAGCAAGTTGCTCCTGTCTTGCAGTATATTCTTTATTTTCCATTTCTATTCCTGTATATCGTTCGCAAAATTACGAACAATATTTAATATGGCAAAATAATTTCTCAAAAAATTACAACAATTTTCATTAACCACCATTTTTTCAAACGATTATATTTCGTCGAACTCACATTAAATAAGTCATTAGAATGCCATTTTTATGGTTCTACTCTTTTCACTGTCTCCCATCTACCTTCAAAGCTGTACATAATTATTTGTGCGACTGCATACAAGAAAAGTGCGATACCTTTTTTCAAAATACCGCACTTATGTTTTGACTTTTATTTCAAATAAATCTAATAATCAATTCCAATAATTCAACAGATTGCGAATAGCCCGAATAAACAATTTAGGTGCCTTTATTCCCAATATCATTTTACCTTTTTCATTAAGTAAAAATCCAATTTCAATTTCACAAAGTTTTTCAATACTACCTCCATAAACAACAACCGTTCTAACAATCTTATATGGCAAATAATACTTTTTTACATAACATTCATCAAATGTGTCATAATTATTAAGTTCATTTATTCCATTTTGACGACATTCATACTTTTTACCTTCAATTTCAATAATTTCCTTTTCTTTAACATCAATAAGAACAAGATCCGGGATAAATATAATTTGTGATTTATTACCCGATTTATATGCCTGCCTGTCATAATATTTTTTCAATGGGATACATTCTCCCGAAGAAGTATAAAAATAGCCTTTTTCACAACCTGCATGATTTTCAAAAATGGAATAACTCTCTGTAAAACTCTCAACAATTACATGCATAAATATCGTAGCCAATTTTTCTCCCTTAATATCATAATGCCAATAAAGTTTTGGAAGAGTTGCTTGTGGAACGATAAGTCCTTCAAGTTCTATATTTAGTTTATTCGCTATTTGCACAAACTTACCGTTTTGACCAATATTATTTTGAACAAGACCGTGCTGAGTTATTATTATACGGTTTTTCCAGCCCAATTTACGCAAACAAGCAGCAATAATACTCAATGCTCCAATATTTGGGTCATGAGCAAGTCTTCCACTTTTATACAATCTTCCCGAAATTTTGATAACATCTTTATCTTTTGTTATTAGGATTGGAACATTGCCTTTATGTGCATCATTCATAGATTTCTTAAAAGCAATAATTTCATCAATACTATCAAAAGGTTTTAGAGTATATGAATCAAGAACCTTTCCCAAAATATCAACACCAAATGTACGCAACAATTTCGTACCGAATATATATGTTTTTGTAGGATTTTTCTTTTGCTCAACTTGAAGAACATAAAGCATAATCATTTTAGTATTCGGATAAAAAAATCGTAAGAAAATAAATTTCGAGCAACGTTGATATACACCAGTGTTACGACTTTCTTTATCGTCTGTTTTTGTTACCTCTATGGCATAAAGTGGCTCCGTTCCCTCCATCGGTTCTTCATCTTGATAAAATACCAAAAAATCCACAAAACTTGATAATCCCGAAACTGTTTTTATATAAACCTTATTGATTTTTGCGCAAGAAAATCCTATAACTTCATAAGTAAAATCAAAACATTTATCCTCATTCAATATTGGTATCAAACGAACGTCCTGACCTATAAAACCACAATTGTGATCTGTTGCAAAATATTCAAATATCTTTTGTAATGCTGTCTTTTTAGGACGTTCTTCCGTTAAAATCCAAAGGTTTTTTGTGGAATTCATTTTTTCAAAATATAAATTTGTTCTCGAATATGTTTTTTTGTTTTTGACAAACCATTACTATTACTCTTAAAACGAGGATATTCTATCTCATTAAGACTAACCTCGCCATAATTTGAAAGAATTTCAACAATTGATTGCTGTGGCATAATCCCTTCTGAATTATAACTAAGAATTAAAATTTCGCAAGGAGTACAAGAAGCAATATAATCCAAATCACGAAGTGCAGTTTTAGAATTACAAAAAGAAGATTTCTCAATAGAATACTCTCTCATACCAGCCACTCCTTTAACAGATGGATTATCATATTTTGCGATAGTCTCAATTATGTGGTAATTAGGCAAATATTGTCTTCCATTATATGGAGGGTCTATATAAATTATATCCGCATTGACTTTTGAGACCAAATCAAGACTATTTGTATTAAAAACACAATTATGTTTATCACTATTGCATATTCTTATTGGTCTGAGTTGAAATCGTTTAATCGCACGAGGATCCCATTTCTTATAAAATGCCGAATAAACACCCGCCACATTTGAATAAAAAGAAACAGATTCAATCAAACAAGCAAGCAAAATAAAATATTCACTTTCTGTTATAAGATGATTCATTTTCCACGCCTCGATTTGCTGTCTTATAGCATCAATTCTCCTACCATTTTCATTAGAAAAATACATCCTTGGAGTTTCAATATTTTTAGAACCCTCCGGTGTATAGTTCCAATAAATAAAACCTTCTACATCGTCAATATTATTCAGATATTCTACGACATTATCAAGTGGAGTTGAAAAAAAGGAAGTTTTGGCAAAATTAAGTTCATTTGTCAATAAAGAAAATTTAGGTTCCGAATTATTCTCAATATAGGCTTTCTGTAAGCAATAAGAGAAATATAATATGTCGTTAGAATAAATCCTCAAACCTTTATTCTTAAAATAACGTCCTACACTTGTAGTTCCTGCAAAAAAATCAAAAAAAGATTTACCAACAACATTATTACTAACAAGAATATTGTCTATTCGTTCCACCAAGTTTTCCTTATTACCTATATACCTCATTTTGGCAAATAATTAGTTATTAAAACCTCGTCCGTTCCATATATATTTCTACAAGTTGTATGATAATTTGAATTGGCATAACTTTTTTGTAGATGTGTTACAAAAAAATCATTTGTTTTAATCCATTCTAAAAGAATTTTATTCTCCTTACCCTTATGATATAAAACATTTGATAAAGCAATTTTTACATTTCTTTTACTAAGTTCAGAAATAATGGAAAGTAAAGATGTTTCTTCTTTTTCTGTCCAACCTGTAAATCCACGTTTCCCGTCATTGTAAGTCCCATTTGTGATAAGATATGGCGGATCACAATAAACAAAATCACAATCTTTCAAGTCAGACAAATCTAATTTATCAAAATTTGAAGAAATAAACTCACAATTCAACAATTGAATTCTTTCTATAAATCGAATCAAATTATTTCGCATCGTAACATTAAAACAGCTTCTATCTTTACCAAAAGGATTGTTAAATTGATGATTTGAATTAAAACGAATTTGATGATTGAAAGAATAAGCCACAAGAACAAACAAATCCAATGAATTACGTTCGGTATTATACAAGGCTCTCAATTCATTGTATCCTGCAACATTAGTTAAAGAAAGATTAAAAGATAAAATTCTATTCTCTATATGGTAGAGAATTTTATCAATATCTTCATCAAGAAATGTATTATACAAATCAATTAAATATGTAAGATTGTCATTAAATAAATACCTTTCGGCTTCAATATTAATACCCACATTACACCCGCCACAAAAAAGATCTACAAACGTTCTAATATTCTTTGGAAACAAAGGTAAAAGTTGAGGCAAAAGTTTGAATTTACCACCTATATAATTCAATGGAGAACGTACAAAACTACGTACATCGTCAAATAATGAGGGTTCAAACAAGTTCGTTTGACATAACTTAGATAAATTATCCTTATTCCCTATCAATGCTGTCATATACTTATCGTTACAACATTATCACTTTTATAACAAATACAACTATGCATTTATGTACATTGTAAAACTTATAACAATAGTCCAAATAAAAAATATTTGAATAATAAATATGATATTCAAAAATAATGTTTATCTTCTATGTTTATTACGAAGATAAACATTATTTCAGTTCTAAAAGTTTTGATTTTTATTTCAAATTATTTGATTTTCAATTTGCTTTTCATTGAAGAAGAAAGAGCCTTCTTGTTGATTTGAACGTCTATTGTTTTGTAACGTACAAAGGCTTCGGAAGCATAGAAATAACCATTGTATTTTCCGCTGTCTTCTCCCCAAGAATTTTTAACCTTGTAGAATTTCGTGCCGTTCTGGTCTTTGTAAATACCTACTATCTGCATTCCGTGGTCATCGGTTGTGGAGAAGTTGTCATAACCTTTCTGACGCTCTTCCTGTGTAATGGTCTTTTCTTTTGCCGTTCCGTCAAAAGAATATGCGGATGCTGCCTTTTCGGCAGGAGTCAATTTCTCCCATTTTTCTTTCTCTGTACCGGAAAGGTCTCTTTTGTCTGCATCGGGAACAATTGCCACTCCGTTTTTCCAAGAGAAACCTTTTTCACTTACATCTGCTCCCCAGCAAACTGTATAACCACCCATTATGGCGTCATCGATTATCTGAATCAATTCATCTAACGGAACATTGTAAATATCTTCGTGTAACCAGTTGTCAGGAACTTCCAATTCAAATTTCTCATAGAATGGATAATGAGTATATGAACCTACTTCGATATAATCATTCCAATCCAAACCCAATGAAGCCGCAAAAGATTGAGGAGTATATTCTACGCCTTTGTATGTGAATTTTTCAGGCTTTACTCCGAAATAAGCGTCCAACAATGCTTCAAAACCTTTTTTCCAAGCAGTTGAAAGGCTCTTTCCTTTTGCCAAACCTGTTATATATCCGTTCAATACAGGAGAAACTTCCGTAAAGTCAGGTTTATCAGTACCGTATTCCAAACCACGATAAACTTCTTCCGGAACAATACCGTATTTCTTTATTATATAAGGTATATCGTGAGCAGCACCACCTTCTGAGAAGGTAGCCGAACCGTGAGCACGGATATATCTTTCCGCTTTATCAACGTAAGCATTTCTGTAAATCCAAGCCTCAGACAAATCAAATTCGCCTTTACCCGCTTTCAAAATTTCGGATTCAATGAACGCCAAACCCGAATAAGCCCAACACGTACCTGAACGATTTTGGTCTTTGATACTCGTTGCAGGATTTTCTTTTACAAGAGTAAATTGATAACCCTTCGGTTCTTCTTTGGCTTTTTTACCCTTCTTTTGAGCAAATGATGCCGAGGAAATCAACATCAATGCAGCCAATACATAAACTATTCTTTTCATTTTAACTATTTTTAATATTTTTAATTACTTCTACCCATTAACTCATCAAAATAACAGGCATCAACAACATAAGCAATGTTTCCTGCTTTTGTTCGTCCTTTGTCTCTTCATCGTATGGCAAAACAATGCAAGGTCTGTCGGGACGAGACATCTCGAAACAAATGTTTTCAGTCTCGACATTGTTGATTATTTCGGTTAAATATTTGGCATTCAAACCTATTGTCATCTGTTCGCCTTCGTATGAGCAAGAAATTCTTTCCTGTGCCTTGTTTTGAGCATCGACATCTTCGGCTTGGATAACTATTTCCCTATCCGTTACTTCAAAACGAATTTGATTGGTTGTAGGGTTGGTGAAAATAGATATACGTTTAACGCTTTCCAACAAAGAATTTTTATCGACGATTAATTTATTCGGATTATCGGTCGGTATTGCACTGTCGTATTGAGGATATTTACCGTCAATCAATCTGCATGCAAAATGATAGTTCTCAAAATAAAAGGCAATGTTCGACATATTGTTTTCAACCCTTACCTCAAAATCTTCGTTAATCGAAGAAAGGATTTTGGCAATCATATTCAATGTTTTTTTGGGAAGAATAAACGATTTCACATCGTCGGTTGCGTACATTGTGTTACGAAAACGCACCAATTTATGAGAATCCGTTCCGACAAAAGTCAAACCCTTAGGCGAAAATTCACATAAAACACCCGCCATTTGAGGACGGAACTCATCGTTGGAAGTTGCAAACAAAGTCTTATTGATACCATTTACCAAAGTCGAAGATTGAATGGTAAATTCGTTTTTATCTTCTATTTCAATCATTTTAGGATAATCCTCAGGGTCGATGCCTTTGAAATTGTACTTACCGCCGTTGTCCGTTGCAATATCCACGGAATAATCCTCATTGACAAACATCGTCAAAGGGCGTGAAGTCAATTGACTTGCCAAAGAATAAAACTCTTTTGCGGGAACACAAACTTTCGATATTCCAATACTGTCTGCGTCTTGCAATTCTATATTGACGTTTGCAACCGTCTCCAAATCGGAAGCCGTAATGCTTAGAGTTTTGTCATTCAGTTCAAACAATAAATTCTCTACGATAGGAATTGTATTGTTTTTTGAAATCAAACCCATTATAGAGTTTAACGAACGAGCCAATGTGCTTCCATGAACTATAAATTTCATATTATTATGTTTTTTATTAATTATCAGTAAAACAATTATTATAACCTGTTGATTGTCTTGTATAACCAAATTCCCGACAACACCCTACTCTCATTGCTGACGCCCACTCTTTCCTACCGTTTCCTCTCTCATCGCTACCACACACTGCTCAGTCTTATCTCCACCCGGTTGTGCAAGAATAAAAAACCAACACTTAGATTTTTAACTGTGCAAAATTAGAGATTTTTTCGCAAACAACAATATAAATCCACAAGAAGTTTTCAACAATACAAAAAAAACAACTCCCCAATATTCGGGGAGTCGTTTTCATCTGCATATTTATTCTGTTAAGAATATATATTTCAATGTTTGATTAGCAAACGCCCAATTGAATCATAGCGTCAGCAACCTTGATAAATCCGGCAACGTTAGCACCTTTAACGTAGTTGATGTAACCGTCAGATTCTGTACCGAATTTAACACAGTTAGCGTGGATTGAATCCATCATAGCGTGCAAACGCATATCAACTTCTGCTGCCGTCCAAGGAAGGTGTTCTGCATTTTGAGACATCTCCAAACCGGAAACTCCAACACCACCAGCGTTAGCTGCTTTACCAGGAGCAAATGTTACTTTTGCTTTCTGTAAAACTTCGATAGCTTTTGCTGTACAACCCATGTTAGAAACTTCACATACCAATTGAACTCCGTTTTTAACCAAAGTCTTGGCATCTTTGTCGTCTAACTCGTTTTGAATTGCCGAACACATTGCTATATCAACTTTAACTTCCCAAGGTTTTTTACCGGCAGTGAATTTAGCCTTTTTGAATTTAGTTGCATAAGGTTTTACAACGTTGTTGTTGGAAGAACGTAATTCAAGCATATAAGCGATTTTCTTTTCGTCCATACCTTCTTCGTCGTAAATGTATCCGTCAGGTCCTGAAAGAGCAACAACTTTTGCACCCAATTCAGTTGCTTTCTTGGCAATACCCCAAGCAACATTACCGAAACCGGAGATAGAAACTGTTTTACCCTTGATAGTGTCGTTCTTCATTTTAAGCATATTTTCCACGAAATATACTGCACCGAAACCTGTTGCTTCCGGTCTAAGGATAGAACCACCGAATTCAGCACCTTTTCCTGTCAAAACGCCTGTGTTTTCGCAAGCAAGTTTTTTGTACATACCGTAAAGGTAACCTATTTCTCTTCCACCTACGCCTATATCACCGGCAGGAACATCTCTGTCCGGTCCGATATATTTGAACAATTCAGTCATAAATGCTTGGCAGAAGTGCATAATTTCCGTATCGGATTTTCCCTTAGGGTCGAAATCAGAACCACCTTTACCACCGCCCATAGGCAAAGTAGTCAAAGAGTTTTTGAATGTTTGTTCAAACCCTAAGAATTTCAATGTATCCAAAGTTACGGCAGGGTGAAAACGCAAACCGCCTTTGTAAGGTCCTATTGCGTTATTGAACTGTACTCTGTAACCTCTATTTACGTGAATTTCACCTTTATCGTCCATCCATTCAACTTTGAATTGATAGATTCTGTCAGGTTCAACCATTCTTTCAACAATTTTATGAGCATCGTATTGAGGATGTTCATTTACATAATCTTTAATTGTTTCCAATACCTCTGTAACAGCTTGTAAGAACAGCGGTTGTCCGGGGTTTTTTGCTTCAACGTCAGCTAAAATTTTCTTAACGTCCATGATATTTTGTTTTTTTTAATTTGTAATTAAATGTTAAAAACCGTTTTTATGTCTAAAAAGACGCTGCAAAGTTATAACTATTTATTAAAACGGCGAATTTTTTTTGAATTTATTTTCAATATTCAGTTAAAATTACACACCATTATTTCAACAAACCAATATCTTTCAATCACTTAAATTCCTATTTTTTATTTCTGAACTTATGCTTGGAACTTTATTTTTCTTTACCTTTATGTTTTCCAAATCTTCATTCCTTCTAAAAAATTCTTCTTTTTATTAATACCTCCCATAATTTACGTAATTTTGCAGACGCTAATTTGTCAAGACAAAAATGAAAAACAAAATAACGCCAAACGTACTTGCTGCTTTGTGCAACGGTTTGATTATCGGAAAACAACACGCAGATGAACCGATAGAAAACATTCTTTTTGATTCAAGAAGACTTAATACCATCTCCTCCACCGCTTTCTTTGCTTTATCGACCAACAAAAACGACGGCAACAACTATATCAATTTCCTTTACAACAAAGGAATACGCATCTTTGTAACAAGCAAAGAGCCGATAGCGACTTACCAAGACGCAACTTTTCTTGTGGTTGAAAACGTATTGGATTGTTTGCAAACATTGGCAAAAGAACACAGGCGAAATTTTACGGACTTGAATTGCGTTGCCATAACGGGAAGCAACGGCAAGACGATTGTCAAGGATTGGATTGTCAAACTTATAGACCGAGACAAAAAGGTTTGCTCCAATGCCAAGAGTTTCAATTCCCAAATAGGTGTTCCCATCAGCGTTTATGGGCTGAAACAAGGCGATGAGATTGGCGTGTTTGAAGCAGGCATATCCTCTGTTGGCGAAATGCAAAGACTGAAAGAAATCATTCAACCCACAACAGGCGTTTTCACCAATATCGGCGATGCCCACCAGGTTAATTTCTCTTCCCTTGAAGAAAAGATTGACGAAAAACTAAAACTTTTCTCTTCCTGCTCCACAATAATCTTTCACGATGACAATCCTTTGCTGACAAACAAAATCACAACTTTTGCCACAAATCGTTCGATTGATTTAATCTGCTTTGGCAATAATTTTTATTCAAATTCAACAAAAGTCAAACAATATTACGATACCCAAGATTTACTTTCCCGTTTGTCGCTGCCTTTTACAGACAAAGCCGGCATAGAGAACTCTTTAATGGCATACGTTACCTGCCTTACTCTCGGTATCGACAAACGCCATTTGCAACAACGAATACGTTTTTTGGAGCAATTGGAAAGCAGATTTGAAGTAAAAAGCGGTATCAACAATTCTTTAATCGTCAATGATTCGTATTCTTGCGATTTGAAATCATTGGAGATTGCTTTGGATTACTTAAATCTTCAAAACAAATCACATAAAACCGTTATCCTGTCCGATTTGCAGCAGTCCAACGCCGATAAAGACGAGTTGTACAAAGAAATAAACACCCTTCTGTTGAATAAAGGCATAAAAAACCTTATAGCCATAGGAAGCGACTTTTATAACAACAGGCATCATATAACGATTGAAAACACAAAATTCTATCTGAGCGTCGATGACTTTATTCTGAACCTTAAACGCAAAGACTTCAACAGCCACGCCATATTGATAAAAGGGGCAACGTCCATGCACTTTGAAAACATATCCAATCTATTGTCGAACAAGGTGCATCAAAGCGTTTGGGAAGTCAATCTGTCGGCTTTGGAGGACAACGTCCGTTATTTTCGCTCACATATAAAACCGCCTGCAATGGTTATGGCTATGGTTAAGGCGAATGCTTACGGTTGCGGCAGTTATCAAGTGGCGTATGCTTTGGAGAAAAACAATTTGGCGGACTATTTCGCCGTTGCCTTTGCCGATGAAGGTGTGGAACTCAAACGACAAGGCATTCAAAAGCCGATAATAGTTATGACCCCCGAACCCGACAGCACAAATTTGATAAAAGCCTATAACTTGGAACCTGTCGTTCATTCTTTCAAAGTATTGGACAGATTTCTTTATGACGATATAAACATTCATATCAAACTTGATACGGGTATGCACCGATTGGGATTTGAGGCAAAGGATATCAACACATTGGTTTCCACTCTTAAAAGCCACCCTAACGTGCATATTAAAAGCATTTTTTCGCATCTTTATGGTGCCGATGACCCTTCTTTGGACGCTTACACTTATGAGCAAATAAATCTTTACGAGCAGATGAGTGATTTTATCGTCAATTCTTTTGATTACAAGATAATACGCCATATCTGCAATTCGGCTGCGACCATTCGTTTTCCTCAGGCACATTACGATATGGTTCGTCTCGGCATAGGTATGTACGGCATAGGTGCCAATGCCGTCGAGCAACAAAAACTACGGTTTGTTCATCGTTTAAGGACAACCATAACTCAAATTCGTGAAATCAAACAAGGCGAAGATGTTTCGTATTCACGTCGTTTCGTATCCTCCAAGCCAATGAAAATAGGTGTTATTCCGATAGGTTATGCCGACGGTTTGAACAGACACCTGGGTAACGAGAATTTCGAGGTTTATGTCAATGGAAAATATTGTAAGATATTGGGCAATATTTGTATGGATATGTGTATGATTGATTTGACGAATGTCAATGCAACGGAGGGCGATACTGCGATAATCTTCGGCATCGAGAACCCCGTATTCAAGATGTCGCAGGCGTTAAACACCATACCTTACGAGATTTACACCTCCATATCCCCGAGAATTCCCCGCGTTTATTATCACGAATAGTGTGCGGGGAGCACAAAAAAATTCCCCATATTTGTTATATATGGGGAATGTGGGGTTGTTTTTAACGCTAAGCGTGGTCGATATTCATATCTTTTTCTATGAGGTTAGCGCCTTTCATGGTGTTTTTGAATGCCACCGACGGATAAAATCTGCACGTTACACGCTTGATGGTGTCCGCCGTTACGTCTTCTGCCGTCTCACACGCTTTGCTGCGCAGCGTCGGGATAAACGCTCCCAAAGTGCCGAATTTCACTGCCGAGCCGTTAAGGATATGCGCCGATATATGGATTTCCAACGCTTTCAGTGCTGCCAACACATCGGGATACGACATCGTGGTGGAATGAGAGATTTCTTTTGCTATCTCGTCCAAAGACACATCGGTGCCACGAAATACTCTTGCGCTAAAACGGATGGCTTTCTCGCCTTTTACCCAAAGGTTTCTCTTGATTTTGTAATAAAACATGGTGAATAATAATTTTTTGGTTGCGTTCGGTTTTTTAGTTTTTGTTTTTCAATTTTTGTTTCGGCTTCAAGGTGCAATCTTTAAGGCTTGGTCTTGATACGAAATTTTTTAATTTTATTGTTATTGTTCAAGTTCTTTGATGTCTATTTTCACAAATATACTTTTAAGTTTAATCTTTTATGCTATATGAAACATTATTATAGTTATCAACTAATTTTCTCCTTATGAATAGGAGTGGCATATAAATACAAAAAAGTTACCAAAACCACATTCAACCTCCTTTCTCAATTCGGAAAAACGTTTGCCGTAAATCAAAGACCGCACCTTTTCAGCCAAAAAGTTACAAATTAAAATTTAATATGAAAAATATAAAAAAATATCTGATTACCGAAAAAACAAATATCTTTATCTTCTTTTCAATTGCAAAGATACGACAATTTTTTTAATTGGCAATGCAAAATATAAGTTTTTTTGAAAAAAAATATTAACTTTGTTGTCTTATATAAAGTGAGAAAAATTATGAGGGATTAATACTTTGGTGATTGATGCAGAGCGGTGAGGTACAGCAATATAATAGTTATGACAAGGTTTTGGAGCAGCGTAAAAAGGTTGCTCCGAACGGTTGCTTGCCGTATGCTTTGCTGTTAAGAAAGTACGGAAAATCGTTGTTTGAGAGTGAAAAATCCTCGAAAATTCTGTTGATTGAGGCGTCCTATAATTGTTCTAATGACGAAAATCGTGAGATTATTTTTCAGAAGTGCTGCGATGTTTTTTCGTTTATTTCTCCATTTACCGATGTAATAGATGCTTTGAAGAGTGATTTCGAGGCATATTCTCCGCAATGGCAGGGAATATTAAATATTGATTTTGAGGATTATATTTTGCACTCCACGTCCATTGAAAGCGATAATGACCGAAAGTTTCTTCTTTTTGCCAATCGTTTCACCGAATTTTATTTTCGCTCCATTGCCCCTGCGATAGATTTCACAAAACTATCTCAAAGCACGGAAAAACAAAACGATAACGAGACCATAGAAGATAGCCAAGACCTTGTGTTAAAAAATTCTTATGGAGGTTATTTTTTAACTCCGAGAGAAAAGACGTTTTATCAAAAGGCAGTCGATAAGGGTTATATCCGCCTTAAAGACAATTATCTGCATTGGGTCTTCAAGTTTAAGGGCAAGACTTCCAAAGTGTCGTTATATTTCTTTTTGCAACAAGTCTTTATTTCCAATCCAAAAGATGCTTCACAACACGTACCCAACAAGGCTATGGAACAACTTTTCAATGTCAAGGATTTGCGAGGCTGTCAAGACCAACTTGCCAAACAAGGCCACCAGCCTTGGCAACAGGAAATTTTGGCAAATATTTTTTCTTCTTAGTGCTTTTTATTGCTTAAATACCTTCGCGGCTCTGCCATAATTACCTGTGCGGTTCGCACTACGGCTCGCACCACTATACGTTATTGGAAATATCATTGAATAAGCGAATAAGTGAGCGACCGACGGCATAGGCGAGATTGACAGGTACGGCATTACCTATCTGTTTGTATTGGGCTGCCATATTACCGCAGAACACCCAATCGTCAGGAAATGTTTGTATTCTTGCATATTCCCTTACTGTCAGAGGACGTGTTTGTGTTGGGTGGCATCGTTCGGTTTGTTTCATAGCAGGGCTGCATGTCAAGGTCAGTGACGGTTCATCGAAAGACAATCGCCTTGCTATTCCCGTCTTGCCTCCACCTAAATGCAGACTGCCTTTCATATATTCTTCTTGTACCTTTGGTGGCAAATCTTTCCAATATCCACCCATAGGCACCAAGTCCATTATCTCTTTTTTTCGTTGAGGATATTGCTGTCCAATGGATTGGGGGACGTCGCAATTGTATAACTCACCTTTGAAAAACGCGTCTTTGAGAGTCATTATTCTTCTATATGGCGACGGATACTGAAACTTCACTTTGCTTGCTATATCGTTTCTTATCGCAATCAAAATCAATCGCTCACGCTTTTGAGGAACTTTGTATTGGACGGCTTTCAAGACTTTTGGCTCAACCAATGTATAGCCCAAATCTTCTATAACGCTTTTAATCACATTAAAAGTACGACCATTATCGTGAGTGTATAGTCCTTTGACGTTTTCGCCCATAAAAACCTTTGGCATTGTTTGTTTTACGGCTCTTGCTAACTCGAAGAAAAGAGTGCCTCTTGTGTCCTCGAAACCCGCCTTGTTACCTGCATAACTGAACGCCTGACAAGGAAATCCTCCCGAAAGAAAATCAACCTTGCCCTTGTACGGACTAAAATCCACATTGTGAATATCGTCTTGAACAACATTCCAATGCTTTCTATTCGTACGCAGCGTTTGGCAAGCATCTTTATCAAATTCATTTAACATTATATGCTTAAACCCCGCTTTTTCCATACCCAAAGCCAAACCTCCGCCACCTGCAAACAATTCTATTGATGTGTAATCCCTCAGTGGTTTAACTTCCATTTCTTCGTCCCAACGGCTATTGACCATAGATTCTATCTGAGGTATTCCGAATAATGCCTCTTGATAAAAACCTTTTTTTCCGTTTTGGTCTATCGAACACACAAGCGAACCCTTTTCAACCCAAGAGTTTATTGTCTTTAAGGATACCCCTAAAATATCTGCCAAGTTTGTTATGGAAAAAAAATGTGCCATAGTTTAGAAATTATCGAATCCTTCGTAAGTTTTGAATGCAAGCAAATACAGACTTTTGAATGTGTCCGATGATATTTCTTTCAATTGAGAAAATACTGTGTTGTTTATTGAGCCTGCGTGTGTTTGCTTTATTATATCGTCTAAAATCTCTGGCAATGCTTTACATAGTTTTGCAAAAGCGTCTTTGTCTCCGAAAACCATTTCATAAAACTTGTCGATAGATACTCTTCTAATCCTCTCATCTTCGTAATTTTCGCCGTCAAAGGAAACTTTCCAAACTTTGTTTTGTGATTGTTTTGCAATAACTTCCACCAATAAACAAGTAGATTGTTGGTCTTTGGATAGTTGTTTTAGCATTTTCATATATGTAGCCTGCGACGAGGAGGAGTTCATTGTGTTGTGTTTGTTTTTCATCTCCACAAATATTTTCTTCTCGTTATTGACAATATCAAAACCGCTTTTAAGTACAGACCAACCATCTGCTGCATATTTGAAAATATTTTGATGAAAATAACCTATATGATTAGTGTTGGCTTTGTCTATCTGCCTTATACATTCGGATTCTATAATCTGTTCAAACGTCTTGCCATAAATCTTTGCATCAAAGGTCAGTTTGATAGGGTCGATATAATTTTTGTTAAACTCTTGCAAATCTATTATTGTCTTGTATTGCAATACTGTTTGTTTGGTATGCTCAAAAATATCTTTATTGGTTATAAAACCCAAATTGTAATCTTTCATCGCCTTGTCGTTTATCTATTTCAACCTGCAAAGATACAATATTTTATTTATTTTCTTCGCCGCTTAGTACATAATGTACGCATAATGTACGCATAATGTATTCATAATTCCACCTTGTTTTCCCGCCGTAATTTTGCAATCGAAATCATCGCCCGAGTGGGGCGAAAGAAAAAACAAAAAAAATGTTGCCAATGCCAAAGGGTAGCGTTTTTTAACAATCAAAAGGCAGAAAGGAGGATAAAAATCATGAGCGACAAAGAAAGAAATTTGAAATGGTGGATAAAACTTATCATTCAGGTATTGACCGTTATAGCATCGTTTATCGGCGGCCAGGCAAGTGCCAAAAGCGGCCTTATAGATATGTTCCACACTCAAATAGAGAACTCTAAGTAAGGCGAAAAACCCTAAATTTTTAATTAAGAAAACATTTGAGTAAGGCGGGAGCCACTAAGAAAATTAATTAAGAAAACAAAAAATTAAAAAACGGAATTTCAAAAAAATTAAAATTAAGACAATGGAAACAAAAACATTTAACGACAAAGATTTCTACGCCGAAAAGAAGCGTCTGATGAAAATGAAATTTTCCAAATCACAGATTAAAACGTTGTATTTCATACGTTTTGCCGACAAAATGCCCTACACCTTTAACTCCATAAACCAAGAGGGCGGCGAAATTATCTACAAGTTTATGTAGTTTTGAAATTTCTTTCGAGTGGGTTGCGATTACTCGTTTTGACCGATAACGCAAATTTCACCTTTTAATATGTATGCCCGATTGCATATACATATATTAATATAGGTGTAAATCTCAAAAATTTTATTTATTATGAATAAACCAAAAACAACTAAAAAAACAACTAAAAAAGCGACTAAAAAAGCGACTAAAAAAGCCGACAAGTTGCTTGGCGATGCCTTGAAACAAGCCGAAAGCATTGTCGCAGAGCCGTTCGCAAAGAAAAAGACCAAGAACGCAAAAGCAAACAAATCTTTTGACAAAAAGACAAACAACGCTCAAAATGAAATCAATGACGAACAAGAGTTATTGGACAGGGATTGTTGCCGCAACGCTTTGGATTTGATTACTTGTGCCGATGAAAAGATACCTTTTTTGGTTGAGGGCTTATTGCCAAAAGTGGGTTTGGCGGCATTGATAGGCGGCTCGGACAACGGAAAATCCTCTATGCTCCGCCAATTGGCTTTGGCTATTATCAGCCACCAAAATTTTCTTTCGTTTCCGACCAACGGCGAGAGAAAAAGCGTCGTGTATCTTTCCACCGAAGACGACCAAACCGCTATCGCTCCGCTTCTTAAACGCCAATGCAACATATTAAATAACGCAAAGCGGGGAAATGAAATTTCGGAAAATCAATCCGCTTCAACCTCTGTTCAACCCGCTGAAAATCCTATAAAAAAATCTTTGCAAACCTCTGAAAATAAAAACGAAAGACCTATAAATCTGACCGAACCGCAAGACCCCGAAAAATCCCAAAATATGCTTATGGAGGATATTTATAAGAAGAAAATCACCATAAGCGAAGAA
>NWBO01000021.1:0-1451 GCA_002633275.1 Bacteroidales bacterium Phil12
TTTATTGTTTATCGTTTATCGTTTATTTATTTTTTGCTAAAAAAATTTTTTCCATTCTTTTTTTAATTTTGAAGCAGACGTAAATTGAACTGCATTTATCCCAACTGATTTTGCAGCTTCGACATTTTCAATCCTGTCATCTGTAAAAAAAGCGTCCTCTGCCTTATACCCTTCAGCTTCGAGAATTACTTTGAAAAAATTGACATCAGGTTTTTCTTCGCCGATTTTATTTGAAGCATAAGTCTGATGAAAAAATGCATAGTCACCGCGCTCTAGATGATTTTCCCAGTGACTTTGAATCGTATTAGTTCCGCAGACAACTCTGTGTTTCTTTTTTAATGATTGAATGATTCTGACAGTTTCAACATTCAGTTCAGGGTGAAAATACAGTCTGAAAAGGTCATTTTTTACAGGCGGAATATTTCGGCCTTTTGTCCGTTCATTAAACTCTTTCCAGAAATCACAGACAGAAATCCTGCCTTTTTCAAGTTCACTCCATATATTTTTTTCTTCTTTACAAACAGACATAAACTCCTTTGAGTTCATGTTCAGCCTTCTGTAAAGTTCGTCCATTTGAAAAGTTGTCGTTACGACACCGCCCATATCAAAAATAAAAAGCATGCAGATATTATATATTCTTTGTTTCTTTTATGCTATAACTATTATCAGGAATATTAATATGGAACAGAAAATTGAATACCAGAAAGCCCTTTTTTCAAACAGGCTGAAACGAAAATCAAAAGAACTGAAAAAATGGGCGCGCAAAAACAGAATTTCGTGTTACAGGATTTATGACAGGGACATTCCCGAAATTCCTGTAAGCCTTGATATTTACGAACTTTTACCAGACGGAATTGAAACTCAGATAGAAGCAGTCCGTTATCTGCAATACATTGACGAACAGATTTCAAATAATAATCCTGTAATTCAGTCAGAAATCATGCAAAATACTTATGCAGTTTTATATCTTTATGAAAGACCATACGAGAAAGATGAAGAAGAAGAAAATGAATGGCTTATGCAAATGGCAGACGCTGCTGCTGAAACTTTAAAAATTCCTTCATCTCATATCGTAAAAAAACAGCGCAGGCGTCAAAGAGGAGTTTCTCAATACGAAAAAAATGATGATGCAAATTCGTCTTCTTTTGCAATTAAGGGAATTACTCAGGAACAGAACGAACTTTTTTATGTTGACTTAACTACGTATCTTGACACAGGATTGTTTTTTGACCATCGTCCGCTACGTTCTGTTATAAGAGAAAACGCACGAAAAAAATCTGTTCTTAACCTTTTCTGTTATACAGGGAGTTTTTCTGTTTATGCAGCACAGGGAGGTGCCTCAAAAGTTGAATCTGTAGACTTGTCAAATACTTATTTGAATTTTGCAAAAAAGAATATGGAACTCAACGGCTTTTCAAATTCAAAAAATTATGTCTACACACGACAAGACG
>NWBO01000021.1:1481-3033 GCA_002633275.1 Bacteroidales bacterium Phil12
ACTGCATTGAGTTTTTAAAAGAAAGAGCTTTGGCAGCAAAGTCCGGAAATTTAAAACCGGAAGATTATTATGACATCATAATTTTAGACCCTCCTACATTCAGCAACAGCAAGAATACGTACAATGTACTTGACATTAACAAAGACTGGCCTCAACTTGTAAAAGACTGCCTCAACATTTTATCACCAGGAGGAACTTTGTATTTTTCGACAAACAGTACAAAACTTGTCTTTGACAGGTCAAAACTTCCTCAGGCAACGCTTTCGGGCAAAGTAATAATGTCAGAAGACATTACGTCAGATTCGATTCCTAAAGATTTTGAGGGAACAAAATGTCACAAGGCATGGAAATTTCAAATTGCAAAATAATGACTTTCGTGATACATTTATTTTTCTATGGCAGCATTAGATTTAGAAACATTAAAAAAAGAACTCAATCCTGAACAGTACAGAGCCGTTACGACAATTGATGGTCCAATTTTGATTATTGCAGGAGCTGGAAGCGGAAAAACGCGCGTAATCACTTATAGGATTGCGCACATGCTTGACATCGGAATTCCGCAGAGTCAGATTCTGGCCCTCACTTTTACAAACAAAGCTGCACGCGAAATGGAAGAACGCATAAAAGATTTGACTGGAAAAAAATTGCAAAATCTGACAGTTTCTACTTTTCATGCATTCGGCGTAAAAATTTTGCCTCAGGAAATTACAAATCTTGGCTGGAGGGAAAATTTTTCTATTTATGATGAAACTGACAGAAACAGTCTTATAAAGGAAACTGGTCGCGAACTTGGATTTACTTCTGATGCACTTGATGTATATAAAATCGGAAACCTATTTTCAAACATAAAAACAGGACGCAAAAATTGGGAATGTGCCAATGATATGTACAAAGAATTGTATGAAAACTATCAGTCAGGGTTAAAACTTTACAATGCCGTAGACTTTGATGATTTGATAGTCCTCCCGATAAAAATTTTTAAGGAATTTCCTGAAGTCCTTGAAAAATACCGTAGCCGATACAAATACATTATGATTGATGAATTTCAGGATACAAGCCACCAGCAATACGAGTTTATGCATCTTCTTGCAGACAAGAATGTCGCAGTTGTCGGTGATGATGATCAGTCAATTTACAGCTGGCGCGGTGCAGACTACCAGAACATAATAAATTTTGAAAAAGACTTTCAGGGAATGAAAGAAATCCGCCTTGAACAGAATTACCGCTCTACAGAAACAATCCTTGCTGCTGCAAACGGTGTAATTTCTCATAATACAAACCGAAAAGACAAAAAACTCTGGAGCGGCAACAACTCCGGCAAACCTATCGAAATTTTCATGCCTGAAAATGAAACTGATGAAGCAAGTTTTATAGCCGAAAGCATACAAGGAATTTCAATGGAAGAAAAACTTAAATACGACCAGTTTGGTGTTTTAATGCGTGCAAATACACAGAGCCGGGCAATTGAAGAAGCTTTCCTCGAAGCAAATATTCCGTATACAATGAGCGGCGGAACGAGTTTTTTTCAGCGAAAAGAAATAAAAGACATAAT
>NWBO01000022.1 GCA_002633275.1 Bacteroidales bacterium Phil12
AGGAGAATTGGGAACACGCGGATCTGTTGGCCGCGTAATGACTTTGTAAATTACACTCATACTACGTTTTTTTAAGATTTAAATTCAAGTTATTTATTCACATTTTGTTGATCAACGATGCAAAGGTGAAGCTTTTATTCCGGATAGAAAAGAAAAAAGCCCCTTGCGGAGCTCTTTATATTCAATCAAGTATATAGCGACTTATAAATCAATGATATAATCAAGCATTTATAATCTCCCAGTCCCCAATCGTGCACCGTTCGCTATCAAAACTGACAGCCACCTTTACGACAGGCAATCCACATAAAGCAAAGCGTTCCGGATAATTCTTCAAATCAATTTGCTCCATCGCTTCACCCGCACTTTTATCCAATTTCAGTTCCATCACATACAATGTAGTCTTCGTACGAAGTACTATATCTACCCGTCCACGAGGAGTACGAACCTCCACATCCACGTAATATCCCAACAAACTGAATATGATATAAAAGACCTGCTGATAGTGTCCTTCGAACCTTGTATTGTCGCAGTAAGGAATCGTAGACAGAAATTCCTGCAAACGGTGTAAAGCAGCATCCATATCACCATTCTGAATATCATAAAAAAGATAAGCTACCATGGTAGTTGCTTCAGGTGTCTTGTTATTTACATAATAAGGAAGAAGGCTCTCCATAAGTCCCAGCCTTACTTCTTTATTGGGAATATCCAGCGTATAAAGGTCTAGCATCTTATTATAATCCTTAATAGTGATATACCCACTTTGGTACAATAAAGGTACTGCATCAGTCATCGTTTCAGTAGGAGCATCGAAAACTGAAGATTTCAGCTGTCTACGTCCAATTTCGGAAGGTTTCACACCGAATTTATCCAACATCTTAACCAGATATGTAGGAGTACCGCTACCAAACCAATAAGATCCAAATTTTCCATCTGCAAAAGCATTTAGCAAACTGAAAGGATTATATATATCGGGCGAAGGAGATGTAAAATGATAACCATCATAATTTTCTTTCAATTTCATCAAAGCCTCTTCAGGGGTTATCTCCAATTTCTTTGCCAATCCTCCCAAATCATCCTTCATTTGCAAACGTATCTCATCTTCACTAATTCCACAGATAGCAGCGTATGGCTCATCCATACTAATATTCTTTATATTATTCAACTCACTAAAAATACTTAGTTGGGAGAATTTGGTAATACCAGTCAGAAATACATATCGCAAATAAGGATCACAAGCTTTTAACGGGCTGTAGAAGTTACGCATGATGTTACGCAATACATCCAGATTTTCCCGTTCGTGCACCACATCCAGCAAAGGAGCATCATATTCATCAATAAGTACAACCACTTTCTTTCCGGTCTGCTCATAGGCACGTTTTATCAGTCCCATCAAACGCTGATTGGGATTAACCTCCTCCTCCAGCCGTCCATAAATCTGTTCATAACCATATAGTTTCAGATTCAATTCCTGGAGCAACTGTTCACTATCCGCATGTTTGGCGGTACTCATATCGAAGTGAAGTACCGGATATTCCGTCCACTCCTTCTCCAGTTTCTCCATAGCCAATCC
>NWBO01000023.1:0-184 GCA_002633275.1 Bacteroidales bacterium Phil12
TTTCTCTTTATCTTTTTCTAAAATACTGATTTTAAGCAATAAATAAAATATTGTATGAATTGGCATATTTCTTGTGTTAACTCATACATGAAACTTTATATTATATCAAACAGATTACCCGTTAAGGTTACCAAAGAGGATGAAACGTTCGTGTTTTCACGAAGTGAAGGTGGACTGGCTACCG
>NWBO01000023.1:226-4269 GCA_002633275.1 Bacteroidales bacterium Phil12
TGCGTTGACAACGAAGAAAGTAAAGAGGAAATCACTTCTAGATTGGAAGGAATAAATTTCCACCCAGTATTCTTGTCCGAAATACAGATAAAGAATTATTATGAAGGCTATAGTAATAGTACTATCTGGCCATTATGTCACTACTTTTTTGTTTATACGCTGTATCGGAACTCTTTCTGGCAATCGTATCAGGAAGTGAACCAGTTGTTCTGCGATGCCATTTGCCGCGTGATACGTCCAGGTGACAAGGTGTGGATTCAAGACTATCAGCTAATGCTGCTTCCCGGAATGCTTCGGAAGGTTTACCCGGATTTGAATATCGGATATTTCCATCATATCCCTTTTCCTTCCTATGAACTTTTCCGGATATTACCGGAGCGTGCAGAAATCCTGAAAGGATTATTGGGTGCAGACTTTATAGCTTTCCATACTCATGACTATATGCGGCATTTTATCAGTGCTGTCGAACGGGTATTGCGTATTGACTTTAAACTGGACGAAGCACAACTCGGGAATAGAGTAGTTAGGACCGATGCTCTTCCTATGGGAATCAACTACGGACTGTATCACAATGCTTCTTCCAGACCGGAAGTACAGCGGGCGATAGACCGTACACGGAAATTTTTCGGGAATCATAAGTTGATTCTTTCTGTAGACCGCTTGGATTATAGCAAAGGCATTCTGCACCGTTTATGGGGATTTGCTGCCTTTTTAGAATGTCATCCTGAATATTGTGGAAAAGTTACATTGGCAATGGTCATTGTTCCATCACGTGACCATGTAGATAGTTATGCTGAGCTAAAAACCAAGATTGACGAAGAAATAGGTTCTATAAACGGACAGTATTCTACGATGGACTGGACTCCGGTTTGCTATTTCTATCACGGTTTTTCATTTGAAGAACTGGTGGCAATGTACTATATAGCTGATGTAGCTTTGGTAACTCCACTTCGTGATGGCATGAATTTGGTTGCCAAGGAATATGTAGCCTCGAAAAATAATAATCCGGGTGTTTTGATTTTGAGTGAAATGGCAGGTGCAGCTATTGAGATGACGGATGCATTGTTGATTAACCCCAATGACACTGAGGAGATAAAGCAGGCCATTTGTCGGGCTTTGGAGATGCCCGAACAGGAACAACTGAAACGCTTGCAACACATGCAGAAAATTATTTCCGTACAAACGGTTAATAAGTGGGCGGCAGACTTTGTAAGTGAATGGAGCGATACGTGCCGTAAGAATGAACAGCTTCGTAAGAAAAGGATATCCGCCGGTATTATTGGTGCCATCAAAATGAAATATAACCAGGCTAAGCAACGGCTTATCTTGCTGGATTATGACGGAACGTTGGCGTCGCTCAAGACACGACCGGAAAATGCTAAGCCCACCCCTGAACTCATTGCCACATTGCAGAAGCTGGTTTCCGACCCGGCCAACCATGTTGTTGTGAATAGTGGTCGCGACCATTTTACTTTAGAAAAATGGTTGGGAAATTTACCTATTGCAATGGCTGCGGAACATGGTGCTTTCTATAAGGAAAATGGCATCTGGCACAAAAACATAAACAAAGCGGAATGGAGTTCCGGATTGGTGTCCATCTTGAAGCTTTTTGTCGAAAAGACGCCTCGTTCCCACCTTGAAGTCAAGGAAACGACTTTGGCATGGCATTACCGGGAAAGTGATGCATGGTTAGGAGCTTTGCGGGCACAGCAACTTATCAATGTGCTGGTTAACATCTGTATACAGCAAAAGCTGCAAATCATACAAGGAGATAAAGTGGTGGAGATTAAGTCTCCCGATTATAATAAAGGTTCCGAAGTGAGACGCCAGTTGGAAAAGAAACATTATGACTTTATCATAGCTATGGGAGATGATACTACGGATGAAGATATGTTCAAAGCTTTGCCGGTGAATGCAGTGACAATCAAGGTGGGATATGTGTCGGAGGCAGCAAGCTATAATATGCCATCACAAACGGAAGTCCTGCCTTTTCTTCAAATTCTGGCGAACAAGAAAGACATGAAACAACCCATTGGCGAGAATGTCAAAACAAGCTTGAAAGGGGTATTCGATTTTTTCAGAGACTTGTTAAAAACAAAATAGTAAAAATGAGTAATTTAAATTATGGGGTAGTAGGCAATTGTCGGACTGCCGCACTTATATCCGAAAAAGGCAGCATAGACTGGTTGTGTTTTCCCGATTTTGATTCTCCGTCTATCTTTGCATCACTACTTGATCGGGAAAGAGGAGGAAGTTTTGGATTTGACGTTACAGAAGACTATCATATCTCACAATCTTACGTTCCTCACACTAACATATTGTCTACTTCTTTTTCTTCGAAAGAGGGAGAATTTGTCGTACTTGATTACATGCCTTATTACCGTTCCTGCGAAAATGCCCATTATCTTCCGGCAGAATTGTATCGATATGTGAGGTGGATAAAAGGTAAGCCCCGTTTCAAAGTAAACTATGTCCCTGCTCCCAATTATGCGCAAGGTAAAGTGATTCATAATGTCACTTCTGAATTTATAGAAAGCTATTGTTCTTCTGATAATAAAGATAGACAATATTTGTATTCTTCCCTTCCTTTGCAGAACATCGAACAGAAAAAAGAAATTATATTGGAAAAAGATGAGTTCTTTCTTTTGTCATACAATGAAAAGGTCATTCCGGTGGACATTGAACGGGAAAAAATTGAATATTGCCGTACTTTGGTTTATTGGCTTAATTGGACCAACCGTACTAAGAAATATTCTCTCTATAATGATGTGATAGAAAGAAGCATGCTGGTTTTGAAACTGATGTCTTACTATAACGGAGCCGTACTGGCCGCCCTTACTACCAGTTTGCCCGAATCCGTCGGCGAAGTACGTAATTGGGATTATCGGTTCTGTTGGTTGAGGGATGCCTCCATGTCTATCGAAACTTTGTTCCAGATAGGCCATATAGGGGCAGCAAGACGTTTTATGAAGTTCATACAGTCCACTTTCGTATCCAAACACGAATCCTATCAGATAATGTACGGCATTCGGGGAGAAAGGCAGCTGACCGAGATTATTCTGGAGCATTTGTCCGGATATAAGAATTCCAAACCAGTACGGATAGGTAATGATGCTTACCATCAAAAGCAGAATGACTCGTTCGGTTATCTGATGGATTTGATTTACCAGTACTATCGGCTGATGCCCGGTACATTAGACGAAATAGAGGATATGTGGGAAATGGTAAAGAGCATTCTTTCCACGGTAATGGAAGATTGGAAGAAATCAGATAAGGGGATATGGGAAATCAGAGGAGAAAGCCGCCATTTTGTTTCATCCAAAGTGATGTGTTGGGTGGCTTTGGACCGTGGTGCAAAGATAGCTTCCATGCTCAATAAATACGGTTATAGTGAACGTTGGCAAAAGGAAGCTGACAAGGTATGGCAGGATGTAATGACATATGGATGGAAGGAAGAACTTCAAAGTTTCTCGCAGACTTATGATAATATGGCAATGGATTCCTCTTTGCTGTTGATGGAACCTTACGGTTTTATTGCAGCAGACGATATCCGATACCATAAGACAGTGAAGGCTGTGAAAAAAGCTCTTTTGCATAAGGGATTGATGTACCGGTATAACAGCGAAGATGATTTCGGGCTTCCTTCCTCGGCTTTTACCATTTGCACTTTTTGGCTGATACGTGCGCTTTTTGTTATCGGAGAAAAGGAAGAAGCCCGTTGTTTGTTTGATGATGTTCTGACATATTCCAATCATTTGGGATTATTCAGTGAGGATATTGATTTTAATACGAAGGAACAACTGGGGAATTTTCCACAAGCTTATTCGCATTTGGCATTAGTCAATACGGCTATTCTGTTTGCAGAAGAAAATAAGAGATTGGCTTTTATCCGGCCGTAACGAGGAGGGGAACTTAATTAATACTGCAAATGGGAGCATTTTGTATTTGTCCTTCTTTCTTTCGTTTTTAATTCCATTGAATGATGATACCTTTCTTTTTTTATGTATTTTTGCATAAATAAAATTTCACTATTTCGGCAGTTG
>NWBO01000024.1 GCA_002633275.1 Bacteroidales bacterium Phil12
CCTTTGTGCTATTCAAACAGATAAAATAAGTCACGCTATGAAATTACTAACGAAACTAAGCGGTACAATTACATTTAAAGATAAACAAAAGATGCGCCTTTTGCTAATAATATTTATTCTGGAGATAGTATTATTTTTCATTCTAGGACAATTATATTGTGAGGCTAGAAAAAAAATGTTCAGTGAAAGAGTGGAAAGTGTTTTTAAAGCAGTTTTTTTGCAACATTTACAAGAAGATGCTTTTGATGGTTATTTTTACACTAGTGGGAGGAAACAGCGATTGGAGGAGTATCCTGATACGGTTTATATAACAGATGAAAGTGGAAAACGTGGATACTGCTTGGATAAAGAAAAAAGTTCTAAAAATGTAACATCTGATCCACGATTAAGTTTTTTACATACTGCTTATTTATCTAAACATCCTTTAGTAGTGGACTCTTTATATGAAAAATGGCAACTGCATTTGAAGCAGCAAAGTTTGTCTGGCACTTTTGCATTGCAGCTTTTGGTATCCGATAAAGATGAAAATATTACAGAAAGTGTATACCCTGACTCTTTTTTACATGAAAATTGTATACCAGAATTCGATATTACGGCAGGTTATTGTTGCGAGGTTGAAGTAAAAGGCTTTTTCTACTTTTCATTTTTTACTCTTGTGGGTGTAAGAGGCTTTGTTTATGGCTTTATTTATTGGCTGTGTGCAGTTATTATTAATATAGTGATATTTTTTAGAAAGAGATGGCAAAAGAACATTGTTGTTCCTACCTCTGTTCATATTTATCAAATGGACCAAGATATTATGTTTGATGCAGATTTGAGAAAGCTTATATTTGGTAAAGAGGAAATTCAGATACCACCACAAACAGCTATTTTATTAAAACATTTTTTAGAAGCTCCAGATTACATATTGAAAGACAAAGAAATCAAGAAAATATTTTGGTCGGATAAATCAAATAATGATCCGAGACTTCATAATGCAATAAGTCGTTTGCGAAGAGTTTTTGAGAATGTTCCATCTATTGAGATTCAAAGGTATGAAAATATTGGATATCAATTACAAATTAGAAGGAACAAATAAGAAACTATAATTTCCGATGAAATGGGATTTTTTTGAATGAGAGCCTTATCTCTATGATAGTATATATAGTAGATAGATTCGGTTAGATAGAAATGGATAGATTAATTTATTGGCAGTTGCAATCCAATTGCTTACTTTCGTTTTCATTAATTAATCGATAAAACTATAGTATATATGAAGAAACTATTATTCTTTTCTATTTTGATGATGGCGGTTCTTTCTGTAAATTACTCATTAAAAGAACCTCGAGTAAATACATTATTATTAGATAATATTGAAGCTTTGGCGGCTGATGAGCAAGATGTGCCTACTAATTGTTGGGGCAGTGGTTCCGTAGATTGTCCGGTTACAAAAGTTAAAGTAGAATATGTTGCTACCGGATATAGCCTTGAAAAATAGTATAACTCTCCTGTTTCTTTCTTTTTTCTTGTTTATCTCTTGTGACCATAAGCATAAAGAATATGCAAAGGGTGTATTATTCTATTCGGGATTTCCGCACGAGAGAGAATTAATAGGAGAAGTGATTGAGCTTGATACAGCCTTGCTTCGTTATCCGTTTAGGATACGAATCGAAGGAGATAGAGCCATTGTGATGGATTTACATGGTCTTGATCATTATGGACACTTATTCCAATATCCTGGTTTCCAGTATTTATCTTCTTTTGGGAAGCGTGGTGATTCACCTACAGAAATGTTATCAATGGAGAACTTTCGTTTACAGAATCATGTAGTCTGGACATTGGATGCCAATAAAAGTGAATTAACTAGGTTAGACTTTTCTTCATCCGGTGATTCACTGCTTCGTGACGAAACGGTAACATTGGATGAAGATATACTTCGACCACTTGATTTTGCTATATATAATGATTCAATGTTTATTATTCCTGA
>NWBO01000025.1 GCA_002633275.1 Bacteroidales bacterium Phil12
CAAGCAGGAACTGGAAAAACTGCTTCAAGAAGTGAGCGACCAAGTCCTTGCCATACGCAACCTGCTCAAAGAAATCAACGCACTCAAAGAGGAACTGCACGGCATACACGGTAGTCTGATGCACACGGCCAAACGAGAACGTGCAGCTTTCAATGCTCTGAACGCCGCCAAGGACAGTGCGAACAACATCGTGGACGGCATCTGCAACGCCATTGTAAAAGCGGAACGGCATACCGTCATACAAGCCACAGTCGGCACGGATGAACTGGAAAGGGTAAACCAATGTTCTGCAGCTCACATCAAGGCAGAGGAAGAACTTTTGGAAAGGCACAGGAACAAATTAGCCAGACACCTCCGCGACAACGAAGGTGTCTGGCTTTCCGACCGATGGCTCAAAATTCTGTTCATCGTGCAGTTACTTTGTTATCTTGCGGTGGTATTATGGGCATTGTGTAAAAGGTAAGATGTACTCCTATTTTCCCAATGATTTGAACATTTTACTAATGCAACGCTTCTTTTGTTCCATATTGGGATGGACATAGAGGTTGAGCGTGGTTGAAATGTTGGAGTGTCCTAACAGAACACTCACTGTTTTATAGTCACACCAGGCCTCAATGCAGCGTGTAGCAAAACTGTGGCGCAGCCCGTGGTACTTCAATTTTGGAATGCCGAGTTTGGTCATCAATTTGTTGTAGTAGTTGCGGTATGTGCGTGGTTCTGTAGGGTGCTCGTCATTGGTAAGCACATAGAAATCATCATTGACAACCTTTTTTAACGATTTAATCATTGTGAGTAATTCTTTGCTCATGGGTATTGCACGGCAAGAGTTTTGGGTCTTGGGTGTGTTGATGACAAGTTCCGTGTGCTTCTTCTCTCCATCAATGATATAGATGCGTTCAATAGTACGACTGACGGTTATAGTGCCGTCAGCCACATTGACATCGCTCCATTTCAAAGCACATATTTCTCCGATGCGTAGCCCTGTGCTAAGGCTGATATAAATGCCAAGCCCTGTAAAGGTGAAATGACTCTGGATATAGTTCAGAATTACCCTATGATGGGCTACAGACAGCACTTCCAGTTCCTTATTTGCAGAGGCCGTTGGGTACTTTATATCCCATTCGTAATAATTCATCCATTCATTTTTGACCCCGTACTTCATCACCATTTTTAGGACTATCAGAATGTCCTTGACGGATTTGATGCTCAATCCTTTTTCTAACTTTTGCAGGACGAAAGCCTGCACTTCCTTTTCATGGAGCGAATCACTATCCCCGAAACAAGGAATAATGTGGTTCTCCAAGATTAACACATAAGCTGCCATTGTGAACCGCTTCACATAGGGGCGCTTGTACTCTTTCCAAGCTACCGCAATTTCTCTAATTATCTTGTTACTCATGTTGTTCATTTAATGATAAGTCTCTATAATTAGAGAAATATAATGAGCGATGTTCCCCATTTGAGATTTCCGGAGTTTAGTGGGGAGTGGGAAAAAGAACGGTTAGATAAAATTGCTACTCTATCAAAAGGAATAGGTATATCAAAAGATCAACTATCTAATGATGGTGAGCCGTGTATCTTGTATGGAGAGCTATATACCAAGTATAAGTCGGAGATTATCAAAGAAATTTATAGTAAAACGGACATTGATAATTCTAAACTTAAAAGGAGCAATGCAAATGATGTAATCATTCCTTGTTCTGGCGAGACTGCGGAAGATCTAGCCACAGCTCGTTGTGTCCCATTTGATAATATCCTGTTAGGCGGAGATTTGAATATCATTAGTTTACATCAACATGATGGAGCTTTTATGAGTTATCAATTAAATGGTAAGCGTAAATTCGATATAGCCAAAGTAGCTCAGGGAGTTTCTGTCGTACACCTATACGGCGAACACTTGAAAGCAATTACAACTTGTAATCCCTGTTTACAGGAACAACAAAAAATCGCAAAATTGCTTTCATTGCTTGACGAGCGTATTGCCACCCAAAACAAAATCATTGAGGATTTGAAAAAACTAAAGTCCGCAATTAGGAAAAAGATGTTCTCCCTATTGAAAGATGAATATACAGAGAGCTTTGAAATCAACCAGTTACTTGATTACGAACAACCTACTGCATATATTGTAGCTAATGATGAATACTCTACCGACACAAGTCTTATCCCAGTTCTAACTGCGAATAAAGGTTTTATCCTGGGTTATACAGACGAAGAATTAGGTGTATATCAAAAAGGAGAGTGTATAATCTTTGATGATTTTACAATGGATGCAAAGTATGTATCATTCCCTTTTAAGGTAAAGTCATCTGTAATAAAGATTCTCACAGCTAAACCGAGTGTCAATCTTCGGTTTATGTTTGAATACTTATCATATTTGGAACTTAAATCAGAAGAACATAAAAGGCATTATATTTCAGAAATAGCTTCACTTGTAATAGAACTACCTTCAAGAGAAGCAAAATATAACAGCCTCACTGATGACTTCTTTGAACAACAAATTGGCTTTTGAAGAAAAAGCAAGGATAAGATATGAAGTTCAAAAGAGATACTTGCTCTCGCAAATGTTTATATGAACATCTGCGAGAGCAAATACTGTTTCTGCTGTGAAAACTTGATAATTAAAGTATTATGTATCTCTAATAGCTCATGTAATTTTCTGAAAACAACGGAGATTCTTTTTTGTTCTTCTAATTCGGGCAGACGGATTTGTATGTTTCCCATTGTGTTATTCATAAGTTTCGGGTTGGCTAAATTTGTTGAAACATACCTCTTTGTTGCTTCTGCTAAGACTAATGAAACGAAATGAGTATCAAATTCTTTTTTTAGTTTTAGCAAGCCACAGACATTAGTGCAATTAAACTTCCCATTACGATAAAATACCGTTCCTGCGTTTGCACCGTCTGTCGTCCAACTGATATATTCGCCATCAAACATAAAATCGTCAAGATAGCCCATAATTCCGTCATTTGATATTTGAGAAGAATATACAGGGTACAACGGATTTTTTTGTTGGCTAATTTCTACCGAACTAATAACCCTACCACGTCCTATTGACGCAATATCTTGAATCTTGAATTGTTCCCAAGAATCAGAATGAAGCATTTTCAAACTAATTGCGGACATTGCCGTAAATCTATCCTTAATCAAGGGAATTGTTGACAAATTGATGGATATTCTTTTGAAAGAAGAACTATACCCGTTTTCTTCTTTCTATATTAAAGCTGGAGAAGGTGGTACTCCTACGACATCGGTAGAAGAGTATTATTTAAGAGGTACAATTCCATTTATTAAAATTGAAAATTTATCCTGTAAATATCTGACAAGCAATAAGGATTTTATAACAGAACTGGGTATGCAAAAATCATCAGCATGGCTTATTCCATCGCATTCTGTTATATATTCTAATGGTGCGACAATAGGAGCAATATCTATAAATGAATATCCCATTTGTACCAAGCAAGGTATATTGGGCATTGTCCCAAATACGAATACCAATGTAGAATATTTGTATTTGTTGATGTCTTCCTCTTACTTTTTTAAAGAGGTAAATAGAATTGTTACAGAGGGAACAATGAAAACTGCATATCTTAAAGACATCAATCATATCAAATGCCCATTACCATCTATGGCACAACAACAGAATATAACAAACCTCACATCCTCTATTGAGAAGAAACTTTTTATCGAACAAGAACTTTTGAAGTTATTGAATATTCAGAAACAACATCTATTGCGCACGATGTTTATATAAACAGCATACGCAATAGGTAAGACTTCTGTGCGTTTAGTGATATAATAAGGTTTTGTTCCACAACTAATTTTTGCTCAATGCTATACAACAACGAAGCTATCCTTATCTGTTTTTCAATGGATGGGCAAAATAATCTTGCCTTACCGTAATCTTTGAAGTAGATATGAGGAATAGCCATTCCTGTTATATAAGGAGTGAAATTGAACGCCATTAGCGCATAATATAGGTAAAGAACTGAGTGTTCTTTTTTGGCTGTTAGATAGTTGAGTGTTCCAATTACTGAAAAACAGTCATTAACATACGACAAAGAACCCACGCCAGAACCATCTTTGACGATTAAAACGGATTCTCCATTATAGGCATAACTGTCGGTATAGCCAATAAGCCCAGTAGCACCATATACAGGATATGAGCCAGTTGTAGATAGGCAATATTCTTGCAAAGTTGACGAATGGCATTCAAGACAATCACACAAGCGTACATTTGGAGATTCTGCTCGTGTAAGTTTTGCTGCAATTCCCTTGATTAGGGACTGCAATTTGTCAATGATTTTGTTTTGGGTGGCTATGCGCTCATTTATAAGATGTAACAATGTGGCTATTTTCTTTTGTTCTTTAGTGGAAGGAATAGCAATTTTAATGGATTTAATCTGTTCAAAGTTTAATCCTTGCCGATTTCCGCCTGCTTGAAAACTATCTATTTGTTTTTGTCCATAATTGGATAACAGAAAGTTACATAGAAATGAAGATACAAGATTTTCTTTAGTTCGAATAATACAGACATGCTGGTTTACATTTCCACCTTCAATTTGCTTATTTACCAATGCACTACGTCCAATAGATGCTCCTGTAATATTAAGTAAAACATCATCCATCTGTAGCTCTGTATTCTTTTGACGCAGATGTGTTTCATTATCAATAAAGGCAATATCGTCTAATAGTAAATGCCCCCAACCAACATTTTGACTACGAACAAAGGGGTGCCATTCTGTTTTATATACAGATTCACCGCCTCTTGGTGTTACACCGCTACCTACTTTTATAGCCAATTCTCCAATTGTACATTTTTCCCACTCTCCCGAAAACTCCGGGAATCTCAAATGGGGAACATTAAGGACTTTTTTATCTCTATTTTCTGCCATAGTCATTCTTTATTTTTATGAATCTGATTACGTAAACTGGTCGCTGTTTGCTACTGGTTATGTGTCCTTTCTAAAACTGCAACAGGCTGTTGCAGAAATTACCGTATTCGACCAACTTAATATTCTCAGATTTATCATTGCTGTCTTTTATAAATTCTCAGTTACATGCCGGTTACACAAAATATTCATTGATATTCAGTGCTTTATAATTGCTACCGCCAATTTTTACCCCGCTCAGTTACATGCCAGTTACATGAATTATGCCCAATAAGGTATATAGTTATGCCTTGAGCCACCATCAGGGTTTTCCTCTTTTATCACCCTCGCTTCCAGCGCATCTTTGATAATACGTGAGGCCATAGGATAGTTCTTGTCTTCGATTCCCAAACGGGCA
>NWBO01000026.1 GCA_002633275.1 Bacteroidales bacterium Phil12
CATCATCTTACACGGTCCGCACCACGAAGTGTAGCAATCGAGAAATATTAATTTCCCTGTACTCTTGGCTTTCTGCACCGCTTGGTTAAAGAGCGTTCCCTCTTTTTCAAAAGCCATGCCCTTAGAGGTGCCCTGCCCCACCGCCTGCATAGCGAAGCAGGCGAAGAGAAGGGTTAATGTGAGTGTTGTTAAATTCTTTTTCATTTGCTATTATTTATATAATATTCTTTTTTGGTTTATGAAATGCTATATTGTTCTCTTTAAATCCGGCTTTCCTACATCTCAAAAACATATTTCCAAGCCATATCTTTTACCTTACCAGGTATCTTATATACTTTCTGTGCTTCTCCTATCTTACCATCAGCGATGCCTATGCTACACTGATAGAGCTTACCCTCATTCGTTTTTTCATTCCACGTCGCAATATGAACAATGGTATTCGGATTTGGCATAATCATCCTAAACAACGAGCCAAAATAGAATTTTTGAATTCTCACACAAGTTACTTTTTCATTCTCATCTGCAGAAGGCACTGTCCAAGCTTCCTTTGCTATAGTTGATGAATTATACTCCAAATTATACACTTTGTTTCCCGCTCCATATAAAACATACTCTCCTGCATACGCAGCAGTCATCGAAGTAGCATTGAGAATATCAGGGGAATGGGTGATGTCATACAAACCAACTCCTATATTGGTATTCGTAGCATCTTGTCCACAGAAATTAGCAACGGCTAAATAACGTTCATTTTCTTTTTGCATGATTAAATAGTCATAAGCAGTAGCATAATCAGCCGCAGTACCACTCCGTCCCCAGTCACCCATTAGTAACGCCATTCCCGTATTATTTACATCAAACTTCGCAGAAGGACTTTGTACCTCAAAAGGAGTAAGTTGTGAAGGCGAAGCATATTGCACAATTCGATAAAAACGAGTATTAGTTTGATCATAGACGACTGCTTCATATATACTTGGGATATCAGAGCCCCAAGAAGCCAATTCTCCATACTCAAGCACAGAAGTTTTCGGATCACCAAAATAATTTCCACCACCTGCAACCATCATATAACTAACAGTATGTAGCTTATTATCATTAATTAAAATATTTCTACGAGCCATCATTCCTGAAGTTCCATACCATGTGACCGAAGCTCTTGAAGGTGCTTTATAAAACATATCCCCGAAAGTGCCAATCGTCTCAAAAGTAGCATTATTCACCTTCACTATCTGCTTATCAGTTAAACAAACCACATCTGACGGCAATGACATATTAGCATTTGTAAGAGGATTATAAATTCGAATCGGATTTCCTTCCAAAGGAGCACCATTAGACGCACTGTACAAGTTCCAATATTCCCGATCCTTGATGATATTCTTCTTCACTAAGGGATTAACCACCAAACCTACATCTGAAGTCCCCGGCATATCAGCTCTTTCATACAATAACATCCATCCCGCTGTAATAGATTCTTCTACCTGGCAAGAGATTTTTAAATATTGCTTTACCCCATCTTCACGATTTGTTACAGTTAACTGTATTGTATAAGCTCCTGCC
>NWBO01000027.1 GCA_002633275.1 Bacteroidales bacterium Phil12
ATGACCTACTGCTTAGGAGGCAGTTACAAAAGCTACTATTTGTAACTATATAATTTTGACCATACTTGATTATCAAGAAAAAATCAGTTATATATAGCTATATATAGTTATCATTGACTTTATTTTAACTTGTTTGTATTATCTCATTGTTCCCTATATGTTCCCTAATTTTTTAGAGAGCAGAATTAAGAAACTTAATCTTAATATTTGAAACTATATTTTACGAAGGTGATAACTATGAAGTTAACACAAAAAATCATTGCCGAATTACCTTATAGCGACAAGCAAGTTGATATAAAGGACGACAAGGAATTAGGGTTATTTTTACGAATAAGCAAAACCAAAAAGATGTGGCGACTGATATATCGCATTCCTGGGGCAAATACGCTAATTCAGCGCAACATAGCCCCCTGGGGAATGACTGCCATGACTGTTGATGAAGCAAGGAAAGAGGCACAAAAACTCAAGACATATATTGTCGAACATGGCGAAGCACCAAAAACCACTGCGGAAAAATTTAAAGAAAAGCAATCTCCGACGGTAAGAGATATTTTTTTACTATATACGGCATGTGATGGAGAAAAAAAGTCCCCTATCGAAATAATGTATAAAATCCCAGACACGGCACGTAATAATATACTGCTGTTTGAGCCTGATTTTTTCGACATGAAGGTAAAAGACATTCGCCACAAAGACATAAGCTATTGGCGAAATTTGCATTTATCCACACATATCCCACGCCCTAATACGAAGTTAAATAAAGAGTACGTAAAAAAACCCACGCGCGAAAGAACAAAGCCGCCGACAGCGTCAAGCGTAAATAAGTGGGTATCCTCTTTTTCAAAAATGTTAACATGGGCCACGAAAATGGAATTAATAGAAAAAAACCCCATAAAAGGACTAGAAAGGTTAAGCGAGATTGACACATCTGCAAACGTGAATTTTCTAAAAAAAGATGAAATAAAACGGTTGCTCCATGTCGCAAAAGTTAGGAATGATTGGTGGTATCCTGCCATAATGCTTGCCACCAACACAGGAATCCGGGCTGGTGGGATTTGCAACCTTAAATGGAAAGATATAGACTGGATAAACAATACAATCTTTTTGCCGCCAGAATACGCGAAAAACCAACACGGTGCACATTTGCCAATGAATGCCATTCTTAAAAATACGCTACTTGATTGGCAGCGCGTTTGTGAAAACAACGGCAAAGGCAAAACCGAAGATAAAATAATTCCCGTAAAGGCTATACCACAATATAAGTGGAAACAAATTTTAAAAAAAGCTTTAATCAATGAAGCATTTCGATGGCAAGACCTTCGCCATACCTATGCAAGCTATTTGGCAATGGCAAACGTTGGAGGCCGCGTAATTTCCGAGCTTTTGACGCATAAAGATCCCACGCTTGTAAAACGATACGCACACATATCTAATGAAGTACAACAAGTGGCGGCGGCAAAGCTAAACAATATATTCGGGGACAGGGAAGAAAATAACAAAGAACACTAAAAAAACAGCTCCGCAGAGCAAATTTTCTATATCGCTAAGATGAGCATTAACATACACCGCACCTTTTACTCGCTTATGGTTAACGTCAAGCATAGATTTTCTTGGGTAAAAAGTGCGGTGCCTCCATCTCTTATAGAGACATCATAGATACTTATTTGTTACTGCTAGCTATATTTCCATCTCTTTTAGAGACTATAGGTACTGTTGCTACGTCAATTCTGTTGCAATCTCTTATAGAGACATATAGATGATACTCATTCGTTGCTACTAACCGCGTTTCAATCTCTTTTAGAGACTATAAGTACATGTTTGCTACGTCAATTCTGTTGCAATCTCTTATAAAGACATCATAAATACTTATATGTTACCGTTAGCTATGTTTCCATCTCTTTTAGAGACGCCCTTCCTCCTTACAAAAATAGAATATATCCGCGCACCCATTAAAAACAAGTACTTTTTATAAAAAATCGAAAGAGAAAATCTCAAAAAACGAGTAGGCGGAGAGAGAAAGAATCTCTCCCAGGGGCGTAAAAAGCAAAGGCTCGGAAATGCGAGCCCTTGCTCCCTATCTCTCCATGCCAGCGTTGGGTAGAATGGCTCGCGGCGGCTTCGACGGTCGGTGGTCGTTCTCGGCTTTTTCACCAGCGCCGGTGCCGTCGTCCATATCGTCCGACATACATTTGCGGCGCTTCGCACATTGCGCCTCCTGCCATATTTCGTACTGCTCGGACGCAAATTCATCAACGAAAATCGCCAATTCGTCCAGCTCGCGCAAAATATGTTCCCGAAAAAGCATGTCGACGACGGGCCAGCCTTCCGCCACTCGGCGGACGGCGCGGAGAAAATCTTTTGCAAGTTTAGAACTGCCGATTTGTCCAAGCGTTACGGAGTAAAGATACCCTCTGGTAGCCGCGATATAATTCACAACGGCACGGATCTGAGCGCCCACGGTGGGGGCGTGAATGATTGCAAAAACAATTTTTCCGGCGGCGCTATCGGTACCAAGCTCTAGCGCCCACTTCGGGAAACGGGCATTACACGGTTTTTCCTTGTCCACCGGCTCCGGCAATTCTCGGATAAAAAGGTCGGCGTCCGCTTCCAAATTCTCTTTCCACACGTCCCAAGGCGTTCTTTTCTTCATTTTTTTGTACCTCCTGTTTTTTCTCTGTCCATATAGGGAATATAACAATCTGTATAGCTAACAGCAAAAATAGCCTTTCAAAGTTGGTTTAGGTTTGGCGAGCCCGGCAAGAGCTCGCCGCCCTTGACTTTGCCCTGCGGGGTAGACGCCGCGATTTTGGTCTTGCGGCGTCTGCAGTAAGCCGGCAGGCCCGCACGAACTTTGCGAGGGCTGGACGCGGCGCGGGATTTTCGCGACGGGTCAGGCTTGCTCTTGGGCTGCGTTTTTCGCTTTTTGCTGGCGGAATGGTTCAGGCGGCGCGCAAGCGACGAATGAACGCTTCACGCAAGCGAAAAGCGCCTTTTCCCTGTGGGGAAAGGCATGTTTTGACTTTCTGGCGGCTCTGAAAGAGACGCACGGATTTTGACTTTTGTTTGCGATTTTGAATTTGTGTATATTCCAAAAATGAGACACAAAAATGAAATTTTTGGACGAATGGAGGAAATATACATGCTTGGTCTTGGTCGGGAATTAGAGCGGAACGAAGTACAAAAAATGGATTTTTTTGCGGAACGGATAGAAGCGTTCAGGCAAGGCGAAAGGCCGAATAGTACAGACGAGATAGCGGCGCGGCGGGTGTGGAATTTATCCGGCGACGGTGAGCTTCTTTCCGATAGAGAACGGGAGTTTTGCGAGGTTGTGTTTACCACTCCTACGCCCGAAGTTGAAATTCCCCTGCCGGTGAGGGATTGGAGCGGCGAAATAAACCTTGACGTCACGGCTGAAATCGTCGACGAACTTTTCCAAAAGCTACCACACTGGAAACCGAAAAAAGACCACATTCGAGGGAGGAATTTTGAATTGAAGGACTGGAACAAGATGAGCGAGGCGAGCAAAAAAGAATATGGGAAACGCCTGGCGGCGATAGACAGGGAAATACGAGACGGACAGTACACGGATACGGACATTATCTGTAGACTTTTGACTACCGCACACCAAAAGAGTAGGTCAAGTTTTTATTTAGAACGCGCCGTTGTTCAGCGCTGGGCGGAGTCAAACGGGCGGGACGAACTTTTCAAGCTCGTGAACAGCCTGCCCGAATACGCAAGCATAAAAAAACGGTTCGGCGAACGACCCGTGTTCACATCAAAAAAAACCAAAGAGCGACAGAGAACGGAAATTTCTCCACAGATTGTTGCCACGCTTATGCAGGAATTGCCAAACACCAAAAACCAGCAATTCGCACCTTTTGTCCTTCTACTCTCCGGGGTGCGGTTGTCAGAATTGCCGTCCGTGAAAATATTCACTAATTCGGACGGTTCGTGCGTGATTAAAATCGACACGGCCAAGCTCGGGTGTGCGCGAAAAACCGCGGCAAAAAGTCGGAGAATCGAATTTGCCGCGGGGAGCACGGAGGCAAAGCAACTTGTGGCCGTCGCGGCAAAATGCGGACAACAGCCGTTTATGAGCCTAGTCTGTGCGACGTTTAGGTCCAACTTCCGGGCGGCGAAAAAACGGCTAGAGAAAGAATATCCAAAAATGAAACAGCTCGACATCCACACTTTCCGGCACCCGTATGTCAAGCACACGACAAAAAATAGCGAAAGGCCACTGAGATTTATGAGTTCTCAATGGCCTTTCATTTTCGTATAAGCGATTTAGGCGACAAAATTAAAAAACAAATGATGTATAGTAATTTTTGCCCCATCCAGTTTCCTTATATGTAAACTTCTGTATTGCGGGTCTGCCACCGTCATGGTTCTAGAAATATTTGTTATTGGTTTTTCTTTAACCATTGCTTTTTTCAATTGCTCCACTATATCTACTATATCACCGGATAGCACATAACCAATTATTGATGCTTGAGACGACTGTGATCCATATCGACCAGAGGTGTAGTTACATACGCCGGTATCAATATACCGCTCTATCCTCTTGGGTTCTTGCTCATAAAGATTTTTACATTCTGCGCCAAAATAACTATTTGCAGTATCCCAATCTCTAAAGCAAAAATCGATGGTCGGAGATTTTCTTCCTTTTGCTTTCTTAAGGGTGCGATCTCCCCACTGATGATGCGGCACAACTTGGTTAAGACAAATGCATGTAGCGCGGTTTCTGGAATCCCAAATACGCTGTACTTTCACGAACCAATCTTGTGTTATGTCATCTTCCTCAGAAGATATTGTTATTATAACGGATGGATCCTTTTTAAGATCATCATACCCTTTCCACAGTACAGCAAGTATCTCATTGACCCCATCAATGCCAATTTTATTCACCAGATCAATGGGGACAGGAGTTGAGGCTGTGATTGATCTGATGCTACTCATTGCCATACCTCCACGTTTTCATTATGTCCGAAAAAATCTCATCAGCGTCTCTGCATGCAGAGGAATAATTCCAATACTTCTTCTGTGCTGGCTTAATAATGTATATTGAGTCTTTCCCATAAATCCGTACATTTCTACGTATAAACACATTCTGTCTTTTATCGAGCAGCATCCCATCTAAGGTTCGCAGCAAGCCTTGAGTTTCCATGTCGTCCATATGACACTCAAGCATGTCATTGGGGGCGGTATCCAGTGACAACACTAAAACCGATAATGGAGATTGACCTAAAAATAATTGACTGGACTGTATTGGTTGTTTCCCTAAAGTATTTTCAAGTATTGTTTTTATGGTGTCATTGTATTTCGCGTAATCATTTTCATCGGGTTTGGAAAACACAAAGGATTTGTTTTTTGCAGTGAAGTAGTCATACAAATAGCTGATAGCATCATTTATAATTAATACTTCGTAGGGTTCCAAGTTATAGAGAGTGTAGACAAATTCATCGCGTAATGAATCTGATTGATCTGAAGAAACAATATCGTAAATTTTGTTTGCTTCTTCTAATTGACCTGCCGTTGGCGTTGGTATGGGGGTTGATCTTATGTCGCCAGCCTCTAACTCATCTCGCTCCACAAGCCACCGCCTATTAGTCATTAAGTGATAATAGGAGAATACTTTCGAACCTACAATTAAGCTCAAATACTTTAGTAAAGCTATATCACCATGTATTCCCAAAAAACTATGATTAAAAAGTGCGTCATAATCCAACACCGCTGATAGAAAATGTGTTTTTTTATGACTTTGCTTAATAATTAAATGCGGAGCCCTATATACTTCACGATTTTTATCTGTTGCGACTTGAAAATGGTTAAAGTCAACTAGTGGCAAATCTTCTTTTTCGATGTAATATTCGCAAAAATTATCTACAGTGACATGAGGCATTCCCAGAAAATCATTACAAAGCTTTGCCCCGTTTCCGACATTGTAACCCTCGGCACTTTTCATACCATAATGTATCAAGAATTGTTTTAAAGACGGAAAGTTACTCTGCGTTTTATCAATCAATTCAAGATCCCTGGGCCCACCCCACATCGCAATCTTCCATATACGATCATCTTTTACAATATCGCGGGGTATTCTACAAATGTCGGTAGGCTCAATAGTGAATTTTCTCACGTCCTCTATTGTATAGAGAGGTTTTGGGGTGCAGTAGAAGATAGGAGTATTTTCATCGCTTTTTATAGGCTTATAGATAATTCCTACGGCCGGTCCACTTGCATGGTCAAATAAGAATTTTCTGTATATGGAGAAATTTATTAGGACTAGAACAGTGTTATTCTTAAAAAAGTCCGAACGATATCTCTGGCTTTTACTCGATCGGTTAAACAGAAACCCTTTACTCGGCATTAGTAGACATATTATCCCATCTTCTTTGCAAACATCAGAGCATTTCAAAGAAAATGCTTGGGCGATTTGCTTATCCCCAACCGTTTTCTTTTTCTCTGTGATATATTGCTCTGCTAACTCAGTCATCTGGCTTTGCCACGGGGGATTTCCAATCACAATATCGTATTGAACCGCATTAAACATGGATTTCCCATCAAAAAAGTCGTTGATAAACAAATTATTATGCATTAAACTAGGGAATGAAAGTGAATCCCATATGCTCTTAGGATCTAGAAAATCGCACATTGCCAGGCTTAGACTAAATGATGCGACCCTTACTGCTTCTTCATTAAGATCGACACCAAAAATACAGTTTTCTAATAGTTCGCTTAGTTCACTGTTCGATATTGCCGCTTTGTTATTGCTATACATCCAGCGGCAAACTAAACGACGATATGCCTCTACAAGAAATATTCCTGAACCACAAGAAGGATCCATAAAAGTGACCGGCGAATACTCACCTTCCCAAGGGTATACTTCATCCATGAGCATATCAACTAAGTGGAGCGGCGTGTAGTAAGTTCCTTTATCATCATCATTATCAGACAAGTGAAAAAACAATTCATATATGCTACTAATAAGCTGTATAGGAATAACATCAAAACTATAAAGGGGCCATAATGCCAATTGCCGACTCTCAAGTTCAGTATCACCCAATAAAAACAAACGAAGCGTATTCAAATCATCTTCGTTTACAATTTCAAGTTCGTTAGTTACAAGGGGCAGCATATCTCCATTAAATTTTTTCTCCAGGCAATCAAACAGCTTGTATGTCGCATCTTTGCTCACCAACACATCAGTATAGCATTTTGCATCATCAATAAATTGCGTATAGAATCCGGAAGGAAAAACGGAGTTGCCGTTTGAGTCTTTTCGTTCTTCTAAATATTTAATTAATATAGAACGACTTAATAAGCCATGAACAATAGAAATAATATTTATATTGTTCTGTTGTTCATCGTCTAATCTTCTTTTGATTCTTTGTATCAACGTTCTACGCATTATTTTCAGATTGTTCATCAGCGTGGTATCAACTCTGGCTTTGCTGTCAAACCGCACTTTACTCGTGCGCCAGAAATCTCCACTTTCAAACTGTATACGGTTATAGTGGGCAAGTTGCTGACGCTGAGATTCCAAATCAATGGTTAAATTGATTGTTTCTATTAATCCAGCTTTGGGATCTAAACTACCATCCTTTTTTCGTGGAGTTCGATAATTATTAAATATCCGCAATTCATCAGGAGTAACTATAAATAATAGTGGGGCTTCTCCTAAATTCCATGCTAAGCGATGCAACGTTGCTACCGCGCCTGGATCATATCTATCTATGGCTGAGAAGTATATTAAGGGAACTTTCGCAACTCCATCAGAATCTCGCAAAAAGTATACTGCATCGATACCAACCTTATCTTGAACTTGCTTAAAGAAAAGCTTTTGATATGTGGTCATATTCGAAACGGAATCATTTGTCGCTAATCCATTTTCAGGACTAATGTCTAGCGAAGTAAAAATACTGCTAAGGCCGCGGTTCATCCCTTTGCCTCCTATATCTATAACTACAACTGATTATTAAGAGAATGCTATGCTACTTCTGCAATAAGATTATAATCCAGTTGCTCACCAAGCCCTACTATATAAAATGATAATAAATCGATAATAAGTTTAAAAACAGCTCGTTCATTGATGTGTTATTGGGTATCTGAGTGAATTGACTGTTACAATAGCATCTCGCTTGCTATTTTTTGTGCTTTGTAAATTCGTCCAGCAAATCACGGTATTCAAATAGCTTATGCCGAATTTGATTATTTGTCTGTAAAACAATACCATTAGTTTGAAGCGTACTAATTGCTTTTGCTATTGTGTTATAGGATAAATTCAGTTTGTCAGTCGCGAGTGCTATTTCAGACACCAATTTCTGCTTAAAATAATTATATACCAACCACATACTTTTGGTCGATTCTTTGCATAATTTTAATTTTGCCTCATCATCGGCTATGACCTGTTGCATCACCTCAATTTGTTTAATGGCATGCCTAGCCGAAGTGCAAATTCCTTGGACAAAATACTTAATCCAAACATGATAACCACCACTGTACCGTGTGCGTTCTAACAAGTCAAAATAATCATTCGTATGATAGTATAAATATTGAGAAGGGCATAAAAAAGCAATTGATGGATAACCGGCATTATACAATATCATGGAGATCATAATGCGTCCCACAATGCCATTGTAATACCCAAATGGATGAATGGCCTCGAGCTGATAATGGGCAAGCGCTGCCTTCGCCAATATATCAATATTATTGTATTTTTCGATGAAGATTGCCAAGTCGTTTATGGCTGGCAATATTTCATTTGGCGGAGAGGGGTCATAGCGCCCACTTAATTGAATTGTAGTTTTGCGTAAATAGATTTTTTCTTCAGGTTCTTCGCCATACATTGCAAGGGTACATGTTTCGGCTAGTGTTCTGCTCCCTACTTGGCGACCCAACGCTGCTTTATATGCAGTAACAATGTGAGCGACATGTTCATATTCCTTTTTACCCGCATTAAGTGATGCAAGTACATCAAATAAAGGCGCTTCTTTGTAGTCAATCCTCCGAGAGTAATAGCACTCCTTGAAAATCATCAATTCTTTAAGTACTTCTCTATTTGGCATATATTTTATCATGCCATCCAAGATGCCCAGTAAACGGTGTGTGGTTGCATACAGGTAGGTAAGCTCATCGTCAACAGCAAAATCCACGCCATTCATAAGTTTTGCAGGCGTGAATGTCTCGGAGCGATAATGTCTATTATTTACATCGCAGATAATCTTTTCTTGAAATTCCCCAGTATACAGAAGCAAGCCCACCCCATATAGTGAATATAATTTGTTTCAGTATACCAGGGATTACAGAAAAAATAAAGCTCAAATTACGATTTATATTTCATAAATTCACTGATAGATAAAATATAAATTATAAAAATACTACCATGACTTAGACACGCTTTCGCGACCCGGCAACGCGAAAAAATAGAGCGGAAATACCAAGAAAAAAACGGCAAAGACTGGCGGTCGAACGAAAAACTCTCCGCCGCCGCACGAGACGAACTGGCAAAATTGTTAGGCCACAACGACAGAAAGGTCACGGGGAGATATGGTCAAAAACCCGCCCCTAAAAGCACTTAATTGTTTAACTACAATAAAATATTATTTAAATTAATAGTTATAACCACAAAGCCAATTTATAGCGTTTTTTTGCTCTTTATATACCTACAACCCTCTACCTTGATTTATTTTCATACTATAATATAATTATTATAGGTAATATAATACTTATATTACAATTAAAATCATGGTGGAGAGCATGGCTGGATGATGGCGTGTGTATTAAATAATATAATGAACAGATATTGCCCCCCCCCAGGAATGTATCTAAAAGTTTAGAAAAACTATTTCTGGTCTTCTGTATAATCTCGCTCACCCTTTTTCTTTCACTTCCCCATACCGGCGACGCATATTTAGCCGACGCCGAGGACTTTATATTCGAAGAGGTCTCTATATCCAGCGATTCTTCGCAGGACGAAGAATCACACCGCTTACGCAAGGCAAAGCTTCCATCTGTACGCCGCAATAGTATATTTTCCGGCATAGATGAGTATTCCTCACAAACATACAAGATTAACGTCAATACAACGGCTTCGGTAATCGAAGGCGATTTTTTGTCCTACCGACGTTTTACCGGCGCTCTCTTTTCTATACAACTCACGGGCAGTTTTTATAGGTCATAGAAGCTAAGCCCCTTCGGCACGGCTTCAGTCCGCCGCGCCGGGGGCTCGCTCTGCCGTGGCTTGTTCACGGCAGTTTTATATCTGTTCTACGCGCTTATTGGGACAGGCTATATGTGCCGTGGCCGACCGTAGGAAATGGAGGGGAGGGAGGTTTAAGGGAGATATAAGGGACACGGCGGCCTCGGTTTAAGACTCAAAAATGGGAAGAGAAAGTGGTGATTGTGATGTTTACGGTAAAAGGTATAGGACAGCTCGTATCTTTGTTTTTATCCGTCACGGCGCTGGTATTCGCCTTGCAGGCCATACCCGCACGGGGAGAGGAGGTGGCGGTGGTCGACGTGGCGCGCGTCATCGACGCAAGTAACCCCGGCAAGGAGGGACAGCGCCGTGTCGACAATCTTAAAAAGGAGCTCGACGCCGAGATGGATTCTTTCAGGAAAGGACTCGGCACGGTAAAGGAGAATGATCCACGCCTCGTCCAGAAACAGGCGCAGCTTGCGGCGCGCTACCAGGCGGAGTTCTCGCGTATCTCGGGGCTGCTTATGGTCGAATTCCGCCGTGTTACTAACGAATGGCTTAAGGGCAATAAGAAGGGGATAACGGTAGTAGTTCCGGCAAGTTCGGTGATAGCCGCCTCGCCAAGTACGGACATAAACGCGGAGATATTACGGCTCTTCAACGCGGTAACCATAGACTTCAATAAGAAATGAGAATAAAAAGGCAAGGAAGGTTGTAGACAATGAAAAGACAGGGAAGAACAAAATTCTTTATCGCCTGGCTGCTCATCGCCGCGCTTACCCTGCCGCCTCTTACGGGGGTGGCTGAGGCTGGTAATTACAAGGAAGGCAGCGGAACTGTCGGTGAAGGTGTTGATAATGCGATCTCAATCAGCCCGGATGGAGGAGAGCCTTCAAATGTAGGAAATTCAGGCGGAATAGCGATAGGCAGCGGTGCTGTGGCTGCTACGCCTCCAATGGGTGCCCTTACGCTCACCGCTGTAGGAACAGAGGCAAAGGCAACTGGGCAAGATAGCTCTGTATTTGGAGGATATGCACATGCTGAAGGAAATTACAGCTCTGCATTTGGAGTCAACGCGTATGCGACTGGAGCGGATTCCTCCGCATTTGGACACGATTCAAATGCAGCTAGTGATGCAAGCTCTGCATTTGGATCCACTGCACAGGCAACTGGGTTGAATAGCTCTGCATTTGGAGCCATTGCACAGGCAACTGGGTTGGAGAGCTCTGCATTTGGATTCGCGTCAATCTCGGAGAGCAATAATAGCATAGCTCTGGGTGCTTATTCCTACGTCAACAGAACGACTGGTAACAGTGGTATATACGTTCCCAGCGGCTCTGTAGCAAAAACAATAGAAGATACTGTTATAGGTACACAAGGCGTAGTCTCCATCGGAGACCTCAATGGTCAAAATACAATGTATAGCAGTCCTGGCGCCTTCACCCGCCAACTCACCGGTCTTGCCGCAGGGATTGAAGATACCGACGCCGTAAACGTAGCCCAGCTCAAAGCCCTCGAAGACGTATCCGTCAATTACGTGGATGCCAGCAAAAAAGACTCCATTGTCCTCGGCAACGGCAACGGAACCTCATCCATCAGCAACGTCACCGCGATGTCCCTTGCCTCTGCCGGCAAATTTGCCGCAACTACCGGTCAGGTATATAACGTCGGCAAAGGCACGGCGGATGCGCTGGGAGGTGATTTCGAATTAAACGAGAACGGTAATATAACCGGCAATTTCGCGTATCGATCAAATCCAGGGCTTAACACCGTTCAGAGCGTGTTTGATACGATAAGCGGCGATGTTACTGCGAACGAGACAAATATTGAGTTAATGGGAGAAAAAACCGCATCCGCGCTCGGCGGTAAATCTTCCTATAAGGACGGGACGCTAACGACAAAACTTACCGTAGGTAATGTAGAATACTCCACCGTACAGGGCGCCCTCACCGCCGTTGATGACATTGCCGTCAAGTATGACACTGAGCAAGGCAATAGCATCACCCTCAAAGGCAGCGGAGGCACCACGATAAGCGGACTAAAAGATGCGGATATCAGTAGCACAAGTACCCAAGCCGTATCGGGAAAGCAGTTATTCGCCGTCAGCACCGACGTTGCCACAAACATCTCCTCTCTCTCAAGAGAGCTCACCGCCGTAAGCGACGACCTCGGCAGCAGAATCTCTACCAACGAGAGAGATATCGGGAATCTACAGGAATCAGACAAGCGCTCTCTAAAATACGACGAAACGAATGAAAACAGCGTCACCCTTGTCGGAGCAGACGAGAATTCCAAGGTAACGCTCAAAAACGTCGCTGCGGGAGCTGAGGGCGACGAAGCGGTGAATGTAAGCCAGTTAAACGACGCGCTGGGAATATTAGGCAACGGCGCGGCGATAGACGATACGAACGGTACCATCACGAAGAACGACTTCGCGTATCGATCGAATGCAGGGCTCGACACCGTACAGAAGGTGTTTAACGCCGTAAGCGGCGATGTCACTGCAAACGAGACAAAAATCAAAGATATAGGCGGCGTCCTCGGCGAGGGTTATGTGAAGCCTACGTTTACTTCTGTAACTATCAGCAATTTCGAGGTTAAACAGAACACCGCGGGCGACGGCCTCGACATGGGCGGTGCAAGGCTTACCAATATCAAGAACGGCACAGAGCTCAACGACGCCGTCAACTTCGGACAGCTCAGCGCAGTCAGCGCGGATCTTGGTGCTCGGATAGACCTGCTTAATCCTGGCGAAGGCGGAACAACAGATGACTCGGTAGTTAAGTACGACAATGCCGAGAAGAACTTAATCACGCTGAATAAAGGCGGCGGTACGGTTAAGCTGACTCGTCTTACCAGTGGCGATATAACCTCCAACAGCACCGACGCAGTTACGGGCGGTCAGCTCTACGAGACAAATCAGAGCGTCGAGGCTAACACGGAGAAACTTAGTGACATAGGCATCGCCCTCGGCGATGGTTATGTCAATCCTGAGTTTACTTCTGTAACTATCGGCAAATACAAGGTTAAACAGAACACCGCGGGCGACGGCCTCGACATGGACGGTGCAAAGCTTACCAATCTCACGGACGGCACAGAGCTCACCGACGCCGCCACGGTCGGACAGCTAAATGAAGCTAAGCAGAGCATCGAGACGCTAAGTAATGACATCACCACAACATACAGAGGACTGGATAATAGGATAGACGGTAACGCAACCGCCATCGGCCTGCTGCAGGACAGCATGGGCATCGTTAGCGGCGACCTTGCTGGTATTACCGGAGAGATCAGCGATTTCAAAGAGCATGTCACAAAAAGCGAAGGCAAAATCGGGGATCTTGAAAAATCAGACAAACTCTCCGTCAAGTACAACGACGACACCAAATCAGAGATCGTACTTGGCGACACCACTACCCGCGCAGCCGGAGATGGTTCCGTACTTATCAGCAACCTCAGAGGCGGAGATATTTCCAAAGACAGCGATCAGGCCATAACCGGCGGTCAGCTCTATGAGTTTGGTGATGATATCAGGGCTGCCTTCGGCGGAGCGACGCAATTCGCCAACGGAGCGCTGAGCGTAGATCTCACAGTAGGAAGCCAGAAGTACAACAGCGTCCAGGATGCTCTGACCGGTCTGGCTTCAGGAGCAGGATCCGTCACAAGCGGCGATATCGGATGGGTACTCAAGGTGGGCGAAGAGACCCAGACAATCAGCGCGGGAACGGTATTAAGTATCTCCTCCGACAACAACATCGATATCGCTAAAAACGGGAACAACGCCTACGTCTTCAATCTCAAGGACGATATCACCGTAAATTCTGTAACGCTCAATAACGCGGCAGAGATCAAGGAAGGCGGTATGGAGGCCTCCACCGTCGGACAGCTTCACTCTCTCGGAGAGAGCGCCGCAAATATACTCGGCAACTTCTTATTTACAGACGGCGAGCTGGACGGTTCTTTCACCGTCAACGGCACGGAATACAAGACGGTACAGGAGGCGCTGAAGGCCGCCGCTGAGTCCGGATCTGGCTCCGGTACCGGCACAGGCAGCTGGACGCTCTCTGTAAACGGGAAAGAGACTAATATCGGCGACGGCGGTAAGTTCGCCCTCGCCTCCGGCAGCAACGTCGAGATAAATAAAAACGATGCGGGAGCATACGAATTAGGCGTCGTTAAAAACCCCGAATTTGAGAGTATAAAGGTCGGTAACATCAACATCCGCGAAGAGGGTATCAATATGGGCGGCAATACCATAACAGGTCTGGCAAACGGCGGTATCTACCAGGGCAGCACCGACGCCGTCACCGGAGACCAGCTCTGGAACGCCTACCGCAGGATAGATACGATCGACGAACGGGTACAGGTGGTCGGAGCGCATGCTGCGGCCCTCTCCGCACTACACCCCGTACCCTACAACCCCTACGAACCGACCACCTTCAGCGCGGGCTTCGGTTATTACCGCAACGAACAATCGGTAGCGGTCGGCGTCTTCCACTACGTGAGAGAAAACGTCCTCGTAAACGCCGGATTCTCTCTCAACAGCGACGGAGACACCATGGGACGCGCTGGTATCAGCTTCGCCATCGGCAAGAGCGGACGCAAACAGCCCTCTATGGTAAAAGACGTCGCCTCCATGCAGCAGCAGATGGCCGCTATGCAGCAGATGTTGATTGAACTGCAAAAGAAGGACGAAGAGAAAGACGCTACCATACAGGAACTTAAAGAAGAACTCAAAAAGGCTCTCGAAGAAAAGAAATAGCACCTCTCACCAGCGCCGCCGTCCCGTGGCACACGCCCGAGGCGGCGGCCTCTAATTAACCACCGGCAGGACGAATGTCTTGGAAAGCTATCTTCGATAATGAACAGAAAGCGGGAGATGCTCTTGTACCACAGCGGCGCGGGCGGCGGAGCCCGCGTATTTTAAACGGAGCACATACCCTAAAAAATATAATTGCCCAATATACAAGTAATCTTAAATCTACAATCTGCCTCTTGATTTATTTCCCCATACGTCCGTCGCTTCTGTATCCTACGTAACCAGCTAAAAAGAGTAATATTAATTTTACTAATATTATCCTTATGGCGCTCGTACACTGGAGGCGTTAGAGAAATCCGTTTCCCCTTTTGATTCCGAAGATGTTGTAATATTTGTTTCTATACTGGTTTTGTCCGGCGAAAACGTAAATAGTGAGCGAATTTGTTGAATATCTTTCCAGTCGCCTTTCCCAAATATGTGAGGATTCATGACATATGTTCCTGAACGCGGAGAGCCTATATGTCGCATAATATCGCTAGAGCATAATTCTATCAATTTGTTTCTTAGTGTACCGGAAGAAATGCCAAGCTTTGTACAAATATGCTTTCTTATGTGCGGAGTTAACGAAATTAGTTGCCCTTCTTCCGTAACATAATTCATATATTTTAAGAGTTCCACCAATACCGGAGAAAATCGTTTAGGCAGTTCATTTGTGACAAGCACACAATCAAGGTAGAGCTTCACAAATTGGGGTTCTACTCCTCTGCGAATGTATTGTTCTGTTCTTTCACTTTTCTTTTCCCCTTTTTCATCACATACAATCTTAGTAACCTCTCGAATAATAGTCGCATTATTTTTACCCATATTCTTTTTTCTCCCTCAAAAAACTTATTATGAAATAAGCCATCAAACTAATGGCAATAAGTCACCAAACGAATGACTTAACGTCACTGAACGGGTGATTTAGCAAATCACGAAATTTCCTGTCACTCCAAGACTAATCATACGTTTTTTACCAAACTCTTCCTCTCTTCTTTTCAGAGAGTTAGGGGGCTCTCGAAAAGTTTCTTTGTGCCGAATTTTCGGCACACACTTTTTCGCTTTCCTCCACAAGATACCGTGGCCGAGATTTCAGCCATGCGTCCAAGTCCGAGCGCAGATAGCGAACAGATTTTTGCGATTGTCCGATGTAAATTTGCGGTGGCGGAGATACATTTTTCCTCGCGCCAGGAGTCGCTCGCAACGTTCGTAAATAGGAGTAGGAGATTCCCAAATATTCCGCCGCCTCTCGAGTCGTCAAAATTTCCGTATTCCGTTCCGTCACAATTTTCCTTTTCTTTCTTTTCATCACTTCTATACCTCCATCAGTTTATGTAAAAAATATAGTTGCGATAGAGGTCAGAAAACAATACAAAAAAAACACAAAAAAATGTTAGATGACGATTTAAACCATGATTTGACAGTAACTAAATAAGAGAGATTATAAAAAAATCTATTTTGAATGTTCCCTATTTGTTCCCTAATGAGTAATCCTAAGGTATAAAAGCAAAAACAAGGGCTTAGGCTAAATCGCCTAAACCCTTGCTATCACTTACTTTTTTAATGGCGGGCCCGACCGGAATTGAAC
>NWBO01000028.1 GCA_002633275.1 Bacteroidales bacterium Phil12
AAGTAGAAGTTACTATGATAGAAAAGATATCGCCGGTAATTAACCTGCAACATTCGCTGATGCAGCTAATGACCGGCGGCCAATAGACACCTATAATTGACTAATACCTATTCTACCACTCTTGGAAGCGTAAATCAGCTTCCGGATTCTGACGACGAATCAGTTCCTCGTCAACCTGATAAGTGACGCCACCTTTCGTGTACTTATAAGAAAGGGTAAACTTAGGCTGTTTCCCTACAAATTCCAATGATTCGGCAGCAGGATCTAATGTAGCGGATGCATCTGTGATAGCGACACTTCCTCCGGCTTCAATATTGACGCTTCCATCCGGATTGACTGTCAGATTCACAGACTCATTGTTTTCCAATGTGTTTCCGAAACCCGGTCTGCGTACTTTGTTTCTACCTAACGAAACAAAGTCGCGGGTCATATTCTGACTCAAATCCTTGTTACTGTATTCAGTAACCTGCTGGGTAGACAAATTGGTAACTTTTCCTTTCACAAAGTAGGTACCATGATACTGGCTGACAAATTTGACAACTACAATACTGTAATCCTTCAAATTACCATTCACATCAGTACTTATTTCATCCTGATTATGATCGACCAACCGGAAAGGGATTGCATAGTGCTTGTCCAAGGCAGCATTGTCATTATAGAAAGCATCGGAGAAAGTCACTTTCACATCTGCTATTGCCAGATTCGGATTGCTAATCGTCATCTTGTTCGGATTAGCCAACTGATAATAGTTTTCCGGCATCAGTGTCAAGCCCGTACCATCCAGTAAAGACGGATCGATCTCAAACGTAGCCCAATCATCGGTATGCACCTCTCTTTTACCGCCAATAGCCACTCCTACCTTTATCGACATATCTGTATCGGCTACCAGTGTCCGCAGAGGTTTTTGCGAAGCAAAGTACACAGAACTCTTATCGTAGTCCTTTTCATAATCGTCATAACAAGCAGTCATCAGAACGCTTATCAGCCCTATCCATAATATATTTAGTCTTTTCATTGTAAATAAGTATTTATATCAACAGCACGTTATTCCCAACCCTGATTATTCATTAGATTCTTATTCTTTTCCAGCTCTGCATACGGTAGCGGCATGAAATAGTTTTTCACTTCATATTTCCGTTGTTCCACTTTCTGTACTTTGAAGCTGAATGTACCATCTTCCTTGCGAGTAACGGCAACACCCTCCACCTCTTCGTTCAACGGCAATACCCAACGACGCATATCAAAATAACGATGATTCTCGAAAGTAAATTCCAAGCGACGTTCGTTCTGAATCAGCTTTCTGAACGAGTCTTTACTTTGAGCCATTTCATCCAGATAAAGATCAAAGTTGATACCCCCGGCTTGCGAACGGATTGTTTTCAATATTTCGTATGCAGAATACAGGCATCCTTCGGCTTTCACCGTCGGGTTGCCCCAAGCCTCATTAGCAGCTTCGGCAAAGTTAAGAAGAACTTCCGATTTCCGTAACAAAGGATTGTAATGAACCGAGTTTAAGGTCTGAATCGGATTCAGCATAGCCGATTTCTTGGAAACGAATTTAGCCAAATAATAACCCGTACGTGTAGCATTCTCACTAAACGAAGGAGAATCTTTTCCACCCTCGGACATATCCAACGGCTGACCGGAATCGCCAAATGTAGCACTATGATAGTAGACATTCAGCGCAAAGCGATTATCAAGTACGGCATAAAGCTGCGTCAGATCGAAATCAGGATCAGACAGATCGACACCGGAACGAACATCGGTTGCCGGATAACCATTCTTCGCATAAAAAGCCTTTACCAGATTATGAGAAGGAGTGGTACGAGCACTTCCATAATAGAATGGCGGGAAA
>NWBO01000029.1:0-454 GCA_002633275.1 Bacteroidales bacterium Phil12
TTTTTTTAATTCTTCATCAGGAAAAAATTTGCACGGCCGCCATACTTTTTTTCCGTCCTTTGAATAAAAACTCGATGCCCCAAACAACCTGCATATAAAAGCCCTTCCGCCATAAATGGAACAATGAAAAGGTGAATTAAAATTGAACAAAGGACATGTTTTTTCTCCATTCCCAAAAGGAAAAACTCCTTCAGAAATCGAATGTGCAATTACCGGCTGATTTTCTAAAAGCCAGGCAGCCATATACAAAGCTTCACACTCTGATAAATCCGGCTCAAAACCTTCGCAGCATTTACCACAACCAGATGGACAGAAAAAATGAGTTTTATCATACCACTCACCCTGCTCTCTTGAAATACGCTCATACGCATTTTCAACATTAATAAGAATATCGTAAACCGAAGTTCCCTCTAATTTTTTCAAAACTGATTCAATTTGTGACATACTTTTTACC
>NWBO01000029.1:496-2402 GCA_002633275.1 Bacteroidales bacterium Phil12
ACTTTTTACCAATCCTGTCAAAGACACTTGAGTATAAATTTTTTTTTATAGTTTTTTCAATATTTGCAATATCTTTCTTTCCAAAAAAACAATTTTATCGTATATAATAATTCAGAGAGAAAAAAAATTCAGGAGACTCTTGTGACATACTATGTAAACATTAATGCCAAAGATGGCGGAAACGGAACTAAAGAAAATCCATTTAAAAAAATTCAACAGGCAGCTGAAATTGCACAGGCAGGAGACGAAGTTCTTGTTGCTCCAGGAATTTATCGTGAATATGTAAATCCAAAAAATTCTGGAACAGAAGGTAATCCCATCGTTTTTAAAGGTGAACAGTTAAAAGCCGCTCACATCACTGGAGCTGAAGAGGTTAAAAACTGGACTAATGTCAACGGCAATGTTTACGTTGCAAGGATTCCAAATAAAACATTCGGCAATTACAATCCTTTTACAACGCTCGTGCGCGGTGACTGGTTCATTGCGTATATGAAAGCGCACACAGGCGATGTTTTTTTAAACGGAAAATCAATGTACGAAGTCGCTTCGCTTGATAAAGTTATAAAACCGGAAATTTACGTTCCGTCATGGGATCAGGAATTTTCAACTTATACATGGTTTACAGAACAGAATGCAGAAAATGACGAAACTGTAATTTATGCCAATTTTCAGGGTAAAAATCCTAATACCGAAAACGTTGAAATAAGCGTAAGGCAGAATTGTTTTCTTCCGTCAGAAAAAGGACGTAACTACATTACATTGTCTGGCTTTACTGTTTCAAAAGCAGCAACACAATGGGCGCCGCCAACTGCATACCAGGACGGAATGATTGGACCTCATTGGTCAAAAGGCTGGATTATCGAGGACTGCGAAATATTTGAATCAAAGTGTTCTGGAATCTCGCTCGGCAAATATTATCAGGAAGGCAATGACAATAAATGGCTTGAAAAAAAATACAAAGACGGAACGCAAACTCAGCGCGACTGTGTCTGCATTGCCCAAATTGACGGCTGGTCAAAAGAAACTGTAGGTTCTCACATTGTACGACGATGTGACATTCACGACTGCGGACAATGCGGAATCGTCGGTCATCTTGGCGGCGTTTTTTCATTAATCGAAGACAATCACATTCATCACATCAATAACAAACAGAATCTTGCAGGAGCAGAAATCGGCGGAATAAAAATGCATGCCGCAATCGATGTCATTTACCGCCACAATCATATCCATAACTGCACGCGCGGAATATGGCTTGACTGGCAGGCACAGGGNNCTTCCACGATAACTGCGTACCAAAATCGTATAATATGAACAAAGAAAGCATGCTTGGAGCTGCAGAAGATTTGTTTATTGAAGTTTCTCACGGTCCGACACTTGTCGACAACAATATTTTCCTGTCTGACAGGGCATTAAAACTTGCGACACAAGGCGTTGCTCTCGTTCATAACATTATCGCAGGCGGCTTTACGGCAGTCGGTCGCGGTGTTGACAACGGCTCGCCAAACCTTCCTTCGCCGCGCTATACCCCTTACCATGTGCCGCACGGAACAGCCGTCACAGGGTTTATGACAATCCTGCATGGTGACTGCAAATTCTACAACAATATTTTCATTCAGCAGCCTATGCGGCCGTTTATGAAAAAAGTGATGAACTCAATGAAAAAACAAGAATGGGACGACGGCAACATCATCACAGGCACAATTCCTTACAATGACTATCCCACTTTTAATGAATGGGACAAACAGTTTGAAGGATACTGCGGAATGGGTTCTGTAACAACAGACAGGTATTACTCAAAACTTCCTGTATGGGCAGGTGGAAATCTTTATTTTAACGGTGCAAAACCGATGAAAAAAGAACTTGATGCTTTTGTAAACAAAAAAGACTGCGTTACAATCGGCTTTAC
>NWBO01000030.1 GCA_002633275.1 Bacteroidales bacterium Phil12
TTTTGTTTTTAGAGAATGCTGAATCTGCACGAAACTATGCGGTTGAAGTCAACCAAGAAGTCAACCAAAAATTTTATGAGTGCAGTAATCAACGTAGTGTGCTACAAGTGGAAAACTTTAGCAAATGGAGAATCCCCCTTAATGGTAAGAGTAGCCAAAAGCGGCAAACGGACTATGCAGAGTTTAGGCATATCCGTCAATCCTAAATATTGGGACTTTACACGAAACAAGCCTAAACCGAACTGCCCTAACAAAGAATATATCCAAAAGATTATCTTGGATAAGCAACGGGAACTTCAACAGCGAATGTTAGAGTTGAATATCGAACAGAAAGAATATACCACTACTACCCTACTCAATAATGAGCATACCAAGTTTGAACTGAAAACCGTTAGTGAATTCTACCACGAATTGATAGAGCAATACACACGTGAGGATAAATGCGGCAACCGTCTTATCTATAAAAGTTCTTTCAACTCGCTTAAAGTGTTCACGAAAGGCAAAATAGATATACCTTTCAGTGATATAGATACTTCTTGGCTTAACAAATATGAGAAATGGCTACGTTCCAAAGACAACAAAGAAACTACCATAAGCCTAATGTTTCGCACGCTCCGGAGTACATATAATAAAGCTATCAAAGCTAAGTGCGCCCGGAAGTCCGATTATCCGTTTGATGAGTACAAAGTCAACAAGTTCGATACCACAACTCAAAAGAGAGCCATTGCCAAAACAGACGTGCTGAAATTCACAACAGAGGTGCAGCCTATTGGAAAACAGCAGTACATGGAGTTGAGCAAAGACATATTCGTGTTCAGTTATCTATGCGGTGGAATCAATTTCACTGATATAGCTAATCTAACAAACGAGAATATTCAGAATGGCAGATTACACTATATTCGTCAAAAAACAAAGAAACTGATTAAAATAGGAATACCACAAGAGGCCATGCTAATAATTGAAAAATACTCAAAAGAGAGTAAAGGCTATCTTTTTCCTATTTTGGATAGCAAGATACACAAGACCGCCCTACAAAAGCAGAACAGAATACATAAGATATTAGGAAAGGTCAATAAGAATCTAAAACTACTTGCCGCACAGCTTGGAGTTGAAGCCAACTTAACAACCTATGTCGCTCGCCATTCATTCGCGAGTGTTCTTAAGAAATCGGGAGTAAACATTGCATTGATAAGTGAAGCATTGGGTCATTCAGACTTGGCGACTACTCAAATATATTTGGATAGCTTCGACAACGAGCAAGTAGATGAAGCAATGAAGAATTTGCTGTAATGAATAAATCTCCATTTGTAGCAATGCAGGTGGAGATTATTTTTTTAATTTTGCTTTCAAATCCAAAGTTAAAAAGATGAGCACCAACAATTCTAACATAATCAATGGATATGACCTCGTACAAGCAAAGAGTGCATTACCACAATTTATTCAATGTTCTACGAGATATAAAGAACTGTCCCAACTTTTCTCACAAACAGAATACCAAGAAACTCTTTTAGATATTATAACAACTACCATTAAACGCATCAGAAGATACCAAAGCTCTAAAGTTATTGACTTGGCGAGACTTGTTAAACTCTTATACGGCATCCAAAAACATGATTCTATCCAAATCAAATATAATGGGAAGACCCAATTTGATTTTCCATACGGAGAAACTACCCGGTTACTATTCGATACTTTCAACAAGGAATTGGCTACAATATATCCACCTGAGAAAATGATGCAGTTTTATAAGTTCTTGTATGCGGAACTTCTTTGGAATGAAGAAATAAAATCTCCGATTGATAATAACGATACCAAAATTCTTCTATTTGAATATAATGCCAGTAAAAACTATAAGCGAATTGTTGCGTTTGAAAAGGAAGATGATATTGATATTCGCCTCTACTTTGGATATAAGTTCAAGGACGGTGTTACTCCATATTATGCAAAGAACGAACATGGGAAAACTGTACAACCGATTGGATTTACTTTGAAAGGAGTTAAAACAATTCTTGCCATAGAATCAACCTTGCAAAAAAGAATAGACTCTCACTATGTGGGTACATTACTATATACATTAGGTACAGAGTTTCAATTTGCTGGTATTTTTAAGAGAGGGGATTTCCTATTTACCAATGAACAATATGCGTTCCTATATGATATTGCAGGAATATTAGGAGTGCTTGATAAAGACTTTAATATTGAATACTCTAATAAAGAGAAGCAAACATTCGTCAGAAAGGAAATGAAAAAGTACAATAAATACATAATCAAATAACATAGGCTTAACTTTTTGGAATTTTCTATCGATTTTTTCCCACCTTTTAGTTCCATTTAGCTCCATTTACTTCCTCTACCTTTGCGCCATAATCAAGAAAATAAGAGGCCTCTATTTTTTTGCAAAGGAACAATATTTTATTAATTTAAAATTTTATAACTATGTCAGATTTGATATTAACTGAATTCGATTTGCAAGAGTTCAATGAATGGATGTTAACCATCCAAAAGGCATCAGAAGATTTAAACTATATTCTGAAAAAAATCAGAGGAATGGGATATGAAAAGATTACTTTAAATGAATTGTTAAAAAATCCCAGAGGTATATGCAAGGAAATCCTTTCTGAAAAAAATGTGTTAAATAGAATATTTGAAAAAAGACAAGTAGGTATATTTGATTTAGAAAATCCCGATTATGATAATTGCCTCAAAGAAGTTAGGTCAAAATCTATTAGAGTAGCACATCTTCGAAAGAGACTTCTTCGTGTTTACGAATTGTTGGTATCTTACGGCTTTAAACCAGAGGATTTGTTTGAAGAAGAGAATGGTAAAGTCGTTATTTCTCAACGTGTAGAGCATAGCTATTTTAGCCGTAATGCAAGTTATCTTAATTCAGGAGAGGAAGCTTTATCCATTCTTTATGACATTTGTGATTCATTGATGAAGCTTAAACAACATAAAATAAATCTTCATGTGCTACAAAATTTACTTGTGAGCGAGGAAAGATATAAAGTAGATATGAAAGCTTTTGAGAAATTTGTAGATAGCAACGGAATATGATTCAATTCGATTTTGAGAATATTATTACTGCAAGCAACCGCGAACCATATAACAATGTGGCCGCGCATGCAGAATTGAAGTCCATGATGTCACGTTTTGACAGATTGAACATCTTCTTCGACATTGACGAGGACGGTTACGAAGTGATAAAGGTCGAAAGTACATACGTGAAACGCTTCGCGTATCAGTTGAACGATGAATCTGCAAACTGGCTTATGACATACCTTTCTACTGGCAAGAGTGAGGATTTTGGAGTAGAACCGTCCGAAGTTCAGAAGTCAGACCAAACTAATGGTAACGAGTATCGAAAGAATATGCTCAAACTGTTTGTGGAAAGTAAGGCTGTAAACATTCAGTTTACACCCGAGTTCAGAGACCGTAGAGGGCAGCTAACAGCAGTAGCCAACTTCAAATTCGGCAACATCTTCTTCTTTATAAACCGAGACGAGGACATTGTTTCGTACTTGCAAGAGAAAGGGTTAATTCGTTAAATCTAAACGGAGCAGAGGAAGTGCAAATTTCCTCTCTCCTTTTTAAATCCACATAAATGAAAAAGGAATATATACCTATATATAAAATAGCTGGTAAAATCCAGTACTTGACAGAAGTCCTGCCACAGATAGAAACAAACACTATCCTTTGTAAGACATTAACCGGATTGGGTGCAACCTACTCCGAAATAAAGGCTAAGCGACATTCTGTTATTATCGTTCCCAATGTTCCGCCTATCATTGGCAAGTGCAAAGACCCGAAGCATAAGAATGACAATCTGTTCGGTGTCAAGCAAGGGGTGACAACAGAAGAAGTCATTGATTATATTGAAAAGACATTAGCCGCAGGAAAGTTTATCAAGTTGATAAGCACTCCCGAAGGATTTACTAAAATCAAACGTGCTTTCGAGGAACTGGAACTTGACATATATGAGATAACCTTCTTGTTGTTCGATGAATGCGACAAGACGATAAAGGACGTCGATTATAGGGCAGATATAATTCTTCCTATGGATGATTTCTTCAAATTCAGAGAAAAGGCATTTGTTTCAGCTACTCCCATACTACCGAGTGACCCACGTTTTGAAAGTCAAGGTTTCAAAATAGTAGAAGTACAGCCTACCTTTGATTACAAACGTCCTATCAGCATTGTACAGACCAATAATGTTTTGGAAGCATTGAAAGAAATTCTACCACAGATAAAAGCACAACAAGAACAACCACGCAGTATTTGTTTCTTTGCCAACAGCGTTGATATGATACACCAGTTGATGAGTAAATTGGGAGTTGAAAATGAGTCCGCAGTATTCTGTGCAGAGAAAAGTGTTGAGAAGTTGAAGAAGAAAGGATTTAAACGAGCTTATGAATACTGGAACATTAAGCATAAAATGCCTTATATGTGGTTTACCAGCAGAAACTATACTGCTGTGGATATTGAATTGGAAGAACGGCCCGATATAGTATTTGTCACTGAACCGTATTTTGCAGAATACACTATCATTGACCCATGTACTGATGCGGTACAAGCAATAGGACGATTCAGAAATGGTACTTCTTTGGCTATTCATGTTGTCAATACCAATGAGAACTATCCGATACGCACCAAAGCAGGCATCAAAGAATATCTCAAAGGTTGCAGGGATGCTTACAAGACTATTAAAAATCTTTATGAATGTGCAACATCTTCAGAAAGCCGAAATGCTTATAAGGCTGCATTGGATATACTGCCATATAACCGGATGCTAAAAGACGGTAAGACCAACTATTTTGCGATTGACAATTTTGTTGATGAAGCATTGGTTAAGTCTGCCTACAACAATATTGATTCAGTAGTGAACCGATATAAAGAAAGCAACTTATTCTTACCGAAACTGACCCAACCTCTGTTTTACAAATTGGGCGATAAGGAAAGGTTGAGCCTAATGGATAAGAGCAGTTCTATCAAAGAAAGCCGAAAGCGTATCGTTGAATTACTGGAATCGTTGAAGGATGACAGAGATTCTCCATTGGCACAATCGTTTATCAGTGACATCAGACAAGTTGATGCTTTTATTATTGATGCTTACAATACGGTAGGCAAAGAAGTTATTGAAGTAAACAATTATTCATTCAAAAAAATCAAAGAAGCCATGATTATGAAAAACTATAGAGAAAAAACAAGCGGAGTAGAGTTTGTTCAACTCCTTAAAAACTCCTTTAAGATTGGCGAGAAATACACTCGTGAATATATCAAAAAAGAATTAAAGCGTTTATACGCATTGGTTAAGACCGCACCTAAAAATGCGATTACAGCCATGACTATAAAAGATTTCTTCAAAATTCAAGAGTGTAAAATCGGAAATCAAAAAGCTATCAGAATATTAGAACCATTGATATAGGATAGTACTTTTTTTGATGAAAGTTAGTTTTATAGGGTCTGTTTTAAAAAGGTACTCTATCATTAATATTTAACTTTATCAAATCATTTATAAACGAAGAGTTTCCGCTGATGAAAGTGGGGACTCTTTTTTTATTTGAACATATCTTCATGTCGTAATTCACTCCCCCATGCTGTGTCAGATGATAAAAACGGAGGTACACTACCTTTTTATGCCCCCTCATGGGCATGGAAGAAAAAAGCATTCTTTACTTCACGATGATACTATTACCTCACATCATCCATGAAAAAAGAATGTCTTTTGTCAGCAGCGTATATGTTCACAATTCTATTCCCGTAGCCGAGCTATAATTTACTAATGCTCCGAATTTCTTTTAAAAGAATATTTAGGGAAAGACATAGAACGAGCCTTAGATGCAAACGAAGAAATTCACTTGTGTTTAGGGCTTGTTCTTGTTAAATCCATTCAATCAATAATCATTTAATTCAAATTCATTATGGAAGCATTACAAATTATGCCTATCATGGCACAGAACCAATCGAGATTTAACTTAGGCGAGTATGCGGAAGAAGCTGCCATTATCCAAGACGAACTAACTGTACAGCCGAGCGTGAACTTTTTGGAAGCCAACACCGATGCAATCACTATGGACGAGCTTACCAATAAATGTGTCGTTCCAACTTGGGCTAACCAAGAATTGACTATCGCACATCAAGACTTTATTTCATGTGTGCATGATGCGGCTTGCTCATTCTATGCTGGTGAAAGAGTGAACACACCCGAAATCAGAGTTTCACACATTGTACGTGGTAGAACTCCCCAAAGTTTGGGAAAGAAAGCATCGGAACTGTTAGAATGTGAAAAGACACAATTCTACCAACGTCTTGCATTTGCCTTTACCATTCCAACCATTATCGAAACGATAAGAGGGCAAAGGCTTGAACTGTGCATCGGTGGGGTAAGGAACTATTCAGACCTTAATCTTTATCGTGCATCCAAAGGCTTGGAGAAGTTTTCGGTTTTTATCGGGTGGCGTGTTCGCATTTGTAGCAATCAAATCCTAACAGGAGAAGGTGTCAAGTTCAATATGGAAGTGACCAATATCAGCGAACTTTACAGAAACGTACTTGAATTGTTCCACAGCTTCAACCCTGCAAAAGAAATCCACTTGATGCAGTCACTTACCAACACTTCATTGTCCGAGACACAATTTGCGCAAATCGTAGGGCGGATGAGAATGTTTCAAGCATTGTCACCTGCAAGGCAGAAAGCTATTCCAAGACTTCTGATTACGGACAGTCAGATTAATTCTGTTTGTCGCGACTACTATCACAACGAAGTGTTCGGAGCAAAGGACAACGCCATATCAATGTTCGATTTCCACAATCTTTTGACGCAGGCTAACAAGGGAAGCTACATTGATACTTATCTGCAACGAGCAGTAAACGCTACGGAAGTCAGTGTAGGAATTAACAACGTCCTGCAAGGACTTGATAACAAATACGCTTGGTTCTTGGGCTGAGTGGATTGTTGATTGACAGAGGAAAGGACATCATTAAGTTGGTGTCCTTTCTTCATACTTAATAATTAACTAATTATATTTGTAAGTACGCAAATAAGTACATATATTTGCATTATAAAAAGGAGGATTTATGAGAACAGCCAATTACACAGATTTAAGAGCCAATCTAAAAGGTTATATTGACTCGGTTATTGACGATTGCGATACGGTACTTATCAATCGTGGTAATGGTACGGGAGTAGTAATGATTTCTTTGGAAGAATATAATTCTTTGAAAGAGACCGAATATATCATGTCTTCTGAACAGACCATGAATGATATTCGTAAAGGAGAAGAAGACTTAAAGGCAGGCAGGGGAATAGAAGTAAATTTAGATGAACTATGAAACTGATATTTACTCCTATTGCACAAGAACATTGGGAATATTGGAAAAAGAATGACCCCAACATAACCAAACGCATTAAGAAATTACTCGCCGATATATTGGAACATCCTTACACTGGTATAGGTAAACCTGAACCTCTCAAATATGAATTGGCAGGTAAATGGTCAAGACGAATTAATTCAGAGCATAGACTTATTTATTCTGTGCATAATGATATGATAGAGATTTACATATTCTCCATGAAATATCACTATTCCAAGAAGTAACTACATTATCACATCTTATTAATTAAAAGGACATCTATTAAGTTAGGTGTCCTTTTTCTGTTTTACACTTTACAAATTCTATGACATTATGGATAAATCTAAAATTGAAAATGCTATCAATCATATCACCTCTTTACAAGAGAAATTATGCTACTGTGAAAACAATCTGCAATATATCAAACGCTTGCAAGCACTTAAATATTGGCTGTACAAGTTTGATTCATTCTTGGATAGGAACAGCAGACAGCATGGTGAATATGCAGCAGTTTATGAGAGCTACTTCCATACTTGTTGCGGATTCTCATTCTATGATAGAGTATGCAATTCAATTCTTGTTTATGAATATGGCGATAGACCATTTTAATACTTGATATTATGGATATAGATTATACTGTTGGAGAAGTGGAACTAACTTACAAATCCACTTCAAAAAGCCGGAGCAAAATATATAGTTCGGAAGATGCTTATAAATACTTGCTTCCTACATATAAGGAGGGTACAATCTGTTACAAAGAATATTTTAAAGTTCTGTTCCTAAACCAAGCCAGCCAAATTTTAGGCTATACTCTCATATCAGAGGGGGGAATTACTGAAACTTGTGCTGATGTAAGAGTTATCCTGCAAGCTGCATTACTCACCAATTCAGTAGCTATCATTCTTGCGCATAATCATCCAAGCGGCAATCTGAAACCAAGCAGGCAGGATATGGAGATTACTAAGCAGGTCAGGGATGCAGCCAAACTTATGAGGATTACAGTAACAGACCACCTCATATTAACAGATGCAGGATATTATAGCTTCGCTGATGAAGGACAGTTATAGCGTATCATCTTGAAAAGGACATTCAATTTTTAAGTTGGGTGTCCTTACTTACATAAACTGAACGAACATTCAGCACTTGTAACCAACTATTAATAATTGTGAATTATGAAGACATACATAGCATATCTAAGGCAATCCACCATGAAGCAGCAAATATCGGGTCTTGGTGTGGAAGCACAACGAGAGATTATTCACAACCATGTGAAGAACAAGCCTATACTTGCTGAATACATTGAAACGGAGAGTGGGAAGAACTTTAACAGACCTCAACTTCTTGCAGCTTTGGCGATGTGCAGGAAAACGAACTCTATTCTGATTGTAGCTAAATTGGATAGGTTGTCAAGGAATGTAGCGTTTACTTCTAAGCTGTTGGAGAGTGATGTTGAGATTGTGTTCTGTGACTTTCCACAAGCCAACAGACTAATTCTGCATATCATCAGTAGCATAGCCGAATATGAGGCAGGACTAATCAGTCAGAGAACCAAACAGTCACTTCAAGCCAAAAAAGCAAGGGGTGTGCAGCTTGGTAAATCGGAGAATTTGATGAATAAATTTGAACAAGCCGTTCAACATAGTATCATTACCAACAAGGCTAAAGCGGATAACAATCCAAATAACATGAGAGCGATAGCACTGTTACGGTCACTGTCAATGCAAGGCAAATCATTATCCGAAATGACTTGTCTGTTGAATGAGCAAGGCTTTGTTACATCTAAGGGATGCAAGTTTCAGATTACACAAGTCAAGAGATTACTTGTCAGAGCAGGGTTGATGTCGTGAAGTCACTTTGAAAGGCAGGACAAATTTAGAGTAAGGTCAATCTTATATACCCCAATCTGAATTTGTCCTACCTAAAAAAACAGCCGGAGAAATAATGGCAGTCTTTATAAATAGACAAGCCAACCTATCTCTAATATATAAAGTAATAGATTGACTTGCCGTTATTAATAGCATAAATAAAACCAAGGCACTATTGTCATTATCAATAGCATTAAAAATAAAATATAAAATAATACTCGTAGTATATGGTTCGGGCATTTCTTCTTAATAAAAGCCGATACCATGTTTATGTGTAATAAAATATGAATAGCAAGCAGAATGACCAATACAATTCCTGCCCACAAATGAATATTGCCCCAATCATGCCTTCCAAAGCCCAATAATTGTGAACTCCATGGGGTAGCACCTTGAAATTTGACAGCATGACGAGAAGGAATGACTATTTCCAATATGAAGCCACTTATACTCACCAATGCCATTGCTGTCAGCATAACAAAGTCTATGACAATGTTAAGTAGCATTTTGTTCTTCCTAAACATCATTCTTTATGATTGTGTCCATGGCATTCATGGTGGTGTTCATGGGATGAGCAGCCCACTCCCGAATCTGTAAGCTTCCCGTTTAAGTAGTCAGTGGCAATATCCAAAATATTACCGGAACAACCTCTTATTACTTTAATATGATGGGCTGTAAGTACATTCAAAGCACCTTGCCCCATATTCCCTGCCAACATGACGCTGACTCCCATGTTTTCTAATTCTCCTGCGATATTGGATTTACATCCGCATCCTTGTGGAGAAGGAATAGTCTCGCTGCTTAGAATCTGATTGTCTTGCCCTACTGTCAAGATTGTGTAATACTCACAGTGACCGAAATGGTTGTCAACTGCATTTTCTCTGGTTGGAATTGCAATTTTCATCATAATCTCATTCTTATTAATGTTAATATTATTAATGCTTATGTCGTTAGAGTGGCACACTGGACATTCCATTTTACGGATTTTAAGTGCAGGTTTGATATTATTGAATACAAAACCGCATACTCCGCAATGGAACCATTCACTATCAGTGTACGCTACTCCACCTTCTATCATTATAGCAACACCACGAACCAATGCTTGGGCAATTTTCTGCCTTGCACTGGTATATATTCGGCTAAGAGTAGGACGTGATACCCCCATTGAAACAGAAGCCTCTTGTTGAGTTTTCATTTCATAATCACATAGCCGTATCGCTTCATACTCTTCGAAATGCAAGAATATAGCATCCTTGCGACAAATGTTTGAGGCTATCGGTTTAAAACCTGCAACAGAAGGCATATTATTGACTTTACGGATGTTTTTTGGACGTGGTGACATTGAATATTTATTGTTTTCGACTGCAAATATAATGAACAAATGTTCATAACAAAACAATAAGCCGTTTTTTAACACAACAGATAAAAACTTTGATTTATATTCCCTTGAATACTCTTGATTTAAATTATTTCATGTTTGAGGGCAGGATATTCACTATTAATCCTCACTCCATGCTTATTGATTTAAAACCTTTAGGTATCTTTGCACCAATTCCAATGAACTAATGCGTTAGGGAGTTGGAAGGACATATTTAACGAAAGGTGTTATTGAAATTATCTTCTTGTAACAAATCTCGCAAATTTGAAACGCTGTGAAGATGATAGCAGTAGCACCCGCACTTGGATATATACCTACCTCATTTTTGTGAGGTTTCTATATGCCCTTTGGTGTGGGTCGCTATTGTTTTATCCACAGCAAAGGCAATGCGAGAGCCAGTTACAAGGATAAAGCAAATAGTGTTCCCACATCTTTTTTATTTATGGCTTACCGCAGGGAACAAGTGAGCATATAAATTATCACTATGAAATGTCCTCAATGTGGAAGTGAATGGTATTCTTCCAAAGAAGTAGATAAATGCCCATTTTGTAGCTATGTCTTTCTTAAAAAGGAAAGTGTTGATTTTGATTTTCTTTATGAACAAATAAGAGTAGATACAGAGGGATTTAAAAAGAATCTATTCAAGAGTGGTGGTTTAACTGTAAAGTTGGTTACATACCACTCACAAACAGTATGTTGGGATGAATTAAGTAGTAATACACGAATTGATTGGAGTGAAGACTTCATAGAAAAATTTCAATTTAAATTGAATTGGAATAATTTATCGCGGAATCCCTCTCTACCATGGTCTATCGAATTTATAAAAAAATTCAAAGATAAATGGGATTGGAAAGCTCTATCGTTAAGTGAATCGTTGCCATGGTCTATCCAATTTATCCGTAGTTTTAGTGATAAATGGGATTGGGAAGCTTTATCATCAAACAAATCGTTATCCCTATCTTCTGGAACAATTATATCTTTTTATAACTACTGGGATTGGAAAGTCTTGTCAAAAAACCAATCGCTACAATTATCTATTGATATGATTACAACATTTAAAGATAAATGGAATTGGGAAGCTTTATCTTCAAATGAGTCGTTACCTTTATCTGTTGAATTAATCAATTCATTCATTGACAACTGGGATTGGCATTATTTAAGCATAAATATTGCGCACAATGCCACCAATCAGTTAATTGATTTTTTCAAAGATAGGATACATTGGCAATGGGGATTTTGTAGTGGAGATTATTACGGTAGTTCTTTGCATCAAACCATACCTTGGTCTATAAATTTCTTACATAAGTACTCCTCATATATAGATAGGTGTGACATGGGATGGGAACTTTTGAGTAGCAATCCCAATATTCCCATTTCCTATGCTTTATTTAAGGAATTTGTTCACAAATGGAACTTTGAAAGTTTAGCAAAAAATGAATCTCTACAATGGAATGAAGCCATGTTTACCATTTATAAAGATTATTGGATTGATAAATACAGTTATTATAATGCTGGGAAATTTTACGAATCATTTTGTCGTAATGCTCCTTTGAGCGATGATTATATATATCAAAATGAAAATCTTATCATATTCGAAGTTCTAAGCTTAAATAAGAAAATCAAATGGAATGAAAAACTTATTGATAGATATAAAGAACGTTTAGATTGGGATGCACTCAGCAGAAACCCTGCATTGCCATGGAATGAAGAATTATATTATAGGTTTAAAAACAAATGGAATACGGCAAGCTTATTGAATAGCACATTTACTCCTATTAATATAAAGAAGATTATTATCCCCGATTATATTGATAGAAGTTATAATACTTTAGCTAAACGTGATAAATACATCAGTTTATTACGTGAAGGAGAAATTGATTACTTCTTATTTTTTATCTAATGAAACGAATTTTACTTAATACACTATTTATAATATGTCCTTTAGCTTCTTATGCTGGAGATAAATTATCGCGTGAAGAACCATTTTCTTTTACTGATATAATATTCGCTTTGCTATGTGCTATAATAATACCACTACTCATGGCATTAAAAGACAAGAATAAAGAGTAATTTGTTTGATAGAACTTACAAATATGGGAAAGACTAAAATAACATTTACACTATTGGTAATAATGTGTACATTTTTATATTCATGTAAATATAAAGAATACAAAAATAAACAACTAAGTAGCTATATAGACAGTACTTTACAAGTCAAAGCTACTTCTATCTTAGAGAATAAGCTATCTGAACTTAATGCTTTATCCGGGCAAATTATCATTATGGAAGTTCAGACAGGGTATATAAAGACTATGGTTGGACTTGAAAGGAAAGACAGTACAGACTACCAACCTTGTGAGAACTTTTCCCAAGCACACGAATCAGCACTGATGCACCCTATATCCATATTGGCAGCATTGGAAACAGGAAAGGTGAAACTATCTGATATGGTAGATGTGGGCAATGGAAGCTATTCTATACAGGATAGAGAATTAAAAGACCATAATTGGCATAGAGGTGGATATGGTAAAATCTCTATCAAGCAAGGTTTAGCTTCAAGTTCAAACATTGCTGTTTATAAAACAATGGAGAAAGCATTTGGAGATGATGCACAAGCATACTTCAATCTGTTGAATAAGGTGAATTATGGTAAACCAGACAGTATCGCAGGAATAGCTAATCTGAAACCTGCATACTTTGTTACTCCTAAAGATAGTGGTTGGAGTGATACAGCCTTTGCATGGTTCTGC
>NWBO01000031.1 GCA_002633275.1 Bacteroidales bacterium Phil12
GCATTACAATTCCTGCTGACCTTAAGTAAAATTCACAAGGCAACATGCCTTAAAAAAAATAAAACTGCCTTGAAAATTTTTTTTAAGGCAGTTTGTAAAATCGGGAGTAACAGATGCCAGTTTTATATGCAGTTGAAGGAGCCGTTTCTCAGGGCATTCTCTGGGGATTAATGACATTGGGAGTTTACCTGACATTCAGAATTCTTAATGTTGCAGATATGACAGTCGATGGAAGTTTTGCAGCTGGCGGGGCACTTTCTGCGGTGCTCATTGTAAAAGGTTTTGATCCGCTTTTTTCTTTGTTCTTTGTTTTTATCCTCGGAACTTTGTGCGGCCTTGTTACAGGTTTTATGGATACAAAACTTAAAATCAACATTCTTCTTGCAAGTATTCTGACACAGATTGCGCTTTATTCCATTAATATTAGGATTATGGGACGCGCAAATACTCCTCTTTTGGGTAGCCCTACAATGATGTCGATTTTTAAAGGGCTTACAGGAAACAGACTTTCAACTACTACTTGTTCGCTCATTATTGGTGCTATTGTTATCACAATAATCATCTGCCTTATGTATTGGTTTTTGGGAACTGAATACGGAAGCGCAATCCGTGCGACTGGAAGCAACGAGCACATGGTTCGCGCACTCGGTGTAAATACTGATACTACAAAAATTGTCGGGCTTATGATTTCAAACGGGCTGGTCGCTGTTTCGGGGGCGCTTGTTGCACAGAGTCAGGGCTATGCTGATGTCGGAATGGGAACGGGAACTATCGTTGTAGGTCTTGCTTCCATCATTATCGGCGAAGTAATTTTTGGCTCGCATTTTGGATTATGGTATACGCTTGTTTCTGTTATCTTTGGTTCAATAATTTACAGAATCGTCATTGCTATTGTTCTTCAGCTTGGACTTAAATCTACAGACTTAAAACTTCTTACGGCTTTAATTGTTGCAATTTCACTTTCAGTTCCTGTTTTAAAACAGAAAATTGACAAACGGCGGCGCTCTTACAAAGGCCCTGCAAACGAAATTAACACACGCCATATTGACGACAAATTTAAACATAGCGCCGACTAGGACGGAGGAACAAAATGCTTGAACTGACGAATATTACAAAGACTTTTAATCCCGGAACTATTACCGAAAAAAAAGCCCTCCGCGGTATTAACTTAAAACTTGAAGACGGCGACTTTGTAACTGTAATTGGCGGAAACGGTGCCGGTAAATCTACACTCCTTAACCTTATTGCAGGTGTTCACTATGCAGACACAGGTTCTATTGTTCTTGATGATATGAATTTGACAGGTAAGCCTGAATACGTCCGGGCTAAATACTTAGGACGCGTTTTTCAAGATCCGATGATGGGCACTGCCGCCAATATGGGAATTGAAGAAAATCTTGCAATGGCATACAGACGCGGAAAAAAACGCGGACTTTCCTGGTATATAAAAAGCGAAGAACGTGACCTTTACCGCGAAAAACTTGCACTGCTTGACCTCGGACTTGAAAACCGTATGCAGGCAAAAGTCGGTTTGCTTTCTGGCGGGCAGCGTCAGGCGCTTACTCTTCTTATGTCGTGCCTGCAAAAACCAAGACTTCTTCTCCTTGACGAACACACTGCTGCCCTTGACCCTAAGACAGCCAGAAAAGTCCTTGAACTCACAGAAGAATTTGTAAACCAGGATCATCTTACGACATTTATGGTAACTCATAATATGAAAGATGCAATCCGCTACGGGAACCGCCTCATTATGATGATGGATGGAAAAATTGTCTACGATGTCCGTGGCGAAGAAAAGAAAAAACTTACTGTAGAAGATTTGCTTGCAAAATTCAGCGTAAGCGGAGAAGTAAGCGATAAACTCCTTGGTTAGAGCGTAAGTCAGTCACATAAGTCAGGCAGTTGAAGTAATTGTAAACCAATATATTGAATTTTAGTTTACAATATTATATACTGCCGCTATGAAAAATAAAACACTTTTAACGTTATCATTTATTGCGTTGTTTGCAGCAATTATTTGTATCGGTTGGTTTTTTAAAATTCCTGTCGGGGTTGTGCCGATTGTATTACAGAACGCACTTTGCATTTTGACAGCATCAATTCTAGGAAGTTTTCTTGGCGGGGCACCGACTGCGTTGTTTTTGGTGGCAGGCTTAATCGGGCTTCCTGTATATGCCGGAGGTGCAAGCGGAATCGCATCATGGGTAGGTCCTACGGGAGGATTTTTTCCGGGATATCTTTTGGGCGCAATCGCTACGGGCTTTATTTCGGGGCGACCGTCTGTTGCAGAAAAAAAGTTTTCATGGAAAACGGCATTGCGCGTAAGTCTTGGAATTATTGCAGGAATGGTTTTGCTTTATATTCCGGGTGTAATGCACTTTGCAAAATGGGCAGTT
>NWBO01000032.1 GCA_002633275.1 Bacteroidales bacterium Phil12
TAGTAGAGGGGTGCCTTTAGGAAAGGTAGCCGGTAGATACGACTGGGAAACGAACGGCAATGTGAAAAATGCGGATAATGAAGCTAGTTCGCAATCCTGGATAATGTTTAAATAAGAACATTGTAAGACAATGAGTTAGTAACAAAAGATATACATATAAAAACTTAAATCAATGAGTAAAATCATCAAATGCATGTTCTTCGTGCTATTAGCCGCAGTTCTTCCACTGTCGGTTCACGCACAGCAGGTGACCTTACATTTGCAGGACGTAACGGTGCGCAAAGCGTTCCGGGAGTTGGAGGTCAAAGGAAATGTATCCTTAGTATATGAGAAAAATGATGTGGACCTGACCCGTAAAGTAACCGTGAAGGTAGATAATCAACCAATAAGCAAGGCACTGGATCAGATTCTGAAAGGGCAGGAATTAATTTATAAAATAAAAGATAATCATATTATCATCACCCGGCCTGTCATTCAGAAATCAGATAAGAAACGGCGTATCAATGGTATCGTCAGTGATGTCAATGATGAATTGTTAATTGGAGTATCGGTATCAATTCCCGGTACTAATATTGGCACGGTGAGTAATATGGAAGGGAAATTTGAACTGGAAATACCGGAGGACGCTAAGAAATTGCAAGTGTCTTATATCGGTTTTGATACACAAGAAATCTCATTGTCGCCCGGCAAGACGACATTCAACATTGTGATGGGAGAGAATGTGAAAATGCTTTCAGAAGTAGTAGTGGTTGGCTATGGTACGCAAAAGAAGGTGAGCCTGACCGGTTCGGTTGCTACGGTAAATTTGGAAAAGGAATCACTTTCCCGTCCTTTGGTCAGTGCTTCGCAGGCGTTGAGCGGTATGACAGCCGGTTTGCAGGTGATGCAAAGCTCCGGGACTCCATATAATGAAGGCTTTTCTTTCAATATCCGGGGGGTGGGTACCTTGAACAGCTCTTCACCACTCGTGTTGGTGGATGGGATGGAACAAAGCTTGAATAATGTAGATCCCAATGATATTGCTTCTATTTCTATCTTGAAAGATGCGGCTTCGTGTGCTATCTATGGTAACCGGGGGGCAAATGGGGTTATTCTGGTTACTACCAAAACCGGACAAACAGGAAAGGTCAGCGTATCTTACAATGCTACTTTTTCACTGAATCAACCTACCAAACTGATAAAAACGGTATCTAACTACGCCAAGTATATGGAATTGATGAACGAAGCTGCTACTAATATAGGAGAATCTGCTCCTTTCAGCGACATTACCATCAATCAATGGCGTGAAGCTGAAAAAGATCCGAATGGCATTTCTGCCTCCGGCTATCCTAATTATGTAGCTTATCCTAATACAGATTGGTACGATGAGATATATAGTAACGACTGGATGATGAAACATTCGCTTTCCGTCACTGGACAGGAGGGACGTACCGGATATAATCTTTCTATATCTTATACCGACAACCCGGGATTAATCAAAGATACCGGATACCAACGCTATTTTCTGCGTGCCAATGTTTATTCGGATATTACTAAG
>NWBO01000033.1 GCA_002633275.1 Bacteroidales bacterium Phil12
AGCTTGGAGACAAGGATACATTTGCCTTTATCTCGAATTCAACTTCGATGGCAAATGTACAAAGGCTTATGGAGAAAGCAGCAGGTTCGGATATTGTAGTGAGTATCAACGGTGCTACCGGAACGGGTAAGGAAATTGTTGCTCGCAGAATATACCAACTCTCCACAAGGTCAAAGAAACCATTTGTTGCAGTAAACGTTGCCGCCATTCCTACGGACTTGGTCGAAAGTGCATTCTTTGGTCATGAAAAGGGAGCTTTCACCGGTGCGATTTCAAGAAAGATTGGTTACTTCGAAGAGGCGTCGGGAGGTACTCTTTTCTTGGACGAAATCGGTGATATGGACATAAAGATACAGGCAAAGATACTTCGAGTACTTCAAGAGGGAGTTATCACACGCATTGGAGGCAACGGAGAAATCAAGGTAAACGCTCGTATAATCACTGCTACTCACCGCAACCTCAAAACGATGATTAGCGAAGGTACATTCCGAGAAGACCTTTATTTCCGCCTTATGGGGTTGTCGATAAACCTGCCAAACCTTGCTGCAAGAGGAGAGGATATAAAGTTACTTGCCGATTACTTCGTGAGGGATTACTGTTTGAGAAGCAAGAAAAATCGTTGCCAGTTGAGCGATGAGGTAATGGACGTTTTAAAAAGCTATCCTTTCCCGGGCAATGTGCGAGAATTGAAAGCGATGATGGAACTCGCCGTGGTATTATGCAATGACGACATAATAAGAGTTGAAGACCTAAACCTCCAATACCCTACTTGCGAAGCCAATTTCTTCGATAACGAACACACTCTGCAAGAATACGAAGACAGAATAATAGCCCACTATCTCGAAAAGTACGACTACCGCGTCAGAGAGGTGGCAGAACGTTTGGATATAAGCAAAACAAAGATATACAACCTTATTCAGAAAAACAAACCCGGCTTATGAGGGAGGTAAAATGCCCACGCTGCGGCAGGGAGTTTGTTTGTAAGCATGACGAAACCTGCTTCTGTACGAAATATGTACTGAGTGAAGAAAATAAAAAAGGCATTCGTTCCACTTGGAGCGAGTGCCTTTGTGAGGATTGCCTGAAAGAATTTGCAGAACCTATTGGGCAAGAATCTGAATGCGATTCTTAGACATCTCCAACAAGCCCCCGTTCACTTCAAACTCTATTTCTTTTTTCTCTTTATCCCTTATTATGATTTTCCCTTGCGCAAGAGCTGAGATAATCGGCGCATGGTTGTTAAGGATTTGAAACTTTCCATCAACCCCTTGCAGTTTTACCGACTCCACCTGCCCTTCAAAAAGCGTTTTTTCGGGAGTTATTATACTCAATTCCATATTATTCCTTATTGGCTTGGGCTATGAGTTTCTTACCTTTTTCGATTGCCTCCTCAATCGTACCAACCAACATAAAGGCTGCCTCAGGGTATTGGTCTACTTCTCCGTCCATTATCATATTGAAGCCTTTGATTGTGTCCTCTATTGAAACAAATGCTCCCGGAATGCCTGTGAATTGTTCGGCAACGTGAAATGGTTGAGAGAGGAAGCGTTGTACTCTTCTTGCTCTTGAAACTACGAGTTTGTCCTCCTCCGAGAGTTCCTCCATACCGAGAATCGCGATAATATCCTGCAATTCTGCATAACGTTGAAGCAAGGCTTTTACCCTCTGAGCGGTATTATAGTGTTCTTCTCCGACGATTTCGGGAGTCAATATGCGGGAATTAGACTCCAAAGGGTCTACCGCAGGATATATTCCAAGCTCCGAAATCTTACGACTTAGGACTGTCTGTGCGTCAAGGTGCGCAAAAGTTGTTGCAGGAGCAGGGTCTGTCAAGTCATCGGCAGGA
>NWBO01000034.1 GCA_002633275.1 Bacteroidales bacterium Phil12
AACCATAGCCGGCGAGTACAACAAGATTTTCAGTAAATAAAAACCTTTTTTAACGCTTTTCAAAAAGTATTCAAAAACCTTTCAAAAACATATTAAACTATGAGAAAACAGTTATTTTTAGACGAAAACCCTATAATCTCATTAAAACCATAACTTTTATAATATAATATTAATGTCGTATATATAAAAATAAAAGGAATATATTAAAAAAATAAAAAGGGTGCTAAATTAAAACACCCTTTTCAAATACATTATATAAGTATGATAAACAGTTTGCGAGGTTATATGCCTAACATTACGCCAAAGGCAAATGGGTATAAGTCCTTATTGTATGAATCCTTGAATATCGGCGTAAGAGCATGCGTTACATAAAGCGTCCAACCATAAACCTCAACACCTAAAAAAGCGTCCCATTTGAAAGAATTGAAGTCTTTGAAAGACGTTCCCGTCGATTGCTCAACTTTTTCGCCATTGACTTTATATGAATATCTATATCCCGTACTTGAATTGCGAACATTTACTCCGCACACAGCACCGGCATGCACCGTAAAATGCTTAAAAGGATGATAATTTATCATTATCGGAAATGTTATATAGTTGGCACATAAACTGAATTTCTCATCAGATATATTGCCTTGCGGAATAACACCTGTAAAAACATCGGTCAAAGGCTCATCAAATCTAAATACATTACTTTGAAAACCTATACCAATAGAAGGCCAGACAGGGATAGAATTTACTTTGAAATTAAAGTTCAACATAATATCCCACTTGTTAGACCATTTAGTGGAATAATTATCGCTTGGAGTTGAAAACAAACTGCTGTTTGATGTACTCCAACCGGTATAACCATAACCAAATCCCAACGTTGCATATATTTCCCAATCGGATAGTTTAGATTTGGAGTTCTTTTTAATGGCTTTTTGAACATCATTATCTATAATATTTTCCAAGAAACTACCCGTACCAATCGTAGAAATTATGAAATTGTGCCATTGTCCGTCAGAGTAAGTTGAGATACTCATAAGCCTACGCAAAGTTCCTTCGTTAAGAGTTTTATCTTGGCGTTCTATACGAAGTGTATCAGCACAGACAAACAAAGTATCATCGCGAAAAGCGGGTTTTTCCTCGTTATACAAATAATCTAAATCACCGCTTATGACTTGATAGATGTAACTCATATTTGTGGCGTTGGCATGATTTTGTGCCTGTTGTTTGGAAATGACAGATATATTGCCCACCAAACGTTTGGTCTCTCCCTGAGGGATAATCATTACATCGCCCGTATCATTTGTATTAGAATAGATACGAAGAGTATCCGTCCCAAAATCTTGCGCATTTACATTCGCAGCAAATAATGTAATGATTAGCATACTTAATACTTTTAATTTTCTTTTCATTTTTTTATTGGTTTTAAGTTATTTCCAACTATTCTATTATGTTTTTTCACTTTTTATAAGTCAATATCGAGAGTTGTAAAATCTAAAATTCCTTTGTTAGTTACAAATTAGTTGCTTTTAGCGATTATTATGGTCTCCTCTTCTCTGTCGCCGAAATTAGCTAAAATTCTCTTAGATATAGGATTGTTTTTAAGTTTTGCTATATTTTCAAAGCTTTGTTTGGCTTTGTTTGCCAGTTCGTCCAAATTGGTTTTCTCTCTGATGAATTTAAGAATATCAGGTCTTTCTTTTTGCGATGGTTCTTGCGTTTCGGTGGTTTCTATTATCACAAAACTATCGGTACTTTCCTCTATTGTATGAGTGTTTTGTGCAATCAAATCCTCAGTTATCGGCTCAATTATAGTAGTTGTCGGCTCATCAATATAAGTGTTTGTGTCAGTATCTACGTTGTTTTGAGCAATATCGTCAAAAAAAGACGTGGTTTGTGGAGCAGTCAAAGAAGTATCTGCATCAATCACTTCGAGGGTTGGTGTAGTTGCTGAATTAGTGTGAGTGATTACTGAATTAGTGTGGGACACCGGTAAATTAGTGTTTAACACTGCTGAATTAGTGTGAGTGATTATTTGAGCGGTGTGAGATACTACCGAATTAGTTGGTGAAGAGGTCTCAATTTTTGGTGAAGTCTTGGCGATTTGTACAGGTTGTTTGGTGGAATAAAATGCTTTTATTCCGATGATTAAAGTAAGGGCTGCTGCCGTTGCCGTTACCCATTTGATATATTTGCTTATAACGATGATGCTCGGGCGTTTGGTTTTGGCTATATCATACAACGATTGCTTGTCATCAAAGACCATTGTCGGCTTGTCTATCGTTATATTGCTGTCATATAGGTCAAGTTTTTGCTTATCTTCCTTATGAACGAGAAGATATGCTTCCACTTGCTGCTTTTCACTTGCCGTAAGATTGCCTTCGGCATAGTCAAAAAGTATTGCGTCTATATTTTCTTTGTTTATTATCATAATTTTATTCCTTACTATCTTTGTTATTCGCTTTTGAGAGATTTCAATTTTATTTTCGCTCTAAAAATATTTACCTTTACATTGGCTTCGCTTATGTGCAATATGTCGGATATTTCCTTGATTGAAAAACCTTGCCAATCCTTTAATATCAAACATTGTTGCATTGTTTGCGGCAGTTGCTTCAAAAGATAATCCACCATTTGCTCGTTTTCCAAATTGTTTTTCTCTATCTGTTGTTCAAACTTCGCTTCCTGCCTGACTTTTTTGTATCGCAAAGCGTTTAACATCTTGTTGTGAGCCGTTGTAAAAAGCCAACTTTTTGCTTTTTGATTATCTACTTTTGCTCTGTTCTCCCAAAGACTTATGAACGTGTCCTGAACAATATCCTTTGCCTCGTCCGTATCCTGCATATTCTTGGCAAGATAACGTAAAACGTCGTCGGAGAAATTGTCAATATGTCGTTTGAAGTCTCTTTCAGTCATTCTAAAAATGCTTGCTTTACAATTAAAACCCTTTTGTATGGGTAAAAGTTACAAATGATACTTAAAAAAATGAAAAAAAGCCTTACACGTTCATTAAAAACATATAAGACCAAAACAATTAATCACCAAATAAATTTCTTCTCACAATAACGAAACCTATCAAATGATACTGATTACAAAAGACCTTCATTCTCATTTTTCTTATGCGTTAAAAGTGTATCAGTATATGGTTTCGCTGAAAAATAAACCTCTGTTACTCTTATTAAAGCAGCAGAGGTTTTAATTATATCATTTAATCAATAATGTCGAAGCCTGTATATTTTTGCAAGCACTGAGGAATTTTTATTCCGTCCTTTGTTTGGTTGTTTTCCAACAGTGCTGCAACAACTCTTGGCAGTGCTAACGCCGAACCGTTCAATGTATGGCAAAGTTGCATCTTACCATTGTCGTCTTTGTAGCGAACTTTCAATCTGTTTGCCTGATAACTTTCGAAGTTCGATACCGAAGAAACTTCCAACCAACGTTTTTGTGCTGCGGAATACACTTCAAAATCAAATGTCAAAGCAGAAGTAAAACTTATATCACCCCCGCAAAGACGCAATATCCTATATGGCAACCCCAATTTGTCCAACAATCCTCCTACATGCTTTTTCATAACTTCCAATTGCTCGTAGGAATGTTCCGGACTGTCGATGCAGACGATTTCCACCTTATCAAACTGATGCAGACGGTTCAATCCCCTTACGTCTTTACCGTAAGAACCGGCTTCACGACGGAAACACTGAGAATAAGCACAGCGACGAATAGGAAAATCCTTTTTATCCACAATCGTATCTCTGAATATATTGGTAACAGGTACTTCTGCCGTTGGAATCATATAGAAATTGTCCGCCGTTACAACATACATCTGTGCTTCCTTGTCAGGTAACTGTCCCGTTGCTATGGCAGATGCTTCATTGACCATTAAAGGCGGCTGAATTTCCATATATCCGTCGTTTTCGCCTTCTTGCAAAAAGAAATTAATCAATGCTCTCTGCAATTTGGCACCTTTACCCTTATACACAGGAAAACCTGCCCCTGTTATTTTGTTACCTAAATCAAAATCGACTATATCATATTTTTTGCACAAATCCCAATGTGGCAAACAATCCTCACTCATCTGTGGAATAGTACCAATAATCGCCACAACCTCATTATCTTCTTCGCCCTTTCCGTTAGGAACGCTTTGGTGCGGAAGATTAGGTATGGAAAGCAATAGGTTTTTGATTTGCGTTTCAAGTGAAGAATGTTTTTCTTGAAGTTCTTTCTCGGTTGCTTTAAGTGTTGAGGTTTGAGCCTTTTTATTTTCTGCTTCTTCTTTGTTGCCTTGTTTGAAGAGCATACCTATTTCCTTGGCAATAGCATTTTGTTTTTGTTTGTTATCGTCCAATTGTTTTTGAATATCACGACGTAAATTGTCCAAGTCAAGTAGTTTTTCAATGCTCTCTTGCGGCGTCTTAAAATTCTTTACCTTTAATCTCTCGATTACAAGGTCTTTGTTATCACGTATAAAATTAAGTTGTAACATAACTATATTATATTTAATGTTCTTTTCGCTCCCAAGAAACGAAAAGTAACCTCTATGATTTACGACTTGCAAAATTACGATTTTTTATTTTAATATCATTTTTTTAATATCATTTATCGTCTTAACGGTGTTAAACACTAATAAAATAATGTTAAACATTGGTAAATTAGTGTTAAACATCAGTAAAATGATATGTAGCACTATTTTCCTCTTTTGGCGGACAAAATGCCCGATAAGTGTCATTATGGCATTTAATTGACTATTATTCAATTTTTTAACTGACAAAATGGCAAAATAAATACGTGGTATCAAAATTGTAAATACTCCTACGAAGCGTTTGAGAAGCGACAAACAAAAAAGCAACGCAGAGGCTTCAAACAGTAGAATAGAAAAAACAATTAAAAAATAGGAGGAAAAAATTATGTTACCAGTAATGAGAAACAACAGTTATTTACCAGAATTATTCAATGATTTCTTTGGTTTGGATTATGGTAAAGAATTTAGAGAAACAATGCCAAAAATCAACGTTATTGAAAACGAAAAAGAGTATCGAATCGATATGGCAGTGGCAGGTGCTGTAAAAGAAAACTTTTCGGTAAGTTTGGAAAAGGAAAATGTTCTTAGCGTAAAGTTTGAACAAAAACACCAATCCGAAGAAGAAAACAAAGAAGAGAAATATTTGCGAAAAGAATTTTCTTATTCAAAGTTTGAAAAGAGTTTCGTAATCCCTGACAACGTTGCAAAGGAGAATATCTCGGCAAAAGCAGAGAACGGCATCTTGTCAATATCTCTTCCAAAACATGAAGTAAAACCCGAATTGGAAAATAAACAAATCCAAATCGCATAACCTACGCCAACAAAACTTTTAGACATAGTTATTTTATAAACACAATGCGATTAAATGTCCTATACCCATAGGAAACTAACAAAACAAACAAGCACACTCATTAATCGCAAGCCCCAATCAAATTCACCATGTATTTTGATTGGGGCTTTAATTATGCTTATTGTCTGAGGTTTTAGTTTTGTGAGGTGTATTTTGTATAAAATTTTTGCAATGTTTTATTGTATTTTGCGTTTATTTCCAAAAAACAAAACTACAATGAATATTGAAATCATAAATATCGGCGATGAGTTGTTGATTGGTCAGGTGGTCAATACCAATTGTTCTTTTATGGCAAAGGAACTTAACAACATCGGTATAAATGTTAAATACATCACTGTCATTAACGATGACGAAAAAGAGATAGAAAAAAGTATTATTTTGGCATTGCAACGTGCTGACGGCGTACTTATCACCGGCGGTTTGGGACCGACCAAAGACGATATGACCAAACACTGTTTGAATGCTATGTTTGGCGGCACTCTTGTCGAAAACAAAAGTGTGAGCGACCACGTCCGCCGTTTCTTTGAGGCTCGAAACCTTCCTTACACCTCAACCAATCATTCTCAGGCTATGGTTCCCGATTGTTGCGAGATTATCTTCAATCATTTCGGCACTGCTCCGGGAATGGTCTTCAAGAGTAAAGAATTGTTTGAGGGCAAACCAAAACTTGTCATCTCACTTCCGGGCGTTCCATTCGAGATGCAAGAGATGTTTAACGACGTAAAACAAATCCTTATCGACCATTATCGTCCTCAAACCATAATACATAAATCCATAATCCTTAGTGGAATCAGCGAGAGCTTTCTTTCCGATAAACTTTTGAACTTTGAAAATCATCTTGCGGACTTGAACAAACAAAATCCGGAGCGTTGTTTTTCGCTTGCATACTTGCCGGATGCGGGAATGATGAAACTACGTTTAAGTTTGCACGGCGGACAAAGAGCGATTGAAGAAACGGAATTTGAGCAGGTATATTCGATGCTGCGAAAAGAGACTTCCGCATATTTTGTATGCGAAGAAGACAAGAATATAGCCCAAATTATCGGACAAATCCTAACCGCCAAAAACCAAAGCCTTGCTTCGGCAGAGAGTTGTACGGGCGGCAATATTGCTCATACAATAACGTTAAATTCGGGAGCGTCTGCGTATTTCAAGGGTGGCGTTGTCGCTTATTGTAACGAGATAAAGAATAAAGTTTTGGGCGTTGAGCAAAATGTTTTGGACACTTTTGGGGCAGTGAGTGAGCAGACGGCAAAACAGATGGCACAAGGCGTTTTGAAATTATACGACACAGATTTTGCTATTGCCACAACCGGTCTTGCAGGTCCCAATAGCGACGGTTCAACCAATGAAGTGGGTACGGTGTATATTGCAATCGCAACAAAAAATGGCGAAACAATAGTAAAGAAAACGTGCTACAAAACCTCGCGTTCCAATTTCATTTCCCGAGTTACCACTTTCGCTTTAACGGAATTACTAAGCGTTATAAGATAAATATTTATTACCAAAATAGTATTAAACATCAGTAAAATAGTGTTAAACATTATTCGATTAGTGTTTAACACTAATTTTGTGATTACACATCATATAAAAATAAACAATAAAAAATGCTCACCGTTGAAGGACGATGAGCTGACCTGATGTTTTCACAACGGAATAATCCTTATTGTGATTTACTAAAATCCGTGCTGCAAAAATACATAATTTATTTATAATAATAACATTTTCAACTAAATTTTTATAATTTTGCAGTAATTAAATTAAAAAATAATCATTATGAAAAAGATTTTAGGTCTTGATTTAGGCACAAGTAGTATAGGCTGGGCGTTAGTAAATGAAAAAGAAACAAACGATGAACAATCTTCGATAATAAAATTAGGTGTTCGCATCGTTCCTGTCGAACAAGAGGAGAAAACGAAGTTTGAAGAGGGCAAGCCAATAACCACCAATGCCAATAGAACATTGAACCGCGGTATGCGTCGTAATCTTCAACGTTATAAACTAAGGCGAAGCAACCTTAAAGATATTCTTAAAAAAGAAGGTTGGATTAATGATAAAACCATACTATGTGAAAGCGGCAATGATACAACCTATCAAACATATAGGCTAAGAGCCAAAGCCGCAACAGAAGAAATATCGTTGGAAGAATTTGCCAAAGTGCTTTTGATGATTAACAAAAAGCGTGGGTATAAAAGCAATCGAAAGACCAAAGCAGAGGACGAAGGCACGGCTATCGATAGTATAGAAATCACACAACAAATGTATGACAACAATCTTACGGTTGGCGAATATGTTAATAATTTGCTACAAAAAGGCGAAAAGAATATACCGACATTTTACCGTTCCGATTTGGTTGCGGAGTTTGAGAAAATATGGAACAAACAAAAAGAATTTTATCCTGCTGTCTTAACCGACGATACAAAGAAGAAATTGAACGAGACGGCAAAGTTTGGAGCGTATCAAGAAGTTTTTGGCATTGAGGGTAATGTTAAAGAAAAAGGTTGGGAATTAAAAGAAAAGACCTATCAATGGAGGAGTTTGGCTGTAAAAGAACAGATAGGCTTAGAACAATTGGCAGTTGTTTTACAAGCAATAAATGGAGATATAAGGAAATCGTCCGGTCTTTTGGCTCAAATCAGTGACAGAAGCAAAGAGCTACACATTGAGAATATCACTATCGGACAATATAAATTGCGAGAATTGGAAAACAATCCGAATTGCAGCCTTAGAAACAGAACCTTTTATAGGCAGGATTACTTGGACGAATTTGAAAAGATTTGGACAAAGCAAGCTCAATATCACAAAGAACTAACCGATGAATTGAAAAAGAAAATCAGAGATGAGGTTATTTTTTATCAACGCCCGTTAAAATCGCAAAAAGGACTGATAAGCATTTGTGAATTTGAGAATAGAAAAATAGAAGTAAATGGAAAAGATAAAATTGTAGGCTTGCGCGGTTGCCCGAAATCTTCTCCTTTATTCCAAGAGTTTAAAATTTGGCAGAAGATTAACGATTTGGAGGTAACGCGAAAATTACAGGTAACAGACAAACAGGACGAGTCTCAATTGAGTCTGTTTGAAGACAATGACAGTAAATCCAAAACAAAAGAAAGAACCGTATATGAACATCCGATTCTTTCAATGGAGGAAAAGAACAAACTGTTCAATGAATTGCAATATAAAGAAAAACTCACCAAAACACAAATCCTAAAACTGCTGTATGAAACGGATAAAGGTTACGACCTTAATTTCAAAGAAATCCAAGGTAACACAACCTTTGCAGCATTGTTCAAAGTATATAAAAGTATTGTTGTGGCAAGCGGTTATGATGAAAAACAATTCGATAAACAGGATATTGAAATGAATTTAAACACTATTAAAACGGTGTTTAACACTAATAAAATAGTGTCAGATATTATTTTCTTCGATACTGATAAGCAGGGAAAGGATTTCTATGAGCAACCTGCGTACAGACTATGGCATTTGTTGTATTCTTATGCAGGCGACAACTCTGTATCGGGTGATGATAGTTTGATAGAAAAACTTAAAGAAACTTTTGGTTTTGATGATGCGGCAGCGAGAGCCTTGTCGAATATTTCATTTAAGTCGGATTATAGCAGTTTAAGTGCAAAGGCTGTTCGTAATATCCTTTATTCTATGAAAAAAGACGGCTTACAATACAATGAGGCTTGCGAGATGGCAGGCTATCGCCATTCTAAAAACTCACTGACCAAGGAAGAGATTGAGAATAAAGTTTTGGTGGATAAATTAGAACTGCTACCGAAAAACAGTTTGCGAAATCCTGTTGTGGAGAAAATTCTCAATCAAATGATTAATGTGGTAAATAATGTGTCCGATACTTACGGCAAACCCGATGAAATTCGTATTGAATTGGCTCGTGAATTAAAGGCAAATGCCGAAGAAAGAGACAGAATGACTAAAAACATTACTACTGCCACAAAAGCGAGAGAAGAATATAAAGAAATATTAAAACAACCGCCTTTCAATATTGCCAATCCGAGCCGTAACGATATTTTAAGATATAGGCTGTATGAGGAATTGGTGGAAAATGGATACAAAACCTTGTATTCAAACACGTGTATCCGCAGGGAGAAATTGTTTGGCAAGGAATTTGATATTGAACATATAATTCCGCAGGCTTTGTTGTACGACGATTCTTTCGCGAACAAAACTCTTGAATTAAGAAACATAAATATTGAAAAAGGTAAGAAGACCGCATACGATTTCGTGGCAGAAAAATATGGCGAAGACGGCATCACGCAATATGAAAACAAAATCAACTCCTTGGTCGAAAAAGGTGCAATATCAAAGATTAAAGGAAAAAATCTTTTAATGAAAGTATCTGAGATTGAAGGCGGATTTATTGAAAGGGATTTGAGAGAAACACAATATATTTCCAAGAAAGCAAAGAATATTTTGGAAGATTTTGTTAAGACCGTTGTCGCAACAGGGGGTCAAATTACGGACAAATTGCGTAGCGATTGGGGACTTGCCGGTATTATGAAAGAACTAAACGTTCCAAAATACAAAAAGGCTGACGAAAACAAAGTGCATTATGAAATAAGAAGCGATGGTCATAGCGAACTTGTTATAGACGGTTGGACAAAGCGTAACGACCACCGCCACCATGCTATGGATGCTTTGACTGTTGCTTTCACTACACGAAGCCATATACAATATCTTAACACTCTTCACAGTCAAAATTCATACAAAGAATTTGAAGATATAATAGACAATAATAACCATAAAAAACTATTGCCGTCTATTCCTATTGATGTACTTCGTAGCGAAGCAAAACACCATTTGGAAAATATATTGGTTTCGTATCCGAGCAAAGGCAAAGTCGTTTCAAAACATATCAATAAGACTAAAAACAAGAACGCAAAACCTCAAATTACTCTTACTCCGCGTGGGCAACTGCACAATGAGACTGTTTATGGTACGGCTAAAAGATACAAGACTTGCGAAGAAAAGGTTAATGCTGCTTTTGACGAAAACAAAATCTCAACAGTAGCAAAAAAAGAATACAGAGAAGCCTTGCTTAAACGCTTACACAAATATGGCAACGATTCTAAGAAAGCCTTTACAGGAAAGAACGCTTTATCAAAAAATCCTATTTACTTAGACGAATTGCAAAACAAATGTATTCCCGAAAAAGTCAAGACTGTCGTACTTGAAAAAGTTTATACTCAAAGGAGGGATATTAATAAAGATTTGACACAAAAACATATTGATAAAGTATTGGATACAAAAGTAAGAGAAATACTCAATACTCGTTTGAAAGAATACGACGGCGATGCCAAACAAGCCTTTGCCAATCTTGACGAAAACCCTATTTGGTTTAATAAAGAAAAAGGTGTTGCCATTAAAAGCGTTGTCATAGAAGTTAATCTCAACCCTATTGCTTTACACGACAAACGAGATAATTTTGGTAATCTTATATTAGATAAAGACGGCAACAAACAACCGTCGGATTATGTACAGCCGTACAACGTTCATCATGTAGAAATTTTTGAGGACGAAGAAAGTAATTATCAAGTACGACCTGTATATTTTATTGATGCTGTAATGGCTGCAAAAAATGGCGACCCGATTGTAAATACTCATCACGAGAAAGGTTGGAAGTTTGTTTTCTCAATGAAACGTAACGATTACTTTGTATTCCCTAATGCTGAAACGGGTTTTAATCCTAACGAAATAGATTTAACAGACCCTGCAAATTACGATAAAATCAGCCCTAACCTTTACAGAGTACAGAAGTTGGCTGCAACATCAAAAGACTATTGGTTTCGTAATCATTTAGAAACAACTGTAACAAATGACGTAAAAGACGTAACATATAAAAACATTAAGTCGTTAAACAACCTTAAAGGCATTGTAAAGGTTAGAATAAACAATATTGGTCAATTGGAAATACCGACAAACAAATGATAAAAAAGACATTGTATTTCGGCAATCCGACATATCTTTCCTTAAAACTCAATCAATTGGTGATTAAATTCCCCGACGTTGAGCCGAAATCTTCTAATGAGGAGGAAGGTATGCCTCCCACAAAGCCGAAAACTCAACCGATAGAGGACATAGGTGTAATAGTTTTGGACAACAAACGTATAACAATAACGCAGGCTTTGTTGGAAGCGTTACTTGATAACAATTGTGCAGTGATAACTTGCGACAGCCAACACTTACCTACCGGTCTTTTACTGCCTTTAAGTTGTAATACCTTGCAAAGTGAGAGATTTGCCGACCAGTTGTCGGCGTCTTTGCCTTTGAAAAAACAATTGTGGCAGCAGACAATGAAAGCCAAAATCAACAACCAAGCCTCTGTTCTTTTCAATAATACACACCAGGAAGTGGGTTGTATGAGAAAATGGGCGGATAACGTAAAAAGCGGTGATGCCGATAATTTGGAAGGCAGGGCAGCCGCTTTTTATTGGAAGACATTATTCATTAATTTTCCTGAGTTGGATGGCTTCAAAAGAGATAGATTCGGCTTTCCTCCCAATAATATTTTGAATTACGGTTATGCAATTCTTCGCAGCGTTGTAGCACGTTCGTTGGTTGCTTCGGGATTGTTGCCGACTTTGGGCATACACCACCACAATCGTTACAATGCTTATTGTTTGGCAGACGATATTATGGAGCCTTATCGTCCTTTTGTGGATAATTTGGTTTATAAAATAATTTTGAGACAAGGTGCAGACAATTTAGAAATGAACAAAGATATTATGACACAATTACTATCAATTCCCACACTTGACGTTAAAATCGAGGGCAAGCGCAGTCCTTTAATGGTTGCCGCAAGTCAAACGACTGCGTCTTTATATAAATGTTTCAGCGGTGAGATAAGACGCATATCTTATCCTGAATTATGATGGACAAAATAAGCGAATACAGGGTTATGTGGGTATTAGTGTTTTTCGATTTGCCTACCGAGACCAAAGCGGACAAGCAGCGTTATGTTAAGTTTCGCAAAAATCTTCTTCTTGACGGCTTCACTCTTTTTCAATTTTCTATCTACATACGTCATTGTGCGAGTATGGAAAATGCAGAAGTACATATCAAGCGAGTAAATTCCTTTCTCCCCGAATACGGTAATGTTGCCATAATGTGCGTAACGGACAAACAATTCGCGACAATCAAAATTTTCTACGGTCGTAAGCCACTTCCTCCCGACAGCCCCGGTATGCAATTGGAATTGTTTTGATTTTTAATAGAAGTATATTGAATTTTGTGTTCAATAAAGGCGGGGTATTGATTTGCGAAGGCGGGTTGTCGTCCGCAATAGCACTAACTTGCGTTGTGAGTAGTGGAAACGAGCGTCACGAGTAGCACTAACTCGTGTTGTGGATATCGCAATCCGCTATCAATGGATATCGCAATCCAGAGCGGTGGATATCGCAATCCATATCATAAGTTAGTACTAATGCGGACGCGAGTCAGTGCTATTGCGGAAATCAGTCAGTGCTACTGCGGAAATTAACTTCAAATAAAGAAACAGAAAATAGAGACTATACATTATATATATACGTAGAAAATAAAACCAAATCGAGCAAAAAGTTTCATCTATAATTTCCCTAAACGTTTTAATGACCGATTTGCGGTTATATCATAATATCGTTACAGTGATATTCTAATATTATTAGTTTATGTAACGATATTTTCAGTTTGTTCTTCAAATATTGTCTTTTTTTGTTCAAGTTCTCTTTTTTTGAGTCAAAATCCTACTTTTTTGTTCAGAAAATATCATTTAGAGTCCCAAATTTGGGCGTTTTTTAGGTTGAATTTTACTTTTTTAGGTTGGGATTTCTTTATTTTTTGATTAGAATTTAGTTTATATTGTTCGGTATAGGATAAATATTTTGGTCATTTTAGTTTGTATCCTGCGGTTAAGTCGCTTGAATTTTCAATTCAAAAAAGTCTGATAACTTACTATTTTGTAGTAGATTACCAGACTTCTGTTGTTTTTGCAAATGCAAAGTTACGGATTTTAGAGCAAATCACAACAACGTGCTAAATTTTTAGCACTTGAATCTAGTTGTTTTTGCAAATGCAAAGTTACGGATTTTAGAGCAAATCACAACTATTAAACTTTAATGAGGCTTTTAAAAAAGGTTGTTTTTGCAAATGCAAAGTTACGGATTTTAGAGCAAATCACAACCGGTCAACATCTATCTTATCAATATTGCGAGTTGTTTTTGCAAATGCAAAGTTACGGATTTTAGAGCAAATCACAACTGGCGAACTTCGGGCAACATCTATCTTATCGTTGTTTTTGCAAATGCAAAGTTACGGATTTTAGAGCAAATCACAACACCTTCATTCTTGCAATTTGGGAAAAAATGTTGTTTTTGCAAATGCAAAGTTACGGATTTTAGAGCAAATCACAACGGAGGAATATATTTTTAACAACTATTATAGGTTGTTTTTGCAAATGCAAAGTTACGGATTTTAGAGCAAATCACAACGCAGCTGGCGGTGGTTCTTATTCTTCTAATGTTGTTTTTGCAAATGCAAAG
>NWBO01000035.1 GCA_002633275.1 Bacteroidales bacterium Phil12
ATGATGATGTTGGAACCTTTCGATGAATGGGATATTGCCAAATGTGAGAATGGTTATCACCGCTATTTCAACGAATGGGCAGAAAAGGATATAGTAAACATGCTGCATCAGTATCGGAACAATCCTTGTGTGGTAATGTGGAGTATAGGAAATGAGGTTCCTACCCAATGTAGTCCCGAGGGCTACAAAGTGGCTTCTTTCCTGCAGGATATTTGCCATCGCGAAGACCCTACACGCCCCGTTACTTGCGGTATGGACCAGGTAACTTGCGTGCTTGCCAACGGGTTTGCGGCAATGATTGATGTACCCGGTCTTAATTATCGGGCTCACCGTTATGTGGAGTCTTATGAGACTCTTCCACAGAATATTGTGCTTGGTTCGGAGACGGCTTCCACTGTAAGTTCTCGTGGTGTCTATAAATTTCCCGTACAGAAGGGTGCCAGTGTGATGTATGATGACCATCAGTGTTCCGGTTATGATGTGGAGTGTTGTTCCTGGTCGAATCTTCCCGATGAGGATTTTGCTTTGGCTGATGATTATGACTGGACAATCGGACAGTTCGTCTGGACGGGCTTTGATTATTTGGGTGAGCCTTCTCCTTATAGTACGGATTCCTGGCCCAGCCACAGCTCCGTTTTCGGTATCATAGACTTGGCAAGCCTCCCCAAAGACCGTTTCTATCTGTACCGCAGCCTATGGAACAAGCAGGCAAATACCTTGCATGTCCTTCCGCACTGGACGTGGCCGGGCAGGGAAGGGGAGAATACTCCGGTTTTTGTTTACACCAGCTATCCCAGTGCCGAACTGTTCGTCAACGGAAAGAGTTATGGCAAACAACGGAAACTTACTGCTGATGAAAGCCGTGCTTTGGAAGGTCAGGACTCCCTTGCTTTGCAGCGTCGCTATCGCTTGATGTGGATGGATGTTCCTTATGAACCGGGCGAAGTGAAAGTGGTGGCTTATGATGTTTCCGGCAATCCTGCAGAAGAAAAGGTGATTCGTACCGCTGGCAAGCCCCATCATCTGGAGCTGGTTGCCGACCGCACCCACTTGTCTGCCGATGGTAAGGACCTGGCATATATCACAGTCCGTGTCGTGGATAAGGACGGTAACCTTTGTCCGGCAGACAGCCGCATGGTAAACTTCTCGGTGAAGGGTGCCGGAAAATATCGCGCTGCTGCCAATGGAGATGCTACCAGCCTCGATTTGTTCCATCTGCCCAAGATGCCGGCTTTCAGCGGTCAGCTGACGGCTATTGTGCAGAGTGGCGAGCAAGCCGGTGAGATTGTGTTTGAGGCAAGGGCTAAAGGATTGAAGTCCGGAAAGCTGGTACTTTATACTTCAGAGAAATAAATAGCACTATTTGCTTCCACTCTACCACACCTGCTCTGTAACCCTTTGTTCATCGGTGTTTGAGGTGCGGTGGAAGCAACAGAAAAAGGTGGAAGCAAATTTTGCTTCCACCTCTGTTTTTAGGGCCGATATGATGTTAACTTGTTGTAATGTAACAAGTTAATATCATATCGGCCATTTTGTTAATATCGTGTTAATGGCATATTAATATTGTGCAGACACGTTATTCATATCCTGAAAGTATGTTGCTTGGTTCATACATGCATGGCATTTCTTCAGTAAAAGCTTTGTGTTTCTTTTGTTTTGTCTTGATGTTGTGTAGTACTTAACGGTCGTAAAGCGATTTGTTGACGGCCGTAAAGCGATCTGTCAACGGCCATCGACAAATCGCCTAACGGCCGTTAGGCGGTGAAAATCTCTGTACTTCAGCAGAATAAACATATATGTTATGTGCAAGAATGCCACATGTAGAGTGGAGAGAAGCGCTGTATTATGATATATCAAGTGATTTTTCTATCTTGTGCAACCGCATGCAATCGTTTGCACTGTTCGTTTTCCACATTTTACACTCTCTTTATACTTTACTAAAGTAATAAAGCATATTTTTGTTGCGTCATGCTTTAGGTACTTGAAAGACGTTAGAAAGCGAAAGTACGAAAATTATTTTTCGAATAATATATATAGGTAATTAATATTGTTAACTTTAATTTATTAAATGCATGAAGCAAGTTAATCTTAGAATCTGTCAAACGATTCTTACCCTAATGTTAGGGTTATTCTTGTCTGTAGGCGCTTATGCACAGAACATCACCGTGAAAGGGCATGTAAAAGATGCTTTGGGAGGAGTGATAGGCGCAAATGTAGTGGAAAAAGGAAATTCCACGAATGGTACAATCACTGACCTTGATGGTAATTTTACATTGACAGTTCCTCAGGGAGCTACGTTGGTCGTGTCTTTTATCGGATACAAGACGCAAGAAGTAGCTGCTGCTCCTTCAGTAATTATTACATTACAAGATGATGCGGAATTGTTGGGCGAGGTGGTCGTAATTGGTTACGGTACAGCCAAAAAGAATGATTTGACTGGGTCTGTTACGGCTATTAGTGCAGATAAAATGGTAAAAGGTGCTGTTACATCTGCTACTGATATGTTGGTTGGTAAAGCTGCCGGTGTAAGTGTGATTACTGACGGTGGTGCTCCGGGAGCTGGTGCTACAATTCGTGTGCGTGGCGGTTCTTCTATGTCTGCATCCAATAATCCGTTGATTGTTATTGACGGTGTGCCTGTAGATGACGGTGGTATTAATGGTATGTCAAATCCTTTGGCTACTGTCCATCCCAATGATATTGAGACTTTTACTATTTTGAAAGATGCTTCTGCAACAGCCATTTATGGTTCTCGTGCATCTAACGGTGTTATTATTATTAATACTAAAAAAGGAAAGTCTGGACGTGTACAAGTTGGTTATAGCGGTACATTCTCTATTAATACAAGACCCAATAAAGTAGATGTAATGTCTGCAAATGAATTTAGAGAATTTGTGACTTCTAAATTCGGTGAATCAAGTGCTCAGTTTAAAGCATTAGGTCAGGCAAATACTGATTGGCAGGATGAAATATTCAAAACCTCTTTCAGTACAGACCACAATGTTAATGTTTCTGGTGCTATACCACACATGCCCTATCGTGTATCAGTTTCTTATACCAATGAAAATGGTATATTGAAGACTTCTAATATGGAGCGTTTGACTGGTGCTATTAGCTTGAATCCTAATTTCTTTGATAAGAAATTGAATATTCAGTTGAATGTGAAAGGTATTTATAATACAAACCGTTTTGCAGATACTGGTGCAATAGGTATGGCGACGCAATATGATCCGACACAGCCTATTTACATGGATGGAAATCCCTATGGTAACGGCTACTTTATGTATATGAAAAGTGGCAATAATCCTACACCGGTTGATATTGGTTTGGCTAATCCCGTTTCTATTTTAGATTCAAAGCATGACGAATCAACTGTTTATAGAAGTATTGGTAATGCACAAATTGACTATAAGTTTCATTTCCTGCCCGAATTGAGAGCAAACTTGAATTTAGGTTACGACGTGTCTAAGAGTGAAGGTGATGTTATTATAGAAGATAATGCTCCTATGACTTGGTGCCAAGGTAACTATAAAACTGGGTTTGGGGAAAATAGCAGCTATTATCAATTGAAGCGGAATACATTGCTGGATTTCTATTTGAATTATGCTAAAGAGTTTGGTGCACATCATGTCGATGTTATGGGCGGTTATTCTTGGCAGCATTTCTATAATTCTACATGGACCAAATATCCTTATTCTACAGTAAAAGCTGAAGAAACTGGTAAGGAATTCTATAAGGATATGGAAGATTATTCAACTGAAAACTATCTTGTTTCTTTCTTTGGGCGTTTGAATTATACATTATTGAATCGTTATTTGGTGACATTTACCTTGCGTAATGATGGTTCTTCACGTTTCAATAAAGACAATCGTTGGGGATTATTTCCTTCAGTTGCTTTGGCATGGAAGATGAAAGAAGAGAATTTCTTGAAGGGAGTGGATTGGCTTTCTGATTTGAAGTTGCGTTTGGGCTATGGTATTACTGGTCAGCAAAACCTGAATAATGGTGACTATCCTTATATGGCTCGCTATATGTATTCCAAAGCTGGAGCAAATTATTATTTTGGTAATAACAAGTATTCATTGATTGCTCCTCAAGCTTATGATGAAAACTTGAAATGGGAAGAAACTACAACTTACAATATTGGATTGGATTTCGGTGTATTGAACAACAAATTGACAGGTACTCTTGATTTGTATTATCGTAAAACTGATGATTTGCTGAATACGGTTACAGCTCCTGCCGGTACAAACTTTAGTAACCAGTTGTTGACGAATGTAGGTACATTGGAGAATAAAGGTATTGAACTTACTTTGACGGCTCATCCTATCACGACAAAAGATTGGGACTGGACATTGAGTTATAACATCTCTTATAATAAAAATGAAATTACCAAATTGACATTTAATGATGACCCGGCTTATAAAGGTGTGATTCATACTGGTATTGATGGAGCAACCGGTTATAATATCATGATAAATGCTGTTGATCATCCTTATAATTCATTCTATGTATGGGAACAACTTTATGATAAGGCTGGAAATCCGATAGAAGGTGCTTATGTTGATCAAAATGGGGATAATAAAATAGACGAAGAAGATTTGGTCGCTTACAAAAAGTCTGCTCCTGACGTATTTATGGGATTAACTTCTCAATTGTCTTATAAGAATTGGGATTTGTCATTTGCTTTGCGTGCAAGTATTGGAAACTATGCTTATAACAATGTACAATCCAATCGTGAGGCTTGGGATGGTTCACAAATGTATGACCAAACTGGTTTCTTGAAAAATCGTTTGACTTCTGCATGGAAAACAAATTTCAAGACAGGGCAATATCGTTCTAGTTACTATGTTCAGAATGCTTCTTTTGTACGGATGGACAATATTTCATTAGGATACACTTTTAACAAGCTGTTCAATGATAAACAAAGTGCACGTGTTTATGTCACGGTACAGAATCCGTTTGTTATTACCAAATATGATGGTTTGGATCCTGAAATTAGCGGTAGTGGAGTTGATAATAATATCTATCCTCGCCCTCGTGTATTTATGTTAGGCTTGAATCTTAATTTTTAATCAATGAAGTTATGAAAATATTAAAATATAAATATATATTGTCGGCAGCCCTTTTGAGTACGATGTTAGGGGTTACCTCTTGTGTGAACGATCTGGATACGGTTCCATTGGATAAGGATGAATTGGTTTCGGATGTCGTTTTTGGAAAGGAGATAGGAGCTTATGAACAAAGTTTGGCTAAAATATATGCAGGTTTGGTAATAGGTGGTAATGCAGGTGGAGACTCAGACCAGGATGTTGTCGGCATTGACGGTGGTTCTCAGGCTTCATTTATTCGCGTATTGTGGAATATGCAGGAATTGGCTTCTGATATCGCTCATTGTTGCTGGAATGATCCTGGTATTCCAGACTTCAATCATATTTCTTGGGCTGCTTCAAGTCCATGGATCAAAGGATCATATTATCGTTTGTATTATCAGATTAACTTGTCAAATGCGTTTTTACGTGAAACAACTGATGATAAACTTGCCTCACGAGGTTGTTCAGAGCAAGTAAAGGCTTCTATTAAAACTTTCCGTGCAGAAGCTCGTTTTATGCGTGCTTTGATGTATCTGTATGCTTTGGATTTGTATCGTAATGTTCCGTTTGTAGATGAAAACAGCCCTATTGGTAGCGTTCGTCCACAACAAATTATGAAAGATCAATTATTTGAATACATTGAAAGTGAAATGTTGGCATGTGAAAGTGATATGCTTGATCCTGTAGTTGGATTTAATGATAATTATGGACATGCTAATAAAGCTGCTCTGTGGGCTGCATTGTCTCGCTTGTATTTGAATGCAGACACGTATGTAGGTGTAAATAAATATACTGAATGTGTGACTTATTCTAAAAAGATTATTTCAGCAGGTTACCAATTGGAACCGGTTTATGGCGATATGTTCAAAGCTGATAATGACCAATCCAAAGAGATGATTTTCCCATTGAGATATGAAGGTGAAGATACAATGACCTGGGGAGGTATGACAGCTTTGTTATGCTGGGGTTCTGCTGATTTTCAAGAAGAAACGAATGCAAAGGGAGGTTGGCAAGGTGTTAGAGCTAAGTCGTCTTTATATAATATCTTTGAAAAAGAGGATAGCAGTGATAAGGATACTCGTAAAGCAATGTTGCGTACAGAAGCTACCACAAATATTGAGATCACAAATGAAGCTGATTTTGTCAATAATGGCATTCCCGTTACCAAGTTTTATAATGTGAATAAAGATGGAAGTAAACCTGCATCTGCGGAAGCTTGGACAGATTATCCATTATTCCGTTTAGGTGAAATCTATTTGAATTTAGCAGAAGCTGTTCTTCGTGGCGGACAAGGAGCAACAAAAACAGAGGCTTTGGGATATGTAAATGATTTGCGTAAACGTGCATATTCAGACAAGGCGTCCGCACCTATTTCCGATAGTGATTTTACTTTGGACTTTATGATGGATGAACGCGCACGTGAGCTATTCTACGAAGCTCAAAGACGTACAGATTTGATTCGCTTCGGTAAATATACTTCTGCTGATTATGTTTGGCCATGGAAGGGTGGAGTTGCGGCAGGAAAATCTGTTGAAAGCTTTTATCAAGTGTTCCCCTTGCCTTCAGACGATGTTGGTTCTAATCAGAACCTGGTACAGAATGAAGGATACTAATATTAATGATTAAACATGAATGATATGAAGACAAAATATATTTATTTACTTTTGGCTGGAATCTTCGCATTGATGTCTTGTGAGGAGGATGCTACCCCCATATTGGAATTGAAGACTGCTGCTGCATTGCATGCGCTTTCCCAAACAGACATTACTATTACTAAAGACAATAAGGATGCGCAATTTCCGGAAATAGCTTGGGATAAGGCAGATTATGGAGTTTCTGCAGTAGTTAATTATGTTGTAACTCTAACAAATACTTCTACCAATAAGAGTATTGTAATAGGAGAAACAGGGGATGCAAAACTGGCATTTACAAATAGTGAAATGAATTCTTTATTGGCTAAGGTAGGAGCATATCCGGGGCAAACGTATGATTTTACTGTTTCTTTGGTTTCTGAGGCATATGATGCTTATACTGATGCAGCTAGTAACTCAATAACTTTTAAGGCTACACCTTATGACCCTAATGTAGATAATATTACATGGAAGTATGCTTATGTAGCTGTTGGCTATCCTGATTGGGACTACACTACTGCCTATTTGATAGGTGACCCTGACGGTGATGGCATTTATAGTGGTTATGCCAATTTTGATGGTGCTGCTTCTTATGCAATCATTGATGGTGCAGACCTTACGAAAGTATTGGCTAAAGACCAGCAAGTTACTGCTGATGGTAAAGGTTTCATTGAAATTACTTTAGATGCAGAAGGTAAGGTAACCCAATCAGAGAAAGGGCTGGTTTGGGGAGTAATTGGAGATGCTACGTCTAGTGGTTGGGACAAAGATACCCAGATGGAATACGATACCACTACTCGTCTTTGGACAGTGGTTACTCCGTTGCTCGATAAGGAATTCAAATTTAGAGCCAATAATGACTGGGGATTCAATTATGGAGCAGAAGAAGGTAAACTTTCTGAGTTGGCCGGTAACTTGGTTGCTGGAGGTCAAAATTTCAAAGTGGTAAAGGCAAGTCCCTATATTATTACTTTAAATTTGACTAATGCAGGAAAATATACTTATAGTATGGAAGAAACAACGATTGAGCTTTCTAGCTCTGCAATGACATTGCCTGGTAGCTATCAGAGTGGTGATGGTTGGAAGCCGGAAGCTGATGATTGCTATAAGGTAGAATCTGCAGCTCGTGATTTCAAATATACTGGCACTCACTATTTCCCTGCCGATACAGAATTCAAGTTCTATGATTCTGGTACGTGGATTGGTGTTGTTGGAGATATTACTTGGAATGAGGCTAAGACATCAACTACGTTTGTTATCGGTGATGGCGGTAATGTTAAGATTGAGGCTGCCGGTTATTATCGAGTAGGTGCCGATACTAAGAAGATGGTTGCTACTTTGGATAAGACAGGTTGGGAGATTATTGGTGATGCTACTCCTGGTGGATGGGATAAAGGCACTTTAATGGATTATGATGCTGAAACGCAAAAGTGGTCGGTGACTGTTACATTAGGTGATGGTGAAATGAAATTCAGATGGGATGCAGCTTGGACTATAAACTTTGGTGGTAGTTTAGGTGCGCTGACGCAGGATGGTGGAAATATTAAAGTTTCAGCTGGAACATACACGATTGTATTGGATCCAGAAGCTAAGAATGCTACAATGACAGCCAATTAAGGCTCTCTTATTTATAGAAAAAGGATTAAGGGGGGGACCTTTAATCCTTTTTTATTTGTCAGACCAATGAATTGTAAATAGATGAGGAATTTATTTTATACTATACTTGTATTATTGACAGTGTATGCTTGTGCCGGAAAACGCGAGATAGTTACTGAACAAAAGCAAGTATTACCTGCTGTAGAAGACGTTGTGATGTACGAAATCAATCCACGTGTTTTTGCTCTGAAGAATGCATTTAATGTCATATCAAAACATCTTGATTCTATTCAGTTTTTGGGTGTTAATGTTGTTTGGTTTATGCCAATCTATGAGATTGGTGAGGTAAATACGGTGAATTCTCCTTATTGTATCAAAGATTATAAAAGAATAAATCCTGAATTTGGAACAGTAGAAGAATTTAAGCGTTTAGTGGAATTATGCCATGAAAAAGGAATAAGTGTAATTTTAGATTGGGTTGCTAATCATACATCTTGGGACCATGCTTGGATTAAAGAACATAAAGAGTGGTATACTCAGGATAGTATCGGAAATATAATTTCTCCTGCAGGAACGGGATGGAATGATGTGGCAGATTTGAACTACGATAATGCAGATATGTGCCTTGCAATGATTGATGCTATGAAATATTGGATACAAGAAGTTGGTGTAGATGGTTTTCGCTGTGATGCTGCTGATTATGTTCCATATACTTTCTGGAAGCAAGCTGTTGATTCTCTGAGGGCTATTCCAAATCGGAAATTGTTAATGTTGGCAGAAGGTAAGCGCAAAGATCATTTTGATGCAGGATTTGATATGAACTATGCTTGGGATTTGATGGAGGCGATGCGGGATGTTTTCGTTAATGATAGTAGTGCGGCACGCTTGTTGGAGGTGGATTGGAGCGAGTATGACTCAATTCCGGCAGGAAAAATGAAATTACGTTTTATTACCAATCATGATGAGGCTTCTAAAATGTCGCCAATTGTGGAGTTAGGAAGTGAAAGGGCAGCTATGGCTGCTTTTGTTGGAACAGTTTTTTTGCATGGTGGAGCATTGATTTATAGTTCACAAGAAATTGGACATGAGGCTCCTATTAATTTTTTTGCATATACATCCGTGGATTGGTCCGAATGTTCGGATATTTATCAAGAATATGGGTGTTTAATGGGATTGTATAATAAATATCCTGCACTTCGGAAAGGAATATTAACTGGGTATCCTGCTTCAGACGTCTTGATGTATCAGAAAAGTGATGGTAAAGATGCTTTTATGATATTGGTTAATGTGCGTAATAGAGATGTTTCTGTTATCTTACCGGAGGGTTGGAAGCATCATGTAGCTACTGATATTTACGAAAATAAACCTCTGGAATTGATGAATGAAATTAAACTGAATGCATTAGAGTATAGAATAATTAGATTCTGACGGCTGGATTTTAATAAAAGAGGAGACCCTATACTATTATATTGTGTAAGGTCTCCTCTTTCTGTTTGATATGCAAACGTTTTCGTGATATTGTTCTCGTTTTCCTTTACGTTAATTGATTTGCCCTTTCTTTTCCGGTTATATTTGTGAAGTGATAACTTTAAATACTTCATATTATGAAAATTATCGTTCAACGTGAGAATCTTGTTTTATGGCATTTGATATGCTTCAGCGTGCTGCTGGCATTCACGGCATGTAGTGACAACAAAGAGGAGTTTCAGGAATATTTGACTCCTGCCTCCGGTAGTGAAGCTATTTTTGAACAAGGTTTTAGCTTTGCTGAAGCTGCTTCTTCACAAAGTGTCAGTTTTGAGGCCGGATATCAATGGACTGCTGAGCTGAGTGGTGAGGATATTGGCTGGTGCAGTATCAATCCGGCAAAAGGCTTGTCAGGAAAAGCTACGATTATGGTTTCTGTTGCTAAAAATGAAACTGGAATAGCGCGTACAGCACAATTGAATATTATATCCGGTTCAAAAAGGGAAGAAATATCCGTCACTCAAGCTGCCAATGCAATTGCAATTCCTGCTGGTCTGAGTTATACACCGGTGGTACCAGATGCTGATCAGTCTCTTGTCATTACGTTTAAAGCGGATACAAAGTCTGCCCTCTATGAGTATAAAGGAGATGTGTATGTACATATTGGTGTTGTCAGTGAAGGTCGTTGGCAATTCGTGCCTGCAGAGTGGGCAGAAAACAAAGATAAATGTAAGATGACTTTATCTGAGGCTAATATTTGGAGTATTACATTGAGTCCGAATATCCGGGAGTGGTTTGGGAGTGGAAAGACACCGGTGAACCAACTTGGAATAGTGATTCGTAGTGCGGATGGTAGTAAAAAAGGAATAGATACTGATTCCTTTATAGCGGTAACTGATACAAAATATGAAGGATTTGTACCCGGTGAGATTAAAACTGCCGCTGTACCGGCTGATATGGTCGAAGGTATCAACATAATGGATAATTCTACAGTGACACTGGTACTTTATGATAAAGATGTGAATGGAAATCATAAGGATTTTGCACATGTTGTGGGTGACTTTAACAATTGGACCTTAAGTAATGACGAAAAGTCGCAGATGTATCGTGATGATGCTTCCGGATGTTGGTGGATTACGTTGGCGGGGTTAGATGCTGGTAAAGAGTATGCTTTCCAATACTATGTGGGTACAAAGGAAGGTGAAGTAATTCATTTGGCAGATGCTTATACTGAAAAAATACTGGATCCTGATAATGATAAAGATATTTCAGCTTCTACCTATAATGAAAACCTGGTTTATCCTAAGGGAGGGGTAGGAATCGTTTCGACCTTCAAGATACAGAAAGATAGTTATAACTGGAAGTATAATGATTTTAAAATAGCAAATCCTAAGCAATTAGTGATATATGAATTGCACTTGCGCGACTTTACGGCTACGAGTGACATTAACGGTGCGATGGGAAAGCTTTCTTACTTGAAAGAAATGGGTGTCAACGCTATTGAGTTGATGCCGGTGCAGGAGTTTGACGGCAATGACAGTTGGGGGTATAATCCTTGTTTTTTCTTTGCGATGGATAAAGCTTATGGGACAAAAACAATGTATAAGCAGTTCATTGATGCTTGTCATGAGGCTGGTATGGCAGTTATTCTGGATGTGGTTTATAATCATGCTACAGGAAATAATCCGCTGGCTAAACTCTATTGGGATGGTGATAAGACTGCAAAGAATAATCCATACTTCAATGTGGAAGCACCTCATCCTTATAGCGTGTTCCATGATTTCAATCATGAAAGCCCATTGGTGCGTAAGTTTGTGAAGCGTAATCTGCAATTCTTGTTGAAGGAATATAAGGTGGATGGCTTTCGTTTTGATTTGACGAAAGGGTTCACACAAACCTCTTGCACTGAAAGTACAGCATCCAATTACGATGCGGGTCGCATTGCCGTCCTAAAGGATTATAATGCGGCCATCAAGGAAGTGAAAAAGGACTCTTATGTTATCTTGGAGCATTTCTGTGATTCAAAGGAAGAAAATGAACTGGCAGCTGATGGTATGCACTTATGGCGTAACTTGAATAATGCCTATTGTCAGTCGGCTATGGGGTATGCTGAAAATAGTTCTTTTAGTAGCCTTTATGAGAAAAACACTGCATGGGTAGGTTTTATGGAAAGCCATGATGAAGAACGCACAGCTTACAAACAGTCGCAATGGGGTGATGGTGTGCTGAAAACCGACCTTGATGCCCGTATGAATCAGTTGGCACTAAATACAACTTTCTTCCTTACCGTTCCTGGTCCTAAGATGGTTTGGCAGTTCGGAGAGATGGGATATGACATCTCTATTGAAGAGAATGGCCGTACCGGTAGGAAGCCTTTGCATTGGGAATATTTAGATAACGCCGATCGTAAAGGGCTGCACGATGTTTATGCAGCTTTGATGAAGCTGCGCAATGCTCATCCGGAGTTGTTTGATGCAAATGCAACTTTGACATGGAAGGTGGAAACTTCTGATTGGGACAACGGTCGTACATTATTGGTAAAAAGTATAACGGGTAAGCAACTGGTGGTGGTGGGTAACTTTACACATACCGCTACTGATATTGTTTTCCCTGCCACTCCTGGTAACTGGACCAATTACTTTACAGGAAAAAGTGAAACCGTAAATAAACAGGTTAATGTACCGGCTCATGGATATGTGGTCTACACTAATTTCTGATTTCGGTAAGAATCATTCATACATCTTTATCAGCACCTGATTCAGCCAGTTCCAACGGAAAC
>NWBO01000036.1 GCA_002633275.1 Bacteroidales bacterium Phil12
CACTGATATTATCTACTCCGTATGTACTGTGATATACATTATCAGAGGTTGTTACAGTAACGCCTTGATTGCTTGTAACACCATCAAATAATAATGAGAACTCTTTGCTTCTTTGTCCTCTGAAAGTAGGGATATAGAGGCGGAGATGCTTTGTATTACCCTCGTTTCTCTCAACAATTCTGGCGGTGTTGCGAATCCACATATATTCGTAGAGCTCTTCCATCGTGCAAAACCATACATTGTCAGCACCCGATTTTCCGTGCGCGTCCATGACTGTTTGCATGATGGCCATACCATTACCTTTGTCGTTGTGGCTGCCATTGCCAACAAATACCTTTTCGTTTGCTTTAGTCGCTGTAATGACGGAAGCCAATGAAAACAACCGGCTTTCTGCACTTGAATCAAAAGCACGGATATTCCACATCCCGTCATTTAGGTTCAGAACTCCATCTCGTTCCCAGACGTTTTGCTCTACTACAAATGAGTCGTAATTCATCGCCTCCAGCACCGGGTATTGCGCCTTGGTATAATTGCCTGTCGCTTGTCTTCCGATAGTTTTGATAGGATTACAATTTAGGCATGATAGACAATGTTCCAAGTCTCCGGACGGCTCCAGCATACCTATCGGCAGCACTCCTGTCATGTCCTCAAACGCCGATGCTGTCTGGTTAACAGCCTCGTAATTATCTAATAAAGTCACTCTATCTTTGCTGCTCCAAGCTCCGTCTTTTACCTCGTAAAATGCTAAGTCATGCAAGCACATCCGGCATCCGAAATCAATCAAATATTTAGCATCTGTTTGCTGGATATACGCCAAGTTTGGGAGTGAGCCAAAATCTTCCCAACCACTTGATGGTGTACCGTCTGCATTACGTCCAAACCAACAGGCTACATCAAAGGTTATACGCCTATCTGTACCACATCCATCCGTATAGTATAGCGGTTCTGTGGCTGCCGATAAGTCCGCACTTTCGAAGCCGGCTTTGACGTGCTGAAAAAATCCTCCTGGCGGAAGATACTTGTGCCCTGAGGCATACATGTAGTTTGCCATAACCGCAGCCGTCTGGTCATCATAAGTGTGCGTGAACATAGCTTGTTTGTTAGCGAATAAATAAGGGATAGACACACTCACATCGCTTGCGGCTGTACCGGCAGGCAATGTAATATCTATATCTACGACATCTCCGTAAAATTTAACGTAAGATAACGTGATAAACCCTACTACAATAGATTCTTCTACATTCTCTGTACAAATTATCTCTATAACAGTGAAATTATCTTCGCTCTTTGCATTTACCTTGTATCGGTCATTATAAAACTGCATGAAACCAACAGTTGGCTGTCCGTTACTCGCTGAAAAATTGCGTACGGTCATAAACATATTGTATCCCAATAATGCGTCCGGTATGTAAAAAGAGTACTTATCTCCTAATGTTACAGGAAGGTGCTCAAATTTAACAGTTCGCTCATATAGAGGATGCTGTTTCCCCTCTATTTCAAATATACCTACCTCGCTTTCAGTCGATAGGTAAGCTGTGTCATTTTTTGATATATCTTCCAATAGTTCATCTAATGGTTTTCCACTAGCAGAATCCTTTACGCCATGCAGGGTGGTAACAGGCAACAACACATTAC
>NWBO01000037.1:0-504 GCA_002633275.1 Bacteroidales bacterium Phil12
ATTCCAATAATCAGCACGACGTTCGGCAAGGTTCACACTAGCATTTTCACTCTCTTTGGCAACAGTGACTTCCAGTAAATTCTTTTTGCCATATTTCAGAAAATCCGTGATGTTGTATGAAAAACGATAGAAGGCCCCCTGATGTTTGGAACCAACTTTACGTCCGTTCACTTTTACTTCCGTATCTGTCATTGAAGCTTCAAATACAAGACTGACCTGTTTGCCGCGAAACTTTTCCGGGACTTCAAATTCGTACTTATACATACCTTTTTCATTGGCAACGCCTTCAGGGAATGGTTTACCATAGAAAGTGATTCCATACTGATAGGTGCCGAAGCCTTGCAATTCCCAACAGGAAGGTACACCGATTTTCGTCCATTTCCCGGAATTGCGTCCGTCGGTACAAAAGAAGTCCCATTCAACCATATCGTCGCATCCGTGACCGGAGAGATATTGCCTTTCCGTTTGTGGAAGGTTTTGAGCAGCCAGGGTAGTTGCCAACGC
>NWBO01000037.1:636-1885 GCA_002633275.1 Bacteroidales bacterium Phil12
CGTATGTTCTTTTTTCTCTATGGCATATTTCTTCAATACACCCGGTCCGCAACTACTGTTTCCTAATCCAAGTACGGCAGCATCCATACTAAGAATGATTTCCGCACGTGGTTTTAAATTACAATCGTGAGTTTCTTCATAGATGTCCTGTACGGTGTAATGCAGGGCAGATGCAGAAAATACGTTTTCTACCGCGTCAACACGAATACCTTTATTCTGTTTGTCGGTCAGGGTCAGATAATGCACTTCCTCTTTGTTCCCACTATCCTGCGGACGTGGATAATGTACGTACTGTTCTGCAACGCTTCCTTTCCAAAGCCCTATCATAGCAGATGTTTTGCGGTCAGGATAGTTATCCTGTGGCCCTCTGCCATACCAGGTAAATGTATCATAAGCAGGCGCCAGACAGAATGCGATACCTAAACGGGGAATTTCAGGAAGAACTCCTTGTGGCAAGAAAGTTGTTTTCAGATCAATCGTTCCATCTGAAAAGACTGTATAGACAGAAGTAGTCACCACTTTTCCTTCTTTATATAAATTACTAGTTTGAATCCGGACAATGACCGCCCCGTCTGCACGTTTTTCATGGTGGAAAGATTCCAGATTTATCTGCGGATGATCCATTCCATGCAATTTCCAGTCTTTAGCCAACCAGTTTCCGAAGCTCTTGTCATTATCTGTCGGAGCACGGAAAACTTGAGTGACAGGCTGAACCGGAAAATCATCGGAGTGAGCCAGCTTTTCTTTGTTCTTATATATAAGGGAGGTCATACTTCCGTTCACTTTCTTTTCCCACTGAACAGAAAAACCGCGTCCGCTAATCAATAAAGATTTATCATCCTCTTCCACTTGAAGCGTTCCTTTATTAATTAAATCAGCAGAAGCTAAATCTCCTTTTTGCAAACAGAATTGTTCCCAGGCCACTTCATGTCCTGCCTTTGCCCAAAGAGCATCCGATTTCAAAACAATGCTTACTTTCAGTTGGCAATCGGAAAGAGAATAAATATCTTTTAATGATCGGAAAGCCGGCAAATCAATCGTTTTACTTTCGCCTGGAGTTATTTCCGGCAATGTTATTTCTCCCCGTTCTTTCTCCTTACCATCCACAGATAATGTCCACAGACAACGATACGATGATAAATCAATATGATGATTCCGGTTGGTCACTTTCAAGTCTCCATTCTCCATTCCCAGCAGAACCGGAGCATATACTTTCTTCACTTCCCAATACTTGGGCGTAGTTTCACGG
>NWBO01000038.1 GCA_002633275.1 Bacteroidales bacterium Phil12
GCGTCGGCCGTCACCTTCGGCGGCACGCTCATCACCAACTCCGCGTTAAGCACCGCCGAGGTCGGCAGCAGGCTGTCATCGACCATCGGGTATTTGACATTCTTCTTATGATCCGTGATGACGGCGAAGCTGCTCACCTCCGACCCGGTGCCGCTCGTCGTCGGGATCGCCGTGAAGGGACAAGGGGGGATAGCCCCCTGCTGATGCGCGAAAAAGACGATCGCCTTTGCCGCGTCGATCGGCGAACCGCCGCCAAGCACGACCACATGGTCCGGCTTGAACTCAACGATGCGCGCCGTACCCGCGGCGACGGTCTCGATATCTGGGTCCGCCTGCACGTCGGAGAATATCTCATACTCCGCGCCCGTTCCCTTCAGATAATCGGTGACGTAAGAGATCTTGCCGCTCGAAACCATAAACGGGTCGGAGACGATAAAGACCCGCCGCGCACCGCCAACCGCGTCCGCCAACGCATCTTTTCCCATATATATAGTGGTAATCGAAGAAAACTTTTCCATAACTTACCTCCTTAAACATTACCGGAGACATCTTTATCATGCATGAGTTAAGTATAAAAATAATAGACGGCCTCACCACGGCCTATCTACTCAGCAAAAATTAGGCAAAAAAAGCCGGTCCCCCTGCGTGTTTTCCGCAGTGAGACCGGACAAATGAGGCGCAGATCCTGTGTTGGACGAATTTCTTGGTAAGAATAATTTTAGCCGAAATTAGAGCTGCATAGACTGAATGATTAAGGTAAATATCTTTACTTAATAAATACTTAAAGAAAACTACAGCCTCGCCCACCGCACCGGCATATGGTCGGCGATGGCAAGATTCTAATCCTCACGGGAAGATTCTAATCAAGGGCAATATTATAAAGCTGATTGTGCGCCTCCTGTGTTTCTAACCCTTACAGGAAGATTCTAAACTATCGTGGAACTTGCGAAGCACGCGGCCAACCTGATATTTCCAATCCTTACAGGAATACACCGCAACGTTTTATTTTCTTTAAAATGTGACGATATCGATTTTCAGGCGAGGGAAAATTCAGGGCTCATATTTGTCAATCCACAGACGGGAAAGAAATTTGACAACTGTAAAAAGGCTTGGAGTTCTTTGCTAAAGGCCGCAGAGATAAAATTTTTTCAGATGGCACGACATACGCCACCCTTATGTCAAGGCCACGACACCAATTTTAATATCTAAAGCAGAAATCCAAGGACACTATTGTTTAATGTCCTCGGATTTCCGTTTTGCACATATTTCACATAAAATGCATAATTCATTCTGTCACAAATTTGAGGGCAGGTATAATTATATCTCCGACTTTGATTTCAACTGTTCTAAATATTGCGCTTTCTTTAGGATTGCTTACAGCAAAAAGAATACTATGTTTTGCCCTTGTACATGCAACATAAAATTTTGACCTAGTTTTGTTTGAAGCAATATATGTCTGCTCCATGATAAATGGAAGTACTGTACTTACAGGAATTATTAATACTCGGCCATATGTTGCACCCTTTGAGCCTCCATAATTGATTATTTCACATTGATGATGAAAGCCAATTTTTGAATTTTTTGCATACCGGAGTATCACAGGTTTATAATATTCACAATATATGCTGAGATATTGTGGATCAATTAAATATACCCCTATATTATCCGGCTGTTCCCTTTGATTCACAATAGGATTAGGCAATACAACGGAATTCTTATCGTTATGTATTGTGTTAATAAAATCGCATATTTCGTGATTGAACCGTCTGGTCGTATTTTCATACAATACCACGCAAAGGTGTTGCTGCTCAAGTGCCGTAAAAAATTTGCGGATATTCTCATCACGATATTGACGGTTTTTAAGAGAATTATTAGTTCTATATGTGGCCTGTTTATAGTCGCCTACACATGATATTTGCATTTTTGATTCAAACAACAGGCGAATAATTTCCAAGTCCCAGCCTGCGTAATCTTGAAGCTCATCGATAAATATGTGGGAATAAATTCCCTCCATTCTAGTGACTACTTTTCTCTTTGAGTGTTCATTGCATAAATACGCTAAGTGACTCGTTCTGTCAGGCAAAATATCCCCGTGCTGATTTACAAAGTATTGGACATGTGTCTGGTTATAGTAGCGAGGCGGAGGTTCTGTTTCATAAAAAGCAATAGATGTCACAAAATTTTCCGGAAATGTGAACGAATATTCTTTTTTGTATCTCTTATTCTTCAATTCTAGCATGCATTGGTATGGTTTAATAAATTCCGAAAGAAGGACGCTATACCAAGATTTAATGATAACATTCTCGTCAAGAACACCATAATTCTGTTTCTTGTATTCGCTTTCTAAAGCAAGAACACCCTCGTTTGTATATGAGATCAGTAGTACACATTTATTCCCGCCGCTCACTGCATCTCTAGCCTGAGAACATATCGAATATGTTTTGCCATTACCAGCAGCAGCAAAGATAACCCTATTATTCATCTCCGCTGTCCTCACTGTTATCATCTGTACTTTTGTTGGTTATGCCAATTGCTTTTAGTATGTATTGGGGATAGGTTATATTTTTTTCATTAGTAAAGACACGCATACTCCACTCGGTTTTGTTTCCTATCATAAAATTCAATATACTTTTTGCATCACGGGTTCCTATATCTTTTCCCAGATAGATAATGGATCTAAATCCTTCGAAATTATCCATGTTTACGTTAAGGACAGAAGGTTCAAGTGTGTTTAAGCAATTATTCTGCTCAACACAAAGTGTGACAAGATCACCATATTTCTTATAGCGGTTAATTACCGTGTTCACATTTCCATCGTTATCTGTTACGACTGTCAGGTGTTTGCAAATTAGAGACGCAAGTTCACAATACCGTTGAAAGGCTAAACTATCAACGGTAACAACATCGATCCCATCTTCTATTGGTTGTTTTCCGTAATTATCTATGTAGGCTCTTTGTATAATCAATTCATCCGCTGGGCCTTCAACCAATATTACGTGATTTGCTAGCAAGATACGCAATGTATTATAGCCTGGAAGTTTAAGAAAATAGTCATATGTATCTTTCTTTAGCGCTTTGAAGGGCGTTATTGAGTTATTAGCAACTAAATGTAGATGTTGTAAACCAAGCTTATTCGCAACAAAACTGCTGTGGGTTGAAATAAATAACTGTTTTTCTGAACTTTCAGATAATTTGGAGACAAGGATTGACATATTTGCATAAGAAAGATTGTTTTCTGGTTCCTCAATTACCAAAATATCTACATCTGAATTCTGAAGCAGGAAAACCTCAGTCTTGAACATATTTTGGGCTCCAAACCCCAGATTTTCAAGAGGAATACCGTCTAAAGATATAGACATATCCGCTTTCCACTCGTCTATTCCTGTTTCCCTCAAATTAAGGCTAATAGCCCTCCCGTCAAAGCTGTGACTTTCTTGCAATTTGCTATTCAGAGTTTTTACAGCTTGATTTTCGGTAAATTCATATCGGTTAGCTCTATAAGCGTGGCGAAGTTCTGTAATGTCATCTTCTAAAAGATACTCATTTATGCTTACTGCCACAAAACGACTCAATATGGGGCCATAATCCTTTTTGGTGGTATCAATGCAGGCAACCTTTTTTGCTGTGGTTTGAACGTAGTATTCAGGGTTAGCAAATGACCTAAAATTCACCCTATAGTACTCAATAGGAATATCTTTAATTTTTTTATCAGATAAGAGCTGTCTGTATACAGCAGAATATTGGGTGTCGAACACGATTTCTAGCTTTACCCCCTCCACATCTTCGTGAAGTGAATTATTAGTTCCCCTAAATTTTTTAATTATAACTTCATCTTCATTAGGAACACAAAAATACACTTCAATTTCAATAGATGGTAATTCCGGTGTTTTACCAACCTCAATCAACTGTTTGAATTTTGTGCGTACTACTGCATTGAACCAATCAAGGTTGAGACGGCTAGCTATACTACTACCGCTAATCTTTCCGGTGAGTACCATGGATAGCGCTTCCAGAATTGTTGTTTTCCCAGAATCATTTTCTCCAACAAAGATGTTAATGCTATCATTCATTTCGATAATAACATTTTGAAATAATTTATAATTGACAATTCTAATCTTGTTTATTTTCATACGCTACTCCTCACTAAATGGATGTGTCGTTAGCAAATGATTCATCATTGTATATTTCCAGGTACGGTTCTTCCGCTATACCCTTCCTGCTGGATAATCTGTGCTTCTTGTAAAATATGTAAAGCCTTTGAAATTGAATTAAATGAAAGATCGACTTCTTTTTTAATAGAGGCTATGTTTACCACAGGAAATCTTTTAAGGTGATTAAATACAATTTATACGTTTTTATCGAGGACATAGCCGTCCTTAGCTGATTTTCGTCTTTGACAACTATGGTTTCATATTCTTCAAATAGTTTAGCCAAGCATTCGGCAAACTTCACCAATGGCACGAACAAAATGCTTGATCCATCGTTCATATCCTCCGCTATATTGTGTAGATCTAAGTAAGTCAAAGTATCCATTTTCATTATAATACCAAAATTCTGACAGACATACAAGCGAAATGGATTCCCCTAATATTTCACGTAAAATCATAGCCACTAGAACTCGTTCCATAATTGCCATTGCCCATTTCATCTGGGTTCAACATCTCAAATTGATAATGGGCAGTAGTAACTTTAACTATTACAACATCTATACTTCCAGATAAATATGAATAAATATACCCTAATGCCGGCAAAGGCTTATTTGGGGCTGTTGGACTATAAGTTAGGGGATTCGTTTTTACATTTTGTAAGAATGTTTGATTGCGTCGAATTTTAATAGCATTCTTTGCCTCAGCCCCATATAGTGCAATTTCACAAATTTGATCCAAGGATTGATTTGTGATGCGTTAGCTCATAGCATCCTCATATGCCAGCACAACATTTGTGATTGCCTTAACATTATTCTTCCATGTTCCAACGCGATGCAGCACATCTTCAAACGAGGGACTTTTATAGTCTATTTTGACAGAGAAGGTGCTTTCCCTTAACAATATCAGGTTGCTAAAGGTCTGCTTGTTAGGAGCATATTTCATCACTCTACATAGAAACCCAAGTTTTTGATGTGTATCGACTAATAGCGCAGCCAGTTCATCATCCATTTTGTATAAGCGCTCTTCTCTTAAAGGGCGCGGAGTAAATGTATAGTAGGTAAATGTTAAGTCCCGACTATCTTGATGAGGGACATATTTCCCTGTATGTGACCACATAGTGAAATCTCCCATAAAAAACGATTGGAACATGACTTTGCTTCAAGATTGGTAATGAAAGGCGTTGAGCTTAATACCATCCGAGAAATTCTAGGACATTCAGACATAAAGATGACCATGCGATATGCACACCTGGCACCCCAGAAAAAGCGAACCAAGATCAATATGCTTGACTAACTATCGCATGACCACTTAAAAAATAGATTTGTTACACAGTAGCGATGATGTTCATTTTCAGCGTAGGCCGCGCGTCGGCCTAGAATTTTAAATGTCATAGCGAAATCACATGGAGCCTATGAAACAAACTCTGTAAATAAAGAAATCGCCCAAAAAGGCCTTCTGTGATAAATTAAAATTACTTACAGGAGGCCTTTAAAATGGCAAAAGATAAGAAGATTACTCACAAAGTTCAGATGACAGACGGGAAAAGAGATATCATCAGATACCTACTTCAGGAATACGATATCAAATCTGCAAAGGATATCCAGGATGCGCTGAAAGATCTTCTGGGTGGTACGATTAAAGAGATGATGGAGACTGAGATGGACGAACATCTTGGTTATAAGAAATCTCAGCGTTCAGAAGGCAGCGACTCCCGCAACGGATACAAACAAAAGCATGTAAACTCAAGTTTTGGAGAGTTTTGCATAGACGTTCCTCAGGACAGGGAATCCAGCTTCGATCCTAAGATAGTAAGAAAGCGACAAAAAGATATTTCCGAGATAGACCAGAAAATAATATCTATGTACGCTAAAGGAATGACTACCCGTCAGATATCGGCAACGATACAGGATATTTACGGGTTCGACGTTTCAGAAGGCTTCATATCGGATGTGACTGACAAGATAATGCCGCAGATCGAAGAATGGCAGAACAGGGCACTCTCCGAAGTCTATCCCATTGTTTTTATAGATGCGATTCATTATTCTGTCAGGGAAGATAACGCTGTAAAGAAGCTCGCAGCCTATGTAATACTTGGAATCAACAGCAACGGTATAAAAGAAGTGCTTTGTCTGCAGGTGGGAGAAAATGAAAGCGCCAAATACTGGCTGACAGTCCTGAATTCCCTGAAGAACCGTGGTGTAAAGGATATCTTCATTCTCTGTGCAGACGGCCTTAGCGGAATGCGCGAAGCAGTAGAAAGTGCGTTCCCGCAGACTGAATACCAGCGCTGCCTTATACATCAGGTCAGGAGCACTATGAAATATGTGGTTGAAAAAGACCGCAAAGAATTTGCCGCAGACCTAAAAA
>NWBO01000039.1 GCA_002633275.1 Bacteroidales bacterium Phil12
TAAATACATTCAATTCCCCGGTTCTTCAATGAATACTCATTCAGGCACTCTTCCCATTCTTCCTTGGGTTCACTTACACATATTGAATATATGACCAGGTCTTTGGTGGAATACTTACTCCGCAATTGTTTCAAAGGTTCCATTTCTGCCAGGCATGGTGGACACCACCTAGCCCAAAAATCGAAATAGATAACTTTCCCGTGATTCTTCTCAAGTATATTATAGATGGGTTCCATGTAAGGCATAGATGTTTTTAGCTTTGAGTTTTCGTGAAACTCACCATATAATAAATTATTGGAAACTGGTTGCGGATTTTCCAGGTAAGATTTAGTCTGATTATATATCTGCATCACTTGTGCACGCAAATGCGGCATTTTTACGATCGAATCAAACTGCGTGTGCCTCGTTGTTAAAGCAGGTGTATCATTCGCATTCAAAGAGCCAACTGTCATTTTGGTATATATATACTGGTTCAGTTCATTCTCTCCTACTGCCGACATAATCTCTTCTACAGATGGATTTTTTTTATCTTTGTATGTTATCCCATAAGCTATATAGCGTTCTACCTCATCGGCAATATCATATAAACGTGCCGAAAGAATCCCTTTATTATAAAGCTTATTGATTGCAGACAGAAGTTTATGATACCGATCCATTTCTTTTCTTGTTTTAAACTGGCATTGGTTACCATAGGATAACAAAGCGTAATAATAGTCCTGTTTCAGTAACTCTTCAGTAAATAACGTAACATCGCCCATTGGCTTATACTTCGTCAGATACTCGTTTCTCCGCTCCAAACGAAAGTCATATTCTTTCTTTAATTCAGCCTCAAAATCCTTAATATTCAAATTCGGATTTATACTATAATTCTGTATGTAATAGTAAGCGCTTTCTGTAAATGCCAGTATTTCTTGATTCAACTTTTCTGCATCACCTGTTACTTTGGGATGAAAAAGATCTTTGAAGTCTATTTCCACATGTATGCTATCTCCCGGGTGGATATACAAATGTTCCGCATAATTGCGAATGGAAACTTCTCTTAATTTTGCATGAACCGGAAAGCGGAATGAAAATGAGCCGTCTTATTGTATGGGGGTACGATATTGATTTTCCATTTTCCAAAAAAATGGAATGATGAGAGTTAATTTCTTTTCTTGAGGATAAAAATCCCGGTTCAACACTTTTCCTGTGATAACAGCTTCTTTAATATATTCTTTTGCTAACGAATAACTTTCTTCTGTCTGTACAGATGATTCGAATTGAGATTTTGCCCGGTCTTTTTGCCCGCATCCGGCTAATAACAAAGAGGTTATTATCAGAAAGGAATAATAGTGTTTCATCGTGCCTGAATATTAAAAAGTTTGCAAATCTAAATATATAAGAGTTCTTGCTCCTAAATATATGAAATTAATTTTAGGGGCAAAAACTCTTGACAGACAATTCGTCTCAATTTTAAATCTTTTACAATATATACATTTAATTTGCGAGATAAACAGACAAAGCTATAACCAGCGCACAAACTTCCTGATATACCAGTTCTTCACGATCTGCGTCAAAATGCAATAAGAGAGTAAAATTCCAATCAGCCAGGGGAAATAGCTCAAAGGAAGAGCTGTCAATCCGATGGAACGCCCGAAAGCGGTGAAAGGAATAAGAATACCTATTGCCATGATTAAGAAGGTCAGTCCCATCACAGGCCATGTGGCACGGCTTTGTATGAACGGTATCTTGCGGGTACGTATCATGTGGACAATCAATGTCTGTGATAACAAACCTTCCACAAACCATCCGGTCTGAAACAGTGTCTGATGTTCGGGGCTGTTGCAGCTAAATACGTACCACATAACCAGATACGTGATAATATCAAAGATAGAACTGATGGGACCTACATAAATCATAAAACGACTTAGATCGGACGCATCCCATTTACGGGGTTTCTTCAGGAACTCCGGGTCCATACGGTCAAAAGGAATGGTGGTCTGCGATATGTCATACAACAGGTTCTGGATCAATAGATGTATCGGCATCATGGGCAGAAACGGCAGGAATGCACTGGCAAACACAACACTGAACATATTCCCAAAATTGGAACTGGCAGTCATCTTGATGTACTTATTGATATTGCCGAATGTCTTTCTTCCTTCGAGCACTCCGTCTTCCAATACCATCAAATCTTTTTCCAACAAGATAATATCTGCGCTTTCTTTGGCTATATCCACAGCAGAATCGACTGATATACCAATGTCCGACTGACGCAATGCACCTGCATCATTGATTCCATCTCCCAAGAACCCTACCGTATTGCCTTGTTCCTGCAACAGAGAGATGATTTGCGTCTTTTGTAATGGAGTCAGTTTTGAGAATAAAGTGGTATCCTTTACCGCTTTTTTCAATGCTGTTTCGTCCATATTCTCTATTTCTATCCCGGTAAGAAAATGACTGGTATCAATTCCTACC
>NWBO01000040.1:0-1462 GCA_002633275.1 Bacteroidales bacterium Phil12
AGCCAGCAACAGAATCTCTTTAATCCGCAAGTAAGAATTAAGGTCCAAATAATCCCATCTTTATCGCTCAGAGTATGATATTTTGCATCAAATCATACTCTGAGCATATTTTTTCTTAAATTCTGAACGATTATTCATCGCAAACTGCAACTATTTGGAAATCTGCATATACATTTGTCATATTGTAAAACTCAAACAGTATCGGTTTATGACAAATAGTATTAAAATCTCTCCTCAAAGAACCAGTTTCATACTTTCAGCAAGTGTCATTCTTTATTGGGCAACAGACTCCTACTTGTATCTTAATTGCCATATCGACCTGATGGAATACTCCACTCCAATTATTCTATATATTACGGCAATGATACTCGCCTGTGGAGTACTTAAGCATTTCTTCTTCCGATTCATTACAAAGAATGAATTGAGTTTGTCTTTTGGCAAGCAAGTAAGACCTCTACCCGAACAAATTAAGGAGATTGAACTGGAGTGTCCAAACGACAAGGAGATAAATCCGGTAAATTTAGTTGCAGAAAGTGTTGTAAAACAAGATTATATGGATAATTATGAAGTACGTGTAGCTGAGATTGAACGTAAAAAAGCCGAAAGGCAGGCAGACATTAAGCGTGTCATTCATGAATATACCACATTTGTAATGACTGAATTTCTCTCAAAAGAAAATCTTGAAATTCTGCATGAAAATATAGAGTATTTCGCGCACGGACGACCTGATTTATATAAGCCAATCCGTTCAGTATTGGATAATCCACTTCGTTCTATCGACCTGATGCATTTCGTATGGAACATCGGAGAGAGATTGAACATTTCCCTTATAGACAGAGCAACATTCATACATACGATATTCCCACATGAACTAAAAGATGCTTCGATTAAATATCTGGCTAAAAATCTTCGGACAAAAGGAATTTGCAAAATAGCCCTTGATATTCCTAAAACCGGAGATTATCACTTCAAATGTATGAAGAATGCCCCTGAATCGGACTTAGATTCAACCAATTAGGATTATTCAACACAGACCGAAATATTATTGCTTTCTGAGGTTTGTCAGCGTTACATCATTGTGTTGGTTTGCAGCATGTTAAACAAAACAATGTTATATCATGCAAAGAAACCAATTAACATTCAATGACTTACCCGAAGTGGTAGGTGAACTATGCGAGAGAATCTCAAGTATGGAAAATCTGCTGAAAGAAAAACTTCATCAGCAGCAAAGCGAGGTTAAAAAGGACACCCATGTCCCAATGACCGTAGATGAAGTCTGCGAGTATTTGGGAATCTCGAAATCATCCTTTTATTACAAAGCCAAGCATGGCGGTATCCCAATCATTAAACAAGGCAAACACTTGTTTGTTTATCGTGATGAGTTGGACAAATGGTTGGAAAGCGGAAGAAAAGGAGAAACTCCTATAAGCATTGAAGAAGAACACGCCCGAATGCTTGCAAC
>NWBO01000040.1:1508-19606 GCA_002633275.1 Bacteroidales bacterium Phil12
CTCAGGTCGCTACAAGATGGCAAGATACAATGCTCAGCTTGGAAAAGGAATACGAACAGGAGCCGGAAGTTCTGAAAATAGGCGAAGTGGCTATCGGGACATTGGGAAATTTCAGTGCATCTATAGGCAAGGCTAAAAGCAAAAAGACTTTCAATGTGTCGGCTATGGTGGCAGCAGCTTTGTCAGGAAAGGAAGTTCTTAACTACACAACGGACTTCCCTAAAGGAAAGAACCGCATCCTTTACATCGACACAGAGCAAAGTCAAAACCATTGTATGATTGTAATGCATCGTATCATGAAACTGGCAGAGTTGCCGACTAATGAGAATTGCGACCGTTTCTACTTTCTCGCTTTGCGCAAGTTCAATCCGAAGGAGCGTTTGGCTATTATAGACGATGCTATCAGTCAGATTGAAGGGCTTGGCTTTGTCGTGATTGACGGAATCCGTGATTTAGTTTATGACATCAATTCTCCGAGCGAAGCCACGTGCGTAATCTCCAAACTCATGCAGTGGACTGACGAATACCAGATTCATCTTCACACCATCCTCCATCAGAACAAAAGCGATGAAAATGCCCGTGGACACATCGGCACGGAAATCAACAACAAAGCAGAAACGGTCATTCAACTCGAGAAAGACAAAGACGACAGCAATATCAGCAAAGTGGAAAGTGTGCATACCCGTTCAAAGGACTTTCTGCCATTCGCTTTCTGCGTCAATGACCAATCATTGCCCGAACTTCTGCCAGATTATGTGCCGACCAAGAAAAGTGCAGGTCGTCCCAAGCAGGAACCTTTCTCCCCTTATAAGGACATCCATGAAGCCATCCATCGCAAGGCTCTGGAACTTGCTTTTGACGGAAAAGAAACTATTTCGGGATATAAGGTTTTGGAAGAAGAACTGACCACTGCATACGAACTGGCTGGCACAAAATTGAATCACAACAAGATTGTGGAGCTGATAAAGTTTCTCACGAACAAACGGATGGTAGTTCAGGAAAGCCGGGGTATTTATCGGTTCATGCCGAATTATCACTACTAATCCTCCACTTGACTTTATTCCAAAAGTGTCTATTCTGGAAAAGTCAAAGTTTAAGCAGAGCAACGACTGGTTTTACGATAATTCACAGAATCGGTCGTTGCCAGTTTATTTGCCAGTTTATTGTGGACAATCCGGTTTTAGAATGTTATGGCAATCTGTTTGGAAAGATTACTCCTTTTCTACCACTTGTAGATTTTGATGTCCGTTCAATACAGTAATTGTCAAAATAGCAATCTTCAGATTGGCACATAAAATGACACATTACTCAATAGTAATTTCTATTTTACTGTTCTTCAATATGAATCCTTATTAAATTTCGGCAAATGTGCTGGAAAAATCAGTATTTGAGTATCGGCATAGCAATGTACTAAATGCCGAACTTATTTCAATCTTTTGCCCATTTCCTCTATTGGTTGAATGTTCTGACACTATATTGAAATCCGAAATCGACACTACCGTGACACTAAATGTGACATTAATGCCATTTTGAGTTGCCATCTATTCACACCTTTATACGTCAAAATTACTCTCTAAATCGCCTTTAACAATCAATCAAAGCCATAAATATCAAACATTTTACTTCAAAACACGTCTTTTTTAAGCCACGGGCTTGCCCGTTGTACAGACATTATCTTGTATGGGGAGCCTAATACCCCAAGCGACCAATCGGTCGTTTGAGATTGCCAATTTTCCAGCAAGCTGATTGGATGAAAAATAGCGTTATTTGAGCACTTTTTCTTTTCGTCAACCTCTTCCTCGTCTTTCTCGAAAAAAGCAAAATTTGCACACTTAATTGCGCCTGGGCTTGCCCATTATACGACCTCTATTGAGTTAGGGTAACTCAATACCCCAAGCGATAAATCGCTCGTGAGAAGTTGCCAATCCCAGGCAAGCAGGATATGGCTTTATTGCAATGATGGAAGGCATTTCAGTAGTGCTTTTACGAACTCTTTTATGAACTCTTTTACGAACTCCACAGATTCGTTCACGAACTCTTTTCTGTTTTTCGCGAACTCTTTTAGGCATCGTTTTTGACTTTTGGTTGCCACCTATTCCGACCGGTTAACCTATACGAATTTGCCACATCATCAAAGTTGATTTTGCCAAACCAAGAATGGCGTCATAATTATTCCATATCCAATGGAGGAAGACTATTATCTTCAAATCTATCAAAGTCAGATTGGAAAAGACGGTCTTGAATGATCCTGTACTTTTCAAACTCTGATTCAGCAAACTCTTTGGCATATTCGGCAGAAACCTTTCCGCTATCCTGTAATATCGGACTATCAAATAAATTAATGAATTTGTCTATTCGTTTTGCCCAATCTTCCATTGTCATAGGGATATGACGCTTAGCCATACTTTCTGCCATATCAAGGAATGCATTGACTATTCTGCCCATTTGTTCCAATTCTTTTTCTCGCAAATAGTTCTTTGCTACAGACACATCGGTTTTGACAATTTTTCCATTGGGAGCATTTTCCCAAGTGGTCAATCCCATGTGCTCTTTATCCGCATTAGCTCGTTCTACAATCAACTCCGCAGCGGTATGTCCATGCACGGCATAATGCATTTTGTTCTGAACCTTTTTGAAGAACAGACGAGTTGTCGGAGCATCCTTGTTATAATCTATTGCCGTAGCATAAATGTCGGTCAGCTTCTGATAAAAACGACGTTCACTCAGTCTTATCTCCCTTATTTCGGCAAGCAAATGCTCAAAGTAATCCACACCTAAGAAAGCTCCGTTCTCCATTCGCTTATGATCAAGCACATATCCACGAATGGCAAACTGACGGAGTACAAACGTACACCACTGTCGAAACTGGGTCGCACGAACGGAATTGACACGATACCCGACACTGATAATGGCATCGAGATTATAGAACATCGTTTGATAATTCTTCCCGTCTGTGGCAGTTGCCGAGTTTTTCTCGGTAACTGAATCCTTGACAAGTTCTCCTGATGAAAATATATTTTTTAGGTGCAGACCAATATTGTCAGTGGAGCAATCAAAAAGCTGCGCCATAGCCTTTTGTGTCGCCCAAATTGTCTCACCCTTATACATCACCTGAATCCCATCCTCTTTGCCTTCAAGCATGAAGATGAGAAACTCAGCTGTACTATTTCGTATTTCTATATTCTTTGGCATATTTTAAATTATCATCTTTACGATTACTCATTTAGATTTGGCATAACTTTCAACGGGTTCTGCCACCATGCCATATTCTTCTTCAGTAGTCTCGTATGATTTGATTCTTCTATCCTCAAGATAAATATGGCAAAGCGTGTACTCCAAAGCATCTAAAGTCTGTTGGCGCACTTTCGGTTTCAGTTGGCATTCCCAAATGGTAATGCAGTGCCATCCCATCGAAGTCAGCTGTTTCCGTTCCGCTATATCCCTGCTCTGATTGCGTTCAATCTTATTCTGCCAAAATTCGACATTTGTCTTTGGCAGAACATAATACTTACATCCTTTGTGACCATGCCAAAAACAGCCGTTTACGAAAATAACAGTTCTGAATTTGCGTAAAACCAAGTCGGGATGTCCGGGAAGACGTGGGTGATTCAGCCTATACCGAAAACCACGGCTGAACAAGAACTTCCGCACTAGTAATTCCGGCTTCGTGTTCTTGCTCTTTATCGCAGACATACAACGATGACGCTGTTCTTTGGTCAGTTTGTCCATTTATTAATTTTCATCTATTCCTATCCAACGTTTACATGTTTCGTCATAGATTTGTGACGGATTAATTCTATCATTAATGCTAATCCAATTATTCACAAATTCCGGATTGTGACTATTGGGGGTTGGTGAAACATCATCAATTCTCACTTGAATAGGTGTCCGAACACAATCTCCTGTTATAATTGCATGTTGTTGTGGAATAATTGGTAATTGATCTAACAAGTCGGCATTAGCACTAGAGATTAAACCTCGAACATATTTTTGATCGTCCGGATTCTGCAAACGATGAATAATAAATGAATTACACTGTGAAAGAACGGTCTTCGATAGTTCAGATGGTCTTTGACTAGACACAATCAAGGAAATACCATATTTTCTACCTTCACGGGCGATTCTTTCAAATACTGTTTTCGCAATAGAGTCTTTATTTTCTGCAATGTAATTTTGAGCCTCTTCAAGTACTATTACAATGGGATATTTTCCTCTCTGTTTAGGAATAAAATTAGCAACAAATTCAAGAATTATCCTTCCCAATAATCCTGCAAATGTTTCTAATACCTCGTATGGAAGTTGAGACACATCAACGATTGTTATTTGATTGGTTCGGCTAGAATCTGCAATTCTAATATCATTGTTGTATTGATTTATGAAGTGATCGTCCTCACTTTTATATACTTTATTAAAATCACCTAAAATTAAAGATAAGAATTGAGGTAAAATATTCTTGTTTGCTTCTTCTGAGTCCTTCAGCATTAAAGGAACAGCGATCCTTTTATCATTTAAAAAACTATTCATTCTTAATCTTAATGTTGATAAATACTCAGCGATTCTATTATTGTTTGTGCTATCTTGATTTATTGCAGCATCTATATATTTTTTACACAACTCTTGATATGAAAACCAAATAGGTAAATCGATATTTTGTTCATTTGTTATCTGCTTTGACATATTCTCCATTAGGACAGCATTGTAAAGTTCTCCAATTTTTTCAAGAATGGGTTGTTGTTTGCTGGCATTGTTAAAATTATCCCCGTTAGCAAGATTACATATTTCACATCCTAACTCATTATGGAATACTTTAATAGCGTCTCCTATTCCTAGAATTTCATTATTATCCTTCCAAATCCAGTTTCCATAATTTTGAGTTCCTGTCTTTTTTTTTATTTCCTCTGAATTACTATTTAAAAGGCCTTCTATGTCAGATTTCAAATTATTTGGAATAACTTTATTACGGATGGCGTCTTGCTCATTTTTTGCCAGTCCAATTGCTCTATTTAGAATGGGGGCTTGTACTCCTTCTCCTGGAGATAATAAAAATTTAAAATCATCCCAATTCATTAACCAATATGGAACTTTTACCTGACCCTCACCACCATAATAATATGCATTAATCCTTTCCAATTCATTATTTTGTTGCTCTGAAATAAAAGCATCCTTGTATTCTCCATTAGTATCAAAAATAACAATATGCGCATTCGAGAGGATGGTATTGCCATTATACTCAAATTTAAACAGGTTTCTAAGGATTGATGTCAATGTGCATGATTTTCCAGAACCTGTATTTCCCAATATTGCTGCATGTTTTACGAAAAATTGATCTGGACATATTTTGACTTTATAATTTTGAAATGCAGGAGAAGTCCCTATCGGGAGATAAAAGTCTTTTCGATAATCAATAGTATCTGAACTTACCTTATTGTCAAAAATTTGGTCTAAATCATTTTCGGTAACATACCAAACCGGATTATCTAATGAAGGGAAACTATACACACCTTGTATAAAACAATCTTTATTTTGCCTTTGTGCTATCGTACCAAGCATTGTTGCGGAAATATAACGAGCTGTGGATGGTAATGAAATACTACTTGCAGAATTACTGTTCAATTCAACTTCTTCTTTCATTGTAACCCTTGTTATTAAAGCAACAATTCTATCAGCACCAACAGGAATTATGAGATATGAATTAATTCGAGCAACTTCATAAATGTCGTTGACCCCACTTTTAAAAGAACCCATTATATGTTCTTCAATCTTAATAAAGACTCTGAAGTTATCAACAGATAAAACTCTGCCAATTATTCTATTTTGGTTTATATAGTTCATTGTCTATGCTTCCTTTTCTTTTCTTTCGACTTGAGGGTATAATTTATTTAATGTATCAACGACAATCATTTGTTCATTTTCCTCGTACAAATCCGGCATTATGTTTTTTACGAACCCTACAAAAGTTGATTGTTCAGAATCTGTTTCATCCAAAATTATTATTCTCGGGTCATCTAAACATTTCAATTTTTGTATTTCTGGATTTGTAATATAATTAGCTATGATAAGTGTAAATGACGGTATTGACAATGCTTGGTATATTATATCATTTATATGTTCATCATAGAACGAATAACCTAAACAAAACAAAACAGATTGAGGTTGTATAATTGCTTGTGAAAATTGACGAAACAATTCAGAATATGGCAAATCTAACGTAAATGTCTTTTTGCTAACACATGGATATATAATAATCTGTTTGTCAATAGATGGTTCAAATGTTCCATTCATAGTTACCTCATTTATCCCATAGACATTTGATTGAGTAGGCTTTGAGGAAACCCACGATAATGAGCCATGCATTTTATAATATCTCAAAACTTTTTCTGCACGATGAACCTTTCCAGAAACACTTTGTCCGGGATAGTAAATATCATAATCATATACTTCCGGTCTGAAACAACGATTATGAACGCCCATGAATCCATTTATATAATGGACACCCAAATTGTCTAATGCGTAATCAAAAGCCATATCATAATTTGTAGTAAACAGATTAGCCCGTCGCAAATTATTAGGCCTTTGAAGTAATTTCTTTATAAATTTTTCGTGATGATAATATCTGTTAGCTTGCAAATTTTCATCACATTTATAATTATCATTGAGCTCTGTTTTATTTGTATCGCATTTATCGAAAAGCCATTTTTGCATTTCGACAATTTTATTGTTTATATCACAGGCGCACACATGTTTTTGTTCTCGGAGAAACCTATCCGCTTGAAGACAATTAAACAAATCTTCATATGATGGAATATTTGCATCTTCCCCAAAATATTTAGTTATTTCAGAAGCACAAGACGCCTTCAAATCTTCTGGAAGAGTTCTTATAATGGGAGCACCCAAATGAAAACTTGTCCCAGCTCCTGCTAGAACACTAACATTTTCCAATTCGAGGTATTTTTTTACCTTCAATTTTATTTCTTGAATATCTCTACTATCTTCCATATTCATTCGTCTATGTTTTCTTTAATATCCTTCCTTTTATTAAAGGAATTTCAGCACTACTTAAAAATATCTTATTGGGGATATTCATCATGCCAACGTTGTTTGTTACTCCCTAGTATCATTATGCAAAAATAGCATGTTCTAATTCTTTGAATACGTTGGTATCTGGAGTTATTAACGGAGCTAAAGTATCTCGCATGAAAGGCTCCTGAGTATTCCCGCACTGTGATAGCCCAAGAATACGTTTTAAAGCAACATATATTGGCCCTCCTGCCGATTTTACGTCGTCAATAGGATTTCCTCGATTTATACTGTCACTAAGTTCTGATTGTTTTGCAGCCAAGCATTCTTCAACTTTATCCTGTTTCCCTAACGACATACATAACTTAGTTATAATCTCGTCATCATATAAAAAACATTCTATGTGGCGTCTGCATAGAACTTTTATGCCTTTCGCATTACACTCTTCAACTTCTTGATCACTTTTATCATCACGATCTACAAGTTTGATTATTTTTGAGTTTTTTAAAGCTTGGGATATAATCCGCATACTTAAGTTGTTCTCATCTTCTATTTCACTACATGAACCAATTGAGATAAAAGAGGTATCAGGATAGGATGAAAAAAAGATTTTCGTATATATCTGAGCATCAAAGTCTTTATATTTGCGTCCTCTTTTTGTACCTTCACAAAAAACGATTTGAGAGGGAGCAATAATTTTGGCAAAATCGCCAAAGGACAATTCAAGAAATTTATTCCAAATTACAGTGTTGACAGTTGTTGGAGTTAAGACAATCTGAGTGTCTGGATTAAGTTCATCGAAACATAAGAAGCATACACTGCCAGGTGCTTCTTCTTCTAATTCTTTTGCTTTATTAAGCATCCCAATAGAATGAGTGGCAATCCATAATTGTGATCTTTCGGAAATAAGTTGATAGAGTTCGTTCAATAATTTAGCTTGAAGAGCAGTATGCATATGTACTTCCGGTTCGTCTATGCAATATATAGTATTGTCAAAATATTCTGATTTAATAATTATATCAAGAATTAAATCAAATGCAGCTTTCTCGCCAGCAGAAAGATTCTTATAATGGAAATCTTGGGCTGTTCCTTTGGTAAAAAAGAAACTTCCATTGCTTAATGGATCACCAATGGAAGATAACTCTAAATCTTCGAATACATTTTTGACTGAATTTCTAACACGACCAATTATTCTTTCTCTTAAAGTTTTTACAGATTCGTTATCAAATGAAGTATCATACACATTTGACAATGTTAGAGACACTATGCGCTGATAGTTCTCGGAAACAGTTGTCTCTGTTTCCATGAGGGTATTAAACCTAATATTATCAATTGGATTATTCTGTCTTGATAAACTTTGAGTTATAAAATCAGGTTCATTTCTATGAGCAGTTCTGAAATAAAACTTACCGTGGATTTCTGATTGATTCGTTAATGGGCAATCATATGTCGTCACATTAACCACATCATACAGCCAATTACTTTCGAATTCAGTAGTTATCTCACCTGTTTTTAGATAATATGCACCATCACTTCCGTGTCTAAACCCTCGATAACGATACCAATGATTGAATGCTTCAAAAATCGATGTTTTTCCACACCCATTCGGCCCGACTAAAACAACAAGTTTTGCTGTTTCGGGAATACCACAAATGGTAAGATCTGTAAAACGTTTAAAATGTCGGAGTTTTATTTCTTTTATTCTCATATTCTACATTAATTTTAAATCCTTTGTTCGTATAATTCCACCATCAAATCATTGGAAATCAATTCTCCCGGCTGCATTTTTATGCGATATATGGGAGTTCGATTAATGCCCAATGAAATAAAAGAGGACAGATTTAACTTTAGGCATAGATTTCCGTTCTTAGTGCCCAAATATACTTTCTCAACTTTATAATAACCATCAATCTCTCCACCAACCATAGGCAGAAAATACCTGATATCCATCACATTGATAGAGGGGATCTTTTCCATTGTATAAGTCTTCGCAACGTGGTCGTAAAAGGCTTGATAGTCGACATCTGTTTTTCGGACCAATCCTGTGAAGACATTCTTGATTTCTTGTTTAGGCAATTTATCAAGAGTGCCGACATTGTCCATGCTATCAATATGGAACTCAGTTTCAAGTTCAAACGGATCGCTGACATAGAAATGAGTCTGTAACGCATTCAAGAGTTCTTTACTTTGTGCCGTTTCCCTTTTTATCGTAGCAGATTTTATTTTGAGAGAGTTCCATATATCAGAATCTTCATCCTTCATCAGAGCAAGAATCAGATAATTACTATCATTCTTCGGTCGATACAATTTGCCGTTCAGCCGTTGGAAATTGTCCTGAATGAACTGATAGCAATCCATACCATCACGTGGCTGTAGAGTTCTGAATGTGTACAATTGATTAAGAGTGCCTTGAATCTTATTCCTAAATTCTTTGCGGACATATTCTCGCCATGCCGCTTGCGCACTCTTATTGTTGCGACCATACAACGATACGATGTACAAAAAGTTAACATCATAGTGGCACAACAGCAGCGTGTCCCTGTCAAACAGACGATTTTCAAATTGACGGTTCAGTTGTACACCACCATCCTGTGCTTTCAACTCCTTGTCATCAAAGGAAAGAAATTTGCTGTCTCCTATCTTCTTGTTAGGAATTCGGGCACTGATAAAGAAATTGGGGATGGGGTTATATCCTTCAGTCAATGTATCCCTTAACTGAGGATGCTCTCCGTTAGCGTCACCGTCCAAAAACAGATTCATGTTCCACTGAATGACATTTCTGGCATATGTGTATTGTTTGTATATCGATTTGTCGCCAAGCTGCGTCCGGTCATTTTTGGAACGTTTGTAATACTTGCTGTCGCCAATGTAATAAGTAAGTTCTGCAGGCAAATCGGACTGTTCAATAAGTCCTTGTCCTACAAACATGTGGTCAACCAGTTTGCCATCTCTTTGCTCAGTCAGTTCTTTCGGCAAATTCTGCTTGTCATTGCCACTAACCAAAGTGTCAATCATGACTTCAAAAATGTGCTCGAAATCTTTTGCCAGCAAATAGTCCTCAGACTGCCTGTTCATCGCAATCTTATACTCCCTGTCAAAGAAAGCGTAACACAAATCCCATATTCTGAGAGCCTTGTCAGAGAAATACTTATACTTGATTTGTTTTAGCCTCCGGCATCCAAAATTCCTGTCAATATAGGACTTCTTCAACCTGTCGCAGCTGATAAGAGGATACTGGATATTGATTTCAAAAGAGAAACCATGCGTCTCCCGAATGTAATTCAAAATGGAGAAATATATGACAAGCAGTTCTTCGTCAAAGTTCACCATTTTCTTCCTGTTTACCGGCTCGATGTAAACAGGGCTTCCATTTTGTATGATGGCTTGTGCTGAAGCTATGGTCTTGTTCCAGTTGATTTTGTTATAACCGGAATGCACGTTCTTGGCCACAAATGTAAAATAGTCCTGATTATTTCTGTTGAAATCTCTCAGTGCTATTATCACATCAAGTAATGTGTTGTGTTTCTGTTTTCGCCCTCTGCTTTCGGACTGATATTCCTTGCTTTCAAGTATATTGTCGTTGTGAGATTGTTTATATACGCTTATTGTCCGGTATATCCAAATCGAAAGAGTGGACAGGAACTCCTTGTATTCCTTGCACCCTTCTTCTGTAAACTTGGTCTTTACCTTTTCGGACTCAAAGTCTATTATTTCCTGTGGCGAAGCACCGAATATCGTATCATCGCCACTGTCCTCATTTATCTCACCAGTCAATACTACTTTGGGCAGGAAGAATACAACATCTTTTGCTGTCTTGCTATAGCAATACCCGACATACCCGAAAGAATATTTGTCTTCCTTTACAGGAACAGACACAACATCTTTGAGTACATCTCTGACTGTCAAACCATCCTTGACAATATCGTTCAGACTATATGGGTATCCTTCAATAAACAGCAGCATGGCTTATATGAATGTTTCAGTGATGTTAATTCCTAATCCAGATTCGTTTACAGCATCTATAAATTCGGAAATTGTATCTCTTTGCTTGGTAGGATTATGCATCCATCCGTCTTTGTTTACCCAAATAGACTGACCATCTGTACAGTTTATTTCAAGAGAGTAATTTGCATATTCTGGCTTCATGCTATCCCGTTCCTGCTTGTTGCAAACCACCCACGACCTCATTGAGTACTTTTTAAAAGGACTCCATATATCCAATATCTCTTGTGTTGTTTTCTCAGGATGCAGACTTACATACTCTTTTATGGCCATATATGGAATGACATTTATGTATTTTACGCTTTTACCATTAACTTCAATCTTGCTTGCAGAGTCTACGAGATTTTCTTGCTCCATGTCTTTTCCACCCTCATATTCTGCAACATCAACTTGCAGATAATTCATCATAGCTTTTAGTTTATCTGATTTATCAGTGCCATACAAGTCGGAGAATGTAATATCCGCTTCTTTGTCGCCCTCTTTTGTCCTAAAAATGTCTCCCTCTCCGTCTTTGCAGACATCATTCCATAGATAGAACAATATTTTATTCAACAAGACTTTATCGGTAATTATTCCATCTGATGGATTTACGAAATAATCACCCAACATCTTATCTTCAGAACTAGTTGCACTCAAGATTTTGTCATTGACTTTTCTTTGGAGTGAAACCCAAGAATATTCTGTACCGTCAATAACTATCTTCCAGTCGGTATTCTTATACTTAATCGGCTCGTACTCCCAATCCCAACGTCTCTTGAATGCGCTGTCTATCGGGAACAACGATTGGTCTGAAGTATTCATGGTTGCATAGATATACAGATTTGACGGCAAACAAAGTTCTCCGTCTTTTATGCCCGGATTGTCTTCGCCAAGCTCCTCCTCCAAGAAAGATTTCAAATCAGCATCCGCTTTGATTGTATATTCTGATATACCGTTTTCATCTCTGTCAAGGAGCTGGAATAAGTCACCGAATATCTGGGCGCAATTACCTCGATTGATTTCTTCTATGATCAGATAAACATTCTCGTCTGTCTGATACGCACGAATATATGCATTAAGAAATGCTTGAGGAACGAATTTGTAGGTTATCATATCTTCAAATAAATCCTCTCCATCTTTCATTCTGACAGTATCTTTCCCGAACAGACCATACAAAGGACGTTTCCCCTTTGTCGGTTTATATGCCCCAACAAAAGTTGAATAATCACTGTCAGGATGAAAGGTTGTTCTAAAGATGTTTACCTTCGGCACTTTCTTATCCGCTGGACAATCCTCATATTCACCAAGTGCTTCCTTAATTTTATGCGACTTACCGGTTCCTGGTGCGCCATAATATATTATTTGACGAGACTTTGGTATATCTGATTCTTCATTTTTTACCCCATCTGATTTCTCGGATATAAATAAGATCTGATCATTAGCCGCTATTGAAAAGAAATTACTAAAGATTATATCCTTCGGCAAATAATACAATATGTATTTTGTAGAGTTTTTCTTCTTGATGGCAAAATAGTCATCTAGATTTTTGTCACTTTCCAAATGGAGAGTATCAAGAAAAAAATCTTTCAAATCCTTAGTTCCATCACTATTTTGATATATTTTATAATCGCCTCGCGATGGACTCAACTTAAATTCGACATGAATATCTTCCTTCAAATTAGGGTTTAAAACAGAATGGCATTCAAAATCTACAATATGCTCACTACCTGTGAAGTTGAAAAATTTATCAACTACACCTTTATTAAATTCGATCTGTTTCCCTTTTGAAGGATTCAAATCATTTGAACGAAATTTTGAAATGTAAATCATAGCTCTATGTATTTACCCCATTGTTCCGCAACAGCTTCTGCAAAACCCGGGAATGTTTTACTTCTTAATCGTCTTCTTTCTTCTGTTGAAATCTTAGTGTTAAAGGAGTCAGAATACCATTTGGGCAATGACCGGCCACTAGAGAGAACCACACGAGGGCCTTCATCTACCATATTAGTAGGCTGTAATAACGGTAAATCGTGTAACCACAGACAGGTTTTTTTCGAAGCTGAATCTCCAAACCAGAATGGCTGAACAATTTGGTCTGGTTTTCGATACTCAGAGTTCATACACCCTACAGGGTTTTCTATAGCCCAATGCTTTATATTGGTCTTTGTAAACTCCATAAAAAACTCTATTGCTTCCTTTTTCAACAGCCTTCTTCCTATATGATGTGGATGTTCTCTTCTTTCTTCTATTGGCAAGTGAGAATCTTCCGGATGATACAACCATCTTGCTCCACTTACAGAAAGATACGTACATGGAGGATGGGCAATCATTAAATCCCACATTTCACCTTTAGGTAAAAAATATGTTTCTCCATTCTCCAATGTGCCACCACATTCTGGTATAACTTTAAGAACATCCTGTTTAAAGTGCCATTCAGGATGCCCTCCACTACATTCGAGTATATCACAACTATACGCATTGTGTCCCCTATCTCTAAACGCCTTGCATATAGCCTGACTTTCTTCGCACGCTATTAATATATTTGCCATTTCAATCCAATGTTAAATATAATGATTGAGCTATAGCCTTTGCAAAATTGACAGGTACTGCATTCCCAATCATTTTATAACAATAGGCTCTATTCCCAACAAATTGATAATCTTTCGGAAACGTCATTAGCAATGCCGCTTCACGTACCGTTATACTTCTTGCCTGATTTATGTCTGGATGAATAAACATAAATCCGTCTTTTTGAAGATGGGCAACAACTGTAGGTGCTGGTTTATCCCATTCCAGATTACGGTATTTACGGTATAATGTATCTTTCCCTGTAATCTGCTTATAAAAGTCAATAGCTTCCTGTTGAGTGCAATAGTTCATTTTATTTCCTATCCATGTTTTAAACACTTCAATGTCTCTCGCACTACAATGTCTAGGAGTATGATGCACATCTTCTCCATTGCATTGATGTGATACATATCGTCCTTTGTTTTTAACAACTTGATCCAATGGACAAAGTGGAGGCAGAGCACCTATGGCATCTCTTACCGTTTTATGGGTGCCTGATACACACTGAGACAGATTCGCATAAAAATTATCTATAGAGAACCCTTCATCTTGCCTAATTCCGATTAATATGACTCTTTCTCGATGCTGTGGAACATCGTAATTATAAGCATCAAACACAGCGTTTTTGAAGTCATCGGGATGCAATGTCACATAACCTATATTTTTGAAAGCCTGATATATTCGCTGCACAACAGGTATACCACCAGGCTTTGCACTCAACATTCCTGTTACGTTTTCAAAAATGAATGCTTTGGGACGAAAACAATCAACCACCTTGACAAAACTTTCAAACAAATAATTTCTATAATCATCGTTCATTGAGTTTTTATCTGTGGCTCTGCCATGAATAGAATAAGCCTGGCAAGGTGGGCCTCCGATAATGAAATCAACAGTCTTGCTACCTACAATCGTCTTTAAGCCACTCAGCACTTGCCCCGAATTATCTTTACCATATTTACACAAAGATTCTTCAGACCATTGTCCATTTATCAATTCATCTGTCTTCTGTATATCAAATAAAACCACTTTCTTATTTGCTTCTTCCTCCGTTTCGCCCCATTTTTGGATTAAGCGTTTTCTTAATGTTTGAACCATAGGAAGTTCCCATTCAATATGGGCAAGACTTCGAAAATGTCCAGAAGACATGAATCCCTCTGAAAGGCCTCCACACCCTGCAAATAAATCTATAAATGTATATTTCTTTTGTCCACTCATTCTACTTCATAATTAAAATCGGCCTCTATAAGATCTTTTATATCCACTTTTAGCAGTTGGGCAATTTCTACAAACTGAGCCATTGATGGTTGCACTTTATTAGTCTTCCATCGTGACACTGTCATATCGGTAACGCCCATCTGTTCTGCCAGCCAACGATTGGTTATTTCCTTTTCCGCTAGAACTACACGCAATCGGTTTGAGCATTCTATTTTCGCCATATTGCCTCGTATTATATATTTAAGTACAAAGTTAAACATAAAAGGATAATATTCAAAACAACATGATAAGAATATCATATAATATCTTTCCTAAAAAACATTATGCCGCATAAACATAATGCTATTTCAACATCATTTGATTTCATGGTATAGGTTGTTGTTTACTCATCATCTTCATCAAGATAAGTCCAATTCTTAGCAGCATATTCCTTTTCAAACTCTTCCAAGTCTTCCTTTATGCGCTCACGAAAACACTCTTCACTATCATCGCCACTCATCATCCAATCTACGCGAGTTGCATATATCTCAGCAATGCGAATTTGCCGATAGGCTTCTTTCATCGCCTTTATCGTCTCATCAGATAGTTCCAATACATCAGCTTCATAAGGATAGCGGTCATAAAAGCAATGATGAATTGAGTATAATACCGGAATTTGTTCATCGTCAGGAGTGTCGGACATATATCGCGTAGTCGATTGGAATATCACGTCATCTGCGTTAAAAAATCGCTCTGCATATTGTTGTTCTGCTCTGACAATAGTTTTGTCCCGCAGAAGAAAAGATTCCGCATCATCATAACAACCAAAATCCATATAAGTTTTATAGCTATGGTATGAGCCAAAGCTATCTTTCTCGTAAATAGTCCAATAGTCCTCTTGAATTTTCTCAGGTTTCGGTTGCAAAGCTCTCGCAATATCATGCTCTATAGTATTTGCAATCTCACGCATTGCGTATGTGCTCCTATAAAAATATCCTCCACTCATAATTATTTCTTCTTTATCAAATGTGAATTAAGATATTAAATGTTATCATATCTTTTATCCAGCACTCCTGAGAACATATCGATTTCTCTTTTGAATATGCCTTGACGATTAGCAAGTTCCCGCCATTCTTTTACGACTTCAACTATCTCTGCAACAATCTTCTCTGCTGTTTTTCGATTGAGCATGTAATCCTCGCAAGCATCAAGCAAAATACTTAAATCCGCCTTATTGGAAGTTGACGAAATGAGCAGACTTTGATATTCATTCAAAGTAGGATTCATGTCGTATGCAGGAGACAATGTCCATCCTTTTGCAGTCAAAAGAAAACCATGATTGCGAAAATGGTCATCAGTATTGCCAATGCAGATATTGAAAGCCACACGACGGTATAGTTCCTGTAAGTTTCGTTCAACATCGGTACAGCTCTGAATAATAAAGTCGACTATATCCAGATAGCCATGCCCGGTAGTTGCATTGTCGCCATCACTCAGCCCCAATAAGGTCATGGCAGATGCAAAATGAATGCGTTTCCCTTCTTGGGTTCTATCGAAGCGTTGTGACAGCAATGTATGATATTTCTCTCCAGTTGCCAACACTTTTGTTTTTGCAGCGTTTATCCCTGCTTTTGTGGCAAGCAAATGACTGAAATGCTCCCAAAGCCCAACATCATAGTCATCCTTACGAGACGGAAACTTGGCAACATAAAGAGTTTTGTCCGTATCTGTCACGTTGGCTTTAGGTCTTGCACCGCCCAACGATGTTCCCGGTTGCACAAGTTGTGCAATCCATTTCTTATCGGGGAGCATATTATTTTCTTCGCTTTTTTCAATCTCAGCACTGGCTGCAATCAATTCCCGAATATCTGTCAGAGGTGGAATTTTCAACGATTCACTCACATTGATAAATTCGCTATCGGGATCTACCTTAAAACGGAATCCACCCATTCGGGAGAAATCATCAATACCAGTCAAGAAATCGAAGGATGACAATCTCCGTACTGGTCGTTTTTCTTCCGCAGCTGCAATTTGCTCACGACGCAACAACAAAGTACGTCCCCAACGATCCGGCAAAGCATCAGAAAAACATCCAAATATATCCTTGTCCGGTTGTGTATATTGTTGTCCCGGATAATTATTCAGGTCGTCACTCAAAAACAGATCGCTGTGCTGCCTTAACCATTCATTGTTGAACGTAAAACTATAGCTGTCCGCACCACGAAGAGACTCATAGCTTAGTTCGCCAATGAGTTCCACTTCTTTGAGCCAATCAAAATCGGCATATACATACAACTTTTTCATAGATTATTCTTTCTTGGATGCACGTTCTCTCGTTTTCAAACTCAAATCCTGCAAAGACTTTCCCAATTTATCTTCTTTGGCGAGCAATAGAATATCATCGTCAAGCTGCAAAGCATACAGCACGCGCATATAGATCCCTATTGCAACAGTTGGAACACCTTTTTCAATTCGGGACACAGTAAGCGGTGAACAGGTAGCCCGTTCTGCTACCTGAGCCACACTCAGATTTCTGCGCAATCGAGCCAACTTAATCTGCTCACCTACAATCTGCATCTTCTGCTCCAATTTTCGGGGAAGTTTGGTTCCCATTGTATTCTTTGCCATTACTACATCAATTTAAGGTGCAAAGCAACTATGTTGATGACTTTGCTATAATCAACCTATCATATAGTATGCAAAAGTAATACTTTTTATTTATTTAATGATGTATTACACATAAAAAATGTACATCTTGGCATAATTAGCCATATACATAATCTATTTTGAGCAAAAACTTCCAAAAACTAAATGCTATAATGTTGTTTGTAAGAGCCATATACACCTATTAACAAACAATATGTTATTCGTTACAAACAATGCAAATTGTTCATCACACACTCATCATATCAAAGAACTATTTTGCTCGCCAAAAGAAAAAGACTTGACTCTACCTCTCAACTTGACTTTAATGACCGTCATTATATACACGGGCAATAAAGTCAAGTCAAACAGAGGGGAAGAAAAGAAAAAAGGCTTCAACTGAATATTTCTCTTTTGGTCAGCAAACAATATCCATGAGAATATCTTGCATTTAGTTGACATTCTTGGCGAAAACATCACGGAATTTTGTACCTTTGTAGTCGGATAGAAGATAGGTGAACTTCATCGAGGATACAATATTTCCTCATAGTTCTGATTCATTGAGAAAAGAGTGTAATACAGCCTTAAAAACAAGTCCAAGAGGTTCAAAAACAACTTTTCTACCGATTAAATTGCAACAATCTATCATTCAAGCAGCTATGTATGCTGCATCGGCAAGTAAAGCTAATCATATA
>NWBO01000041.1 GCA_002633275.1 Bacteroidales bacterium Phil12
TTCCAGTCCTGCATGGTCGTTGTCGAAAAAGCAGTGGATGCGTTCGTAATTGCCCAACGGATAGAGAGCCTTGTTTACATTCGATACGGAGTTCAATACAATGTAGTCCTGCCCGTCCAATTCCGGATAATTTGGGCAGCTCTCTTGTCTCAATGTCAAAAAGGAGAGGTAGTCCATAAATCCCTCGAACACATAACAGGTATTCCTCGCTTTTCCCGACTGCCTGATGTGGGAGATTTCCTTTGGGGCGATGCAGCCCTTGAAATAGCGGTTGCGGATTTCATATCCACACGAACCATTGGGAAAGGCGATGGCAAAGTACCGCTTGCCGTTGTGAGTGAAACGTGCTTCACTACATTCTCTTTTCGCCAGTTTTATGTTAATTCCTCTACCTTGTAAGTAGGCAAGCAGGGCAGTAGATGACAGCGGAACAATCTCCAACTGTTGGAAGCTCGGCTCGGAAGAGTTTTGCTTTCCAAAAGAGAAAGATACCGGGCGCACGTGCGGTGTCTGCTCTGCTATCCGTTTCAAGATGTAAGGTACATGGTCGGTAGCGTACAGGTGTGCAGCCAGTTCTATGATACCACCACCTTTACCCAAACCGAAGTCATACCATTGTTCACGTTCGGTATTTACCTTGAACGAGGCTTCGGCTTCTTCCCTTAACGGTGATTTATACCACAGATTGACACCTTGTTGCTTGACGGGAGAATATCCTAAACTATGCAGATAATCCGCTATTCTGATTTGCTTGGCTGTCTGTATATCCATAAAATGATTGTTTTAGTAGTTGGTGAATTGGTTTATTTTTCTTTTTGCCCGTACCTTTTTAGGAAGTACGGTCTATAATCACTTCACTAAATTCTCGTATATATAGGATACGGTAATAAAGTGAAGTGATTTAGTCCCATTCCCCAAGCACTTCACTATATTCCTAATATATACACCCCGAGAATAAAGTGAAGTGATTGCAGGGAAATGGGCTAATAGTGGAAGTCAGGCATGAATGTGTATTTTCTGCCTGTCTCCTGCACTATCATCCGTTTGTTGCGGAGCATGGTGATGAGCGATACCGCCTTTTTATGGTTCAACTTTACACCCACTGACATATAGGTCTTGATTAAGGCATCTTCCAGTTCCTTGTAGCCGTATTCCTCTTTCAGCCCGAAAACGGCTTCCAATGCGATACGGTGCTGCTGCTCGGTGATATGCCTGTAAGGGTCGAACTTCTCTTCTTCGGGTCTTCCCGGCTTCTTTGTTTCAGGTTTGTATCCCTCAATGAGTTCGGGAAGGGCTTTGTCGTTGATACGGAATGCGAAAGGCTCAAAGTCCATTGCCCGGATGTGAATGGCTGAAACATGGCTGATGTCACCGTTGCCCTTGTCCTTTTCTACCTGCAATACGGTTTCCGCCTTGTTGTTCAACTCCGTACCAATGTGCCCTCTTGCGTTCTCATCCCCTTTGTTCTGATGCAGTATCGTATGGATATGTATCTGCCTGTCGTCCGTCCACTGCATCAGCTTGGATATGATGCGTGTTGATTCACTGGGGCTGTTGATGTCATACACCATATCCCGTATGCCGTCTATAATTACAAGACCGATTTCGGGTGTATTGTAAATAGCCTGTTCCACAATCCTGATACGCTGCTCAGGCGTGTATTTTCTTAAGGCAAGAAATTCAAGATTCTCATTGTCCCTATCATCTGGCAAACCAGCCATTCGCAAAATGCGCGTCATGACTTTCAGACAATGGTAAGGGCTTTGCTCTGTATCAACATAAAGCACTTTCCGCTTATCTTCAGGCAGTTCAGCCACATACCGCAGCACTGTGCCGTTCTTCAATGCAGCGGCTACGATAGCCGATACATTGAACGTTTTTTTACTTTTGGCTTTGCCGATGGATGCGCTGAAATTACCCAATGTCCCAATGACAGAATCATGTACTTTAAGGATTTCAGGTGCTTTCTCATAACTTTTCGACAGGCTCAAACGTGAGGCTTGCCAAAGGATTATGGCTTCTTCAGCCGATATTTCCTTAGTCTCTTTCATATAGTCCATAGCCATGCCTCCCGTTATTTCCGTCCTCCTGTTTTCTTTCCAGCCAGTTCAAGGGCAAGCTCAACATCCACGATAATCTTACGTCCTATCTGAGTGATTGCCTTGTCAATCTTTCCGCTTTTCTTGATACGGTTGGCGGTGGGTAGGCTGCACCCGAACAGTTTGGCTATGCCCAGTATTCCGTACACATATTTTCTTTCTGTGTCTGTAATGGGCTGTGGCTGCGTTTCCGTTTGACGGGAAGCGTGCTTACTTAGGAATATGAACTCTTCACCTGTCATCTGCCAGACGGGTTTTGATAATAATTCTTGAAGATTTTTCATCGTTCAATCTATTTAGTCGTTTAACAATCAGCCCTGCGCACTGGCTGTTATCTCTGTTCTCGAACGATGCAAAATTAGGTAGGGTTGTAAGTGGTAAGGATGTGGTTGATATAAATGGAATATCTTGTTATTTATCTGAATATCAGATAATAAAAATACCACTCAAAAATTTAATTTGAGTGGTAAAAGTGGTTGTTTCGTAAAATGTCAGGGCATATCACAGATTATCGGAATATACCATCCATTTCTTTGGCAAATTTCCGGTTGCTGTCACTGGGGAAATCGGAAACAGGCTCTTTGTACTTTGACTTGTAGTAGCTTTCCTCAATATCCAATATTTTCAGGATATTCCTCTTCCAATTCTCCCTGTCCTGTTTGGGCAGTTTTTCGCTCATCAGGAATATCAGATAGCAGGTACGTATTTTTTCTCTCGGTCTGATTTGGGGTTTGGTGTCGCTTGGTAGCAGGTTCATGCAGGTATAGAAATCATGTTCGGAAATATTCTCGAACTGTTCTCCCACGCAGGTTACATGAATGAGCGAAAGCAGTTCCATATTGAAATACTCAGTCTGTTTCGTTCCCAGCACTTCTTCCTGTATGTTGGGGGCATTTGGTTCTTGTTCGGCTGGCTCTTCCGGCTCGTTTGTTTCATCAAATACATATTTCGCCAATGTCTCTTTGAGGTGGCAGCCCAGCCGATAGATTTCATTGAAACGGCTTTTTGCATATTGCAGGGCTTTCTCTCTGGTCTGTTTTTGCAGATCGTAGAGTTCGGTCAGCTTGTTTTTTTTCTCCTCGTATTCATCTTTGCACCGTTCATATTCCATTTCCGCACGCTTTTCATCCTCTGCAGTGTGTTCCCGATAACCTATGGAATCGTATCGGTGGTATGCTTCGTTTAGCGGAGCATGGAGCTTGGTCGTCTTGTATTGCTGTTCTTCTATGGCTTCTTTATAGATTTCTGAAACTCGGAAGCAGATATTGTAAACGGTCTGTTCATCCGGCATACATCCTTTCTTGTAATAACTTATGTTTTCGCATACTTCCTTTTTCAGGCTATTCAGAATCAGTGTGTATTGCTCCTGTGGAAGATGAAACACCAGTTCAAGAATGGCTGTTTCAAGAACCGTTACATCATTGTAGTCCAGATAGAACTTGGTAATGAATTTCTGCTTTTCAAAAGAGAAACCTTTATTATCAAACCAGTCTTTATATATTCTGTTCAATTCTCCGTATCGGGGAATCAGCGTTGTAATTACATCTTTCATGGACGCAACTATTTTTGAGTGTTATTGTCTTTGTCAAGGAAAGAGGCCAGTTCTTCTTCCACTTCTTCCACGCTGGGCAACGCTGATTTCAGTTTCTCGGGAATCGCTTTGCTCAATTGGTAATCGCTGATGCCGATGGGCTGGTCATAGCCTGTCAATGCGTATTGTGCCACAACTTCGTCTTTTCCCTTGCATAGCAACAACCCGATAGTCTTGTTGTCATTCTCTCCCCTCAGTTTATCATCCACCACATTGATGTAGAAGTTCAGTTGTCCTGCATACTCCGGTTTGAATGGGGTAGCCTTTAATTCTACCACGATATATGCGTGCAACGGAATGGAATATAGAATCAGGTCGGCAAAGAAATCGCTGTTTCCGACTTGGAAGTGCTTCTGCCGGGCAACGAAGGCAAAACCGTTGCCCATTTCCAACAGGTAGCGGGTAACGTGTTTCACCAGCTGTTCTTCAATATCCCTTTCGTCTGCTTTTTCTTTGGCTCCTGCCAAATCAAAGATGTACGGGTCTTTGAGTAGGTAATTGGCAAGGTCGCTTTGTGGAGCCGGAAGTGTGGTCGTGAAATTGTTTACCTTGTTGTTGCTGATTTGTCGGCTATACAAATCACTGTCAATTTGCATTTTCAATACATTGCTGCTCCATCCTATTTCCACAGACTGCTTCATGTACCAGTAGCTTAGACCTAAAGGTAGCGAACTGTCAAGTATAGTCATTTGGCTTGTCCAGTTTATTTTGGCTATAGGAGAGGTCAAGAAAACTTCTTCTATTTCCCTGATTCCCATCCTGTAAATGGCAGACACGGTTTTTCCCACATCTTCAAATTGCGCAGGAACTTCCTGCGTAATTGCTAATGATTGACAATCAATCGATTGTATTTGCGCAGTAAGTTCCTGCGTAAATTGCTTGTCATTCAGTTTTAATACTTCATTGGTCACACTCTGTATGGTTGGGACAGACAGGCTTGCATCTGTTTCTATGAAACTTTGCAACGCTCTTAAAGGATATGCTTTTGCAAACTGGCACATATAGGTAAGGTTACGTTCCGAATAGCCTTTCTTTTCAGGGTAATGCAGTCGGATAGCCTTTGCCAACTGCTTGATGATTTTGCTTCCCCATCCGTGCAGCTGCTGGTGATAAAGGATGTAATTGCCTATCTTCCAGTAATGGAACAGCATTTGTGCATTGGCTGCAACAATCAGCCTTACTTGTGCCTGTTCTATTTCCGAACCGACCGCTTGTATGAATGTATCAAAATTCGTTTTCTCTATGTTGGATTCCTTGTTGCTCATATTGTGATGATAATTTCTACAAATATAGTCATTGGTAACTATCTATGAAACTGTTTGATACTTTTATAGTTGATTAAACTTGTTCATGGCATTTGCCTTAATATCATCCGCTATGTCAATGTAGGGTTTCATAGCTTTGTAGTCGCTGTGTCCCGTCCATTTCATGACCACCTGTGCCGGGATTCCGAGAGCCAGCGCATTGCAGATGAATGTCCTTCTTCCTGCATGGGTACTGAGCAAAGCGTATTTGGGTGTGACTTCATCAATACGT
>NWBO01000042.1:0-651 GCA_002633275.1 Bacteroidales bacterium Phil12
TTGATGTCGCGGTCCCATACGCGGATACCCTCCTTCAGGGCATTCATGGAGACCGTACTGCGGGCACGCTGGTCAGCAGGCTTGAAATAGAAATGGACGGAGTCGCGCTGACGGTATTCCAAATCATCCAGAACGGTGTTGTAGCGGAACTCATACCGGCGGCCCATAAACTCTTCCAGCCGGAAAACGCTCTCCTGCTCTTGCGTCAGACTGCTCTTTTTCCCGAAGCCTTTAAGCTCTTGATATAGGTTATGAATCGTTTGACGGACAATGAATTCATCCGTTTCCCGGTAATAGTGCATCAATGTCTGGCGGACTACTTCCTCTTCGGGAATGCCTGCCTTGAAACAATGTTCGGCCAGAGGCACCAGCAGTATCCGTAAATCCCCGTCCCGTTTCCAGCCGCCCAATCCGCGGAATGCACGGTCAAGGGCCGACTCGAAGAGTACGGCAAAGGTGTCCGAGGCTTTACTGTCCGGATGCAGCCGCAACAGCGGATTCTTTTCTGCGAGTTTTCGTTGCCGGAAGTTCTCTTCCTCGGGCATGCCGAGGGGTTGTTCCAAGCAGAAAGGCACAGCGGCAGGATTGTAGTAAGGATATCCATCCAGAGTCATGCGGCAACTCTGTGTAAGGGAAGGTTCTTTCAATGTA
>NWBO01000042.1:871-4983 GCA_002633275.1 Bacteroidales bacterium Phil12
CGTTCCCCCTCTTGTGTACGGCTATATTCCACGGCGGGATAGATGCGGGGCAGCTTGTCTATATGTTCGTATTGGGCGCAAGTGCCCTCCAGTTGAGGAAGGATGGCCCGGAGGGTCGATACATGTCCGGCTTTGGTTTCGGTTTTTAGTTTTTTAATCAGTGCATCCGTTTCCAGGGTGCTGAGGGCTTCCTTTCCGCTCTCTTTTTCTGCTCTAATCAAGGTAATTTTCATTCTGTTTGTCAGCTTGTTTGGGTAAATATAATTCTCGTAAAGATACGACATCAGGAGGCGGAAAACAAGTATTCAGCAGAATAATTATTAAATAAATGCCTGCTTCCACAAACTATACAGCGTGGTGTCGGAAACCTTTGGATTTCTTTTTTTAAACATAGGCATTCCTTTGCTTTTCTCCCTTTGTTTGTCTACTTTTGTATAGGGAATAGATGACGCCTAACGACCATGAACAGCTCTGCTTACGGGCATGAAGCAATTGCTTGACGACCGTAAGCAGAGCTGTTTATGGCCGTTAGGCGTTTCTCTTCCCAAAGCTTTTACGGATGAAGTACGTAACCCGCACCTATTCCGCATAGGGCGCGAACGTATTGTACAACAACTTAAAAGACATTGAACTATGGCAATTTTATTCGATTGGTATGAGCTCCCGGAACCTAAAGACAAACAGCGGGAAGAAAAGATACTTCATCCGCGCATCCGCTTGAACGGCTCTACCAGCACTGCCGAACTGAGACGTCGGATTCAGGAACGCTGTTCGTTGACAAAGACTGATGTTTCGGCAGTGCTGGATGCCTTGTCGCACGTCATGGGGGAAGACCTTGCCGAGGGGCGGCAGGTGCATCTGGACGGTATCGGTTACTTTCATCCCGTACTGACGAGCACGGAGCCGGTGACCGCTGCGACCAAACGCAAAACCACCAAGATTAAGCTGAAGGGCATCAAGTTTCGTGCCGACCAGGTACTGAAGAATGAGATAGGCGCTATCAAAGCTAAACCACTGGGGCTGAATGAGCATTCCCAAAAACTGAGTGACAAAGAGATTGACAGGCGGCTGACAAGCTACTTCTCTACGCATCAGTTCCTTACGCGCGAGAGTTTTCAGGTTCTCTGCGGGATGATGCGTTCCACTGCGCAGCTTCATATTCGCCTGCTCCGCAGCGAGGGTAAGCTCGAAAATGTGGGAAAACTGAGCCAACCGATTTATGTGCCTTGTACGGGGTATTACGGTAGAGACGAGTAGGTTACGGTAAAACTTAGGCGTTTTGAGTAGGTGGAAGCAGATTTTGCTTCCACCTTTTTGGGTTGCTTCCACAGCGGGGCAAATGCCGATGGATAGGGGGATGCAGGAGGTGGGTGGAAGTGTGGAAGCAAAGTGATGGAAAATAAATTTCTGGAGGGGATTTAGAAAAAGAAAGCAGGAAAGTAAAATTAAAGATTAAAAAAATCCCTGGCCTCAAAGAAGCCAGGGATTCTAATGTTATTTCAAGGTTTCTCTAAATAAGTCCTCCATAATAAAGGACTTATTTAGGAATACATTGATTAGCGTTTGTTTACAGTCATGCCAAGTTCGATAACACGTTCGTGCTTGTACATGTCAACAACTGTAATCTTCAATGTAGAAGGAACAGCAGCTGTCGGGTTAGTTGCCTTAGAATTTACGGTGAAACCAGTGATTTTACCTTCCTCGATGTTTACAGTGAAGTATTCATCCACTTCACCGTTGGCATTGGATACCAAGTGGGCTTCCTTAATTTCCAATGACTTTTCATAAGGTGCGCTCAAAAGTGCACTATATTCACTGTCACGAGAGCTGATACCCTTAATATACTTAGCATACTCTACAGTAACATCTTTACCATAAGTCAGTTCTGTGCTATAAGGTAATGTCGCAGTAGCTTTCAAACCAAGGTCATCCTTAGTAGCCCATCTCCAAGTGTATGTATCGTTGTAGATGCAATTGAATACAGTCGGGAAAGAAGCAGCGTCGATAGTGTAATTAACAAAGGCACCATCTTTCTTCTCAGAAGAAATCTTACCATAGTTGTACACTGCAGTTGTAGCATGCTGAGTCTTATTGTCAATGTACTTTTCAACTACAGACAAAGTTTCTGCACCAGTTACACCATTGTCAACAGTCTTATCACCGTTTACCATAGCAGCAGCAAATGTTATCAGATAATCCTCTGCTTCACCCTTACCGAAGTTGAATACTTGTTTCATTTCCATTGTACCTTCTATAGCCTTCTTAGCAGTCCAATCGTTAGGAATCAAGTAGCAGTTGTAAACGCCTTGAGCATCCAGCTGGTTAGTCTTGATAGAGAATCCTTCCGGCAATGTAGTCGGCAATACTTTCTGTACAGAAATGGTACTTTGTGACAAGAATGTACCTTCAGCATCAAAGAATTTAACGATACCTTCGTAAACCTTGTCATTCTTCATTGTCTGGAGGTCAACTGTAGCTGTCAATTTAGCGTTTGCGATATCTTCAATCTTAGTAGCCTCAGTCTTACCGTCAGCTTTGTAGAATGTGAATACAATACCATCAAGTACATTAGCAGTTTCTGTGATATTAATCTCATCCTTAGCATAAATGCTCAAGTCGAACTTGGCAGCACCGGCAGGAACTGTGAATTTAGCCAGGCCTGCATAAGCGTAAGTAGTCGGAGCATCGACATATGCAGTCGGAGTGATTACGTATTTAGCTTCACTAGCTATTTCAGAACCATTACCAGCCTTCACCCAAACGATTACTGATTGTTCAACTCCGGTATAGTCGATAGTAACCACCTTCAAAGGTACTACTACGCCCTTGGCATAAGCACCACTAATTGTGATATCGAATTTGTTGTCTTTGCTAACAGTTTCTACACCTGCAATAGTCAAGCTCTTGATAGCAGCTTTGTCTGTTGTAGAAAGAGCCTTATTATCAATATCAACAACAACATAGCTACCCATGATAGGGCTGGTTCCTTCTTTTGAAGCAACATTGATTTGGAATGCTTCACCACTTGCTACAGGGTAACATTTCTCAGTATTAGGTGTCGCAGTAGCAGATGGATTTTCATAAGCTGTCAAATCCTTTTTAACTTCTATCGTAGATTGAATAGTTGAGTTCTTTGCAATCTCATCTGCCTTAGTATAAGTTTTCAGTGCTGATTTCGCAGTAATATCATAAGTTGATGTTACAGTTCTTGCATCCTTAGTTGCTGCAAGTGCAAATAGGACGCTCTTATCCTCACTTACTACTTTTTTACCAAAAGCTTCGAGATCAGCCTCTTTGTTCAGTTCTACTTTAACTTCGTAGAGACCGTTAGAAACAGATCTGGTCAACAAGCCGTCGTATGCTTCTGTGCTGAGTGTAATATCACTGAGAGCTTCACCCTTGCTATTGATAAGAGAGAACATCTCGTTTGTCACAACAGCATTTACGGGAGCTACAGAAATCATGAAACTAGCCGGAGTTGTGTAAATCTCATTGGCATTGATTGTGAAGCTGCCAGTAAATCCTTTACCGAATTCGTATGATTTTGCATCTTTCACGCTGGCGTTCGGATTCAGCTTAGCAGGAAGCTGTGCATAGTTCAGTTCCAGTTTCGGATTTGCTGTCTGAAGATCCAGACTTGTAATCATCTCCGTAGTCAAGCCTGTCAGTTTCGTAACCTTTTCAGTCAAGTCATTGATTGTTGCCGCAAGTTCCTTCTTTGCAGCATCGAACTTAGAATCGATAGTAGACTCCAACTGTGCCTTTACTTTGGCTACTTCATCTTGAGCAGCCTTAATTGCCTCTGTTTTTGCATTAGCAGCATCAAGAGCGGCTTGAGCGGCAGCTTTCTCAGCTTCTGTTGCAGTAGATGCAGCGTCATTAGCTTTCTTCACAGCTTCTTCTGCTGAAGTCTTTGCAGCTGCAGCTTCTGTTTTTGCGGCATCCAAGGCTGCTTGCAAAGCTGCGATTTGAGAAGTCATATCTTCCTTAGTCGCAAGCTTGTCAATTTGTCCTTGCAAATTCTCGATGTCATCATCGTAGTCCTTACAAGACGTAAACGTTCCTGCAGTGCCCACCATTAAGGCGCTGAACAGGATTACACTTAGAAACTT
>NWBO01000043.1 GCA_002633275.1 Bacteroidales bacterium Phil12
CCATCGCCGGAGTCTCCGGAGAAGCGGACTACCACTTGCTCCAGTTCTTTGACCATCATGTCGTTTGCCATAACTTACGAATTACTATAGATTATTTGAGGATTACTATTCCGTTTACATAGGCAGCAAATTTCGGAAAGTTAATCGGATTAACAAAACTTTTTTCGGAAAATCGGCAGAATACATTATCTTTGCATCCGTAATCAGCTTGCGTCGTGTAAAAATAGTGTAGAAGTTCTATAAATATTCTACATATTCCGCTGATTATCAGTTGAGGCTCTGTAGTTCAACGGATAGAACAAGAATTTCCTAAATTTTAGATAGGGGTTCGATTCCCCTCGGAGCTACTTTTCAAGCCCGTCTCCATTAAGGTGGCGGGCTTTTTGTAGCTTGTTGAATTCGGCTATTATTTCTTCCTTTTTTGTTTTTCTACGAAAAAACAAGAAATCAATCGTTCTGTGTTGAGTTGAAAAATATGGGATTTAAAATTGCGTGATTCTTGTCGTTACTTTTCGGAACTGCTCTTTATAACCGGCTAGGTTATAGCAAACCGGAATGGTACTGTTGCCGACACGGTATATGCCGAATTTGAAGTAATATCCTTCTTCGTCATTGCGGCCAATCAGTATCTCCTCATTGTTTACGATATGTTCTTTCACTTCCTTTTCTGATTGACGGTAGGACATGGTTACGTCAAGAAGTCCGGGTTTAAGAATGGTTTCTTTTTCTTTTCCATATTCGGTCCAGTCTATATTTACCTGAAAAGTTATCCAGCAATCTTTGGGGAAATTCTCGAATGGCATTTTATATGCTATTGTCGAGGTTTTGAAGGTAGAGGTGACTGGATGCATGATTTCTGCCTTGTCAGGATTGGCATTACAGCGGTCGGTCTTGTCCGTCAGCCATTTGCGGTCCGAATTGGCTTTGATGTAGAAATAACCTTGTGAAAAGCCGAAGGCAAGCGGGGGATAACCGCCTTGTTCTATCAGCCAACCGTTCGGTTTCCCTGCTCTGTAGAGGGTATCTCCTTGGGCGTTGATTTTGATAATTTTATCATATGCCGTATTTTTCTTGAAAATCATTCGCCTCTCCAGTTCCAGAAACTCCTTGGTACTGAGGCTCATTACTTTGCCATCAGGGTCGGACACAAGTGTACGGCTTGGCATGCCGTGCCATTGGGCAAAGATGGTAGATACGTTTTTGTCAAGGGTATGTGGAATGTAAACAGAGAATGTGTAGCTCATGGATGAACCTTGCGGGCAACTTCCCTTGCCATAATGATAGACGGTCTTCATCTTTTGAGCATTGGGATATTCATCTGCCGGATAGTTTTTGAAGTCGTCGGATACGGCATAGCAATAGCATAGTTCGGCGCGACCTTTGGTTTCTCCTTTAGAGTAGCCTTCCAGAGTGTTGTCATCTTGTTTCAGCTCAAAACGGTAAGAAGGCTGTCCTTGAAAGGGACGGGAGTAGTCCAGTTGTATGGCATGGGACTTATTGGTACCTACGGCCACCCAACAGCCGTCGACAATCTGTCGGATACGAGCAGAGTCGGCCTGTACATTCACACGTTCCTTGATGGGAGTTAATTCCGGCCATTCCATTATTTCGGGCAAACCTTTTCTTGATTTCACTCCATAGAAGTTGGATTGGGATTTGTTTTTTGCCCGGATAAGGCGTAGTTTGCATTTTGTTGATTTGTCAGGGGCCAGCGTTACGCTTTCTCCGGTTTTCAGGTCCAGTTCATAGGTCTCATTACCCAGCGGTTTGATGGAGACGGTACGTCCTGCAGATAGCTGATGGACGGCATCCCATCCGGATAACTGTATACGGCAAGGTTGTCCTTTTTCACTGGTCAGGCTGACCCATTCGGTTCTTCCGTCTTGGCGTTGAGCCGAGACGGTAAATCCTCCTTCCGCCCTGAGGGCATGGAAAGCACAATCTTTCCAATGGTCTGGCACAGCCGGGAAGATACGTATAGTCTCATCCCAGCTTTGTATAAGCAGCTCAGTAAGGGAGGCCGCAGCACTTAATGGGGTTTCTATTACCGGATTCTTGCCTTGACTTTCCACATAGAATGTATTGGGTAGCAGAATGCTGATTCCGATTGGTTTGTTGATGAAATGTGCCAAGCGTTCGTAAGCCTTGTTACCGTTACCCAAATAGGCATATAGAGAAGCTGCTCCGGTATAGGAATATCCTGCTAATCCTTTCCCATCTTCTAAAGACAACCAGTGTTCGATGGATTTCTCCAGGAATTTACGGTTCTCTGGTACATCGGGATGTAAAAGTCGGAAAGGGTAGAAGGCCAATAGGTGCGAATAATGGCGGTGGGACTTCTCCAGCGGTTTGTTGGCGGCAATCATCAGACCGTTTTCATTGGTGGGATATGGAGCCAGTCGTGTCAGGATTTCTTTCCAGCGTGCATAGTCGGGATGAGTGCTTGAAGTTCTGTCATGACATGCTATCAATGTTTGGAGCAACCAGCTCAGTGAAGCTAATCCGTAATTGCTGTCATTGTATTTTTGGAACCCTTCATATTCGGGAGACTCAATATGGGTGAGATGCCATGTGTTTTCTTTATAACACAGTATTTTATCGAATACGGCAAATGCGTCCAGTGCTTTTGGAACTACTTGTTGTTTGATATCTTGCCAGTCAGCACCGGCATATCGCAGGTACATATAATAGTTTTGCAATGCCCAGGTGTAGTCACCTATCTTGCATGGTTCAATAGAACGGACAAGTGAAGGAAACACTTCATCCATCAGTCGCTGGAAGTTTTTGCCTTGTTCCATCCTATTGGCTGGTCCTATGGGCATATAAGTCAGTTGTATATTTAGGTTCCACCAGAAACTGGGCCATGGGCTCAGTTTGAAGAAAGTGCCCATTACGTCCATTGCCGGGCCATCCGGATGAGAACAAGTGGCAAGTTTGTACATCTGTATGAAATAAAAGTTCTCCAGTTTTTTGTCCGGAATGGAAAGGAAAGAACGTTCGTGGTAGGCATTCCACCACTGGCGTGTCTTTTGTTTCAACAATTTAGTTCCTGTAATCTGTGTTGCTTCTACAGTCTTCATGGCTTTGGCAAGAGAGAGGGATGAAGCCGGCACTTCATTGGCTGTAGACACGTACAATACGGAACGTGATTTTCCGCCCGGCACCTCTTTCCAGTAGGTTGCATAGTCTCCTCCCGCCAACAAGGACTGTACCCAACTACCTTCTTTGTCTTTTTGGTTGACGACAGGTGCGGGGTTGTCCTTGTATTTTAATTTTTCTTTCAAATGGGGAAATACTCTTATGCGGGGAGAGCATGGGTTCCCGGGAATCCCCTTCCAGCGGTAAGGGACTCCGGAGGAAACTTCCACGATATTCACTTCTTCGGGTTGGGGAGTATAGGCGTGGAAAGTCAAGTCTCCTTTGTCTGTTTTTAGGTGTCCGGTCAGTTCGGCATTGTAAATGTCGAGATAAAAAGTGCCTGAAAGTATCTTCCCTTCAGGGAATAATAGCATTTTACCGACATCAAGCCTGCAAAAATCCACCATTTTATCTGCCTCTTCCGTGCCGATGGAGGTTTTTCGGTAGGGAGCTTTCCTATGATCTGTGACATCGGGACGTCCCAGATGGAAAACTAATGCATTGAGTGTGGAATCGGCATATACCATCATGCCGACCAATCCATTACCTAAAAAAGCACCTTCATTCCATTGCATGGGTAATTGTTCCCATATCAAGGCATGTTGGCGCATATACTTTTCCATGTCCGGAAACGAAGCTCCGGACATGGAAGTACATATGAAAAACAATAAAATTACGATTTTGATTGTACTACGCATAAATTTATTCCTTTTAGTTGGGCAACGGTATCATTGCTCTACGACCATAGTTAAATTTCAGACCTCTTTTATAAGCTTTAGGACCATATAGGTCTTGGATATCCATTTCACCCAAGTTCACGAGGATTCCCCGCGCCATGAGTCCGGCATCTTCGTTTTCAAGGCGTGGCAGGGTTTCTGCGGCTTCTCTCAGCTCCGACAGGAAAGGACGGATACAGTCACGCATATCAGGGTCTAAAGATAAGCATTCCAGTGAAGAGTACCCTATTTTTCTGTATTTTTCCTCTGTGGGAATAATTAGGCGGGCAACGCTTTCTTGACTTTTACCCAGATAGGCTGCGGCATAGGCGGCTTCGGAAGCGATGTAGGGATTACTGTCTTGGAGGAGTGCCAACAAGGCTTGCGGACAAGAAGATATTTGCTTTTCTCTGGCAAGTTTGGCATATCCTACTACTCCCCAGAATCTCATTTCGGATAGCGGATTGGTAATTGCTTCTTCTAACATAGACAGAGAGGCGGTGGTTGCTGTTCCAGCTGTTTCAACAAGAGTATAAAGTTCGTTCAGAGGATATTTCTCCTTGCGCACTTTGTCGTAAAGAATATGACCGGTGCGTGAAGTGGGAAGGAAGAACCCCAAATCACCGGTGACACGAATATGGTCAGATAGTGCTTGGCGCATTTTGGACAAGATTTCTGCATATTCGGGAGTACCGGATAAGTCGTGCAGTTCATCCGGATCTTTTTCAAGGTCAAACAGCATTTCTGCCGGATGGGCTTCGAAAGTCAGTTTCCAGTTAGGGTTGGTATTATGCCCTTCCAATACTAGTTTATCCCATGCTTTGTTGGAAGGCATTCCCCATTGATAATAATTGCGCAGGGCAAACTGACGATAGGGGATATAACTACGGATATATTTGAAACGCCCATCGGTAACGGCGCGTACCGGCATGAAATGATGCAATTGATTGGCTGCTAATGCAAATTGCATCTGGCGTTTTTCTTTGTTTGCAAACTTGCCGTAAAGTGCTTTGCCCTGCATCTGTTTGGGTGGTTTTACCCCTGCAAGACTAAGTACGGTAGGCCCTAAATCCGTGAAGTTGACCAAGCTGTACTCTTTGCCTGAAGCCTGCTTGGCCAGGTGTTGCCATTTGGGCGGGAAATAGACAATCAGAGGTACTTTTAGACCGCTTTCGTACAAATATCCTTTACCACGGGGTATACAACCGCCGTGGTCACTGAAGAAAAATATAATTGTATTTTCATCCAAGCCTTTCTCTTTCAGGTCTTTCAGGAAGAATCCCAGCCAGGTATCCACGTCTTGTACTGCTTCTAAATGACCGGCATAGTCGGAACGTACTTCCGGCAAGTCGGGAACATAAGCAGGCAATGAAAGCAGTGCCGGGTATATGCCTTCCCGTGTGTAATCTCTGCGTCCGTCTGTATGGAAAGTTCGGATGCGTCCCATGTGTGAGGTTACCGTGTTGAATACAGCGAAAAAGGGTTGGTTCTTTTTTCGTTTGGGACTATTGTATGAGGCTTTGTTGCTACATTCGTCCCAACATATTTTATTGTCAGTGGTAGAGTTGTAGTGTGTCTTGCTGTTGTTTGTACAGTAATATCCGGCTTCGCGTAATTTCTGTGGAAAGAAGATGTCAGCAGGTGTATCGTAGGGCACAGGATGGATGTCCATGCCGTAAGTGCTTGAATAGCATCCGGTAATCAGTGAAGAACGGGCAGCCGAGCTCTGGGGAGCTACGGACCATGCGTTCATAAACTGTATGCCGCGGGCGGCAAGGCTGTCCGCATTGGGAGTATGTACTCCTCTGTTGCCGTAGCAACCGAATTCGTATGCACTAGTATCTTCAAAGGTGAGCCAAAGAATATTGGGCTTTTCGTTTTTTGTGTCTGCCGCCTTTGTCTGTGTGGAATACAATCCGCAGAAGGCAGTACACATTAATAAAGGTAGGTGTCTCATAAAGCATTAAGAATTAAGAACATTTGTTTCCCGCAGCTAAAGTAGTCCGTTTGTGTTTAACTGAGACTTCCTTATGTTTAAAAGTGTACCAATATTGTTTTGGCAAGTGAGGTTTCAACAATATTAGCATTGATTCAACAATATTACAAGAGGTTTAAACGCCCATTGGCATGATATTGAATAAAAAGAGAGTGAAATACTGATAACAAAGGACTAACTTTGAGCATTAAAATCTAACCATGAAAGAGATATGAAAAACATGTTGTTTATGATGGTGCTGTTTTGTGTATCATCTTTGGCAGGACAAGCACAGAATGTAAATGCGAACTCTTTTGATGATTCATTGCGTAGTGAAGCGGATAAGCTGTTGACGGAATGGATGGATGCTTTTCTGGCTTATCAGTGCACCTATTCCGATTCCGCACTTGATGGAGGAGTCTTATGCCCTGCATGTGCCCGTATGCATGGACGTATAGGTGATGCCGTACTTCCTTTGATGTATTTGGCAGAAAAGACCGGAAACCAAAAATATTTGCTTGGAGCCAAGCGCTTGATGGCGTGGATGGAGAATGTGCACCGTCCGGACGGGTCATGGATGAACGATGTACATGTATCGGATTGGAACGGTACGACGGTATTTGCAGCGATTGCTCTTTATGAAGCTTTGCATTATCACGGACATCTATTGGATGATTCAACCCATCATCATTGGAAACAGCGATTGGTAGAGGCTGGTGAGTTTATGATGAACAATCCTTTCATTTATAGCCGAAGGCGAGAAGGCATGAGAAATATGAATGTAAATTATTCTGCTTCAGCAACCTATGCACTATATGCTATCGGTGAAATGTGCAATCGGCCTGAATTTAAGAAGGAAGCCGAAGAGATAGCTTTCGGATTAAAAGAATATTTTACCGTGAATGACTGTTTCTTGTATGGCGAGGGACCTAATATCGCCTCAGAAACTCCAAACGGTTGCCGTCCGGTAGATTTGCTTTATAATGTAGAAGAATCACTGCCTAATATGGCATATTATGCAGTGATGGCAAACGACATGGAACTATTTTCGCTTGTGGAACGTTCCATGGATACTCATCTTGAGTTTATGTTACCCGATGGCGCTTGGGACAACAGTTGGGGAACACGAAGCTTTAAATGGACTTATTGGGGCGGGCGTACCAGTGATGGCTTTATGGGAGGTTATTATTTGATAGCTGCTGCCCGTCATCCGGAATATTTGGAAGCCATTCGCCGCAATATCCGTTTATTGAGTAAGGCTACCCATGGTGGACTTCTTTATGGAGGAATGCATTATTTTGCATCCGGTGTTTCTCCTTGTATTCATCATACATTTGGGCATGCCAAGGCGTTGGCTTCTTTTTTAGAACTGCCTTCTGTGAAAATGACTTCTTTGGAAAAGCTTCCCCGTGACTCCGTTTACGGAGTGAAGTTCTTTAAGGATATTCGTACGTGGCTTTTATCCCAAGGAGATTGGCGTGCCACATTTACCGGATATGACGCCGAATATAAAGTGAAAGGGACTCATCCAATGGGAGGTGCTCTTTCGTTGTTGTGGCATGCTCAGGCAGGACCTATATTTGCTGCGACTATGAACCGGTATAAATTGATTGAAGCTCCCAATATGCAGGACAATGTCCGTAAATATCTGATGGGAGGTACCCCCCGGGTTGAATTGACTCAGGATGGAGTTGCATATAGTAATCTGGACGATTTGAATACGGACATTACTTGTTTTATAGAAAACGGGTTCTGCCGATTCAATGTAAATTCTCATTTGGTTGATATCAATCAACAGTCTCCAAAGCAGGGAGAAGTACCGGTAGAGGTGAACTATGCATTTTCAGAACAAGGAGTGAGCATAAGCGTGGAACGTTGCAATGACTCGGCTTACCTTGTGTTGCCAGTTATCGCGTCGCCCAAAGAAGAGGTGAGGATAAGTACGCGAGAAGCTTCCATAAAAAAAAATAAGGGGATATTGTACATCACTTGCGAAGCAGGATATATAGATGTAGCACCGACAGATAGTGATGGACGAATCTTTAATCCGGTTCCAGGATTCTCTTTTGTACCTTTGCGAATAATACCGGAAAGTATTGGCAAGAAAATACAGATTAATATTTACTTTTGCTAATGTGTTTTATTTATTTGCCTCATAATAGATTACAAACATGAAAATACAGCAATATTTGTTAGTGCTTTTAGAAGTATTATTCCCCTACATGTTGAATGCCGATGTCACTGAAGATATTCACTTTTCCCATATTGGTTTGGAGGAAGGATTGTCGCATAGTACGATTTTTGCGATTAATCAGGATAAAGGAGGGAATTTATGGTTTGCGACGTATGATGGTGTGAATAAATATGATGGTTACAACTTTATTGTATATCGTCATCAATATACCAATCCCAAAAGTATTGCCAGCGATATATCCCGTTGCATCACAATGGATGATTCAGACCGGATTTGGATAGGAACTCGTGAGGGGTTGTCTCTTTACAATCATTATAAGGATGAATTTTCCAATTATTATTATAAGAGAAATGGTTTGAACGTAGCTGTGACCAGTATTATCCCGATAAAAAAAGATTGGTTGATGTTGGGTACTGCCGAAGGCATTCTGCTTTTTGATGTAAAGAAAGAGTGTTTCCTTTCGGATACATTATCCTCTTCTTTGCATGGATTGCAGCCGGCAGCTTTGGTACGCCAGGGTGATTGTATCTATATAGGTACTGAGGAAGGTGTATATATTTATACTTTGTCAAACGGTATTTTGGAGAAACTAGTGGATGTGCCTACTGGCATCCGGGTTCATGCCATTCTGTGCCAGATGTTTAATAGAATATGGCTGGCTACGGAGGGAGATGGACTTTATCTGTACGACATGAAGACAAAGGAGCTGAAGAATTACCGTTATGAAGATGGGAAATCAGGATTGAACTCAAACTATGTGCGTTCTTTAGCACTGGATACAGAGAATCGCCTATGGGTGGGAACCTATGGTGGATTGAATATCTACAAGGAGGGATCAGACAGTTTCTCGTCCATTAAAAGCTCTGAGATTCAGGAAGGAAGTTTATCGCAGAATTCAGTCCGGAGTATTTTCAGAGATTCGCAGGGTGGCATGTGGCTGGGTACTTACTGGGGAGGGCTGAATTATTATCATCCTTTGTGTAACCGTTTCCAGCGTATCAAACATGTCCCGTTCTTGAACTCACTCAGTAATAATGTGGTCAGTTGCATTGTTGAGGATAACAAGCATAATTTGTGGATTGGCACGAGCGATGGCGGTTTGAATTACTATGATAATGCCTCTCAGCTATATAAGAATTATCTATTCAATTCGGGCAATCTGGATGTACCTTTCAAGGATATCAAGACGGTGTATGTAGATGAGGTACAAGATAGAATATATGTGGGGGCACATGCCGGAGGAATGATGGTTTTACATCGTAAATCCGGTTACATAGAATATTATAATCGTCACAATAGCAATTTGCCGAGCAATAATATCTATTCTATTATTTCAGACGGGTATGGGGGGCTTTGGGTGGCATCGCTGGAATATTTATTGCATTTTGATATAGATAAACGCAATTTTACGATTGTTGATGTAGATGGGGACGGGCATAAATTGCAGCAATACAATCGCTTGTTGTTTTGTGACTCAAAGAAACGTATATGGGCTGGGGGAGAAATGGGAATTTCTGTTTTTAACCAGGTAGGTACCTCTTTGCTCCCTAATACGGATTTTCAGATAGCTTCTGTGTTGAAGCAAGCGTTTGTGAATTGTTTTTACGAAACATCTTCCGGATATCTGTGGATTGGAACACGTAACGGATTGTTTGCTTTGAAAGAGAGTGATAAGCAGTTTCTGCAATATACTACAGAAAACGGTCTGCCGAGTAATGTTATTTATGGAATTCTGGAAGATGCTTACGGGCGTTTATGGATAAGCACGAACCAAGGGTTGAGTTGTCTGAATTCGGAGAGTGGGAAGTTTCGTAATTTCACGATTATGGACGGATTACAAGGCAACCAGTTTAATGCTGGGGCTTATTGTCGAAAAGACAATGGCTACATGTTGTTTGGTGGAGTCAACGGCATTACTTCATTCCGTCCTGAAACGTTGATTGATAATCCTTATGCTCCCAAACCTGTGATCAATAAATTATTTGTTCATAATAAGGAGGTATTACCGGATGATGAAACCGGAATTTTAAAGGAAAGTATTACATACGTGAATCGTATAACTTTATCTTCATCTCAGAATTCATTCGCCATTTCTTTTGTCGTTTCCAATTATATAGCGGGTAAACATAATACATTTACCTACAAACTGGAGGGATATGATAATGTATGGTATAAGCAGAATGATATCAGCCTTGTTTCTTACTCCAATTTGCCAGCAGGGGATTACACTTTTTGTATAAAAGCAGCGAACAATGATGGTAAATGGAATGAGGAACCCGCCATACTTCATATACATATATTGCCGGTTTGGTATTCTACTTGGTGGGCGCTTTCCTTGTTTGCTTTGTCGTTTGCTTTGTTGGTGTTCGGTATCGTACGCTTCTTCTGGCTACGCAAGAGTATGCAGGCTGAAATACGAATGGAACGGCTTGATAAAGAAAAGCGGGAAGAGATAAGCCAGATGAAAATCCGTTTTTATGTTAATATCTCGCACGAGTTACGGACTCCGTTGACTTTGATTGTTGCGCCTTTGCAGGAATTACTTGATCGTATCAGCGGGCATTGGGAGCATGAGCAGTTGCTTTATGTGCAGCGGAATACCAACCGCCTCTTGCATTTGGTTAATCAGTTAATGGATTTCCGGCGTGCTGAGTTAGGGATATTTGAACTCAGGGCTGTGTATTCCAATGCTTATAAGCGGATATTGAACTGTTTTATGAATTATGAAAGTTTGTCTAAAAGGAAGGATATAGACTATAACTTCTATACAGAGTTGCAAGATAAAAATGTTCTTTTCGATGAGAACTATCTGGATTTAATTGCAAATAATCTGCTTTCGAATGCCTTTAAATATACCGAAGTCGGCGAAAGTATCATTGTGAAACTTTACATAGAAGATGACAATCTTGTCTTGCAAGTAATAGATACGGGCATTGGCATCCCATTGGAGAAGCAGGAAAAGATTTTTGAACGTTTCTATCAGATAGAAAATGGACGTGAAGGGAGTGGTATCGGACTCTCATTGGTTCAACGTCTGGTGGAATTACATCATGGGCGGATTGTTCTACAGAGTGAAGTCGGTAAAGGTTCTACCTTTACGATTTATCTGCCGCAAGATGAATCCGTATATACACAAGAAGAGTTGTTAGGAAGAAGTGGGGATGAAGGAGAACAACGTGTATATTCCACCAATGCAAACGACATTTATATCGGTGATGACGAAAAGTTCGGGGAAGAAGTTAGTACGGATGAGGAAAACTGTAAACGTGGTACTATTTTGGTCGTAGAGGACAATAGGGAATTAAGGCAGTACTTGGTGAACGGCCTGTCTGCGCTGTTTGATATATTGGAAACGGAGAATGGGCAAAAAGCGCTGGATATACTGAAAGACAAGGATGTAGATTTGATTATAACAGATGTCATGATGCCTGTAATGGATGGCGTTAGGTTATGTAAGTTAGTGAAACAGAATCTACGTACTTGTCATATTCCGGTTTATATGTTGTCTGCCAAAGTGGATATCAAGTATCAGTTGGAAGGTTTACAGGTAGGAGCCGATGATTACATTGCCAAGCCTTTCTCTATGGAAGTGTTGAGAACCAAGATTCTGAATATGCTGCGTACACGTTATCGCATATTCGAGCGATATTCCAATATGACGGAAATAAGACCGGAAAAGCTTACGAGCAATACGATGGATGAGGAACTGTTGCGAAAGGCTATTGCTGTCGTTGAGAAAAACATGGACAATGTGGAATTTTCTACAGAACAGTTTGCGCGTGAGATGAATATGAGCCGTTCAAATCTTCATTTGAAATTAAAGGCAATAACGGGAAAATCGGCTATTGATTTTATACATAAGATACGTTTTAATCGGGCATGCCAGTTATTGAAAGAAGGAAAGTATACCGTTTCAGAAATCAGTTTTATGGTGGGATATAACACTCCTTCTTATTTTGCGGCACGTTTCAAGAAGTATATCGGTTGTTTGCCTACAGAATATGGAAAGAAATAGTATAAATCATCAGGTTATGAAGATGCGTATTATTGGAACGTTGATTACCATCTTGGGGTTGTCGGTCTCGTGGGGGCAAACGGATTTATGTCGGCCGTCTGTATTTAAGGATGGTAGCATTTGGAAAGGAAGTGATGTGATAGAAATGTTCACCTTGACCAATGCAAGCGGCATGTCTATCAAAGTGACAAATTATGCCGCTTCGCTGACTGACGTTTCCGTTCCTGACAGACAAGGGCAGTTTGAACATGTGGTTTTAGGATTTGACAGTCTGGAATCTTATCTGGAAAGACATCCTAAGTTTGGAGCTACCGTAGGAAGGTTTGCCAATCGCATTAGAAATGCAGAATTCAGCTTGAACGGGCAAACTTATCATCTGGAAAAAAACAATAAAGAACATTCCATTCATGGTGGAACAAACGGGTTCAATCGTCAAGTCTTTAAAACAGACACATTTTATACCGTCAAAGATACGGCTATCGTGGTATTCAAATACAAAAGTACTCACTTGGAAGGCGGATTTCCCGGCAATATAGAGCTTTCAATAGCTTATAAACTGACTAATCATAATGAGATTGTTCTGGAATATACAGCTACTACGGATAAGCCTACGGTAGTTAATTTTACAAATCATAGTTATTTTAATCTGACAGGTTGCACCAGAAACGTGTTGAATCATATTTATAGGATTTATGCGGATTCCATAACTCCTACCGATTCCATGGGTATCCCTACCGGAGAGTTAATGCCTGTGGTGGGTACTGTATATGATTATACTTCTCCACAATCGGTGGAAAAAAGAGTACAGAAAATGGGAAAAGGATATGATGTGAATTATAGACTGGATAAATACCCAGATTCGTTAGAGTTGGCAGCTATCGTAGTGGAACCTATATCCGGTAGAGTGTTGAAAGCATACACTACTGAACCGGGAATGCAATTTTATATTCCAAATTCAAATATGGATTATCTTATTGGTCATGGTGAAAAGAAATATGGCCGATATTATGGATTTTGTCTTGAAATGCAGCATTTCCCCGATGCTCCCAATAATCCTCAATTTCCTGCTACAAGTTTGTTGCCGGGAGAAATATATCGGCAGGTCACTATTTATAAATTTGAAACAATATCAGAATAATATATTTAATCAACTAAAGTTTACTAATTATGAAAAAGAAAACATGGAAAAGATGTGTATGTATGATTGGAGTAGTTCTTTTTGCGGTAACGGGTTTGAATGCCAATAATAGAGTGCCTGATAGTCCTATTAAGAAAACAAGAAGCAATACTTTTATTATAGAGAAAGAAAAAGCGTGGGAGCCGGCAGGTGAAGGTGTGGCCAGACAGATTATGGGCTATGATGGGCAAGTAATGTTGGTTAAAGTCAAATTTGAGAAAGGGGCTATAGGAACTCCTCACACGCATTACCACACGCAAACGACTTATGTGGTAAGTGGTAAATTTGAGTTTACAGTGGGTGATGAAAAGAAGATTGT
>NWBO01000044.1:0-225 GCA_002633275.1 Bacteroidales bacterium Phil12
CTTCCGCGAGAACAAAGCCATCCCACTACGTGCCAAAATCATCTCCCTACTGCTGATGTGGGGAACAATGGTTTACTGCATCTTCTTCCTGATTCCACTAACAGAAATAAAGACAGTATTGTTCCTTGTCGCTGTGGGGGTGACTTGGCATATACTGTCATTCAAGACGTTGAAATGATGTGCTAAACTCCTCCTAACTTCTCGAAGAATTCTCCCAACCCCTTC
>NWBO01000044.1:375-723 GCA_002633275.1 Bacteroidales bacterium Phil12
CTCCATACCAAGCTCCACCAGCTTCTGCATATCACGGTCCACAAAATGACGGCATACGAAAATATCTCCTACCTGATGACAGATAGTCCCTGCCGTACCTACATTGACCACCAAGTCCGGTTGCGCATGGTTTATCGCTTCAGAAAGATAAAAAGCCGATTTCACCTTTCCCACGCCGGTACGGAGATAGCCAATCTGCACCTCTTCCTCCCCTATCAGTCCGGGAAATTTCAATTCAGTAAATTCGCCTTGTACGGCATAAGTAACCAAGATTCTCATATCAATTCATTGTTATTAATCAGACACTGCCATTTTCCATCAATTCCATCAAATTCTCAGGAAAATCAT
>NWBO01000044.1:849-2854 GCA_002633275.1 Bacteroidales bacterium Phil12
TCCTGCCGTAGCTTTCGTTTGTTGACGGATATAGACAAAATCCGCTTCCTCGACACTGATGAGCAACGACATCACCGCAAGCCGCAGTTCACTGTGAAGCAAAGGGTTCAGTTCTTTAAACATATCAAATTTTATTCTTCCGTTTACTTTTCAACAATGCATAGAGAGATATTCCCACCAAAGGAAGGTGATACAATCCCAAATAAAACCCTGCATCGGTTGCAAAATTGCCCATGTTATAACAGCCGATGATAAACCCCACCAACGCCGTTACCCGCAGCAAAGTTAAATCAATATTTTCTTTACTCAATAGAAGCAGGACCAGAAAAACCGGAGTCATCGGACAAAATGCCATCGCCGAGCCTCCGGCAAACAGATGTATCGGGCTGAAATCGGGTTCTGCGCCACGCATCATGTCCATAGGCCACCATAGGCAAAAGAGTGCCACGGGTATCAGCCATGCTGTCCTTCGGTTCAGATTGCCGAAGGTCAGCATGCTGCTCCCCCGCCAGGCTTCCCTCATCCAAAGCAGGGCAACCAAGAGCATCATCACCACATTGACCGTCACTATGCTGAAACCATATTTATCTGTTACTGCCACATTCTGTACAATGGCATACAGCACATAGCAACCTCCCACATAAAACATAAACCAGCGCGACATCGTCACGCGCCGAAGCACAAGCAGCATCAGCATGACAAGGGAAACAATCTGAAAAGTCCACGCATAAGGATACATCCCTTGTATAAGTGCATGGCTCAAGGTATAAATTATCAGATCACCGATGTTCTCCCACCGAAATCCTTTAGTAGCAATCGGCAATAGAATAAATTGCAAAACAATTATACACACAATAAACTTTCGGGAAAGCAGGAATTTGTCTAAAGCACTGTTTCGTGTCATCATACTTCACCCCACTCTCCGTTTCGATTTTCTTTCCGCGCCTTATAATTCAGTATATGCCCGGGAATAATCAGCGAAAATACCAGTACACCGACAAACCAAAGCAGGGATGAGAGGAAAGGCACTTCTCCCCAAGTATACAACAAATTCTTCAGCCCCCATAAAAAGCCAAACAGCGGGAAGATAAAAAACGTAGTATAGCGAATGATGCAGCCCGTAATGATGCTGCCCAACGAGAAGAAGATGGCACACAAAGGCAGAATAGTTTCGTAACGTCCGGCATCCGTTGCCGCCAGCACCCCCATCATACATACCATCCCGAACACCCCCCACACCCGCTCCAGTATCTTGTCAAGATAAAACTTCACAGGTTTTTGCCGCTTACGCAATAAGAGGAACATCAACAGATACCCCACAACCGGAATCCCCCAGAATCCCCACATCCAGACAGGATTACCCGTAAACGTGACACCTGCCCATACGGCCAAAGTCACCAACACACCTACATATCCCCACACTAAAAAACTATTTCCGCTACCCGTATCCAGGTTGCGACGCGTATTGCGTATCATTCGAGCGATAAGTTCCAAACTCTCTTTCTCGTTCAATTCTTTATCTTTCATAATTATACCATATGATTACTTCTTCATTCCCTTTCGGACATCCACCAACGGCACAACCACCGTCTCCGTATTTTCTTTTACCTCCCAATCGACAATGGCACAATACTCCATCGGTACTCCGTCCTCTCTGTCGAGCTGGTAATTACCGTTTTCATCGTGATAGACGTAAATCTTGCACTTGCCCGCAGGCACATCCTTCAGCTCCAGCACGACATCGCTCACAGCGGCATCCACCATATTATATTGCCCCTTGTCGGTAGCCGCCATCAGCTTCCCCTTGGCAGAAGGAACATTCGTCACTTTCAGCGTCAGAACACTCTGCGCCGACACACCCACTACAAACATACTAAAAAGAACGATTACCATACCTTTATAACCCATTGTTTTCATAATCACACTTCATTTTAAAGTTACACACATATTAATAAAAACACTTTTTAGGTTCGAACTCCAATGCAAATATAATTAGTTTATTTTA
>NWBO01000045.1 GCA_002633275.1 Bacteroidales bacterium Phil12
ATTCCGCAGTCGGTAATCGACGCGAATGATAAGATTCACCAGAATCCGGGTTATTAATTCAACTAAAAACATAGAAAACTTAAGATTATGATAGACATGAGAAATATAGCATTGACCTTTTTAGGATGCTTCACCATATTAGCTGCATGCAGCAACAGTGACGATGCGGAGAAACCGGTTACACCTGTTCCGACCGGAGATGTGACTATTTATGCGACCACTAGCAGCCTGACTCGCGATTTGACCCGTGATGCCGTTAATTTCAGCTCGAAAGATAATTTGGCACCTACTTCAATCACATTGAATCCGACTGAACAATATCAGACAATGGACGGCTTCGGAGCTGCTATCACAGGCGCCACTTGTTTTAATCTTCTGCAAATGAAACCGGAAGATCGTCACGCCTTCCTTACGGAAACATTCTCTGACGACAAAGGCTTCGGATTTAGCTATATCCGTATCTCCATCGGCTGCTCCGACTTTTCATTGAGCGAATATACCTGCTGTGATACGAAAGGTATTGAGCATTTTGCTTTGCAAAGTGAAGAAAAAGATTATATCCTTCCGATTCTGAAAGAGATTTTGAGCATCAATCCTTCTATTAAAGTCATTGCCGCTCCCTGGACTTGTCCGAAATGGATGAAAGTAAAAAGTCTCACAGATCTTACTCCGCTGGATTCATGGACAAACGGTCAGCTGAATCCAGCCTATTATCAGGACTATGCCACTTATTTTGTGAAATGGGTACAAGCATTCAACGCCGAAGGCATTGATATTTATGCTGTAACTCCCCAGAACGAACCTTTGAACCGTGGTAATTCCGCTTCGCTTTATATGAGTTGGGAAGAACAGAGGGACTTTGTGAAAACAGCGCTCGGACCTAAATTCAAAACAGCCGGACTGGCTACGAAAATTTATGCATACGATCATAACTATGATTATAGTGATATTGCAACAGAAAAGAACTACCCCGGTAAGATGTATGAAGACGCAGCAGCTTCCCAATACCTGGCCGGAGCAGCTTATCACAACTATGGCGGGAATCGCGAAGAGCTTTTAAATATACATAAAGCCTATCCTGAAAAGGAACTTCTTTTCACGGAGACTTCTATCGGAACATGGAATAGCGGACGTGATTTGTCGAAACGATTGCTGGAAGATATGAAAGAAGTAGCATTGGGTACGATCAACAACTGGTGTAGGGGAGTTATAGTGTGGAACCTGATGCTTGATAATGACCGTGCTCCTAACCGTGAAGGCGGTTGCCAGACTTGCTACGGAGCGGTGGATATCAGTAATAGCGACTATAAGACAATTATCCGCAACTCACATTATTATATCATCGCCCATCTCTCAAGTGTGGTGAAACCGGGAGCGGTACGTATCGGTGCATCCGGCTATGCTGATAGCAATATCATGTATTCTGCTTTCGAGAATCCGGATGGAACATACGCTTTTGTACTGATGAATAATAATGAAAAGACTAAAAAGATAACCTTAAGTGATGGTAAGCGTCATTTTGCTTATGATGTTCCGGGCAAATCTGTGACTTCCTATCGTTGGGCAAAGTCGGAATAAGAACTTTAAAACGATCAAGACAATGAAAAAAAACAGTTATATTATATTGGCTTTGGCAGGAATGTTATCCATGAATTCCTGTAATGATGACGAATTCTTGCCCGGTAATCCGAGTATGGAAATCAAAGCAGAGAATGCAGACGCTCTTTTTGGTGACAGTCTTCCGTTTACGATTAAAGCCTCGGATGTGGATGTGCCTCTTTCTACGTTGAAAGCACAGCTTTTTTATGGAGAAGAACAAGTGTCTGAAACGGTCATCCGTACAAAGACAAGCGGAAATGACTATACTGGTAAAATTTTTGTTCCTTATTATGCTAATATTCCTAATGGAACGGCAACTTTGAAATATATTCTTCAGAACATTCATTTTACTACCACAGAAATGACGAAAGAACTCGCTCTGGCACGACCGGACTTCCCCTACCTGACATTAGTGGATGAGGAAGGAAAAGAGTACCGGATGAAACGTCAATCCATGTACAAGTATAGTGTGACAGGAGACTTCTCGCAAAAGATGAAAGCGTATATCAAGACTCCGAAAGTGGGAGAGAATGGGAACGAATTGACCTTCGGCTGGGAGAATGGAACGATTGAAGCCGGTTCTACGAATGCTATCTCATTTTCTAATACGGAACCGGGAAATTATGCTATCAAGTTTAATACGTTGACTTACGAGGCAGAACCATTTGCCAAGTTAAAGGTGAACGGTGAAGATATGGAATTGGTAGAGAATGATATCTATGCAATCAAGTTGACTTTGAAGAAAAATGACATTCTAGCGTTTGAAGGGGTGCCTGATTATGATAACTGGTGGATAGACCAGGATTATTTTGAAAAGCAGGAAGATGGAACATTGAAATTCCTGCCGATTGACGGAAGTTACCAAATAACAGCCAATGGTAAAATGAAGTATTTCTCTGTCATTGCTTTGAAGAATGGTGAGGCTGCCAAGTTGCAGGATGATGGAACAGGTGCTATCTGGGCTATTGGAACAGGAATCGGTAAACCGTCGGTGGCACTTTCTGAAGTAGGGTGGACTCCGGAAAACGGTCTGTGTATGCCACAGCTTACTGCGAAGAAGTATCAACTGACATTTATAGCTGGCGTTACCATGAAAGTGGATGATATTAACTTTAAGTTCTTCCATATCAATAAATGGGACAACGGCGAGTTTAAGGGTGATGCTATTTCTACAACGAGTGAATTGGTTAAAATCTCATCGGACGGAAACCTGGGACTGGAAGAAGGTCAGAAGTTCGAAAGAGGAGGTATTTACAGGTTTATAGTTGATGTGACGAAAGGCAATACCAAGGCTGTGTTGACAGTGGAGAAAGTAGGGAAGGTAGATTTACCTGCACCGGATATTTTCTTTGGTAATGATAAGATGGAGGTGACAGATACTGATATATATAAGTCGGATCAGGCGTTTACACAAGGACAAATGATAACTGTTACAGGCATTGATAATTTGAATGAATGGTGGATCGATCCTGATTTCTTTGAGAAACAAAGTGATGGTGCATTGAAGTTCCTGCCGATTAACGGAGATTATCGGGTGACAGCTAATGCTGTTTTGAAGTATTTTTCTGTAATGGCTTTGAAAGATGGTAAACCGGCCAAATTGCAAGATGACGGAACGGGTGCAATCTGGGCTATCGG
>NWBO01000046.1 GCA_002633275.1 Bacteroidales bacterium Phil12
GAGTCTTTCAATGGAAGTACAGAAAGAAAAGGAAGGTGAGTTAATTTTGAAAGCGCTCCAACCGGGAGATGTGGTGGTGCTGCTCGACGAACACGGAAAAGAGATGCGTTCCCTTGAATTTGCCGACTACATGAAACGGAAAATGAATACGGTCAACAAACGGCTGGTTTTCATTATCGGTGGCCCTTATGGCTTCTCCGAGAAAGTCTATCAGGCAGCCCATGAGAAGATTTCAATGTCGAAAATGACTTTCTCGCATCAGATGATACGGCTGATATTCGTGGAACAGATTTATCGGGCGATGACGATATTGAACGGAGGGCCGTATCATCACGAGTAAAAACATGCCAGTGACGGTGTTAAAAGGAGTTACCCGCTTGGTTAATCTGAAATAAAATAGTTCCTTTGTAGAAAAGATAGAGTCTCATTAACTATAGACCATGGAACAGAAAGAATACATATCAAAATTATCTCCCCATTTGTTTTGGGATATAGATATATCAAAGGCTGATATGGATACCTGTCCGGCACAAATTATCCAACGCGTCTTGGAATATGGCACTCTGGCAGATTGGTTGCTAATACGGTCTTATTATGGATTAGATAAAATCGTATCAGTCTGCAAATCTTTGCGTTCATTGGATCGAAAAGCTTTAGCATATATCTGTTGTATCTCAAATACCTCCAAAGAAAAATATAGATGTTATCACGAAAGTTTACGGAATCCTACTATTTGGAACACAGAATAATCATAATAAAAGCCTAGTCTTTTCTTCTAAATACAACCTATCAAACACTTTAATCAATTTATCTTCACTAGTAATCAATTTCCGTAATTCCGCCAACCATCCGGCATTATCCGACTGAGGTATCCATAACTTCAAATATCCCCCTTCCGCATACTTATCATTAAGATGTTTACGAAAGCGAGCATATTGCTGTTCTTTATCCATTTCCGGATAATGGGATAACCCATATTGAACGGTACGACGCAAAGTTATTTCGGGATCTATAATTCGGTCAGCCTCGGCAACAATCATTCCATAGATTGTTCTGGGAGCCTGTTTATTGGAAGCCCGATGATCTTCTATCGCCTCTTTCATCTGCAACAGCTGCTCATCCGTAAACCAACGCCGCAAAGTTTCGTCGGCTAGCAACACTTTGCCGGAGGTTATATGATGAAATTCACGTCCTTCATACAACCCCAGGTCATGATAAGCAGCGATGACATAAACCATCGAATAATCGACTTCATAATGCGTCGCTAATTTCAGACTTTCCTCAATAACCTTTTCTACATGGTCAATTTGATGCGCTTTATCAAAGTTAGCGTATTGAGGGATAATACTTTGCCGAACATAGTTTTGCAATTCAGCAGGCACATGATGAGTCATATTCGATCTTTTTAGCTAGTGAATTCTTTTATTTATATTATTCCCGATTCATCAAACGATGTTCTGCCATCTGTTCGAACTTTGTTCCCGGACGACCATAATTGGCATACGGATAAATGGAAATACCACCACGAGGAGTAAATATTCCCGTTACTTCTATGTATTTGGGATTCATCAATCGGATAAGATCTTTCATTATGATATTCACACAATCTTCATGAAAGGCTCCATGACTGCGGAAACTGAAAAGATAGAGTTTCAAACTCTTGCTTTCCACCATTTTTATATCAGGAATGTAGCTGATACGTATTTCGGCAAAGTCCGGCTGTCCGGTAATAGGACACAGACTTGTGAACTCCGGGCAATTGAAACGTACCCAGTAATCATTTTCAGGATGCTTATTATCAAAGGCTTCCAGTACTTCAGGAGCATAATCTTG
>NWBO01000047.1:0-1270 GCA_002633275.1 Bacteroidales bacterium Phil12
TTACCTTGTAAGTAAGAGAATTATTAAACAAACAAGAATGAACAGTTTTTTCTCTTTCAATACCATTGAGAAAGAAAAAAGCTATTGAATTAGTGTGAATTATGAAACAAGTTCTCCATTTCAATAAAGTGATTAAGTTCGTCATTATCTTTGGTGACTTATGCTTACTGAACATCATTTTCATCTCGCTATATCACATTTTTGACTACCAAACACTGGGCAATGAATTTACACATTCATTGTCCCAGCTATTGGTATTATTGAATCTAGTCTATCTACTTTGCAATTACTCCAATGGCGTCGTACTGCATGAACGTATTGTACGTCCGGAACGCATTGTACGTCGGGCTCTCCGTAATACAACTTTTCACGCCACGCTGTTCATCAGCTTGGCTACTTTAGCAGATATCGGTACCAGTTCACTCCGTTTTTTTACATGCTTTTATAGTATTTTCTTTATCTGCCTCGCTATATATCGCCTTCTTTTCCGGTATTTACTGAAAAAATATCGAGAACATGGAGGCAACTCACGTACCATCATTTTAATCGGCAGTAACAAAAACATGACAGAACTCTATCAAGAAATGACCGGAGATCCCACCACGGGCTTCCGCATTACCGGCTATTTCTGTGATGTACCTTCTGATGATTTTCCCGAAGATGTCCCCTATTTAGGGCAGCCTAAAGAAGTTGTCACTTATTTACAGCAACACCATATAGAACAAGTCTATTGCTGCTTGCCTTCTGCACGTAGCCATGAAATACTTCCAATCATCAATTATTGCGAAAATCACTTGATTCGTTTCTATAGTGTACCTAATATTCGCAATTACCTGCATCGTCGCATGCACTTCGAGATGTTTGGCAATATCCCCGTACTCACTATCCGCGAGGAACCTTTGGCACAAATGGAAAATCGCCTGCTGAAAAGAGCCTTCGACCTCTTTTTCTCCCTCGTTTTTCTGTGTACAGTATTCCCCTTCGTCTACATCATCATAGGTACCGCTATCAAGCTATCCTCCCCCGGTCCTATCTTCTTCAAACAAAAACGAAGCGGAGAGAATGGAAATGAATTTTGGTGTTACAAATTCCGTTCGATGCGTGTCAACATAGACAGTGACGAACTACAAGCCACCGCCAATGACCCGCGCAAAACAAAAATCGGAGATTTCATCCGTAAAGCCAGCATTGACGAACTTCCCCAATTTATCAATGTGTTACTGGGGCAAATGTCCGTTGTAGGGCCACGCCCCCATATGCTGAAACACAC
>NWBO01000047.1:1362-4408 GCA_002633275.1 Bacteroidales bacterium Phil12
GGACGTGTACAGCGCGATGTATGGTATCTGGAACACTGGACTTTTCTATTGGATTTATACATTATATACAAGACAATCAGAAACGCCATTCAAGGCGAGAAAGAAGCGTATTGAGAATTAAAATTGAAAATCAAAAATTAAAAGGAGCAGTAATGAAAAACAAGAAAAGTATAGCCATCTTGATGGCGGCAATTACATTGGCAAGCTGCCAATCTTACAAAAAAGTACCTTATCTACAAAGTTACGAATCACTTACAGATAAGAGTTATAAGGAAATCGTCATCAATGAAGTCAATCAGCAGGATACCCTCTACGATGCGCGTATCCAACCTAAAGACTTGCTGAATATCACCATAAACACCACTGATCCGCAAGCTGCCGCACCGTTCAACCTGACCATGCAGACCTATAATAACATAGCACAATCCAATGCCAGCACTACATCGCAACCAGCCCTGCAACAATATCTCGTAGACAATGCAGGTGAGATAGACTTCCCCGTGATAGGCAGACTGCAAGTAGGCGGCTTAACTAAAAATGCAGCCGAGAACCTTATCCGTGAACAGCTTCGTCCTTATCTCAAAGAAATACCTATTGTCACTGTACGTATGTCCAACTACAAAATTTCTGTCCTCGGTGAAGTGAACAGTCCCGGAACTTTCACTATCAATAATGAGAAAGTGAATATTTTCGAGGCGCTTGCCATGGCAGGCGACATGACCATTTACGGTATACGAAACAACGTCAAGCTCATCCGCGAAGACTGTAACGGCCAGCGAAATGTCATCAGCCTAAACTTGAACGAGCAGAATATTCTTCATTCTCCCTACTACTACATGCAGCAGAATGATATCCTTTATATAGCTCCAAATAAAACCAAGGCAAAGAGTGCAAGCGTCAGTAACAGTACCACTATCTGGGTTTCTGTGATTACTTCCCTTGTTTCACTCGCAAGTCTGATTGTCAACATTGTAAGATAATTTTAATCCTCAAAAAATGAAAGAAGATTTATACGATGACCTTTTAAACGAAAAAGAGGAAAAAACAGATTTCCAAGCCCTCTTTTTCAAATACATCATTCATTGGCCCTGGTTTGTGGCAAGCGTATTGATATGCACTGGCCTGGCCTTTGCTTATCTCCGTTACCAAATACCTGTCTACGAAGTGTCATCTTCTATCCTAATTAAAGAAGACGACAAGAAAAGTACCAACAATGCACTGTCTGCCATGCAGGATTTTGGTATGCTTTCCATGACCAGCAACTTTGACAATGAGCTGGAAATTCTGAAATCAAGGACACTCATCAAGAAAGTCGTGTCACGTCTGAACCTTTATACCAACATCGCCATCGAACAATCTTTCGGCTACGATGTTCCACTTTACAAAAACTCCCCTCTTGATGTGTTCATGACCGCCGAGGAAGCTGACAAACTGGAAGGGAACATTCGGCTGGAACTGATATACTCCCCTACCGGCCAACTGACTGTCACAGCCTTTTATATACAAAACGGAGACAAGCAAGAAACGACCAAATCTTTCGACGAACTACCTGCCATTCTACCACTCCCGGTAGGTGTCATCACCATTTCGCACAATGATTCATTGCCTGCTCCGCAAGAGCCCGTCAATCTGAAGGCTATCATCAGTACCCCCACTGCCGTAGCAGCAGGCTATAGGGCAGGTCTGACCGTAGCCCCTATATCCAATACCAGTACCATTGCCACCATCAGTGTACAAAACACCCATATACAACGAGCCTCCGATTTCACCCAAGAACTGATAATACTCTATAATCAGGACACCAACACCGAAAAGAATGAAGTGGCCCAGAAAAGCGCCGACTTCATCGAGGAACGTATCAGCATCATCAACCACGAACTGGGCACCACAGAAACCGAACTGGCGGAATTCAAGCAACGCGCCGGACTGACCGACATCAGCAGCGACGCGCAGCTTGCCCTTCAGGAAAGTTCCAAGTATGAACAGCAATATGCAGAGAACGCCACCCAAATCAACCTCGTGAACTATCTGCGCGACTACATCAACAATCCTGCAAACAACGACGAGATCATCCCTGCCAACGTAGGACTGAGCGACATGAACCTGACCTCCGCCATAGACAAGTACAACAATCTCATCGTGGAGCGTAAGCGCCTGCTACGTACCTCCTCCGAAAGCAATCCCGCCATCATCAATCTGAACACGGGGATCGAGGCCATGCGCCACAATGTGAAAACCACCGTAAACAGTGTTTTGAAAGGCCTGCAAATCACCCGGAGCAACATCGACCGACAGTCGCGCAAGTACGAAAGCCGCATCAGCAACGCCCCCAAGCAGGAGCAGGAGTTCATGAGTATCGCACGCCAGCAGGAAATCAAGGCCACCCTCTACATCATGCTGCTGCAGAAACGCGAGGAAAACGCCATCACACTGGCTGCAACCGCTAACAATGGACGCATTATCGAAGAGCCCATGCCTGCCGGCATCGTTTCTCCCCAAGGCAAAAAAATCTATATGATTGCCTTTGTCATCGGCATCGGCATTCCCTTGGGCATCATTTTCCTATTGAACCTGCTCCGTTTCCGCATTGAAGGGCATACCGATGTGGAAAAGCTCACAAAGGTTCCCATTATCGGCGACATCCCCCTTACCGGCTCAAGCAAGCACGAAGAGTCTGCCATTGCCGTACGCGAAAACGACAACGACATCATGACGGAAACCTTCCGCAGCCTGCGCACCAACCTGCTCTTCATGATGGGCGATCCGGATAAGAAAGTCGTCCTGATCACCTCCACCATAAGCGGTGAAGGCAAGACTTTCATAGCTTCCAACCTCGCCCTCAGTCTGGCGCTGCTCGGCAAAAAGGTCATTCTGGTAGGATTGGATATACGCAAACCGGGATTGAACAAGTTGTTCCATCTTTCACACAAAGAAAAAGGAATCACCCAATACCTTGCCGCCCCCAAATCCACAGACCTTCATGCGCTGATACAGCCTTCCGGCATAACTTCCAACCTCGACCTGCTATTGGGCGGTCCCATCCCAC
>NWBO01000048.1:0-5148 GCA_002633275.1 Bacteroidales bacterium Phil12
AGCCAGACGCAAAGCCGGATGCCTGTCCGCGAGAATATGGGATATTTTTACAGCATTAAGGAAGGGAGATAAACGCATGACACAACTAACAGCCGAACAGATACAGGACCTAGTGAAAGCCTGGGTTGAACAGGAATTGGCAAACGATGAAGCAGAGCGTGTCTTACAGGCAAAGACCGTACAGAGTGAGCGTGTAAACCTAGAGAAACAAGCAGAAAAAGAAGAACAAAACAAATGGTTAGAGTCAGAAGCACGCGAAGCACTGGCAACAGGGCATTATTCATTTGTCAAAGCAGGTGCTGAGGATATCCTTGAGGCTAACAACCTGACAGTCTCTCCCGACTCCCGCGCCTTTAAGGTACTATGTCACGAACTATTAAGAGGCCAGATAGAACTCTGTAAAATTTTAGACATGCGAAACCGTGGGGTCTATCCTACGGCGTATACGCCTGATGAAGTCAATCCGCATTTGTACAACTCAAATGTACAAAATTTGAACGTCAGCAAAAAGCGAAAAGTCTTGATTAGCACTGCATTCAAAGCGTATGTAGAAGATAAAACACTACATGGACATTGGACACCTAAAACGAAGTTAAACGTAACAGATAAAATCTCCGTGTTGATTGAACTCATGGGGGATATCAACATTTACGATATAACACAACAGAAATTAAAAGACGTTGAAAAAAAGCTCTTGAGGTATCCGAAAAACAGGAAAAAGAGTCCCAAATACCGCAATCTAAAGATAGATGAAATAATGAAGATGCGCGCCGTACCTAACGAGTGTATAAGCAGAACAACCGTAGATAACTACCTCATACAGATAAACGGCTTTTTGGCCTGGACTAAAAAGATATATGAACTTCCTGACTGGCTGTCTACGCTTATGTCAGCCCCGAAGTTTGACGGCGTGAAAGACTCGACAGCCTCTAAGGCGGTATTCTCCACTGACGACCTACACAACATATTTCATGGTAAATGGTATGTTATGACGGCAGAAGAACGGAGGAAAAGGGACGCTGATAGAAGACTTGCACCTCTTGACGCGCCTAAATTCTGGCTACCGCTTATGGCACTTTTTAGTGGTGCTAGGCTCGAAGAGCTGGGACAGCTATATCTAAATGACTTCAAGATTATTGATGATACGAAATGCTATGAATTGTCTACCATAACGGAAGACGAAGATGGCAACGTACGAAAAGTAAAGAGCCTCAAAAATACCGCCTCTAAACGTGTTGTTCCTATTCATGATGAACTCTTAAAACTAGGACTATGGGAATATGTCCAAGAGTTAAAAGAAGCTGGACATACTAGATTGTTTGAGGAGCTGAGACAAAGCGGTGCAGATGGGAGATATACGACAGCCTTTTCTAAATGGTTTAGTAGACACCTACAGACTGACCTTGAAATTAAAGGCAACGAGAAAATAGGGGCAAAGGTCTTCTATTCATTCCGACACACATTTATAAACTATTGTGTACAGCATGGAATTGAGGATAGATATTTTGAACGTGTCGTAGGCCATAAACTCGACGGTAACGAAATTACCCATACGCACTATGCAAAGGCCATGAGTCCAAAAACATTGAAAGCGGAGGTCTTAGACAAGATTGATTATGAAATAGACCTGTCCTGTTTGAAAGACAATCCGTTTGCTAGGGTACATTGACACCGCACATATCATGTATTACTATGTATTACACAGAATAATGAGGGGGGATTGTAATGACCATATCATTGAGACTTAACGAACACGATACAGAATTGATAAAAAGATACGCAGAGTTCAATAAAGTCTCCGTCTCTGAACTCATTCGTCGTATAGTGCTAGAAAGAATTGAAGATGAATACGACCTAAAGGAATATGAAAAAGCACTGGCCGAATATCGGGCTAATCCTGTGACCTACACCTTGGACGAAGTTGAAGCAGAGCTAGGCCTACGATAATGTTCCGTGTCGTATTCACTGAAAAGGCGTTAAAAACACTAAAGAAACTTGACCGCTATACAGCTTTGCTAATTACGGCATGGATTCGCAAGAACCTTGAAGGCTGTACAGACCCGCGACTACATGGAAAGCCTCTTACGGGAGATAAAGCAGGACAATGGCGGTATCGTGTGGGGGATTATAGAATACTTGCGGAAGTCTCAGATGAGAAAATAACGATTCTTGTATTGAAGATAGGGCATAGAAAAGATATTTATAGTGATTAGTAGGCCCCCCTCTGTTTCTCTTCTCCACGACTATGTGTAGGAAGGTCACAGACAAGACGACGCCGTTGACGGTAGTGTGTCGTGTGGTGCAATCCTCTTAGGTAGTTTTAAAGTACCTAAGATACTTAAGCCCCAACTCAAGTATCTTCAAAAGTAGCTCAAACAGAGGGACGTAACGGAGTGACTCAGAAGCTAGGTTACGTCCCTTTCGCTTGCCTTGAGAGGTCTTCGCACTGTCGTTTTGCGACACGGCCTTAGCGCCGCATGGCGCGGCTACACCTCCATCTAAGGGAGTAACCTATACACCTCCTCAAGTCCCTTTACCTTGAGAGTCCGTCAGAGGGATTATCAATCATGAATAGACCTCCCAGTCCGCTTATTCACGACTATGCGGAGGAAGGTCACAGACAAAGACAACGCCCTTAAACACCGTCAGCGCGCCGCTGAGACGGTAGGGCGTCGTGCGGTAAAATCATCCGACGAAGTAGAATAATAAAGACATTAAAATAATATATCTTCGCTGGTGGTCATCCGTTAGGGTGAATATGAGGTAGGTTCCTATGCCTCAGAGAGAGTCCCGACAGCCGCAAGGCTTGCCATCATGCCGGGTTACATAAAGTTTCCCCATTCCCTCATGACGATGTCGCGTATGTCGCCGGGGCCTAGGATGTTTTTCTCACTCGGCGAAAGATTGGGAAATTCGCGACATACCACGTCGTCGAGCTCTTTAGGGGTGAAGTCATATCCGAGCCCGTGCAGGGCTGCGCCTCGTTCTTCCTTTGGGAGTTGTGATATCTCCAAACATTTGCGACGTAGTGTTTCGTCTTTTATGAGGCAATGAAAAAATGTTTCGCGCCGCGATGGTACAAGATCATCTCCCGCTTTCCATTTATTATCAAAGATAGCTTTCTAAGATATCTGTCCTGCCGGTGGTTAATTAGAGGCCGCCGCCCCGGGCGTATGCTCCCGGGACGGCGGCTTTGGTGAAATGTGCTATTTCTTTTCTTCGAGAGCTTCTTTTAGTACTTTGATCGTCTCTTTATTCTTTTCGTTCTCTTCTTTAAGTTCAACGAGCATCTGCTGCATAGCGGCCATCTGCTGCTGCATGGAGGCGACGTCTTTTATCATAGAGGGCTGTTTGCGTCCGCTCTTGCCGATGGCGAAGCTGATACCAGCGCGTCCCATAGTGTCTCCGTCGCTGTTGAGAGAGAATCCGGCGTTTACGAGGACGTTTTCTCTCACGTAGTGGAAGACGCCGACCGCTACCGACTGTTCGTTACGGTACATACCGAAGCCCGCGCTGAAGGTGGTCGGTTCGTAGGGGTTGTAGGGTACGGGATGCAGTGCGGAGAGTGCCGCCGCATGTGCTCCGACCACCTGTACCCGTTCGTCGATGGTGTCAATTCTTCTATAGGCGTTCCAGAGCTGGTCTCCGGTGACGGCGTCAGTGCTTCCCTGGTAGATGCCGCCGTTTGCCAGACCTGTTATAGTATTGCCGCCCATATTGATACCCTCTTCGCGGATGTTGATGTTGCCGACCTTTATGCTCTCAAATTCGGGGTTTTTAGATACGGATATCTTATCTCCCTCGACGGTGATATTGTCTCCCGCCGTCATCGTCTTTGAGTCGATGGCGTCCCACATCTTTTGCAGGGTAGCGTTAAGCGTCGGATCTCCATCAGCAAAAGTTTGCGTGCCGCCGGTGCTGCCGGTGGTGGAGGAAGAGTCTGATGCGGTATTGCTGGTACTCGGTCCCTGCGGATGTAAGATGTCGAACTCTCCCGTAGTTTCGTCATATGTGCCGCCGAGCCTGTCCGCAATACTGCTGCCGAGCTTGTCATATTTTTCATAGATTTCGAACAGCTGGCCGCCGTTTACGGCATCGGTGCCGCCCTCTTTTATTTCTCCCCTCGCGACGTTTGTAATTAAAGTGGGAACGTCGCTGCCTTTATTGAGCGTGATCTGCGTCATATTATCGTCGTCGTAGGTAAGGGCAAGCCCACCGACAGTGCCAACGATGGTATCTACCTTGCCGCTTAGTTCCCCCAAATCGTTGCTGACGCTTTTTATCGTCTCGTTTGTTTCAAAGAGCTGGCCGCCGGTCACTGCTTCGTTGCTTCCACTTACGATTTCACCGTCTGCGACATTAGTAAGCTTGACGGGCGTACCCTGTTTGCCAAGGCTGATACTGTTATTAACCGGGTCGTATGTAATCGCCGAGTTGATATTCAACATCTGCTCATTGAGGGTGCTCAGCTGCTGATCGTGCGAGGTGATTTTATTCTCGTTTGCCGTCACCCTGTCAGTGAGCAGCCCAATGTCACCGCTGACTGTACCGATATTTCCCTTGATTTCTTCTATGTCCTTAGTGTTAATACTTACATCTTTACTCAACGTTTCGATATTACTGTTTGTCTCAAACAGCTGAGCGCCATTGACAGCCTCGGTGCTGTTTTCAGAAATATCTCCCCTGGCGACATTTGATATCTTGACTGCCTCTGATCCTGCTCCTCTAAGGGTGATACTCTTTTTATCCTGGTCGTATTTTACAGTGGTATCTTCTAAGGCAACTATCCTGTTTGTGTTTTCAGAGATGCTCGTATCGTTTGAGGTCACCTTCTCCGAGACTGCTTTGAGCTGTTTTACGTTTACGGCGTCAAGATCGTCGATACCGGATTTGACGTTTTTCAGAGCTACGGCGTTTTCTTCTGTGCCGTCAGCGTTAGCTTTGTTAAGTGTGACCTGCTTCATATCGTCACCATCGTAGACGACGGCAAGACCACCGAGACTGTCGCCCATATTCTTTACGACGCCCTTGAGATCATCCAAGTCGTCGCTGACGACCGTTATCCTATCGTTTGTCTCGGTGAGCTGTGCAAAGTTCACGGCGTCGGTGGGGTCGGTCCCTTTTGCAACGTTTGATATCTTGACGGTG
>NWBO01000048.1:5215-21463 GCA_002633275.1 Bacteroidales bacterium Phil12
GCAGAGACTCTGCCGCCGAGGTCGCCGCTTACGGCATTGACGCTTGTCGTAAGATTTGAGATGCTGCCGTTAAGTTCGGTATACTTATCTGCTACATCCATGCTGACAGCATCGACATTCAGATTTGTCGCGTACAGCTGAGCACCGGTAACGGCATAGTTGCTATTCGCCGAAAGCTCTTCTGCAGCAACGTTTGATATCTTGACGGTGCCGTCGCTGCCATCATCGAGTGTGAGCTTGTTGTTCGAGTTCTCTTTATATTTTACGGAGAGCTTGTCTGAATTCTGTAGCTCCGCGATATTTGTCTCGTTGGCAGAGACTCTGCCGCCGAGGTCGTCGCTGACGGCATTGAGGCTTCCCTGAAGAACGCCAATATCCGTTTTATTTTGATTGATGTCTGCCCGGTTCGTGCTGACGTCGTTGCTGACGGCGGTTATATTGGCTATGTTAGTATTGATTTTCCCGCCGAGTTCATCGTATTTTTTCGCAACATCGGTGCTGACGGCGAATAACTGCTTTCCAGATACAGCCTGGGTACTCGTGACATTAATATCCGCCTCTTTTAGTCCGCTTATCGTGGTGGTACCGTTGCCATCACCAAGGACAACTTCATTCTTAGTGTTGGCGTCCGTATATCTTACGGTGACGCTGTCGAGAGCTTTTAGCTGAGCGACGTTTACGGCGTCGGTGTCTTCGACGCCTGCCGCAAGGCCGGTGAGCTGGCGGGTAAAGGATTGACTGCCTCTACCCTCACCGCTGGGGTCGCCTATGGAGACTACACCATAAGATTGATCTGGAACAAATTTAACTGTATCACTGACTTTGGCTGTATCAGCGCCGCTGGGTATATATACATCATTACTAGTAGTAAGTCTGCTGACATAGGAGTACGCTCCCAGAGCTACGCTGTAATCTGCATTTGCCATAGAGTACGCTCCCAGAGCTGTGCCGCCATCTGTATTCTCTACCAATGATCGGGTTCCAATTGCTATGCTCTCATTACTACTTTTTTGTACCTTTGCAGAATATCCTAAAGCAACACTACGATAACCAGCATTTGTAGCGAACCCAATTGCTGTGCCACCCTCGGAAGAAGTTGAGCCGCTTCCAAATGTGCTACTCCCCGTCCCGCTTGCTGATGAAAAGCCTCCGAATACTGAGCTCTGCTCTCCTGTTGCAGTTGCACCTTGTCCAAATGCAGAGCTGTAGTACTCAGTCGCCTGCGCGTTGTTTCCAAATGCAGCGCTGTCGCTCCCAGTTGCCTGAGCCCCGGCTCCAAATGCGGAGCTGTCGTAACCAGTTGCCTGAGCCCCGGCTCCAAATGCGGAGCTGTCGTAACCAGTCGCCTGCGCATTTGTTCCTACGGCGGTGCTCCCATATTGAATAGAACCACCGGCCACGGCACCGCTGCCTATCGCTATTCCGTTTGAAGATGTTACATCAGCAGAAGTCCCTCCTTCCGGGCTGATTGAGATCGCATTATCAACGTATGTACCGACAGTTCCGCTGCCTGCCGTGTAATTCCCAGCCTCAGCCACCCCCGTAAGAGGCGGCAGGGTGAGTGCGGCGATGAGCAGCCAGGCGGTAAAGAATTTTATTCTTTTAAGTCTTTTCATAGCCTCAACCTTCCTTGCTCTTATATCCTTACCTCATGTCGAAATTTATGTTTACCGCATTGAAGAGCCGTAATATCTCCGCGTTTATGTCCGTAGCCGGCGAGGCGGCTATCACCGAACTTGCCGGAACTACTACCGTTATCCCCTTCTTATTGCCCTTGAGCCACTCGTTAGTGACACGGCGGAATTCGACCATAAGCAGCCCCGATATACGCGAGAACTCGGCCTGGTAGCGCGCCGCAAGCTGAGCCTGTTTCTGGACGAGGCGCGGATCGTTCTCCTTTACCTTGCCGAGTCCCTTCCTGAAAGAATCCATCTCGGCGTCGAGCTCCTTTTTAAGATTGTCGACACGGCGCTGTCCCTCCTTGCCGGGGTTACTTGCGTCTATGACGCGCGCCACGTCGACCACCGCCACCTCCTGTCCCCGTGCGGGTATCGCCTGTAAGGCGAATACCAGCGCCGTAACGGATAAAAACAGGGATACGAGCCGTCCTATACCTTTTACCGTAAACATCACAATCACCACTTTCTCTTCCCATTCTTGAGTCTTAAACCGAAGCCGCCGTATCCCTTAAACCTCCCCTCCATTTCCTACTGTCGGCCACGGCATATATAGCCTGTCCCAATAAAGCGTGTAGAACAGATATAAACTGCCGTGAATAAGCCACGGCAGAGCGAGCCCCCGGCGCGGCGGACTAAATGCCGTGCCGAAGGGGCTTAATCCCTATGACCTATAAAAACTGCCCGTAAGTTGTATAGAAAAGAGAGCGCCGATAAAACGTCGGTAGGACAAAAAGTCTCCCGTCGTCACCAAAACCGTTGTATTGACGTTAGTCTTGTACGTTTGTGAGGAATATTCCCCAGTGTTGGAAAAGCTGCTATTGCGGCGTACAGATGGTAACTTCGCCTTGCGTAAGCGGTAATATTGTTCGTCTTGTGAAGAGTCTGAAAAGACAGAGGCCTCTTCAAATATAAATTCCTCGGCGTCGGTTAAAAATGTGTCACCGGCGTATGGAAGTGAGAGAAAAAGGGTGAGCGAGACTATACAGAAGACCAGAAATAGTTTTACTAAACTTTCGGATACATTCGGGGGGGGGGGCAACTCCCATTCATTATTTCAGATATGAATTTTGGTATACGCTTACCCATCTGGCCATGCTCCCCATCATGTTTTTAGTAGTAATATCTGCGTAATATTACTTAGAATAAATTATATTATGGAATGAATATAAATCAAGTGGTCATTTGGACAAAAAGGCGACGTCGTGATTCGTGTTTTGTGTAATGTCTGTGGGAGACGATAAGCTGTCCGAGGCAAGGCGGTGGGGTCGTTAGCGTAAAGAACAGATGATTGCTGGTGTAAAAAGTGAAAATCCTTGTTATGATGACCTCCCGCTCCGTAAGCCAGAGGCCATGCGGCGCTTAACACTATCCGCATAATCGAAAGAGACGACCGACGACCCGTGATGGGTGGCTAAGGATGTTTGTGACACGTTGGAACTCAAGGACGTAAGCATGAGTGTTGCTCCGCTGGAAGAAGACGAAAAGGGTATGAGTATTGTTCACACCCTTGGAGGAAATCAGTCTATGACCATCATCAACGAACCCGGCCTTTACTCCCTCATCCTCCGCTCCCGCAAGCCGTGCCATGCGACGCTTGTGTGTTGCCCGATGTATGAGGCGACCCGTAGTGGATAGCTAAGTATATTTGTGACGCGCTGGACCTTACAAATCCCACGATGGCAATTAGCGAATTAGACGAAGACGAACGGGCTATGTATTACATAGGTCGTCAAATGGCGAGGCTTAAGCGTTGTGTAACAAAAGGTGTGATTAAAACTCACACACTTTCCACACGTTAGGGGGTATACACAAACGACTATACCTAAATACAGGAAAGAATTTAACCGGCTCAATTTTGCGTTGGTTGAATACCGTCGGTTATAACGACGTTATTGGCATGTTACAGATGAGCGGAATATTTTCGCCCCGTAGTATCAAGTAGGAAAGTCGCAGAGGTGTTTGAGAAACGCCACGACAATGTCATACAGAGTATCAGAATGCTTGAGTGTGACGCAGAATTTTATCTCCTGAATTTTCAGGAGGCATCACGAACCGTTGCAATGCCTAGAGGCGGCACACGCGAAGAAACTGAATAGCTCATGACCCGCATCGGCTTCTCCGTCATGACAATGGGCTTCACTGGTGCCAAAGCATTGAAGTGGAAAATCAAATACGCCGAGCCTTTGACTTTGAAAAAGAACACAAGCACGTAATGGAAAGCATAAGGGCTCTTAAATGTGACACGGAATTTTCACGGCTCAATTTTGAGCCGTCAACTTACATCAGTGACCGTGGCAAAGAATACCCCGAATACCTCATGACCCGCGACGGTTTCACACTTCTTGCGATGGGCTTCACAGGCACGAAGGCGCGGCTTAGTCTCTGGAACTAAAAAGAGATGTCAGGGGATTATTTATTCAATAGGCATGGTCTTAGTTTCCTGTATATAGGACAAAATTAATCTTGTCAATACATCAGATATCTTCTCACCTCTAAGTGCTACGCAGCTTTTGAATTGCCTGACTATACTCCCGTCAATTCTTATCGCTATTTGTGCTTTATCGTTTTTGTCCGGCATTGAATAACCCTCCCACTAAATAGTTACAAATATATAGCCTTGTTTAATCTAGATATCTAGATATAATTTATACTCATATTATCTAGATATCTAGATTATGTCATATCTAGCATCTTAAACATTATATCACGGGAGGAATGACGGCCATGACAAAGAGAGAGCGTGCACAACTAACCAACCTCATAGCAGAACTAGACGCAGAATTTCAAAGCGCCCAAGCACTCAAAGAAATTGACGAGGAAGAAAAAGGCAATGAAGGAACTGTCCAGTACTGGGACGGCGTACAAAGCGGCCTTGCAATAGCGTTAAACAGGCTACACAACACCTTTGACGAAGGGAGATAAAGACACCATGTTTGAGATGATAGTCAACTACATTTGCGACGGGGATAAAGCGGATAAAATTTTGAGCCGCGTTTTACGGCGGCTCGTGACGGTGGAAACTCTCTCAAAACTAGCTAACTAGTCAAAGTCAGCGGTGTAGGTATTAGCTACATTGGCTAGATTGTACCATACAGAAAGGAACATGCCAAATGACCACAAACGCAATCCAGATATTCAACTTCAACAGCAACACTATCCGCGTAATCGAAAAAGACGGCGACCCGTGGTGGGTGGCTAAGGACGTTTGCGACGTGCTGGGGCTTGGTACTACAGCAAAAGCAGTAGAAGGTTTAGACAGTGACGAAAAGGGTATGAGTATTGTTCACACCCTTGGAGGAAATCAGTCTATGACCATCATCAACGAATCTGGCCTCTACTCCCTCATCTTTCGCTCCCGTAAGCCGGAGGCCAAGGCTTTCAAACGTTGGATAACCCATGAGGTCATCCCGGCCATACGCAAACACGGCGGCTATATCGTCTCTTCACCTGACGACAGCGACACCGCCATAATGGCCCGTGGATATCAGGCCGCCCTAATAGCATTAGAGCGCAAAGACCAAACTATCGCCAAACTGAAAGCAGACAAGGCAAAGACTGAACAGTTCACCAGTCTAGGGCGTGCTGTATGCGACAGCGGCGACTACATGCTTATCTCCAAAGCAGCGGTCATAATGGCACAGGCAGACTGTAAATTCACCATACAAGAGACTGGGGAAAGACGTATCATCGGCAGTCAATACCTGCGTCTCTACCTCGAACACAAAGGGTTTATCGTAAAGCGCGGACGTTCCGACGCTGGCAGACCGACCGTAAAAGGACAGAAATACAAAATACGCATGAAAGCGTCTCGACTCATCACCGGCCATATCGGATATACCCCGACCCTCTCGCCAGACTTCGTAAAGACGCTGATATACATGTTCCATGAGAAAGACATACGGCTGCCTAAAATCACCAAAAAACGCCAAACAGAGCAAGCAGACCCTTCATTTGAAGACCTGTTCCACTAAACAAAGTTACAGGCCTTCTCGTGGCTTCTGATACCCTCTAAAGGCAAATATTCAGATACCTTTACGTAGTTTTCAGTAACAAACAAAATACATTACACAGGAGGAATCACCATCATGACAAGAAAGACCATCACAAAGAAAGACGCAGAACTGTTCCATAGCTGGCTGAAAAAGGACAGGGAGACAATCAAGAACGTATCCAGTGAGATTAAAAAGTTCACCAGGATATCATGCAGGACCAACCCAGCCCACAGGATAACAAAAGACTTTTACCGTTTCATTGATGAAGACATCCTAGACACACTATCAGAATATCGGGACGCTATGGCAACTTTAAGCCTCGTAGGACTCACCACAATCGACGGTGAAAATTACGACCGCCTGGAAGCCCTCTTAAACGCCCATATCAAACTAACAGGCTACGCTTCTGTTATGGCGACCTCTTTCTCTGACATGCTGTCCGAACTTGACACACTGGATGAAGAAGAAGCAAGACCCTACATCAACGCCACGGATGAACTGACCCATGTACTAGAAGACCTCAGCAACAACGCATTTGATACGGCGTTGACACTCTTCGACCCCGACAGGTTGTAGACCTCTCCGCCTATCGTTTGTAATAAAGACTTCACACAACAGAAGAAAGAAGGGAGGATAGACAACATCCCACATACAGGAAGGGGGGCTAATATGGGATAAACGAGCTGAAACCACCTTTCAGTTCTTGTGTTCAATCGGTTTAACCAACCAAAACGAGACCTTGCGTATTGAAAACGTAAGGTCTCGCTTTTATTACTACCATCTACTGTCGTTATCAATCGAGACTGCCCAAAGGGAGACCTTCATGATGATAAAAAAAACAAGTGAAACACAGTTAGGATTGTCTTGTAGCGGTTATACCGGAAGTTATAAACGAGACAAAGTAACCCTTGATTAATCCTAGATAGAGATTTTATTAATCATATGAACATCTTCCTCGGTCAGCTTTGAGAGGCTTAATCTTTTTGACCTCTTACATCCTTGAGGGGGTTACTGCCCACAAGTATATCATCAATTTTTCCAAAGTCAATACATATGGTTATCAAAATAGGTCTACAGAATCATAGTCTAAATCATCTGAATTGTGTGTATATATACATCAAGGTGGAGGTCTACATCAAGGATGGTCTACATCAAGGGGGTGGCCTATACCAAGGGGATGGTCTAAGCCAAGGTGGAGGTCTACATCAGGGAGGTCTACACCAATGGCCAAGGGGAAGGTCTACATCACCTCCAAACTATGCAGCCATAGCCTGCATTTTAATTACCACGCATTATAAGAGAGAAAGCGCCATCAAAGATTATGGTGCATTATTTAGAAGAAGAAACGACAAACAGACATTCATCCAGCTTTCTCACTGATAGAAAAATATCAGTCTATATCTAGCTTTTTCATTACCACGCACTATAAGAGAGAAAGCGAGAAAGCGCCACCAAAGATTATGGTGCCCTATAAGAATAAAAATGCCAAACAATAGGGACCATTATAAGAAGAAAAACGCCAGACAATGGGGACCACTATAAGAAGGAAAACGCTAGACAATAGGGACCACTATAAGAAGGAAAAACGCCCTACAGGAATTATCCACACGTACAACGAACATATGTTCTTGTTCTAAAATATAGATAACTACTAGACAACTATATCGATGTCATGCTATCCTTTATCCATTCGATACATACAGTAATCATAAATAGCACTTTGACATCAATATAATGCCGGTTCGGGTCTGTACCTCTGACCGTTCTATATAAACGCTCTACTCTCTCTCAATCTTCTGTTGCACCGTATTTGTCATGATACGGTCTTTCCTTTCATGTCGGCTAGGTCGTTACCACCTTTAACGGCGGCCTAGCCTTTTATCCAGAAGGGAAGCAGAGAGATGAGAGGTCGAAAAACTAAACAACAGGAAGGTAGACATCATGCCATTGAATGTTTTAGAGGCCTGTAAAGGCTGTATTCATGACTGCAAGATATCCAGCCTCAACGGCGCGGAACTCGTCTTTTGCCCTAACAAAAAGACAGTCTCCCACCGAAGGACTACGACGGAGTTATCGGGGAAATATCCCCGTGACCATAAAAAACAAACCCAAATTAAGGAGGTCATTTAATTATGACGACAGTAACAGAAATTGAGAAGAGCAACACAGAGGAAGTAACGGAAATGGAAATGTCAAAAGAAGACGGTACGGACTTCACGCCGCCCACACTTGAGGACATAGAGGACGACGCCATTTATGATATACGCCTTGCAGTTCAGGACTTGCTGCATGATTGCGAAGATGCAAAGATACGAGTAGTCATGCTTAATCTTTTACGTTTTGCAGAGGAAACATACGAACAGGCACAGATACCAACAGTAAAACAGTTTAGCGCTGAATATCCTGACGGTGTTGAACTGCCTAACTTTGCACGTCATTCTCTTGTATTGTTCGCTCTGCGCTCTTGTATGACGGACGTATATTTTCCAGAAGACAGCCGCTTCTGCTAAAACTCAAACACACCGCGCCTATGCAGGGGCTTTAATCAGCCTTTGCATAGGCTTTTCTTTACCTTGACACCAGCGATATAAAATACAAATTCACAACACACACAGACAAAAGGAGATTGAGAAACATGACGACAAGAACCGAAGAACTCACAAAAACAATGGCCTGGACATTGAAGACCCTGAAACGCTTTGACGAACTGAACGCCCGCTTTGAAAAATACGCAGCCCCCGAAGACGTTACTGCATTTGTCTTGCATTGTGCCAAACTTTTTAATGACTTCCCACAGATAAGAGAGTCATGCCACGGTATATCAATAAAGGAATTATGCAGCCTTGACGAAACAACGCTTTGCGCTAGGCTTGACCGGATGGAAGAAGAAACACCTGGGGACTTCGCGGATATTATTGACCATTTACTTTACACCTACAAAACTATACAGGCGTATTACACCATCAAAAGCTCATATCTTGACGACTGGCTTAATAAACGCGGACTCGGCCCGTCCCCCCTCTTGATGTTTACCTACAATGAGGAATAATACACATGGCGGCTAAACGTGACTTACAGCCATTAGTCAGGCCAGCACGCTTTAAGGCTGAACAACGCTCATACGCCCGTGACATCGACACTTACGTAAGGCCACAGGGAAAAGAACTAGCATCCCCATCCGGGCGGACCTCAGCGGAATCACTTGCCTATGCCCTACGGGAGTATTCACCGATATTCAAAGAGCATTTCGCTAAAAAGGAGCGGGAAAGACAACAGGCGCTTATCGCCGAAGGTGAGCGCCTCCAAAAAGAGACAGGTCTTAGAACCTGGGCCGAAGTAGCGCGTGAACGCCCTGAATATGCGAAATACAGCCCGTATCTTCGTGAAGGTTTTGAAAGACAACGCGCGTTAGTCTTAGGGATGGAATACAACCGGTACATCGCGGAGCTACGTACCACAGATGAGACACTCGCTCAAATTCAAGACCCTACAGAAGCAAATTCATATCTACAGCAAAAGGGCGCGGAATGGATTAAGGCCAATTCAGCGAACATAAACGATAGAGCCGTTCAACAGTATCTCTTGCCACTCGTAAATGAATACGACAAATATCATACCAGCCAGATAACCGAGTCTCGCCTTGACGGTTTAGTCCAGGCCAAGACGGACGCTTTTCAGACATCGATAAGCATGGGCGTAGAAGACAGTCTCCACCTGGGGCAATCACCGGAAGAAGTGGGCGACCTTGTGGGAGAGCATATCAACAATACTATTCTTGACGGTTCTAACCCCGCTCAAACAAACACCGCAGCCGTTGACTCCCTCTTAAACCTCATGCAGCGTAAAGCCAGTGAAGGGGATATAAAGACAGCTACAGGCGTTAAAGCCGTCCTTGAAAACCTCAAAGGCCGTGACGGAGCGCCTATAGCTAAAATCATGCGTTATCGTAAAGCCATAGACACCGCCTGGGAAAAGGTCGGAGAGGAAGCGTTCCAACAGACCGCACGAGACCGCCAACTCAAAGCCTGGGAAAGAGAAGACGCTCTCCAGGAAGTACGCGATAAATATGGAGCTGAAATCTGGAAGGTCCCAACCGCAAACAGGACGGCATTACTGGCACAGGTCGCTAAAGACTATGGTTCGGAAGTCGCTAAGGCTTTTTCTAACGACATCGCGGAGGCCTTAAGCTATCAGCGGCAATATAAAGCATACAGCGAAAGTGTGACCAGTGGCAACGCTGGGTATAGCAAACAGATAAAAGATACCCTGATTGCTCTCTCATATAAACGTCCGTTGACTGACGAAGAGTGTAATATCTTAGCTTCCAGCGGTGCGACAGTCCAACAGGTCATGAACGCCAGACAGGGCAAGAACGTCCAGAATGACGGCACCTACAAACAGGCTGATGAGATAGCGCGAAAAATCATCAACAAGTCGGAAGCGGACTATAGCGTCTCAGACTACGAACAGCGCCGAATGTTGAGAGGGGCTTTCTTAACAGACCTCAACGACTATAGAGACGCTTACCACGAACAACACGGAAGACTGCCCTCCAAACTCGAAGAAAGAGACCATGCGGACATCCTGCTCATACGCTATAAAAAGCAGCAGAATGAAGAGTCCAAAATTAAAACAGACGAACGCGAGAAAGAAGACAAAATAGATAAAGTCATCGATAAAAACAACAGCAGTTCGTTATTCAAGGACTTACCCCAGATAACCCCCGAAATGCTACAGCAGATAATTGACGAAGAGAAGGAGCGCAAAAAGAAGCAATGACAGAAAAGACAACATTACAGCGGCTTAAAGAATCCCACTCTCCGCATATGCCAGATGAGGACTTTCTTAAAATGCTGGCCGCAGCCAACAACATCACCATGTCAAAGAACGAAGCCGGAGAATTGAACGTTGCCGGAGACGACGAAATAGCTACAGGCGGCGAAAACTTAATCACGCCGGAGCAGACGAATCAGACTTATCTAGGTTCCTGGGCGACGCAAAACCTTACAGAAACAGGCAACATCAAAGGAATAGTCCATGACACAATGGACGCTATAGGAGCCGTTGTCAAAGCCCCGTGGACCTTATCAGATAAGGCGGTCTCCGCAGTTGAGGACGCTTCTAATGCCGGTCTGAAATGGTTTAATGACGACGCGGATGACATATCTCTTGACTTCCTTAAATCAGGCGTGACGCCGCCTAGAACCCCTTTAGGCAAGATTGTGGGAATCATGGGAGAGGTCGGCATAGCCTCAATCTTGACGGCACCGGCAGGAACCGCCGCAGTCCTCACACAAGGAGCGGCCAAGGCGGGGCTTACGGGAGCAGCCGCGACCGCCGGGGCTTTGCTAAAGGCTGGGCCTAAGACCGTTACGGGCCTACAGGTCACAGCAAACGCATTGCGAAACGCCGCTATAGACTTCATCGTATCCAACCCCGACGATAAGAACATGGCCGCAGAGTTACAAGAAGTTATAGACGAACCCTGGCTTGCCGCACTCGCCACACAGCCCGAAGACAGCCGCATAGTGAGACGTTACAAACACATGACGGACGGCTTTGTAATAGGAGAACTTGTCTTTCCAGCCCTCGGAAAACTTGCGGCGCTCGGAGGCAAAGCGGCACAGAAAATAGTCAAGGGAAGCGGCGTAAAAGCGAATGTAACAGAGACAGTACCGCCCGCGCTTGCCAAGTCAATGAATGACTTCGCGGCTTCAATACCGGACTTCGACCCTATGGCCCCTCTGAAACACCAAATGACGGAACAGGGAATAGAGCCTATAACGGCGACAAAAGCGGCTAACCTGATTGAAAGCTGGGCTATGAGCGCCAAAAAAGGAGACGAACCGCTGGCCGACTTTCTAGCCTCACGTAATATCGCTTTTGTAAAAGGTGCCGTTCCAAAGGACCGAAAAGGTATGATAGACCTTCCCGCAATTGGGACGGTCTTCACAAAAGAGGCACCAGCCGATATAACAATAACACTGGCGGAAAGCGCGGATGACGGTACGATAATCCATGAATTAGGTCATCTTTTCCTTCACGATAAATTTGACAGGGAAGTAAAAGGATTGCTCAAAGATGGAGAGGCCAAAGAACTGGCCGCCATAAAGCGTCTGATTGGCTGGAAGAACGGTCAAAAATCCGTGACCGTCTCCCAACAAGAAAAATATGCCGACTCTTTCGTTCAATGGTTCAGGACGGGAGAAGCCCCCGCTGGAATGGAAGATACCTTTCATAACTTCAAAAATCAGATGGCGGACATCTACGAAGATGCGCTAGAGACAGGGGCGGAACTGCCGAAGGAATATAATAGCCTTTTCGGCAAGATGTTAGGCAAGGCTGACACGGACCCTGAGCGTATCCGGCTATATCAGCTAGGGACCAACCCTGAAAAAGAGGCGGAAGCGATTATCAACGCCGGAAGGTCTAAGGGGCAAGCGGAATATGGATACACTGTAAATCCCATACGGCTTACGGGAGAAGACAGACAGACGCATATGCGACACCTTACGGAAGAGCTTACCAAGTTTGAGACCGTCCCTGATGATATAACACGTATACACCATGTCTGTGAGATGGACGCACTGTCAAAGGAGGTCGTCAATACTCTGGTAGGCACAGGCATAGACGGCATGGCTATGCGTCAACAGATTGTGGAAGCGGCGAACGCCTCTAAAAATTGGAGTATCTATAACAGAGCTTGCGAATATATGATGCACCAGGGAGCCGAACAACTAGCGCCGTTGTATCAGCAGTTAGACGACCTCACCGACGAAACCGCTAAAATCATTACCAAAGGTAAAATCTACGCACAGTTACAAGAGCAGTCTCTTTACAGGAACGCCAAGGCACAATTCACAGCGGAGGCGGCCCGTCTGTTGGAAAGCGGAAAGCACGGCCTTACTGATATTGCAGCCTTTGACAGCGCCTTTAAGAAAGAAGCCGATAGAATTATTTCGGCCCCGTCCAACCCTCTATTCAAAGAGATACCCAAAGAGGCGTTAGACAACGGAGATGCGGAGACCATAAAGCAGATATTCCATGAGATAGGAGACGAAAAGGTCGACGCTATCATACAGAGCGGCAAGCTGCACATGGATGATTTAGCAAACGCTTCAATGGCCTTTGACTTCATGCAAAGGGATTGGAAAGATAAAAGCTGGGATACACTCAAAGAGATATACTATGCGAATCTTCTTTCTAACCCCGCATCATGGGGCGTGAATATCGTGTCAAACGCTCTAAAAGCTGTCGTTACCCCGCTAGAATTTGCGATAGAGGGGGCTGCCCGTTACGGTATAGGCAAAGCCGGTTCTTTTCTAGGAATAGAGGACTATGTAAAACGCCTCAATCTTGATAGCCAATACGGCGCTGAAACTTTCCGTTTAGCCATGAACGTCTATAACAGCTACAGGATGTTTTATAAGGATGCCTGGAATATAGCCGTTCGCTCTTTCAAGTCTGGTAAATCAATCGTTGGAAACGGCCCCGCTTTCGTAGAAGCATATAGCCCCGCTAGAATGTTATCGACCGAAGCGTGGGGACTGAGCAATGCGACAATGGGCGGATGGGCGCTTAATGCGATAGGTCAGGCGTTCAGCATCCCAAGCAGGATATTGATGTCAACAGACCAATTCTTTAAGGTGTTGGCGGGACGGGGCGGCGTATATGCGGAGGTCATGGAAGACGCTCTAGCTAAGGGCCTGTCTAAATCCCGCCTTGCCGAATTTGTGGATGCTGAGATGTCAAAACGGGTGGTTCAGCGGCTGACGAACGGACAGATAACGCAGGAGCTTTATCTAAGCAATGCTGTAAGGGACTTCGTTAAGGAGCAGACTTTCACGCAAGACGCAGGGGCCATTACACAGGCGATGATTAAGTTCAGAGACAAATACCCTCCGTTGTTTGCAGTCTTTCCGTTCATTCAGACGCCAGTCAATATTGTAAAAGACACTCTGGCACATACGCCCTTTGTAGCCGGAGCACGTCTCTTAGGGGAAAGCGCCGTCAATCTGACCAACCTCATGATGAAAAATCAGGCGATAGTACGCAAGGGAGGTCTGGCAAGGTCTAAGCTCTTCGGACAGTTTGCGATAGCTTCAAGTCTATGGTTCACCGCAATAACGCTGGCACAGGACGGCAGGATAACCGGAGGCGGCCCTAAGAACCCCAAGGCCAGAAAGACCAAAGAGGACTTAGGCTGGCAGGCTCATTCAATACGGTTGGGGGACGCCTGGCATAGATATGACCCTCTTGACCCGTTCGGAACGGTGTTAGCAATAGCAGCAGATACGCAGGAAGCCGTATCACAGTTAGGCAATGAAGAAAAAGATGTCAGCGACTGGCTCACCCTGGCGGGAGTCATGACCGTGGCACTGGCTAACAACCTAGGGGATAAGACATATCTTAGAACATTAGGGGGCTTGCTTAATGCCTTTGTCAATGACCCTGACAATATGGGGCGACATCTTACTAGAATAGCGTCCGATATTCCCGCGAATCTCTTAATCCCAAGAGTCGCCACAAACGCCGCGCGTGATGTCGGAATCAGCGACCCTTATATGAAGGAGGTCAGAGGGTGCCTAGACGCTTTTATCAACCGAATACCCGGACTGTCTGACACTCTTCCAACACAATATTCATGGTTGACGGGAAAGCCGCGCGAATATTCCCCCTACTCTTCAATTAACCGCTTTACGACAAAGAGCGTAGAATCTAAAGTCCCTGACCGTCTCAAGGCAGAACTTCTTGAACTAGACCAGGTAATTTCCGGCCCTTCTGACAGGATGAACGGTCAGAAACTGACTGGCGAACAGTATTCAAGATATTGCCAACTCAACGCTACAGTTACCATAGCGGATAAAACGCTTTTAGAGGCGTTGGACGAAGCGATACATAGTCCACGATACGCAGATGGGGACTCTGACGAGAAAGCAAAGATATTGCGGTCTACTATTGGACATTATAGGAATGCCGCAAAGATACAGCTTATTGAAGAGTATCCAGAGTTGGGGAGTCCAGAAAAGAAAGAGCGTCTAACGTCAGCCTTACCGATAAGGGGAAATAAAGAGTTGAGGCCGGACCTTGAAAAGTTGATAGAATACGGACAGGCTTAAAGGTACGTCCCTTGACGGTAGGGACGCACCACGGTTATAATCCTCTTAGGTAGTTGAACTACCTATTGCAATACTTGAGCGCCAACTCAAGTACGCGCAAGATAAGATTCAAAATAGGGACGTAACGGAGTAGCTGGGTAGCTAGGTTACGTCCCTTCCTTTTACCTTTAGAGGATTTATCCTTGTCTTGCGACACGGCCTCACCTCCATCTAAGGGAGTAACCTATACACCTCAAGTCCCTTTACCTTGAGAGTCCGTCAGAGGGATTATATCACAGGAATAAAGTCGAAATGTTTTGACACAAAGTTTTGAGCGACCTACCGCTATAACGCGAAAGCGCATACCCCCCCATAGGGGTCGCGCGCCTCTATGGACGGAGGTCTGGGACACTACAGATTGAGATTCAAATAAACATTATCAAGGTCGTCGCGGGTAATACCGATATACGACAGTGTGATTGAAGGGCTGGAATGATTCAACAGCTTCTGAATGATAGTAATGTCCATTCCCTTTTTATAGGCGTGGTAGCCAAAGGTCTTTCGCATGGTATGAGTGCCTATAGCGTCGTCAGCTAGGCCGCTGTGCCTTGCGGCTTCGTTGAGGATACGCCACGCTTGATAACGCTGAATCGCACCGCCGCCTTTACGGGATGGGAACAGATAAGATGTCGGCTCTTTGCTTTTCAAAGCGTCCAGCTGCTCTTTAATGGCCTTGCTTGCTGTGTCGCTTATGGGAAAGTCTTTCGTCTTGCCTGTCTTTTGTTCCGTGATAGTGATACGTTCTTTGAGCTTGCCGTTATCCTCCGCTACGTCCTTGACCTGTAGACTGAGTAGGTCGGATATCCGTAAGCCTGAGTTGATACCGAGGACAAACAAACAATAGTCGCGGGTGCTTTTCTTTTTGAGGTAATTTTTCATCCTGTCAATTTTCTTTGTGTCGCGTATAGGCTCTACAAGTTCCATGATAAAATCTCCCTTCACTTTATTTTTTCTCGAATGAGCTTCAATAAGACGATATTATCATATTATGTTGCATTCATACAAGGGGCAAATTTCTAATAAAATGCAGAAAGTGGGATAAATACAGACCAGAACTGGATTCTTTCATTTTTACGAATGCAACACAATTCTATTGTGTGACATTCAATAACCATAGCGCCTTGTTAGTACTACATTCATATGCACGCTAAGTTTTTCAAACAACACTATAAATGCAACATAGTGTCTTTCTTTATATCTGTTATATTAAAACTATTGTCTTTTACGATTTATAGGGATAAGATAGCAAATGGGATTTTGGATAATGAGAGGACGTAAAATATACCTACCACTTGTTATCCATATTCTTAATACAAGTACAGAGCATGTAAAAACCTATACTCAAAAAACTTGGTGATAGCAACGCTTTACGGGAAAGATGAATTTTTACAAATGAATCCCACCTTCTCCGCCAGTAAA
>NWBO01000049.1 GCA_002633275.1 Bacteroidales bacterium Phil12
GACATATTCCTTTTACTTATTACTCATTTTTATTCAGCCCTTTGATAATATCAATACCCAATGCGTTTTCTATCTTGCATATAGTTTCCAACGACATATTCTTTTCACCTTTTAGTACATTAGATATATACTGCTGGGAACAATCCATTTTCTCTGTAAGCATTCGCTGTGTCAGCCCCAGCTCTGCCATCCGTTTAGACATGATTGCGGCTATACATTGCGAGTATTGCGTCCAATCCTTTATATCCTGTTGCGTCTTCACTTCTTTCGCTTTTGACATCGAAGTCTACGAAAGCATGTTGTCAGTCATTGCATTCATTGAAAATATCGTTTGGCTATTCGTCTGCAAAGGTACAATAATTTTCTCAGACTAATAACTTATATGTTGTATTTCTACAAAAAGAGGCTTGTTTTTGTTAGTCTTTGCAGGAAATCGGCTTTATTTATACCTAAATCTTTGATTTGGGAAGAAATAATTCATTTACCCTCTTTTCCCAATAATATCTATTTTGACAAGCACAATCTTATGCGTAAGTGATAAAATAATGTTCCTTTGCGTTCTTATAAATCGCCCACAATGTGTCTGATTTGTTACTTTCTAATTTTAATCACAATACAAGTATCTGTTTTATAGCTGTTTATATCAACATATAAAGAAAGTCCACTACTTCTTCTTTACGCTTCCGCCGGATGACAAATACATCCATTACACGATGAACAAAGCGATGTATTTAGTGGACGAAACCGGATTGGCATAGTACAACACGCTCAAGGAGAAAGGATTTTACTCCAACATCTTAGGAACGAGTGCCGTCTTTTCAATCTATTGCGACAGCATTGCCTTTGACAAGGGAAAAATGGAGTTTACCTACTATGGCCGTCAGCGTATCGAGCGCAGGAGCAATATCCTGATGCGTGAATTAGTGACGGCAGGACAGCTCAAACGAGTGCCCCGAACAGAGAACAATCCGCATGGGCTGTTGATCGTGAACTGGCGCACCCTTCTCAATAAAGACATCGAACAGAAAACGAAAACAACTTATTAAAACGTACAGTTATGAACATCAAAGGATTCCGCAGGATGCTGGTCGGCGAGAAAATGCCAGACCAGACAAGAACGCTCCTCAATATAAAGAGCGGTATGAACGCGATGTGAATGCAGGGCGCAAGTTCGCCAAGGCGACAGCATAGACAAGATGGCGGCAAAGATACAGGAGTTTGCCAACAGGAACAAGATCCTATTCTTGGTCATGGTATTTGGCTTTGTCATCGGCACCTTCACATTCAACATCTACCGTTTGGCAAAAGCCTACCACCACGGACAGGAAACGAGAAGTGCCACGGAAGTACAGGACAGCCTGCTCAGGAAACGGCACAAGGATTTGGTAACACCCATAGTTGAACCCCGACAATCAGAACAGCGATGAAGAATATATTTGAGAAAATCAATTTCAAGCAGCCGAAGTATATGCTTCCTGCCATTTTGTACATACCGTTGCTGGCCGCCTCGTATTTCATTTTCGACCTGTTCAATACGGGAAAAGCGGAGATACCCTACAAAAGCCTCCAGACAACGGAGTTCCTGAACCCCGACCTGCCCGATGCCACGATTAAGGGCGGAGACGGAATCGGAAGCAAATATGAGAACATGGCAAAATCGTGGGGAAAGATAGCCGATTACACGGCGGTTGACAATATAGAACGAGAAGAACCCGATGATGACAAAGAAAAATACGAATCGCAGTACAGCCAGGACGAAGTCGCCCTCTTGGGCGAACTGGAACAGCAGAAAGCGTTGGCCGCAGAAGCAGCCGAAGCTGGAACGAGAGAACAGGAAGCCCTCAAAGAGTTGGAACGTGCCCTTGCCGAAGCAAGGCTGAAAGTGCAGGAGCAGGTTGCCCCGATTATGGAAGACAGCCTTGAAGAGCAAACCGACACCCCTGTTGCCGTCAGCGGAACCATCGAGGAAGACAGCCGTGCCGTAAGTGCGCCATCCGATACCGAGAAGCCAGGTGAAATGGTCAAGAAGGTCAAAGTACCTTCCGATTATTTCAACACCATTGCCCAGAACGAACACGAGCCGAACCTTATCAAGGCAATCATTGACGAAAATGTCAAAGCCGTGTAAGGCAGCCGTGTAAGGCTTCGTCTGTTGGATGATGTGGAGATAAACGAGACGGTGGTCAAGAGCGGTTCCTACCTCTATGCCATCAAGAGCGGTTTTTCCTCGCAAAGGGTAAAAGGGTCTATCAGCAGTGTGCTTGTGAGCGATGAAATCATCAAGGTCAGCCTTTCCCTTTACGACACCGACGGACTGGAGGGATTGTATGTGCCGTCCAGTTCCTTCCGGGAGACCGCAAAGGATGTGGCCAGCGGAGCGTTCAACAGCAATATGAGCATGAACACCGGTGGTAACGGGAACAGTCTGACCCAATGGGGTATGCAGGCTATTCAGGATGCCTACCAGAAGACCAGCAACGCCATCAGCAAAAACATCAAGAAGAACAAGGTCAATCTGAAATACGGCACATTTGTCTATATCATCAACAGCCAAGAGAAAAAATAATCCAGAGTAAATAATCCATTCAAAGATTCAGAGATATGAAAATCATCAAAACTATCTGTACCAGAATTGCGGCAGTGTTCTCGATTCTGCCGACTTTCGCCCAGCAGACCTACGAGGAATTGGAGCCGCTGACCGTCAACGAGCAGGTGACGACCGTCATCACCGCCTCCGACCCCATCCGCTTCGCGGATATTTCCACGGACAAGGTGGTTGGAGACCAACCTATAAACAACACCATTCGTCTGAAGCCCAAAGAGACCGGGCATGAAGACGGAGAAGTGCTTGCCATCGTCACCATTGTCACGGAACGCTACCGCACCCAGTATGCGTTGCTTTATACTACAAGAATGCAGGAAGCCGTAACGGACAAGGAGATAGAGTTCCGGGAACGGAATGCCTACAACAATCCGGCAGTCAGCATGTCGATGGCGGACATGAGCCGTTACGCCAGACGGATATGGAACTCTCCTGCAAAATACCGGAATGTGAGCAACAGGGAACACCGCATGAATACGAGACTGAACAACATCTATGCGGTCGGAGATTACTTTTTTATTGACTTCTCCATTGAGAACAAGACAAACATCCGTTTTGACATTGACGAGATCCGGGTAAAACTCGCTGACAAGAAAGTTACCAAGGCTACCAATGCGCAGATTGTCGAATTGACTCCGGCATTGGTTCTTGAACAGGCGAAATCATTCCGTCACGGCTATCGCAATGTGATTGTGGTCAAAAAGATGACCTTCCCCAACGACAAGGTGCTTACCATTGAGATGACAGAGAAACAGATAAGCGGCAGGAACATACGTCTGAATATCGACTATGAGGATGTGCTTTCAGCCGATTCGTTTAATGCCGTATTGTTAGAGGAGGAATGAGCATGAGAAGAATTGTATTGGCATTGGTGGCAATCGTTGCATTTGCCATCACCGGCAAGGCACAGAGTAACAGCGACCGACTTTCTTTAGGTGTAGGTTGCCTGTACCAAAATGTTTTGGATCTTACCCTCTCCTACGAACATGAAGGCAAATACCACCATGCTTGGGAGTTTTTCGCCAACGGTTATATCAAGTGGGCTGAATGCGCCTCCTGCAAGCATATCTGTCCCGAATCATTCTGGAAGAATTACCGAAGCTATGGGTTCGGTGTCGCCTACAAGCCTTGTGTGGTACGTGGGCGCAATCATTACGGCAATGTCCGTATCGGTGCGTCGGCAGGAAGTGATACCCATCGCTTCTTGGGAGGCATCCACCTCGGATATGAACACAATTATGTATTGTGTGGTGGCTGGTAGTTGTTCTGCCAGGTCAAGACCGATTTGATGATAAAAGGCGAAGACCTGTTCCGCACAGGTATTGTCTTAGGTGTAAAATTACCATTAAACTAAGGGAAAGATGAAAAAGAAGATATACAACAAAATAGGCAGACTGGTCGGGATGTTGGCCATTACCGCTTTATTCGTGGCTTGTGACGAACACCGGGATTTTCCGGACACGGCAATGAAGCCCTGTAATATCCTATGCACGGACGGAAAGGTATTGTCGGTATCGGACTTCAGGGAATCCGAAAAACAGCCCATTGCCGTGGTGTTCCATATCAATCACGATGAGAACACCGAGGGTAACGGCTATGCCGTCTATCTGTGGGATTTGGAGCCATTGGCTTTTGCCGACAGCATAGGCGTGAAGCAAAACACCTCCGCCGACATCGCCGCACTGGACGGATTTGAAAACACTTTCGCCCTATTGGATGCGAGAGAAACATCCTCACCACTGGCAGAGAAAGTTTTTGATATGTGGAGATACGGCCAATCCGCCTATGTCCCATCGGTGGCACAGATGCGCTTGCTTTATCATGCCAAGGAGCAAATCAATCCTGTTATCAAGATGTGCGGTGGCGATACGCTGTCCGTTGAAGCCGATGATTGCTGGTACTGGACAAGTACGGAGGTCAATGAACAACAGACCGCCAAAGCATGGCTTTATTCTATGGGCAGCGGAACGATTCACGATACGCCCAAAATACAGGCTCATAAATCAAGGGCAATCATCACATTGAGAGATTGAAAACCAGATTATTAAAGGAATTAGCGAATAATAGCTATGGAAGAAAGTAAAGAATTACAAGGCTTTTACAAGATATTCCGCTCGGTCATCTATATCTCCATCCTGATGGAGTTCTTCGAGTATGCCATCGACCCTGCCATGCTTGACCATTGGGGAGGTATCCTCTGCGACATACACGGACGCATCAAACGGTGGGTGATATACAATGACGGAAATCTTGCGTACAGCAAACTTGCCACGTTCCTGCTTATCTGCATCACCTGTATAGGCATGAGGAACAAGAAAAAACTGGAGTTCAATGGCCGCAAGCAAGTCCTCGATCCTATCATAGCAGGTATAGGGCTGATTGTGCTGTCCGTATGGCTGTACGGTTATCCTATGGAAACAAGGCTTTATTCCTTGCGCCTGAACATCTGGCTCTATATGATTTCCTCCGTGGTCGGCGTGATACTGGTTCACATCGCCCTTGACAATATCTCCAAATTCCTCAAAGAGGGTTTGCTCAAAGACCGCTTCAACTTTGAAAATTAAAGTTTTGAGCAATGCCGGGAGTTACAGGAAAACAAATACTCGGTCAATATCCCCATGCGCTATTATTACAAGGGCAAGTTCCGTAAAGGCTGGGTGAACATCAACAACCCTTTTCGAGGCACTTGGGTGGTCGGTACACCGGGCAGTGGTAAGACTTTTTCCATCATCGAACCGTTTATCCGGCAGCACTCTGCAAAGGGCTTTGCCTTAGTAGTTTACGACTATAAATTTCCGACATTGGCTACCAAATTGTACTACCATTATAAGAAAAATCAGAAGCTCGGAAAGCTGCCCAAGGGGTGCAAATTCAACATCATTATTTTTGCGTAAATTGCAATATATTGATAATCAATAGTATAGAGTGTACAAATAATTGTAGTGAAACAAATCTGCAACAAATAAATAAAAAAACATCATCTTGATGACTTTAGGTAACAAGATGATGCCCCAAAGAACAGTCAAAGAGTATTGTTGTTGAGTCTAACGTTCAAAGGGTGTACGACAGACCAACATTATAGATATCGCCCTCTTAAGTCATGGGCTTAGGTGAAAACAGAAACTTTTTGTCAAAAAACAAGTAAATAATAGTCCTCTATCAGCATATTTACAACATATAAGTTGTTACTGTGAAATATTTTTTGTAACTTTGCACCCGAATAGCCAAATGATATTTTTAATGAATACAACGACTGACAAAACGCTTTCTGTGACATCGATGTCAAAAGCGCAAGAAATGAAGACACAACAGGATATAAAGGATTGGACGCAATATTCGCAATGTATAGCCGCAATCATGTCTAAACGAATGGCAGAGTTGGGATTGACGCAGCGAATGCTTGCAGAGAAAATGGACTGTTCCCAACAGTACATATCCAACGTACTGAAAGGCGAAAAGAATATGTCGCTGGAAACTATATGCAAGATAGAAAACGCATTGAATGTTGATATTATCAAAGGTCTGGACTTAACAGAGAAACAAAAAAGAAACTATAATGAATAAGCAACAATTAGCAAATAAAATATGGGCATCAGCCAATAAGATGCGTTCTAAGATAGAAGCCAATGAATACAAAGACTATATCTTGGGATTCATCTTTTATAAATTTTTGTCGGAGAATATCGTGAAGTTCTGTAAAGACAACGATTTCTCGGATGAAAATTTGGTACAGCTCAAAGAAGAAGATACGGAGATTGTTAAGTGGGTGCAGGAGAATAAAGGTTATTTTATAGCCTACGAACATTTGTATTCCACTTGGATAGATAAGAAGTTTGATTTTCATATATCCAATGTACGTGATGCTCTATCTGCATTCACACGTCTTATATCTCCAACTCACAAGAAAGTCTTTGCTGGTATTTTTGAAACACTGCAAACAGGATTGAAAAAACTTGGAACATCAGATGCGGAACAAACAAGAGCCGTGCGTGATTTGCTTGCGCTTATCAAAGATATTCCGATGAATGGCAAACAAGATTATGACGTATTAGGATTCATCTATGAATATTTGATAAGTCAATTTGCGGCCAATGCAGGGAAAAAGGCTGGAGAGTTCTATACTCCCCACGAGGTTTCTTTGCTTATGTCCGAAATCGTGGCACTCCATCTGAAAGACAGGGAAAGAATAGAAATTTACGACCCTACAAGTGGTTCTGGCTCTTTGCTCATCAACATAGGTAAGTCTGTCGCTAAGCATCTTAAAGCAGAAGACTCCATCATGTATTATGCGCAAGAGTTGAAACAGAATACATACAATCTTACTCGAATGAATCTTGTAATGCGAGGGATTATACCTGACAATATCGTCACTCGCAATGGAGATACCTTGAAGGATGATTGGCCATATTTTGACGAAAACGACAAAGAAGGTACATACAATCCATTGTTTGTTGATGCGGTGGTAAGCAACCCTCCATATTCACAACCTTGGGCACCGCCACGCAAGCCTAAAAGTGGAGAACAAGGAGAAAATGACCCTCGCTTTGATTATGGTATTGCCCCCAAAGGTAAGGCTGATTACGCATTTTTGCTTCATGACCTTTACCATCTAAAAAGTGATGGTATAATGACTATCGTATTACCACATGGCGTATTGTTCCGTGGCGATGCAGGGGATGGCACACCTGACAACAAAGGTGATTTATCGGAGGGTACTATTCGCCGTGAACTTATTGAAAACGACCATATTGACACTATTATAGGTTTACCTGCGGACATATTCTTTGGCACAGGCATACCTACAATAGTTATGGTACTACGAAAACATAGGGAAAGAAACGATGTGCTTATCATTGATGCTTCCAAAGGTTTCAAAAAAGAGGGAAAGAAGAATAAACTCCGTGCGTCGGACATCAAACGAATTGTTGACACATACGAACAGAGGGCTGACGTACCGAAGTTCGCCAGAGTCGTATCTAAAGACGAAATACGCAGTAATGGTTACAACCTGAACATTCCACGCTACGTCAATTCATCAGATGACCCGGAAACTTGGGACTTGTCTGCAACGATATTTGGTGGAATCCCTAAAAGTGACTTGGATAGTTTAAGCTCTTATTGGACTGCATTCCCATCATTATATGATGATTTGTTTGCCAAAACAGAAACTCCATATACTGCGTTTGTGGTTAATAATGTAAGACAATTCATCAAGGAACACACAGACGTAAGAAGCTTTGTAAGCAATTACAAGATGGCTTTTGGTGACTTTAACACATTGCTTCGTCAAAGATTGCTTGATAATATGCCGTCTTTGAAAATTGCAGTGGAAGAATCATCTCTGACCAAACAAATGTTCCAGCGTCTTGCACCTTTACCTCTGGTAGACCGATTTGAAGCATACCAACTATTTGCAGACAAATGGGAAGTGATAGCGCAAGATTTGGAAATCATACAGTCTGAGGGATTCTCAGCTACGAAAGTCGTTGACCCGAATATGGTTGTCAAGAAGAAAGACGATACGGAATATGAAATACAAGATGGTTGGGTTGGACGTATTCTTCCATTTGACTTGGTACAGACAACCCATCTGAAAGAAGGATTTTTGGCTCTTGCCGACAAGAAGGCTCGCTATGATGAAATAGATGGCGATATTGACTCTTGCCTCGGTGAAATGTCCGAAGAAGATAAAGATGCTCTCGTTAATGAAGATGGGAAACTACTACCGAAAAGTGTCGAAGACAAACTTTCCGAAGCATTGTTGCAAGTAGAAACCCCTGCCATTCTTGTATTGCAAGAGTATCTTGCCTTTTCAAAGAAAAAAGACAAACAGGCGTTTATCGCAAGCCATAATGAAGTGGAATGGTCTGCTATGGCAGCAGGTAAAGATGGGACTTATCCTGCTAAGTCTGTCAACAAGTACATTGCCGATTTGCGCAGCACATATGAATTTGAGGATGGTTCATACGAGTCTATATTGATTAAAATCAGCAATCTGATGGTTGAATCAAAACGTCTTAAAAGTGAAATCAAACAAGATTCATTGGCTCTTCACGAACATACCAAACAGGTAATTGAAACAGAACTCTCCGATGAGGATGTGATGGAACTCCTTTCCATGAAATGGATTGACAGTCTATGCGACCACATTAACAAGTTACCTTATACGGTGGTAGATGGCTTTATTGAAAAAGTCATGGCTTTACACAAGAAGTATGATACAACTCTCATAAGTATTGACAACGATATAAAAGAGGCCTCCCGTGAGTTGACCCAGATGTTTGACGACCTCACTGGTAATGAATACGATATGAAGGCTCTTGCTGAACTTAAAACGATTTTGTGCAATGAATGAATTATCTACAAATCAAGATATAAAGCGATTGTATGCGGATATTCACACCGTATTGACAACTGCTCGTAATAAAGTTTACACAGCCGTAAACTTTACTATGGTTCAATCATATTGGCAGATAGGAAAGCTCATAACAGACGAAGAACTGGGCGGCAAACAACGTGCCGACTACGGTAAGTATCTGATGAAAGAGCTGTCCCAACGTTTGACACAGGATTTCGGAAAGGGCTTTGACGAAAGAGAACTGCGCAAAATCTGTCAATTCTACAGGTGCTTTCCAATTCGGGACACACTGCGTCCCGAATTGAGTTGGTCTCATTATCGACGCCTCATTTCCGTTGAAAATGCCGATGCCAGAATGTGGTATATGAACGAAGCTGCGGCAAGCATGTGGTCAACTCGACAGCTTGACCGCCAAATATCTACGCTCTATTTTGAGAGATTGCTTGGAAGCACAGATAAGGAAAGAGTAAGACAAGAAGCTGACGAGAAATTGCAGTCTTATGAGCCTGCGAATTATATTCGAGACCCTTATTTCTTGGAGTTCATAGGGCTTGGCGAATACCCTGCCTTGCGTGAAAGCACTTTGGAAACCGCTTTGATAGATAACCTCCAGCAATTCTTGCTCGAACTTGGCAGAGGATTCTGTTTCGTGGCAAGGCAAAAGCGCATGCGATTTGAAGACGAGGACTTCTACATTGACCTTGTGTTCTATCATAGCATATTGAAATGCCATGTATTGATTGATTTGAAAATTGGGAAACTTACCCATCAAGATGTGGGACAAATGGATAGTTATATCCGTATGTTTGATGACCTCTACAAGAATTCTGATGACAACCCGACCATAGGGTTGATTCTTTGCAGCCAGAAGAATGAGGCTATCGCCAAATATTCGGTGCTTAATGACGCAAAGCAGATTTTTGCATCAAAATATAAGCTCACTCTCCCTTCTCCTGAAGAACTACAAAAGGAAATTGAAGCAGGAAGAAAACGTATAGAAACAAGCAAATGATTAAAGTTATGGATAAAAAAGTGCCAGATATACGATTCAAGGAGTTTGAAGGTGAATGGATTGCTGTAGAATCCGGCAAAGTCTTTCAAACATTTTACGATAAAAACCACCCAGAACTACCCGTTTTATCAGCGTCACAAGAGCATGGAATGGTGATAAGGGATAGTGTTGGATTTCAAGTACAGCATAACAAAGATAATGAGGCTGGATATAAGCGTGTCCTGCCTGGTCAGTTTGTTATTCATTTACGTTCTTTCCAAGGTGGATTTGCTCACTCAAATGTAGAGGGTATAACATCACCTGCTTATACAATAATGGAATTCAGGGACAAGGAGAATAATGATGATATTTTTTGGAAGTACGTACTTACGTCCAAGGAATTTATTAAGCGATTGGAAACTGTTACTTACGGCATTAGAGATGGTCGTAGTATCAGTTTTGAAGACTTTTCCGAATTGGGCTTCAATGTTCCAAATGTTGCAGAACAGCATAAAATAGGCAAGTTGCTTACTACCATAGACAAACTGATTGATAAACTTGAACAGAAGTTAGAGAAGTTGCGTAACATTAAGCAAGCACTTCTTAATCAGATGTTTATAAATGTTAATAGGGGGGGTACGAAGCACCGCTTCTAAGATTCAAAAACTATAATGGAGAATGGAAGATGCAAACATTAGGCTCAATATCATATAAGGTGCTTGAAAAGAATCTGTCAAAAGCGATTACACAAGTATTTACCAATTCAGCAGAATTAGGTATTATCAACCAGCAAGATTTTTTCGGCCGCAATATAGCAAACGAAGCAAGCATTCAAGGGTATTATGTAGTAAAGCCCAATGATTACGCATACAATCCAAGAATATCAACCAGTGCGTCTGTTGGTCCAATTAACAGGAACAAACTTGGCTATTGGGGAATAATGTCACCATTATATTACATATTTAGAGTTGATGGTGAAAAGATAAACTATGATTATCTTGACTATTTCTTTAAAGGGAAAAGTTGGTATCCAGTTATGTACTCCAACGGAAACTCTGGTGCACGCTCCGACCGTTTTTCGATAAATGATGAAACATTTGCCTCGTTGCCGATATTGTCCCCTGTTAACAAACACGAGCAAAAAGAAATTGGAATTTTTCTCTTCACGTTGGACAATCAAATAAAAAAGAACGATAATAAATTATTAAAAATACGAACAATAAAGCAAAGCCTCTTGCAGAAGATGTTTGCTTGATATATATAGGGACTAATATGGGATTTGATGACGAACCACTATTTGAACAAGCATTGATAAAAGAGCTGACCCGAAATGGATGGTCAGACAAGATATTGGAGTACCCCAGTGAGGAAGACCTCGTTAACAACTGGGCAAGCATACTGTTTGCCAATAATCGTGGCATTGATCGTTTGAACGACCAGCCATTGACAAAGGGCGAAATGGGGCAACTGCTTGAACAGATACGTGAACTGAGAACCCCTCTGGCACTTAATGGATTTATAAATGGTAAAACTGTATCTATCACTCGTGATAATGAGAATGACCATCTTCATGTAGGTAAAGAAGTCAGTCTTACCATCTATGACCGCCATGAGATAGCCGCAGGAAAAAGTTGCTATCAGATAGCCAGACAACCACGTTATAAGAATGCCAATCACATTCTACCTAAACGACGTGGCGACTTCACACTGCTTATAAATGGTTTGCCTGTAATCCACGTTGAACTGAAAAGCAGCAAGGTGCCAGCCATACAAGCAGCCAATCAAATAGAAAAATACTCCCATGAGGGAGTGTTCAGTGGGTTGTATTCTCTTGTTCAGATATTCGTTGCCATGAATCCCGAAGAAATGCTCTATTTTGCCAATCCTGGGCAAGATGGAACATTTAATCGCAACTATTATTTCCATTGGGCAGATTCAAATAACGAACCCATCAACGATTGGAGAAAGATAGCGACATTGTTCCTCTCCATTCCGATGGCTCACCAGATGATAGGCTATTATACTGTTGCCGACCAAGCTGATGGAGTGCTAAAAGTGCTTCGCAGCTACCAATACTATGCTGCCAATGCCATAAGCAACAAAGTTCAGAAGACCCGATGGCACGAAGGCAACCAGCGTGGCGGCTACATTTGGCATACCACAGGCAGCGGAAAGACTATGACCAGTTTTAAGTCGGCACAACTTATCGCTAACTCTGGTGATGCTGACAAGGTGGTATTCTTAGTTGACCGCGTTGAACTGGGTACGCAGTCACTTGATGAATATCGGTCTTTTGCAGAAGCCAGCGAAGATGTGCAAGCCACAGAAAACACGGATGTACTTGTGTCAAAGTTGAAAAATTCGGAAATCAAGAACACGCTGATTGTTACTTCCATCCAAAAGATGAGCCGTGTGAACGAGGAACAAGGCAAAAGACGTGCAGCTGATATAGCTAAAATCCAGAAAAAGAGGTTGGTTTTCATTGTGGATGAATGTCACCGTTCTACTTTTGGCGATATGCTAAGGGTTATCAAAGAAACATTCCCCAATGCGCTTTTCTTCGGCTTCACAGGCACACCTATTCAAGATGAGAATCAAAAGAAGATGAACACTACCAGCACCGTGTTCGGTAATGAGCTGCACCGTTACAGCATTGCGGATGGCATCCGTGATAAGAACGTGTTAGGTTTTGACCCTTATAAGGTGTTGACATACAAAGACCGTGATTTACGTAAGGCTGTAGGATTGGAAAAGGCTAAAGCTCAATCAGAGGAAGAAGCCCTATCAGACGCAAGTAAAAAGGAAATTTATCTAAGGTTTACGAACTCTTCAACCATGCCGATGGCTGGTTATACTACGTCTGACGGCTCGTATGTAAAAGGAATTGAAGACTATCTGCCCAATTCTCAATATAACAGGGAAGAACATCATAAGTCTGTCGTGAAAGATATTAAGGACGAATGGGTTTCTCTTAGCCAAGCAGGAAAGTTCCATGCGATACTTGCCACAGAAAACATCCCAGAAGCGATTATGTATTACCGCCTTCTTAAGGAAAAAATGCCGAATATCAATGTCACCGCACTGTTCGACCCCAATATTGATAATACAGGCGATGAGGAATTCAAGTCAGATGGATTGGTTGAAATCATAAATGACTACAATCAGAAATTCAACAAGAATTTCTCTATTCCTACTCATGCGGCATTTAAGAAAGACATTGCATCGAGGCTTGCCCATAAGAAGCCCTACGGTAAAATTGCAGAAAAACCACAAGAGCAAATCAATATTCTTATTGTGGTTGACCAAATGCTGACAGGATTTGATTCCAAATGGATAAACACTCTGTATATTGACAAAATGCTTGTTTATGAAAATATCATTCAGGCACTTAGTCGCACGAACCGTCTGTTTGGACCAGACAAACCTTTTGGCACAATCAGGTATTATCGTCGCCCTCATACAATGGAGCGTAACATCAATCAGGCAATCGAACTTTATTCCGGCAACAAACCTCTTGGCTTGTTCGCTGACCCTTTGCCTCACAATCTCCAACGTATGAATGAAAAATTCGGTGAAATAAAATATCTGTTTGAACACGCAGGAGTAAATAACTTTGAGAAACTTCCAAGTGATACATCCGAGCGAGGAAGATTCGCTTTGCTGTTCAGGCAATTAAACAACTATCTTGAAGCGGCAAAGATACAAGGCTTCCGCTGGGACAAATCCCAATATCGTCTGAAAGACCACAATGGGAGGTCGGTCGTTATTGATATGTCTTTTGACGAATTGACTTATAAAATCCTTGCCAAGCGATATAAAGAGTTATTCACTTCTGGCGGTGGTGGCGGTGGAACAGAAGATGTACCATACGAGGTTGACCCATATCTGATAGAGATAGATACTGGGCAGATAGACGCTGACTATATGAACAGTCGCTTTGAGAAATACTTGAAAGTCCTTAATAAAGGAGATGCCTCTGAAGAGGAACGCCTTTCTGTGCTTGCTGAGATGCATAAATCTTATGCTATCTTGTCACAAGAAGAACAGCGGTTTGCAAACATCTTCTTACATGATGTAGAAAGTGGCGATGCACATTTAGAGCCAAATCTGAAATTCAAGGATTATGTTGTGGCTTACATGAACAGGGCAAAAGACGACCAAATACACAAGGTTGCAGCATTGCTGGGGGCAGATGAAACACAACTACGTTCTCTAATGCTGGCTGATGTAACTTCAGACAATCTGAATGACTACAATCGCTTCAACAAACTCAAAGAGTCTGTTGATAAACCAAAGGCTAAAGCTTACCTCGAAAGCAGAGAGGGTACACAGATTGCGGCTTATAGATTAGGGGCAAAGATTGATGCTTTCTTAAAATCATTTATCTTTGGAGAAATAAATATCGAATAACAGGAAATTGATATACAATGGGAAAGAAAATATTTGTGTCATACAAGTACGCTGATAGTGACGTACAAGCATTAGAAAATAAATCATGGTGGGAAACAACAACCGTGCGTGACTATGTGGATAAATTAGAAACCTATTTTGATAAGTTTTCAGACCATATTTACAAGGGAGAGAGTGATGACGAAGATTTAAGTTATCTTACAGAAGACCAAATTTGGGAGAAACTTAAAGATAGAATTTTTGATAGTTCTGTCACTATCGTTATGATTTCTCCAAACATGAGGGAAGCATACAGAAGTGACCGCTCGCAATGGATTCCATGGGAAGTGTCATTCTCGCTGAAAGAAACAACGAGAAATGACAGAACGAGCCATAGTAATGCGATGCTTGCAATAGTCTTGCCAGATAGGAATGGTAGCTATGACTACTATCTCACAAAATCATTTTGTGGTTCAACGACACACCACACTGATAGACTTTTCAAAATCATTAGAGATAACAAATTCAATATAAAGTCTCCAGATAGAAGGCTTTGCAGTCAATGTGGAGGTTATCACTATTATGGCAGCTACTCTTATATAGAATCTGTCAAGTGGTGCGATTTTATAGAGTTACCTAACTACTATATCGAGCAAGCATTAAAGCGTCAAGCAAATATAGGCGATTACACAATAACCAAGGAGGTTTGATTATGGATAATCAAGAACTATACAAGGAAATAGACCTGATACAGAACTGCATCAACCGTATGGCTAAGAACTCATTTATGGTAAAAGGATGGGCATTGACCATATTCGCAGGTGTGATTACCATTTCTAAAATGGAAGTTCTCAATAATCTGTGGTTGCTGATTTGCACTGTGCTCGTTCCATATTTGGCATTTTGGATGCTTGATGCGTTCTTTTTGCATACAGAACGGAAATACCGCAAAATGTACGCTTGGGTTATTCAAGAACGTAAAAGGGGCAATACAGAATATCAATACGACCTGAATCCGGAAAGATTTAAGAGAACTGTCGGTTGTATGTCATGTTCGTTTTTCTCTAAAACACTATTGTTATTTTATGGTGTTCCTACGGTTGTAATCATTTTGCTTATCATTCGCTTAATATGCTTATCATGTTGTTTATCTCTTGCATAAAGCCCACAATACCACTGCAAGATAACCAATAAGTTGTACAGCAAATAGGGTCTTAAACCAACGGTCAGACAGCCAAATGCCTTCATTATTTCGGAGGTGTTTGGCTAACATATTCCCGTGATTCTCCAAAAGTTCTTTTTCCGCCTTGATGTGTTTGACAGTACATTGGTTTACCTTCGCCAATTCGTCCGTGCTAATTTTAGCTTGTATAACGGTATGCCGTTCCGCTTTTACAATGGCATTGCAGATGCCATTTACTATATTGTCCGCACTGTCCTTGGCTGCATTCAAGGCATTGAAAGCCGCCCGTTCCCGTTTGGCCGTGTGCATCAGGCTTCCGTGTATGCCGTGCAGCTCCTCCTTGAATTCATTGATTTCCTTGAGCAGATTGCGCAATTCGGTAATCTGGCAGTTCACTTTCAGTAGCAGTTTTTCCAGTTCCTGCTTG
>NWBO01000050.1 GCA_002633275.1 Bacteroidales bacterium Phil12
CATAGCCAGAATCATGGCCGTTTCTCTGTTGACACGCAATCCACTGTATTTACTGCGGGAATGCAAGTTAGCACGAGCCTCCGGTATCAACCCAATAGCCGCTTTCAAATCGTTCAGGATAAAACGGGCGGCATCCGCACGTTTTGTCGCAGGAATTTGTAAACCACCCAATGTAGCATTACCGTCCCAGAAATCATCCATAATGGGAATATTACCAAAACGTGTGAGCAGATAGAAGTGCCAATAAGCACGGAAAAAATACGCTTCCCCTCTCAATGAAAGCACTTCGTCCGTTTCGTCCACCTCGGAAACTGCGTAATAATGGAAAAAGTAATTCACCATACGCAAGTTTTTATAGCCTTTATTCCAATCGTCAGAGCCACTGAATTGATTATTCTCTCCATTCAGGCGCATATCATACTTTTCCGAAAGGATATTGTCACTGTTCACCTCTTCTCCTCTGACACCAATACCATATTGAGCCGGAGCCGGTAGAGAAGTATACAAATTATTTATATAGCTTTCTACATTCTCTCTGGTTTTCAAGAAATCTTCATTGTTAGGCTGCGTATAGGGTTTACGGTCCAAATAGTCGGAACACGCCGACAACAGTAAGCCTGCAAAAACAGTCAGGATAATTATTTTATTTTTCATGATAGCGTTCCTCTTTAATTAAAATGTAAAATCAAGTCCAAACACGAAATTACGGTTCATCGGATACACCTTTCCGTTACCATTCTGATTTTGAGCCGAGGTAAGTCCCGGAGCAGCCGCATTACTTCCGCCTGCCCACGCGTTCACCTGATTAAGGGTTTCCGGATCAAACTGATTCGGCAGTTTACTGATGGTAAACAGGTTATCGCATGTAAAGTATACTTTCAGGTTACTTAGTCCAATATTCTTCAACAATTGAGGCTTAAAAGTATAGGATACTGTCAGATTCTTCATACGCATATATGCCGCATTCAACATATAGCGGGTAGTATTGTATCCCGTATTGGCATTCGTTGTCTGGGCATCGGTCGTCAGTCGAGGTAGATATCCATTGGGATTCTCGGGACTGAAATAATCGAGATGCTCCTTGAACCATTCTTTACCACCGAATAGGTAGGTACTGGCGGCCATCGGGAAATCTCTCTTGGCAACTCCTTGCAGTAAAGTGGATATTTCAAATCCCTTATATCCTACGTTTAGATTGATACCGAAACTGTATTTGGGAGTAGCATTACCGATAATTTTCAAATCACCATGGTCGGCCAATGTACCCTTACCCGGGTCCACTTTACCGTCACCGTCGGAATCAATGTATTTCAAGTCGCCTCGTTGCCACTTGTCGCCGGACTTAAAGAAACTAAGATCTACTTGTCTGAGGTATGCGTCCACTTCGCGATTGGACAGAAAAAGATCATTCGCTTCATATCCCCAAATCTCACCTATGTCCATTCCTTCATAATATCCTTTATTAGTTGCCAAACCGGTATGATTGTTGTATATCAATCCCTCCGGATTGTTGTATTTGGTAACAACAGCTTTGTAATTGAATACATTGAATCCTATGCCATAGCTAAAACCACATTTTAGCTGGTCCTGCCAGTTTACAGACAATTCCCAACCACGATTTCGCAAAGTAGCGTTATTGACTTTCGCACGGTCAGCCGTACTAATACCTCCGAGATTCGGAATAGCTTCAGCAGGACCAATCATGTCGCGCGTGGTACGCTGATAAATATCAGCAGTAACAGACAGTCTATTATCCAATAACATCAGGTCGAGACCTAAGTTGGCATTGTCTACCTTCTCCCACGTAATATACGAACTGATCATCTTAGGCGTAGTGGCTAAAGTTCCTTTTTGAGGAGTAGCTTGCACACCGGGTAACAGCCAAGCATTAGGTGAATCGGAGGTCAAGCTCTGAATCCCGAGGTAATCATAGAGTCCCGCTCCGTTCTGATTACCCAAGCGACCGTAAGAAACACGTACTTTCAATTGAGAAACCGGCAGATTCAGCGCTTTGAAATAGTCGGTACGAGAAATGTCATAACCGGCTGAAAAAGAAGGGAACAATCCCCAGCGATTTCCCGGAGCAAAACGGGAAGAACCGTCATAACGTCCGCTGAACTCTAGGAAATAGACATTCTGATAGTTCCAGTTCAAACGGGTATAGAATCCCATGGTTGCCCAATGGTCACGCGCTTCACTATTATAGGCTTTTCCGTTTGCATTGTCAAAAGAGAATGTATCATCGCTCATCACTCCGTCTTTATACGCATACATGCTTGAGTTTTGCTGCACTTCCATCTGGAAACCGGCCATTGCCTTAAAGAAATGGTCACCCCATTGATTCGTATATGAAGACGACACACTGGGAGACAAATAATAGTTGAATTGATTTCCACGAGTCATTGATCCCCACAAAGAATTCGAATATTCGATACCGGGATAAGAATATCCCTGCCGGGGAGCGGTAACATTCTCTATGGTTCCGTCGGGCCGTGTGGTACGGGGCTGCTTCTGCAAGAATTCATCATTCTGCACATCAAAACGAACTTTCATCTCTCCGATAATGTCCCAGCCTTTCAGAGGCGTAACAGTAGCTGCAAAAGTCATGGCATCAGAAATGCGGTTCTGCGAATAGCCCACATTGTCCAGATACAAAGCTTCATTCCATGAAGGAAGATTATAAAGCCCGGAAATAGGAACTTCAGTCACCATATTAGGCTGCGAACGAGCTATCTGATGATAAAGAATAGACATATCGGGGAGCGGGCGGGAAATCAGATTCAACGTGATATTGTTATTGAAGTTAAACTTCAACCAGTCATTCGGCTTGATCTGAAATTTGGTATTCACGTTGTATTTATCCAGAGAGTCTTCTACACGATCCAGCAAACCACCCTGGTAAGTATAACCCAGACCGACATAATAAGTCACTTTGTCCGATCCACCGGAGATACTTAGATTGTGTGAATGACGCAAAGATTTGTTTTTATAGAAATAATCAAACCAGTCGGTATTGGCATACTGCGATTCACCGCCACGCCAACCGGTATTCTCCTGATTGGCGGTAATACCGGGCAGACCTTCACCATAGGGGTTCTGCAAAAACTGATTCATCAAATCAATAGTCTCCTGTGAGAAGTATGGAGACTCACCAATTGCCGAACGGTACGCATTTTTATAATTGGCAAACTCTACAGAGTTCATCATCTCGGGCATGTTGATAGGTGCACTCATACCCACAGAACCGCGATAAGTCACCCGGGCTTTATCCTGTTTACCGCTCTTGGTCGTTACTAACACCACACCATACGCAGCACGAGCACCATACACGGCTGCTGCAGAAGCATCTTTCAATACACTGATACTTTCTATATCGGCAGGATTTACATTCTGCAAGCTCTGTTCCACACCATCCACCAATACATAAGGCTCTCCACCATTAATAGAACCGATACCGCGAATATTAAATTTGATTTCTCCGCCAACTTCACCACCGGTACCGCTTTCAGAAGCATCCGAAGCAAAGTTCAAACCAGCCACATTACCTTGTAAGGCGCTGGTTACATCCGTCACAGGACGGGTAGCGATTGCATCCGCATTAACTGTTGCTACAGCCGCTGTAATAGTATTACGTTTCTGTGTTCCCATACCGACTACCACCACTTCATCTAAAGTTTTGGAGTCTTCCTTCATCACGAACCGATTTCCTGTTAGCTTAGTGATTTTCACTTCCAAAGGAGCATAGCCCACATAGCTGACAGTTATCGTTGTACCTACTTTACCGTTAATTTTAAAGTTTCCATCCAAATCGGTAATGGTACCATCAGTAGAACCTTTCACCATAACGGTTGCTCCGATTACGGACTCGCCACGTTCGTCTACCACCTTACCAGTGATAGTGCCCTGTTGAGCAAAGAGCTCCACAGGGAAGAACAGTAAAAGCATTGAAAAGAGACACACCAGTTGCATCCTAATCTGCATTTTCTTCATAACATTATATTAAAGTTAATACTAAAAGTTTTTTTGAGTTCCATTTGCCAATAGCCCACACTATCCGGCATTGAAATACACCACAAAAATAGATTGATTGGCAGAATGGCGAGTTCATAAAATCGCCAAAATGTTTCCAAAAACATCCATATTCCGTTTTTGAACGTCTTTGTGGCGGTTTTTGGAAATATTTCTTTTGTTTTAGCGGAATTAATCATACTTTTGTTTCACTAATCTCCCCTTAATAATCTTGACTGATGAAAAAAAGTATTTGGATAAAACACTTTTTCTGCTTACTGGCTTTTCTTATCGTAGGCACATTTCCAGCAATAAGTATAGGTAACCATTACGACTTTAAACTGATTGGTTCCCAAAACGGAATGCCGTCTATCATCAGCTGTATCTATACCGAACAAAAGGGATTCATCTGGATCGGTACTCCGACAGGACTAATCAGATTTGATGGAACGGAACTCAAAAAGTACACCGCACAACCTGATAATGAAAATTCCCTGCCTAACGACAGTATCCTGCAAATTATTGAAGATAATCAGCAGACAACCTGGATACTGACCACCACAGGAATCGCCCGTTATTCTCTTATTCACGACAACTTCTTTATCCCCAAACTAAATAATCAGCCCATCATTGCCAAATCGATCTGCAAAATAGCAGACGGGCTTCTGTTCGGAGGGATCAACAA
>NWBO01000051.1 GCA_002633275.1 Bacteroidales bacterium Phil12
ATCTGTCTTTATTTTGAAATACATCAAATTATCCATTTGAAACGTTATCGTTTCTTCGATATTGGTAATGACCATTATTATTATGATGATTATGCCAACGAAACGGGTATGAATGAGGTCGCTGAACGTTCGTATATTCCTGCTCTCAATGCGTTGATCGAGATGGCGAAAAACTCGGGTGGTGCTTTTAAAGTAGCACTTTCTATCTCGGGAGTAGCCTTGGAACAATTGGAAATTCATGCTCCGGCAGTCATTGATTTATTGCATCAGTTAAATGAAACTGGTTGTTGTGAGTTCTTATGTGAACCTTATTCGCATGGTTTGTCTTCACTGGCTAACGAGGATTGCTTCCGTGAAGAAGTACTTCGTCAACGTGATAAGATGAAACAGATGTTTGGCAAAGAACCGAAAGTGTTCCGCAACTCTAGTCTGATTTATTCTGATGAAATTGGTGGATTGGTAGCTTCTATGGGCTTCAAGGGGATGTTGACGGAAGGTGCTAAACATGTGTTGGGGTGGAAGAGTCCGCATTATGTTTATCACTGTAATCAAGCTCCAAGTCTTAAGCTCTTGTTGCGGGATTTCAAACTCTCTGACGACATCAGTTTGCGCTTTTCTAATTCGGAGTGGGCGGAATATCCGTTGTTTGCTGATAAGTATATTAATTGGATCGATGCATTGCCACAAGAAGAACAGGTCATCAATATCTTCATGGAATTGAGTGCACTTGGTATGGCTCAACCGTTATCTTCTAATATTCTTGAATTCATGAAGGCACTGCCTGAATGTGCAAAAGCTAAAGGAATCACATTCTCTACACCGACGGAAATCGTGACGAAGTTGAAATCTGTATCACAGCTTGATGTTGCCTATCCGATGTCATGGGTGGATGAAGAAAGAGATACTAGTTGTTGGTTGGGTAATGTCATGCAACGCGAGGCTTTTAATAAACTGTATAGTGTAGCCGAACGTGTTCATTTATGTGATGACCGTCGTATCAAACAGGATTGGGATTATTTGCAGGCTAGCAATAACTTCCGTTTTATGACAACTAAGAACAATGGTATGTGGTTGAACCGTGGTATCTATGATTCTCCTTATGATGCCTTCACCAACTATATGAATATTTTGGGTGACTTTATCAAACGGGTAGATGCACTATATCCTATCGATGTAGACAGCGAAGAATTAAATTCTTTGTTAACTACCATTAAGAATCAGGGAGATGAAATTACTGAATTGGAGAAGGTATTGGCTAAATTACAGGCAAAAGTAGAAGCGGCAAAGAAAACGGCAGCAAAAAAAGCTACAACTGCTAAAGAATCGGTAGTGAAAGAGGACCCTGCTGCTAAATCAAAACCTGTTGCGAAGAAAACTGCAGTTAAGAAAGCAACAGCAGAACCGAAGAAGGCTACGGGGAAAGCTAAGAAGGTTACAGTTAAATAAGAAGTATAAGAATTATTATATATGGAACCGTGGGTGAGATAAAAGGCACTCACGGTTTTTTGTGATAGAGATTTTAAGGGATTTCAATGAATGTCTTTTTTTGTATAATACAAAGGGTGAAATTTACCTTGGCTGCTTTCATCTGAATATATATCTATAAAATAATAGCACAGATTACTTTAATGTAACCTGTGCTATTATTTTATAGATTATCTTACTTGTTTTTTATTTCGATTTTGTTCCGAAGTTTGTAGAGACAACTTCAAGTTTGAGTAAATACTCTGGATATAAAGGGTTGCCTTGAGCATCTTGTATGCTTCCTTTGCTACCCCCTTTCAAACGTGCATAGCCAGGTTTCAGGTCATGTTGTATGCTAATAACATTGCTCGAAGAACCATAATAGCTATTACTTGAGGAAGCATCTGTGGTTACAAGTACTGGAATAAGTATGAATTTGTTCCAATCACTATATTTTTCCCATTCTTCAATATCATGAACCTCTTTAGATTCTGTTTTGCCTTCGGAGTTAGTTATTTGGAGAGTTATCGTACCATTCTTGAGTTTCTTTTCTGCTTCTTCTCTTTCTCCATCCTCTAAACAATTATTTATCATTTGAGTGATATTGTTGAATGTATATTGGGTAAAGTTAGTTGTAGTAGGATTAAATAGAGATGAAGTTATACCATCGCTAAGTTGATTACCTTTGAAGAAACTATCTTTATATTTTTTACGTATTAATAAAACGTTATTAGGAGTAGACATGCCAAACTTCTTATCACTGGTTTCATTATAGATAGGAATCCCTAATTTTACCGCATTCAAAGTATCTCCTTGAAGCTTTTCTGCTATTTGACTAACAGGGAGAGTTAACTGAGTAAAGATTCCAGCTGGACTTTTTAAGTAAGTCCATTCAGATTT
>NWBO01000052.1:0-2417 GCA_002633275.1 Bacteroidales bacterium Phil12
AAACTGTCCGTTCAGTGCTATTATTGATAAAAGTCAGATTTTCCAGACGATTACTGCAATAAAAAGTGATACGCCTGTTTATGCAGCGATTGCTCCTGCATTTGCCGGTCAGTTCGGAAATGTAACATCAGGTCAGATCAGAACAGCCTTTAAAAAGCTCGGCTTCACAGATGTTGTTGAGGTTGCAATCGGCGCTGACCTCTGCACGATAGAGGAAGCAAAGGACTTTATGGAAGAAGTGCCGGAAAAACAGCCTTTTATGGCAACCTCCTGCTGCCCTGCATGGTCTGTTATGGCTAAAAAGCTTTTCCCTGAATTTGCACCATATATTTCAATGGCTTTAACGCCTATGGTTTTAACGGGAAGACTGATAAAGAAAGAGCATCCTGAAGCAAAAGTAGTATTTGTAGGCCCCTGTGCTGCTAAAAAGCTTGAGGCAAGCCGCCGTACAATCAGAAGTGATATTGATTTTGTTCTCACCTTTGAAGAATTCGCTTCTATTCTTGAAGCAAAGGATATTGTTATATCCGAATGCAAGGAAAGCAAACCTATGCATGAAGCAAGCGGTGATGGTATAGGCTTTGCAGTAAGCGGTGGTGTTGCTGCTGCAGTTGAAAATGCCATCAAGGTTCTGAATCCAAGCCGTGAAATCAAAACCGCAAGAGCAGAAGGTCTTCAGAACTGTAAAAAAATGCTTCAGATTGCAAAAACAGGAAAGTACAATGGCTATCTGCTTGAAGGTATGGCTTGTCCGGGCGGCTGTGTTGCAGGTGCAGGCACAATCGCACCTGTAAGAAAAGCAACAGATGCCGTAAACAAATTGAAAGAAAACTCTGAAATCAGATTTGGTGTATCTTCAAAATACAGAAAATATTTATCTGAACTTGAAAAATAAAATGATTTTATTCTGTCATCTTTAACATAAAAGCAGGTTTATCATAAAATTTATTAAAACATAAAACCTGCTCAGGAGGAAATTTGATATGGTTAGTCAGATATTGGCAACTATTATCTTTGTGGCAATGTTCGCAATGATTGTTTGGGATAAGGTTGAACGCCATATAACAACCACCATTGCAGCAGTTTTGATGATTGTTGTTGTATTTCTAATATCCATGGGCAGTCCTCAGGCTGTGGTGGAAACACTTAACCTAACTGCCTTTTTCAAACCAAGCTTTTGGTATAATACCGGGGCTGCCGAAACAGCTGTGGGAATAAACTGGGAAACTATAGTGTTTATTGCCGGAATGATGATCATGGTTGAGGGAATGGGCAGAGCCGGCTTTTTCCGCTGGCTGTGTCTTGGAATTGCAAAGCTTGTAAAATATAAAACGCTTCCTATTCTTGTAACTTTTATGGCAATGAGTGCTGTGCTTTCCATGTTTATTGACAGCATTACGGTTATTCTGTTTCTGGCAGCAGTGACCTCAGAACTGGCAAAAATTCTTAAATTCGATCCTGTGCCTATGATTATTGCTGAAATCTTCTGTGCAAATATCGGTGGTTCGGCTACAATGTGCGGTGATCCCCCAAATATTATAATCGGTACTTCACTTGGCTTTACATTTGCCGATTTTCTTACAAATACAGGTTTAATTGCATTAATATGTCTTGTTCTTGTAATGGGTTACTTTGTTCTTTGCTTTAAAAAACAGTTAAAGAAGAGCGAGCAGAACCGCAGTGACATTTCATCATATCCGCAGCCTGCCGAAGCTATTATTGATAAACAGCGTTTTATTAGAAGCACCGCAATTTTTATTGTTGCAATTATTCTTCTTATAACCCATGCCCAAACAGGACTTACAGTTTCCACAATAGGAATTATTGTTGCACTGCTTACTTTTATTACAACAAGCAAAACCGGAATGAAATACATAATTCGCCATATTGATTATAAAACCTTGCTTTTCTTTGTGGGTCTGTTTATAGTGGTAGGCGGCTTAGAAGAAACAAAGGTGCTTGAACTTATTGCAAACTTCATAAGCAATGTAAGCAGCGGAAGCCCTGTACTTATCGTAATTATTGTAATATGGATTTCTGCTGTTGCAAGTGCTTTTGTGGATAACATTCCTTTCTCAGCAACAATGATTCCGGTTATAACAGCTATTGCTGCCACGCAGGATATAAGCCTTGCAACACTTGCATGGGCTTTGTCACTCGGAACAGACCTTGGCGGAAACGCAACACCTATCGGTGCATCTGCAAATGTTATGGGGATATCCGTAGCAAGCAAAAACGGCCATAAAATCACATGGGGTAAATATTGCAGATACTGCGCACCGGCAACAATTATTGTGGTTGCTATCTGCACCGTATATATAATACTGAGATATATTGTTTAATTTAATAATCTGTTTATGTTTACACATTTGCTTTTATTGTAAACATATGATAAAATATATGTTAAGTTTAAAATA
>NWBO01000052.1:2458-3145 GCA_002633275.1 Bacteroidales bacterium Phil12
AACTACAGTAATAATTAAAGGAGGATTTTGATTTGGCTAAATCTACGAAAGCACAAATTTTGCAAAGTTTTTCAGAATTACTTAAACAGAACAGTCTTGACAAAATTACAGTAACAATGCTTGTTGAAGAATGCAAAATCAGCAGGCAAACCTTTTATTATCACTTCACAGATATTCAGGCTTTAATTAATTGGGGAATTCAGCAATATACAGCAGGCTGCCTTGTTAATGTTAAAAATGCTGTAGATATTAATGAAGCAACCGTTATGTATCTGACAGCTATTCAGCAAAGCAGTTTTTTCCTTGAAAAATGCCTTGAATCCTCACTTTCAGGTTATACAACCCTTTTGCTCAGAGACAGCATTGCAGAATACATAACCTATTTCGGAAATCAGATACTTAAGGTTTCAAGCCTTAATCCGGAAGATGCAAAATTCTTTATACAATTTCTTTCCAATGCAATAACAGGGCTTATTCTTTCCTCTATTTACCAGAAGGAAGAAATGGATATAAAAACGATTGCTGAACAAACAGAAAGAATTATTCTTGGAAGGCTGAACGGTTAATTATGATTTACAATACAATTCTTGATGCCATAGGTCATACACCTATGATAAGATTAAACAAACTTTCAAATCCGAATGATGCACAGATACTTGTAAAATATGAAGGTGTCAATATAGGCGT
>NWBO01000053.1:0-122606 GCA_002633275.1 Bacteroidales bacterium Phil12
AATAAAAACCCGCAAAAATATATTTCCCTTTATTTTTTGCTTTTCGTTTTTCTGCCCATAGATATACTTGCATCATTGCCGTACATCGGACAAAACTCTCATCGACAAAACGATTTGTATTCAAACACGCTTGTCGGTTTCAAGGATTATTATTTGTCTTTGAATTTACTTATCTGAGTTTTCAACGCATCTATTGCAAGCATTACTGCTTCCTCGAAACTGTCTGCACGTTTTGATGCATACAAATCATTACCTTTTACAACGATACGAATATCGGCTACTTTGTTGTTCATACTCTCAGGTTTATCCACACTCAGAGTTACCTCGGCTGACAACAATCCTGCTGAATGATGTTCCAATTTTGAAACCTTTTGATTTACAAATTCCGTAAGTTTTTCGTCTGCCTTGAAATTGACGATGTTGATTTTTACGTCCATAATGTCCTCCTTGTTTTTATTTGTTAAACTTTTGCTCAAATGAGCGTTTATATTCTTTTTTCAATTCTTCGATAGTCGTATGTGTATAAACCTCGGTGGCTTTAAGCGATGTATGTCCCAAAAGATTCTTAACGTTTATTATATCTGCTCCGTTGCTTATCAAATGTGTAGCACAAGTATGGCGGAAAACGTGTGGCGAACGCTCACCTACGTTATAAGTTTTCAGCATAGTGTGAATAATGTAGTACAATTGGTTCGCAGTCAAAGGTTTCCCCTGCTTGGTTACTATCAAAGAACTTTCTTTTATATTATAACGTTGTTTGAGTGCGATATATTTTATCAAATCGTCTATTAATTTATCCCCTATCGGTACGAAACGTTCTTTGCTACCCTTACCGATAATACGTATTTGCTTATGATTAAAAGATATATCGCTATGTTTTATAGATAAAATTTCTGCACGACGAATACCTGTTGCATAGAGTATTTCCATTATAATGTAATTACGAAAGGCGTCGAAATCGCCTTCACTTGGGCGTTTTTCAACCAATATTGTCATATCGTCCAAAGATATGGCAGAGAGTTTTCGTTTAGATGTTTTGGGGGGAATAATTTTCAACATCGGGTTTTTGAAACCCGTATCATTTATTTCTTTCCATTTGAAATAAGCTTTAAGAGAAGAAATTTTGCGGTTAATACTGCGAGAAGAAACTCCGCTTTCGCTTAGCGTCATTATCCACGAACGAACAGCTATTGGAGTAATCTTAGTATCGTCGTTTCTATCGATGTTCTGCTTATCATCATGATACAAAAATTCATCAAACTGCTTCAAATCCGTTTGATACGACGTTATTGTATGAGGTGAATAATTTCGTCTTTGCTCTAAATATGTCAAAAATTTCTGTATCTTCACAACTACAAAGATAGTATTTTTTCGCATAAAATCCCCATTAATGCAAAAAAATAAAGAAAAAAGTTTTTTAATCATTAACATCATTTTACTGGCATTAATGATTAATCGAACAATATGAGTGAAAAATAAAGTGATATTAAACAAAAAAAAACTTACAAATTCCAAAAGAATCTGTAAGTCGTAGTTTCTGCCATTTTTTCGCCTTATTGAAATTTGTTTTTACACACAAAGCGAAAATAAGCAATACAAGTCATGATTATTTGTCTAATTCTGCTTGTCTCAACTTCTGAACGTAAATCGCTTTAAGTTTTCTTTCTCTTGCAATTACCGAAGGTTTGGTAAATTGTTTTCTGTTTCTTAACTCTCTAACTACTCCGGTTTTGTCGAACTTACGTTTAAGTTTTTTCAAAGCTCTTTCAAGGTTATCACCTTCTTTAATTGGAACAATAATCATAAATTATACCTCTTTCTTTTTAAGTGTTAATAAATTTATTAAATTTGAAAGTGCAAAATTACGTATTTTTATTATTCCGACAAAACTTTTTCCATAATTTTTGTTAAAAACTCAGGACACCTCAACGGCTTACGAGTGTTTCTATCCACAAAACAAAGTTTGTTCCAACCCTCACAATGCACTATTTTCTTACCATTTTGAATGGAATACACACAATAGTCGAAATGTATCTTTGCCTCGGGAATTTTGGATATTGTCGTATGAATTATAAGTTCGTCATCGTATCGTGCAGGTGCGTGATAATGCGCATACTGTTCAATCAATGGCATCATAACGCCCAATTTCTCTATCGCATCATACGAAAGACCTAAATGACGCATGGTTTCCTCTCTTCCTGTCTCGAAAAAACGAAAATAATTACTATTATGAACATAGCCCATTTGGTCGGTTTCATAATATTTAACCCTATGCGGAAATTCAAACGAATAAGTTTTCATATCTTTATTATGTTAAAAATTCTTTTGTTAAATATCGTTATTTTTGTTTTAATTATCTGCAAAATAATATTTTTATTCTATCTTTTTTCTCCAAACAAATAATGAGCAAGAAAACTACTCCTACGCAGAATATAACTAACTCCCAAACTAACTCCTATAATCAACGCCGACATAACAACAACGACTAAAATTTCCAATGCAATATTGATATTGCCTGCAAGAGACGGCGTTAAAAACTTAATATCGGGTAAAAAGAAATAATGAATCAAATAAATATCCATAGTTCTCTTGCCGATAAGTTTTAATATGTTAGAGAATTTTCCATTACTCTCGAAATACTTTTCTTGGTTAAGAAAAATTATAAAAAACACTATTAATCCCATATATCTTACCACCACATCGTGAATAATCTTATAGGAAAGTATGTTTGACGCCGTCCAATGCGTTTTCCATATAACTATCATCAACACCGAGAACAAAACAATGGCAAGGGTTTTCACCAAATCTTTTCTAAAAAAAGTATGAATGTGCTGCCAATACTTTCTAAAAAACACTCCAACAGCAAAATATTGAAAGTAATTCACAAGTTTGCCGATAGAAAAAACTCGTCTTATTCCTGTATTAATATAGAAAAACTCATTAAAATACAAATACCAAGATAACACCACCAATGCGATAAGCACAATATCCATCGCAATATCTTTCACTCCAAAAAGTTTAAGTAACAACGAAAAAGTAAGGTATATCAAGAATATCTCAAAAAGCACAATCATAAACCAATATTCCTTAAAGCCGTTTGCCATAAACTCGCTCATTGGATTGCTGCCTTTGATTATGCACGCGAAACAAAAGAAAACTATCGTGGGAACAAGCAAGGCGATGACCTTTTTCCAAATCGTAGAAAAATACAGTCGCGTCGAGAACTTTTCTATGGTTTTGTATGCCACAAATCCACTGATAAGGAAAAATACAGGCATACGAAAAGTTATCAACACACTACCCAAAATAGATTTTTCTGCATTGATACCTAAACCAAATGTCATAACATGAGCCACAACAACCAAAAACATCGTCATACCTCGCATTGCATCAATAAAACCTATACGCTTCTTTGCTGACTGTTCCATTGTTTTAAGAATTTATGTTTTTAATTTTTTGTTTTCAGAAAAAGTCTTAATTTTTATACAAAGCATCTTTCGTTCCTACGCAATCGCCCTTCGTTTATCCTATAATCGCTTTTTGCTTTTCTTAAACCAAATTACTGAAAATTTTTAAGTTTTCAACTAATAACGAATACGTAAAACTCTGCTTTGCTAAAAAACAAAATGTACTAAAAAACAAATGTTCAATGATGAATTAAGATCTATTCTTCATCATTGAACATTATGTTTGAAAGCCTTTCTTGACTTAGTATTGGATATAGCCTTTTTGTAGTGCGTTATCCAAACAAGCCATAATGCCTTTTTTGTTTATTGTACGCATACCTGCTGCACTGACTTTAAGAGTAATCCAAGCATCTTCCTCCGGAATGTAGAATTTCTTAACCTGCAAATTAGGATTAAATCTTCTCTTCGTCTTGATGTTAGAGTGCGAAACTCTGTTACCATTCTGTGCTCTTTTTCCTGTTATTTCACAAATTCTTGACATGTCTTTATTGTTTTTTTTAATTATTACCCACTAAAAACTTCAAACTTTCCTCCAAAATTTGAGTTTGCAAAATTACATACTTTTTCACAATCTGCCAAAAATTTTCAGTGTTTTTTTGATTTTAATCCCTATCACACACATTCTAACAATCAACCTCAGGATTTGGCACAGTACCCGGTAAAGCCTTTTGCGTATTATTTTGGTAGTTGCCATCATTTGTAAAACACTCGTCCGTATCACACGAAGCAAACATCATAGACAACGATGCCAAAGCCATAAAAAACGCAATCTTTTTACTTATCTTTATCCTTTTCATATCTGTTATATTTTTTATTTGTATTCCTTTTTCGTTTAGATTATTTATCTTTTTTTTTGCTTGCTTACTTCACGCTCTGTATTTCTATTATGGTTGAAAACAACACCTCATCTGCATTTTTCCTAACCGATACTTCATACTCGCCGCTTGAAATAAACTGCTCGTCTGCCGAAGCGTTCCATTCCTTAAACGCATCTGTATCTATATTTATTGTAAAGGTCTCGCTCTTATCTTTATTTATCATTTTCTTGCCAAACGCTCGCAGATTTATCTCATTGGTCGCGTAAGTAGAATATAGTTTTTTGATATAAACCTCAACGACTTCTTGGCCGTCATAGTCGCCCGTATTTGTTACCTTACACTTCAAGCTGACGCTCACACTATCCGTTGCATTGTTATGCACTTTCACATCAAAATCGCTATAAACGAAATTTGTGTAAGATAATCCGAAGCCGAAAGGATATAACGCCTTTGAACTACCCTCTAAATAATCGTTTCTGTTGGCTGCACGCTTTGTATTGTAATAACAAGGCAACGCCCCAACACTTAGCGGAAACGATATAGGCAAACGTCCCGAGGGATTGTTTTCACCTATAAGAGTCTTGATAACTGCCGTTCCGCCTTTGGCTCCCATATAAAAACACTCCAAAAGTGCATCGCAATTTTCCTTTACTTCATTCAACACCAATGGTCGTCCATTTACCAAAACGACAACTATCGGCTTTCCAAGTTTTCGCAATTCTTTAAGCAACTCTTGTTGAACGCCTGCAAGCAACAGACTGCTCCTGTCAAAACCCTCTCCCGAAGTAATATCTGCAATAACATCTTTATTTATCTTAGCTTCTCCTGTCTGTTTATATTCCACATTCTCGTAACGCGATGACGAACCGCCTATGCACAAAACAATAACGTCGCTTTGCTTGGCTATGTTTATCGCCTCATTAAAGCCGCTGCGGTTGGTGTCTCTTATATCGCAGCCTTTGGCATATAAAAAATTCAATTTCTCTTGTTCAAAGGCTTGTTTTATCGTTGTTACGGTTTTGTCGCTGTTAGGTCCTGTGTAGTCGCCCAATTGATTGTATATATTGTTACTATTAGGCCCTATCAAGGCATATCTTATCGTTTTATCTGTCAAAGGCAACAGTTTATCGTTTTTCAACAAAACTATCGATTCGCTTGCCACCATTTGAGCGATGTTTAACGAACGTTCAAAATCTTCTTTAACTTGTTTTTCGCTGTATGTATCCACATAAGGATTATCCATAAGTCCGCAAGCGAATTTTTGATAAAGTATTCTCTTGACGGCTTCGTTTATCCGCTGTTCGCTAACGCCGTCCAAATTGTTATAGAAATCCGTCGCACTTAAATCTAAATCCACACCGGCGTTTATACTTTTTTCTGCCGCTTGTCGCAAATCCTTTGCAACACCATGCGAACGCAAACCGCCTATTGAATGCAAATCCGAGATAACTATACCCGAAAAGCCCCAATCCTTTCTCAAAACATCATTAAGCAAATATTCGTTCATCGTACAAGGCACGCCGTCAATCTCGTTATACGAACTCATCACAAGTCTTGCTCCTGCATCTATACAAGCCTTGAACGGCGGTAGGATTTCCGCTTTCAATTCACGTCTGCCTATATGTGCCGAACCGCCATTATGACCTCCTTCCGATATGCCATAAGCCGCAAAATGCTTTAATGTCGGCAAAACGCTTTTTTGTTGAACAACGTTTTTCTTGTCTTTAATACTTGAATTCACCAATCCTTTGACAAAACTCTTACCTATCGCCGAAGAAAGATATGTATCTTCTCCGAAAGTCTCTTCCACTCTTGACCAACGAGCATCACGAGATATATCCACCATTGGTCCGAAGCAAATATTTATACCCTCTTTCAACGAAAACGTTCCTATATCCTCTGCCATAGTTTCAATCAATTCTTCGTTCCAAGTGGCTGCCTGTGCGATACCTGAGGGGAAAACAACGCTGCCTACCTGCATCACTCCGTGCATACATTCTTCGGCAATAAACATTGGTATTCCCAAGCGAGTGCTGTCTATCATGTATTTTTGCAAAAGATTAACGCCTTTTGCCGCAAGAGAGGGCGTTATGCCGCTGTCAAGAGTCTTACCGCTCCAAGGATCGGAACGAAAAAAGCCCCACAGACTGCCTAAATTCTTTTGTTTGATTGTAGCAAAAGCGTATGGCGTCAATTCTATAACATTACCATTTCTTTGATAATATTGCCAACCTAAATCCATTAGCAACTGACCTTGTTTTTCTTCCATAGTCATCTGCGAAAGCAAATCCTCGACACGATTTCTTATGCCCTGAGTTCTGTCTTCGTAGATGTCCATTCTGCCGTTTTTATTGTAGTCTATATATGTTTTTGACTTGTTTTGTGCGAAAGAACACGCACACGAAAAAAGCAATAATATGATAATAGTTTTTTTCATATAATATCCGTTTATTAGTGTTTAATACTAATTTTTTAATGTTTAATACTAATTTTTTAATCACTCACACTATTTTAGTAATGTCAGATACTGCCATTCTGTTATCTTTATTTACGATTTGCAAAGGTATAAAAAAAAGACCACATTCAATAAAGAATGTGGTTCTCAAAAAATAAATGCAATTATGAAAAAGTTCTTATCCTTTGATAATTCTCGTTCCGCAATTGGAGTTTTTCAATTGGTTGGCTTCTGTTATGATACATTCCTTGCCGCCATTTTTCACAAAATACAATGCTGCACGGATTTTGGGAGCCATACTGCCCTCGCCAAACTGTCCTTGTGCCAAAAGTTCTTCTGCTTCTTTAACTGTCAAGACGTCCAAAGCCTTTTCGTTCTCCTTACGGAAATTGATATAAACCTTTGCAACGTCGGTTAAGATATAAAACTCGTCAGCCTTGATGGCAACAGCCGTAACAGCACTTGCCAAATCTTTGTCGATAACAGCCTCAACGCCCTTGATAACTCCGTTATGCTCGATTACAGGTATTCCACCGCCGCCAACGGTTACAACGATGCTGCCATTATCTGCCAACTGCTTAACCAAATCCACATTCTCTATTGTCAAAGGTACGGGAGAGGCAACAACTTTTCGCCAACCTCTGCCCTTAGCATCTTCTTTGAATGAAGCCCCGGTTTGTTTTGCATAAGCATCTGCATTCTCCTTGGTGTAGTATGGACCGACCGGCTTTGTAGGATTCGTAAAACCTTTATCGTTTTTATCCACCGTAACCTGAGTTAAAAGTGTTACCACATTGCGATTAATGTTCATCTTGTGCATCACATTACGCATACACATATCTATCAAATAACCGATAGAGCCTTGTGTCTGTGCCACGCAATAATCCAAAGGCATATCTTCAACGGCAAATTTCTCTTTACCTGCTTCGTTTTGCAAAAGAATGTTTCCCACCTGCGGGCCGTTGCCGTGAGCAATCACCACATTGTGGTCATTCAATATGCTTCCTATTTGCTGGCACGTTTGTTCAACGTTTGCTATCTGTTCTTTATATGTTCCTTTCTGCTCGCTTCTCAATAAGGCATTTCCGCCAAGAGCAACTACTGCCAATTTCTTCATTTCATATATGTCTTAAAAAGAAGTTGCAAAAATAGGCAAAGTTTTGTTACCGACAATCATTTTTCGTAAAATATTTTTGCTTTTATATCGTTTTGCATTTATATAATTAGAAAATATGGGCTTTGTTCAATTCATATCCAAACGTTTGGTAAAAGGCAAAAACACCGGTTCTGCAAGAAGAGTAATCAATATAGCCACCGTATCGGTTGCCTTATCCATTGCCGTTATGCTGATAAGTGTCAGCGTGTTAAGCGGTTTCAAATCTGCCGTCAAAGAGAAAATCGTCGGCTTCGGCTCGCATATCCAAATAGTGCCTTATTCGATAAACAACACTTTTGATGATAATCCTATATATATAGACAACGCCACTCAAAACACCATATCTAAAAACAAAAACATTAAAAGCATAACGCCCGTTATAAACAAATCGTCCGTCATTATTTGCGACGATGCTTTTCACGCAGTTATCCTTAAAGGCATCACCCAATCCTACGACACAACATTCTTTCACGATGCGCTGACAGTCGGTGCCATGCCTCGCTTAAACAAGACTTCGCACCAAGAATGTATAATATCCAAAAACACTGCCGACAAACTTAAACTAAACCTCAACGACAAGATAAAAATATATTTTTATATCGACAACGGTTATCGTGCCAAAAATTTTTATGTAAGCGGCATTTACGACACAGGTCTTGGCGATTATGACGACAGGTTTTTGATTTGCGACGCAGCGGTGTTGCAGAATATCTTTTCTATGGAGGCAACGGATTATTCGGCATACGAGGTATCGTTAAATGATTTCTCGAAATTGGACGCTACTGCCGACGAGGTTTATCAACTGCTGCCAAACAATATGACTTTGCAGACGATAACCGATATTGAGCCGAACTTGTTTTCGTGGTTAAATCTATTGGACAGTAATGTTATAATGATTATAGGCATTATGATACTTTTGACTGTCGTAACGCTTTGCGGAGTTGTGCTTATAATGATTTTCGAGAAAAAACAAACGATTGGTATCCTTAAAGCAATTGGCTCGCCGAACGACCAAATAACTCAAATTTTTCTTCACAAGGCAGGTTATATCGCTCTTAAAGGATTGTTTTACGGTAATATCTTGGCGTTGGCATTGGAATTAATTCAAAAATACACTCACTTGATAACTCTTGATGCTCAGAGTTATTATTTGACGAATGTTCCGATTTCTATCAACGCACTTCATATTATCGGCGTGGATATATTGGCTTTTGCCGTATGTCTTTTGTGTATGCTTATTCCTGCCAAAACGATAAGCAAAATATCCGTTACAAAAAATCTTAGATTTGAATAAATTCACAAAATGCTACGCAAACATACAAAGCAACAAAATTGAATTTACTAACAAAAGAAACACATATTAGTTTGGAATGGAGGTAAGAAATGAATAACCGAAACAACAACGGAGAAATAATTCTTTATCAAACAGAAAATGGCGATACAAAAATTGAGGTTACACTTTGCAATGACACCGTTTGGCTTACTATTGACCAAATGGCACAACTGTTTCAAAGAAATAAATCCACAATCTCTCGGCATATAAAAAATATTTTCGACGAAGGAGAATTGCAAGCCAATGCAGTTGTTGCGTTTTTTGCAACAACTGCATCAGACAACAAGACATATCAAGTAGCATATTATAACCTTGATATGATTATAAGTATCGGTTATCGCGTCAAATCTCACCGTGGTGTTCAGTTTAGAATTTGGGCAACGCAAGTGTTACGCAATTATTTGGTTAAAGGCTTTGCACTTAATGATGATTTACTCAAACGTGCAGGTGGTGGCAATTATTTTGACGAATTGCTTGCTCGCATTAGGGATATTCGTTCATCAGAAAAAGTTTTCTACCGTAAGATACTTGAAATTTATGCATTGAGTATTGATTATGACCCCAGTTGCGAAGCCACTACAAAATTCTTTAAGACCATACAAAACAAGATGCACTTTTCTGCACACGGACACACGGCAGCCGAACTTATTTATGAGCGTGCCGATAGCGAAAAAGATTTTATGGGCTTGACCTCTTGGAGCGGTGCTTTGCCTAAACGCTCGGATGTGGATATTGCTAAAAATTATCTTTCCTCTGACGAATTGGATACACTTAATAGAATAGTTAGTATGTACCTTGACTTTGCTGAACTTCAAGCCAAATCGCATAAACCCATGTATATGGCGGATTGGATTGAAAAACTTGATGATTTTCTTAAATTGTCCGGCAAAGATTTACTCACTCATGCAGGAAAGATTTCGTCTGAATTGGCAAAACAAAAAGCAAATACCGAATATGATAAATTCAAAGAGCGTACTCAATTACAACTTTCACCTGTGGAAATTCATTTCTTGGAAAATTTTGAGAGAGAACAAAAGAAATTAAAGAATAATATTTGATAACTCCCAATGCTCAGAGTTATTATTTGACGAGTGTTCCGATTTCTATCAACGCTTTTTCAGAAAGTTGACTTGTAATTTTGGAAACATCAGTGCGGAGTATTCAAAAAAGCCCCTTTTTTATCTCAAAAAAACCCCTTTTTTACCCTAAAAAAGCCCCTTTTTTGACATCTCCGAAGCCGACTTTTCAAAATTAGTAACCGATTTCTCAAAATTTCAAAAAAGTCATATCTTTTTTTATCATAAAATTTTTGACTGTTTATCATATAAAGTTTTGGCTTTTCATTGTCTTCGGCTACGATAGAAACAATACAACTTGCACTGTTTTAATTTTCGTCAATCTCACGTTAATATAACGGCTTTGCCAAAATTAAAAATGTCCGCCAAAGTAATTTGGCGGACATGAAAAAATGAAAAAAAATCTTTTAACGAGTTCTGACAATTACTTTCAATGATTTCTCTTCCGTGCCGTCATTAGCCACAACTACGTATGCACCTTGCGTCAATGTGGTGTTGATTGTAGAAGTGTTTGCCGAAAGCGATTTAACACAATGGCCAAGCATATCGAACACTTTTACATCAAGACGCTCGCGTGTGGTATTAACCGTAAGCTCCTTGCCTGCCGCAACGATGCTTATCGATTGCTCTTGCTCTATCTCAGGGTTTATATCCTCACGCTTGTTGGCTGCAACGATATAGAAACGACCGGAAGTGTTGCCGCTGACCTTAACGCTCATACCCTCTTCCAAAGGACGTTTGTCGCCTGTAACCTTATCCAACAAAAAGTAACTATCATATAAATGTATGTTGTCAAACGTAAGTTCTATCTCATTGTCGTTTTTGTCATTCATACCCGTAAGACCTATTTCAACGCCATCTATTGATGAAGTGGAGTTAATCATAACGGCGTTACCGCCTGCAACGGAATATACCATAGGAGCATCGTCCATTTCTTCGTCAATCAAAAGCATCACATCTTCGTTATCCGAATAGTCTTTGGAAGCATCTTGCGACAAAGTAATCAAAGCCTTAGACACAACCTCATTATTTGATAAAGCTGTTATACGCAAGCCGTCTTTTTCAAAGCCCGCTTGATTTATGCTGCGTGCTTTAAGTATAGGCTTATCTCCATTAGGAACATTAACCATCATATCTTTTTTGAACTGAATGCCATTAAGCGTTGCCGTCGAAGTTTTGGCCTCAACGAAAAATCCCTGCATAGGTGCAACGATATAAGGCTCTTGCATCGTACCTGTAACATCGCCGCCCTCTCCCATAACAAAGGCTTCTTTGGCAGAGCCGTCAGAAGCGATTATCCAACATTTCGGATTAAGTTTATCGCTATTGGCTGTTAAAAACTCTTTCAAATCCAAATCGGTCATAAACGGATTACCCACCATAAAGAATTGGCTCGGTGAATCGCTGCGACCACTGGCAGAAGCGGTAAATCCGTTGGCATTACTTTTATCAAAAGCAAGTTTATAGGCTGAGTTACGAGCAATCTGCGTTTCGTCGCCGTGAATTCCTCCGTCTTGCGTGTAATATTCGTAACTTGCATCATCTTTCGGCAAACGCATAAGCACCTTATCGCCCTCATTGAAACTCGTTACGCCCGATACTTCGGCTTTAATGGAAAATCCCTGGCCTGCATCGTATTTCTCATTAACATCATTGAAAACATTACTCCATTGAGTAACGATTGCTACGTTCTTTGTTGAATGATCGACTTCGACAACCTTAGCATTTGCTTTGTTCCAAGAACGCTGATATACGGCAGGAGCAAAACGATTGTTTTTGTTTTTATCGGTCGAGAAAGTTATTGGCTGGAAACGTTCAGTTTCCTGGCGTGCATTCGCTGTCGGCATATACATATCGCCCGCAACGACATCTTTCAACGGTGAAGACAAAACATACCAACGATTAGGGTCAAGTTCAGCTTCTACCCACGCTTTATCGTAGGTAAGATATTGCTGGTTGTAGATTCGTGCCGACGGCATAAAGTCTATCTCACTGCAAGTGTGCATATACCAAGGACGACAGTTGTAACCATAACTTCCGTTACTTATCAAGGTCATATCATATTGGACATCGTAAGTAATTGCTCCGTTTTCAAGGTCAAGAATGTTTTCAGGATTGCCTGCTATATTATCAGGGTCCTTAGGGTCGCCATACCAGTAAAACGTTTTTTGTACATTCTGACCTTTATAGGAATCCTTTATTTCAATCTGCTGCTGCGTTCCGCTTGGTTGGTAAAGATATGGATAACCGCTCGCAGGCTCTGTCGAAGGAAGCACAACCTTGGTAAAGTCTAACGGTGCATAGGCGAACTTTACTTTATTAACGCCGTCTGTAATATAATCGGAATTTGCGTCTGCCTCTGCATAAAGTTCCTCAGAAGACATTCTTCGCCAGTTACGGTCGTTGTTCCAGTTAGGTTTGCTTGTTGCACCCGTCCAAATAACGTATTGAGGTACTACCTTGATAGTAAATACTCGCCTACCCTCACACATCACTTCGTCATCGACAGAACCGCCGCTCTGATTTTCTTTATAAGCCACTGACATACGATAATAATAACCCTCCTTAAACTTAAATGCGTTATTGAATACCATACGGAGAATATTATTATTTTCGCCTTTCTTGGCAACCATTTCTTTCAACAATCCCACCGCCAACAAACCTTCGGTTAAGTATTCTTGTTCATGCAAGTCTTTATATTGCGGGTCATTGGTTTCAACCAAGTAAATATTAGGGTCGCTGTTATCTTCCACTAATTCGGTGGAAGTTTCTTTCGCCGTGGTAACGGTACGGATAGACACGTTAAGCATCTTGTCGTGAGTTTCAAGATTGTCTTTGATTGCACTTACCTCTTTGAGTTGAGCAAGACCTACACGCATAGGTACATCGTCCAAATATGACGGATATGTTATCTGACCTATACCATGTTGCAACAATGGTGCCTGACGTCGAACAGGGATTGAAATCTCTGTCGGTTCTCCACACACGATGTAATTGTCCTTCTCTGTATAAGTAGGTATTGCCACAACCTTTGCCGAACTCTCATTTCCTTCATTGAACTTCACAGGAGGGAATACATAAGAAGACTGATACAACAACAATTTAGGTGCTATTGGGTCGCTGCCCTCGACTTGTTGAGGATTGCTCATCTCGATAATATAGTTTTTCATCTCCTGCGTAAAATCATTTTTCGGTACTACCGTCTCGTCTTCAATAGACGGAGTATGCGGATAATTGAGACGAAATTGCAAAAGTGCCGTTCTTAAATCCAAATCCGCTTTATGTTCTGCATCAAATTCAGCAATCGAGCCGTTATACCAATCCAAATAAGCATTCTTTTCAACAGTTACAACTTCATCGGTTTGCTCGTCTTTGTGTTTACCAATAACGTCCAACTGGATAACAGGCATCTGGTTCTCGCAAACAAAGAACTCCTCGACATTAGAGACAGCCACACCGTCAATCCTTACCTGTCCGTAACGTTTTATGGAAAATGTACTGATAGGAGAACAATCACTTCGTATTTCAAACTTATTCCACGCAACTATAGTATCATTCATATCCAAGTTATCACCGTCCGCCTCTTCGGCAAACAATGCCTGAATATATTCTCTACCAGGCAAGATTTTATCGCCTGTTCCAGTGCTGATGACAAATGAAAGATATTCCTTATTGTCTGTGTCTTTTTCAAACATCACCACTTTGTTGATTGTGGTCTCATTCTCTTCGTAAGGCACATTTTGAACGCCAAAAGTGTTGAAAGTCATCTTTCCGAAAGAAGTTATCTTATCGCCTCCACCGTAATTATATCTTACAACGGCAGAGTCAAAGGCTACGCGATAGGCAGTTTCGACTTGACCGCTTTCGCCTTGATGAATGGCATATATGGAATCATATACGGTATAAAATCTTTCTTTATCAAGGAAAGTGTAATATACATTGATATCCTCGCCCTCTTGTTCGTTTGTAGGAATAGCATCGCCCACCGATTGCAAGATAGTCTGATAAGGCGAAGAAAGTTTTATCGGCGGCAATTCGGAGTTACACAACGGCTTTGTTTGACGTGCCGTTACCTCTGGACGGACAACATAAACACGTATATCGTCTATGGCGTAGTCTGCACCTTGTGAATTTTTGGCATTGTTGTCCAACTCCAACTCGTAGTGGTCGATGTCATCTTCCGTAAGACCCAAAGTAGCAAAATCGGGAATAAACGAATAAGAAATCGCCTGCCAGTCTCCACGCTTCTCTATATAGCCGGTGGTGAATGTGTGCAACAACTCTCGTATTCCATCCTTTTTAACCGCAATAAAGTTAAAAGCCAGGTTGGCTACTTCTGTAGCATTCGAAAGTTCCGCAAACCAAGCCGTAACATGTAAAGTCGCTCCTGTGCAAAGGTCATCGATTTTTATACGTGCCGTAACGCCGGGGTCGGCTGAGGCATTGACAAAATAATAGAATCCGGTCTGCGCTCCGCCTGTTTCAAACCAACGGCGGTCGTAAAGATAATTAGTCGGTTTGCCGTTTGGACTAAAAGCATCCCAATATCCTGTATTTATACTATTGGTAACAATCTGGTATAGACCGTAGTCTCCGTTATCCGTATAATTAAACCCATACTGTGACTCACCCCACTTGACAGGCCATTTTAATTCCCATCCATCACCATATTTGAACAAATAATTTTGTCTTTTACTATCCGACAAGCCAAACAGATAACTGTATTCATCAAAATTAACTTTCGCCTTCGGTTTTCCAACCATTGACTCAAAATGCTCGGCTGTCATTGTAGGATACTTGCTTTTCATAACAGTTTCATCACCGACAAAAGCAATCCATTCGTTGGCAAATGTAATATGGTATTCCTGCACTATCACCTCATGACCGGTGCCGTCAGGCGTTGTGATTTTTTCATCGTTATAGTCCTTACCGATAAGGCGAACTATATATGTGCCAGGTTTGGCGTTAGCAGCATCGCAGGCAAGCATACGAGAATACTTTCCTCCACCGCCACACAGGTAGTATGTAGTGCCATTGACAACTCGGCTTCCGTAACCTTGAAAGTCTTCAACTAAGTTAAAACCAGGATTTGGTATTGGATTTTCGTTTTTATCAAAAACCTCAATATCACACGAACAAATACGACGATAGTCATCATCGCTGATTTTATAATAGTATTTGGAACGAATTACATCAGAACCGACTCCTCCCGACTCGTATTTTGGAATAGGCGATTCAAGACGTATCTGAAAATCTTTTCCGGCACGTGCCGTTACAGTGCGAAAATGCTTTTTGATATATTCAAGGTTATTTTCCTTTGTAGAAGTCATTTCATCTGCCTGTTTCTTTCCGTCCTTGATACGGAACAAATGGCGATAAACAATCAGTGGCTCCTTTATTATCTTATTGTCTTTATCTACTTGATTCGCATCATTAAAACGCATACTGACATCTGCCGCCACCACATATTCTTCGTTGAAAGATTCAAGTTTGTCTTCCTGCGTATATGTTGCACGAGGATAAAAGAATGTGGCTATCGTACCATATCTGCGATAATTATTATTATAATCTGAGAAATTCTTCGACGGCTCAATCCACATACCATTAACAAAACCGGCATCTTTGGTGCGACCTGCAAATTGGGGATTTATCAAAAAGTCAAGCAACGGATAGTCTTCATCGTTTGTCAAATAGCCTCCGTTTTTATAATCATACCAATGGATAAAGTTCTCCCTATAATTAGGTATTCCTTCCCAACCATAATAAGGATATAGTGCGATAACATCACCGGGAACGGCATAAAGTTCATGTTCAATAACGTGGGTTGGCTGACGCTTGCCGTTTTTCACATCCGAGTCATTTTCTGGGGTGATATACGAATAGTCGGGCATCTGTATGTTGTGTTCATTCAAAAAGTCGTTATCCAATGTCCATTTGCCATCAACCCAACCATTCCAATCGGTATAGTTATCAGGAATTTTATCAATTGAATAAAAGTATTTAGTGGATTTTCGGTTATTAGCGTCAAGTACGCTTTGGGTATTCTCAAATGTATAATCTTCGTAATCTTTTACATAATCTGTTGTCAGACGAAAGCGGTCGATTTGAGTATCCGTATAATTGTCTTGTGAAGACAATCTGATAATATTAAACTCCGACATCGTAAGAAGTCGCAATTTTTTATCGCCAATCGTTTTAATCGTACGGCTGTTGTTGGTACGCAGTGTAAAGCGGATATATCTGAAAGTCTTGTTCGTGGTTATACGGCGAGAATATTCCTCTGTTTGATATCCACGCATCACAAAATTGACATGTGTATGTGCGTAATACTGGTTAAACGGTTCCCAATTAGACCCGTTGTCAGATACATCGATATGAAAGGCGGTAGGAGCTCTTCTTAGTTTAACATCAACTTCCTTGCCCCCTTCTTTACATTTGGCGCTGCTGTTATGACGGCGGGTATAGATAATCAAATCATCATATACTTCTGCTCCGTTTTCTGCTGTCCTTTTCAAACTGAAATTTTCTCCAAGATCGACTGTAATACGTATGCTGTCGGTAATTTCATCGGACGAACTCCAATAAGTTCCAACATTTTTATCTATCAAACATTGATAGTCAACAGATTGATTGGGAGATCCTCCTTTTGAGTCGTTTATTGTGATTTGACTTTTATCTTTTATAAGGATTTTACGTGTCGCTGTCTCCGTTGTCTGTCCAAAAGCAGTTTGTATTGATGCAAGCACCACAAACAACATTACCGTTACCAAATTAGGCATTATATGTATGTTTCTTACTTTCATCTGACTTTGTTTTTAATTGTTTTCACGAATTATATAAAACTTTCGTGTAATTGTATATTCCAATTCGCCGTTTTTAACTTTTATCGCAAGAGTTACAACGGCTGTTCCTGTTACTCCGTCCTTGATTTCGCCGACAATCTCCGCTGTCTTGGTGTCGTATGTCGGTTGTGTTTTAAGAATAGATTTATCATCTTCGGTTGTAACGGTTATCTGCAAATCCTTGATAGCAACAACATCTCCATTGGAGCGAGTTACCGTAGGATTGATAACGAATTTACCACCCGAACCGAACTTAGCGAAAAACTCATCATCTTGCTTTTCTGTAATCACTGCCGGATAACCACCGATAGGAGGATAAAACTGTACGCTAAGTTCCACAAGCCAATCGGTGATAAGCACAGGAATTGTGATAAAATCATTTCTATTGATATATGATAACTGATATGCAAGGGCTTCAACCGTATGTGTTGTGCCGTCGCCATATTTCAGTTCAAAAGTCAATGGATAATGTTTCGTAGGATGATTTGCTGCCGTTGATTCAAACAAATAAAATGTTGCATCCTTTCCGACAGAGTTGTTTATCGTCAGGTCGGTAAAAGTCTTTTCAAGTTTTGTGCAAACCGTTCCATTAGGAAGTATAGGGGCTACGCCTTGCACTCCATTCTCTCCTATCGAAGCGTAGTTAGGCAAAAGATTGACAGCAGGCGTTAAAGCAGGAGTCATAGATATTTTGCTTATGGTAATATCTTGATTCATATCGGTGGAAAACTTAAAACATAACTTTGCCCACAAACGTACGACTTCTATGCTGAATCCGTTACCTGCTGCCGTTATATCTATATCCAATGTGCCTGTCATAGGTATTTGCTCGCCGATATTTCCTACTTTTGTCCAAGTGGCAGTAGATATATTCGGCATGGCCGAACCCTCTGCAATGGCACTTCCCAGCAAGGTTTCTATCTCCGATTGGGTAATATTGGCAAAGGCATAGGCTTTGTATTTGCCTTGCGGCAAAGACAATTGGAATTCCTCACGCTCTACGGCATCGGTATTGCCACTGCCTTGCGCACGGGTGAGAATTTTTTTCACTATGCCGTCCTCATCGACAAAGGCTATCCACCAATCATTGATAAGTTCGTCGGACGCTTCGCCTGCCTTGGTAGAAGCCGAGGCTATCGAAAAAGTCGTGGAAACCTCCTTTTTCGTTATTTCGGGATTTTCCGCACAACTGCCGAAAAGCAGCAGCGAAATAATCAATAATATGTTCGTATAATTGGTTTTCATAACTCTCTTTTACAAAATTATTTGGTCATGATTAATAACATTCCAAGGTCTTACGAATATTTCTGTCGTAATGCCATTGCTTTTGCATGTTACATCAATAACTACATGTGTATTGCGGAAAAGCGATTTAAGGTTCGGTAACTCGCACTCGAAAGGAGTTGCAACGCCGTCAATCGTAACGGTTAATGTGTAATGCTGTACATTTTGGTCATCGGGATTGCTTTTGCTCTCAGGCAGATAAAACACAGGAGTAACGTCAGGCGTGCCGCAGGTAATTCCGTCAGTCGATGCAGTAACATTAAACGGAGTATTGTAAGTATAGACCTTATTAACAGCAGACTGCGTAGGCAAAGCATAATCAGTAAGCCAACCCGCAGCGTCGGTTTGAGCATAAGAGTCATCTACCGAAGAAGCATCGGAAACGGCTCTTAACCAATCAACCCAATTAGAGTATGTTGCGGATTGAGGATAACTGCCTACATGTGCCATAAGGAAATTTTTATCCGCATATTCTTTTATGCTGAAATTTTCGACCGTAACAGGGTCGGGACGCAGGTTTTTGAAATTGACCGTAAATTTCGTTGCAACACGCACAACATAAAAAGTCTCTTTGACCGTGCCGCTCTTTCCAATCTCAACTTCCTTTGGCTCGCAAGACATAGCGATATTTTTTCCGTCGGAATAATCAGGGGTGTAATATATCTTGTTTATATTCTCCTTAAAGCCATTCGCACCTTTGATATAAGTGTCAAAGAATTTTGTTAAAGACATATTACCTGCCACGCCCTCAACCTCTCCAACGCTCTCTTCATTGGCAAAGACATATACTGTTTTTTTCTCACTTGCCGTTACAGGAAGAACAACATAAGGCACATACTCCTGCGCAGTGCCTAAGGCATAATATCTGTTATGCTCCACAGTTCCGTTTTCGTGTAAAACAATAATACGAACACTGTGCATTTTCTCGTTATCAAGCAAATCTTTCTCGCCGACTTTTGCCAAAGTCTTATCAAGCGTTGCAATTTTGATATACAATTTAGCGTCTTTGCCACCAGTCTGCAAAGCATCGTCCTCATTGCCGCACGACACCATTAGAAAAGATAGTGCAAATGCCACCAAACAGACTGCAATGCTATGTACGGTTTTTATTTTCATTTCGTTACTATCCTTTCCAAAATATTATTTATCAAGATTTACATCACTCGGTACAACACGCCAAGAGTGAATCAAAATATAACTGCTTACCCATTTATTATTCTCGTCCAAGAAGAATGTCATCTCATACTCGTCCTCACGATCCAAGAAATCCTGCGGAGTCATCGAATGACCGTATGCCATTTCGTAATAATCCTTGGCAAGCAAAGCATAATCGATAACAGGAACACCTGCCACAACGCTCTCGCCGTCCTTGGTGGTTATGGTTAGCAACATATCCCTGCTATGCCCCAGCGTCATTCTTGCAACAGTCAAATCAGCAATGGCAGTAGCACAATTTACCACCTCTCCGTCAGATACTATACCCGCCGTTCCCGATTGAGTGTTCCAAGCGTGGTAAGTAATCTTCTCGTCTTTGATAAGTTCATTATCATAACCCATACGTCCGTTATCGTCTTCTATGCGGAAAACAAAATCATTGACATCTACATCTTGTGCGGACAAGTGCTGCAAAATGATACGAACGTGATTGACGTCCTTGGTTAAAAACATAGTGTAGTTGTAACAATCTCCGTCATCATTCTTAGGCAGGCTGACATCAAGCATACCGTGGAATAAAAAATCAAGCATTTCCGTACTGTGAGCCTCTCCGCTTTCGCCGTCCTTGGTTGAAGCGATTACGTTTTGGCTGCGTTTCAAAATACATTGAAGTTCTTCGATACGCGAAACTCCGACTGTCATTTCAGGCACGGAAAAAGATTTCTTTCCGCCATCGTTGTCCAACCCGCACCAGGCTATAAGCTTATAATCTCCCGCAGGCAGGTCAAGTGTCATCGAATAGTCTTTGGTCGTAAGGGTTGCTCCTTTTTCCGTTTTCTGCCAAACCAAAAGCCCATTGGTATCGAACGCATACAAATTAACGGACTTAACTTCGTTGGCAAAGGCATCTGCCCATTTCAAGTTCTTTTCATAACAGAATTTAAGACGGTAGGTTACAGAACAATCACCCTCGTAATCATAGACAAAGTCATTACATGACACAAAAGCAACAAGCGGTAAAACTGCCAATAACACACGTAATGCCGTTCTTTTCATATAAGTCTTAATTTTCATACCGTTCATATTTCTTCGTTATTTTATATTGATTGCAGTCTTCTGACAACAAATAATCTTCTAATCAAGTGGGAGAATTTATTATTTATAATGTTCTCCATATTTGCGAACCTATCTTTACACCGGTCGCAGGTGCTTTTCATCATTTATTTTTTTCTTTTAAGGGAAAAGGTTAAAAGGAGGGGAAATAAATTCCCTTAGTTTTTGGTTTTCCCCTCCTTATTATAATTTACAAAATTACCATTCCAAACTAATATCTTGTTTTACAAGACGCCAAGAAAGAATCTTGATTTCAGCAGCGATGAAAGTATCATCACCAGGTTTTTCAGGGTAGATTATTTCGTCCGGATTATATACAGGAGTTCCCAAACCGGTTAAGTTTGTGATGTTAGCAGCATAGATATGGTTACGAACAACACCGATATTGCCAGGAGCAGCTGTTCCTATATGTTGTATGTCAAAGTAATAGTAAGTTTGTCCTTCTTCCCAAACTTTTGCTCCGCCAAGATTGGATATAAGATTTACATTGACATTAGCAACTGGTGTTGCATCTTCTGCATTAGAAGAATACCAGTTTTTAGAAACATCTACCTGTGCATATACTTTGTAACGACCAGGAGTTTGTTGATTTGCTTCTCCTACCTCAGTAGCGGTTTTCAATATAATATCACTTGCTGCAATCTGGTCTTTACCAGTACCATCTGTTTTGTCTTTCCATAAACCGGAAGCAGCAGCAAATTTTGCTTTCAAACCGTCCAAGTCCATTCTTTCACCACCATACTCTGCAAATGTCAAAGCATCACCATTTTCATCAACCAACTGTGCAGCGATAATTATTTGTGTAGGGTGGGTTGGATTTGTTCCATTTTCATAACTATCCGAAGCATTCTCCTGCATATATGTGTAGTTTGCTCCTTTTGAGCTATTTTCATTGAAGCCTTTAATTGCTTGTGCAGCATCAAACTTACCCCAGTTGTAGTCAGTTAGAGCCAATATCGGGTTGCATGCCCAAAATGAACGATGGAAGTTATCGGTATTCCAAGTCCAACCTAATGACCAAGCCGGATTTATTTCTTTCATCAATCGAGATTTGCTTGTTGTTGCAGTAACATTCCAACCAAGGAATTTTACATAAACATCTTTACCATTATACTGTTCGTAACCACCGGCTTTTGCTTTTGCTTTATACAAAGTTTCTCCGTCAATAACCTTATACTCTGTAAGACCAACAGTCAAACGAGCCTTTGCCAATACTCTTTCTACATAGATAGTAACAGGATTTGCTTTTGCAGCTGTTTCTGTTGGATATAAATGTCCTATTACACTTATCTCTTCCATTTTCTTAGTGCCATCAGCATATACGGAACTGCTCATAATAAATTTATCAGTAGCACTGTAATCATTAACCAATGCGTTTAACCCATCAAGAGTATTAATTTCACCAAGAGCAGGTGGATTAATAACCGCAACAATAGAAGCAGGTGCTTTGTCTCCTGCCTGAGTGCTGATTATAATCGTAGCATCAATAATTTTCTCAACGTTATTATCACCGGTGTTAGTGGTTTCACCGTCAGGAGTGTAATCGTAGTACGATTGCTCTGTACCATCTACTTTTTTGACATTTGTAGCATTTCCGTCAGCGTCAAAAAAGTAAAGCCTTACTTTTTCTACCGCATTCTCAGATGCTAAACCGTTTTCAAATTCTTCACCTGCTTTCATACCGGACAATCCACCGGTTGTGTTAATACTTACAGACAGATACTGAGGTTCGCCATATTCGCCTGGCTCTCCGGGTCTGTTTGCATTCTCGTTGTTACAGCCGACTAATGCCAAGCCAACCGCAACAGCCATCAATAAATTTTTTACTTTCATTGTCTAATTAAAATTTTAAATGTTATTACTAAATTATTAATATTTTCCTCTTTCTTTCATTTCTTTCAATGTGGCAGTTGCCTGCTCCAAACCCATTTGCTCAGCTTTCTCAAAATAAATTGCTGCGGTTTTGTAATCATTCTTTCTTATAGCAAGCGCTCCACGAGCATATACAGCCTCGGCAGAATTACCGGCTCTGTCAAGATATTTTTGTGCTATCTCGTAATCGTCATTACGTATGGCTGCATTGGCAGCATTAAGGTTAGCAACCTCATCTTTCGGGAACATACGTACAGCCGTCTCAAAAACTTCTGTGAATTCAGTCGTACCCGGCTCATATCCCTGAGCAACCAAGTAAAACTCATTCAAACTTAACTTCTGCGGTTCTTCTTCCATAATACGTTTGATTTCTTCTATATCATAGAACGAACGTATTGCATAATCGATACGATAATCGGTACGACGCAAATACGGATAGCAATACTTCAATAAGAAACGATATTCTTCCGGGTAAGTACGTTTAAGTTTAGCCTCTTTTGCATCGGGTTCCATATCGCTGTCAATAATATCAAGAATTTCTTCACGATGATTGATATTAGACTTTTCCACATAACGACGCAAGCCCTCCCAGTTCTCAGGCTCATATTCCGTAGAGATTATACCGTCCTTGAAACGGAACAATTGGTTTATGTGATTTTTGATAGCAGCCGTACGACCCTTAGCCAAATCGGTATTGTGCTTGTATGGGCTTTCGGGCGATGCGTAACCTTTTAACCAAACAGAAGTAATGGTGATGTCTTTATCGTTACGAACCGAGTCTATCGTTCCTGCAATCTTGTTTAACTCGGCAGTATTGTTGTGATATTCCGGATAAATCACCGTTTGATCCACCGGGAAATCCACGTATGCCGAACCCGCCAACGAACGTGCTTTTTCCATTTCCGCCTTTGGCTTAACAAACAGCAAGTTCGGGAAGAATGTCTCATGATGACGACCTAACTCACCATCGTACTCTGCCAGTTTATCGTGGCAACAACCCCAATCGCTGCGGTGGAATTTTAGCGTTGCTCCGTCCATCCAATCCTTGTATTCGGTAAGATTGCTGTAAGCAACACTATCCGGCTTATTTGATGCACGATAAGATTTTTCGCTCTTGCCCGTGATATTGCTAATACCTTTTCTTTCGTAATAATAATGTCTTCTACGTCCATATATGCCAACAGAAGGAAGATCAATAGAATCTTTTCCATTGACAAGACGTGGCGTTAGCAACACGGCACGATTGGAAGACACATTAAGGTCTTTCAAATTCATATCCATCGCCACATTGAGATATTTACCCTCACGTTCCATTTTGAATGTATCTATGGAAACGTCGGGAATTATACGCTTCTTTTCTTGTGCGCCCACTTCCGATATGCAAATCATACCGGTAAGGGCAACAATCATAACATATATTGTCCTTTTCATATCCGTTGCTTTTTTAGAAAATATAAACGAGATTTAATGCTGCCTTGGTAGGACCAAAATAATGATGAGGCACATCGGTTTCTATTTTTTTGCCACAACCCGTACAACGAAATCTGTCATAACGAGTATAGGAATAACCTATGCCTATCTCTCCTTCAAGATTCCAATGGCGAGAGAGAACCCACGCATAACCGTAGGCAACGCCCAAACCGACAAACCAACCTTGATAACGAGTATCTTTAAGTTTGCGAGCGTCCGTTCCCAAGAAATTGACTTTACCGTCAAAGCCTCCCATATTGAACATTCCGCCATGTAAGTGCGCACCAAAGAAATGACCGCCATAACGGTCGCACAACCAATAGCGAACCTCTGGCTGAATGGTAGCGTGTTTCCAACGTCTGTTATGAGAAAGGGTCCAGCCGTTCAACTGCCCTGTAACATCTACCGTCCATTTGGGAGCCAAACCTATCTCTATACCAAGATTAGGACTCAAAAACGCATCAGAAAGTAGGTTGGTTTTTACCCCCCCCCATTGCCCTCTGACAACCTGAGAGGTTCCTGCAATGACAATTACCAAAAATAAAAATATGCGATTCACCGCGACTTGACATTCATTTTGTTGTCTTTTCATATTATTTATATTATCTTTATTGCAAATAAACTTCAATAAATATGAATTGAGAGTGCAAAATTACAACATTTATCTGGAAACCAACAAATAAAATAGGTAAAAATGCTCTCCCCCCCCCCCGAAAAAAATTTTTTCGCTCTTCGTCAGAGCATTAAATTCCAGCATTTTACACAAAAATAATTAAATGCCACATTTTTGTTCCAAACAGGCTCTTTTTACTCAAAATTTACTGCTTTTGTATCTCAAAAACAACTTTTTCACACTATTTTCTCTCAAAAAATTTCACTTTTTTATAAAATCGACAAAAAAGTCAAAAAATTTGTTTAAGTTATAGCAAAAAAAATTTCGATTGTCGCAACAATTTTGCATAAATCGAAATCTGATAATGAAAAATCCAACGAAAATACATCTCAAAACAAGAAAATAATCATAAACACCGATAAAATAGTTATAAACACTATTGAAATAAATATAAATACCGACAAAACGAATAATTAATCTTCTTGCTCGTAGTAATAAGAATAATCAATGCCTTTCATAAATGTTTCACGGTCATTAATCTTGTCGGTTAAAGAAGATTGCAACAAATGATTGATATGTGTGCTATTGACGACGCTTTCTTTCTACTCTGTCCGTCTATGGTGTTATCGCTATATGTAAACCAATCCAAAAAATCTTTTGCTCTATTATTCTGGTAATTCTTTGCCAATATGGATACTTCTTCGCTATTTAAGGCATCTGAAAAACGCACCTTGCCATCAGGAGCCTTAAATTTGAAGCCGTGAGTGGTACTCACGAGTTCAATACCTTCTTGTTTTAACTTACGCTTTAACCACCTCCAATAGTTAGCGGCTTTGACGTAGTCGGGTTCATCATTTATGGCTCTGACAATATCTGTTGCGGAAAACCACCATTTTGAATTGTCATCGTCCCAAATAGCACGCACCTGCCTATCGTTAAAAAAACGTATGGAAACCTTATCGCTCATAACTGTATTACGTTTTCAAATATTGAACAAAATTCATTATATAATTATAACGGCTCTATACCTTATTATATTGGCTCATTGATTAAAAATTTCGGCTTTTATGGTTATTTATATTGCCTTGCCGTTCTCTTATATTAAAAATATCGGTTAAACAAAACGTTTTATTGCCCTGCTTAACCGATAAGTCTTGCATATATTATTGTACCTTAGTTTTACAATTCTACAACGATTGCGTTACGTTCCTTGTTTTTCTTGATGAAATTAGTGCTTAGGTTTAAGGTATAAGCACCGTTTTTGTATCTTAACGAGGCTTTTTGTTTAGTGCCAAGAATTTTTTTATTACCTTTTTTTATTCCGTCAAAGGCAGGAATATCGTAAGACTTACGCAATGCCGTTGAGTCATCAATCAAAATCAAAGCATATATCTGTCCGTCCTTGCCTTGTGTGTAACAGATGCCGTCTTGCTTATAAGGGGCTATCGGGCGAGTGCTGTATATGGCTTTGCCATTGACATTCAACCACGCTCCTATGCTATCCATACGACTGACAGCGGCCTGCGGAAGATTACCTAACTCATCAGGACCGACATTCAACAAAAAGTTTCCGCCCTTACAAACAACATCTATCAGCAAATGGATAAGTTTGTTGGTGGATTTATAGTTGTCGTTTGCAACATAAGACCAACTGTCGCCCATAGTCATACAAGTCTCCCACGGATAATCCAAAGGAGCGTCGGGTATGGCTTGCTCAGGTGTGCGATAATTCTCGTATTTGCCGCCTATCGTTCTATCGACGATAATCATCGCAGGATTTTTCTCTCTTGCAATCTTAGCGATTTTCGGCATATTGATGTCTTGAATACGCTTGTTCTTACCTATCCATTCTTCGTGGTCAGGGTCAAGCACAACACTCCACAAAGGACAAATCCAACCTGCATCAAGCCAAAGAATGTCAATCTTACCATAGTTATGGGTAATCTCCTTGATTTGATTGGTCGTAAAATCACAGAAACGCTGCCACATATCCGGGTGTTTTTCTATGCTATAATTAACGTTTCTATCGGGTGTTGCCCACAATGGAGACCAATAATCTTCGTTATGCCAATCGGCTTTGGAAAAATACAAACCGATTTTGAAGTCTTTGTTGCGGAAAGATTTTACCACTTCGTCCGTAACGTCTCTGCCGTCCTGACCGCCAAACGGAAAATTCGGGTTGGTTATCTTGTAATCCGTCTCTTTTGTGTCGTACATACAAAAACCATCGTGATGTTTGGTTGTAAAGACGACATATTTCATTCCGCCTCTTTGTGCAGCCTCAGCCCATTTGTCGGGATTGAATTGTTTAGGATTGAACTCCGTTGCCAAATTCCAATAATCTTGTTTGTATTTTTCATAAGGCTCCCCCTTACGGTCTATCCATTCTTCGTTGCATATACTCCACGATTCAACAACTTGCTTTTGGGCGTACATACCCCAATGCATAAAAAAGCCAAACTTCAAATCCTGCCACTCCGATACGGCTTGCAAAATACGTGGATCGGTCTCGGGTTTTTGCTCATCGTCAGAACGGGGAACTTGAAACTCATAGATTTTATTCTCTTGCGCATAGGTGTTGGCGAATAAACCCATAGCCAACATAAATATTATAACCAATCTTTTTTTCATAATGATTATTGTTTTAGTGTTTAACATTGTTATTGTTTATTGTGTGTTTATTTTATTGTGTCTTATAATCGTGTCATTATACCATATATTTATATTATTGTATCTTATATATCACTTTATCTGACGATGTATCTAAAAAAGAGAGTCTGTCTTCACGAATACCGCTTTTAACGAGGTATTGTTTTAACGCCTTATTCATCTTGGCATTGGACGAAATCTCTATCCTATATTTAGGCGAGCCTTTCAAAAAAGAGATAAACCTATCCAAGATAGTCTGCGACAAATCATCAAAGACAACGCCGCTTTGGTCAAAAGCAATGGCATTAAGAGGACAACTCATACCGCTTTCCAACGGCAATTGTTTTATGGTCAAGTTCTTTGTATCGTACGAAAATTTCTCAACGTAAAACATATATCCCTTTTTGTCTAAAACGCAGAGATAATTAGGCGATTTCTCAACGATAAAAGTTGCGTTAGGGTGTTCGTCGGCGATGTAATAAGCATCGGTTTTGGAATTGCTAAGATTGACAACATTCAGCGTTATATCGCCACGAAGTTGTTTATCCATACTGACCTCAACCAAGAATCTCGGTTCGCTTTGATGCTTTGAGTCCAACTCAAAACGGTTTATTTCAAAAAAATCATTATCCTTGTTCTTGAAGGTCGAATAAGCCGTCTTGCCGTCCAAACAAACGCCCATAGAATGCTCTGCTTCCTCAGTATTTATCGGGTAGCCGATATTCTGTGCCGGTTTGTCGCTCTTCAAATCATAGACAAATATATCGCTACTACCCAAAGTCTTCCTACCGTTGGAAAGAAAGTAAAGATGACGGTTATCGGCTGCAATAAACGGATAGGTCTCGCTACCGAAAGTATTTACATTACGTCCCAAATTCTCGGGTTCGCTCCAAGTGTCTTTGCCTTTGCGTTTAGACACCCATATATCGAAATTGCCTTTGCCACCTTTTCTATTGCTGACGAAATACAAGGTGTTGCCGTCCGGCGATATGGAGGGCGAGAACTCATCAAACTCCGATGTATTAAGGTTTATCGCTTTGGGATTGGAGAAATAATCGTCCTCCAAACGCTCTACATAATAAATATCCCAAGAATCGTTATTAGAAGAAGTGTTCTTTACCGAATAAAACACGTAATTGTTATCCGCAGTTATCGAGACCCCACCCATTGGCTTAACGTTATTGAACGGGTCGTCCATAATAAAACCCTTATCGTAAAATCCTGTGGAATCAAAAACACTTCGCTCCAAAAATCTATCAATCGACGTGGAGACTTCGGAAGTAAAAGAATCCTTATTAGTGTCTCGTTCTATCTCCTCACGAATGAACCATATCTCGTTTTCGTCCCAAGTAATAAAAGACTCATAGTAATTTTTGTTTTTGGCAAGAAAACTTATCTTGGTCGGAGAAAAACTCACTTGGTTATTCTTCGTGGATTTAAGAAAATCGCTCCAATCAATATAGTTTATAGCCTCTTGCTGCAAAGAATCGTATCTGTTATCTTGGTCGGTAAGTCTTAAAAAACGTTCAAAATTCTCACTCGCCTTGGCGTACCTTTCTTCCGTGTAGTCAATCATTCCAAGATAATAATATAGGTATGGGTGTGAAAATTCCTCGCAATGTTCCATGACCAATGGAAAATATTTCATAATCATTGTCGTGTTATCTTTCACAACGCCTATCATACCCATAAGAAAATAAGGGGACGCAAAACTCTCGTCCTCCTTAATAATGCTTTGCAAAAGTGTCGATGCCTGAGAATATTTCTTATCGTTGAAATACCCGACGGCTTTGATGTATTTTTTTTGCAGGGACTTGCTCACGTCATCCTTACATTCGTCATAATCCAATAGGCTTTTCTCCTGCCCAAACAACGAGCAAGAAAACATCATAACTATTACGACACTCAAAAGTCTATTCATTATTTTTCGCTATAACGCAAAACGATTTGCAAGCCTTTAATAGTAAATCTTTTTTTCTTAAAAAGCCTGTCCGTTTATGGCTTTTTGAACACCCTCCATAAGAGAATCCAAACCTTTTTGCAGCTGTTTTTTCAGCATCATCAACGTTATGGCGTTGCCCTCCACGTTTGCTTCTGCCGTTAGATTACACGTTCTCTCGCCTGTCTTTTCAAACAAAAGATTGACAAGAAAATCAAATCCACCCATAATCTCTTTGCCACTGCCTATGGTTATATACTCAAAAGGCTTACGCTCCTTGATAACCAATTCCACATCTGCCATTCCGCTTACATTGAACGAACATGTGTCGTACGTGCATTTGAAATTCTGTATCTTATCATTGTTCGGCATAGCCCCGAAATGCGAAAAATCGCTCATAAGATAAAACACCTCCTCCACACTTTTATTCAATTCTACGGTTTTGGATTTTATATTTTTCATCGTCTAAAACTCTTTTTTTTACACCAAAAAGTATTTTTTAATCAGCTAAAAAACATTTCTTCTATCTAAGAAAAATTTTCGTCTAAGCCCAAAGTTCTTATTGCCTTGAAAAAAATTCTTTTCTGTTAAAACAATATTGAAAAGTTAAGATTTTACATTCTGTCGTCCGACCACTTTTCAGGATTCTCTCTCCACTGGTGTAATGATTGCATATTGGCTTGCGAAACATAGTTTTCTTGTATTGCAGCCTCAATCAAAGTGGTGTAGTTAGTTATAGTCTTTAAGGCGACCTGTTTGTTCAAGAAATTTTGTTTAGCCACCTCCAACTCGTAAGTGAATATGGCAGCCATACCCTTGACTTCTGCTCCTGCATCTCTTAAAGCATCAACAGCCAAAAGGCTGCTCTTACCCGTTGAAATCAAATCCTCGATAACAACAACGCTTTGACCTGCGTGCAACTCACCTTCGATTTGGTTTTTCATACCATGAGATTTTGCTTCGGAACGAACATAAACGTACGGCTTGTTAAGTTCTTGGGCAACAAGCACTCCTTGTGCTATACCTCCCGTTGCAACACCTACTATAACGTCAGCATTTTCACAAATTTCTTTAACCAAACATACGAATTGCTCCTTAATGAACGTTCTTATCTTCGGATAAGACAATGTAAGACGATTATCACAATAGATAGGCGACTTACGTCCCGATGCCCATGTAAAAGGCTTTTCGGGTGATAATTTAACGGCTTTGATGTCCAAAAGACAACGTGCAGCCTCAATTGCATTTTCTTTATTCATAGTGTCAAATTATTAACCATTTAAGTTATGCAAAATTACACAATATTTAACAAACACAACAAAGTTTTGATTGCAAAAAATTCTTCAAACCTTGATTTTTCTCCAAACACGCAAATAATTCATTGTAATTCAGAAATATTAAACTCTTACGATTTTTCGTCTTTGTTCAACGACGACCAAACGCAAGATTTTCTACTTTTAACGGATAATGAAACCACTGAAACCGTTTTTAACATCGTTACCTCGTCTTTAATATTCGTCAAAGCCGCTGGCGGAATAGTCAGAAACGAAAACGACGATTATCTTTTTATCTTCCGAAACAATTATTGGGATTTACCCAAAGGTCATTGGGAAGAAGGCGAAACAATAGAACAGACCGCCGTGCGTGAGGTTTTGGAGGAATGCGGTATGAAAGAATTACACCTAAAAAAATTCCTTGCTTCCTCGTTTCACACCTATATTCTAAACGGCAAAAGAGAGATTAAACAAACGTTTTGGTACGATATGTTTTGCTCTTCACTTCAAAGTCTTACTCCACAAAAAGAAGAAGGTATCAATAAAATAGTTTGGATAAAAAAAGAGGATTTAAGCTATACTCTTTCCAAGTCTTACCCCAATATCCGCCATTTATTCAAAACCATAAACGATAACCAAAACAAAGATTAAACGCCCCATCAAAATGCTATGAAATGTGTTTCAAATTGATGTTTATTTTGGGATAATTTGGCTTTATTTTGAAATAATTCGGGCGTAATTATAAATAATAATGTAAAAATTCTTATCTTTGCACCTTTAATTTGAAAAGAAAAAAACAAAACAAATATGAATACATTCAATTTCGGCAAGACGATGCAGTTTTTTAGACGTCATTTCAAGTTCTTATGTGCCGTATTTATCATCTCGGGTATCGTTGCAGCGGGTCTTTCATTGCTTATTCCAAACTACTACAAATCGGAGGTATTGTTCCTCCCAAGCGAATTTAACGCCATATCAAAATCATTCCTAAACGAAGGCGACCACATAGACCCTTATATGTTCGGAACAGAGAAAGATAGCGAATATATTTTGGAGATGCTATCTTCGTGGCAAATTATCGAACAAACTGCCAAACACTTCAACCTTAGGAAACATTACGGATTGAAAGATACTCCATTGGATAACGAGAAAATGGTTCTCAAACTCAAAAAAAACATCAAAGTCAAACGTTCGGATTTTCTTGGTGCTAAACTCAAAGTGTGGGATAAAGACCCTCAGTATGCTTGCAATATTGCCAACTATATGACCGAACAACTTCAAGTGCTTCGCCACCGAATGAAACAAGCCAAAGCCGACAGTATCTTGACTTGTCTTTCCGCAAGTAGAGACAGCATACGAAAAGAAGTTATGATGCTTACCGATTCACTTCATAAACTTCAAGCAAAATACAAAGTATATTACCCTCACACCTTTAACGACCGTTTCGCACAAGAATTGTCCAAACAGGTGGCAGCAGGTAACACAGCAGCCGTCAATCGTTTGGAAAACAAGATCGAACAAACCAACAAAGAAAGTGCTCTTATAGCCTTGTTGCTTATCGACCTTGAACAAAAAAGCAAGACCATGCAGACTTGGGACGAACATTACCAACAAGCCGTAATAGACTACAATAGCCAGATTCCTGTGGATTTCATAGCTCAATACGCTACACCTTCCTATAAGAAAGACAAACCTAAACGCTCCCTTATAGTTATCCTTGCCGCCCTTGCCTGCACCCTTATTGCTGCCGAAGTCTTGGTCGTTCGTGAGAAATATTTCAATACAGAAGCAAACGACGAACAAAACGCATAGTGTCAATACGCATAGCGAATACAATGATGAATAAAACGGCAAAGTATAAAACCAAAGACAAGTTAATCATAGCGGTGTTGTGTCTGCTGTTTCTCACAGTGGGTGTGTTCGCTATGGATTACGAGATTTATATCTATGCCTTTATTCCTGTAATGGTCTTGTGCGTACTTCTTATTATGCTCAAATTCTATTATACTGTCTTTGTCGTTGCGTTGCTAACTCCACTGTCGTTCCTTTTCCGAATGGAGGATTTTGCCATTACCGTACCTACCGAACCTATCCTCATAGTGGTTATGTTATTGTTCCTTTGGGAGTGTTTTTTCAATAGAAGTTATGATAAAAAGGCTTTATACAACCCAATATCTGCCATGATTTTCGTTAATCTCGGCTGGATACTTATTGCATCTCTTTTCTCGTGGGACGTTGTGGTGTCAATAAAATTTCTAATTTCAAGGCTGTGGTTCGTCATACCTTGTTATTTTATGATGACCCCTATTTTCAAAGACACCAAAACTATTCGTTGGTTCGTTGCCTTGTACGGTTTTGCTCTTAGCATTGTAGTGATTATATGCACCATAAAATTTGCGTATTTCAACTTCGCTTTCGATGAATCCAACAAAATATCCCGACCATTCTACAACGACCATACGGCTTACGGTGCCGCCATAGCCTTGTTCTTGCCCATAAGCCTTTATTATACTTTTGCAAGCAAAAGAGTATGCCCGACAAAGAAACATCGAATGCTATTTTCATTCATTAGCATCTGCTTGCTTATAGGACTTGTACTTTCTTACGCAAGGGCAAGTTGGCTAAGCGTTGTGGCTGCTCTTGGAGTTTTGATATTGGTGCTGCTTAAAATCAAGATGAAAACCATTCTTAGGACTATTGTCGTCTTGGCGTTGTTCATTGCCGTGTTTTTCTCATCGATTGTGCAGATTTTGGAATCCAATTCCCAAGACTCGGACGGCGATTTTATTAAACACCTTACATCTATGAGCAACATAACGACCGATGCTTCCAACGTAGAACGTCTGAACCGCTGGTCGTGTGCTTTAAGAATGTTTAAGGAACGCCCTGTTACGGGTTGGGGACCCGGCACTTATCAATTCATCTATGGTTCGTACCAAATCTATGCTCAACGAACACCGATATCAACCAACGAAGGAACGCTCGGCAATGCACACAGCGAATACATAGGACCATTGTGCGAGCAAGGACTTATAGGCAGTTTGATAGTCTTTGCATTGTTCGGCACAACGATATATATAGGCATTAGAACTTATCGCCTTGCAAAGAATAGAGATATAGCCCGATTGTCGCTATTTATCACTCTTTCGCTTATAACTTACTACGCCCACGGATTTATGAACAATTTCCTTGACACCGATAAACTCTCCGTACCGTTTTGGGCTTTTACGGCAATGATTGCTTCGATGTACGTTTATAGCGATAAATACTCTCCAAACGAACTACCAATCGACGACACCACTCTTCGCCAAAGAATATATTTGCGTTTAAGCCAAATAGTGCATTTAGGCAAGAAACAAAAAAATAGTATAAATAGCGAAATAATCATTAACACTGATAAGATAATATTAAACAATAATTCAACGAATATTATAACTAATAAACAATAAAACAAAAATAAAAACGATGGCAAATATTTTATCGTTACTGTTCGGTAACAAATCACAACGCGACTTGAAAGAGGTTAAGCCCATATTGGATAAATGCCTTAAAGCATACGATACGGTGAAAAATCTCTCCAACGACGAGTTAAGACAAAAGACCATAGAGTTCAAAAATCTTATCCGCCAAAGTGTGGAAGAGGAAGAACAGCAAAAACGTCAAATCAAAGAGAAATTGGACACCGATTTCGATATGTCGGTTGATGACAAACAAAGATATTACGAAAAGATTGAGGATTTAGACAAGAAAATCTACGCCACAACTCAGGATATATTGAACAAAATCCTACCTGAGGCTTTCGCCGTTGTCAAAGAGACAGCCAAACGTTTCTTCGATAACGAAGAGGTTGAAGTTACGGCTACCGACTTTGATAGAAAACTGGCAACGACAAAGGACGCTATCCGAATCGAGGGCGACAAAGCCTATTACAAAAACTCTTGGATGGCTGGGGGAAGTATGATTCATTGGGATATGGTTCATTACGATGTTCAGTTGATAGGCGGAACAATTCTTCATCAAGGTAAAATCGCCGAAATGGCAACGGGTGAAGGAAAAACCCTTGTGGCTACTCTTCCTATATATTTGAACGCATTGCCGGGTAAAGGAGTTCATGTTGTTACGGTCAATGATTATCTTGCAAAACGAGACTCCGAATGGATGGGACGTCTGTTTGAGTTCCACGGTCTTAGCGTCGATTGTATAGACAAACACGAACCAGGTGGCGAAAGCCGTCGTAATGCTTACAACTGCGACATTACTTATGGAACGAATAACGAGTTCGGTTTTGACTACCTAAGAGACAATATGTGCAGCAATGTCAATGAAATAGTTCAACGTGAGCATAACTACGCCATTGTCGATGAAGTAGATAGCGTTTTGATTGACGATGCCCGTACTCCACTTATCATTTCGGGACCTACTCCAAAAGGCGAAGACCAGGAGTTTGAGCGTTTCTGCCCTATAATCGAGAAACTTTACAATGTTCAGCGTAATCTTGTAACCCAAGTTATTGCCGATGCGAGAAAGACCCTTGAACAGGCTGCTTCTACTCACGATTCCAAGATTGAAGCCGAAGGCGGCAAACTTCTTCTTAGAGCTCATCACGGCTTGCCAAAGAATAAAGCATTGATAAAACTTTTGTCCGAACCAGGTATGAAGTCTCTTATGCTTAAAACCGAGAACTTCTATATGCAGGATCAAAGTCGTGAGATGCACATAGTTGATGACGACCTTTACTTTGTTATCCAAGAGCAACACAACACCATCGAACTAACCGAAAAAGGTATGGATTATCTTGCCAAACTTGGTGAAGACCCTAAATTCTACCAATTGCCGGACGTTGGAACGCTACTTGCCGATTTAGACAAAGAACCTATAAGTCCTGAACAGAAAGCCCAAAAGAAAGACGAGATAATGCAAAACTTCGCCGTTCAAAGCGATAGAGTTCATACTATTAACCAGTTGTTAAAAGCCTATGCTTTGTTTGAAAACAATGTCGAGTATGTAGTTATCAACAATGAGGTTAAAATCGTTGATGAACAGACAGGTCGTATAATGGAGGGCAGACGTTATTCAGACGGATTGCACCAAGCCATTGAGGCGAAGGAAAAGGTAAAGGTTCAAGCTGCAACCCAGACATACGCTACCATTACTCTGCAAAACTATTTCCGTATGTACAAGAAACTTGCGGGTATGACCGGTACAGCAGAGACCGAAGCTGGCGAGTTTTGGAATATCTACAAGTTGGACGTTGTTACCATTCCTACCAATCGTCCTGTTATCCGTCTTGACCATGAGGATCTTATATATAAGACCAAACGTGAGAAATTCGCTGCCGTTATCCAAGAGGTTGAGAATTTACGCAACCAAAATCGTCCTGTATTGATTGGTACTGTTGATGTTGAAACGAGTGAGTTACTCTCTAAGATGCTTAAACTTCGCCGTATTCCACACCAGGTTCTTAATGCAAAACTTCACCAAAAGGAAGCCGAGATTGTGGCTTTGGCAGGTAAGCCTGGTGCTGTTACCATTGCAACCAATATGGCTGGACGTGGAACGGATATTAAGTTAGGCGAAGGTGTCAAAGAGGCAGGCGGTCTTGCAATCATAGGCACAGAAAGACACGAATCCCGTCGTGTGGATAGGCAGTTGCGTGGCCGTGCAGGTCGTCAAGGAGACCCGGGTTCTTCACAGTTCTTTGTCTCTTTGGAGGATAAACTTATGCGTTTGTTCGGCTCGGAACGTATGATAAAGATGATGGATCGTCTTGGTATTCAAGAGGGAGAGGTTATCCAACACCCTATGATGACCAAATCTATCGAAAGGGCTCAAAAGCGTGTGGAAGAAAATAATTTCGGTGTCCGTAAGCATCTTTTGGAATATGACGATGTGATGAACAATCAAAGAAGTGTGATTTACACCAAGCGCCGTAATGCTTTGTATGGCGATAAACTTGCGATAGATATTTCGGATATGATGTACGATTGCATCTCTGTTATGGTGGATAACAATGACGATTACAATATGTTAAAATCTCAGTTTATCCGCACCTGCGGTTTTGATTTTCCTATGGACGAACAGACTTTCAACCACACCAAGCATTCGGAATTAAAGGATAAGCTATTCGACAATGTTTATGTCTATTACAAAGACCGTATGGATAAGATTGCTTTTCTTGCGTTTCCGTTTGTCAAGAACTTAGTTGAGAGCAATGCCACACGTTACGAGAATGTCGCTTTTCCAATTACGGACGGCATTCGTACTTTGAACACTGTTGCTCCCATCAAGAAGTCTTACGAAACTAACGGCAAAGAGATTGCTTTAAGTGTTGAAAAGTCTATAACCTTACAAATCATCGACAATGCTTGGAAAGAGCATCTGCGTAACCTTGACGACTTGCGTCAGAATGTTCAGAATGCTTCTTATGAGCAGAAAGACCCTCTTGTCGTTTATAAGATAGAGAGTTTTGATTTGTTTGAACGAATGCTTATTGACATTAACAAGGATATAACTTCATTCCTTTGTCGGGCTGCGTTGCCTATACCGGAAGAGACTATGCGTCAGAGCCAAGATGTTCAAACGGACAACCGTGGTATAATGACATCAAGACAACAGGTTCAGCGTCCTCAGATGAATACCAACACACCGCAAAGCGAAGAGAAGAGACAACCTATTCATGTTGAGAAAAAAATTGGTCGTAACGACCCTTGCCCATGTGGTAGTGGCAAAAAATACAAAAACTGCTGCGGCAGAAATTCCGAATAAAATAGCAAATACGAAGCAACATATTTGCCGAATAATTTTGTTCCGATACAATAAACAGAAATATCTGACGTTATTGCACATGTATTTAGACGGCGCTATATAGGGTATTGAAGCAATAATTCAACAAAATGTGTAACGTTGTTAAATAATGTTTATTGATTTTGTGTGTGCGACGAACTTACGTTTGTCGCACTTTTCTTTTGGTTGTTTGTAGTGCTTTGGCAATGACTATTGAGTAGTTCATTGGTTGTTTTTTTTTATTGGTAGAATTCTCATTTTGATGTTGGTGGTTGTATTATTTTATTGATATTCTTTTATTTGAGCTGTATGCGAGTTATTTACTTTGTGATAAAAGAAAAACTCCCTACGAAAGTAGGGAGCCAATTATAAATTAACGTGAGTTCGACGAATTTAATTATTGGAAATAAGTGAATTATAAATCTTTCCCTTGAATGTAAGGATAATTCTTTAAGTTTTTTTAGCATCTGAACAAAACGTAGGAGACATTAATTGTACAAATTCATAGACATCATTAATACTATGAGTGTTATAAACATTTAATACTCTGATAATCTTTTGATTAAATTCGTCGAGCTCCCGTTAAATTAAATATCAATAAAAATGACAAACAATACAAAATCGCTTATTTTTATGCAATTTTACAATGTTTTATTCATTCTGCCAAAAGTTTTTTCATTATTTTTTCTTTTTTGACACCTTTTACAAAGACTTTTTTGTTAATACTTTTCTATTGCATAACTTTTATACTATCCACTCTCATCGGTCCGAAAGAACAATTAAGACCCTTATCCTGAAAGTAACCGAAAAAGCCATTATCAAATGTAAAAACAATAATCGTAATATTTTAAATAGATAATTTTAACACATAACATCTTCATAGCAAACAAATTTTCCAAATAAATGTTTGATTGCAATAAATATTCAAAATATCTACAAACGAAAATAAAGGAATAAATAAGCATAAAACAAAAAAAATCTTTAACTTTGCAGAATGAAAAATATAAGGAATTTTTGCATTATAGCCCATATAGACCACGGCAAAAGTACGATAGCCGACAGATTACTTGAATTTACCAAATCGGTGCCAAGCCGCGAAATGGAAAACCAAGTCCTTGACAATATGGACCTTGAAAGAGAAAGAGGTATAACCATAAAGTCCCACGCAATCCAAATGGACTATATTCACAATGACCAACATTTTTACTTAAACCTTATCGACACTCCCGGACATGTGGATTTTTCCTACGAAGTGTCTCGCTCCATCGCCGCTTGCGAAGGTGCATTGCTTATCGTTGATGCAACACAAGGCATTCAAGCCCAAACCATAAGCAACCTCTACCAAGCCGTGGATAACGACCTTGTAATCATTCCCATACTTAATAAAATAGACCTTCAAAACGCTATGGTCGAAGAAATGTCCGACCAAGTCATGGACCTGACAGGTTGCGACAAAGAAGACATAATCCTCGCCAGCGGAAAAACAGGTCAGGGTGTAGAAGAAATCTTGAATGCTATCGTCGAGCGTATTCCTCAGCCGAAAGGCGATCAAACAAAAGAATTGCAAGCCCTTATATTCGATTCAATATTTAACCCTTATCGCGGTGTGATTTCTTATTTCCGTATCATCAACGGCACATTGAACCAAGGCGATAAGATAAAGTTTATGGCAACCAATAAAGAGTACAACGCCGAAGAAATAGGAGTTTTGAAATACACCTTAGAGCCTTGCAAACGCCTGGCTGCAGGAGATGTGGGATATATCATTTCGTCGATAAAAACAAGCAGCGAAGTCAAAGTCGGAGACACCATAACACATTTGGAAAACCCTTGCAAAGAAGCCATCAAAGGTTTTCAAGACGTAAAACCCATGGTTTTTGCAGGCGTTTATCCACAAGATGCAAAAGACTATGAGGAACTGCGTTCAAGTATAGAAAAACTGCAATTGAACGATGCCTCATTGACTTTCTTACCCGAGAGTTCGTTGGCCTTGGGCTTCGGTTTCCGTTGCGGATTTTTGGGTCTGTTGCACATGGAGATTATTCAAGAACGTTTGGAAAGGGAATTCGGCATAGATGTCATAGCAACCGTTCCCAACGTAAATTACAAGATATACACCACTAAGGGCGAATGCCTTGAAGTCTATAACCCGAGCGGACTGCCCGACCCTTCGCATATAGAACATATCGAAGAACCGTATATAATCGCATCCATAATAACCAAAACAGACTATATCGGAGCGATTATGAAACTGTGTATAGACAAGCGCGGAATATTGAAAAACCAGACATATCTCACAACCGACAGAGCCGAAATAATCTTTGAGATGCCTCTAAGCGAAGTCGTCTTTGATTTCTATGACAAACTTAAATCCATATCCAAAGGCTACGCTTCGTTCGATTATCATCAGTCGGATTACAAACCGTCGAAACTTGTCAAATTGGAGATACTTCTTAACGGTGAGCCCGTCGATGCCCTTTCGACGCTTATCTATGCCGACAACGCCTACGCTTTCGGCCGTCGAATGTGCGAGAAACTTAAAGAACTTATCCCTCGCCAACAGTTCGACATAGCCATTCAAGCCGCCATCGGCAGCAAGATTATCGCTCGCGAGACCGTCAAAGCAGTCCGAAAAGACGTTACCGCCAAATGTTATGGAGGCGATATAACACGTAAACGAAAACTTCTTGAAAAACAAAAAGAAGGCAAGAAACGTATGCGTCAGGTGGGTAATGTGGAAGTGCCGCAAAGTGCCTTTCTCGCCGTGCTTAAATTAGACTAAACGTAAAACAATAAAAAATAAAACAGTTATAAAGATGGAAACAGTAGCATTTATATTGATTGCAGTGATATTTATTGTCGCTGAGATAGTTTTGGGTTACTATATGTTACACCAAACCAAGGAATTCGTAACCAATGAGCAGAAGAAAACGCTTTTGGAGATACAAAAAATATCCGAAGCCGAGACACGTAAAGTGGTAACACCCATACAACTGCAATCCTACGAACGATTGGTGTTGTTCCTTGAAAGAATGAAGCCAGACAACCTTGTCCTTCGTTGCTATGAACCCGATATGAGCACCCGCCTGCTTCGTGATGTGATGATAAAAAACATCCGCGACGAGTATGAACACAACCTTTCACAGCAACTCTACATCTCTTCGCAAGCATGGGCATATATCAAAAACGCCAAAGAAGAGATAATAAACATACTTAACTCCTTAACTCCAAAAGACTCCGAAAACATAACCCCAACAGCCTACGCAGGCCTTATATTTGAAAAAATGACAGGCTCACAATCCCAAATAGAAATCGCCCAAGAATTTTTGAAAAAAGAAATCCAACAGCGTTTTAAGTAACGGTGCGAGCCGCACAGGCAAATAACGCATAGCGACGTGGGTGGCTAAAAAGGGTTAAAAAAATTAAAGCGACGTAAAATTTAGGCGATGCCATAAAGAGTAAAGATAGGTTAAACAAAGTAATGAAAGACTTGGCCGAATATTTGGAAGAAGTAATAAAAAACAGCATAGAGGCCGGCTCCGATGAAATCAACATCACGGTGCGGTACAGCGATGAGAAAAATGTTTTTCGCTTTGTCGTTGAGGACAACGGCTGCGGAATGGATAAAACACTGCTTAAAGCTGCCACCGACAAAGGTATATCCACCAAAGCCATAGGTCATAAAGGCGAAGGATTATATAAGTTGAAAACGCTTGTAGAGAGTTGTGAGGGAATATTCGTTCTATCCTCACACCCCAATAAATATACTCGCTTGGAATGGACAATCAATGCCGATAAAACCCCCATACCTCTGGGCGACTTGGCCGACATTATCGCCAAAACAATTTTCAAAAACCCGAACATCGACATCCATTTTATGTATGCCACCAAACACTCGACATTCGTCTTTTTCTTACCCGCCATGGCGTATATGTACAAGTTGGAAAAGATGAGTACGCTGTCAGACTTGCGAAAACTTAAAAAAGTCCTTAAATCCAATATATTATATTCTAACAAACCAACAAATAGAGAGTAAATTTTTATTAAAGCCGCATTCTCCACCCCGCCAAAAGTTTAATTAAAAATTCGCTTAACGATAAGAGTAAAAATTTAAGGACAATGTTTTATATAAAAATTCTTTGCATTTATAAAAATTTCACTATCTTTGCCGCTTGAATATGATTTGCTTAGCCGCATGAAAACAAGCGAGAACTAAAACGTCGAAAGACTAAAAAAAAACACTCAAAAACATAAGAAAACTAATTGAAAGTGAAAGGTTTAAGATACATATTGATATTTCTTGTCGCAGCGATAATATTGAGTTGTACAAACGTTCAGGCTCAAAATCGTCAGAAATTGGAGAACGAGAAAATCAAACTCGAAAAAGAGATTGCATCGATGAATGCCATTTTGAAAGAGACAAAGAAGAAAAACAAGATGTCTGCGTCGGAGTTACAGATAATCAAAAAGAAAGTGGCTCAACGTCAAAAACTTGTAAGCAATATATCATCGCAAATAAATATATTGGACGATCAGATAAAGACCGCTCAACAGTCTATCGGAGAAGAATACAAAAACCTTGAAATACTAAAACAGAACTACGCCCAAATGCTCCGTTATGCCCAACGAAACCGAACGGCAACAGACAAATTGATATTTATTTTTTCGGCAAAAGATTATCACGAAGCTTATCAGAGATATATGTTTTTCAAGAACTTCGCTAAGATGCAACGCCAACAAATGGCTCTTATTTCAAAAAAAACTTCCGAACTGACAACGATGTCAAACGAACTTTTGAACCAAAAGAAATCGCAAGACAAACTGCTTCGTCAAGAGAAAGCCCACACGGCAACACTCGAAAAAGAAAAACTGCAAAAAGAAAGAGCGGTCAAAGATATTCAAAGCCGTCAAAAACAACTTACTCAACAAATTAAACAAGCCGAAAACAAGAAAAAGAAACTTACTCAACAGATAAACGCCGCTATCAATGCCGAAGTTAAAAAACAGCAGCAATTGGCAGCGAAAAACAAGGCTTCAAACAATAAATCGTCCAACACCGCCAAATCCGACAACAAAAAATCCACAACCGCCAAAGAGCCGACGACAATGCTTGCCACCGCTCACGATGTGGAACTTAACAAGGGATTTATCGGCAACAAAGGAAAACTGCCGTGGCCTGTGGATAAAGGTGTAATAGTTAGCAGTTTCGGTGTTCATGAACACCCGGATATCAAGGGTACAACAATCAAAAATGACGGTATAGATATACGCACCACCAAGGGTTCTGCCGTCAAAAGTGTCTATGATGGAGAAGTACGTTCGGTTTGGAAAGGCCCTAACGGAAAAAACGTTGTCCTTATCCTGCACGGCGAATATTTTACGATTTACACAAATTTGGAGTCCGTCTCAGTTTCCAAAGGCACTAAAGTGTCTATGGGACAACGTATAGGAACAGTAGCCACCAACGAAAACGGACAAAGCGAGATAAACTTCCAAGTACGTAAAGGCTCAACCCCTCAAAATCCCGTGCTTTGGCTTCGCAGATAATTGGCACAAAAAGGTAATTTGAAAAAAAGCAAAGATATCAAAAGAGAAACAGGGGGGGGGCAAAAAAGAGTAAGGTAGAAAGAAAAAGAGGATAATAAAACGTGTTTGGTGTAAAGATATAAAAACAAAATAGAAACAATAAAATAATATAAAAAAGATGTTTAGGAAATTAATCACATTTATGGCGGCTGTTATGCTTTTCATAGGCTCTTATGCACAGCAAAGCCCTGCCAAATGGACGTTCAAAACGCATAAAATCAATGACTCCGTTGCCGACTTGGTAATGACTTGCCACCTGCAAAACGGTTGGCACATATATTCACAAAAAACCAAAGGTACGGAACTTCCAATAGAGTTTTCATTCGAGAAATCATCTCAATATCAGCGTATCGGCTCGGTAAAAGAACCTAAATATCTTGCAAAATATGACAAATACGCAAAAGACACAACACGCTACTTTGAAGGCAATGTAGTCTTTACTCAACGAATAAGCATCAAGAGTGATAAAGATTTCAAAGTCAAAGGTATGGTATCTTTTCAGTTGTGTGAAAACGGCTCGTGCATACCTCCGAGCGATGTGGATTTGGTGTTCGATGTCAAAGGTAATCCGAATGCGGCGAGCATTCTTACAACCGAACCTGACATAGTGGAAAATGGCACCGCGACAACAACTGAAACGAGCAGCGAGCAGTTGGCTCAAACAACACAGACAGCAACCGAAAACCAAGACACCGCAAGCGTTGGCGATACTAAAAACCTTGCCGACAAATCATTGCTTATGGTCTTTTTAATTTCGTTCGGCGTGGGTCTGTTGACATTACTCACTCCTTGCGTATTTCCTATGATTCCTATGACAATATCATTCTTCCTACACGGTAAGAAATCAAACCGTCAAGGTAGAAAACAAGCCTATTTCTTCGGATTATCGATAGTGTTTATCTTTGCCGTCTTGGGGTTGGCATTAACGTTAATCTTCGGTAAGGACGCCATGTATATCATATCCACACATTGGATACCTAACGTATTATTCTTTATCATCTTTATGGTCTTTGCATTGTCATTCTTCGGCATGTTCGAGATAACCTTGCCAAGCAAATGGGCTAACAAATCCGATGCAAACGCCGAAAAAGGCGGCTTTCTTGGAGCTTTCTTCATAGCCTTGACAACGGTATTGGTATCATTCTCCTGCACAGGTCCTATATTGGGTGCAGCCCTTGTGGAGATGGCTTCGGGTTCAAGCAACTCGTTTATTTTCTTTGTATCGATGTTGGGATTCGCGGTAGGTTTCGCATTGCCATTTACATTGTTGGCTATGTTCCCGTCATTTTTGAAAAATATGAAGAGCGGCTCGTGGCTTAACAGCGTTAAAATCGTTTTCGGATTCTTGGAAATAGCTTTGGGATTGAAATTCCTTATGGTTGCCGACCAAGCATGTAACTGGGGCATATTACCAAGGACAACATACTTGTGTATATGGATAGTCATCTTTGCAATGATTGGATTTTACTTGCTTGGCAAACTTAAATTCAAAGGCGACAGCGAGTTAAAACATATAACAGTACCTCGTCTGTTTCTTGCAATCATATCGTTCGCATTTACTATTTATATGATACCGGGCTTATGGGGAGCACCATTGAGTGCAATCTCGGGCTACTTGCCACCGGTGTCTTCTCAGGAATACAATGTCGAGAAAATCATTGTGGAAAACGGCGGCGGCAGTGGTGCAACGGCAGATTTGGGAGACTTTCCTGCTAAAAGAAAATATGCAGACAAATTGGACGAACACGTACCTGTCGGTTTTAAAGCCTTCTTCGATTTGGAGGAAGCCAAAGCCTACGCAAAGAAAGTCGGGAAGCCTTTGTTCTTGGACTTTACGGGCAAATCATGTGCTAACTGCCGAGAGATGGAGACGGCTGTTTGGACTGTACCCGAAGTAAAGAAACTAATCCAAAACGATTATATCCTTGTGTCGTTATACTGCGATGAAAACACCATCACACTTCCGCAAGAAGAATGGACTCAGATGAACGGCAAAACCATAAAAACTCTTGGCAGACGCAACCTTAACTATCAGATAGAGAAGTTCCACGCCAACGCTCAACCGCTTTACGTTCTTATGGACGGCGATGGCAACCTGCTTACCGACAAACCACAACCATACGACAAAGACGCCAACAATTTTATAGAGTTCCTAAACAAAGGTCTTCAAAATTTTAAGAAATAGTCTTTTAAATATGGCTTAGCCACCAAGTTTGGAATTTTAAGCCGAAAGAACGTAAAGCAGGCTGAAAAACTTGATAAACGTATAAGGCTATAACATCGATTTTTTTATTTTACTACATTTTATTATAGCAAAGGCGAGCATTTTGCTTGCCTTGTTTATTTATTATATAACTAAAAAAAATTCTGTTTTAAGCAAATAAGTGCTTACTTGGCTATCACGCCCTCGTTTATTTATCAACCGTCTTGTTGCCACATTTGTTTTTGGAAAAGACAAACGTTTTGTTCAAAAGGAAAGTAACTATGGCGTTAGGTAAGACAATCAACAACTGTCCTATCGCATCACCTGCCTTGCTTAAATCAATTGAAAATTTTTCCAAAAGGTTCAAATGCGACCTGTCTATATCAAAGAAAAAATCATATACGCTGCTCTCTGCCAAATAATGCAGTTCCAAAAGATTGACAACATACATTATGCCGTAGATGATAAAAAACTGAACGATAACACTATAACCCTTGTTGCCGAATACAATTTTACCTGTGCTGTGATAATTGAACAAAACACCCAAAACCGTCGAAACCAACACAGCCACAGCCCTCTGCATTCCAACCCAACGACAAAGAATAAAAAGCGTATAACCCACAATGGTGTTGATACCACCGACGAACAGAAAGCGTATAAAAGGGTTCTTTATTTTCATCAACAAATCTATGGGTTTATGCAGTATATTTTTCAAAGTCATTGTCATATATGTCTTATCTTGCGTTGTGTGATGCAGTGTTATTATCAAAATATCTTTCTATAAAATCATTATCTTTTTGCAACTTTTCGTAGAAATAATTTTGCAAAAATAGGTATTTTTCACTACATACGAAAAAATTTTAATAACTTTGCGCTTTATTTTATTCGAAACAGCAAGAAAATTTATGACCGAAAAACCATTGATATTTGTTACCAACGACGACGGTTATCAAGCCAAAGGCATACGTCTTTTGATAAATATTTTGCGACCATTGGGTAAGGTGGTCGTTGTTGCTCCTTCTACCGAGATGAGCGGTAAAAGTCATTCGATTACAACAGGTAAGCCTTTGAAACTTACAACTATAACCAAGCAAGAGGATTATGAAGAATATTCGTTGGAAGGCACTCCTGCAGATTGTGTGAAAATGGGGTTTGACAATGTTTTGTATCGTCGTCCCGACTTTCTTTTTGCGGGCATCAATATGGGGGCGAACACGTCAATAAACACTATTTATTCGGGTACTATGGCTGCCGTTATGGAGGGCTGTGCGGAAAATGTGCCGAGTGTGGGATTTTCGCTTTGCGACGATAGAAAAGACGCACCGTTAGAAGATTGCAAACCGTTGGTGGAACAAATTATAGCCAATGTTCTAAAAAATTCCCTGCCTGATGATGTGTGCTTAAACGTTAATTTTCCTATCGGCAAGATTCGTGGCGTCAAGGTGTCGCATCAAGCCAAAGGCTATTGGACGGAAGAATTTGATAAAGAGGTCAAACAAGACGGACACTCGATATTCTGGCTTGGCGGTCAGTATCATTGCACCGACCAAAGCGACAGAGCCGATTGGAATGCAGTCAATGACGGCTTTGCCGCCATTGTCCCAATGCATGTGGATTTGACAGCATACAGGGTTATGGAACAAATAAAAAAACAATTCGAGAACTGACAAATAATAACGATATACTAACGTAAGCGATAAACGTAAATTAAAAAAAACTAAAAGAACGAAAGACAAAAAAACAATATAAAAATGTGGTTCAAACGAGATAATTTTGTGGTGGGATTTATTTTAAGTACATTTTTGACGGTGATCAGTGCGTTGTTGATAACGTTGGTATTGCGGCTATTGGGGGCGGATTTATTAGTGCAGATGAAAACATTTTTGTTTTCGGTTGTGGGCGAGATATTTTTGCTTCGTTACTATCTGAAATCGCAACAAACACAATCGGCAAAAGGCTCGGTATTGGCGTTGGTTATGACTTTGGGAGCAATATTAGTGTTTTTGATTAAATATGATTACTTAACACTAAAATAGTTTTAATAATTATTTTAACAATTATAAATAAGAAAAAATTTTTTGCTGCAAAACAGCAATAGCACGGCAAGAAGGGTTTAATAACTTAGAAAACAACAATAAACACAATGAAATATTATATCATAGCAGGAGAATTGTCGGGAGATAAACACGCATCATTGCTAATGAAATATATCAAGCAATACGACACAAAGGCGGAGTTTCGCGGTTTCGGTGGCGACAATATGAAAAACGAAGGCTTGCAAATCGTTAAGCATATCAACGATTTGGCTTTTATGGGTTTTGTGGAGGTGGCAACGCATCTTAAAGAGGTGTTGGGTAATATCCGCTTGTGCAAAAAAGATATAATGAGTTTTCAACCCGATTGTATGATTTTCGTCGATTATCCGGGCTTTAACCTTCGTATAGCCAAATTCTCGCATAATAAAGGAATCAAAAACTTTTATTATATTTCCCCGCAGGTGTGGGCTTGGAAAAAAGGCAGAATAAAGACTATGCGTCACATATTGGATAAACTTTATGTCATCCTACCTTTTGAAAAACCTTTCTATGCTGCCCACGATATGAAGGTGGAATATTTCGGCAATCCTTTATTGGACGAAATTGCGTTGTTTAAGGACAATCTGAGGGATAAAGAAGCATTTCTTAAAGAATATAACCTTGGCGACAAGCCTATCATAGCCATATTGCCCGGTAGTAGGAAGCAAGAGATAAAAAAGATGTTGCCTGTTCAGAGCGTTATAGCCGATAAGTATCCGCAATTTGATTTCGTGGTGGCTTGTGTGGATTCTTTCAGTGAAGAGTATTATAGAAGTTTAATTCACAGCAACAATATCCATTTGGTGTTTAACCGTACGTACGATATTCTTAACGTGGCTCATAGCGGTCTTATCACTTCGGGAACGGCTACATTGGAAACAGCGTTGTTCGATGTCGTTCAATGCGTTTGTTACAAGGCTTCAAGATTGTCGTATCTTATTGCAACGTATATCGTTAAAATAAAATACATATCTCTTGTCAATATCATCTTGAAACGTGAGGTTGTCAAAGAGTTGTTGCAAAATTTATGGAATGCCGAAGCGTTGGACAACGAGTTTCGAAGAATTACTTTCGATGAGGATTATCGCCACAGGATTAAAGCCGATTACGCCATACTTCGCTCCCAACTCGGCAACGCAGGGTCAAGCAATCAAGTGGCTAAAAGCATCGTAACACAAATTCGAAACAAATAAACATGTAAAACCATAAATCGCTTTGCATAATAATATTTTGAATGATGCGTTATACAAAGGTGCTGTTATTGAAAATAACAGACAAAACAAGGAAAAAACAAAAAAACTTAATGATATGAAAAAGATAGTTGTTTTATTGGTCGGCTTATGTTTTTATGGTATGGCTTTTTCTCAAAGCAAAGTTTATTTTACCAAGGACATAAGTGCAGAAGGATTGGTAAAGGTTTTTAAGGCATTGGGCGTTGAGCCGAAAGGTAATGTAGCCATAAAGATTTCTACGGGAGAGTCTTCTAAATCCAATCATCTCAGTCCCGAACTTATTAAAGGCTTGGTAAAGAAAACCAACGGCACATTGGTAGAGTGCAACACTGCTTACGGAGGCAACCGTGCAACGACGAAAGACCATTTGAAAGCCATTCAGGAGCGTGGCTACGACAAGATAGCAAGAGTGGATATTATGGACGCAGAGGACACTATACACATACCTGTTCAAGACACAAAATGGATTAAATACGACATCGTCGGCTCACATCTTAAAAACTACGACTTTATGATTAACCTTGCACATTTCAAAGGTCATCAAATGGGCGGTTTAGGTGGCGTTTTGAAGAATCAATCCATAGGAGTGGCTTCTTCGGCCGGCAAGGCATACATTCATTCGGCCGGCAAGAGCGAGACAAATCCTTGGGGCAACAACGACCAAGATTCTTTCTTGGAGTCAATGGCTGCCTCAGCACAAGGCGTTCATAATTATTTCGTCAAAGACGGCAAACAAAACATAGTTTATATCAACGTTATGAACAATATGTCCATCGACTGTGATTGTAACGGCAACCCGGCAAAACCCGAATTGAAGGACGTTGGTATATTGGCTTCATTAGACCCTGTTGCATTGGACGAGGCTTGTTTGGAGATTGTTTTCGAGCATAAAGATGCCAAAGGCGACACTGCAAAACCGTTGATAAACCGTATTAAACAGATGCACGGCACTCATACGGTGGATTACGCCGAAAAACTTGGCTTGGGAACAAAGAAATACACTCTTATCGACATAGATAAGAAGCGTTAAAGAATTCAAATAGCCGTTGTAAGACCTATTAACGGGATATTTTAATTAATATCCCGTTTTGTTTTGCTTTCATACTCCGCTCAAATTTTCTATTACATCGTTCAAAATTTCTTTGCTTGGATTTTCACTGCTCGGACTATTATTTTGCTGTCAAGCATTCAGCATTCGTTAAATGATTTGTTAAAATTATCTATTGCCGTATTATTTTATCGCCTTTTATTTTCGTTGTTTTATCATTGATATTGGTCTAAAAAGTTTGCGATATTAGTGAAAGGAATATAAAAAAAAGACGAAAAATATAAAAAATAAAATGAATAAGTAAAAGATTAAAATTTTTTATCGTAACTTTGCCGATTATTTTAGGTGGGCTTATTAATAAGATAATAACTAAAAAAACATAATAATAAGATGAAAAGATTACTTGCAGGCGTTTTGTTGGCAGGAGTGATATTCGGATTCTCTTCTTGTTCTTCTTCGCTTAAAACCATGCAGAAAAAGCATCAAACGGTTCGTTATCAAATTTCTCCTAACCCTATGGAGACAACGGGCGACAAAGTCATCATTACAATCAACGGCAATATTCCTCAAAACTATTTCAACAAAAAAGCTGTGGTTTATCTTCAACCTGTGCTTACTTGGGAAACTGGCGAGGTTATCCTTTCTCCTATGAATTTGAAGGGTCAAAAGGTCGATGGCAACGGTCGTACAATAGAAAAAAGCAATGGCGGCAGATTTATGTATAGGGACACGGTGGCATATCGTCCGGGTATGGAAAACGCCGTTTTAACTCTTAACCCTGTGGCTTATAAAGCCAAAAGCGTCAATGAAGCCAACGCAACACGCAGCGAGGCTTTGGAGAACGAAGATGCTATCGAACTTGGCAACGTTAAAATTGCACAAGGCATAAACTCAACATCCAACCGTGTGGATATTAAAGGCGATATGTCAATGGCAAGTGCCAACTACACTGTTTCCAACGATGAATTGATGAAAGCCGATATTTATTTTACGGTCAATATGAGTGATTTGAACTGGAACAATGCTTTGAACAAGAAAATGGAAGCAAAACGCGGTATCAACAATATGAAATCCTATATCATCAACAACCAAGTACCTAAACAGATTTATGTTAATGCTTGGGCTTCACCCGAAGGTGAGGAATCATTCAATATAGGTCTTTCCAAGAAACGTGCCGAAACGACTGTCAAACTTGTGGATAATATGCTTTCAGAAGCGTTGAGAGAAAGAGCCAAAGCCGAAAACATCAAAGCATCGGACATAAACAAATATGTTGAAGACATAAAGAAAGACGTTGTAATCACAACCAATGCTCGTGGAGAGGACTGGGATAATTTCTTAAAACTTGTGGAAGGCTCTTCAATGCAAGAGAAAAACACTGTTATCAATGTCGTTAAATCTCAACCTGACAAAATCCGCCGTGAGCAGGAAATCAGAAATATGAGCGTTGTTTTCCGTCAAATTGAAGAAGATATTTTGCCTACACTTCGTCGTGGAGAGATTGCTTTTAATTTCTCAGGCGTTCAGAAAACAGATCAGGAATTGGCAAAAATGGCTTTGTCCAACCCGGATAATCTGACTTACGATGAATTGATGTACGCTGCATCATTATCTCACAACTACGCTATTAAATTGCAGATATACCAAGCAGTAACAGAGCGTTTCCCTTCTCAATGGGAGGGTTGGAACAATGCAGGTGCAACAGCGTTGTATTTGAATCAGTATGACGATGCCAAAATGTATTTGGAGACAGCGTATAAACTTTCTCCTGAAAACGGACAGATAGAAAACAATTTGGCTTTATTGCAATTGGCGTTGAGAGACACCGATGCTGCTGCAAGATATATCGAACTTGCCAAGGAACATGGCAGCGAGCAGGCTACTGCAAACTCGGCTATAGTGTCTATCAAACAAGGCGATTACGAGGCTGCATCCGAGCAATTGCAAGACAGAAAATGTACATACAATTTGGCTTTGATTCAATTATTGACAGGTAATACAGGCAACGCTATCCGTACTTTGGATTGCTGTGTAGATCAGACGAGTGAAGTTAATTATTTGCGTGCTGTATGTTATGCACGTTTGGACGACGTTCCGGGATTAATCAAGAACTTGAAAGCCGCTTGCGAAATGGAACCTGCATACAAGTATCAGGCTAAAAACGATGTGGAATTTAAGCGCTATCAGTCGCAGATAGAGTTCCAAAACATCATCAACAATTAGTGCATCAAAATTTTTAGGTTAAATACTTTTAGCACTGCATTCAATTTTTTATGATTGCGGTGCTATTTTTGTTATTGTCTTGTCTATAAATTTTTATCGCATATCAGCAAAATAGTATCACACATCAGTAAATTAATGTTAAACATTAGTAAAATAATCTCAATGATTAGTAAATTAGTGTTAAACATTAATAATGTGTTGTCAATAAGTGGTAATTTTCAGTTGCTATAACGGTCAGTTATTCGTAAAAAAATAAAAAAATATGCACTTTATTATACAAGTAATTTACTATAAGACATTGTTTTAATAATATTACATATCCCCCCCCCCCCCTNNCCCCCCGAAAAAAAATATTCAAAATTATTTGGCAGGTATAATAAATATTCATACCTTTGCCGTGTCTTAGTTAGGGTAACATTCAGTCTGATCAACCGTTTTTTTATTTTAATAAGGACAGTGAAGTTAATTCAAATATTTTTACCCATCAGCAGCAGTAATAAGGAGTATTGCAACAATGGAATTTTGCGAGAGCCATTAAAAAGAGTAGCAGACCTATGGAAATAGAGTTTTCGTGTCAAATCCATATAAAATTAAAAGCGACACAAACATTAACAAATTAAACTTTTCATAAAGATGAAAAAAACTATTTTTATTATGCTTTTAAGCATCGGTTCGGTAGTTCTTGCACAAACAGAACAATCCAATAAGAAAATAAGCGATAAACATCATTTCGGATTTGGTGTTACCACAGATATCTTTTCGGGAGATGAAAATTTGAACAACTTTGAAGCTCCTTTTATAGATACAATTTTACTTACAACAGAACGTGATAATTTGGATTTACGCTATTCTCGTTTTTTAAGTTTCTATTTTGAATATCAATATCAATTTGCACGTAATTGGTCTCTATCTTCAAGATTAAAATTCAATAATAGATATTTATCATATCACTACTTATATGATGCAATAAGTGATGATATATCTATTAATTTATGGGATTTGGAAATTCCTGTTATGGCTAATTTCAGATTGCCTGTAAGTAGAAGCAATTATTGGATTGCATCTGCCGGTATTGGTGTTAAATTTAATATCTATTCACCTAATTTTGATATTCTTAAAAATCATTCAATACATCTTGACAATGGTCTTTATAATAATTATCAGTTAGAATTTGATGACCACTATAAAACAAATTTCTTCCTTTCTGTTGGGACAGGATTTGAGTTTCAAGTAAGTAAACATAGATTGCAAACTTTCATATCCTATACAGCTTTCTTCTTAAAAGAATATTCGTTCTATCATAATAGTATTGGTGCTAATGGAACAACATTTTTTAGGGAGTTAGCAGGAGATACGTTCAGACAGAATAATTTGGAAGTAGGTGTAACATTCTTCCTGTAAAAAAGGAGATTAGTTAAAATTATTTATTGCTATCCGATAAAAATTTCGGTGAATATCCTGACTGTAAATTTATCGGATAGCTAAAGTGTAAAACATAGAAGAACACTAAAATCACATAAAAAGGCTTACATAGTCATTATATTGAGTCGGACAGCAATAAAAAAAGAATGTTAAATACTAAAAACGGTGTCAATAATATGAAAAATATTAAACTTTCACTAATAACCATTGCATTAGGGCTAACCACACTGTCTGCTTCTGCACAAACATTTGCAAGATTTGACGACAATGCGGACAAACGGCACAGATTTGGATTTGGCATCACCTCCGATATTTTCGCAGGAGGTAGAGGACTGAACAATTTTATGTCGACTGGAATTAATCTTTTTGGTGGTGATGACAGTGATAACTTACATTTTACTTCATCGCACTATTACAGTTTGTTCTTTGAATATCAATATAATTTTACATCTAATTGGTATCTATCTTCAAGGCTGAAATTCAATATTAGAAGAGTGTTATATGACTATTCTTATTACCATGGTGGTACAAGTATGAACGTCAATATATCGGATTTGGAAATACCCGTTGCGGCAAATTTCAAACTTCCGATGAGTGAATACAACCATAGTTATTGGATTGCTTCTCTTGGCGGTGGTGTCAAATTTCACATCTCGAATAATGACCCTACCATAGACGTAACGGCATACACTTCAAATAGCAACCCTAACAAAGTAAATGTATATCACGTTGATTTTGAAATAAAAGATAAAATCAATTACTTCCTTTATATTAGCACCGGCTTTGAATTTCCATTCAAATCACATAAGTTTCAAACTTTTATGTCTTATACAGCCTATCTTAAACAAGACTATAAATTCAATCATTATAGTTATGGCGCCAATTTTCACAGAAATTTAAGCAGTTCTCCTTTTAGGCAAAATAATTGGGAGTTTGGTGTAACATTTTTCTTATAGAAAAAGGAGATTAGTTAAAATCATTGATAAAGTGCGGGCTTTGAATTAGTCCGCACTTTTATTGTTTTATGTGTTAAAAGAAAATATCTAAATTATAAGAAGAAATAAGGGTATAGGCAACGCTTAGAACAATCTTTTGACTGCACAAAGATGATGAGAATATATATCCTCAAAGCCTATCGGTTTAATGCCTTTTTCATCTATATTATCTATACGAACCTTGCCACTGCAATGGATAACCTTGTTATCGCCTAAATATATGCCAACATGATTTATGTTCTTCGTCTTAGGATTATCAAAGAAAAACAAATCCCCGAAAACAATATCATTAAAATCAACGTCCTTGCCTTGTCTTGCCTGCATAGATGTATCTCGCGGCAAATCCACAGCGGCAAAAGAAAAAACATTTTGAACAAATCCACTGCAATCCATTCCGAAGATACTTTTGCCGCCCCATTGATATGGAGTGTTCAAAAGCAACAACGCTATGGCTTTTATCAATAGCGGACTGCGTTTGTTATAGGCTATAACACTGCCCTCTACGAGCGAAAACTTATGTCCTTCTATCGAAAACATTTTATCCACAAGCGTTGAAGCCATAGGAATAGTTATAATATCATTATCCAATTGGATTTTTGCAGTAGTGGAAGATACTATATAATTAGGTTCGGGCAGCAAAGTATCGCTAAGCAAAAGATTGCGTTTATCCACCCAGCCGATATAACTGTCTTTAATATTTTGGATTTTAAGCCACGAGTCCGCAACGACATTATCGCCCGAAAACTGCTCCAATACCCTCACCCTATCGCCGAAGAGCAATTGCGTTATTTGTTCGCTGCGGCTTTGATGATTGCTTCTAACCGGCACAACGCCAAGATAACAAAAACCGTTCATAACAAACAACTACAATTTGCCTGCTTCTATGCAATAAATAATACGCTCCACAAGTCGGTCTTGCTCATCTGTCAATGGATTGAACTCTCCTTTCAAATCAACTCCAAGTGCTTTGCAAGTGGAACTTGCCATTGTGGCTTTGACTCCGCCGCCAAAGGTTTTGATTAAAGCGTAAGACGAATAACCGGTCTGACGGTATATAAGTTTGGTTAAAAGTTTGCTTTGGTCTTTGTTAAGGCTCTTGCTTTTATCTTTGAACTTGTTTTTAACATCTGTATAAGCCTGCTTTTTAATCTTATCTATCTGCGCATCGTTTTGAGCCTTGTCTATCATAGAAGCATATGCACTGAACAGTTGTTGTGCTTGTTTGGCGATAGGATACGTTTTCTTGACGTTGCGGATAAGTTTGGAATATTTTTTTTGTTCTTTGTCGCTCAAAGGAGATATATAGCCCTTGACGATGACAGGCTCCAAATATGCAAGCGGAATGGTATCGCCATTGCTTATTGTTCCAAAAACAGTTATGCCGCCTTGTTTCTGTGCCGTTGCAACAAAGACGGCAAGAATAGATACAAGCAAGACAAAAAATCTTTTCATAGCGTTAAATTTTCTAAATTATTTATTGTTCTTTACCAAACCTGCACCTTGAAGCATCTGCTGGGCGTATTGCTTGGTAATGGTTATCGTTTTCTTGGCTTTTTGAGTTGGAAGAGAAAACATTAAATCGTTCATAACGTTCTCCATAATACCCCTCAAACCTCTTGCTCCCAAAGAATAATCCAATGCCGTTTGAACGAAATAATCCAAAGCATCGTCATCGAAACGCAGTTCTTTGTTATCCATTTCAAAGAGTTTTTGATATTGTTTGGTTATGGCGTTCTTTGGCTCTGTCAAGATACGTTTCATAGCCTTTGCGTCCAATTTATCCAAAGACGTTAGAACAGGAAAACGTCCTATAAGTTCGGGTATAAGTCCGAAAGATTTCAAATCCTGCGGCTGAGCGTATTTAAGGAACTCCTCTGTATCGATATTATCTCGCTGTAAAGATTCCATAAAACCTATGGCATAAGAATTCATTCTCGAAGCAATATTACGTTCAATGCCGTCAAATGCACCTGCCGCAATAAACAGTATGTTACGAGTATCCACTTGGATAAACTTTTGTTCCGGATGCTTACGACCTCCCTCGGGCGGCACATTGACAACAGTCCCCTCCAATATCTTCAAGAGCGATTGTTGAACACCTTCTCCCGAGACATCTCGCGTTATAGACGGATTGTCGCCTTTACGGGCTATCTTGTCTATTTCATCAATGAAAACAATACCTTTCTCAGCTCGCTGAACATCATAATCGGCGTTTTGCAAAAGACGTGTAAGAATATTCTCGACATCTTCACCAACATAACCTGCTTGTGTCAGAGTGGTAGCATCAGCAATGCAGAAAGGAACATTTAACAAGGTCGCAATAGTTCGAGCCAATAATGTCTTACCGGTACCTGTCTCACCAATCATTATAATATTGGATTTTTCCAACTCCACATCGTCAGTCGTCTTGCCTTTGGCAATATAGTTCAAACGCTTGTAATGATTATAGACAGCCACCGAAAGAATTTTCTTTGCACGCTCCTGTCCTATGACATATTGGTTAAGAAAATCGAAAATCTCTTGCGGTGTTTTCAGTTCAAGGCTCTCATCTTTCGTTGCATCATTGCGTTTATGCTCCTTTGCCATAGCCTTGTTGATTTCTCTTAAACAGTCATCACAAACACCTATGCCTTGAAACATTGACGGCACGTATGCGTTAAGCATACTAATCGGTCTGCCGCAAAAAGCACATATATTCTCGGGATTATTATTGTCTTTATTTTGTTTTGCCATTGTCAAACGAAATATTTACTAAGCCAAAAGAAATTATTTCTTCAATCCTATCTTGTGTCCCATAGCAGCATACCAAAGTATGTACAAATAACAAGGAAGGAACAACAAGTATGGTATTTGTCTATTAGCCAAAACATCGGATAGATAACCGTAGAAAGGCGGTATCAACGCTCCACCGACTATTGCCATAATCAACAAAGCAGAAGCGAAAGAAGTGTTTTTACCTAATTTATCGATAGCCATAGCCCATATCGCTCCCCACATAACAGCATTTGAGAAAGAAAGCAATATCAAGAACACCAAAGACACGACTCCGCTTGTCAAAAGAGAGATAAGCACGAATGCCAACGATAACACACAGCAATAAATCAAAGCCTTCGTCTGCGAGATATATTTAGGTATAAGGACTATCGTTGAGATGTAGCCCACAAGCAATGCCGTCAAAGCGAACATACCAATCTTGGTCGAGATACTGTCAGGCAAGCCTATGGATTGGCTGTACGGCACCAAAGTATCTATTGCCATAACCTCCGCTCCTTCGTAGAAGAACAACGCCAATACACCCAACCAAAGATAGGCAGACAGTTTGGATTTTTGGTTGTCTTGAACCTTTGACACTGAAGAGTTTTCCAATTGCTCTTCATCGTCCGTTGAGTTAATATCAGGCAGTTTTGCCAGATAAACCATAAGAGCGATAAGCACTAAACCAATAGCCATAACAATGTACGGAGTTATAATTCTATGAGCCAATTCATCTAAAAGAGCCACTTGTTGAATGCCTGTTGCAGCGTTTATGCTCTCGGAAATTGCACCTATATTGGATAGCAAGGCTTTGGAGAAAATATAAATACCGACAATACCTGCGATTTTGTTAAACAATCCCATAATACACATTCTCTGTGTTGCTGATTCGATTGGACCAAGTATTGTAACATAAGGGTTAGCCGCCGTTTGCAACAGTGCAAGTCCCGTACCTTGAACAAACAATCCTATAAGAAATACAAGATAGTTTCTACTCATAGCCGCAGGGATAAACACCACGCAACCCACTGCCATTACCAAAAGTCCTAACGACATACCTTTTGCGAAACCTGTCTTTTTCAATATACCAGCCGATGGTAAAGCCATAACAAAGTATGAAATATAGAAAGCAAACGTAACTAAATATGCTTGTGTGTCCGTCAATTGGCAAGCAGTTTTCAAGAACGGTATCAATTGGTTGTTAAGCCAAGTGATAAATCCGAATGTAAAGTACAGCACTCCGATAATCGATAGGCTGAAAGCATAACTATTTTTCTTCATCTCTAAAAATTGTTTCAATTAATAAGGTTGCAAAGTTACAATTTTTTTTGAAGATTGCCTGTTTTACAATATAAAAATATATTCTTCCTACCTTATTTTGATAAGAAGAATATATTTGACCGAAAACAAAATCAAACCTTAATTATGCTTTCTATCTCTAATTTATCATAGCTTCATTAATTCCAAACTAATGGTTTATCCGTTGTAAATGTAAAAACTCTCCAACCCTCTTGAAAGAACGGAGCTTCAATCTTAATCGTTTTAGCCGTCTTCGCCCTATTAATAAATTTTGTTGAATTGCCAAGGAAAAGTAAATCCGCACTTCCGTCCGATGGTTCTGATGTTCTAAATTTCATTGGTGCATCCTCGTCAAATCGAACATTCACATAATTTGTCCCTTGATATTCACTACAAATAAATTGCCCTTTTGATATTTTTATATATACATCTTTGCCAAACTTCTTTGAAGTTCTCACATACAAATACAGATCTGAACCACCGCCATAAGGAAAATCAAATTCTTCGGAATTGTCGCTAACTATTGTAGCAAATAAAGTTTTACTACTAGTCATCTCATCAATGTTCTCTGAGTATTCCCAACCTTTTTCATCTTCTTTTTCTATTGAAGATTTTTCCATTGAACTACTTAAACTTTCTGTACTGACTGTGCCACCGCAAGAGCACAACAATGTACCTGCAAATGCAACAAATAAAATCACTCTTTTCATTTTTTGTTTTTTTAGAATGGTTAATAAATTAATTAATACAAGTGCCTAACCAAAAACAAAAATTTCAACAAGGAAAGAAACAAAAAGAAAGTGTAAACATCTTTCTTCTACCACATTCAGGGAAAAGCCTCAGAAACAAAACCCTATGCACCCTTAGATTAATCAATGTTTACACCATAAGCTGGTGCAAAACCATAGTGGGTTTCAGAATTTCTTCTGACAACTTTACGACTGAATTGTATTATTTCTTTTGTAATTCAAAAAAGAGTTTCTGAGGCTTTGTTTTGAATGTGAAATCATAGTTTTATATGTCATAAGCACAATTGCAGTTGCAAAATTATAAAAAAAGTTTCATGCTGCAAAACAATAACATCAAAATATTTCAGAATATTCAAAAAATTTTAGCAATAACACTAATCTTTTTCAAGAAAACTCGCATCATTGCTCTACAAACTAATTATCAATTATTTATTCTATTCTTCCTTTTCTAATTATGTCATTTGGCGGAATTTTATTATAATATTTGGCGAAGTTTTGTTATAGCACTTAGCGAAAAAGAAAAGATTTTTTTGAATAATAAAGATGGAAAAATAAAATACGAGAACAGAAACGAAAATATGTTAAGTACAATATTTCTAATAACAAACGAAACGAAAATAAAAACGCTACCTTAAAATAAATTAAGGTAGCGGTAGATATAATATATATAATTAAAATAAAGTTACTTGCCGATGTACATCACAAAGTAGTTGTCAATTTTTGCATTCTGATACAAAACGCCAACAGGATTGATTTGATTCATACGTTGATTCATTCTCATAGCATATTGCTGGCGAATCATCTCTGCATCTTCCTTAACGACACGTTTTGAAATATTATCAACATTAACAATATAAATACCGTTAAATCCTTTGACAGGTTTTAATAAACCTTTGTTCTTGGCAGATGAAATAGTTCCGATAACCTTAACCTCTGCACCTGCTTTACCATAATATGGAGTTGAGAAATCAATACCATAAGCCGAATCGATAACAACGCCTTTCTTGGCTGCTATATTTTCGATTGTCTTGTTGGATTTTATCAAATTCTCAGCCTCTGCCATAAGTTGCTCAGCCTTTTTCTCAATCTTAACCAAACGTTCAAAGTTTGCGTCTTTTTTCAAAGTCTCCAAAGATATAAAACCTTTCTCTTGAATGCTCTTCAAACCAACAACAACAAACATATCGCGGAAATTATCAACATCTTGCAGTTCATATATTTCAGAAGCCAACTCACCTTCTTTTACTTTCTTACCGTATGCCCACGAAACTATTTCACGAGCGTATGGTGTGCCGTCCAATTGGTACGACATCTGATTTATGTACGATGTATTGACGTTCAAAGATTGTTTTTGGGCTTGTTTTTCCATTGTCTCCACATCTTTTGCTTTTGATAAAAAGATATTGGCTTTATCTTTAACGTCGTTTATAGTCTTGTCGCTCGGACGAATACCCATTACAACGTGAGCAAGACGTATTTTGCTTTGCAATTGAGTTTTGTCTGTAACTTTGATGATATAATCACCGGCACCGTCAGGACGATGATAAACAACAACACCGTTAATAGGAGTGCTTATAATGGATTGGAACATATCCTCCATTAAGTTACCGTCAGTAATCCAACCTTGGTCGCCAAACTTATCTTTTGTCTGCGGATCGTCAGAGAATTTAGCAACATTCTCTTCAAATAACTTGGTGTCCTTGCTTATAACATTGTATAAAGAATCCACAAGAGCCTTCTCTTGCTCAGGAGTACGTTTGATTTGTTCTGCACCAATTTTGTTGTTAAATACTGCAATGATAGAGAATTTTACAGAATCTGGACGAGCCTGCTCACTCATAATCTTACCCATTACCCAATTGTTTCCAACTTGCGTAGGGGCGATGAAAGAGCCTGCACCCTTACCTGCCAAAACCGAGTCAGCGAAATAAGCGGTAACTGCACGATCAGTTCGTTTGTGATATGAACTATCGTATCTTGAATCAGATACAGAAGAAACAAAAGATTCCATTTCCTCGTTAGGAGTCGTTTGCATCTCGTCAAACAATTTAACGACGGAATCGTTTATAGCCTTAATGTCGGCTGGCGATGGCTGAACATCGAATTTAACGAAAGAAACCTCTCTACCTTCTTCGTAAGCGATAAACTCATTTTTATGATCGTTGTAATATTTTTCGTAATCCTTGTCCGTAAGTTTGATTTTGCTATCGTCAATAGACGCATAAGGAAGAATAACAAACCGTGTGTCCGCCGTTTGGTCATAAACATTACTCAAATGTTTAGCCATAGCCTTTGGCATATAGAAACTCTTCGCAAGAATCATACCGTATTTTTGTTGCATACGTTCATCGACAGCACTCTTTCTCATTTCCTGCCATGCAGCTTTTTGTTCGGGTTGCATCTTGTCATACTGCGACATAATCTGACGAACAGCCTGTGCATTGTATTGTCCGGTTGTCGGGTCGGTGAATTGTTGTCTTGCAATGTTTGAAATAAACGTTCCAAGGAACATATCAGTCAATTCGTCCTCACCAACAGTTATACCCAAAGCATCACATTCTCTTTTTATAAGTTTTTCACTTACAAGCTGGTTAAATGTCATTATCTTGGTTTGGAAAGACTGTTCCTGAGTCAATTTACCTTCGGGAGTTTGCTGACGCATTTGATTTTCAGTCATCTCACTGCGGGAGTTGTACTCATTTATATTGATGTCCATTCCGTCAATGGAAGCAACCTTGTTAGGCATTCCGCCGTCTCTGTTTCTTGTAAATAAGTCGCTGAAAATAAATGCAAGGATAGCAATTGCAACAATAGCCACAGCCAATCCGCCTCTCTTTCTAATTCTACCAATTATAGCCATAATATTTTGTTTGATTTTTAGTTATTTTATTCCAAAAATTTAGAGGTGCAAAATTATAAATAATTTCTCGTAACGAAAAGTTTTATGAAAAAAAAATATAAAAAATATAGATTTTTCTGTTTTAATGCTTAATTTTGCCGAATGATTATTTAGGACAAAAATCGCTACACAGAATATGAAAAAATCAACTTTCACAATTACATTGATGCTTACGGCAATACTTTTGCCTGCTTGTGTTTTCGCACAAAAAAAAGAAAAAGAAGACAGAAGTTTTGAGCTATCAAAAAACATCGAAATTTTCTCTTCCGCCTACAAAACTTTGTATAATACCTACGTTGATGATATAAATGAGGGTGATTTGATTAAAACAGCCATTGATGCAATGCTTGCAAAACTCGACCCATACACCAATTTCTATCCCGAAAGTGATTTGGAGGACGTAAAACTTCAACTTATGGGAGAATACGGAGGTATCGGTGCAACGATACATCAACAAGGAGAATACACCATAATAAGCGAGCCTTACGAGGGTATGCCTGCCTATGAAGCCGGACTAAAAGCGGGCGACAAGATTCTTGAAGTCAATGGACAAAAGGCAAAAGGCAAGAAAAACGACCAGGTAAGGGAGTTTCTGCGTGGTCAAGCCGGTTCGGACATTACATTGAAAATCGAGCGAAACGGCGAAGAAAAAACCTTTAAGTTCAAACGCAAAGCCATATCCTTACCAAACGTTCCTTACAGCGGTATGATTTACGACAACATCGGTTATATCAAGTTGAATGAATTTACAAAAGAGGCTTCGACCAATGTTTTGTCTGCGTTCAACAGTCTGAAAAAACAAGGCATGGCTGGTCTTATCCTGGATTTGCGTGGAAACGGTGGCGGATTGTTAAACGAAGCCGTAAATATAGTAAATATCTTTGTGGATAAAGGTCAGACCGTTGTAACGACAAAAGGCAAGACGGCTAACAGAAATCAAACTTTCAAAACCACTCATAAAGCCGTCGATACCGAAATACCTATCATCGTTTTGACAGACCAAGGCTCGGCATCGGCTTCCGAAATCGTCAGCGGCTCATTACAAGATTTGGACAGAGCCGTTATCATGGGTCAAAGAACATTCGGTAAGGGATTGGTACAAAATGTATTTCCCCTTATGTACAACACTCAGATGAAAGTTACCGTATCAAAATATTATATACCTTCGGGTCGCTGTATTCAGGCGATAGATTACTCCCATAGAGATGAACAAGGCAGAGCCAACAAAATACAAGATTCTTTGCGCACTGCATTCAAAACCAAAGGCGGACGAACTGTCTATGACGGCTATGGTATTGAACCCGACACATTATTGGAAACCGAATATGCAAGTCAAATTTCCATTGCATTGTTATTAAAATTTCTGCCATTCGACTATGCAACCGAGTTTGTGAAAACACACCCTACCATTGCTCCTGCAAAAGACTTCTATATTACGGACGAAATATATGACGATTTTGTCAATTTCTTAAAAGACAAGGAATATAAATACACCACTCCTACCGAAGAAGGCATCAAAATCCTTATCGATAACGCCAAGAAAGAGAAGTGCGATGAAAACGTTACCAAACTTCTTGAAAACGCAAAGACACAAATAGAAACGGATAAGCAAAACGACCTTTACAAACATAAAGAAGAGATAAAGGATATGCTTTTAAGCGAAATCGTGGTAAGATACTACAACCAAAAAGGCCGTGTAGAAGCCTTGTTGAAAAGAGATAAAGAAGTTAAAGCGGCTGCCGACCTTTTGAAAGACACCAACGCTTATAACCTTATCCTTAAACCAAAAAAATAATTTGCGTAAAAAATTTATTAGTTTCACTAATCAATTTACCAATCATTAAAACTAATTTACTAATCATTGAGATTAAAAATTTAATTTGACTATTCAGTAAAACAGGCACTAAAACGAACACATAAAACGACACAAATATCAAAAATATCAATAACATTATAAAAACGACGAAAATGAAGAAACTATTTTTAGCAACATTATTATTTATAACGACCTTAACGGTTTCGGCTCAAAATAACTTGACAAAACAAGAAAAAGAATATTTGGATTTCTTGTATGAATATATGCCGTTAAGTGATAAAGTGGATTACGATTCAGCGTTTTTCATTTCACAGGTTAAAACTGCAATCGAAGCCCGAAACACTTTTTCTTGGGGCAAGAAGATACCGGAAGATATTTTCAAGCATTTTGTTTTGGTTTATAGAGTCAATAACGAAAACCTTGACACCGCACGTATGGTTATGTTCCGTATGATAAAAGACAGAATCAAGAATATGTCTATGTACGACGCTGCTTTGGAAGTCAATCACTGGTGTCACGAATATGTAAATTACAAAGCATCTGACGGCAGAACCTCAGCACCTTTGGCATCCATGCGTACATCTTGGGGCAGATGCGGAGAAGAAAGTACTTTTACCGTAACGGCTTTGCGTAGCGTCGGTATTCCTGCTCGTCAGTGCTATACTCCACGTTGGGCGCATACAGACGACAACCATGCTTGGGTTGAAGTTTGGGTTGATGGCAAATGGTATCATCTTGGTGCATGCGAACCCGAAGCCAAGTTGAATGTAGGTTGGTTTGACGCTCCTTCAAAACGTGCCATGATGGTTCATACAACCGTTTTCGGAAAATATAACGGCGATGAGGAAAAGAATTTTGTTTCCGATAAATACTCCAAAATCAATTTGCTTGGCAACTATGCTCCAACCAAGAAACTAACCGTTACCATCAAAGACGAAAGCGGCAACAACGTCAAGGGAGCAACCGTAAGTTTTGGTCTTTACAATTACGCCGAATACTATCCTCTTGCAAAGATAAAAACCAATGACGAAGGCAAGGCTACTCTTACTACGGGCTATGGTGATTTGATGATTTGGGCAAAAACATCCATTGCTTACGCTCAAAAGCAAGCATTTGCTGCCGATACTGCAATTACCATCACTATCAAAAAAGATTTTATCCAAAAAGACAAAACCTATACCAACATTCAAACTCTTACTCCTCCCAAACCAATCAACGTTACTCCATTGAACGCTGCCTTGGTTAAGAAGAACAATGAGCGTTTGACCAAGGAAGATGAGATACGCAATGCTTACATAAAAACATTTCCCCAAAGTGATGACGAATTAATCAAAAACTCTTGGGGTAACTATGAACAAATCCAAAAAGTGTTGGATAGCAACCACCCACTTGCACGAAAAATGCTTGGTATGGTTTATGAAAAAGATTTAAGAGACGGAGAATACGAAGTGTTTATGGATCATCTGAACAATATCAAAGAAGGCGAGACGAGTGAGTATGTCATCAATCCTCGTATCGCATTGGAAAAACTTACTCCGTGGCGTAGTTTCATTAGAAAGTATTTCGACAATATCCGTTATGTGTTTGCAAACGGTAACGATGTCTCGGAATGGGTTCGTTTGAATATAAGAATAAATCCTACCGATAATTATTACGGTGTTCCTATCTCTCCTATCGGTGTTTTGAAATCTCGACAAAGCGATGAGCATTCAAGAGAAATTCTTTTCGTTGCAATATGCAGAAGTTTCGGTATTCAGTCGCGTTATGAGTGGGCTACGGGTCGTGCTCAATGGAGAAAAGACGAAAACTCCGCTTGGCAATACGGCTTTAAGAAACTTAACAAAAAAGAAAGTAATGACTGTTTGCTTGTTGTCCATAACGACGAAAACAATGCCATTAAACCGGAATATTATATGCAATTTACAATCCAGAAATTCATCGACAACGAGTTTCAAACATTGGATTACGAATATGAACCGCATTTTGCGAAACTTCCCGACACTGTTGATTTAAGCGAGGGCTTGTATCGTATTATGGTTGGCAATCGTACTTCCTCGGGTAAGGTTCAAGTGAGTGAGACTTACTTTACTTTGAAATCTGGTACTACGACAGATGTTACCATTACCATACCGGAAGCCAACGAAGATATTACCAACTACGGTAAAGTTAATCTTAACGAAAGTTTCAAGCAGATCTTTCCAAAACAATCCAATAATCAAAAGACTCAAAACATCAAAGCCCTTGCAGATAAGAGCAAAGCAATAGTTTTGGCGATAATCGACCCGTACAAAGAGCCTTCTCGTCATTTGCTTGTCGATATTGCAAAAAGCAATGAGGCTTTTGACAAAGAAAAAGATGTGTATTTGATTTTGGTTTTGAACGAGAGTCAATTGAATGGCGACTTTTCAACGGACGTATTCCCGACACTGCCGGAAAATACTCTTGTGCTTGTGGATAGCAAATTCACATTGGAAAAAGAAATAATAAACAAGACCAATTTACGTTTCTCAGGAGAATACCCGATACTGACGGTAATCGACAAAGATGAAGTAATCTATATGTCGCAAGGCTATAAGATTTCTTCACAAGAGGAGGTGCTTAAAGTTATTAAGAAAATAAGATGAAAAAACAACTAACGTTCATATTGTTGTCGCTGTTCAGCATAACTCTGTTCTCACAAATAGAGTACGGATACGAACGTCCGAAGAGTTCTACCGACCCGTGGAAATTCGGTATCACGGGCGGAGTTTCTTGGGACTGGATTAATCAACAAAACGGCATTCAAAAAAAGATAGGTTGGCGAGCAGGAATCAGCGGAGAGAAACATTTGGTTTATAATATTTATTTCCGCCCTGCGTTAAACTTCGTTAAGAAAGGTTTTTTGTGTGATATAGAAAACAATTTCAAAAACGATGTCAATGCCTATCTTGTTCAAGTGGAATTGAACTTTGAATTGAAGTTCGGCAACGAATACAAAGGACGTGGTTTTCTTTGCTATTTTGCTCCTTTCTTTTCTTACGGAGTAGGTGGCAAAAGCACATTAACCAATCAAAATCCTATAAATCCCGGCAACCCTGATTTACCGCCCGAAAACTATATGGTACCTATCGAATACAGTACCTTTTATGAGGATAGGGATAAACTGAAAAACCTCAGCTTTGCCAAAGAAGACGTGGGCTTTATCTTGGGGGTGGGTTACGATATTAACCACAATATCGAATTGAATTTCAATTACACTTTGGGATTTATCAACATTGGTGCGTATAACAATTTCCGTTGGCAGAATTTGAATTTTTCTCTTACATATTTCTTCTCCAACGGCAAGCGTAGATAACGCAGCGATGTGAGAGACTACAACAATAATATTAAACATCAACGCAACGATTATGGAAGCCGTCTTAACTGCCGAACACTTATACAAATCTTTTGGCGACAAGGTAATTTTTGAAGACCTATCCTTTGGAGTCAATAAAGGTCAGAAAATTGCTTTGATTGGTCGTAACGGCGAGGGTAAAAGTACCCTTTTGAATATGCTGTTCGACGAAAGGGAGAGAGATAAAGGCGATGTTATTTTCAATTCCAACGCTTACCCTTCATATCTTCCCCAAAAGACTTGGAAAGATGACGATATTTCCATTATGGACGAGTTACTGCTATCGTATTCATCGCACGAAGAAGACAAAGAATCCTTTATCGCAAGGGCTAATCAGATGATGTTCGCTTTTGGGCTAACGGATTTGAATAAACATATCAATCTGCTATCGGGTGGCGAACAGAAAAAGGTTGCATTGGCAAAAGTATTATTGAAGAACTCCCAGTTTTATGTTCTTGACGAGCCGACCAACCATTTGGATATGGATATGATTGCTTGGCTCGAAAACTATCTGATAAAGAAAAACACAACGCTTTTGATAGTTACCCACGACAGGGATTTTATAGACAAAGTCTGCACTGATATTTACGAATTATACAAAGGTCAAATATCGAAGTACAATTGTGATAGGCACGAAAACGTTGCTTTGTTCGATTATTTTTTAGAAAAGAAAGAAGAACGTGCCGCACTGTTGAAAGCCGAGATTGATAAAGCGAGAAATCTTTATACGCGAGAATTGGATTGGATTAACCGTATGCCGCAAGCAAGAGGTACAAAGAGCAAAAAACGTATAGCGAATTTCAGTTCGATAAAAGAAAAGGCTTTTCAAAAACAAGAAAAAGAGCAAGAAAAACTATCCGTTGTCGAAAACAGAATAGGCAAGAAAATTCTTGAAATAAACAGTATCTGTAAAAGTTTTCAAGAGGATAAGCCGCTTATTAAAGATTTTTCTTACACATTCAAAAAGGGCGACAAAATTGCTATCATCGGACATAACGGTTGTGGTAAGACGACGCTTTTGAATATCCTTATGGATAAGGAAAAACAAGACAGCGGAACGATAATAAAAGGCGAGACAATAAATTTCGGATACTATCAACAGAAAGGACTGCAAGAAGACCCGACCAAACGAGTTATAGATATAATCAAAGACGAAGCCGAGTCCATTACCATTCAAAACGAAGGCAAGAAATATGATATGTCGGCGTCTTCATTTTTGGAGAAATTCGGATTTAACAAGGATATGCAGTTTCATCAATACGGATTGTTGTCGGGTGGAGAAAAACGCCGTTTGTATCTATTGAAAACACTGATAAAGAATCCTAATTTTCTGATATTGGACGAACCTACCAACGATTTGGATATTTATTCATTGCTTACGTTGGAAGAGTTTTTGACTAACTATAAAGGCTGTCTGCTTTTGGTTTCTCACGATAAGAGATTTATTGAAAACATATCTCAACACCATTATTTTGTTTTTGAACAAGGTGGTAAAATCAAAGATTTATATATTCCTTACTCCGATTACTTGAAACAAAAAAAGCAAGACCAAAAACAAACCTCCTCTTCCACTGAAACAATGCCTAACGATTACGAACTGCAAAAGCAACAAAAGGCACAGCAACGCAAAGCCAACAAACTGTCGTTCAAAGAACAGAAACTATTGGAAGAAATAGAGAAGTCGCTACCACTTTTAGAGCAGAAAAAAGAAGATTTAACGCAAAAACTCTCTTCGGGTGAGTTATCCAACGACGAACTGCTCAAAGCGGGAGAAGAGTTACAACAAATAATTTCTCAAATCGAAGAAAAAGAACTCATTTGGTTGGAATTAAGCGAAAGGATAAGCCAATGAAAGATATAACCGAACTACAAAAATATTTGGAGAGTAAAGATTTTTCGCAGCTGTTTATATTGGTCGATGAGAATACATCCAAACATTGTCTGCCTGCTCTTTTGGAAAAGGTGGATATACTTACGGACAATCAAGCCATACTTTTGGAAATACCGCAAGGCGAAGAAAACAAAAACTTTGCAACAGTTGAGAACTTTATAGCATCTTTGCAACAAAGCAATGCCGACAGAAATGCGTGCTTAATATGTTTGGGCGGAGGAGTTATATGTGATTTGGGCGGTTTTGCGGCTTCTATCTACAAGAGAGGTATTGCAAGGGTGAATATACCCACTACCCTTTTGGCGATGATTGACGCTGCAATAGGCGGCAAGACTGCTGTGGATTTCAATGGAGTGAAAAATCTTGTGGGTACATTCGATTTCAATTACGATACATTTTTGGATACGGAATTTTTACTTTCTCTTTCGCAAAATCAACTTATGGACGGCGTGGCAGAAATGCTCAAAACATTTTTAGTCAGCGACGAAAATTTGGCTTATGAATTTATTCAAGCCATAACGACTGCAAAAACTTTTAATACCTCTACCCAAAACGAAAACACTGCAACAGAAGAATTAAATAGTAATATTGAATACTTAAATACCGAAACTGAAAATTTAATTCAAGCAATCACTCCGTTTATCATTAAATGTGCGACAATCAAACAAGATATTGTTAAGCAAGATAGCAAGGACAACAATATTCGCCGCAAACTAAATTTCGGGCATACACTTGGGCATGCTGTGGAAGTATTTTACAATCTTTCGCATGGTCATGCGGTGGCAGTAGGTATAAGTTATGCGTTGGATTTAAGTGTAAAATATTGCGGTTTTCCTTTGAAAAAGGCTGCCGAAATAAAAACTTTTATTGCGGATAATTACTCTATTCCCCCATTCAAAGACGATATGAAAAGCCTTATACCGTTGATGCAACAGGATAAGAAAAACAGCGGCTCAAACATTAATTTCGTTTTGCTTAAAGATGTTGGCGTTGTATTTTAATCGCTTTGCACAAAATTAGTGTTAAACACTGCTACATTAGTGTTAAACATCATTTGATTAATGTTTAACATTATTTTTATAATTTTACATAACGCAGAAGCGAGTAGTTTTGAAAATTTCTCGGATAGTTTTATATATAAATGTTCTGTACGCTTGCAAAAATTATTAACCTATTCCAATGTTTCAAGCATTGTTTTGCAAATAAATTCGGCGGATTTACCGTCTCCGAATGTAGGAGTTTTTCTTGCCTCAGATAGCACTTTTTGAAAATACGCCACATCTGAAAATTGCTCGTAAGCAGCAAGTATTTTATTTTCGTCTGTATCTGCAATAACGGCACATTTGTTCTTGACTATCTCCACCCACTCGGTTTGAGGACGAAGAATGATACAAGGTTTTTGCAAGAAATAGGCTTCTTTTTGCACTCCTCCCGAATCCGTTACGATTAATGACGATGCGCTTTCCAAATAACACATCTCCAAAAAACCCACAGGCTCTATTATCTGTATATTTTGATTATTTTCCACCTCATCGAACAGTGTTTTTGACAACATCTGCGGCATCATCTTCTTTGTTCTCGGGTGCAAAGGCAGTATTATGCGTTGGCGTTTGGCTATTTCAAGCAATGAAGTGAATATTGAAGAAAGTTTTTCGGAATTGTCCGTATTTGTATTCCTATGAACGGTGCAAAGGATAAAGTTTTTGCCGAAACGTTGTCTGTACGTCTCGTTATTTATCGCAATATCACTAAAATAAAGAGTGTTATCCAACATTATATCGCCACAATGATAAATATTTGGGTGGTTAAAATCGGGTCTTTCACTGATTTTGCTTGAAAAACCTTCATTCATCAAATTGTCATAACCTGCTTTTGTGGGAGTGAATAGTAATGTTGAGACATTGTCAGCCAATATTCTGTTTATCTCTTCGGGCATGGTCTTGTCGAATGAACGCAAGCCTGCCTCAATATGAACAACTGGTATCTGTATTTTAGATGCCGCAACAGCCCCTGCAAGAGTTGAATTGGTATCTCCATAAATGACCAAAGCATCAGGATTTTCTTTTTGCAGGACTTGTTCAACACCCTCCATCATTCGTGCTGTCTGAACGCCATGTGTTGCACTGCCGATATTCAGATTATAGTTCGGTTGGGGGATTTGTAACTGAGAGAAAAATATATCTGACATCTTTTCATCGTAATGTTGTCCCGTATGAACGATTACCTCATCGATTTTGTCAGCATATGTATTGCTTATCGCACGTGATAATGCCGAGGCTTTGATAATTTGCGGTCTTGCTCCGATAACAGTTACTATTTTCATAAACGATGAATGTGTGTTTTATTCTTGTGTTTTACTTTTCCAATTGTTGCAGTTTGGCAAAAAATTCCGTCGCTATAATATCTCTATTAAAGTTTTCAGAAGCATATTTCAAGCCGTTCTCCCCCATTTGTCTCGCCTCGTCTTTATGATTGTAGATATACAAAATTTTTTCGGACAAATCCTTATCGTCTTCGGGTATAAAACTCAATCCGCAATGCCCTTGCTCGATAAATAACTCCTTAGCCTCGCCTTCCAATCCCAAAAGAATAGTTTTTTTCAACGCCAAATTCTCAAAAATCTTGGAAGGAATAGCCCCTTTGAACAAATCCAAACGCTTTAATGGGACTATGGTCGCATCGGTTTCGACAATAATTTCCTGCATCTTGCTCTTAGGAACGGCATCATAAAAGAAAACATTGTCAAGTTGCATATCATCTTTAAGGCTTAACAATCTGCTTTTCTCGGGTCCATTGCCAAGCAAGACAAATTTAATGTTGTTATGTTCTTTGAGCCTTTCGGCGGCACGAAGTATGACATCCAAACCTTGTGCATAGCCAATAATCCCGCCGTAAAACAAAATAAAATCGCCGCTATTAAAACCCTTATCCTTACGGAAGTTATGCGACACTTGTTTATTGACATCATAAAAATTAATATCCACACCGTTTTTCAACCAATAAACGTCTTTGTTTGGAAAACGGGATTTGATGTTTTTGCATATACCTTGCGTTTGTCCGGATATGAGGGCGGATTTTTTGTAGCAGAACTCCTCTAATTTTGTTGCGAGTTTAAGCAAGAATTTATTATGAATAATATTCAATTTCTCGGCGCTCTCGGGCCATAAGTCCGAAACATTAAACACCATTTTCGCATGCTTTGCTTTTGCTAACAAATAAGCGGTAATTCCTAAGAAAAGAGGTGGAGACTCAACCATAAGCACGTCTTTTCTTCCCACCTTACGCAATCCGTACCACAGAGCCGAAAACACAAATGAGAAATAATTCAACAGACGTTTAACAATACTTTTGTCTTGTGAGACATAAATCCACGCACGTTTAACACTGATACCGCCTAAATCCTCCTCACAATATTTCTTGCCTTTGTACGCTTGTTGTATCTGCATCTGCGGATAATTGGGCATAGCCGTCAAGACCTCGACATCTATACCTTTATCTTTCAAGCGCAAAGCCAATTCAAACAATCGATTTTGCGGTGCGCCGACTTCCGGCGGAAAATATTGGGTCAGTATCAGTAATTTCATCGGCTTTTATGTTATAAAAATCTTACAAGCAATATGAACAAGGATTGATTGTTATTCTTTTTTCTTGAAAAACAACATATCGAAAAGCAATATCAAGGCTATCGTAACAACAGACGAAAGCAATGTACGAAGAAGTATCTGCAAAATTTCTCCAAAGGAAAATATTTCGACAACAAAGTATAATAAATGATGTACAGCCACAGTCAAGACGATAAATAACAAGAAATTCTTAAATCCCATCGTCGCTACGCTCGGTTGGGCAAGAGAAGTTTTGTCAATATTATTTGATGAGACATTTAATAACGCAGGACGAATAAATGCAATAAGCACGCAAACGGCAGCATGCACCCCGACATCGTTACCAAGCACATCAACGCAAACTCCCATTAAAAAAGAAGCCACAAGCACAAGCCATTTAGGTGTTGAAAACGGCAGCATTATTATGAACCACACATACAACATAGGATTTATATATCCCAAAAAATATACATTATTCAATATAAGCACTTGGCAAAGCAGCAATACGATGAATTGTACCGCACTTTTTATTATATCTTTTATCATTTTTCGCCCTCCTTATCAATGCTGTCCATTATAGCATCTTGTTCGATTTTGAAGAAGTTTTTGATTACATAGACATACTCCAACTTGTTGTAATCTGTGGAGAAATTCACATCCACATTATAAAATCCTGTTCCCGTCTCTTTTGAAAAGTTTTTAACCGTTCCTACCATTATACCTTCGGGAAAATCCGTCGAAAAGCCACTTGTAACAATTGTATCGCCTTTCTTGATTGCAATACTTGACGGCATATCGATAATGCGACCGGTCAGATATGATTTTCCACTCCAAACCAATGTGCCAGTGGTTTTGGTTCTGGTGTTTCTTACGTTGAGTTTGCTGTCTTGGTGCAATACCGACATAACAAGAGAGAAGTTTTGTGTAGTTTTTACAACCACTCCCACAACTCCGTCAGGAGCGATAACGCCCATATCTTTCTCCACTCCCGACATTCTACCCTTGTCGAGCATAAAGAAGTTGTTGCGTTTATTGACTGTCTTGGAAATCACTTTGGCATCTATGAAAGTAAATCTTTGCCTGTATATTGTATCGGTTTGTTGGTGTGAACTATTGACAAATTTAACGTATGAAGTCTTTAATTGCTTACGCAACTCCATATTCTCTTTGACTAAGGCTTCATTCTTGCTTTTCAAATAGAAATATGAGTTAATATCGTCGAAAAAACCATAAAAACCTCCCGAAATATTGTTGGCAACGCTCACCACATACGAACCCTGTCTGCTTTGTCCAAGCGAAACGAGATAAATACTAACTCCTTCCAGTAACAAAAAGAGAAACACATAATAATATCGTCTTAAAAATCTTAGAAGATTTTCCATAACCCGTAAAAAATAAGGACGCAAAATTACAAAAAAGATTAAATAATTTGGCTGTTATTTGAAATTAATTTAATTTTGCAGCCTGAATATTATTATTAATTAACGTTTTAACAATAAAAGAAATGAAAAAATTAATTTTAGCAATGGCTTTATTGTTTGCGATGCCATTAACTTTCACAAGTTGTGATAACACTGACGATTTAGGAGATCTTATCGATTCTGCATTAGGTTCTGCAAAGGTAACCGTAGGCGGAAAATCTCAAAGTTACACCGGAGTAGGTTACTACGAAAAAGACGGACACGTTTATATCGCAACAACAGGCACGGAAGGCAGTTTGGGTGTAAAACTTGACGGCTCTTCATTGAATAAAGAATACACATTGGGAGTTGCAAGCGACAATGTTCTTTCCGATATATTGAGTAGCGGAGCTAACTTATCTTTTGACAAATTCAGTAATATTATGTTGTATTTTCCAAAAGGTGAAGCAAAAAATCCATACATAGTAATAAAAGGTTCATTAACTCTTACAGGAGTAAGCGGCAACCAATTGAAAGGAACATTCAAAGGTTCTGCCGTACCTTATTCTTATTTGACAGGATTATATTCGGGCGGAACATCTGTAAGCGATATTTTGAAACTTATTACAGGAAGCAACAATGATGCTGTTTCTATCGAAGGAAAAATATCTGCTAAAAACGTAGATGTACTTGGCGATTTGTTTTAGTAATTAAAACAAAATTCACTGCAAGAGATAAAAAAAGAGTTTTTTATTTTTGTAGTATCTAAATTTTTTATAATTTTGCAAATTCAATTTGAAAAAGGTTGGGATTTAAGATTAATAGTAACTAATAACATAAAAAAACAATGACAAAAGCTGAAATCGTTGCGGAGATCGCACAAAAGACAGGATTAGAAAAGGTGAATGTACAAGAAGTTGTTGAGTATTTTATGGACGCTGTAAAGGATTCCATGAAAAAAGGCAATAATGTTTATCTTAGAGGTTTTGGTAGTTTTACAATTAAACGCAGAGCAGAAAAGACCGGTCGTAACATTTCAAAGAATACTACAATTATCATTCCTGCTCATAACATTCCTTCATTCAAACCTTCAAAAACATTTGTTGAAGCAATAAAGAATAGCGTTAAATAAGTTTAATTCATTAAAAATAAAGTACAAAAATGCCAAGCGGAAAAAAGAGAAAAGGCCACAAGATGGCAACTCATAAACGTAAAAAACGTTTGAGAAAGAATAGACATAAGAATAAATAATTTTCTTAACAAAGTCTAACCATTTATTGCGAAACTGTTTATGCTTCATTTGAGCATAGAGTTTCGCAATATTTATTTTTATTCCCATAACAAAACAAAGAACACACTCCAATGAATAAAGATTTAATAATTGATGTAAAAGAATCGGGAGTTGAAATAGCGTTATTGGAAGATAAGAGTTTAGTCGAACTGCATAAGGATACACCTCAACAAGATTATGTTGTAGGTAATATTTATTTGGGACAAGTCAAAAAACTTATGGTAGGATTAAACTCTGCCTTTGTTGATGTAGGTTCGGGTAAGGACGGATTTTTGCATTATTTGGATTTGGGACAGAATTTCTTGAAGATGCAAGACTTTGTTTCCAAATGCGTGAGTGGAAACTATCAAGGCATAACAACCAAAAAGAAACAAGAACCCGAATTACCGAAAAACGGACTTATAACAGATGCTTTGAAACCCGGTCAATTGGTTATGGTTCAAGTAACAAAGGAACCCATTTCCACAAAAGGCCCGAGGTTAAGCACAGATATATCTTTTGCGGGCAGATATATAGTCTTAGTACCTTTCGGTAAGAAAATTACAGTTTCCCAAAAGATAAAAAGCATCGAAGAACGCAAACGATTAAGACGATTACTCACAAGCATACAACCCGAAAACTGCGGGCTTATCATTCGTACGGCAGCAGAAGGCAAGTCTGCGGCAGATTTGGATCAAGATGTAAAGGAATTGTACGGCAAATGGCAATCCATAATCCAAAAACTTAACGGGGCTATGCCGCCTATGAAACTCGTTGCCGAAGCAGATTCTTCCATCGTTACCGTCAGGGAGATGCTTAGCGAGGAGTTCAACAATATTTACGTAAATGACGAGAAAATATATAACGAACTGCACGACTATATCTCCAAAATATATCCCGAAAAAGAGGATATACTTCACCACTACAAATTGCAGACACCTATTTTTGAGCAGTTCCATGTCGATGTTCAGATAAAGAGTGCTTTTGGCAAGGTGGTTACAATCCGTTCGGGTATATATCTTGTCATCGAACAGACGGAGGCTATGGCTGTTATTGATGTCAATTCGGGACCAAGAACCAAAGCATCGCAAGACCAAGAGGAGAATGCTTTAATGGTCAATACCGAAGCGGCGTTGGAGATTGCACGACAATTGCGTTTAAGAGATATTGGCGGAATTATCGTTATTGATTTCATTGATATGAACTCAAAAATCAATTGCAAGAAACTTTACGACACAATGCGTGAAGAACTTGCCAAGGACAAGGCTCGCCACACCGTTTTGCCGTTAAGTAAATTCTGCCTTATGCAGATAACTCGCCAAAGAATACGTCCTGTTTTGGAAATGGAGGTATCGGAATTGTGTCCTACCTGTGGTGGCAGCGGCAAGATAAAATCGTCGGTCAATGTTATAAACGATATGCGTAACGATGTAAAATTCCTTTCGCAAGAGCAGAATGAAAAACATCTTACAATAGTTACTCACCCTTTTGTTGCGGCATATCTTACCAAAGGATTTTGGTTCAAAAAACCATACCGCAAATGGGAGAAAGATTTTGGCATCAAACTGCAAATCTCTACGTCCAACGATATGTCCATAACGCAATATATGTTCCTTAACTCCAATGGAGACAAGATAGAATTATAATTAAACACGAACATTTTAGTGTTAAACACTATAAAAATAATATTAAACATTAATCAACCGGTGTTAAACACTACAAAAGCCGTTTGTAACAAGATATGATTAAAAATTATAAAACTATTAAAATCGACTTAAAATCAAAAAATTATATTAATAACGCAACAAACAACAATATTGATTAATGCAAGAAAACAAATAAACCAAATAAGAGAATAATGGTTAATTCGACCAATCATTCCTTTAACTCCAAAGGTCGCAGCAAAGATTTTTTTCTTTCTGCGACCTTTTCTTTTGAATGGTGTTATGAATACATAAATTCAATAAGTTGTTTTAACATAAACATCACATCAAACACCGAATAATGGTATGGAAATTTCCTACTCACAACATTTTAATTCCTTGTTATCAAAAAAAACAAAACATTGTAGGCAGAAAAAGACAAAGACAGGAAACAAAAACGGTTTATTTTATTTTGTAAATCGTTTTGAAGATAAACTCTATCGCATCAATGCTTCGCGGTGTTTGTGTATCCAAATCGTCTATGCCTATAACGTTATTGTTTTTTACGGCTTTAAGTTCGTTATATGGGTGTGTGCGTTTGAAAGTCTCCTTATCCTCACTGCGAACAAAGATATATTCAGGTTGATTTTTGAACAACTCCTCCTTGTTGAATGACCAGTTCTTGGCGTTCTTTGCAATGTTATCCGCTCCTGCCAAAGTGAAAATTTCATTGATATATGTGTCCTCCCCTGCCGAGAAATCGCCACCCGAACCAAAACCTATGACATAATAAACTTTTGGTTTATCACTCTTGGTCGTTTTCAATATTTGTTTGCAATTGTTTGAAACAACCTCCAATCGTTTTTTACAATCCGATATAAGGCTGTCGGCAATCGCTTCCTTAGACGTTATTTTACCCAAAATAGTCATAACGGAATACATATCCTCTATTTTATTTCCTTCCTTAAAAGACAATACCGACAAAGAAGCATCTTCCAACATTTGTACCATTCGTTTGGTAAAAATCGACGAACATATAACTATATCAGGGTGCAATGAGATGATTTTCTCCACATCGGCATTATTAATACCGCCTACGGAAGTTATGTTTTTTATATCCTTCGGAAAATTACAGAAATCAGTTCTACATAAAAGACGGTCTTTACAACCCAAAGCACATAATATCTCCGTTACCTGCGGACTTACGCTCGCTATACGTTTGTAATCTTTGCTTAAATCCGTACCGGGCGTTAGGTAATAGTTATTTGAACCTATCTGCGGCTCGCTGCGTTTTTGTTTCTTATCGCAAGACACCGAGCAAAGGGTTACGCAAACAAATAAAATGGATAGTGATACTATTTTACTAAATATTAACATTGGTGAAATAGTGTTAAACACTAAAAATTTTTTATGAGTGATTTTCATAATGATTTAATGATTTAATGTTATAGTTGTTATTTTTTATTTATTTTTCTCTTATTCTGCGATGATTACATTATTATTTTCGACAATCTTGGCGTTTATCTCAAAAAGGGATTTTATGTTTTCATTTGTTAAAACATTTTCTTGTTTGTCGAAAAACCTCATCTGTCCGTCTTTTAATGCAAGCACGTAATCGGAAAACTTCTTTGCCAAAGACAAATCATGCAAAACGATAAGGATTGTCGAATTGTTTTCTTTCTGAATTTGTCTTAAAAGTTTCATTATTTCAATCTGATGCTTGGTATCCAAATTTGCCACAGGCTCGTCCAACATAATTATATCGGTTTGCGAACATAATGCCCGGGCGATAAACACTCGCTGCTTTTCGCCACCCGATAGGGAATTTATCAGCCGATTTCTTAAATGCCAAGTACCTGTTGCCGACATGGATTGTTTGCAAATCTCAAAATCTTCCGTCTTGTCGGAAGACAAAAGTGTTTGGTACGGCATACGACCCATAAGGACTATCTGCTCTACCGAAAAATCAAAATCCGTATCAACGGACTGAAAAACGATAGATATTTTTTGCGAACGCTCTTTTATGGAATAATCTTTAACGGCTTTATTGTCTATTGCTATCTCCCCTTTTGTGGGCTTTATTATACCGCACAGAAGTTTTAGAAGTGTTGTCTTGCCGGAGCCATTCATACCTATTATTGAAGTTATACTGCCTTTTGGAATGGCAAAAGAAAGGTTTTTAAGAATTTCTTTATCCTTTATTCTGTAATGTATATTGTTTGCCGTGATGATATTCATAACTCTTGTGGAAAAATATTAAAAATGCAGTTTCTTCTTAGCGTTATACAACAAGTATATAAAGAACGGTGCTCCCACCAATGAGGTTATACTACCAATAGGCAACTCGCTTGAAGTTATAACATTCCTTGCAAGAATATCGGCACAAAGCATAAACATCGCACCTCCGAAAATTGAAAACGGTATTATCCGCCTGTTGTCTGCCCCCACCAAAAGACGGACTATATGAGGAACAACCAAACCGACAAATCCTATAACACCGGTGCAACTAACAACGGCAGCGGTCATAAGAGTGCTTACAATCAATACGGATTTCTTTGTTTTTTCCACATCTATACCCAAAGAAGTTGCTTGCATATCTCCAAGCAATAAAGCATTCAACCGTTTGGCATATATCCACACGAAAGCAATTCCGATAAACGAAAAAACAAATGTCGTAACCACGTCCGAATATCTAACCCCCGACAGCGAGCCCATAGTCCAAAAATATATCTTGTGCATATCTTCTTTGTCGATAAACATAATGACGGAAACAATGGCTGAAATCAGAAAATTCATTGAAATACCTGCCAAAAGCAATGTGGTTGTGTGCATACGAGAACCTACTTGCGATAGTTTCATAATAACAAAGACCGTAAGCAATGCAACCGCAAACGAAGGTAATGTAACTCCCAAAAGCAATGAATCCAATCCTAAGATAATGGCAAGTGATGCTCCAAGTGAAGCACCCGATGACACTCCGAGAATATATGGGTCGGAAAGAGGATTTTTGAACACCGCCTGATAAGCACAACCACACACGGCAAGAGTACTACCTGCAATTATACACATCAATACTCTTGGAATACGGATTGAATACAAGATATATTTGTCGGCATCTGTCATCGAACTTATATCCACCGAACCAAAACGAATACCCACAAAAGCAAGCAGCGATACCACTACTGCCAACAAGGTATAATATAAGAAATCTTTTGTTTTATGTTTTGTCAAAGTTGTTAATTAATTTATCGGCTTATTGCCTTATTGTTGTTTGTTATTTCGGTCTGCAAAGGTATAAAATAGTTTTCAAACAAAAACGGTTGTTATTTGAATTTTAACTCTTGCATATTTCAATCACAAGGTAAGAAAGAAAATAATTGTTTTATAAATCAACGTTATTTTAATGGCAATTAAAAAATAAATTAAAACAAAAAGCGTTATTGCATTAATTATTGTTGCAAAGCAAAATAAACATTTTAGCGTGGGGAAAAATATTTTTAGAAATATAAGTGCCATAATCCTTTTGATAATCTTTGTGTCTATAACCGTTTTTACGGATTTTCACAGACACGAGATAGTCAAAGTGTATGACATTTGTGAAAAATGCGTCAATCACACCCCACACCCCGACCATATATCGCAGCAAGTAAGTTTTAGTAATATATGTGTATTGTGCCAATGGCTTACAAACACTTTTGAGATTACTGATTTTTTAATCTTTACTGTATGCCTTACAATTTTGCAGACAGTTCGCCATTTGTATAAGCAAAGAGGCAAAAGCAATTTATTAGAAAAACTTACCAACAAAGCCCCACCCGTATTTTAAGCCGTAAAAGAAAAAGATTGAATGATTTTTGTTCAATGCTTTGTTTATTAATTTTTAGTTTTGGTTTGAAATACAATAAATAATGAAAAAATATATTTTGACCGCAATTATGTTTGTGGTCGTTTTAGGGGCAGACTATATCTACGCCCAAGAAAAAAAAGATACAATATTCTTTATTAGTTCAAAAGAAAGATATGACAGTCTTATAGATTTGGAGCCTGTCGTAATATCGTCCAACCACATGGAAGTTTCACATAGAAAGTCGCCACAAAATGTAGGGGTTATTTCCTCAAAAACAATAAATATGACACCAGCAGTAAATCTTTCGGGCATATTGTCTTTACAAAGCGGAGTGAGAGTAGAGAACATCTGTGCTTCCGACGGACTTATGCAGGCAAGAATAAACGGCTTGGATGGGCATTATAATATGATAATGATAGATTCTCGTCCCATATTGTCAAGTGTTAGCAGTCTTTACGGTTTGGAACAAATACCGGTATCGATGATTGAAAGGACGGAAGTGATGAAAGGCGGCGGCAGTGCGTTGTATGGGGCTTCGGCAGTAGGTGGCACTATAAACATTATAACCAAACGTCCTACCGAAAATATGGCAACAATCTCTCACAGCCTTACAAGTATTGGCATATCCGATGCTTTTGACAATGTTACTTCGTTTAACACCTATGTTGCAGGCAAAGAAAACAAAAGCGGCATTGCTTTATTCTTTAACAACCGACATAGAGACGGCTATTCTTATTTTGATGACGGCATAACGACTTTACCTAAATACGATATGCTTACCGCAGGCACGAAAATGTTTTTCAAAACGGGAGAATTTTCCAATCTTGATATTTCTTACAATCTATTGAAAGACGAAAGACGTGGCGGCAACAATCTTGACAAACCTGTTGAAAGAGCAAACATCGTTGAACAAAGCAAACACACTATGCACAACGCTACGGCAACATATCATTTCAACAGCGAGGATAATAAAATTCATGCCGACGTGTTTTCATCTTTGGCTTTCGTTGATAAAAACTCTTACACCGGAGGATTTACCGAACAAGAGCCAAGCCCCGATGCTTGGAAAAATCATGCTCACACAAAGGATTTGACTTTTAACGGCGGAGCGATGTTGAGATACAGATTTGACAAATTACTATTCCTGCCTGCTTATCTTACAATGGGTGCCGAGTATGCAGGAGATTTTCTAAAAGATGAAGTTGTCGGCTACAATATAACCGAGAAACAAAACACACATACCGAAAGCCTTTATCTGCAAAATGAATGGGCGAACGAAAACATAAATATCCTATTGGCTTTAAGAGCAGACAAACACAACTTGATAGATAACATCATACTCTCTCCTCGTTTCAATATCAAATACACCGTTGGCGGATTTGCCGATTTACGTTTCTCTTACAGTGAAGGCTTTCGCGCTCCCCAGGTGTTGGACGAAGATTTACATATATCGATGAGTAACGGAGAGCGTTATCGTATCCGCCTTGCAAAAGGATTGAAAGAAGAACGCAGCAGGTCATTGTCGTTGTCTTCCGACTTTTATTTCAAAATTAAGAACGTCGGTGTTAAATTTATGGCGGAAGGTTTCTATACTTTTTTAAGTGATGTCTTCGCACAACAACATACAAACGAAACGGATTTGCAAGGAAACAAAATCATTGAAAGATACAACGCCGACGGAGCCAAGTATTACGGATTAAACTTCCAACTGCAAACAATTTATTCCAATATTCTATCCACCGATATGGGATTTACTTTCCAAAAAAGCCGATACAACCAAGAAGAAGAATGGAGTGAAAACGCCCCTAAAACCAAAGAAATTCTCAGAACTCCCGATACCTACGGTTATTTCACAATAGGCTACACTCCTTTTAAGAACTTCAATATGGATTTCACCGGAACTTATACCGGCAGTATGCTTTGTCCTCATTTGCAATCAAGCGGAACTTCTTACGATATATTGAAAAAAACTCCTTCGTTCTTTGATGTCAATATCAAAATATCTTATACATTTTCTATCGCAAAAAGAACCGATATGACATTGAGTTGCGGAGTCATAAACATTTTTGACTCTTTCCAAAAGGATTTGGACAAAGGCTTTGAACGAGATTCCGAATATATTTACGGTCCTGCATTAAACAGAAGTTTGACTTTCTCTTGCCAGATGAGTTTTTAATAAATCAGTGTCTCTGACTATTTGATTAGTTATAAACACTAATTTACTGATTACTCACATTATTTTACTACTCACTCACACTGATTTAATAACGTCCTTAACTGATTTTCCGATTGAGGACGTTATTATATGATTGATACGTGGGGCAATGGTGAATTATTTTTGCTTTGTTATGGTATAATTTTGTAATTTTGCAAATTCAATATTTTTTAATACGGTTTGTTGTTCGGACAAATATAGATTGCAAAAAACTAAAAACGAACAAGCCTATAATACGAATGAGTATGGACAATACGATGAAATTAGAGGATTTTGAAATAATGTCGCCCGTCGGCAGTTACGAATCATTAATGGCGGCAATAGAGGCAGGTGCAGACAGCGTTTATTTTGGCGTCGGACAATTGAATATGCGTTCTCACAGTGCAAACAATTTTGATTTGAACGATTTGAAACAAATCTGTGATATTGCAAAACAACATAACATCAAAACATATCTTACCGTCAATACCGTCATATTTGATGAGGAAATAGAATATATGCATCAAGTTGTAGATTCTGCCAAAGCCAACGGAATAAGTGCAATAATCGCTTCCGATATGGCTGTTATCTCTTACGCCAACAGCATCGGTATGGAAATACATCTATCAACGCAATGCAATGTTACCAATTTTGAAGCTGTGAAGTATTATTCCAAATTTGCCGATGTTGTCGTTACCGCGAGAGAATTAAGTTTGGATAAAGTCAAAGCCATAACCCAAAGAATAAAGCAAGAAAACATTTTGGGCAGAAACGGAGACCTTATGAGAATTGAATGCTTTGTTCATGGGGCGTTATGTATGGCTGTTTCGGGTAAGTGTTATATTTCTTTGGACAATGCAAATATGAGTGCCAACAGAGGTGCTTGCTTGCAGTTCTGTCGTCGCCCTTACAAGGTTACTGATATGGACGGAGGCACCGAACTAATGATTGACAACGAATATATACTATCTCCAAAGGATTTGAAAACGATAGATTTTTTGGATAAAATCATAGATGCGGGTGTAAGAGTTTTCAAGATAGAAGGTCGTGGTCGCTCGCCGGAGTATGTCAAAGTTGTTACACGTTGCTATAAGGACGCCTTGAAATGTTATTTGGACGGAACGTTCGGTCAAGAAAAATTAGATAAGTGGAACACCGATTTACGCAAAGTATATAACCGTGATTTTTGGGACGGATATTATTTGGGACAAAGAGTTGGTGAATGGAGCAACAGATATGGTTCGCAAGCAACGACAACAAAGATTTTCATAGGTACCGTAACCAATTATTTCAAGAATATCAACGTGGCAGAAGTGCGACTTGAAACAGGCGAATTGGCATTGAACGATGATATTTATATAATCGGTCCGACAACGGGTGTTTATGAAGATACCATAAAAGAAATTCGCGTCGATTTGAAACCGGTCGAAAAAGCAGTCAAAGGCGAGATGTTTTCCATACCTACATCATCGGTTGTAAGACGCAACGATAAACTATATAAGGTTATAGTCAAAGAACCGACAAAATAACAAAACACGTTAATAAATTCTTGCAAGGCAAACGTAGATAAAGTTGAAATAAAAACGATTTGCCTTGCAAGAAACACGAAACAATTTGCGATAAAAACGATATGTGTTTTCGCAAAAATAGTGTTAAACATCAGTAAAATGAATAGTGAAACTAATTTTCTAATGTTAAACATCGGAAAATCGATATATAGATTGTAAAAAGTGCGGTAAAAAACTATCAGACTATGAAACTAAAAACAAATTATCATTCGCATTCCAAGTTTTGCGACGGCAAAAGTTCTATGCAGGAAATGATAGAAAGTGCCATAAAGCGGGGATTTACACATTTCGGTGTATCTTCTCACGCTCCGTTTCCGTTTGAAAATGATTTTGCCATACAGGACGGGTGTTTTGAAGCGTATAAAAATGAATTTTTTAGGTTAAAGAATTTATATTCCAAGCAAATACATCTTTATTTGGGTTTGGAAATGGATTATATCACCGATATAATAGAAGATACGGACACTCCTGCGAAAAATTATGGGCTTGAATATTATATCGGCAGCGTGCATCAGGTCAAAGAGCATAACGATAGCAATGATATGTGGTTTATTGACGGAAGCAAAGTGGAGACTTACGACAATGGATTGAGGGATTTGTTTGATATGGATATTAAACGTGCGGTGCATTGCTATTATCAGAGCCAAATAAATATGATTCGCAAAAACAATCCCGATGTTTTGGGACATTGCGACAAGATAATTATGCACAACAAAAACAGATATTTTACGCAAGATGAACAATGGTATAAGGACGAAGTTGTGGCGTTGTTCAATGAAGTTAAAAAAAAGAATATCGTCGTTGAAGTCAATACTCGCGGCATATATCGAAAACGTGCCGAAGACTTTTACCCCTCTACTTATTGGTTAAAATATCTTGTAAGCCACAATGTGCCTTTGACAATCTCCACCGACTGTCATAAAGAGGACGAAACAGATATGCTTTACGCTGATGCTGTCAATGTTTTGAAACAAATAGGATGCAAGAAGTTATATTACTTTGAAAGTACTTGGAAAGATGCTCCGATAGAGTGTTTTTGCTAATGCTTATTTAATGAAAATGACGTTTTTTGCATATAAAAATGTTCTACAAACGTTTTTTATTGTAACTTTGCAAGCCGAAAAACAAAATTTGTTGATTTAAATTTCAAAGATTATGTCAATAAACAGCAAGACAAAAGAATTAAAGGAAAGGATGCAGGCTGCGTTGCAAGGCGGTGGAGATAAGGCCGTCGAGAAACAAAAAGCCGCAGGAAAACTTACTGCCAGAGAGCGAATACTTGCTTTGTTGGATAAAGATTCTTTCCATGAGTACGATTTATTTATACAGCACTCGGGTAGAGATTTTGATATGGATAAAAAAATCTTACCGGCCGACGGTGTTGTAACAGGTACCGGAACCATAAGCGGACACCCCGTTTGTATATATGCACAAGATTTTACTGTCTCAGGAGGTTCTTTGGGTTATATGCATGCAAAGAAAATCTGTAAGATTATGGATCATGCCATGGCTATGCGTACCCCTATCATAGGTATTAATGATTCGGGCGGAGCGCGTATTCAAGAAGGTGTAAATGCTTTGGCAGGTTACGGAGAAATATTCTATCGTAACACAATGGCATCAGGCGTTATTCCACAGATAAGCGTTATCCTCGGACCTTGTGCTGGCGGTGCGGTTTATTCCCCTGCCCTTACAGACTTTGTGTTCGTTGTGGATAAAATATCCAATATGTTCATCACAGGTCCGGACGTTATCAAAACGGTTCTTGGAGAAGAGATAGACAAAGAAGATTTAGGTGGAGCAAGAGTACATGCCGAAATAAGCGGTAACGCACATTTCTTTGCCGAAAGCGAACAAGAATGCTTCAAACAAATTCAAGACTTATTCACTTACATTCCTTGGAACAACGAAAAGAAAGCGGACAAATTTGAATCCAAAAAACCAAACACGAAAGAATTCAAAATCAACGCTTCATTCCCAAGTAATCCTGCTCAACCATACGATGTCAGAAATATTATCAAATGTATAACTGACAACAGCGAGTTCCTTGAAATCCAAGAGTTCTTTGCTCCGAATATCACGATAGGTTTCGGCCGTATTGAAGGAGAAACAATAGGCTTTGTGGCTAACAATCCTATTGCTATGGCAGGTGTTTTGGATTGCAACTCTTCGGACAAAGCCGCAAGGTTTATTCGTTTTTGTGATGCGTTCAATATTCCTCTTGTTACCTTGGTTGATTTACCGGGATACTTGCCGGGCATAGACCAAGAGCATGCAGGAGTTATCCGTCACGGAGCGAAAATTCTTTATGCATTCTCGGAAGCAACCGTTCCTAAGATTACAGTTATTCTGCGTAAGGCATACGGTGGCGGATATATCGCAATGTGTTCTTCTCACCTGAAAGCCGATTTCGTATTCGCTTGGCCGACTGCCGAAATAGCAGTTATGGGTCCGGAAGGTGCGGCAAACATCATTTTCCGTAAGGAGATAAAAGAAGCAGCAGAGCCTGAAAAAATGCGTAAAGAGAAGATTGATGAGTATCGTCAGAAGTTCGCAAATCCATACGTTGCGGCATCTTACGGATACGTGGATAGCGTTATCCAGCCTAACGAAACTCGTAAATATATCGAGCATGCATTGAAAATGACCGAGAACAAAAAACAGGATACTCCGTTCAAAAAACACGGACTACCACCATTCTAAAAATATAAGGAGAAAAAGAAATGCCAGAAGAAAGAAAACATTACAGACAATTATATATCCAAGTTGAACCGGGAGAAGTCTATGCTTTTATTCCGGGAAACATTATGGACATATTTGTTAAAAAAGGGCAGAAAGTAAAGAAAGGCGATGCGTTATTATCTTTGCACGCAATGAAGATGGACAACAATATCTGCGCAAATATTGACGGAGTTGTGGAAAAGATTAACGTAAAAAAAGGTCAAGCCGTTTCTAAAAACGATGTCTTGATAAATATTACTCCTGCTAATTAAACTTTTTAAGAATATATAAAGAGTTGTATATAAGTAACAGACCGATTTTCAGTATTTCGGTCTGTTATTTTTTTATGGTAATCCCCAAAAAAGGGTTTCACTCCTCAAAACACCTCATCTAAATATCAGAAAAGTAATTTACAATTCTATGAAATTAGTGTTTAACACTATTCGATTGATGTTTAACATTAGAAAATTAGTATTAAACATTAATTTCATAATATTACATATCATTTTCAGGTGTAGTGATAAAGCAATTTTCACTTCTGATTTGCATAAATTTGCGAAAGGATTTTTTGAACCAATATCAAAAAATCCTTTCACGAATTTATTATTCATAAAAATGTTTGAGCAATACGATTAAATCAATCATATTACTCAAACATCAGTACCTTACCACAATTTCAAACGCTCTGACGGTGCGATGTACATTTTGTCAGATGGTTTTACGTTGAATGCTTCGTACCACATATCTACGTGAGGCAATGCACCATTTACTCTCCATCTACCCAAAGAGTGAGGGTCGGATTTCGTTTGAGTACGTATTGCCTGCTCGGTAATATTAGATGCCCAAACGCCTGCGTATGCCAAGAAGAAACGTTGGTCAGCCGTAAATCCGTCAATAACCGGTAAAGTCTTACCTTCTGTTGCATTTTTGTAAGCATACCATGCTACTTGCAATCCGCCGTGGTCTGCCAAGTTTTCGCCCAATGTCAAATTACCGTTTGCATTCAAGTCAGGTAAAACTTTAATCTTTGAGAAGAAATCAACATACACCGATGTAAGTTTTTTGAATTTCTCAACATCGGAAGCAGCCCACCAATCAGACATATTACCGTCCTTGTCATAGTGTGAGCCTTGGTCATCAAAGCCGTGAGTCATCTCGTGTCCGATAACAACACCTATTGCTCCGTAGTTAAACGCATCGTCAGCCTCAGGGTCAAAGAAAGGATATTGTAATATACCGGCAGGGAAACAAATCTCATTGGTTGTAGGATTGTAATAAGCATTAACCGTTTGAGGGTACATCTGCCATTCGTCTTTATCAACAGGTTTGCCGGCTTTCTTAGCCAAATTGTCTTTTGACCAAAAACGTCCGCATTCACGAATATTCTCGTAATAAGATTTTGATGGATCGATATTCAATCCGCTCATATCAGTCCAAGTATCGGGATAACCTATCTTAACATAGAATGTCATAAGTTTTTCCAAAGCAGCGATTTTTGTTTCAGGTGTCATCCAATCCTGCTCTTTTATTCTCTGTGCTAAGGCTATTTGTAAGTTTTTAACCAATTTCTCCATACGTTTCTTAGAAGACTCAGGGAAATATCTTTCCGCATACATCTTACCTAAGGCTTCACCCATTTGTCTTTCAACTTGTGAAGTGCATCTTCTCCAACGAGGTTGCATTTCCTTGCTTCCCGACAATGTTTTTCCGAAGAAATCAAAGTTGGCTTCCGCTATTTCATCCGAAAGATAAGATGCAGCAGAGGTAATAACGTCCCATTCCAAATAAGCCTTATACTCTTCCGGCTTCAAAGATGCTATTACAGCGTCAGCTCCCTTAACGAATGAAGGCTGTCCGACTACCATTGTCTGAAAATATTTTGAATCAACACCCATTGCGTTCATACGTTTTGTTAATTGAACGTTAGGATAAATTTTTTCAAATTCAGCCAAAGTCATCTTGTTATAATTCTTCTCCACATCTCTTAGTTCAGTCTGAGACAAAGAAATCTTTGCCAAAGCCGTTTCAACTTTCATTACGTATTGCATTTTCTTTTTGGCATCTTTCTCCTTAAAGCCGAAAAGTTTGAACATACGAACTATATGTTTTTTGTATGCTTCACGAATAGCGGTTGTTGGAGCGTCGTTATCCAAATAATATTCTTTTTGTCCCAATGTAATACCGCCTTGATAGATGTTTAAGATATTGTTTTTGGAATCTTTCTCGTCTGCATTGAAGCCCATATACATAAATTCCTGATTACCCCAATCTGCTTGTTTTAGTTCCCACGCAAACAAGTCTGCATTGGTTTTGCAAGCCTCTAAGGCTTTTATTGTAGGCATAACAGGATTTACTCCTTCTGCGTTTCTACGAGTTGAATCCATAGCCATTTTGTACAAATCGGATAGTTTTCTTTCCGTTGTACCGTTAGCGTATGTCTTTTGCAACAAGTCATTCAAGATAGTATTCAAACGTTCGCTGTTATCTTTTGCCAATTGGTCAAAAGAGCCGAAACGAGAATATGCAGCAGGTAACGGATTGTTTTTCATCCAACCGCCACAAGCAAATTCATAGAAGTCCTCAGCAGGTTTTACACTCTGATTCAAATTCTCCAAATAGATGCCAGATTTCAATCCGCTTTGAGCAAATCCACAAGTAGCCAAACTTGCGAACAACATCATCGGAATCATTTTTCTAACTTTCATTGTCTCTTATGTTTTTTATTAGTTATTAGTAATTAATATATATTTTCGCTATTGTCAATATCAACCACACACTGAAAAACAGCGTCGAATAAAGTTCCCTTTTAATGGAAAAGAAAAATATCGTAAGCACAAACGCCACCGAAGGAGCAAAAACCAAACTCATTACAGGCGTTGCCAAACAATATGCAAACGGCAGAAGCGAGAAAACAAGCAACAATACCATTGTCGATATTCTCTTTCTAACCGATAGTTTTTGATTGTTCTTGTAATTCAACACAAAATAAACGGCAGCCACAACCAAAATCAGCATATACGCCATATAAACGACCTGTATAGGTTGCGTCATAACATTGGTATCCGGTATCAGTGCAAAGTGCTGCGGGAAAAACGATATTACCAAATCCAACCGATTTTCAAGATAATAAATAATCATAAGTATCAGATACGGTAAAATCATACCTAAAATACTAACTATGATCGGTCTCCATTTATATATTTTGAAGTTCAACAATCCCACCCAAATCCATATCATAAACAGTATGTATGGAGCGAAAAACAGTGATGATAATGCCCCGAGAAAGGCTGTTAAGAAAATTTGATCCAATCCTTCGTTTTTGTTATAGCACTGTAAAAACATTTTTATGGCTACAATCATTATTGTGTTGGCAAATAAAACGCTGCTGATAGTCATAAGTCTGTAATCGCAGCTGAATAACAACATATAAACAAAGGCAGGGAAATATGAATTTTTGCGTGTCAATTCGTAATAGACGAATATATAATTCAAAGCCAATGCACCAAGTGCCATTATAACAAATGCCAAAATCGTGCATAACTCCCTATACGGCGACAACCCCGATGCCATTGCACTATACAACGGCATATCCATTGCCTCCAATGTGATTATTTGCGGCGGATTTATAAACGCAGGAAGCCATAATATCAAAGGCAGAACTACAAGCAATACTAACTGAAAGAAATAATTCTTCTTAAAAATCGATATAATCATTACCTACAACTTTTTAATTACATAAACTTCCGACTTTTTACGCATCAAATTAAAAAAAGATACAACACAAACGAAAAATTTGAGTTTTTATTTTAATGGTGTCAGCAATTAATGTAATAATATCAGTAAGTAAAATTTTAATGTGAGTAACTGAAAAAATTAATTTGAGTGATTAATAAATTAGTGTTAAACACTATTCAATTAGTGTGAGTGATTAATAAATCGGTATGAGAGAGTAGAAAATCAATATTTAAGAACAATTTTATTGAAAGACCAAAACACAATTTGTATTGAATATTTTGTTTATCTTTGCAGGCGGTTATCAAAAGGAGAATTATGTTAGAAAGAACTTTATTGCTACTGGGAGAAGAGAGATTATCCAAAATAAGAAAGACTTGCGTGATGATTGCAGGACTTGGGGGTGTCGGGGCTTTCGCAGCGGAAGCGATAGTGAGGGCCGGTGTTGAAAAAGTAATTATTTTTGACGGAGATACCGTTTCGCAAAGCAATATCAATCGACAATTAATAGCCTTAAATTCGACAATAGGCAAAAGCAAAGCCCTTTTAATGCAGGAGCGTTTGAGGGATATTAACCCAAAGTGCGAAATTATTGCCATAAACGAATATGTACGAGATGAGCGTATGCCCGAACTATTGGATAAATATTCTCCTGATTGGGTAATAGACGCAATAGACACTCTTTCGCCGAAAGTATTCCTGCTTATTCATTGTTATCGTAGGGGAATCAGGGTTGTATCATCTATGGGAAGCGGAGGTAAGTTCGACCCCTTGATGATAAAGGTTACAGACATAAGTCAAACATTTCAATGTCCGCTTGCACATTCCATTCGCAAATTGTTACACAAACAAGGAATTTATGAAGGCATCATTGCCGTGTTTTCTCCCGAAAAAGTTTCCAAAGAATGTGTCGTTGAAGACAAATCCGAGAACAAACGCACAACGATAGGCACCATATCTTATATGCCACCTATCTTTGGTTTGACAACAGCAAGCGTTGTCATAAGAGAAACAATCGGAATGGAAAGTTATCAAAGGGTTAAAGACAATAAATACTACGAAAACAAAAAAACTTTCTTGAAAGAATACACAATAAAAGACGAGAAAAAAACGATATAAAGAAGTACAACATATAATAAGGAAAAAACATAAAACACTACAAAGATGAACACAACAAAAGAAATGATAGAAGTTTATTGTATCAACACTCAATCGAAATTCCTTGTACCTTCCGGCACATCATTACACGAAGTTATAGCATATTCGGGGATAAAAACCGATGAGGATATTCTTGGAGCGACTGTAAATAACAAGATTGAGAGATTGGATTATAGGATTTATTCTCCACGTACGATAAAATTTTTGACAATATTCGATGCAAACGGAAAACGAATGTATGCTTTGAGTTTAATGTTTTTGTGCTACAAAGCAGTCAAGGATATTTACCCGAATGCAGACTTGCAAATAATGCATTCAATGAATGACGGCTATTATACAGAACTTTTGAATTGCAAGGAAGACATTACCGTTGCAACTAAGAAGATAAAGGCACAGATGCAGAAACTTGTTGAGAAAAACATTCCTTTTGAACGCAAGATAGTATTGAGTGAAGAGGCTATTGAGTTATTTGAAAAGGTTGGTATGAATGAAAAATCCTCTTTAATCAAAAACAGCGGAAGATTATATACCAATATTGATATACTTGACGGAACGATAAACGCATTCTTCTTTAATTTGGTTTTATCAACAGGCTATTTGAAGATATTTGATTTGCTGCCTTTCAAAAAAGGCATGATGTTGTTTATGCCGGACAACGACAAAGATTATAAAGTTGCAGGCGTTATAACCAATCAAGACAAACTTTTCTCCATATTCCAAGAGCATAAACATTGGATAGATATTTTGCACGCTCCATACGTTTCCATGATTAATGATATGGTCAAAAACGGCAAGAGTAATCAATTAATTCAAATATCGGAAGCCCTTCACGAGAAAAAATATGCGGAGATTGCGGATTGTATCACAAAAAAGAAAGATGATATAAAGATTGTTTTTCTTGCAGGTCCTTCTTCTTCGGGTAAGACTACTTCTTGTCGAAGATTGGCAACTCAATTGGCAGTTAATGGAATAAATCCGGTGCAGATAAGTATGGACGATTATTTCAATAACAGGGAGCATACGCCAAGAGATAAGAACGGAGAATATGACTTTGAATGTTTGGAGGCTGTGGATTTGGAATTTTTCAACAATCAGATGCAAGAACTTTTGCAAGGCAAAGAAGTTGAACTTCCACGATTTGATTTTATCAAAGGAGAGAAATTTCCTTCGGGCAACAAAGTAAGACTCAACGAAAACTCTGTTTTGATTGTCGAGGGCATTCATGCTCTTAATCCGGAGGTGTCAAAATATATCAATAGAAAGAATAAATATTTTGTTTTCGTTTCGGCATTAACACAGGTGGCTTTGGACAAATATAATCTTATATCCACGTCGGACAATCGCTTGATAAGACGAATTGTAAGGGATAACAATTATCGTGGAGCATCGGCAGAAGATACATTGATGCGTTGGGCGAGTGTTCGTGCGGGAGAAGAAAAACATATTTTCCCATATCAGGAAAATGCGGACAGTATGTTCAATTCTTCTTTGTTGTACGAGATTGGTTTATTAAAGACTTATTGCGAACCATTGCTAACACGAGTCGCTCAAAACTCCCCTACCCATGCAGATGCGGTAAGATTGCTCAAATTTTTGAATAATTTCGCTTCAATTTCTTCTCAAACCATTCCACCGACCTCAATTATGAGAGAATTTTTAGGTGGCAGCAGTTTCAAATACTAAATTTTCAAAATCTTTTTGACTTTTATACTTCATTCTAAAATAACAATTTGCGAAAAGATTCTAAGAAAAATTTTAGAAAAATTTTGCCATATTAAGAAAATGAACTAATTTAGCATTTCGAAATTTATATAGATTTTTAATAAAAACAAGATAAAAAATGGAAGCTAAGAAATCTGAAAAAGCGAATCTTGAAAACAAGAAAGGTCTTTTCCTTGAAGTTGGTTTGATTGTAGCATTGGCTATCATATTGTTTGCTTTTGAGTACAAAACTTATGACAAACAAGAAGAGGCTGTTCAAATGACCACTGCCGATGTAGTAGTTGAAGAAATGGTTATTCAGACCCAACAAAACGAACCTGAACCTCCTAAACAAGAAGTGGAACTTTCCACAACGGAGTTTGAAATCGTTGAAGACAACAAGGTCATTGAAAACGAGTTCAATCTTGACAATTTGACAAGTGATGTCAATGGTGATGTTTTCATTCCAACCGTTGAAGTACAAGTTGAAGAAGTTGTTGAGGAAGAAGAAACAGAAATCTTTACAGTTGTTGAGCAACAAGCATCATTCCCCGGTGGTTTCGGCGAGTTGAACAAATATTTGGCAAAGAATATTAAATATCCTCAGCAAGCAAGAGAGACAGGAACGCAAGGTCGTGTGTATTTGACTTTCGTTGTTGAGAAAGACGGTTCAATAACAGATATTAAAATCCTTCGTGATATAGGTTCAGGTTGTGGTGAAGAGGCTATCCGTGTTGTTAAAGCCATGCCTAAATGGCAACCTGCAATGCAGAGAGGTAAGAAAGTTAGACAACAATTCAACCTACCTGTTAGTTTCTCTCTACAAAGTTAATAATTTGTTGTAGAAAACAAAACACATTTGGTATAAAGGCGAAATGGCTTTGGGCGTTTCGTCTTTTTAGTGTTTAACACTATTCGATTGATGTTTAACATTAGAAAATTAGTATTAAACATCATTACAATAACATCAGTTCAAAGAATATAAAATCATAATTGCAACATCAATGATAACCATAAATAACCTTTCCATACATTTCAACGGCGAACCTCTTTTTGATAACGTCAGTTTTACAATAGGCGATAAAGATCGTATAGGTCTTACGGGAAAAAACGGAGCAGGAAAATCCACGCTCTTGAAGATACTTTATGGTCTGCAACAACCCGACAGCGGAACGATTGTTAAAAGCAAAGCTCAAACCATAGGCTATCTGCCGCAGGAAATGATACCTTCTTCAACGACTACTGTTTTACAAGAAGCGATGAAGGCTTTTGAAGAAATACATTCTTTGAACAATCAACTCGATGCAATAAACAACGAACTCACATCTCGCACCGATTACACATCAAAAGAATATGAGAACCTGCTTTTACAACACGAACAAATAATCAATAAACTAAACATCATAGATGTAAATAACGCCGAGCCGCAAGCACAGAAAATTCTTTTGGGATTAGGTTTCTTACATTCGGATTTTACTCGCAATATGACGGAATTTTCATCGGGTTGGCAGATGAGAGTAGAACTTGCAAAGATATTACTAAAAAAGCCTAATCTAATCTTACTTGACGAGCCTACCAACCACCTTGACATCGAGTCTATCACTTGGCTTGAAGGCTTTTTGCAACAATATTATGGTGCGGTCGTTTTGGTGTCTCACGACAGGTGTTTTCTTGACAATATTACCAAACGAACGATAGAAATTACGGCAGGAAAGATTTACGATTACAAAGTTCCCTACTCCGAATACTGCGTTTTGCACGATGAACGAATGCAATCACAACAATCGCAAATGGTAAATCAACAACGACAAATAGCCGAAGTTGAACGATTCATTGAACGATTTAGATATAAGGCTACAAAAGCAAAACAAGTTCAGAGCAAAATAAAGATGTTGGACAAAATGGAGCGTATAGAAATAGACGAAGTGGATTCTTCTTCGATTCATTTTTTGTTTCCTCCCGCTCCTCATTCGGGAAAAATAGTTGTAGAAGTCAAGGATTTGAGTTTCGCTTACGATACAAAGAAAGTCTTAAATGGGATAAACTTCATCTTGGAGAGAGGACAGAAAGTTGCTTTCATAGGACGTAACGGCGAAGGTAAATCAACACTTGCAAAAATCATCATAGGAGAATTGAAAGGTTTTGAAGGTGTTTGCAATCTTGGACATGATGTAAAAATCGGATACTTTGCACAAAACCAAGCGGCGTTGTTAGACGGCGAGAAAACGGTTTTTGAGACTATTGATGAGATTGCGACAGGAGACGCAAGAACAAAAATTCGCAGCATTTTGGGTAGTTTTCTTTTCGACCAAGAAGCAATTGACAAAAAGGTTAAAGTACTATCGGGTGGAGAGAAAACACGGTTGGCTCTTGCAAAACTATTGTTAAGCAGCGTCAATCTATTGGTTTTAGACGAGCCTACCAACCATTTGGATTTGGTCAGTAAGGATATTTTGAAAAATGCTTTGATAAAATATGACGGAGCATTTATCTTGGTTTCGCACGATAGAGATTTTCTAACCTCATTAACAACCACTCTTTACGAGTTCAAAGACCATACAATAAAAGAATACCACGAAGATATAATGGAGTTTTTGGAAAAGAAGAAACTTCAAAATCTAAATGAGTTAAATCTTCGAAAGAAAGAGCAAGCCGTTACCGAAAAGAGTGTATCACAAAACAAATTGGATTTCCAAACCAACAAGGAAAAAGAGAAAGAATTACGCAAGAAAAAAAATCGATTAAATTCCATTGAACAACAAATTTCGGAGGTAGAGAAAGAAATAGCAGCAATGGAAGCAAAACTAAATACATCGCAAGACAACAAAATTTTCTCAAAGTATCAAGAGAAAAAAGAATTGTTGGATTCTTTGATGCAGCAGTGGGAAGATATTTCAATAGAATTAAACATCTGAAAAATGATGTTAAACACCAATCAACCGATGTCAAACATCAGTTGGCCGGTGTTTAACATTTTTTTAGCGATTTCACACGATTTGCCGTTTTTCTTTTCTGTATTAAAATAAAAATGTGTAAATTTGCAATTCCTTTTTGCAGTGCTGTTTTTATGAATACTATCTGCAAAAGTTAAAGTTTGATGTAGAAATAATATAATAACAATAAAACGTATAAATAACAATGGAAATTCATCATATCAGTCCTGAATTGCTTACGCTGGATAGAGTAAGTGAAATAATGGAAAAAGGAATGCACTTGGAACTTTCCGAAGAAAGCAAAAAACGTATTGTAAAGTGCAGGGAGTACCTTGACAAAAAAATGGAAAATCAAAAAGAACCTATCTATGGTGTTACCACCGGCTTTGGTTCTTTGTGCAATATTTCCATTAGCAAAGAGCAGCTGTCTCAGTTACAAAAGAATTTGGTTATGTCTCATGCGTGTGGCTGCGGAGACGAAGTACCTCACGAAGTTGTAAAACTTATGCTTTTGAACAAGATTCAGTCTTTGTCTTACGGACATTCTGGTTCTCAACTTGTAACAGTGCAACGTTTGGTAGATTTCTTCAACAATGATATTTATCCTGTTGTTTATCAATTGGGTTCTCTTGGTGCATCGGGAGACTTGGCTCCTTTGGCAAATATGTGTCTGCCGTTAATTGGCTTAGGTCAGGTGGATTATAAAGGAGAGAGAATTTCAGGAGAAGAATTGAACAAACGTATGGGCTGGCAACCTATCGAATTGCAAAGCAAAGAGGGTTTGGCATTGTTGAATGGTACTCAGTTTATGGGAGCGTTTGCAATGTATTCTATCCTTAAAGCAAAGAGACTTTCCAAGTTGGCTGACTTGATTATGACAGTATCTTTGGAAGCATTCGACGGTAGGATTGAGCCATTCTTCGACCACACTCATTTGGTCAGACCTCACAAAGGACAATTGGCAACAGCACGTCGTGTTCGCACATTACTTGAAGGCAGCGAGATTATAAAACGCCATAAAGAGCATGTACAAGACCCTTATTCTTTCCGTTGTGTCCCTCAAATTCACGGTGCTTGCAAAGATGCAATAAATCATGTTGCAGACATAATCACAACAGAAATCAACTCTGCAACAGATAACCCAACAATCTTCCCTGACGAAGATATGGTTATTTCAGCAGGTAACTTCCACGGCGAGCCTTTGGCAATCAACTTAGACTTTCTTGCAATTGCCGTTAGCGAACTTTCTTCTGTCTCTGAGAGAAGAATGTATCAGTTGATTGGTGCAAAACGTAATTTGCCTTCATTCTTGGTTGCTAAACCGGGTGTAAATAGTGGTTTTATGATTCCTCAGTATGCTGCTGCATCAATCGTAAATCAAAACAAAATGTTCTGTATGCCTAACAGCGTTGATACGATAGATTCTTCACAAGGACAGGAAGACCATGTAAGTTTCGGCTCAAATGCTGCTACTAAATGCTACCGTGTTGTCAATAACACTGAAAGAGTTTTGGCTATCGAACTTTTGAACGCTGCACAAGCATTGGATTTCAGAAAGAAAGAAACAGGCTTAAAGTCTTCTCCAATCATAGAGAAGTTTGTCGCTCAATATCGTAAAGACGTTCATTTCGTTGAAAACGATGAAGTACTTTACGAATTGATTCAAAAATCAATCGCTTTCTTACAAGCATACGATTTGAAAGAAGTTAATTTATAAGAATTTTAGTAAAACAATTTAATAATATACAATTATGGCATTCAATTTAAGAAACAGAAACTTTTTGAAGTTATTGGATTTCACTCCAAAAGAAATACAATACATGTTGGATTTGGCTCGTGATTTGAAACGTGCTAAATATGCAGGAACTGAACAACCACGTTTGACAGGTAAAAACATCGCATTGGTTTTCGAGAAGACTTCTACTCGTACTCGTTGCGCTTTTGAAGTAGCAGCACACGACCAAGGAGCACATGTAACATACCTTGGACCTACGGGTTCTCAAATCGGTGTTAAAGAATCGATGAAAGATACTGCAAGAGTATTGGGTCGTATGTTTGACGGTATCGAATATCGCGGATTTGAGCAGAAAATCGTTGAAGAATTAGCTGAATATGCAGGAGTACCTGTATGGAACGGTTTGACAAACGAATTTCACCCAACACAAATCCTTGCTGACTTCCTTACAATGACTGAACATTCAGATAAACCATTGAACAAAATATCTTATGCTTACCTTGGCGATGCTCGTTACAATATGGGCAACTCTTTAATGGTTGGCGGTGTTAAAATGGGTATGGACGTTCGTATCGTTGCTCCAAAGGAATTGCAGCCTTCAAAAGAATTGATAGAGACTTGTCAAAATATAGCAAAAGAAACAGGTGCTACTTTGACTGTTACAGACGATGTTAAAGCCGGTGTTAAGGGATGTGATTTCTTATACACTGACGTTTGGGTATCTATGGGCGAGCCGGCAGAAGTATGGGCTGAGAGAATTAAATTGTTGAAGCCTTACCAAGTTAATAAAGAAGTTATGTCTGCAACAGGCAATCCTAAATGCAAATTTATGCACTGCTTACCTGCATACCACAACCTTGAAACAAAAGTTGGTAGAGATGTTTACGAGCAATTTAAGATTGACGGCGTAGAGGTTACGGAAGATGTATTTGAAAGCGAAAATTCAATAGTATTTGACGAAGCTGAAAACCGCATGCACACTATCAAAGCTGTTATGGTTGCCACTCTTGGTGAATAATCATCTTTTTCAACAAGATTACTTATTGTAATTGAATAAATGAAAGTGTGGAATTATTAAAATTCCACACTTTTTTTGCATACGGCACACAAAGGAAACTATATTGAAGATTTCATTTCTTTAATCTTATAATTAATTCGTACTTATATAGAAAATATTTTATTCTTACTGTTCTTGTAAATAACGTGAGTTTGGCGAAATTAATTATTGGGAATAAATGAATAATTCTTCTTTATCGAAAAAGCGTGAATAATTGTTCAAATGTTTTTTGCATGTTTAACAAACATAGGAGATATTAATCAAACAAATTTATAGATATCGTCCAGATATTAGCATTACAAATATTTTAATCTTCATTAGGAGCAAGTTTATTTTTTCGGCTACTCATTTCAAAAAGACGGCTTGTAATTTCGGAAACATCAATGCGGACTACTTAATTCACCTAAATCTTTTACCTCAAAATACCTAGTTCTTTTACCCTAATTTACCTAGGTCTTTTGACTTCTCCGAAGCCGACTTTTCAAAATTAGCGACTGATTTATCCCAATTTCAAAAAAAGTTTTGACTTTTTATTGTCTCTGCTACGATAGAAACAACACAACTTGTATGTTCTCAAAAAAACTTGCATCAATGTAAAACGCCTGTTAGACAAGCAACTTACACTGTTTTGATTTTCGTCGAACTCACGTAAAAACAATATGAAAGGAGCATTAATGAGCGTATCTGACAAACTACTTCTTAGAAAGAGAGCGATAATAGAGATTGTAAATGATGAATTGAAGAATATTGCACAAGTAGAACATTCAAGGCATAGGTGTTTTGATAATTTCATTGTAAATATGCTTGCTGCCATTGCTGCTTATTGTATGTTTCCGAAAAAAACTTGCATCAATGTGCAACGTTCGTTAGACAAGCAATTTACATTGTTTTAATTTTAATTGAACTCACGTTAAATTAACGTGAGTAAGTAAAACTAATAGACAGGTAAGTTTTACTATATATCTTGGATATATAGTACTCCTCTCCTTTCGGTGATATGTTATTTTTTGGTAAAGTCAATAAGATTTCTTTAATACTATTAAATAAAATCAAATACAAAGAGTCAATTAAACTGTTACCTATTAATCGACGTCTTTGTATTTGTTGGAAGATGTTTTATGAGGTTTTTCTTCTTTTTCTACTGCACTTAAAACAACAACAATTTCGCCTTTGAATTGAGTGTCAGCAAATTTCTCTGCCAATTCTTGAAGAGTTCCTCGTATATACTGCTCAAATTTCTTACTAATCTCTCTGCATATACAGACCTTTCTATCACCTCCAAAAGTAGATTGTAGTTCTTGAAGTAACTTACTTACACGAAAAGGACTTTCGTAAAAAATTATGGTTCTCTTCTCACTTTGAAGTTCATTCAATCTTGTTTGACGGCCTTTCTTATGTGGCAAAAAACCTTCAAAACAGAATTTCTCACAAGGAAAACCTGAACTTATCAAGGCAGGCACAAAAGCCGTTGCACCAGGTAAGCACTCCACATCTATGCCTTGACTAACACAATAACGAACCAATAGAAATCCCGGATCGGATATACCAGGTGTGCCTGCATCTGTTATAAGAGCAATATCCTGCCCTGCCTTTAACCGCAATGCGACCTTGTCAAGAGTGTCATGTTCATTGAACAAATGATGTGATTGCAATGGAGTGTGTATATCATAATGGGACAAAAGAGGTAAGGACGTTCGAGTATCTTCACAAAGAATTAAAGATACCTCTTTCAACGTCCTTACGGCTCTTAATGTAATATCTTCTAAATTACCAACAGGTGTTGGTACAAGATACAGTTTAGACATTACAAATTATTCTTGTGCTGCTGCCAATTCGTCTGTGATTTCAAGGTTATGATAGACTGCTTGAACATCATCATCTTCCTCAATAGTATCCACAAGTTTCAAGACTTTCAAACCTTGTTCAACAGGCAACTCTGTTGTGTTGTTTGGAATACGCTGTAATTCTGCACTCTCAGCTTCTATTCCTGCTGTTTCCAAAGCATTGTTCATATTAGAGAAATCCTCCATCTTGGTATAAACAGTGAAGTATTCTTCATCTTGTTCTATATCATCTGCACCTGCTTCTATAAGTTGCATTTCAAGTTCTTCCGGATCTCTATCACCTATCTTGATTTGGAATACACCTTTTCTTTCAAACAAAAATGACAATGAACCATTAGTACCAAGGTTGCCACCCAACTTGTTAAAGATGCTTCTTACATTGGCAACAGTACGATTGTTGTTATCAGTCAAACACTCAACGAAAACTGCTATACCATGAGGAGCATATCCTTCAAAAGTTATCTCTTGCAATGCAGCTGTACCTTTATCGGAAGCCTTTGATATGGCACGTTGCAAAGTATCTTTTGGCATATTAGCACCCTTTGCATTTTGAACAGCCAAACGCAAACGTGCATTACTATCAGGATCGGGACCACCCTCTTTTACTGCAACTGTAATATCCTTAATAATCTTTGAAAAAATTTTTGAACGTTTTGCGTCCAAAGCACCTTTCTTTCTCTTAATTGTAGACCATTTATTATGTCCTGACATATCTAATTATTTTTAATTGTTTATAACTATATAGTTCTTTCTTGTTCTATCAATTACTTTTTTAATTTAGCGACTACAGTCACTTTATGCCCTAAAACCTATTATACTGCGAACATCTTTTATTGTCTTTTTTGCAGACTCTCTTGCCTTGTCAGTCCCAATTGCAATAATTTTATTCAAATAGTCATCATTGGCAGACAATTCCTTTATACGTTCTCTAAATGGAGTTAAAAAGACATTCATATCTTCAAGCAATTGTTTTTTCATATCTCCATAACGGATTGAACAGTCATTGTAAGCATCTTCAAACTGCTGAACAATCTGTGGAGTGGAAACCAATTTAAGCAAGGAGAATAAATTCTCTATTTCTACCGGTTTTGTAGAATTTTTCTCCTTTGGACCTTCATCAGTCTTGGCTCTCATTATCTTTTTCTTCAAAACATTGCCTTCATCTATAAGGTATATCGTAGCTTGTTCTCCATAGGATTTACTCATCTTGCCATTGCCATCCAAAGAAGGGATTTTAACTAATTCTCCCTCAAAATTAAAGGCTTGTGGTAATGGAAAATAATCTGTTTTATAGAGTTTATTGAAACGTTCCGCAAAATCTCTTGTCATTTCAAGATGTTGCTGTTGATCCTTACCAACAGGGACTTTTGTAGCACGATGCAGAAGAATATCAGCAGCCATAAGAGTTGGATAAGTCAAAAGACCTGCATTGACATTGTTAGGATTTTGACGAACTTTTTCCTTGAAAGCAGCCACACGTTGCAATTCACCAACATAGGTTATCATATTGAGGTACATATACAATTCACAGACCTCTGGAACAGAACTTTGAACATATATTGTAGCCTTTTCGGGGTCAAGCCCACAAGCCAAATATTCACAAAGAATAGTCTTGACATTTTGTTGCAAATCACTTGGGTTAGGGTGTGTTGTAAGCATATGGTAATCTGCAATAAAGAAATAACAATCATAGTTATCTTGCAATCTTATAAAGTTCTTCAAAGCTCCAAAGTAATTGCCTAAATGCAAATTACCCGTAGGTCTCATTCCGCTCAATATTGTTTCCATCTAAACTCTAAATATTCTTAAATTGTTTAAGATGTGCAAAATTACAAATATTTTTTCAATTTCTGTGTAAAACAAGATAAAAATCGTTACAAACCAATATTAATTAATAGCATATATTTCTTTATAGTTTTTGATTATTTTGTAATAAAACAAAGCAATTTTACAATAAATTTTAGTAACTTTGCAAGATTAAATTAAATATAAATTTAGATAAATAAAAAGTATAATTAGTTATAACAGAAAAATGAATGACTTATGTGTGGCATAGTAGGATACTTAGGAAATAAGCAGGCTTTTGATATTTTGATTAAAGGTTTGCATCGTTTGGAGTACAGAGGTTATGACAGTGCAGGTGTAGCATTGATTGATGACAATGGAATTTTAAACGTCTATAAAACGAAAGGTAAAGTAAATAATTTAGAGCAATATTGTAAAGACAAAAATATAAGCGGTACTGTGGGTATTGCTCACACTCGTTGGGCAACACATGGCGAACCTAATGACAAAAATGCTCATCCTCATTATTCCCAAAGTAAGAATTTAGCAATAATACACAACGGAATTATAGAAAACTACCTAACCTTGAAAACGTTTTTAATAAACAAAGGTTATGAGTTCAAGAGCGATACGGATACCGAAGTGGTGGTTCAATTCATAGAATATATTATGCAGTCGCAGAAATGTGATTTATATTCTGCTGTCACCCGCACTTTAACCCAACTTGTAGGTGCATACGCAATAGGTGTTGTAGAAAGAAATAATCCGAATTTGTTGATTGCTGCAAGAAAGGCTTCTCCACTTATTGTAGGTGTTGGAGATAATGAATATTTTCTTGGTTCAGATGCATCTCCTATCATAGAATACACTAATAAGGTCATATATATCAATGATGAGCAAGTTGTCAAAATAGAACGAGGTAAAGAGATTGAAATCCACGATTTGAAAAATGTCAAACTTCAGCCCGTTATTAACGAAATAAGCCTATCGCTTGACGACATTGAAAAAGGCGGCTTTGAACATTTTATGCTTAAAGAAATATTTGAACAACCTAAATCTCTTAGTCTTTGTATGAATGGTCGTTTGAACAAAGAGTTAAACGAAATAAAACTAAGTGCGATAACAGATTTTGGAGACAAGTTTGATAAATGTCAAAGGATTGTGATAACGGCTTGTGGAACATCTTGGCATGCAGGTTTGATTGGTAAATATTTGTTTGAAAATCTATGTAGGATACCTGTCGAGATTGAGGTTGCAAGTGAGTTTCGTTATCGTGATCCTGTTATCTTGCCAAACGATATTCTTATAGCCATATCTCAATCTGGCGAAACTGCCGACACATTGGCTGCTATGGAATTGGCAAAGAAACAAGGTGCGTTTGTATTTGGTATCTGCAATGTTATCGGCTCATCTGTTGCACGTATGACAAATACAGGCGTTTATACACATGCAGGCCCTGAAATAGGTGTGGCATCAACAAAAGCCTTTACAACACAAGTTGCAGTTTTGGTTATGACGGCCTTGGCTGTTGCAAAAAGAAGAAACTCCATAAAAGATGAAGAATATCACAATATCGTTGAGGGATTATCCCACATTGAAGAAAAGATAAACAAGATACTTCAACAAGTAGAGCATATAAAAGATATTTCCAAGATATTCACATATGCCAAAAACTTTATTTATTTAGGCCGTGGCTACAATTATCCTGTAGCTATGGAAGGTGCGTTGAAATTAAAGGAAATATCGTATATTCATGCCGAAGGTTATCCTGCTGCTGAAATGAAGCATGGTCCTATTGCTTTGATTGACGAAGAGATGCCAACGGTTGTTATTGCTCCTGACAACACGAATCATTTGTATCAAAAAGTTTTATCCAACGTTCAAGAGGTTAAAGCACGTAAAGGTCGTATAATCGCTATTGTGTGCGAGGGGGATGATGGTGTGGCAAAGAATGCAGACTACACAATAGAAATCCCAAAGACAGTTGCATGTTTGTCTCCGCTTCTTACTGTTATACCATTGCAATTGCTTTCTTATTACATCGCAGTTGCAAAAGGCAGAAATGTTGATCAGCCAAGAAACCTTGCAAAAAGTGTTACCGTAGAATAAAGTTTTTATTCATCATCAAACACATACACATAAGACAATTTGCAATAAAATACGTAATAAAAAATCAGTGCATAGTTGATTATGCACCGATTTTTTATTTTTTCCCAAATATATGTTTGCCATTTCAAACTATGTTAAATTTTCATTAGACTCACTTTAAATTCTTTATTAATCTTTCTCTGCATTTCCAATCCTTTTTTACATCCTTTTGCTTTCAAAACAGTTACACAAAAAAGCACGTTTGACAAATATCAGCCAACGTGCTTAAATTTATTAATTATATTAATTAGAACATTTTATTTATTTCACTTTAAGTTTTTGTCCTGCTTTGATTTTATTACCTTTGATACCGTTAAGTTGGCAAAGTTTTTTGACTGTTGTGCCATTACGTTTAGCAATCTGAGACAAATTATCACCTTTTCTTACGGTAATAGTCTTACCATTACCTGAACGGGTAGAACGTGTGCTGTTTTTGGAAGATTTTGCCAAACTCTTGGAAGAAACAGATGAACTCTTAGAATTGTATGTAGGTTTGAAATCATTACGAGTCAGATTAAACATTTCGTTATCATCTTTCAACGTAAAGTCTGTAAAGTCTATCATGTGTTCAGGATTGATTGCCGCTCCCAAATATCTTATCTCTAAATGTAGATGCGGACCGGAACTTCTTCCTGTTGAACCAACTAAGCCAATAACCTCACCAGCCTTAACTTTTTGATTAGGTTTTGAAGTTATCTTAGACATATGTCCATAATATGTTTCCAACCCGTTATCGTGTCTTACCACAACCAAATTACCGTAACCGCTACAATATTTCGCATAACGTACAACACCGTCAAACATTGATTTTATAGGAGTACCACTACGCATTCCTATATCCGTACCATAGTGAAAACGCCTTCTTCTTGGTCCGAAATGAGATGTTACAGGACCTTCAACAGGACAAGTATAATATTTCTTTGCTTTTTCATTTGTCAGACGGATTGGAATACTGCCTTGCATATTGGAATAATCAAATTTCTTCAAATAATGAACAACTTGATTATCAAAAGTCTCATAGACAATATCGCTTTCGTTTAGTGCAGCATCATCGTCATTGTCATCAAAGTTGGCAAATTCAATAAATTTCTGTCTATATTGAGCTGTGTCTTTCAAAATTCCAAGTGTGTAATCAGAACTTTCGTTTTCGACATTGGCTCTGTTTCTCATTGTTGCTCTGTCATGTACTTGTGCAAAAGCAAAGGCAGGTAAAGTAAGTAATGCAACAATCAAGATTTTCTTTGTTTTATTCATAAGCGTCTTCCTAATTTATAGCGGTAAAAACAACCGATAAAGTTCATAATCATACTACAAAAGCAATACCCTAAGCACCACTCCCATATTTCAAAGATGCAAAATTATAATTTTTTTCAACAACCACCAAATAAATCCCATCTTTTTTCACAAATAAATTGCAAATTAATTCTATATCGTATAGTTTTTATGTTTTATCACTTAGTCTTTTCAAGAAAAAAAATCAGTAAGAAAAATTTATTAATATCAAACAACTGCAATTTAGTGTTAAAGAGTTATAAATCATTATACACATCAGTAAAATTAGTGTTAATGATTAGTAAATTAGTGTTAAACATCAATAAAATAGTTTCACTAATCAATACAGCTGTTTCTCATACCAATATAACAAATAAAAAACGGAGAGATAAGTTTTTTATTACCCCTCCGTTAAAAGAAACATTCTTATTTATTAAGAATTTATTCTTATTTTATTTCAAGAATGCAAGCAAGATACCTGCTGCAACAGCACTTCCGATAACTCCCGATACATTTGGTCCCATTGCATGCATCAACAAGTAATTGGTCTTGTCGTATTCCAAACCGACTGAATTGGAAACACGTGCAGCATCAGGAACAGCACTTACACCCGAATTACCGATAAGCGGGTTAATCTTATTACCCTCTTTTAGGAACAAGTTCATCAATTTAACAAACAATACTCCGAATGTTGTTGCGATAATGAACGAGAATGCTCCAAGGAAGAATATACCTATACTCTTTGCCGTCAAGAATGTCGTTGCCTGAGTTGAACAACCTACCGTCAAACCTATCAGTATAGTACATATATTGATGATTGAGTTCGATGCTTCGGTTGCCAAACGTTTGGTAACACCAGACTCTTTCAACAAATTACCAAAGAACAACATTCCCAACAATGGAATACCGGAAGGTACTATTGTACAAGTTAATAACAAACCTATGATAGGGAACATAATTTTTTCGGTTTTAGATACCTGACGAGGAGGTTTCATACGGATAAGTCTTTCTTTCTTTGTTGTAAGAAGTTTCATAATCGGCGGCTGAATAACTGGCACCAAAGCCATATAAGAATATGCCGATACCGCTATCGCTCCCATTAATTCAGGTGCCAACTGTGAAGAAATGAATATGGCTGTCGGGCCGTCTGCACCACCGATGATACCTATCGCACCTGCTTCGTTTGGAGCAAAGCCTAATGCCAATGCTGCCGTATAAGCACCGAAGATACCGAATTGTGCCGCAGCACCTATCCACATTAACTTCGGATTGGACAACAATGCCGAAAAGTCGGTCATAGCACCAATACCCAAGAAAATCAACGGTGGATACCAACCGTTTTGTACTCCGTGATATAAGTAATGTAATACCGAACCGTCTTCGTATATACCTATTTTCAGACCGGGAAAGAACGGTATATTACCAATCAACATACCAAATCCGATAGGTACCAACAACAACGGCTCATATTCTTTTTTAATACCGAGAAATATGAATATACATCCGATGATAATCATCGCAATATGTCCTATTGTGAAGTTGGCAAAGGACGTATAATTGATGAATTGAAGAAATTGATCTTGGACAAATTCCAAGAAACCCATTTGTGCTTGAAGTAACATAATATGTGTCTCCTTCCTATCCTATGATTACAAGGGTCTCGGCTTCCATAACCACATCCCCTTTTCTTACTTTTACTTGTTTAACAACACCATCGCACTCGGCATTGATTTCGTTTTCCATTTTCATGGCTTCCAATAAAACCAATTTCTGTCCTTGTTTAACCGTATCGCCTTCGTTTACATATACGTCTAATATCGTACCAGGTAACGGAGTTTTTACTGTTGTTCCACTTGCTGCCGGCGTGCTTGGTTTTGGAGTGCTTGCAGCAGCCGTTGGTGTAGGTTTTGCAACAGGACGTGGTTTCGGTGTTTGTTTAACCTCTCTATCCACCTCAACTTTGTACGGCGTTCCATTAAGTTCCAATTCTATGACTTGTCCTTCAACGTTGTTAATATCCACAGAATAACTATTGCCGTTTATCTTAAATTTATAATTTTTCATTTTACAATAATCTTTTAACAATTATTTATCAATTGTCCTAATTAATACTTCTTTTTAACGTCTATATACATTCATATTATGAACCTTGCTGCTCCAAGGAGAGTAACGTTTTTCAACTTTTACTATCGTAAGGACAGTATTCTCCTCGTCGTGCAACTCATCGTTATACAAATGTATTGCTGCCGATATTGCTGCCAAAGATTCTCCCGAAAGATTTCCACCGGCCTTAAATTCTTGTGCGATTTCTTTTCTTTCTTGTTTATTTGTAACAGTTGCTTTTGATTTCTTGCTTTGTGCAGCATGCAATGCACGAGCAAATCCCATAAGAACGATAGATATCACCACCAAAGCAAAAAATACCGTTCCCATTGCAATAACAGTCAAACCTACACCGAAAGAATCGTGTTTTGCTATTTCTTCGGATTTCTTAGGCACATTATAAAGCATATAAGCGGCTCTATCCGTTGATACAGTGTCAATCTTAATATTTGCAAAACCATACGAACAATCGATATTGAACACATTGTATCCCGAAGCACTTGCTCCTGCAATATACAAACGTCTTGTCTGTTCATCGTATGAGAATGCCGAAGCCGAACCTGCAAATTTCGGAGAAGTATAGATACTGTTGCCGTTTATGTCTGTGATTTCAAAATAGCAAGAATCACGATTGGAAGCCAAAAACATTACCTTTTGTTCATAAATGGCAACACTCATCGGACGATAAATAAATTGCTTATCGTGGCGACCTCTAACATTATCGACTTGAATGGATTTTGCAACCTCATAACCGTCCGCAGTTCTTTTAAGTATGGCAATCATATTTTCGGGTTCGTTTATAACTGCCATTGTCTGCGTTTTGTTATCCACCGCAAAAGATTGTGGGATAAGCGGGTCGGTTTGTGCAAAAGCACTTCCACTTATCAACACAAAGCATATCGCAATGAATTGTTTTATTCTTTTATTCATTTTATCAATGTATTAAAGTGGAATATTATCATGTTTTTTCATCGGATTGCTATCCTTCTTCGTTGCCAAAGCCTGTAATGCACGAATAACGCGGAAACGAGTGTTGCGAGGCTCTATTACATCGTCAATATAGCCATATTTAGCCGCATTGTAAGGATTTGCAAATTTGTCGTTATATTCCTGCTCTTTTTCAGCAATAAATTTAGCCTTAGCTTCTTCGTCTTCCATTTTCTTCAATTCACTGCCATAAAGAATTGCAGCTGCTCCACTCGCACCCATAACTGCGATTTGTGCAGTAGGCCAAGCATAGTTTATATCGCCACGCAATTGTTTGCTGGACATAACGTCATGTGCACCACCATAAGATTTTCTAAGAGTAACGGTAACTTTTGGAACTGTTGCCTCTCCATATGCGAACAACATCTTTGCACCATGCAATATAATTCCGCCATATTCCTGACCTGTTCCAGGTAAGAATCCCGGTACATCAACAAATGTTATGATAGGAATATTGAAAGCATCGCAGAAACGAACAAATCTTGCTCCTTTTCTTGAACCATTGATGTCCAAAACACCTGCCATAAAGTTTGGCTGATTGGCAACAATTCCGACACTCATACCATTCATGCGAGCAAAACCTACAACAACGTTTTTAGCAAAATTCTCATGAACTTCAAAGAACTCTCCATTATCCACAACAGCAGTAATAACGTCTTTTACGTTGTATGGCTGGTTTGGATTTTCAGGTATTATGCTGTTAAGAGAATCTTCCAAACGGTCAATAGGGTCGTTGCAATCTACAACAGGTGCTTCTTCCAAATTGTTAGAAGGCAAATAAGATACAAGTTTTCTTATCTTCTGCAATCCTTCCCGTTCGTTTTCAACAACGAAATGAGCAACACCGCTCTTGGTTGCATGAACATTTGCTCCACCTAAGTTTGCCTCTGTAACGGTTTCTCCAGTAACAGTCTTAACAACCTTTGGTCCTGTAACGAACATATATGAATTTTCTTTATCCATCATAATGAAGTCCGTCAAAGCAGGAGAATAAACAGCACCACCGGCACAAGGTCCGAAGATTGCACTAATCTGAGGTATAACACCACTCGCCAATATATTTCTTTCAAATATCTCTGCATAACCTGCAAGTGAATTAACACCTTCTTGAATACGTGCTCCACCAGAATCATTCAATCCGATGACAGGTGCTCCAACCTTCATCGCTTGATCCATTACCTTGCATATTTTCTTTGCAAAACTCTCACTCAATGAACCTCCAAAAACCGTGAAGTCCTGAGAAAAAACATATACCAATCTGCCATCTATCGTGCCATATCCAGTAACAACACCATCAGAAAGAAATTCTTTCTTTTCCATACCAAAATTGGTACAACGATGAGTTACGAACATATCAAATTCTTCAAAACTTCCTTCGTCCAAGAGCAAATCAATTCTCTCTCTTGCCGTAAGTTTGCCTTTTGAGTGTTGAGACTCTATTCTTTTCTCTCCGCCACCTAATTTGGCTTTTACTCTAAGGTCTAACAACTCTTTTATTTTTTCTTCAAATGCCATAGTGATATTTGTTTTTTTTATTTTTTACAACAAAATTCAGTTAAAACACCAAGTGTTGATTTAGGGTGTAAAAAGCCTATCATCAATTCTTCTGCACCTTTTCTTGAATGTTCGTCAATCAAACGTACGCCTTTTTCCTTTGCTTCATTCAATGCTTGGTCTGTATCTTCCACTGCAAAAGCGATATGATGTACGCCAGGACCTTTTTTCTCTATGAATTTAGCGATAGGGCTGTCTTCACTTGTTGCTTCCAACAATTCTATTTTTACTTCTCCGATTTTCAAGAAAGCAGTTTTTACCTTTTGGTCTGCTACTTCTTCTATATTGTAGCATTTCAATCCGATAACGTTTTCCCAATACTCAATAGCTGCTTGTAAATTCTCAACAGCTATACCGATGTGTTCAATGTGTGTAGGTTTCATCTTTTCTTTTTAATTTAATTGTTTTTTATATTTATTTCTTATCGTTTCACTAATGTGCGATACTATTTTATTAATCACTCACACTAATTTACTAATGTTTAATACTAATTAAACAGTGTTTAACACTATTTTGTCAAAAAGCCTTATTTTTTATTTCACCTCTCTATTCAACCCATAGACAATAGATTCCAACTGCATAAGTAAATCACGCTTGGATTTCTTAGGCGAGTACAAAAAACAATCTATCATAACAAAATCTTTGGTCGTAGGATTTTGAAAGACGTAATTAACAAAAGGACCTCCCATAAAATCCCCGAACAAACGCCAAAGTCCTCGATTTTCAATCATAACTATACCGTTGATTTTAACAGTATCGGTTGAAATATCGAAATGTTTTTCCTCCGTCCCCATATATGAACCTTCCGCAGGTCCCGGTATATATTTCTTTGCGATTTGATTTCTTATGTCTATGATTTTACTTTTATCGAACAAATTCTGCGAAGTAAATGGCATTTTGTATATCATCACATTGTAACTTTCATTCTTGGTCTCCTTACGTAGCCAAAAAAAATCGTCAGTTTGTTTTGCCAAATAAAAATCGTTGGATATAGGGAGTTTTATATCAAAAGTCTTTTGAATTTTCTTAACGACCTCAACATTTTCATCACGTTTGTAAGCATTGAAAATTCTATCGTGTTCGTTTTTGTAATATTGGTATTTTATGGTAGGGTAAAAACGGGTAAGGATTGCAAACAAAGAGTCTCTGTTATCCACCATAAGTTTGTAGATTGCCTGCGGATAAACACGCTTATTTATCTCTTGATACATTTGGTTCGGGTTACCTGCTTTCATATCGATAATCAAAATATTTCTATGCTTTTGCAACATTTCCGAATTGACATATCCTTCGGTTCGCAAGTGTATAACGTCAAACAAAGGCTCGTTTTGATTTACCCCTTTCTGTGTTTTTTGAAAATTAAATAATATTGAATCTTTCAAATCGCCTTTATACAATTCGTCCGGGGCAACCACCAACATCTCCAACGTCTTTCCGCTTGAAGAAGGCAGACCTTGTGTAAGTTTTTCCTTTGTCGATAATTCTTTTCCGCAACCCGCAAACAATATACTGCCGAGTACAATCGCAGAAAAACAATTTAATATCCTTGCCATACCCTGTTACTTAAAAATCAGGCTGCAAATTTACAGTTTTTTTTGTAAAAATCCTCGATTTATCCATTTTTATTTGTTTTCAAACACAAAAAATACAAATCGAAAGTTTTTTTTCAACTGTAAATATGCAGCCTTTTGTTTATGTTTGACTATCGAACAATCAGAAATCCAAAGTCTTCAAAAATTCTGTACAATCCTCAAAAGTTTTGAATGTATGGTTTTCAGGGATTGTGTCAGGTATCAAATTCATAGATGTAAGCATATACAAAGGTTGTGGCTGAATTATGGTCATAAGTACCATTATGCCTCTATCTTGTAAATCCTTAACAGCCGTCTCCATTGCGTACAATCCGGATTGATCCATAAAATTAACCAATCGCATACGGATAATAACGACTTTAACATCATCGGGAACATCGTGCATCACCTCTTGAAAACGTGTAATAGAACCAAAGAAAATAGGACCATTCAAACGTTGTATATATATCTTGTGTTTAATCGTTTCAGGTATTCCGCCCTCATCTTGCCAAGGAGATTCTTTATCGAAATGTGTCATCTCCGACGAAGAATACGAGCCTTCAACCAAATCACCCGCACGTTTCATAAACAATACACATGCTATAACCATTCCAATACCTACGGCTGTCAATAAATCAACGAAAACAGTAACGACAAACACCACAATAAGCACAACCGCATCGGCTCTCGGAATTTTAGGTAAATCCTTAAAACCTTTGAAATCTATTATTCCCCAACCTACGGTTATCAAAATACCCGCAAGAACCGATAACGGAACATATCTAACCAATGCTCCCAATCCCAACAACACTGCCAACAAGAATATAGCGTGTATCATACCGCTCAACTGACTTCTTCCGCCGCTTTTAACATTGACAACAGTTCTCATAGTTGCTCCTGCACCTGGTAGTCCGCAAAACAAACTTGCCATAACATTACCTATACCTTGTCCCATTAATTCTTTGTTGCTGTTATGCTTTGTCTTTGTTATATTATCTGCAACGACAGATGTAAGCAATGTGTCTATACTTCCCAATCCTGCAAGGGTAAGTCCCGGTATTATTGCACTTTTAAGTATCAAGCCCCAATCCAAACCTGCAAGTTCAATACCTTCTTTTGCGAACAGAGGCATCGGAAGTCCAGACGGAATTGTGCCAATTGTAAGGCTTTCATCTATTCCCCAGATAACGGCAACGATTGTTACAACAATCATTGCAACAAGTGTCGAAGGTAATTTTTTTGTAATCTTCGGAAACAAGGCTATTATTAATATTGTTGCAACACCCAATATCAATGCCGTAACGGATATTCCTTGTGCAACCGCACTTGGAAGATTAACAATCAAATCCAACATACTTCCCGAAGATTTCAATCCTAATAGCGGGTATATTTGTTGCAAGATTATGATTACACCTATTCCGCTCATAAATCCCGACAACACAGGATAAGGAATATATCTTACATACTTACCTATTTTAATCACTCCGAAAAGTATTTGGAACAATCCGCAGAATACTCCTGCCAACGACATGGATATTAAAGCCGTTGAAATACTACCATTAGTTGCTGCATAAGCTCCACTGACTATTGTTGCACTAACCACCGTCATCGGACCCGTCGGACCTGAAATTTGAGAATGTGTTCCTCCGAACATAGAAGCAAAGAACCCTAAAAACGTTGCTCCTACCAAGCCTGCCAATGCTCCAATAGACGCTGCCGAAGGATCATTTATCCCACTAAAAGCTTGTATTCCGAATGCCAAAGCCAATGGCAAAGCGACAACTCCGGCTGTAATTCCTCCGAAAATATCGCCTTTCAAATTTTTGATTTCAAAAAACTTCATAAACTCTTTTATTATTATTTGTATTTAATGCAATGTCAAGAAAGAAAAGAATATTTTCCTATCCTTAGACTCAAAAACAAGTTTGCAAAATTACAAAATAATTCGATACCAATAAATATTTTCGTTTAAGTTCTGCTTTTATTTGATTTATAATCAAAAGTCTGAGAAATTATTTATAACTTTGCAACAAAAATTTTATATACGATGAAAAGACTTACTTCATTTATTTGTGCGTTGTTTATAACGGCTTTGCTCAATGTAAATGCGCAATGTGTGGGAAGCGGTGTGAATAGTTTCCTTAGCAATCAAAACAATACCAAAGCAATCAAAGGTGCTTTCTCTGAGCGTTACTGCACCGAGACAATTAATGGCAAGCAATACATTCTATTGCTTATGAGAGTTGATAAGGATTGTAATTTGGATTTTCTTGACAAATACGACCATATTCTTTGCCAAAGAGTAGGCAGAATTGTAACTCTTAAACTGAATACAAAAGATTTACAAAAGTTTATCAAAGAAAAAGACATTATTGAAATAGAGACTTCACGCCCTATTAAAGGTGAGACTTTGCGTTATGCAACAAAAGATTTGGGCGCAAAAGAGGTTTGGGCAGGTCAAGACCTTGCAGGGGCTTATACAGGAAAAGACGTGATAATAGGTGTTGCCGATTGGGGAATAGACTACACCCACCCTACTTTTTATGACACTACGGGAACGCAGTATCGTATCCTTGCTGCTTGGGATCAATGGAGAAAAGATGGCAATGCTCCCGAGGGCTTTGACTATGGAACTTTGCTTGAAGGTGAAGAAGAATTGATATCGGCAGGATGTGATACCAACAATATGTATGATATAGGATTTCATTCCACTCACGTAGGTGGCATCGCTGCCGGCAGTGGTTACAACACTATATATAAAGGTGTGGCATGGGAAGCAAACCTGATTTTCTGTACATGGATTTGCGACGAATTGCATTATATGGACGCCTGCGTATGGATGCGTGATTATGCAAAAGCATTAGGCAAACGTCTTGTTATAAACAACTCTTGGGGAGTATATAATTTCGGAACAATGGACGGCACAAGCATAATAGACGAATTTATTAACACCATGTCCGAAGAAGACAGCGTTATTTTTGTTGTAAGTGCCGGCAATAACGGAGATATCCCTTTTCACGTAAAAGCAGACTTTAACGAAAATCCTAATGACACCCTTAGAACATGTATCGAGTTCAATTATCCACGTCCTTACACTGAGGATTATTGGGGACAAGCGATAACGATGCAAAGCGAAAATTCTCAAATATTTTCTTCAAAGATAGAGTTTTATGATTATTCTTGGCATAAAATGGGTGAGACCCCTGTTTTAGTTTCTGACGGCTCAACAATACCCGAAGACGTGTTTTTAACTTCTAATGGCGACAGCATCATTTATCGTGCATCTTCTCGCTACCCGACTTATCAAAAACCAATAGTTGATTGGGAAATTCGTCAGAGTGATTCAACCACAAAATACTTTATGGTTTTGGCTATAACAGCAGAGCAAGGCGTTGTCCATGCTTGGAACTTAAACAAATTGGCTAAGGCTGTCGGCAATACGGGATTTGCATTTAAGGCTTCGCAAAACGGATTTCTTCAAGGCGATAACCAATACGGAGTAAGCGAACCGTCTTTATCCGAAAATTGTATCTCCGTTGCCGCTCATCAATACAGACTTACTCAATGGCAACCTAAGATAGCCGATTTTTCTTCGAGAGGTCCTAATATGACACAATATTACAAACCTGAGGTTTCCGCACCCGGTTATAGTATCGTCTCATCTGTGTCTTCTTTTTCAGACAAATCGCCTAAACCAACCGAAACAACAACTTTCAATGGCAAAGAATACGCTTTCGGAACAGCGAGCGGAACATCTATGTCAGGTCCAATGGTGGCTGGCTGTGTGGCTTTGATTTTGCAAGCAAACCCAAATCTTTCTTCACAAGAGATAAAAGATATTATCCTTCAAACGACAAAAACCGATAAATTCACCGGCGAATGTCCTAACGACACTTGGGGCTACGGAAAGATAAATGTATATGAAGCAATAAAGTTGGCAGAAAAGAAAGTCGGATTGGTTAGCAACGAACAAGGAACTATCAATGTTTTCCCTAACCCTGCAAAAGATATTCTTTACATAGAAGGATTGCAAAACAACGCCTTAATTCAAGTCTATGACCTAAACGGAAAGAAACTTATCGAAAAAAACATCATTGGCGAGACATTGGATGTAAAATCTCTCAATTCGGGAGTTTATATTCTAAATATCAATAATTTTGGTAGCACTGAAACGTTAAAGTTCATAAAAAAATAAAAATAATTTCGCTATTTATATTTGCAGTTGCTAAAATTATTGTAATTTTGAAACTTGAAATTTTATAACAATATAAAAACATACAACGATGAACATTCCACAGAATTTAAGGTATTCAGATGACCACGAATGGTTAAGAATTGAGGGCGACGAAGCCTATATTGGTATTACAGACTTTGCTCAACACGAACTTGGCGACATAGTTTATGTTGATGTAGATTGTGAAGGAGAAAAAATTGAAGCAGGCGAAGCTTTCGGTTCTATTGAAGCAGTAAAGACAGTTTCTGATTTGTTGATGCCAGTTGCAGGTACCGTTTTGGAAATCAATGCTGCATTGGAAGACAACGCTGCTTGTATCAACAGCGACCCATACGGTGAAGGTTGGATTATCAAAATAAAGATGGACAACTCTTCTGACGCTGATAACTTGAAAGATGCTGCTGCTTACAAAGCAATGTTAGGTCTTTAATCAATATCAAACAAAATCTAAGGCAGACGATTTTCTTTTTGTCTGCCTTATTTTTTTTCGCAATAATCAAAACACAATTCTTGTTCGATGTCGGCAAAACATAACAATAATCATTCAATTCGCTTATCTTTCAAACAATACCTCCTTGCCTTGATTGTTTGGACTGTAATCATTTTAATCCTTTTGCTTTTGCCGTCAAGTTCTTTTTCTCGCCCTGCAAGATTTATCCATATCCCTCATGCCGACAAGATAGTCCATTCAATACTTTTCTTTGTGCTAAGTTTTTTATTTTTCAACACTATCTATTCTTTCAAATTCACAAATCTCAAAAACAATAATTCAAAAATTTATCGCAAAATCTCTTCAAACCTATACCTTTTCTCTATTCTCGTAATTTCTTCGTTTGGTTTAATGACCGAAATCCTACAAGGCTTGATGTACAACACCGCAAAGCGAAGTTTTTCCCTTTGGGACTGGGCTTTTGACACTATGGCTTCAATCCTTGCCATAGTCTTTTTGTATTTTTATAACAAAAGAAACAATAACCTCAATAACTGATAAAATAATCACTCACATCAGTAAATCAGTGTTAATGATTGGTAAATTAGTGTTAAACATTAATTCAACGATAAGTATTTTTTGAAAATAAACACCTTAAATGACTACAAGTACAAAAAAAGTCTTATCTTTGCATTTCTACATAAGAAATCCATATCGGACATACATATATAATATATAGGTGTAACAGTTCCGATGTGGGCAAAAAACATTAAAATAATAAAGAAACACAAAATTTGAAATCATAATGAGTATTAAACAAGCAGAAAAAAGAGATGATGCTGTTGTTCGTTTCGTTGGGGATTCCGGCGACGGTATGCAATTGACAGGTACTCTCTTTTCGGATACTTCGGCGTTGGACGGAAATGATATAGCAACATTTCCCGACTATCCCGCCGAGATACGCGCACCGCACAACACGGTGGCAGGAGTTTCGGGTTTTCAAGTACATATCGGAAAGAAAATCTATTCGTCGGGAGACAAGGCAGACGTTATCGTATGTATGAACCCTGCTTCGCTTAAATCCAATCTTAAATGGGCAAGAATGGGTGCAACGATAATCGTGGATTTGGACACATTCACCGACGACACGTTGTCAAAAGCAGGCTATAAGGAAAATCCTTTCGAGGACGAATCCTTAACCAATTACAATATCGTCAAAGCACCAATCACATCTTTGACACTCAAAGCCGTTGAAGACATCTTCACCGACCGTAAAAGCGCAGCCAAATGCAGAAATATGTTCGCATTGGGAATGATTTTCTATATATTCTCCAAATCAACCGAACACGCAGACGAATACCTTGAAACAAAATTCAAAGGCAAGACTGCCGTTATCGAAGCCAACAAAAAGGTGATACGTGCAGGCTACAACTACTGCGAGAATGTGGATGTTCAGCAAACTCCATTGCCAAGAGTAGATATTTCAACGGCAAAGATGGAGAAAGGCAAATACCGTAACATCACGGGTAATATTGCAACGGCGTGGGGATTGCTTGCCGCTGCCGAAAAGGCGGGCATACCATTGTTCTTAGGCTCATACCCTATCACGCCTGCAACGGATATAATGGTCGAATTGGCAAAAAGAAAATCCTTGAACTGCAAAGTATTCCAGGCCGAAGACGAGATAGCGGGTATATGTTCCGCAATAGGCGCTTCGTTCGCAGGTAACTTCGCTTGTACTTCCACTTCGGGACCCGGACTTTCTTTGAAAAGCGAGGCTTTGGGATTGGCAGTAATGACAGAGTTACCGTTGGTTGTCATAGATGTACAACGCGGCGGCCCATCGACAGGTCTTCCTACAAAGACAGAACAAGCCGACTTAAATCAGGCTTTATTCGGACGTAACGGAGAAGCACCTTGCATAGTTATCGCACCGTCTTCATCAGCCAACTGTTTTAATTGGGCTTTCGAAGCCGGCAGATTGGCATTGGAGAATATGACTCCCGTAATCTTCCTTTCCGATGCATATCTTGGCAACGGCTCTCAATTATTCAAAATTCCTGCAATGAAAGACTTCCCGACTATCAAACCGCCTTTCGCAAAACCTAACGATCCGAACTACGCACCATACAAACGAGACGAAAAGACTCTTGTCCGTCAGTGGGCTGTTCCGGGAATGGACGGTTTGAGACACCGTATAGGCGGATTGGAAAAGAGCGACGGCAAAGGCGAAGTCTCGACAGACAACGAAAACCACGCAAAAATGGTTTATTACCGTCAGGAGAAAGTCAATCGTTTGGCTGAGCGTCTGCCATTGCAAGAGGTTCAAGGCGACGAAGACGCCGATTTGTTGGTTGTTGGCTGGGGCGGAACGGCAGGTGCATTGACTTCTGCCGTGGAAGAGATGAGAAACGAGGGAAAGAAAATCGCTTACGCCCATTTCAATTACATCAGTCCGCTACCGAGAAACACCGAAGAGATTTTGAGAAAATACAAAAAGATTGTTGTGTGCGAACTTAACATGGGACAGTTTGTCAATTACCTTCGTATGAAATTCCAAGGCATAATGTTCCACCAATACAACAAGATTAAAGGACTTCCGTTTGAAGTGGGAGAATTAAAAGCAGAGTTCAACAAAATTTTAGGAGAATAAACTATGGTAGAGCGTTCAAAAACAGAATTGACTAAGGCGGATTTCGCATCCGATCAAATGGTTAAATGGTGTCCGGGTTGCGGAGACCACGGTATTTTAGCGGCAGTCGAGGGCATTTTTCCTAAGATTGGTTACAAGAAAGAGAACTATTGCGTTGTTTCGGGCATAGGCTGTTCGTCCCGTTTCCCGTATTACGTCAATACATACGGATTTCACGGTATTCACGGCAGACCGTCGGCAATTGCAACGGGTGTCAAAATGGCTAATCCCGCACTGAGCGTTTGGATTGTCGCAGGCGACGGCGATTCCACCGCAATAGGCGGCAACCACTTTATGCACGCAATCCGCAGAAATATGGATGTCAATTTCATGATGTTCAACAACCGTATCTACGGTTTGACAAAAGGTCAGTATTCTCCGACAACCAAACAAGGACAAATCACCAAAACATCTCCTTTCGGCGTGTTGGATTATCAACTGAACCCCGGTGAATTGGTTATGGGCGTCAGAGGAACTTTCTTTGCCCGTGCAGTCGATGTTCAGACCAAACAACTGCAAGACGTATGCGACAGAATGGCGGCTCATAACGGCTGTGCCGTTGTGGAGATATTGCAAAACTGCGTCATCTTCAACGACGGAGCACATAAAGACGTTACCGACAAAGACACCCGCGACGACAACCAACTGTGGGTAAAACACGGAAAACCTATGATTTTCGGCAAAAACAAGGACAAAGGTCTTATACTTAAAGGCAGACGCTTCGAAGTCGTAACCATCGGTGAGAACGGCATAACGGAGAACGACATCTTTGTTCATGACGAAACGACGGAAGACACCGGTATTCACATTATGCTCGCTCAGATGCGTCCGCCTGAGTACCCTATGGTCTTCGGCGTTATTCGTGCCGTTACCAAACCGACGTACAACGAGATGTTTATCACCCAGCAATACGAACAGATGCAAAATTCCAAGATAAAATGCGTCGATGACCTTCTTAACAGCGGCGAGACTTGGGAGATTAAATAAAAGACAGACTTCTATTGCATAAGTTTAGTTTTTTACTTTTGTGAGTGCGACAGTTTTGCGATCGCACTCTTTTGTTTTTCTTTTTGTGCTTCGCACATTTTGCTTTTGTGCTCCCCGCACGGGGGTGCGTAACCGCACAGGCAATAGTTCTGTCGGAGGATAGAGGCTGTTGTATTGCAATCGGCGTTCCAATATTTGATGCCGGCGTTCCAAAATCGGAAGTTTTCGTTCCAAATAGCACTGACTCGTGAAATAGATAGCGGGATCTACTGCAACAGATCTCGCTATCTATTGCAGTAGATCCCGCGATGTATTGCACGAGTCAGTGCTATTTGGAACATCAGTCAGTGCTATTTGGAAAATTAACTTCAAACAAAGAAGCGGAAAATAGAGATTATACATTATATATACAAGGAGTAAAATTTTGAATATTTGAATATAAAGAATATAAATCAAACAAGTTAATAACAAGTTAAAAACAAAAGAATGTGTTATGCCTCTTTGTCAAAATAGAATTTGTAGTAACGCAAGCCCTTTTCTTCGTCTTCGCCGACCTCGACGCGGTCGCGTTTGCCGTGAATGTAGATAGTGAAATTTTTATCCAACTTGATAACGCTTCGCAGATAACGTGAAGCACGCTTCAATGCCTCGTCATTCATTATAAAATTGTCTTGCAGCTGCATTCCGTTCTCATTCTCGTAAGCCTGTTTGAATTTGCGGAACTGCTCACCGAACTCGTCATCGCCAAAGACTTTCTCGGAATACATATCGGTGTCAAAGTTTTTGTTCTCTTTGAAAAACTCTTGGTTGCGATTAAGCAAGTCCGCCTGGTCGATACGGGTCATCTCGTACTCTTGCGGCAGATATTCGGTAACGAAGTTCTTACAAATATTGAGCATATTGTCTGTTTTGAAATAAGAGTCCTGTCGCTGCATCAAAGAAAGGAAATCGTCCGTCCAATACACGGCTTCGTTGCCGCGACTTATCGTATCGACAATGGCGACAACGTAACCCTCGTCCTTTTCTTTGTTGAAAACAAGACAGCCTTTGTCCAATTTGTTGATGTCTATGCCCTCGTCGGATTCAATGGAGAAAGCATCGTCTTTTTCGGGGTAGATTTTCAGATACGTTTGTCGGGTCTCGCTCTTAAAAATGCCGACGACGTCCATTATTTCTCCGTCAAGATAACAGTTTCGCAAGTACGTTACGTACAATTCTCCCGCCTTGATATTGGGATGTAAGGATACGTCAAACAAATGCGTCGCTATCTCGCACGAAGAAGAATACAGATTATCGGAGGGATTGGCAAATATATCGCTTACGGCGTTATAGACTTTATTGTTGGAAAATCCCCGTTCGTCGGAAAAGACGTAGTATTGAGAACCTTTGAACGGACGGGTAAAATATTTGAGCAATACGGACGATATGTCGCTGTTCAATATATATGGAGCCTTACTCAAATGCAAACTTTCGTTATTGGCTTTGTTTCCCACCCTGTGTAAAACCAAACGTTCGAGGGTGGCGTCATCACATGTCATCATAGTCTTCAAAAATTTAATTGTGCAAAAGTAATA
>NWBO01000053.1:122648-395098 GCA_002633275.1 Bacteroidales bacterium Phil12
TATTACTTTTGCACAATTAAATTTAACACTGTTATGAAAAAACACTTATTACCATACGTTTGCTTTGTCCTTGCCTTGTGTGGCAACGCCTATTGTCAAAGTAACGACGAGGCTTCAACAAACGAAGAAACCTGTTTTATCAACGGCAACAAGAAGTACGACAAAGGAGAATATCCGCAAGCGTTGTATTGGTATGAGAAAGGCATAGACAAACAACCGATGTTTGCGGATAATTATTACGGAGCAAGCAAGGTATTCTTCCTTTCGACGGAAACGGTTTGGGGAGTGATGTATGGGGAATTGTATATGATTTTGTCGGATAACGACTCGCTCAAAGCCGAAGTGTCGAAGAATTTGTTTGAAGGCTACTTCTCTTCGTTCTCGTTAAACAAAGGTAAAACGGTGGCTCAGTTCCACAACAATATAATAGTGTATAGCGACAGTTTTGAGAGGTTTAACAAGTATCCGCAAGTCTTTGACAGTTTGATGTCTGTCTCTGCGAAAAACATTCGCTTTATAGATATATCCGCATTAGCCGCAATCAGACAACGGTTTTTGGACAAAATCAACTCTTCCGCCAAAGATTTCAAGAATCCTCTGTTCGATTACTGGGAAAAAATCATACGGTCGGGTTATTGGCAGGCGTATAACTACTGGCTTTTCGCATACGGAAACAACAGTGAGGCTGCAACGTGGATAAAAAACAACAAACAGACTTGGAGTTCGTTTTTGAAATGGAAAAACGACAATCCGATAAATCTGACTTTGGAAAGTTATTTCTCACGATACCTTATGGAATAACGGGAAGTAAAAACAAAGAAGAGCGAACCACAAGGTTCGCTCTTCTTTGTTTGTCGGTTTTCTACAAATCCGTGCGAGGCTCGATGATATCTCCCCATTCACGCTTTGCTGCACGCTTATTAACGATTTTGATATGTTCTATGGCGTAACGTCCGTTAGGATGAAGAACTATCATATCCACAACGCCGTCATGGTGTTTCAAAACAACGCGGTTTTTATCGTATTTGTTTTTCTTTTTCCACGTATGAACGAACATCTCTTCGGGTTTGGTAGGGTTGTAGTTAGGACAATCCCATTCATGAACCTTTGTACAGAAGATTTCTTTCCAACGGTTGCCCGTGTAGGAGTAGATACGGAAATAGTTGATGTTGGTATAATCGCGATAAACGGTCATAAGGGAAATCTCATCACTACCGTCGCCGTCCAAGTCTCCCTCATTGGCAAGGAAATACACGCCTAAATCACCGTCCAACTGCAAAGGAGTAAGTTCGGCATTGTCACTGTAAATCTGAGTTGCGGTTTCGTAAAGATTTTCTTCAAAACCGTCGCCGTCAAAATCGCCACGTATGGAGAAACGTGTGTTCTTAGTCTTGTTCCAACGCCACTCGGACGGATTCAAATTGTTTGTAATAACATCTTTCCAAGGCTTTATTTCACTCACGTTTGTCTCTTCTTCCTGTGCATAAGCCACGTTTGAAAATGCAAAACAAACAAACCCAAATATTATCTGTACCAAAAAAATCTGTTTTTTCATATCATTAAGTTTTTATTTCTTATCATCGCTTCGCCACAAGACCACAAACTACTCCTCTATGGCATCGTAGCGTAAATTTTCTATAATATAATTCTGTCTTTCGGGCGTATTTTTTCCCATAAAGAAACTAAGGACTTCGGGCGTTTGAGAGTCGTGATTTAATAGCACAGGGTCTAATCTTATATCCTTACCGATAAAATGAGAAAACTCAGCAGGAGATATTTCTCCAAGACCTTTGAATCGCGTTATCTCCACTCCCGTTTTCAATTTCTTTATTGCATCTTGTTTTTCTTCCTCACTGTAACAATAGAAAGTTTGTTTTTTGTTACGAACTCTGAACAGCGGAGTTTGCAGTATGTATATATGACCTTGTTTTACCAATTCAGGAAAATATTGCAAGAAAAAAGTCATAAGCAACATACGTATGTGCATTCCATCCACGTCTGCATCGGTAGCAATCACGATATTGTTGTAACGCAAGTTGTCCAAACCGTCGTCAATATCCAATGCTGCGTGCAGAAGATTGAACTCTTCGTTCTTATACACGATTTCCTTTGTCTCTCCGTATGAGTTCTTCGGTTTGCCTCGCAAAGAAAAGACGGCTTGAACATTCGGATCTCTTGATTTGGTTATGCTTCCCGAAGCAGAATCTCCCTCCGTGATAAACAAAGTAGTCTCCAATCGTCTTTCGTCTTTGCTGTTATAATGAACACGACAGTCTCGCAGTTTCCTATTAACCAAAGAAGTCTTCTTTGCACTTTCTCTTGCCAACTTCTTTATGTTCTGCATACCTTTGCGGTCTTTTTCATTGCGAACAATCTTCTCCAAAACAGCATCGGCAACGTCTTGGTGCATATAAAGGTAAGGGTCGAGAGTTTTTTTGACAATATCATTGATATAGTTTCTTACCGTAATACCTTTGTCCTTGTCGTCTTTTTTCTCGTAGTAGATACTGCCGAGTTTTATTTTGGTTTGCGACTCGAATACAGGGTCGGAAATCTGCAAACTTATAGCCGAAATCATACCTGAACGTATGTCGCCCGGGTCGTAATCTTTTTTGAAATATTCCTTAAACACCTTGACAATCGCTTCACGAAAAGCCGTCAAATGTGTTCCTCCCTGCGTGGTATGTTGTCCATTGACAAAAGAATAACTCTCCTCCGTAGTAACCTTATCCGAATGAGTGAAAGCAAATTCAAAATCGTCTTGCTTCAAATGTATTATAGGATACAAGGCTTCTTCTTCCGAAGACATCTTATCATTCAACAAATCAAGCAAACCATTTGTCGAACGATACTTTTGTTTGTTGTATATTATGGTAAGTCCCTTGTTAAGATAAATATAGTTCTTAATCATCTTAACAATATACTCGTTTATAAATTCGTAGTTCTCAAATATCTTATTGTCGGGAATAAACTCTATCAAAGTACCATTGGGTTCTTGCGTAGGCTCAACATTTGATTCTTTTACAAGCACACCTTCCTTAAATTCGGCTTTCTTGCATTGACCGTCTCTGTTGGATTGAACAAAGAAATAAGAACTCAAAGCATTAACCGCCTTACTGCCGACACCATTCATACCTACGGCTTTCTTGAAAGCAGAAGAATCATATTTACCACCCGTATTCATTTGTGAAACGCACTCAACGACTTTACCAAGCGGAATACCTCGTCCGTAATCCCTCACTCTGACTTTGCCGCTATCGAACTCAATATCTATTTCGATAACCTTGCCTGCACCCATTGCAAACTCGTCCTTGGCATTATCCACAATCTCCTTAACCAACACATATATACCATCATCGGCAGAAGCGCCGTTACCCAATTTACCAATATACATACCGGGTCTTAGACGTATGTGGTCTCGCCAATCAAGAGTTTTAATGTCGTCTTCGCTGTAATTTATGATATTTTTATTCTCTTCTTCCATAATATGAGGTGCAAATTTACAAAAAAAATCCCTACGATTAACGAGTTTTTTTATAAATTTGCAATCCTAAACAACAAATTGACAGAAAATCATGAAACATTTTATTCTTGCAATAATATTCGCTTGCGTCGGTTTAACATCATTTGCACAAGAACCGACAACAACGCCACCAACCAATCTTCAAGCAACAGAAACAGATTATCATTCCTCTGTGCTGACGTGGTCAAAGGGCGTAGGCATATTAAAATATATTGTATCATACAATATGGCAATGAGCGACGAAGCAATAGAAGTAACAACAACCGACACTTCCATTTATATAGATAACCTCGTGTCGGCGACGCAATATTTGTTTAAGGTTCGTGCCATTACTGTGGATATGGATACTACACCTTGGAGTGATTACAAAAGTTTTTACACTCTTGGCTATTCATCGGACTGCGAACCCGTGAGCCACTTATACACTTATGCTTTCAACGAAACTTCTTTGGCTGTGGCTTGGCTTGGCAACACAGACGCTCAATATTGGGAGATTGTATGTGGCGAAGTGGGTTCTAACCCTGACGACATCGGTCTTCGTCACTTTACAACGTCTATGGAATATGTTTTCGATGACCTTAATTACAACGAAGTTTATCAAATTGCTGTCCGTGTTCATTGTGGTGGAGCCTATTCGGATTGGAAATATCTTTACACCAACTATACATACACCGAATATTTGGCAAATCTTCCTGTAAGCATTGATTTCCTAAACGATGTATCGGCTAATTCTGTCGGTTTGGTCTCCTCAAACACCAATCCTTGGGTAATCGGTCAAATGGACTCCGCAAGTACTCAATATTTATACATAAGTAACGACAATGGTCAAAGTCCTACATTCAACAACACCGTATCTGCAACTTCTTACGCATACATCGATTTCCTCGTTCCCGAAGAATCAACTGGTTTTTACTTGGATTTTTCTTACAAAAGCAATATTGTCAGCGAAAAGGACGGTCTTAAAATCTTTTTAATCGGTAAGGGAAGCGATTTGGATATAGACTCCAATATTCTTGAAACATATCAATACGGCGAAGCAATATATAACAACGCTTCCGATTGGCAAGATGTCCATATCGAGTTTCCGTCTGATTTAGTTGGCTCACCTCGTCGTGTCGTCTTTCAATGGCAAAACACAGACACTTGCTCGCAAAACTCTTCAATCTTGGTAAAAGACATAAGCATAACTCCACGTTTTTGTCCTGTGCCTTCATCGTTAAACGTATCCAACATAACATATCATTCTGCTGAAATATCTTGGGATTTGGCGGATTTTCAAAACTCTTTTAACCTTCAATACAAAAAATCAACAGATGTGGATTGGACAACAATCGAAGGTGTTTTTTCAAGTTACTCGTTAGACAATTTGGAAGAGAATACCGAATATTTCTATCGTTTGCAGGCTAACTGCACGGGCGAGCAGAGTTTTTATTCCGATATGTTCAACTTTACAACACTTGTTTTCTTAGATGTAATCGACACAAGCACCATTACATACAATGCTTCCTACGACCATGCAGATTTTACGTGGGAAGAAAAAAATAATGTTAAATACTATCGAATTAGTTATAAACAACAGGAAAATAATCTCAATGATTATTCCGACCCTAAGACTAACCCTTCTTTGTGGCAGTACGCAGAGACATCGGAAAACTCTATAACCTTAACCGACTTGCAACCGACAACCGACTATATCATGAAAATTTGTATGGTTACAATGGAAAACAACGTCAGCAAGTATTGTGATAACTACAATTTCTCCACCACTTGCTCCCCTATCACGGACTTCCCTTATATAAATGCCGATACTATTTATTACGACTCCGCAAAATTTTCCAACCTCTTTTATTGCTACGATACGATGCCTTTCACTTTGGAAACGCCAGTCTTTGATATTTCAAACTTGGAGACTGCCGAATTTTCTTTCGATGTTACTTCTACTTCCGACGTCTATATATATGTTTCCACCGATGCAGGCGAAAACTACACCTTCTATGACGCATATATCCCGACTTCCAATGCAATCACTACCGTCTCATACATACTTTCCGACTACACCATGCAATCCGCTATGCGCTTTAAGTTTTTACTTAACACCAATAACGACAGCACCATTAAAGCGAAAATCACAAACATCTCCATGAAATACTACTGCACCGCCCCTAAAAGCATAAACTTCGACAGCATATCTTACAAATTCGCAACCATATCTTGGAATGCCACCGAAGAGCAAACTTCTTTCTTGGTTGAAGTCTATGACGAGGATACCAAAATCAAATCCTTAAATATTTCAACTCCTTATTGCTCTCTTACAAGTTTGGATTCGGGAACGGTATATAAAATTGTCATCAAAGCCACTTGCGGCGAGCAACCGAGTTACGATTCTTTACAGACTTCTTTCACTACGCTGTCTGATGACGAAAGCGGTTGCAATATTCCTAAAAATTTCCACACACAGTTGTATAGTTCTGCCACCGAACAGACAATTATTGCCACATGGGACAAGGAAAACAACAACATCTGGCAAGTGCAACACAAGACCTTATACGACAACGATTGGACGGAAAAATTGGTAACCTTACAGTCGAAATTCACTCTTAGGAACTTGGTTCAAGGCGGTACATACTTAATAAAAGTCCGTACCATTTGTTCTCCGACTGATACGAGTGAATTTACCGAAACCGACACCATTGTCGTTATGCCGAGCAGTTTGAACGATGTAACAATAAACGACTTAAAACTATACCCTAACCCTACAAACGATATTATTTATATTGATTTCCAAGACTCGCAATCGACTTCTTACATTGTTTCTTCTGATGGCAAAGTTATGCAAACCTTTAAGACAGTGCCGTCCTCAATAGATTTATCCGCTTATCCAAAGGGTATTTATTACTTTACCCTACATAATAATTCTCATAAATTGACAAAAAAGATAATTAAGAACTAATATTTATACATTCGCTTTGCGAAAAAAAACGTAATTTTGCAACTCGTTAAAAATAATACATAAATCAATTAATATTTTACAAAGATGTCACAGATTATTGGAATTCATTCAAGACAAATCCTTGATTCAAGAGGAAATCCTACGGTAGAAGTTGAAGTATATACCGAAGCCGGTGCAATGGGTAGAGCTGCTGTTCCTTCGGGAGCATCGACAGGTGTTCATGAAGCCGTTGAGTTAAGAGACGGCGACAAGAGTATGTTTATGGGCAAAAGCGTTTTGAAAGCCGTAAATAACGTAAATAAAACCATAGCCGAAGAATTAAGAGGAATGAACGTACAAGACCAAATTCTTATCGACAAACGTATGATAGAATTGGACGGTACTGAAAACAAAGGCAGATTGGGTGCAAACGCAATCCTTGGTGTTTCTTTGGCAGTGGCAAAGGCAGCTGCAATGGAGACAGGTCAAGAACTTTATCGCTACATCGGTGGAGCCAACGCCTACACATTGCCTGTTCCTATGATGAATATTTTGAATGGTGGCGCACATGCTGACAACAAGATAGACTTTCAAGAATTTATGATTATGCCAGTCGGCGCTCCTACTTTCACAGAAGGATTGCGTATGGGTGCAGAGGTATTCCACAACCTTAAAGCCGTTCTTAAAGACAAAGGACATTCAACTAACGTTGGCGACGAAGGTGGTTTTGCACCAAACTTAGGTTCCAATGAAGAGGCTATTGAAGTTGTTTTGCAGGCTATTGAAAAAGCTGGTTACAAACCTTGGGACGATGTACGCATTGCATTGGATCCTGCAAGTAGCGAGTTCTATATTCCAGAGGAGAAAGTATATCATTTCAAATGGTCTAACGGCGAGAAATTGACTTCTGAGCAAATGGCAGACTACTGGAAGAATTGGTGCAACAAATACCCAATCATCAGCATCGAAGACGGTATGGCTGAGGACGACTGGGACGGTTGGAAACACTTGACCAAGGCATTAAGCGACAAGGTACAATTGGTTGGCGATGACTTGTTTGTAACCAACGTTAAGAGATTGCAAATGGGAATTGACCAAGAAGTTGCCAATTCAATCTTAATCAAGTTCAACCAAATCGGCACATTGACCGAGACAATCAACGCTGTACGTTTGGCAAACAACAATGGCTACACTGCTGTTATGAGTCATAGAAGTGGCGAGACGGAAGACACCACGATAGCCGACCTTGCAGTTGCATTGAACACAGGCGAAATAAAGACCGGTAGCACATCACGTACTGATAGGATTTGCAAATACAACCAATTACTGCGTATTGAAGAAGAACTTGGCGAACAAGCAGTTTATTTAGGCGCAAACTTTTTCAAAGGTCTTAAAAGATAATACATTTATCAAACATTATTTGAAAAAACGATATGTTTCTTAGAGTAAGAGAAACAACAACTGGCAAATTTTTTTAAGAAACCAAATATTTAAGGACAACCTTTTATGGTTTGTCCTTATTTTTTTGCCCATTAGTCTATTATAGTAACTTTGACCTTACGAAGTCGTTAAAAATATAAATCAAAAAATTTTGTGTTTTAGATAATTTATCGTATCTTTGCCGCATATTTGTAAAATATTATGAAATATCATCATAAAATATTGACCACTGAGATTCGAAAAATTGAAAAAAATTCAATGTATTCACCCGAATATATTTGGTTGATATGTAAAAATGCACTTGGGGGGGACGCCGCGCTTGATGTATGTAAGTTGATATCAAGTCAGCGGCATCTGTGAAGCTACATAACCATGGTGTGAAACAGACAAGACCCTAAAACCATAAATTATAATTATGTATACAAATTTTTATTTCAAAATTTATTATTAAATTAAAAACACAGAATAAAAAATGAAAAAGAAATTGTTCGCAACAATGATTGCACTATCCGGAATATTTATGCTTACTTTCGTAAGTTGCAATGATGATAATGAAAACTATGTCCCCTCACAGGAAAAGCAATTATCTAAAGAGGAATTGAAGGAAAATTTAATTCAGACGATAATTATACCTACGGATGTGGATACATTATCTTTTTCAGTTGATAGTTTGGAAATGACACTTCAACAATCTATGATGGATTTGTATCTGACACGAGATTGCTACTTGGCGTATTGCCTTGAAAACAGCGAAATTGCCAATATGATTATTATACCGTACAGATGTGCATTAGGACAAATTATTGCCAAAGAATTTGCAGCACTTCATTCGTATAAGATGGCGACATTCAGCGATAAAGACTACGAGAAAGTATCAAAATGGGCAAAGGCAGAAATTGACAAGGGGCGTATCGTAGTCATTGAAAAAGATAAAAACAACGTATATACAGCAGTATCATACACAAAATTGGAGTACGTACTATTAACTACAAGACTATAAAAATTAAAAGGAACCCTTGCGAATAAAACAAGGGTTCCTTTGTTTATATTACCAGAGTAAAATCATATTATCTCCTATATGCAAGTCAATTTGCATAGTGTTTTGTCTCAGCGGTTTAATAGTTTTTTCTCGCCACATTCATCAACAAAAATACTTCACTCCACGTCCCCTATATCCATTATATGGCATCCGTGCCACCTATTTCAATCATCAATCGCCTATTATTCATTTGATTGAATGCCCCAATAACAAGCAATTCGCCCCCTATTATAGCCAAAACCTTGCGAAATATAGGTTTCTGCTTGCCGAATATCTTACATTCAAGCTTTTGTTCATTATAAATCAAAAACATTTGCTGGAAATAGCACTCGTTTTCGCCCTTAAAGGTTTAACGAATATCAATTTTTTGTTCAAACATTCCCATACTAATCTTCCGCTGTGTTCTATATGCATAATCTCTCGTAATCCTCCGCTATAGTCAAGATGGGTTCGACAATTTAGATTACAAAAAAGGCTGCCCAATTGGGCAGCCTTTTAAGATGTTTATTTGATTTGCTAACTATTTATTTGATGATAGCAACACGGTTCAAATAATCTTTTTCAAATGGTTGAACAGAACATCCTTTGTAATCAACTTTAACTTTGCTCTTATCAACACCTGCATTAATCAATGCGTTATAAACAGCTTCTGCTCTTTCTTGAGAAAGTTCTAAGTTTCTGCTTTCAGAACCTGTATTGTTGTCCGCATAACCAGTGATTGTGAATGTTTTGTTTGAAGCCTTGATAACATCAGCCATATATTTGATGTTGATTTCGTTCTTATCAGAAACCTCAGCACTTCCGATAGGGAAGAATATACTTAATGTTACATCGTCATTAACTGCTACACCTTTGTTCTTTGCAGCTTCTTTCAAAGCATTCTGCAATTCTCTTTCTTTGTCAGAAAGTTGTTTTTTGTAGCGGTCAATTTGTTTTTGATATTCAGCGTTCTTGTCATTAGCAGCTTGCAAATCGCTCTCCAATGAAGAAATTCTGTTATCATACAAAGACTTGTCTATCGGAGTGTAAGCCTTGAAGTTTCTAACTTTTGAGAACTTCCAAGTAAATCCTGCTGTTGCAGATAATAAGTTACCATTAACAGCCTTAGTCTCTGTCTGTGCATTGTTACCAAACATTCCAGGAGCAGAGATTTGATCTCTCAACTCAATATTGAATGTCCAAGCATCACAAAGACGAAATCTGTTGATTAATCCAACCGGAACAACAAACTCAGGATTATGGCTAGCGTTATCGACGTCAAGTTTTACGTCTGAAAAACCTACTCCGACGAAAGCAATAGCATTGTAAAATCTATCTGCTTTGTAACGGCAAATCCAGTTTGTCAAATTGAACATAGCGTCTGCATGAACAGTCCAAGTGTTGTGATCTACTGCTTGACCACCTTCTGTAAGATAGTTAGTAACAGTCAAACCATTGAACGCCAATCTTGCTCCAATTATAGGAGTAACCCATTTACCTAACGCTGCGTCAAAAGCAAACGTAAAATCTTTTCCGAAACCTTCCGGATTAACAGGATTGTTCGTACTTTTCCATTTTGTTAAATAGTAAGTTTGAACACCTGCGCCAACAGACAACTCCCAATTGTCAATGAAACGGTTGGTCTCAAAGTTTCTCCATCTTTGCTTGCTACCCTTCTCAACTTCTTGAGCTGTTAGCGTTGAACCAGCGGCCAACATAAGGGCTAGTGCAATAACTAATCTTTTCATTTCTACCTTTTTTTAGTTATTAATAATTTTGTACTCTCTATTGAATATACTTAAATTCAGACTGCAAAGTTACAACAATTCTTAATACAGACAAAAAAAAACAGCAAAAAAAAAATAACTATTTCTTATATTTACCGATAATTTTTATAATATTTTACACGTTACATTACATATATTGCAAATATTTTGTGTGTTTATGCTCAATTAGTGTTAAACATTATTAAAATAGTGTGAGAGAAAAATCGAATAGTTTTAAACACTATTTTTATTCTCAATAAGAAAAATATTAGTATTTTTGCAAGTCGTTTTGTGGCAAGCGATGTAATTTTGATTTTTACAAATAATAATTTTGTGGTTAAACATTTCGCTTAAACGCCGCAATACAGTGGTTTATTTGTTATTGGAATTAAACAAAATAATATACACGCAATGAAAATAAGAAAAACATTTATGCTGTTGAGTTTGGTATTATTTGCCTCAACAACAATGTTCGCTCAAAAAGAAGCGACAAAAAAAGCCGAAAGAACAAGAGTTCTTGAACTGAATAAGGCTATGACAAGCGAGCAAATAGACGATTATTACAAGACTTTTATGAAAAGAAAGCCTGCAAGTATTTCTCCCGAAAATTTGCCTGCAAGCGAAATGCCGAAATCCTCTCAAACAAAAAGCGGACTTGCTGTTCCTGACGATATGATATTCCCTATCGAAAGCGATGAAGTACAAGCAATTTTGATTGAATGGCCTTACATAACTGTAAAGAAAGGCACAAACGACTATGCAGAAGCTATGTTTGACGGCTGGGGATTGGAAAACTCTTTTGGAGGCTACAAATTGGTGGAAACGACAAGTACTCCCGACGTTGCAAAGTCCAGTAACTACGCAAAACTACACGGACAATTGGCTAATGCAATCCAAAAACACACACAAGTTTGGATTGATGTTTGGTATGACGATGATACCACGACAATAAAACAATTTATGGCAGACAGAGGCACTCCTCTTGTTAATTACAGATTCTTCGTTCATCCGGGCAATGCATTTTGGGCAAGAGATTGGGGGCCTGTTGCGTTCTATTATGATGACGATGACAAAATCGCTTTTATGGATTTTGAATACTATGGCGGAAGACCTTTGGACGACCAATTACCTATTCAAATAGCAAACGATTTGGGCTGGAAATGTTTCACAAACACGATAGAATACGAAGGCGGTAATATCCTTGTAGATGGTTTGGGTTCTTTATTTACCACTTCTGCTGTTTATGGAAATAACGAAGATACATACGGATTGTATTATTTGGATCAATCAGGTACAACCCCTCAACTTCGTTTACAGACAAAGAAAGCCTTAACAAAAGAGCAGGTTAATGATTCTTTGAAACACCTTTTGAATTTAGACGAATTGACGGTCGTAACTGCGTTGGATTATGACGGAGGAACGGGACACATCGATTTATATTGCGATATGTGGGAAGAGACCGGTTTTGTTATGGCTAAGTATCCCGATGCTTTGGCTTCTTGGGGGGATGCTAAAAGAGTTGATTCAATCCACAACCTATTTACTTCTATGGATAACTTCTATGGAAACAAATACGAATCCGTAAGAGTTCCTCTTCCTAAAAAGAATAATGGTTCTTGGTATACATCGGGCGGAGATTACAACAGATATACTCGTTGTTGGGCTAACCACACTTTTGTTAATGACGCAATTATCCAACCTGTTTTCTATGATTCAACAAAAATAGGCTCACAAGCAGGCGATATTGAAAGCAATCGTGAAGCGTTAAACGTTTTGAGAAATGCTTATCCAGGATATGCTTTTGAGGAAATAGACGTTAGAAGTTTTGATGGTTTTGGTGGAGCAATTCACTGCATAACCAAACAAATTCCTGCCGAAAATCCTGTTCGTATTTATCACCAACCTGCACGTTTCTTCAATACAACGCAAAATGGTTCTACATATAAAATTGATGTCTTCTCACAAAATCACAGCGGTATTAATAACGTAAAAATTTATTACAAACTTGCTAACGAAAACGAGTGGAAAGTAAAAGAAATGACCTCACTTGGCGACAGCAAATACACTTGCGATATTAATTTGAACGCAGATTTGAGCAGAGATACATTATATTATTATATTGCTTCTACATCAAACAACGGCAAATCCATGCTTAAACCCATGACTGCTCATAGAGGCGGTTTCTACACTATGCCTTACGGAAAAGAAGTTACTTCTTATAATAAAGACTATGCTTACGACTCACTTCCAAAGCCTACATACGACTACTCAAACCTAAGTTTCGATACAACGAAAATAACTTACGGAGCACCACTTGATACTTCTACGGTCGGAATAGACTATATTTCTCAAAACGAGTTTGAGAATATTGGCGAAGTATATCCAAACCCTGCAAAAGATAATGTATCCGTAAAAATAAACAACACAAAGGATCTTTATTATAGAATAATAACCGTTAAAGGTCAAATCGCACAAAGAGGTAAGATTGCAAAAGGCACGATAGAATATCAATTCGACACAAGAGATTTGAAAGCCGGCAACTATTGGATTCTATTCTCTGACGGCAACCTATCTACTTCAAGAAAATTGGTGATAATCAAATAAGTATTTTTAATTATCATTTCAGTGGAACAAAAACGGACGAAAAAATTTTCGTCCGTTTTTATTTGTATTACATTTTTCAGTCTTTTTATGTTAAAAACATTCGCAATTGAAATAGTTTTCGTAATTTTGCAACTGGAAATAAAATTTTTTTTAAGATATGAAATTCGGAGTTGTTACTTTTCCGGGGTCAAATTGCGACCATGATATGTACTACGTACTAAAAAGTATAGAAAAGCAAGAAGTTGTTAATTTATGGCATAAAGAAAGTGATTTGCAAGGATGTGATATGATTATCCTACCCGGCGGTTTCTCTTACGGCGATTATCTTCGCAGCGGTGCAATAGCAAAACTTTCTCCTATAATGAAAAGCGTTATCGATTTTGCAAATAAAGGCGGATTGGTTCTTGGAGTTTGCAACGGTTTCCAAATACTTTGCGAAAGCGGATTGTTGGAAGGCACTCTTTTGCATAATAACAACCAAAAATTTATTTGCCACAACCAATTCATCGCACCTCAAACCAACAGCACAATATTTACAAAAGACGTTACCGTTGGTAAAGCGTTGAATATCCCTATTGCACACGGAGAAGGCAGATATTTCGCTTACGAAGACACGTTAAAAAAACTTAACGATAACGAACAAATCCTTTTCAGATATTGCGACGAAAACGGACAAATCACACCTCAAAGCAATCCTAATGGTAGTTGCGAAAACATAGCAGGTATAACCAACAAGACAAAGAATGTTTTTGGTATGATGCCACACCCTGAGCGTTGCTCGGATGCAGAACTTGGCAACACAGATGGCAAAACCTTGTTCGATTCTTTAATAAAGAATTTTGTAAAATAATAATTCACTTAAATACATAAACAAAAAAGACAGGCGATAAATGTCTGTCTTTTTTTCTCGATAGACGTGGCAAACTTAAAACCATATTACAATCAAGGAATATTGGAATGCGGTGTAGATGAGGCTGGCAGAGGCTGTTTGGCCGGAGGAGTTTTTGCTTCGGCAGTTATTCTCCCCCAAGATTTTAGCCACCCGCTGCTAAACGATTCCAAACAACTCACGGACGCTCAACGGCGAAAACTTCGTCCTATCATTGAGCAAAACGCCATAGCCTATGCTGTGACAGAGGTTACCAACAACGAAATTGATAAAATCAATATTCTTCAAGCCTCTATCCTTGCAATGAATCGTGCTATAAAAAATTTGAAAATCAAACCCGAGTTTCTGCTTATTGACGGCAACAGATTTCATACTGACAGCGGCATTGCTTTCAAGACCATAGTCAAAGGCGATGCCACATATATGTCAATAGCGGCTGCGTCTATTCTCGCAAAAACATACAGGGACGACAAAATGATTGCCCTTGCCGAACAATATCCGCAATATAATTGGCAAAAAAACAAGGGTTATCCAACCAAAGACCATCGCTTGGCAATAAAACAATTCGGCACAACGCCGCTTCACAGACTTTCGTTTAACCTATTGGGCGAACCATCATTGTTCGATTGATTTTTGATAAAATTTTTTCAATCCAACGTTTCGCTAAATTCTTATCATTTATTTTTGCCCGATAAAAGACAATTTTTCATCTGCCATTCTGTTGTTTTCTGCCTTACATTTTCGTTTTTATTTTGGAAGTTCTCGTTTTTGTTCTTGATATTACCGTTTTTTCTTCGTAGAGAAGAAGCAAAAAAGACCGTCTTTTTACCACAAAAAGTACCACTTTTTTTTACAACTAACCTGTGAACAAAAAAAACAATTATGTCAAGGATAAAAACGAAAAACAAAGGATTGGAAAGAATAATCAGTGAGATTAATTTTTTAATCTCACTGATTATTCTTCTGATGTTTAACACTATTTTTGTAATCACTCATATTATTTGATTACAATCTTAAAGGTTGTTTCACTGTTCGCATCTGCGATTTTTACGATATATATTCCTTGCGGTAAATTCAGTTTTGTCAAAAAAGAGTTGCCCGATAAAGATTTTGAATAGCGTTGCCTACCCATTAAATCATAAACAACAAGTTTTTTTAGTCCGTTTCCCTGAACACTTAAAGTGTTTTCGTAAAACAGAATATCTATATTGTTTTCTTCTATCGTCTCATCTGTTGCTGTATTTTTGTAAAACATAACCTTAAAACGGTTGGCATTTTCGCCTTCTTGAACATCTAATTTCACAATAGTATCATTCAAAATCGTTTCGGTCTCGTTTTTCTCGTCCTTTAACATAACGGCAATATTTTCGGGCAAATTGCTTGCATAAAAAATCACGCTATCCTGCTTACTTGCCTTGATATTCAAATTTGCCGTGTATGGTAAAGTTTGAAAAACGTTTCTGACAATATTTTTGCCTTGAATATCGAAATACGGTTGCACAAAATCCTCGCCATTCGAGAACATCATATAAGCATCTTTTACATCAAAACCATTGCTTGCCGATTCGTCCATTTTTGCATAAACATCAAACAACGAATTGCTGCCGGCACAAGTTATTGTAATGTATTTATCGCTGTTTTTCTCGGATTTCGCTGCGGCTTTATTTAACATTCCGCTTATGGTTGCAGTACCTTCGCTTGCAGCAACCATAAAACCTTCGCCCGAATGTATAACCGTGGGATTGGAGTTCCACTTCACACCGTCAAATGTATATGCCTGCGTTTCGCCTTGAATATTCGTTAATCCGTTTAATAACGTGCTTACAGCCACATCTTCACTAAACGGATTGCTAAGAGCAAACCACAAAGCACCATTATACTCTGCACCATTGTTTGTTTTATTTATTTCATAGGTTGCATTTGTATTGGGATTTTCACTTGGAGACCAATAAACGATATTATCATTTTCGATTGTGTTTCCGTCCCAATCTTTATTCCAGACCCACACGAAAATTCCCTCACCTTGATTGATTACATCGTTATTTATTTCTTTCAAATAAGTACTATTCCAATCGTTTGTTTGATAATTATATCCTTTGGCTGCAACAGCATGAGAAGTCGCGTCTTGCGAAAACGAGGCTCCATTATTTTCAAAAACGCTCACACTTAGTGCAGTCTCATTTGTATTGTTACCCACAAAATTCCATTTGCCAACAAGCAACGGAATAACAACTTTTGAAATATTTGAAGACCCGACACCATTCAATGTGTTTGCATAATACTGATTTTTCGCATCAATAACGACTTGCTCTTCCGGTGCTCCTCCGCAAATATTTCCGACATACGGCTGAACATCGGTTGCAATTATTTCGGTGTTATAGACTACATTGTTTTCGATTGTAGGCATTGAACCTAAATATCCACAAATTCCTCCAATATTATCATAGCCCTCTATTCTGCTATTAGCAACGCAACAATTAGTTACACTAACCTTCTCTTCATCTATTCTACCAACTATTCCTCCGCCCCTACTCTTGGCAATTGTTATAGTTGAATTGATAATATTACAATTATCTACTTTCGCTTTATTTGTCAAAGCACCAACAAGAATACCATAACCATTTGCAGTATTATCATTTGGAACAGTTATTTTTGCATTACAAAGAGTAAGATTTTTGATTGTACCACCAGAAACAAAACCAAATAAACCAATATTACTATCTTTTGTTTTAGTTTTATTAATGACTAAATCGTAAATTGTTTTCCCATTGCCGTCAAATATTCCACTAAATTTATATGTACCATTATAACATATCGGAGCAATCGGCTGTGAAATATATATATCCTTTGCCAATTTGAAGTGACTGCTCATACATTTCTTTTTAGCTGTTGTATCCGACAATTTTATTAAATCTTGGGCATTTGCAATAATAAATGGATCGTTTTCCGTTCCCGTCCCGCCCGAAAATTATTGTGCAAATAATATTTCACTTATAAGAGATAGGACTATAAAAAGTATTAGTTTTTTCATATTGTTACCAATTTATTGTTGATATATTATGGTCTTGTAAATATTGATTGCACTGCGAAAAATGATGATTACCAAAGAAACCTCTATATGCACTCAACGGAGATGGGTGAGCCGAAGTTAAAATCAAATGTTTAGTTTTGTCGATAAGAACAGATTTTTTTATAGCATAAGCACCCCAAAGCAAGAATACCAAATTCGATTTTTTTTCACTTAATATCTTTATTACGTTGTCAGTGAAAATTTCCCAGCCCTTACCTTGGTGCGAGCCGGCTCTATGTGCTTGAACCGTCAGTGTTGCATTCAAAAGCAAAACACCTTGTTCTGCCCAATGGGTTAAATCTCCCGTTGTGGGTATAGGCTTACCCAAATCCGTATTTATTTCTTTGTATATATTGACTAATGACGGTGGTATTTGAATATCATTCGGCACGGAAAAGCAAAGACCCTGTGCTTGTCCTTCTTCGTGATATGGATCCTGTCCGATTATAACTACTTTTGTTTTATTAAAAGGACAAAGATTAAATGCATTAAAAATATTTTTTCCTTTGGGGTATACAGTTGTAGTTGCATACGCCTGCTTAACAAAAGCAACAAGATTTTTGAAATATTCTTTATCAAATTCCTCTTGCAAAACTCCTTTCCAACTGTTTTCTATCTTTACCTGCATATCTAATCCAATGTTCTTAATACGCTCGCAAAGTTACTATAAATTACTCATATAACAATGAAAATAAACAAAATATTTTGTTCCAAGTAGTAAAACAGAAAAAAACATAGCGGAAAAGAAGTTCAAAATTCCTTTCCGCTACTTGTATTTATAAAGAACTAAGCGTTCTTATTTAATCCAAAAGAATTTATAAATTTTATTTGAAAAAAGTTTAATTCTATGTCCCATACAAAGTTTGCAATAAATATAAACGTTAAAACAAAAGATTGCAAACGAAGAAAAAACAAAAGAATTTTTCAAATAAAACTTATATCAACCACATACCTAACGCTTCCAAAGGAGGGTGTAACACCCTGTTATTGGAATAGTGACGAATATATGAGAAAAGAGATAAAGAGAAATCTTCAACAAGATTTTCTTCATTACCTAATTCAAAAGAATTATTGTTATCCGAGAAAATTTCACGACTTTCAGACAATAACGTGTATCTTTGAGCAGCATTTTCATTACCACTAAAAGAATTTGCAGTGCTATTATCATCAGCACAAGTAACGTAAGTTCCGTAACCTAAAAAGAAGTTATGACGAGACGAACTTCCATTGTTACCTTGCATTGACATAAGCAGGCAAAAAACAAAAGCAAAAAACGCTCTAATATATAACTTCCTGTAATTCATTCTTTCTATCTTAAAAGTGCTGCAAAATTAGTAACTATTTTTTATATGACCAAATAAATTGTAATATTTTTTATATTTATTTTTTGTTATGAAAACAAAGTCGCTTCATAAAACAATTTAATAATAAAATTTATCAGCGAATTTTTAAGTATTATCAAAAAATCAGTATTAATAACTAATAAATTAATATGAGTAACTAAAAAATTAGTATTAATAATTAATAAATTAATGTGAGTTAGCGGTTTGGCATTGCCATTAAATAAAACGCCCTCTCTAAGAGGGAGAGGGCGAAAACCAAAAAATTATTAATTATGAAAACAAAAACAATTTCTGCCTCCCTATACAGGAGAACAAAAATTTATCTAAAAAGTTTTACAGTTTAGGACCAGCCTCAACTAACTTCTTACCTTCTTCGTTTGTTGTGTATTTAACAAAGTTTTTAATGAAACGGTCTGCCAAATCTTTTGCCTTAACATCCCATTCTTCCGCTTTTGCATACGTATCACGAGGATCAAGGATTTCTGTTGCAACACCATTCAATTTTGTAGGAACAACGAAATTGAAATAAGGTATTTGTTTTGTAGGAGCTTTGTCGATAGAACCGTCAAGTATAGCATCGATAATTCCACGAGTATCTTTGATTGAAATTCTCTTGCCTGTTCCGTTCCAACCTGTATTTACAAGATATGCTTTCGCACCGCTCTTTTCCATATGTTTAACCAATTCGTCTGCATATTTGGTTGGATGTAACTCCAAAAAGGCTTGACCAAAGCAAGCCGAGAAAGTAGGAACAGGTTCTTTGATACCTATTTCAGTTCCTGCCAATTTAGCCGTAAATCCGCTTAGGAAATAATATTTTGTTTGTTCAGGAGTTAAAATACTTACAGGAGGCAATACTCCGAAAGCATCTGCCGACAAGAAAATAACTTGTTTTGCTTGTGGGCCATGAGACACAGGACGAACGATATTATTTATATGATAAATAGGATAAGAAACACGTGTATTTTCCGTAACGCTCTTATCTGCGAAATCTATCTTGCCGTCTTCTTTTACTGTAACGTTTTCCAAAAGAGCATCTCTACGGATTGCACCATATATATCCGGCTCAGCCTCTTTATCCAAATTGATAACCTTTGCATAGCAACCGCCTTCAAAGTTAAAGATACCATTGTCGTCCCAACCATGTTCGTCATCACCTATTAACTTACGTTTAGGATCTGTTGAAAGTGTTGTTTTACCAGTACCAGAAAGTCCGAAGAATATAGCAGTGTTTTCGCCATTCATATCTGTGTTTGCAGAGCAGTGCATAGCGGCAATACCCTTCAATGGCAAATAATAGTTCATCATTGAGAACAAACCTTTTTTCATTTCACCGCCATACCAAGTATTTAATATGACTTGCTCTTTGCTTGTTACATTGAATGCTACTACTGTATCGCTTCTCAAACCTAATGCTTCGTAATTTTCAACTTTTGCTTTTGAAGCCGTATAAACTACAAAATCAGGTTCTTGGTCAAACTCCGCTTGATTTTGAGGACGGATAAACATATTAGTTACGAAATGTGCCTGCCAAGCAACTTCCATAATGAAACGGATTTTCATTCTCGTATCTTTGTTTGCTCCACAAAAACCATCAACAACAAACAAACGTTTTCCCGATAGTTGATTCAATGCTTTTTGTTTTACTTCTTTCCAAACCTCTTCACTCATCGGGTGATTATCGTTTGGATACTCAGGAGTGTTCCACCAAACATTTTTCTTGGAATTTTCATCCACTACAATGTATTTATCCTTAGGAGAACGTCCTGTATAAACTCCCGTCATAACATTAACAGCACCCAATTCGGTTACTTGTCCTTTGTCATAACCTGTTAAATCTTCTCTTGTTTCTTCGTTGAACAAAACTTCGTATGAAGGATTGTAAAGAATTTCGGTCGTACTATTGATTCCGTACTTCGTTAAATCTAAATGTAACATTTGTTCTAATCAATTTTATTTAATTTTCCATCTTCAAACACGGCAGCTAACTTTGCCGTATTTTTACCATAAACGTATTTTTTTTATTTGTATTGTGTATTGTACTTAATTTTTTATTTTTTTTTGTTTAAGAAAAATGCAATAAATCTTATAAAAATATTGTTTTTTTTCTTTTTCGATGTTTTATTCAATATTATTTCTTATCAAAGAGTCCTCAGATTTTCTGATAATAAAGATATCCTCATTCTCTTTTTTCATCAAATATTTCTCTCTGCCGAATCGCTCCGCACTATCCAAACTTTTAAGTATCGCAGCATTGTTCAAACTATCTTTTTCAATCTCCTGCAAATAATATTGTTTTTGTTTTTCCAACTGTTTTTTCTCTTTCATTATTTTATAATAATAAAACACGTTGGTTCTTTCAGAAAACATCATAAGCCCTGCAAACAATACAAAAACGACTATATATTTTGTCTTAGGATTTTTTATTATGTTCAAAATTTTTCGTTTCATAATATTTCTTTGGATTTATATTATATTCTTATTATGTAAATCCGTAAGTGTTTGAGGTTTTTCCAATAAATAAGTGTTTAATCCTGCTTGCTCTGCTCCTTGAATATTTTTAATGGTATCATCAATAAACAAAGTTTCTTCGGCTTTGATTTTAGCATCGTTTAACACCCAAAGAAAACTTTCTTTATGCGGCTTGCGAACATGTATTTCGTTGGAAAGATATGCTTTATCGAATAATGTACTAAATACATCAAAGCCCATTTCCTTTGCAAACAATTTTTTAACAAGGTCTATATGAATATCGTTGGTATTTGAAAAAAGAAATATCTTTTCATATTTATTTCTTAATTCACTAAGCAATTTTATATCCTTTACTCTCGGGCTTTCCACCATACTATTCCAAACAGAATCTATATCATTATCGCTAAGATTTTTTTGAACCGTTTTTCTTACCTCATCTCTAAACTGAGCAGGTGTTATCTTCCCTTCTTCAAAATCATCGATGAATGGCAGTTGCTCGCTTTGTGTATAAAGCGTTCTTGCATCTACGCCAAACTTTTCAAAAGCCGCTATTATCTTGGTATAATCCACATCCAAGATAACTCCACCCATATCCAACAACAAGTTCTTTATTTTCATAAACTCTCTATCCTCTATTGCTTTTAATGAAACTACTTACGCCAACTCATTTTCTATTTTACTTTTATTTGATTTATTTATCACGATAATGATTCCAACCTTGTGCTTTTATATCAATGGTTGTGTTTTGTTTGGTTACCAATTTACAACCTGCATTCTTCTCGGCAATATATCCTATGATATGAATGTCGGCATTGTCTTTTATTTTTTCATAGTCCTTTTGGCTAATGGTAAATAGCAATTCATAATCCTCTCCACCATTCAACGCCCCCGTTTCGGCAGCAATCTTAAATTCCTCCAACACTCGCGAGGTTTGGTAGTCTATCGGCAATTTATCCAAATATATTTCGCAGCCTACATTACTATCATTGCAAATATGCAATATCTCACTCGCCAATCCGTCTGATATATCTATCATTGACGTAGGTACTATGCCGTTTTTCTCAAAGAACTCTATCAACCACTTTCCTGCTTCGGGTTTAAGTTGCCTTTCAAGTACGTATTCGTAGTTATCCAAATCGGGCTGCATATTGGGATCTGCCGCCCAAGTTGCTTTCTCTCTTTGCAAAACCAACAATCCGGCATAAGCAGCGCCCAAATCTCCCGTAACGCATATTAAATCGTTTTCCTTGGCAGTATTTCTTCTTGCAATAGTGTCCGCATTCCCTTCGCCAATTACAGTAATCGTCAAAACCATTCCTGACATCGATGAAGTGGTATCACCTCCCACAATATCGACACCATATTTCTCACAAGCCAAACGAATACCTGCATATAATTCTTGTAACGCCTCAACCGAATAACGATTGCTTACACTTAACGAAATTGTTATCTGCTTCGGCTTTCCATTCATCGCATAAATATCCGAGAAATTGCTTACAGCCGCCTTATATCCCAAATGTTTCAACGGGGTATATACCATATCGAAATGGACTCCCTCTGCCATGGTATCGGTTGAAATCAAAACTTTCTTATCTTTGTAATCCAACACGGCACAATCATCTCCAATGGCAACAAGAGTGCTGTCGTTTTCAACTACATTGTCTTTGTTCAATACTTCTATCAACTTAAATTCTCCAAGAGAGGAAAGTTCCGTTCTATTTTCCATATCCGTATATAGTGTTTGAATGAGAATGCAAAGTTAAAAAAATATTTACTAATGGCATCATTTTTATCTACGATTAGGGAAATTATTACTAATTTTGCACATCTTATTTTGTTGGATATCATAAAAGAGTTTTTGAAATGAATTACGAACAAGTAGAAAAGTTTTTGTATTCCCAACTTCCGGTTTTCCACCGTCAGGGGGCTTGTGCCTACAAGGCAAACTTAGATTCCACAATAGCATTGATGTCGGCTCTGCACAATCCCGAGAAAAAATTCCGCTCCATTCACGTTGCAGGAACCAATGGTAAGGGGTCGTCATCGCATCTGTTGGCTTCCATACTTAGAGAAAACAGATTGAATGTCGGTTTGCATACTTCACCGCACTTGAAAGACCTTACCGAAAGAATTGTTGTCAATGGCGAGCAGGCAAGTAAGAATTACGTTATTCAGTTCGTAAAACAAAATTCTAAGATTATTCAACAAATTCAGCCGTCATTCTTTGAAATGATGGTGGCAATGGCTTTCAATTACTTTGCACATAAACATTATTTGTCCATTGCGGTTATCGAAGTCGGAATGGGTGGCAGATTAGACTCGACCAATGTTATAACGCCCGAAGTTTCGCTTATAACCAACATATCTTTTGACCACACGCAATTCCTTGGCAACACGTTGTCCAAGATTGCAGGCGAAAAAGCAGGCATAATAAAAGAAAATATCCCCGTTGTCATTTCTCAAACGCAAGAGGAAACAAAGCCTGTCTTTATTCAAAAAGCCAAAGAAATGAATAGCAAGATTTATTTTGCCGATAAAAATTTCGCTATTCAAAACGACAGAATCAAGGACGACTATCTTGTTATGGATATAACCAAGAATGGACAACCGTACATAACCAATCTTCATTGCGGTCTTATTGGGGATTATCAAAAGAAAAACATATTGGGCGTAATTCAGACTATTGAAGCCCTTAACGAAACCGGTAAATACAATATTTCAAAGCAAGATATCGCCGACGGAATGAAAAACATCGCAAAAAACTTTCCGCTTAAAGGTCGTTGGCAGACACTTAGTACTTTTCCCTTGACAATATGCGACACGGGGCATAATGAAGACGGCTTAAAACACGTACTTGCCCAATTGGAACGCACTCGAAGAAAGCATCTTCACTTTGTTTTCGGAGTTGTTAATGATAAAGACATCGACACCGAGATAAATATGCTGCCAAAAGACGCAATATATTATCTTTGCAAGGCGGATATTCCGAGAGGTCTTTCTGTCGATATTTTGGCAGACAAGTTTAAGTCAAAAGGCTTTGTATTCAAAACTTTTCCAAGCGTAAAAGCCGCTTTGAAGCAAGCACAAACAGACGCAAAACAAGATTTCGGTATGGTGTTCGTCGGTGGAAGCACTTACACCGTTGCCGAAATCGTTTAATCAGTGTTAAACATCAATAAAATAATATTAAACACTAATAAAACAGTATTAAACATCAATATGAAAAAAACACTTGTAATTTTTCTTGCAATCATTACCGCTTTTGCGTTCAGTTCATGTAAATCCGTGGAGAACGCAAACAAGAAAACAATAAAAGCAAAGGTCGTTCAGAACTATTTCTTCGCAAATATTTTGCAAGCCGAAGACGAAGAATTTATAGTAAAAAGCGAGAAAATATTTAACAAATACTTTTCTCCCGCCACCACTATGGGATTGAAAGGCAAGCCAACCAAAATAGATTTTGAAAAACAATCCGCCATTTGTGTCGTTATTCCGACGACTGATATTTTGATTAGTTTGGATTTTGTCGCACTGACGCAAAACGAAGACAAATCTTTGACATTTAGTTACCGAATGACTTGGGGAGATGTTCAGTCTTACGTGATGCAACCTATACTTATCGTTGCTGTGGATAAGAAATATCTTACCAATGGCGTTAAATTCAACAGAATACTTGTGAAGTAATTTTTTTTGTAGGGAGGTTTAGAGATTGTGGGGTTTTTGTTTTTTTGCATTGGTGTGATAAACATTTTTGCTTTTTTGCTATACGCAACAGATAAGCACAAAAGCAAGAAACACGTGTGGAGAATAAGCGAACGAGCATTGCTTTTTGTCGCTTTTATCGGCGGCAGTTTTGGTTCATTACTTGCGATGCGTCTATGTCATCACAAGACAAAACACAAGAAATTCACGATAACCGTTCCCCTGCTTTGCATCTTCCATTTACTATTGCTTATCTTTTTTCTTAAACCCTTAAACATATCTTTTTAATTGATTTTCAATTTTATTTGTCCTAACTTTTGGTCAGTTCAAAAACATTTTATACCTTTGCACCCGTTAAACGAATTAAAACAATGACCAAAACAATCGCAAATATCACAAGTAAAAACATAACTACTTCTTCCCTAACCGTTAGGGGGGGGGGATTTTAAGTAAAGCGTTTCAAAGTGTAAGCGATTTAACAAAACACAACATATATAATAAAGGTATGCAGATACGCTCATTTGAATGTGTCTGCATACTTTTTTTTTATTTGCCTTTCGGTGGTAAGAAATATGTTTATAGGTAGCAAAGAAACGATTTTTAAGATTAGATATTTATGTTTATCGATTTGAAATTTATGTTTAATAGTTCGAGACTTTTGTGTAAAAAACTTATGTGGCTGTCTAAAAAACACAAGTGGTTGTCCAAAACACACAGAAACGATGTAAAGGTTTGTACAAACCTTAGGTCGTAGTTTGTACGAACCTTGCATTGTGGTTTGTACAAACCTTAATGACGTTTCTGTGTGTTTTGGACGAAAGTATGGCTTATTTGGACGAATACTTCAATTATTTGGGCACGAAATGGGAACTAATAAACCGAAACTTCAAACCAATAAACAGAAAATTAAGGCTAATAAATAAGAAATAAAAACAATTAAAGAACAATAAAAAAACAATTAAAGAAATGAAAAGAGTAATGAAAAAGACATTGGTGCTGATAACGTTTCTACTTGCGTTCGGCACAAGTTGGGGACAAACGACCTTTTGGGTTGATAGCCTGCAATACGAGACGACTTCGGACAATACGGTCAAGGTCAAAGGAGTTAAAAGTGGCATTACAAACGCTGTTATTCCCGCAACGGTTACAAATTACGGCAATACTTATAATATTACTTCAATCGGTGATAACGCTTTTGCTTCTTGTAACAGTTTAGCATCAATAGAAATACCCGAGGGGGTTACTTCAATAGGTAATCACGCTTTTGGGTATTGTAGCAGTTTAGCTTCAATAGAAATTCCAAAGAGCGTTACTTCAATAGATGATAATGCTTTTGGGTGTTGTAGCAGTTTAGCGTCAATAGAAATTCCTGAGGGCGTTACTTCGATAGGTAATTATACTTTTATTTATTGCAGCAGTTTGGCGTCAATAGAAATTCCTAAGAGTGTTACTTCAATAGGCGGGGCTGCTTTTTATGGTTGTAGCAGTTTAACATCAATAGAAATCCCTGAGGGAGTTACTTCAATAGGTGGGGCTGCTTTTTATGAATGTAGTAGTTTAACCTCCATAACCATACCTGACGGAGTTACTAAAATAGCATCTTTCGAGCCTGAGTATGAAGTAACCGATAAATTCGAAGGCGCTTTTGAAAATTGTACAAGTTTGACATCCGTAACAATAGGCAGTTGTGTTGATACAATCGAAAGTCAGGCTTTTTATGGTTGTTCCAAATTAAAGGAAGTTACTTGTCTTGCGGAAGTACCGCCTACAATCGAAGACGAGACATTTGAAAAAACGCCTACAAACAAGACATTGACGGTGCCTTGCAATGCGATTGAGGCTTACAAAGATTCAGATTGGGATTTGCATTTTACAAATATAATTTGCGATGAACCATCATCGTTGAACGGTGTTGCAGGACAAAAAGTGGAAATTGATGTTTATCCTAATCCGATTGAAGCAAATGGCAACGCCGTTATAAATCTGCAAGGTTTGAATGGCAACGCAAAACTTATGATTATTGATGCACAAGGACGCATAATTGTAAGCGAAGATTTGGTTAGCGAAACAGAAACGTACGAAATCAAAACTTCAAACATTGGTGCAGGCGTTTATTATCTAAGCATCAGAACACAAAACGGCGTTACAACTGAAAAGTTGATTGTAAGATAAAACGAACTAACGTGTATTAACACAAAGCGAGGGACAAATTAAAACAAAATTCGTCCCTCGCAACTTATAGTAAAAAATTAAAATATCGTTCTTCTAAACTCCGATAAGATAATTCCGCAAGCAACAGAAGCGTTTAAGGATTCAACTTCGTTACTTGGAGCAAAGCACGGAATGGTTATAGGATTATTAACGAAGCGTTTGACTTTATCGCTTATGCCGTGCGATTCGCTGCCTATAACTATGATACCGTCGTTCTGCAATTGTTCTTTATATATGTTTTTGCCGTTCAAAAGTACCGTACCATAGATATTACGCTCTTGGTTTTTGAATAAAAAATCCGTCAAATCCGTGTATGATATATTTACGTGGAATATCGCCCCCATTGTGGATTGTAGCGTTTTGGGATTATAGCAATCAACGGTGTCTTTGCTACAAACAATATCCTTAACGCCGAACCATAACGCCATACGAATGATTGTGCCCAAGTTACCGGGATTGTTTATATCGTCCAACGCCAAGACCAATTTCTTTTCATCGTTTTGCCATTTGACTTCATTAGTTTTACGCTGCCTTACGATACAAACAACTCTGTCGGCTGTGGAAAGGAAACTTATTTTGCTTAGTTCCCTATCGGAAACCTCAACGACAAGATTTGCGGTTTTATTGAGCGAAGCTACCAATATTTTATTATCCTCTATCCAGTCTTTGCAAGCAAAGATTTGTTCGATTTCATAATCGCTTTTAATCAATTCTTGCGTCATCTTTCTGCCTTCAACAACAAACAATCCGCTGCGTTCCCTGAACTTCTTTTCTTTTAATGCCGTTATTGTTTTTACTTGTACGTTTGTTATCATACTTGTTAAACGAAAAAACAAAAAAGGAAGACAAATTTTCATCTGCCTTCCTAATATTCGATTTTACATTGATTAAAAAATGCTCTCGCTTATGAAAGCAACAATCAATTACATTGCTTATTCAGCTACTACTTCAAAGTCAAATTCAGCTTTGATGTCTTTATAAACGCTAACCATTGCTTTGTAAGAACCAAGTTCTTTGATAGCCTCACCTTTGATAGTGATTTTTTTACGATCAACGTCCATATCAAATTGTGATTTGATAGCCTCTGACAATTGAATAGTATTTACAGAACCATAAATCTTGCCGTTTTCTCCTGCTTTTGTTGCAAGTTTCAAACCGGAAAAACCGCTGATTTTTGCTGCTGTTGCCTCTGCTTCTGTTCTTATCTTTTGTTCTTTGAATGCTTTTTGCTTCAAATCTTCTGCCAACATTTTCTTTGCAGAAGATGTAGCCATTATTGCCATTCCTTGTGGAATAAGATAGTTGTTTGCATAACCATCTTTAACCTTTACTATTTCGTCTTTATATCCTACGTGAGCAACGTCTTGTTTCAATATAATTTCCATATCTTTCCCCTCCTTTTTATTTCAATAAGTCAGCTACGTATGGCATCAACGCAAGATGTCTTGCTCTTTTTATTGCCTGTGCAACTTTTTTCTGATATTTATTAGATGTGCCGGTAATTCTTCTTGGTAAAATCTTACCTTGTTCATTAACGAACTTCAAAAGAAAATCAGCATCTTTATAATCTATATATTTAATACCGCTTTTTTTGAAACGGCAATATTTTTTTCTTTGAGATTCAACCTTGATAGGGGTTAAATACTTTATTTCAGTATCATTTGCCATAATCTTTTCCTCCTATTATTATTTTTCCTCTTCTGCTTTTTCTACTTTCTCTTTTCCTTCTGATGCTTTTTGTTGAGATTTCAATCCGCCATTACGTTTTTTCTCATTATAAGCAACAGCAAATTTATCCAAAGACACAGTCAAGAAACGAAGTAATTTCTCATCACGTTTGTACGCTGTCTCCAATGTAGCAATCAAACTACCCTCAGCCTTAAATTCAATCAAGTAATAATAACCAGAAGTTTTCTTTTGAATAGGATATGCCAATTTACGCATACCCCAATTGTTTTCATCAACGATTTCGGCACCACCGTCTTTCAACAGTTTCTGATACTTGCCTACCGTTTCCTTTATCTGTTCGTCAGATAAAACGGGAGTCATAATGAAAACGGTTTCATACTGTTTTACCATTTCTTTTCTTTTAATTTTAATTATTAAAAACTTGTCAAGTTCCTCTTATTACAAACTTAACCTTATTATCCAATTTTTTTTGAAGCTGCAAAATTACAATCTTTCCGCAATATGACAAAATAAATTCACAAAATTTTTATTTTTTATCACTGACTATTCAAATAATCACTAGCACTATTTTCTTAATATTAAACATTATTTTTGCCGTATCACTTATTAATTTTTCGACCTCACTAATCCATAAAATCAATAAAGAAATAAAAATTTCTCCTTCTCTCAATCAAAAAAACTCTTCGCTTATGGTAATAAGCGAAGAGCAAACAATAACCTTCAACTAATCTATTATGAACCGAAGTGTCGAACACTTCTTGATACATTTTCTTTGTTGAATTTCGATTTACGTTTATTTAATCAAGAAAGTAAATTTCTCATAGTTTTTAAGTGCAGCACCAGTACCTCTCGCAACAGCACGCAATGGATCGTCAGCAACATGAACTGCCAATTTGGTTTTCGCTGCAATTCTCTTATCCAAGCCTCTAAGCAATGCACCACCGCCTGCCAAATATATACCTGTGTGGTAAATATCACTCGCAAGTTCAGGTGGAGTCATAGCCAAAGCCTCCAAGACTGCACTCTCAACTTTTGCGATAGACTTATCCAAAGCGTGAGCTATTTCTCTGTAATTAACCATAATCTCCTTTGGAATACCGGTCAATACATCGCGACCTTGAACAGAGAAGTCCTCCGGCGGATTTTCCAATTCCGGCACAGCCGAACCACACTCTATTTTTATTTTCTCTGCCATACGCTCGCCTATATATATATTGTGTTGTTTTTTCATATACTCCACAATATCGCTATTAAACTCATCGCCCGCAATACGTATTGACTTGTTGCAAACAATACCACCCAATGCAATGACTGCAATCTCAGACGTACCGCCACCTATATCGATAATCATATTACCAACAGGCTCCAAGACATCTATACCAATACCGATTGCGGCTGCCATTGGCTCGTGAATCAAACGAACATCTTTTGCTCCGGCTTGTTCTGCCGCATCTCTTACAGCACGCTCTTCAACATTGGTAATACCCGAAGGAATACATATAACCATTTTCAAAGCCGGCGGAACTAAGGAACGTTTGAAAGGTATCATCTTTATCAGTTCCTTAATCATATCGTTTGCCATATCAAAGTCTGCTATAACGCCGTCTCTTAAAGGTCGTATCGTCTTAATATTATCGTGGGTTTTACCATACATAAGCATGGCTCTCTTACCCACTGCCATTATCTTTCTTGTGGAATTGTCTATTGCAACTATACTCGGCTCATCAACCACAACCTTATCGTTGCAAATTATGATAGAGTTGGCTGTTCCAAGATCTATCGCTACTTCTCTTGTTAGGAATGAAAATAATCCCATTTTCTTTTAATCTTACTTGTTTTTGTTTTATTATTACGCAGTTTTGCTTATTTGGTTACACAAACCAATGAATTTTTAACGAAAAAGTTTTCAAAATAGTATGAAGCATAAAGAAAAAAGCAGACAATATGAATTAACAAAATGTCTGCTTGATAGTTATCTAAATTTATATTATTATAATAAGTGGCAAATTATTTATTGTATTTATTTGAAATATTAACAATTTCTCCAATACAACAAAAATCCCCTGCCCTATATCACTAATGTTTGAAGTGTCTAAAACCGGTCATTGCCATAGACATATTGTTTGCCTTGCAATATTCAACACTTTCTTCATCACGAATAGAGCCGCCTGGTTGAATGATTGTATCAATGCCTTCTTGGTGTGCAATCGTTACGCAATCTTTGAATGGGAAGAAAGCATCGGAAGCCATAACAGCACCATGTAAATCAAAATTGAAACTCTTTGCTTTCTCAATTGCGTGTCTTAAAGCATCTACTCTCGATGTTTGTCCCGTTCCGCTACCCAATAATTGCATATCTTTGGCAAGTACAATGGCGTTGGATTTTGTATGTTTTACAATGATGTTTGCAAATTGCAAATCCTTTACTTCGCCATCGGTGAATTTTCTATCCGTTACGCTTATTATCTCGTCTTTTTGTTCTACTTTGGTATCTCTTTGCTGAACCAAAACGCCATTCAACGCACTACGAAATACGAAATCGGATCTCTTGTTGTTCTTTCTTTTCAAGATAATACGATTTTTCTTTGAGAACAATATATTCAAAGCCTCTTTGTCGTAATCAGGTGCGATACAGACTTCCATAAAAATCTTATTCATCTCTTCTGCCGTCTGAACATCTACCTTTCTATTACAAACGAATACTCCGCCAAATGCACTGACAGGGTCGCCCTCCAAAGCCTTTAAGTAAGCCTCTTTCAAAGTATCTCTTACTGCCAAACCGCAAGCATTATTGTGTTTGATGATTGCAAAAGCCGTATCATCGAAATCATCTATAAGACTGCAAGCAGCATCTATATCGCCTATGTTGTTATAAGAAATTTCTTTGCCATGTAGTTGCTCAAACTCGTCCTCTATATTGCCAAAGAAATATCCTTTTTGGTGTGGATTTTCGCCATAACGCAATGTATTGGCGTGAGAGAAACTTTCTTTGAATACATTAACCGATGTATCGGTTATGGAATTAAAATATTTGAATATCATTGTGTCGTAATGAGAAGATACCATAAAAGCATACGTTGCAAATCTCTGTCTATCCTCTATATCACTACAACCTTTCTTATCACAAAGCAAATTATAAAACTCTTCATATTGCTCAACGCTTGGAACGATTATAACGTCCTTGTAATTCTTTGCCGCCGCACGTATCAACGAAATTCCGCCTATATCTATCTTCTCTATTATGGCTTGATGTTCCGCTCCACTTGCAACAGTTTTCTCAAACGGATACAAATCAACTATAACAACATCAAAAGCAGGAATTTCATACTCTTGCATTTGCTTAACATCTCCTTCATTATCCGTTCTGCCAAGAATACCACCGAAAACCTTAGGGTGCAATGTCTTTACTCTTCCTCCTAATATCGACGGATAAGAAGTAAGACTCTCTACCGTCTTGGCTTCAACCCCTAAACTTTTGATAAAATCGTACGTTCCTCCTGTTGAATAAATCTCAACTCCAAGTTCATTCAACTTCTTAACTATAACATCTACTCCTTCTTTGCTGAAAACCGAAATCAGCGCTCTTTTAATTTGCTTCATGGCTTATAATATTTTCTATTTCTTGTAATATCTCATTTTTTCCTGCCTTGGTCTGAGCAGACGAAAGCATCATCTTAGGCAACTCTTCCCACGTTTCGCTCAAAGTCTGTTCAAACAAAACTATATTGTCTTGCGTTTTCTTCGCACTTTGTTTATCTGTCTTTGTAAAGATTATCTCAAACGGAACACCGTTTTCCCCTAAAAAATTAATGAAATCGACATCTATTTTCTGAGGCTTTATTCTGGAATCCACCAATACAAAAACACAATAAAGGCTCTGTCTTTTGAGAAGATAATCATTAATCATAGTGAAAAACTTCTCTCTTTGAATTTTTGACACTTGTGCATAACCGTAACCCGGCAAATCAACTATGTACCACGATTCATTAATCAAAAAATGGTTTATCAATTGTGTCTTTCCCGGTGTTGAAGAAGTTTTGGCAAGTTTTGAATGTCCCGTAAGCATATTTATCAACGACGATTTACCCACATTACTCCTACCAATAAAAGCAATCTCGGGAAACCTGTCGGGCGGACACTGGCTTAACTTTGCCGAACTTATTTCAAATTTTGCACTTCGTATCTCCATTTTCTCTCTTAAACCTCTTTCATATTCATATAACGCTTACGCTTATCCTCATAAATATCCCCTATCGTTACCAAAATGCCCGTCTCTTCCACATTTGAAAAATGTTTATTCACACTGGTGCCGAAAGATTTCATTGTTGAGGACAAATTCATATAAGCATTAACCAATGGAGGTATGTTTTCGTTGTATTCTCTAACCTTTTTAACCAATATTTGATAATCTTCCTTATAGTTTCTGCCGTTGAAAACGTTGTTCAATTCGTTATAATCGCTTTGAATCTTGACCTCTTCTTTCGGAAATACCAATCCCTCATTGTCCGGAAAGTGTTTTTTGTAAAAGTACAATATATAATCTCTTGCCTTTGCGTTCATCTGAGGGTACATAGTTATCTTACCAAAGAAGTATTTAACTTCCTTAGCCATAGTTTGGGCTAAACCACCCAAGCCGTCCCAAAGATTATCCAAAGAATACATACCTTTTCTAAGGTTTATCGTCGGCTGATATTCGGGTCTGACAAAAGAACGTCCCAACTCAATTGTATGAGGCCAATATCTTTCCTTAAATTCATCGGTAAATAAAAACAAATCTGCCGTTGCCGAAAGCAATTCTTCGTTAGCCTGAACAAAAACATCTTTACCGACAATAAAACGGTAACCTCCCACAATCTCCTCATCGGTAGAGTCCCAAACGAACAATTGTTTATAACAATGAGGTGCAGGTGCCACGTCGTACTGGTCTATATCGCATTCGGTTCCACTACCTCCACCCTGAGCACCGAAAGAAATCTCTCTCAAACGTCCGATTTCCCTCATAATGTTGGGGGACGTGTGTGCATCGGTTACATATATCTCCCTACCGCCGTAATTGGTGTTGCGGAAAAATATATCCTTGGTAAGTTCCTCTTTTATCAGGGCTTTATCCACAGGAGGTATAACGTAAGAAGTATCCATTGTCTTTATCATAACCGTATAATTTAATTTTCTTGTTTTATATGTATATTGTTTTTACATTTTGCATTCAAGATACAGCCACCGTTTGAAAACGTAAAAACAATATAACTTATTGTTTTACTAATGTCCCTAATTATTTTTCTGATGTTTAACACTAATTTACTAATGTCCCACACTATTTTGCTAATCACTCATATTATTTTTTCAGTATCAAACACCAATTAGCCGACAACATTTAGCATTTTTCTTTTATCAGCAAGCCGTTTATTATTTAACATGAAAAACCTCATTTTTATTGTCTTTCAACTTATAAACATAATCACGAATTTTGTCTGCCCACTGCAAGGAATTGTACCTATTGTCAAAAGTTTCATAAGGTATGGGGGTGCCAAAAGTAAGTGTAATCTTGCCTCCCTCTTGTTTGAATAACTCTCGCGGAAGCATAATCATTTCCAAATCGAACTTGATACCGAAAAAGCGGCGAACCCTGCTAAAACGATAAAACGCCTTGCTGTTTCTTCCTTCTATATACACAGGGACAACATCTCTATTGTATTGCTGTGCTTTTTTGATAAAAGTTTTTTTCCACGCGAAATCCTGCAATTTTCCTTTTATAATCTTACTCTCTGTTCCCGCAGGAAAAAAACACATAGCCGAATTACCGGCAAAGGCTTCGTTCAAAGCGTTATGATTTTCAACGTTGCGTCCGTATTTATTGATTGGCACAAAAACACTCTTCAATGTCGGCAACTGACACAATATATCATTTACGGGGAACAATACATCTTTTCTCTGCGAACCTATTATGCTTATCAAAGTCATACCGTCTATCGAGCCTATCGGGTGATTTGCCACAACCAATGGCCGTCCCGTCAAAGGGATATTATGCGGATTGATTATTTCTCGTGTAATATGCAAATCATCTAATATAGCGTTGGCAAAATCAACACCTCTGCAATCTCTATGGTCATATATCGCTTTGTTGATTCTATCCAAGCAAATAAATTTCTTAAACCAACGCAAAACAAATTTAGGTATAACTTTAAGCAAAGTCTTGTTCTTTGAAGCAAGTATTCTCTCCAAAGAAATAAATTGTTCTGTGATGTTTATGTTTTCGTTATTGTTGTTCATAAATTGTGTTATAAATGTGCTATTATCTTTCGAGACTTATCTTCTTGCTCTATTATATCTACGAAGACACAGTTTTCGGGCAAAAATTCCTCTATATTTTCCGCCCATTCCAAAAAACAATACTGCCCCGAATAGAAATATTCTTCTATTCCGATGTCTAACGCTTGCGAAGACGAGGTCAAGCGATAGAAATCAAAATGATAAATTTCTCCTTGTGTTATTGAATTATACACATTGACTATGGCAAAAGTAGGAGAACAGACATTATCTTGCGTTTGCAAGACGCTGCAAATTGCTTTAATGAAAGTAGTTTTGCCGGCACCCATTTTACCATTAAAGGCAAAGACTTTATTGCCCTGCATTTGGTCAATAAAATCCTTTGCCGTATTTTCAATATCGTCTAATGTGTTAATTACAAATTCTTTTGTCATATAAACAAATTACTTCTTAGGTACCAAATGAATAAGCGGTATCATACATTCTTCCATCGATATACCGCCGTGTTGGAATGTATTGGAATAATACTGAACATACTTATTATATTCCGTTGGATAAACAAAGAAATCTGATGCGCGAGCAAAAACCATCTGACTCATAATTGACAAAGGCGGAATCTTTACATCTTGCGAGTTTTTCACTCCAAATACTTCCTTTGGATCATAATCCAACAATCTGCCAATCTTATAACGCAAATTAACCGAAGCATCTTTATTGGATTTTATCTTTACAGGCTCATCGACTTTAACGCTACCGTGATCGGTCGTTATAAATATATCAACATCTTTATCCGCCAAATATTTCAAAACTTCTTTCATCGGAGAATGTTCATACCACGTTGCAGTTACACCGCGATAAGCATTTTCATCGGCAGCCAACTCTCTTACCAAATCATTATCCGTCAAAGCATGTGAAAGCATATCTATAAAATTATAGACTATCACATTCAAATCGTTTTGCATAAAGTTTGGCAATATATCTATCATTCTCATGCCGTAAGTTGCATTCAAAACCTTATGATATGTCATATTGGCTTTAATTCTGTGGCGTCTAAGGTTTTCTTGCAACAGTTCTTGCTCGTATTGATTTTTGTTTCCTTCTTTATCTTCGTCCAACCAATACTCAGGGAACATTTTCTTTATATCACTCGGCAACAAAGAAGAGAATAATGCGTTTCTCGCATATTGTGTCGTTGTCGGCAATATACTGTAATATATTCCTTCTTCTTTTACTTGCAATAATTTTTCTATCTCGGGTTGCAATGCTTTCCACTGATCAAAACGAAAATTATCCAATACAATCAAAAATACAGGACGTTTCTTTTCTTTCATCAGTGGAAAAACAGTATTTTGCAATACCTTATGAGACATCAATGGCACATTAGTATCTTCGCTTGTAATCCAATCGATATAGTTTTTCTGATAATATTTTGAAAATTGTTCGTTGGCTTCAATTTTTTGAGTCTTCAAAATTTCAAAAATACTCTCATCATTGTTGTCCGACAACTCAATTTCCCAATGAACCAACTCTTTGTATAATTCTGCCCACTCATTGTACTCCAAACCTTGATTGATTCGCATACTGATATTACGAAACTCTTGTTGGTAAGTCATCGTCTGAGTTTGGGTAACTAATTTTCTGTTGTCAAGATGTTTTTTCAGAGTAAGAAGAATTTGATTTGGATTAACAGGTTTAATCAAATAATCACTAATCTTTGAACCTATCGCCTGCTCCATTATATTTTCTTCTTCACTCTTAGTTATCATAATAACAGGAAGTGATTGGTATTTTTGTTTCACTCTTGTAAGTGTTTCCAATCCATTCAAGCCCGGCATATTCTCATCCAAGAACATTATATCTATATTTTCTTTTTCAAGAATATCCAATGCCTCACTACCGTCTGTTGCAGGAATAACCTTATAATCCTTAGCTTCCAAAAACAAAATATAAGGTTTCAACAAGTCTATCTCATCATCTGCCCAAAGTATCTTGACCATAATATCGTGTATTTAATATGTAAATTCTATCAATAAACGCCAAAAATCCGGTATTATTACAGAATTATTTTAGAAATTCAAAAATTTCGTCCTCATTTATATTAGGATATTTCAACAGTTTCTCTACCTTTCCATTGTTCATTAATACAATGACAGGTTGCTTACCCTTTGTTGCAGGCAAAAACACGTAAGGAGAGACAAATGTATATGGCAAAACTTTTGTATTTGTCTCAGCAAAGAAATTATTCGCTTTTTTTCTATTACCCCAAAAAATAATAGCGAATGAACTATCGGCAATATCATATTTTTGTCTTACAACATTAAGACGAATTGCAGAACGCTTGCAATACTTACAGCCCGTTGAAAACAGACAGACTATTTTTTTGCCTTGTGTAACGCCGAGATTTTGCACACTATCCTGTTGCATCAAAACCTCAAATTTTTCCGTATCTATACTTGCCGTTTTCGGGAAAAGACTTCTCTGTATCGGTTCAGGCATTGTTACCGACAAGGAAAGTATAAACAAAACAATGAACGTAATTATGGTAATTGTCTTTTTTCTTGAAAACAAAAAACCATTAAAAGTTTTCTTATATCTTTCTATTGTTCCGCCATTGGACAGTTTCTTCTCAACAACTTTGTATGTCAATTGAACAGCCCCTTTATCCCAAAACATAAAATAAGAAATAGCCAAAAGTACAAGGTTTTTGATTAACGTCTGCTTATCCGAGAGCAATATAACCGTACCAAAACAATGACAATTGTCTCTATCTATGCCGTCAAACAATATGGGCTTCAATAGCACATATACTGTAAAAAATACGAGCATAGATATTGATAACCATCTCATTTGCTTTGGAAAAATACCTAACATAAGCATCACCCCGACAAATGCTTCCAAGGTTATCAGAAAACGTGTAACAAATGTAGTTACTTCCCAAGAAAACAACTGGTGTTCATAAATAAACATATCAAACGCATCTATGGACACATATTTCGTTACAGCCGCAGCAATAAATACCGCTCCTATCAAAAGTCGGGATATAATACCTACAAGTTTTCTTGGTCTCATTATCTCCTTTTTATTTTAAGATTCTTTACAAGGATTTATCAAGATTTGACCTCCTTCCAAATCATCACTCGTTATATCGGAACAATCAGCATCCCAATCTAAAATAGGTACCGTTCTTTGAAGTTTATTCATAGATGCTTTTGAAGGGACTTCTACAACACAACTGCAATCCTTTGTATCGCTACACGAAACCATTACAAATCCCATTGCAACAATTCCCAATAAAACTTTTATCGCTTTCATATCATTTCTTTCTTAAAATAGGGAGCACCCTTTAAGAATACTCCCTATTCGATTGTTTTTTAATTTAGGATTAGTCTTCTACACAATCAATAAAACCACCTAATTCTACAACATTGTTCCAGTTTGTATCTGCAATGTCTTTGTCAGTGATGTCAGAGCAATCTCCATCCCAATCTTCCATAACAGGAAGAACTACTTGTGTGTCTGTATCGTTTTTATCCATACCTACTGTACAAACGCAATCTGTACTTCCGCAAGATGCCATGCCCAATGCCAATGCAACGGCAGCAACTAATGTCATTAATGTTTTTTTCATTGTATTAAAAAATTTTTTAATTAAACAAACGCTACTCTATTATAGGATTTTCACTTCCTCCTTTTAGACCTTGCAAAAATATAAAAATTTTCACAGATACAGATATTTTTTCCAAAAAATCGCACCGGAAGGAAAATTTTCACATCTTAAAGTCCCGATGACAAGGTCTCCAAAATTTATGCCAAAACCAATAACGAATAGTATATTTTGCGAATTTACCATAGCCTCAATCGGTTTTCAAACGCATAATAATCGGAAAATGGTCGCTAACTCCACCCATATATTTCATACCCTTATAAGTTGAATACGGATGATTATTTCGCGATTTTTTATCCTTTTCTTTCAAAAATTCTGGGCTATAAACGTGATTTTTTGTAAAATCATTATCAAAAACCAATCGTTCTTTTATGCTTTTACTAACCAAAAACTGGTCAAAAGATAATAACGAGCCGCTATAAATGTATGAACCGAATTTATCCTTGTTACCGCTCATAAGATTGAACAATAATTGTGGATTATCCTTATTAAAAAACTCCAAATGAAATCCTTTTATTACACTTTCGTCCCATGGATTATCGTTCATATCTCCCATAACCAAGAAATTTTCTTCGTCTTCCTGCATTTTCAAAAGTATATCCTCATAAATGCTGTTAAATATCTTTTTTCGCAAATCCTTTTTGATATTGTTTTCACGTCTTGACGGTGCATGAACAACATATATGTTTATCGGCAATTTATTTAATTTTCCTTTAACATACAACACGTCTCTTGTGCGGTCTTTTTCCTTAGAACTGACTAATGGCATTGGAAAATTAGTGTCAATAACAAATTTCTTAGGATCATACATCAGTGCAACGTCTATACCTCTTATATCTTGCGATGAATAATGTAAAAATTTATAACCTACTTTTCTTAGTGGAGTTTGTTTAGTCAAATCATCCAATACCGTATCGCTCTCCACTTCGCATAATCCTATTAAAGCAGGCATTTGATTTTCGTCAATGGATATATATGTTTTTGCCAACATATTAAGTTTATGATTATACTTTCTAAAAGTCCAATGTTTTTTGCCTTCAACAGTATAATCATCGTCCATTGTCAGCGAATCATTGGTGGGATAAAACAAATTTTCGGCATTATGAAAAACTATTATCTCCTCTTGTGATTGTGCCAACGAGGGTATCATACAAAGCAACAACCCCAATTGCTTCAACCTTGACGGTTTTTTATATTTTGAATTGTAAGATGATTGCAATTTTCTATCTATTCTATCTATAAATTATGTTTTTAATTATTGATTGATTTTTTTACTCTTTAATAATAAAACTATTCCCTTATTTAGTTGCCGCAAAATTATAAAAAAGATGTTTGATGCAAAAAACCTTTCCACACCAAACATCTTACGAAATATTATTAAAACTATTCAGGTTTGTAGAAAGGCATTCTTACGACTTTTGCCTCAACCAACTTATTACGTATTTCGATAAAGATAGTTGTATCTTTCTTAGAAAAAGCGGTTTTAACCTGTGCAGTTCCTATGTTCTTGCCGGTAGAAGGAGAAGGAGAACCTGAGCGAACCTCGCCTATAACATTACCGTCCCCGTCGCAAACCTTGTAGCCGTTTCTTGGGATACCCTTGCCAACCATTTCAAAACCGATAACTTTCTTGCTAACGCCGTTTGCTTTTTGTTCTTCCAAAAATTTACGGTCTATGAAATCGTTACCATCAACAAACTTTGTAAGCCAATTCAAACCTGCTTCGATTGCAGAAGTTTCGTCATCGATTTCGTGTCCGTACAAACAAAATCCCATTTCCAAACGAAGAGTGTCTCTACAACCCAATCCGGCAGGCATAATACCGAACTCTTTTCCTGCTTCAAACACCATATCCCAAATTTGGTCGGCATATTGTTTGTCAAAATAAATCTCGCATCCGCCTGCTCCCGTATAACCCGTTGTAGATAACAATACATCGATACCTTTCAACTTCAAATATTTGAATGTGTAGTATTCCATATCCTCAACAGGAGTTTCCGTCAATTTCTGCATAACTTTCAAAGCATTAGGACCCTGAACTGCCAACTGTCCATAGAAATCGCTTTCGTTAGTAAAGTCTTTACCCAATTCCAAGCCCATTTCAACGGCTATCTTACTCATCCAATCCCAATCTTTATCGATATTGGCAGCATTTGGAACCATAAAATATTCTTGTTCATTAACACGGTAAATAAGCATATCATCGACAATACCGCCTTTACCGTTAGGCAATACGGTATAAAGGACTTTACCGTCAAACAAAGTGTTAATATCGTTTGTTGTGCAGTACTGAATAAAATCATGAGCCTTTGGACCTTTTGCTCTAAACTCGCCCATGTGAGAAACATCGAATACGCCAACGTTTTTTCTTACATTGTGATGTTCTTCAACCAATCCCGTATAGGAAATAGGCATATTATAGCCCGCAAATTCCGCCATTTTTGCACCAAGTGCAATGTGTTTTTCTGTAAATGGAGTTGTCTTCATTGTGATATATTTTTATTTAATATTACTTATTATGTCTTAAAATAAGATTTGCAAAGTTATAAAAAAAAACTCTTTTGAAAAATTTTTTTGTTCTTTATCGTATCATTTATTTCAAAATTCACGATAAAATCCAATTGACAAATAAAACTACAAACAACAATATTAAAACGTTTTCAATTCCAAACTCTTTCCGTCAAAGACAACGTACGGCGAATCGTTAATCCAAGCCCCCGTATTAAAGTATTTGGAATTATCGGACAACGAAAATTCTTGTTTGATATGACGATGCCCAAAGACAAAGTAGTCCGCATTGTCGGTTTTCAGGTAATTCTCGCAAAATTTATACATCGGCTCTTCTTTTTGCATATCGGTGTTATCATATTGGCGGTGTTTCTTGCGATTTCCCCTGCTCCACAATCTTGCAATACCGATAGAAAAACACGCAGGAAACAAAGCAAAGACGAACCAAAAGAAATGATTACTAAAAACTGCGTCCATTATCTTGTAACCAATATCCTTATTATCTAAGCCGTCGCCATGACCAATCACAAAAGTCTTGTTCTCAAAAACAAATCTCTTATACTTTTCTCTGTGAATGACAACACCCAACTCGTCTTTGAAATAATTCTTTTGCCATAGGTCATGATTGCCGATAAAATAATCAACGATGATGCCTTGCGAAGTCATTTTCTTTATCTGTGCTTGAAACAAAACAAAGCCCTTTGGTACGGTTACCTTGTATTCAAACCAAAAATCAAATATATCCCCAAGCAAAACAACACGCTTTGCATCTGCTTCAACAGACTGCAAAAAAGCAACAACTTTTCGTTCTTTTGCTTCTTCGGTGTCTTTATCCGAAAGTCCAAAGTGAAAATCCGATACAAAATATATTTTATTTCTTTGTTGCATCTGTCAAAGGTTGGTTTTGAGGTTGGGTGTTATTTTGTTGCAATTGCTTAAAATTATTTACCAAAGCCTCCAAATTTTTTGTATTGCTATTGTTGGGATAAGCCTTTTTCAAACCTTTAAGCACTTTATCGAACATATCAAAATCCCTATTCAAATCAAAAAAAGGACGGTTCTCAAACTGACGATACAATGCCACCAAACTTGTCAAACTGCCTTGATTATCCTCTATAAACTTAGTTAAAAAAGTCTTTTGTTGTTCTCTAAGTATCTGAAACTGCTCGGTAACAATAGCACGTACGCTGTCAGCATCTTCGATATTCATCATATTCAACTGGTCGAACATATCCTTTAATTGTTTGCGAGTATAAACTTGCTGTTCGTTGAGAATTTTAAGTTTTTCACTCTCTTTGCTGCCTTTTATGGTATATGTACCGCTAAGGTCTTTATAATCGCCATTTATTTCAATGTTTTCGCCACCACTCGGACAGAAAGTAATATAATCGTTAGTCGCTTGCAAAATGAATATGGACGGTTCGCCAAAATTTTCCGTTATCGAAAATTTTCCGTTATCGCTCAAATCGATTGTATCCAACGGTTTGAAACCATTATCCTGCATTTCCAACAAATACAATGTTTGATTACTTCCGTTTTTCAATTTCCCCGAAATCTGATATGAGTTTTCGTCTTTCGAACACGACGCAACAAGGAAAATCAATGCGATTAAAAATAAATTTCTTATGTTTTTCATCTGTCTGTATCTTTATTTCTTTTTGCTTATAAACTATTCTCGTTTTTATTTATTGTTTTTTGCAACAAAAAATCTGCGATTACAAGGGCAGATACGGCTTCCACTATTACGGGGGTTCGCAAAATGGCTGCCTTATCGTGTCTGCCACCGATTTGTTTGGTTATTTTTTTACCGTCTTTTGAAATCAATGTCATAGGAGCGGATAAAGTATGAACAGCGTGAAATCCTGCGTAAAAAATTATCGGCATACCATTGCTTATTCCTGCATTTATACCCCCGCAATGATTTGTAACGGTGGTAAAATCATCGTCCCATTCGTCAATATCCTCGCTACCCAAAAGCGCATCACGATTTTCTTCTTCGCCTATCGAAAAACTGACTGCCGAAGGTATATTAATAACCGCTTTTGCAAGATTGGACGAAAGTTTTTCAAATATCGGCTCACCCAAACCTGCTTTAACACCCTTGATTTCACAACGTATTTTTCCACCAAATGTATCGGCAAAATTTTTATCACTGGTCGCAAAATTAGTGTTTAACATTATTTTATCAGTGTTTAACACTATTTCGCTAATGTTTAACACTAATTTTTCAATATCACTTGACTTTTTTACCTCTTGTCCGTTTAACGATACAATATCGGAAGACACAGAAATATTTTCGCTTGCCAATATCTGTTTTGCAATAAATCCTGCAACAACGACAGGCAAAAACATACGGGCAGAGGCATTGTCTTTATGCTGCAATGAATCCTCGCCGTATTTAACATAATACACGTAATCGGCATGCGAAGGGCGGAACTCGTTTCTAAACTTGTCGTAATCGGCAGGACGAATATTTTTGTTTTTGACTTCAAAAACTATTTTTTCTCCATTGGTTACGTTGTTTTCAACGCCTTTAAGCCATATAACCTCATCATCTTCTTTTCTCGGAGTACCAAAAGCGTGAGGCTTTCTACGTTCCAACTCTCGGCTTAGTAAATCTCTGTCAATAAACACCCCTTGCGGACAATTTTCCAATACACCCCCTACAAAATCTCCATGAGAAGAACCATTAACAGTAAGTTTCAAATATTTTCCGCAAGAGTTTTCCATAATGTTTTCAGTTATCTAAAAAATGACTTCTATCACAAAAATCTTAAATTTGATTGTCGAAAGATAAAAACGTATCATTGACAAAATTTTTCAAACGCTCGGACGTTTGTTCATTGCCTTGCTTAGGGTATCTCACTTGTGAAAATACTTGTGCAAGGTTGTCAAGATTGTTTTCTTTGACAAAAGCGATATTTTGAGGGTTGTCTTCAATTTCTTTATATATTTGCTTTATGTCTGAGTCCGTATAATCTTTGTAAGTTTCTTTATGTACTATTGCGTTTAATGGCAAACGCTCAGTCAAATCAGGTTTCTCGTCAGGGACACCTATCGTCAAACAAGCAATAGGTACAACGCCTTTTGGTAATTCCAAAAACTTCGCAATTTCGTCAGCCATATAATTAACCGTTCCCAACCAACAAACACCAAGCCCCTTGCTTTCGGCTGCCGTTGTTATAGCCTGTGCGAGAATTGTTGCATCTATCGTTGCAACATTCAAAAACAAAAAATTGTCAAGACTTTTGTCTGCATTATTCACTTCACACCAATGATGAAAACGATTAATGTCGGCACAGATAGTAAGCACCGTATCTGCCGCAGTTATCATCGGTTGATTGAAATGCAACGGAGAATATTCTTTTTTGCGTTGTTCGTCTCGTGTAACCACAACAGAGTACAATTGCATATTACCACAATTTGATGCGCGCACACCCGCTTTTAGGATATAATCCAATGTTTGTTCGCTTATTGGTTCATTTTTATATTTTCTTATTGATGTTCTATTTAGTAGGGTATCCATGTTTTTTGTTTTTTTAATAAAATAATTTTATCGAGTATTTATATGCTGCTAATCTGTGAAAAGATTAAAATTTGTAACCTATCGAAAATTTCAAATAATTGTAAAACTCTCCGTTTTCCCAAAGAAAACGAAAGAATAAGGCTTTATAATTGCTTATCATCGCTTTTCCACTTCGTAACGACAGTAAAGAATAATTCCAATCGGCAGCAAAAAACCAATTATCATTGAAATAATATTCTCCGCCAATAGAAAACAATAATCCAAACTTACGATACTCGGGATATTCCGTTTGTTCAAGACCTGCAACAGACTCTTTGTGCGAAATATTAACCGAAGGAACCAATCCTGCTTTGATATTAATTTTGTCGCTATAAAGATATTTGTAATATAATGCCAAATCAATATACGATGCAGTAATCTCAACCCTGAAATCAGTCTCGGGTTTGCTCTCAATACCGCTGCCTTTATACACAAACAACAATTCACCTTGAAGAACCGACTTTTTTTTGATTTGTGTATTGACAAACATTCCTCCTTGCGAACCTATGAAATGAAAACCACCCATTCCGTCGCCATCAACTTGTGAAATGCTCGCTCCAAGCATTATTCCCGCATTATATTTCTGTGCTTTTGCTCCGACAAATAGAGTCAAGAAAAATATTATAAGCAATATCTTTTTCATTGAAAGTATCAAGATTTATTCAACAACACATATTACCAAATCAATAAGTCTGTATATACGGATTATTGGACTTTTCGTAATCTACATCACTGCAAGGACCGTGTCCGCACATAATCTGAGTATCCAAAGGTAAGGTCATAATATTGTTGTTTATATTCAAAAGCAATTCATCTAAGTCGCCCCCAAACAAATCAGTCCTGCCTATTGACATATTAAACACCGCATCACCCACAAATACCGCCGCATCTTTTGGAGAATAATAAGCAATACTTCCCGGACAATGACCGCTTGCGTTTATTGTCTTCAACTTGTAATCATTTCCGAAAACAATCCAATCATTGTAATTCACAAACTCAAACTCTACGCCAGAAACATCTTGTTTTTCAAAATTCATACCCTCTGCCTGCAATAAAAAAATATCAAATATCTTTTTGCCGTCAGCGTGCATGGTTATAGGCACATTGTATCTTCTTGCCAAATCAGTCATACCACAAAAATGGTCTATGTGTGCGTGCGTCAAAAGAAGTTTTGTTACAATAAGTTTATTGTCGTCTATAAACTTATACATTTCTTCTTTTTCTTCTTTTTCATTACAACCTGCGTCAATAATTACACATTGCTTGCTATCGTCGTATAGTAAATAGGTGTTTTCCTGAAAATGATTGAATACAAATTGTTTTATCATAATTCTTTTTGTTTTGCTTCTTGCCAAAGATTTTCCATTTCGTCTATTGTCATATCCTGCAACGGCTTTCCCTGTTCCTTTGCTCTTGTTTCCATATACTCAAATCGAGTTTTGAACTTACGATTTGTTTTCTCCAATGCCGTATCGGGATTGACATCGATAAACCTTGCATAATTTATTAAAGCGAATAACACATCGCCAAACTCTTGCGTAATGTTTTCGTTGTTGTCTTCATCTTTCTTGTTCAATTCTTCTTTTAATTCGCCAATCTCCTCAACAACTTTTTGCCACACATCGTCTTTGTTTTTCCAATCAAAGCCAATCCCTTTTGCCTTGTCCTGCAATCTATATGCTTTTATCAAGGACGGCAATGTCTCGGGAACGCCAGAAAATGTGGAACGGTTTCCTTCTTTTAGTTTTATTCTTTCCCAATTACGCTCGACATCTTGGGCAGTAAGGTTAGAATTTTTGTTAAATACGTGAGGGTGGCGACGAATAAGTTTTTCAGATAAAGAATCTAAAACATCGGTAATATCAAATGCATTTTTTTCTTTTCCAATCAAGGAATAAAAAACAATGTGCATCATAACATCGCCCAATTCCTTGCAAATTTCTTTATCGTTCTTATCAAGAATTGCCTGCGATAGCTCATACAATTCTTCTATGGTCAGAGTACGAAGAGTGTCATTCGTTTGAGCATTGTCCCAAGGGCAATCCTTACGCACTTGTTCCATTAAAGAAAGCATTTTATCAAAGGCAAGGACTTCTTTTTTATGTTTTATTTCAAATGTCGTTTCTTCCATTTTCTTTTTAATCTTCAAGCATTATCGGTTAGCAACCAACTGTTGGCAATCTTTGCTATCGCTTCGGTATCCTGCTGTTTCATACACTTGAAATGAGTTTTCGGACATTTCTTGTAGCCGAGTTTTGAACAAGGACGGCACTTCAAATCTTTGACTTCAAATATATGATTTTCCGCTTCACAATCCTTTGGCAAATATGGGTACATTCCAAATTCGGGAACAGTATTGCCCCAAACCGAGATAATATTCTTTTTTCTTGCTGCTGCAATGTGCATAAGACCTGTATCTGCCGTAATTATTCCATTGGAAGTGTCTATCAAAGCCGCACTTTGCGTCAAAGAGAATGCCCCACAACCATTAAACACTCTTGCTCCTATGACGTTTTCTACTTTATTGGCTTTTATCTTGTCATTAATATCTCCAAGAAGCAGTATATTGCCCTTAATCTTTTCACATATTGCTATAATGATGTCAGTAGGTATTTGCTTAGTTATATGTTTCGCTCCAACGGCTATTACAACATACCCTTCCTGAAATGAAAGCGGTAATGCGTTTGGGAATACGTAATCTTCTTCTTGAACAAAAAAATCCAAACCCTTATTATCGTTTTCAACGTCCAAATGTTTTACCGCTTGGAAATATCTATCCACAATATGGGTATCAGGCATAACATTTTTTTTCGTATGAATGTAATACCATTTTTTCAGATTTAGTTTTTGGAACGTCTCACTTGGTTTATGCAAAGCCAAACAAATTCGTAACGAACGCAGATTTTTATGCAAATCTATTACATAATCGAAATTCTCTTTTCTCAATTCCTTTATAAGTTGATACAGACCAACACTTTTACTATAAAGATGAATCTTATCTATATAAGGATTGTTTTCTAAGATAGAGATATTCTGCTGTTTGGTTAAATAATGAATCTGACAATCTTTATACTTGTTTTTCAAACATCTTACTATCGGAGTTGTCAATACAATATCCCCAATAGAAGAAAACCTTATAACAAGTACTTTCTTTATGGGAGTGTCGTCGTCCGAGTTTTCACTTGTATCTTCCATTTGATTATTTGATTTATTTTTTGCAAAATTACAAAGTTTTTACAAACTATCAAGTCTTTTTGTGTTTTATCTTAAATTTCAACCCTCTATCCTACTTTGTTTTCTAATGATATGGAAAGGAGTTTTTGAGCCTCAACGGCAAATTCCATAGGCAATCGGTTCAAAACATCTTTGGCATAACCATTAACAATCAAACCTATTGCCGCTTCCTCGGAAATTCCCCTTTGACGGCAATACATAAGCTGGTCTTCCGAAATCTTTGAAGTAGTAGCCTCATGCTCTACAACCGCAGTGGAATTATCAACACTTATATAAGGAAACGTATGAGCCCCACATTTATCGGTCAAAAGCAATGAATCACATTGTGAAAAGTTTTTAGCATTCTCTGCCGTCTTGGCAACTTTAACCAAACCACGATAAGAGTTCTCGCTTCTGCCTGCCGAAATACCTTTACTCATAATGGTACTTTTGGTGTTTTTACCGAGATGTATCATCTTCGTGCCGGTATCCGCCATTTGCAAGTTATTGGTTACTGCCACAGAATAAAATTCGCCCACACTGTTATCCCCTGCCAAAACACAAGATGGATATTTCCACGTCAAAGCTGAACCCGTCTCTACCTGCGTCCAAGATAATTTTGAATTGTTGCCTTTACAAATTCCACGCTTGGTTACAAAATTAAATATTCCGCCCTTTCCATCTTTATCGCCCGGATACCAATTCTGAACGGTTGAATATTTCACATTAGCGTCTTTCATAACCACAATCTCCACAATGGCGGCGTGCAATTGATTTTCATCTCTCTGCGGAGCGGTACAACCCTCCATATAAGAAACCGATGCTCCCTCGTCGGCAATTATTAAAGTCCTTTCAAACTGACCTGTTCCCCTTGCATTGATACGAAAATATGTGGATAAATCCATAGGACAATGAACACCTTTGGGTATATAACAAAAACTGCCGTCAGAGAAAACCGCACAATTCAAAGCAGCGAAAAAATTATCGTTATAAGGCACAACGCTTCCAAGATATTTCCTTACCAAATCAGGATGATTCTTTATCGCCTCGCTCATCGAACAGAAAATGATGCCGTATTTTTGCAAAGTGTCTTGAAATGTTGTCTTAACACTTACCGAATCCATAACCGCATCAACAGCAACGCCCGCAAGTACCTTTTGTTCGTGCAAAGGAATGCCCAATTTATTGAAAGTGTCCAATATCTCGGGATCGACTTCGTCCAAAGATTTCTTTTTATTTTGTTTGGGTGCAGCGTAATAGATAATATCTTGAAAATCTATTTTAGGAATTTTCAGATGCGCCCACGTTGGCATTTTCATGGTCTGCCAAGTTCTGAAAGCCTTTAAACGATATTCCAAAAGCCATTCGGGTTCGCCTTTAAGAGTGGAAATCTTACGCACAACCTCTTCATTTATTCCTTTGCCTATATACTCGGTATCAATATTAGTAACAAATCCGTGTTTATACACATCCTTAGTTACGTCATTGATAATCTTTTGTTCGCTATTCATCTCACAATTCGTTTTGCAAATGCAAAATTACAAATAAATTTTTGAATACAAAACATCGGCAATGTTTTATAAGACTTATTAACTGCCATTAGATTTTCTTTGCCATATACTTTTCATAAAAACTCTACCTCGACGCAGTTTATTTTTACGGCTTTTCACAAAATTAGTGTTAAACATCAGTAAATTTTTATTAAACATCAGTTGAACGATGTTTAACACTATTTTTGCGATAAATGATAAGTATTTTTCGGCAACAAAAATCTGTTATAAATTTTCAATAAGAATTGTTTTGAATTGGCGGTTAAATTTTTGAGATTGCTTATAATTGTATTTTTTGACACTATACACCCCGCTCGTCTTAGCACCCGGATAAGTCATCGACAACGCCCCGACACCGCCGACGTATGCCGTTATATAACATTTATCAAAAATTTGCCACACTCCGAAGCCCAATGCCACCGCATTCATACCCAAAGCCGCAAAACCTTGCAAGTACTCGCCGGCATATATCTGACCCAAGCCGGGAATAAACGAAAGAATTTCAGCAACTCGCTCGCTTTTCTTTTTTGGTAATTGGGCATAAAGAGAATCTATCAAAGGCGTTAAATCCTCATTTCCGCTTTTTACATGAAGAGTATTGAGCGTTTTGGCTGTCTGTCTTGCGCCGACATAGTCCTGCAATTCATTTTGGGCAAGTAGTTTTATCAAAACTATATCTTCTTTTATCGTATCGGACAGCATTTCTGCCATTGCAACGGCTTCCAAACTCTTTGCGTAATCATATCCCAAATAATAGCAAAGTGCAACTTGATAAAATTCTTCATAACGCTCGGCAACCCTTAATAATATGTCTGCCGCATTTGAATACTGCTGCAAAGCCTTACAACAAAGAGATTTTTGTTTCAAAGCATAATATGACTGCTCTTGTGAAGAGGATAAATAAAAACAACGTTCGTATTCAACGCAAGCCAATCGGTAGTTTTTTTCTTCAAAAAGGCTGTCCGCCTTGGCACAAAACGATGAATTTTGAGCCGATAAACTACCTGCGAAATGTGTTACGCAAAGGAATATGAATGTTATATAAAATCTGTACATCGTTACGATTATTGAATTGTGAGACATTGAACTTAACCGTTGCTATCGTCCCAAAAATATTACCTACATAAAAAACTGCCGATAATGCTCCGAAAACAATGGTTTTCCAATTGGTTATTCCGTTCTTATACCAATTTTCGGCGGTTGCCGCCATTAACGGAGCGCAAAGGCAAAACGCTGCTATGCCTTCACCTGTATTGCCTGCATATACCTTACCCAAGCCGGGAACGACAGCCGAAAGCACAGCGGCAAGTAATGGCGATTTTTTCTTGTAAGAAATCAAATCGTTTTTTATAGCCAAAAGGTTGTTGGCTTCCACACTAAGCAAATTGTTATTGGTATCAACATTGCTTATATATCTATCAAAATCATTATAATCACGTTTCAAAAGACTAATGCCCGCCAACTCAAAATTTTTCAAAGACACTATTTCATCTGTTTCGCAATCTATTTTATCAATCAGCGACACCGCTTTGACCAAATCCCCCAAATGTGCAGCGGATAACGATGCGAAAAAATTGCTTTCGGTAAATAAATTACTCGATTTACTTACCAACGAAAAATTCTCCACTGCCGAGGAAAGTTTCTTGTTGGAATAATCCGTGTAACCTTTCAAAAAACAAATGGAATCATTGTTCGCTTTTGTGTTTTGCAACAACACTTCGGCATCTTCTTTCATTCCGTTACCGATAAGATACATCACAAAATCGAAATCTTCTTTTGTCGTTTGGGCAAGTGTGGATTTTGCAATCAAAACAAATATCAATAAAATTATTCGACCATTCATCGCAATTTATCTATATCTTTCAACGTCCTCGTGTATCAATCCGTTGCCCTCAATTAACAAAAACATTGCATTTTTATCTGTCAAAGCAATCCTATTACATCTCATCAATCTGTCTGCCGTAAAAAATGTTCCTTTCACTAATCCGTATTCTTTGATAAGTAATTTACTATAACGAGAGCAAGTCGGCACGTATGCGCAAGAACGAGACAAAACAGGAGATACATATTTCTGATAAACAAACATACTGCTCGACAAAATATGATATATAGGGTTTATCGTTTTGTGATTATCCTTAAATCCGTATTTAACAACTCTGTCGGCGTATTGTGAATTGGTCGGAGTGTGCTGTGATAAGAGCAACAAATCATCGGCATCGAATGTTTTGTTGTCTTGTGCGAACAAAGTTATTTCACACAAACAGCAAACTAAAAAGGCATATAAAACAAATAACTGCTTCATTTCTTTTTGTAAGGTTCGACTCTCTTGGCGTTTTTAGGCACTTTGTATTCAAAAAGAGCGTTATTATTAAAATCTTTGGTCTTAATATTTTTGTATTCTTCCTTTTTGATAACCGAATCACCCTTAACCAAATCATAAGATATTTGAGTGATTGTCGTAGGAAACGAAATATTTGGGTAAGATACGTAGTCGGTGTAATAAGTCTTTTTCAAAATTTTGTCGTCTTTGTTGTAAAACGCACTATATATTGGATTGTTTTTCTCGCTTACCACAACGGCTTTGGCAAAAATAGTATCAGATTTTTTTTCGGGATAAAAAGTTTTGACAATCCTATTGCCATCTTTTTGCATATCCTTCAAAGCAAATCCGATATTGGTTAAATTCAAATCTCTATACGCAGGAGTAAGGAAAAGCATGATAAACTCATTTTGCGAAGAGCGACTTTTATCATTTATCTGTACAACCTCATTAACATCGGGCTGATAAACGGACGTTTCTCCCAAAGAATTTGTAATCATATAATATTCCTGCGGATAAGTGTAATGAACGACCAAATTTCCGTTTGAAGAGAAAAACATCTGCTTTTCAATCCTTATAACCTTATCATTATACAATTGACGAGTGGTAACATCTGCCGACAGTTTGACTTGTGCCACCATTGTCATATTACAAGTAACAAAGACAAAGAACGAAACCAAGAAAACGACCGCCCTTGTAATTGTTTTCTTCTTACATTTACAGCCACATAATAAAGCAATTGTTGTTTTCATATGCTGAATTGAACGCATTTTCTATGGCATTGTCATCGACAACGTAGCTATCCTTTTCCGCCATTGCACTAAAACCAAACGTTACCATAGCAACCAAGACAAAAAACACTTTTTTCATAATGATTTCATTTTTAATTTTTGTTCAATATCGTTTATTTATGCTGTTTTTCTTTGTTGCCGTTTGTTTCAATACACCTGACAAGACGAGTTTGTTACTATATATTTTTGCAGCATTAAACATCATTTTACTGATGTGAGTGATTATTTTGCTAATGTTTAACACTATTTTATCAGTGTTAAACATTATTTTTGTTATCAGCCACATTAATTCTCTCGCTCAACAAAAAAGAATTTACTTTTTACCACATCAAGAAATCATCGCTACCTACATTGTTTTGAATATCGCCAGCCTGAACTTCAAGAAAAGGTAAAAGTTTTTTTGCAAAGGCAACAATACCCAAACTAACACAACAAGGCAGAGAACAACATTTGCAGCCGTCCGAAATACCCATTTGCACTAAATTCAAACCCGCTTTATTCAAAGTTTGATACAACGCCCAATAATAATCACTGCTATTGTTTTTAGCGTTTGCACCCGCATCAAACAGTTCTTTCAACTGCGAAAAATCCACTTCGCTTTTGTTCTCAAAAGCTGTTTCTATATCATTACCGATTGTGTATTCGTCTTTTTCTGCAAACGTTTCAAAACCGACAAAAGTAAAACATACGAAGCAAATACTTAAAACCCATTTTTTCATATACGTATATCTTATTTTTTTAATTATTATAATTTTAATAAATCTTACTATCGCTTTACTTTTCAAAGTCTTTGTTTTACGATTTTGCAAATTTACAAAAATTTTCTCTCATTCCAATTTAATACAATGATTTTTACATAAATTTTCATCACTAACTAATAAAATAATTAGCGTAACTATTTTATAAAAAAACAGACCGATGAGATTTATTCTCTCAATCGGTCTGTGAATACAATATTTGTTTATTAGAAATTACTTCTTAATCAAAGTTGAAGTCTTGTTGATTTGGTCATTTACAACGCGAATGTAATAAACGCCCTGAGCAAAACTTTCACTATTGATAGTAAGAACTTGTTGTCCAGTTTGCAAAATATCGCTTGCTACAACTCTACCCCATACATCAGTAACTATTACTCTTGCTGCTTGTGTTAAGCCTTTAACTTCCAATGTTGCGTTGGTTGTTGTAGGGTTTGGATATGTTGCAATAACTATACTGTTATCTATATCAATCAATCCACTTTCATCGTCTAATGTCTTGAATGTTGTAGGAACGAACTCAGATTGTTTTTCTTCGCTACAAATCGAACGAACTTTCACCGTGTAAGTACTACTAGCCGTCAAACCTTCGATAGAATAACTATTCGTTGTTACTTTTACAGGTTCTGAAATACCTACTTGAACTTCGTAACTATTAGCAGTACCAGTCCAAGTTACAACGGCAGACGTCTGTGTAATTTGACCAACAGTCAAATCGGTAGGAGCATCACAATCCTCAGCAGCCTCTGGGTCTGTCTTAAATGTTACACTTTGCCATTGGCTGGTCTTACCATTGCCACAATTTGAACGAACCATTGCCGTGTAGGTCGTATTGGCTGTCAAATCGGTAAAAGTGTATGTTGTTACGGATATATTTTGAATATTTCCGTTTTCGCCCAACTTAACATCATAACCGCTTGCTGTTCCATTCCAAGTAATGGTTGCCGTTGTCTGTGTTGTTGCACTTACAGAAAGAGCCGTAACATCATCACAAGCAATATCCAAAGTTTTTGCCGTGAATACTGCCGACCAATCAGAAGTTTCTTCATCACAAACAGATTGTACTTTGAAATTGTAGGAAGTATTAGGAGTTAAGCCATTGAAAGTATAAGAATTTTGCGTTACTTCTATTGGAGTATCGTTATTTTTCTGTACTTTGTATTTAGATGCAGTACCCTCCCAAGAAATTGTCAAAGACGTCGAAGAAGAATCTGTCAAAGTAAAATTTGTTGGAGTATTGCAAGGCATCGGTACATTGTCGTTATTGAATATTGTTATATCATCAATAGTAATACCATTGGCATCATTCCCATCAAAGAAGAAATTTATTTGATATGTTGCACTTGGATTAGGCAATGCCAAAGTATCAGCAATCATTTCATCTTCCGTTTCTGTTGTGTAAGAAGCCAACTCCGTCCATTCGTCTGTAATAGCAGCACGATATTTTACTATAAGGTTATCAATATAATAATAAGCAGTAATATTATACTTGAATGCAAGATGTGGACTGGTTACCGCAGTTATATCAAACATTGGCGTAATACCATTATCTTTATTACTACTATACATATGGAATAACTCTCCGTCAGTTACATTCCAACCAACATAAGTCCAACAATCCAAAGCATTATCATTTGAGAAATCTTCAATCCAAGGAGTTGTGTTGGTAACTGTTATAACCGGACACAAAGTTTTGAATGTTAAATTGGTTGTTTGCGGATTTTGTCCGCCTTCTTCCGAACAAATACCTTCAATATAATATTCATACGAAGTACTCTGCGTTAAATTGGTTAAAGTTGTTTTAGAACTATCAGCAACATCAACACTCAACCATTCATCAGTAGAGCCTTCTTCTCTGTAATATAGTTTCCAAGAAGTAATACCATCTCCACCTTGATTCCATGTTATAGTGGCAGTAGTTTGTGCAGCCTCTACTTTCATACCCACTGCTGTTGGGCAAGCAGGAGCCTTGTCCAAGGTAATATCATCAATAAATATTGAACTATAATTAATACCCTTTAATGCGATATATTTATCCCCCTCAGGAGCACCCATTAAAGACATTTCTTTCTTTACATAACTATAACCGTTTTCGCTTATCGTTGATAGAACGGTGAAAGTACTTGCATCGGTAGGGTCTGTTAATGTTCCTACTTGTATTTCTGCACTACTACCATAATAACCACCATTTTGCATATAGAAACTTAATTGCAAATCGCTAATAAATAAACTATCGGTATTGATTTCTTGAAGAACTACCATATCTACATCAACATATCCGGAGAAAGCCAAAAAATGAGAACCACTATTTGCATAATTAGAATAATCCAATACGCTCGGGCTATCGCTACTCATTCTTTGCCAACAAACAGGAAGAGGATACACCTCTGTTCCTGCTGTATTGTTAGTTTCAAAATCCCAAATCTTTGGCAAATCGCTTGGATTAATAGGATTGCAGGAAGTTTGGAAATTAAATATTGAGCTTATTGCACTATCTTCCTCATCGCAAAGCGTTACAATATAATAATCATAATTTGTAGCAGGAGTTAATTCTGAAATAGAAACCTTGTTCTGTGCATCAAACATTATCGCCTCTCCATAATTTGTAGAATTTGATGTCTTGTAGTAGAATTTATATGATTTACCTTCTTTGGCATCAATAGTAACCTCAGCAGTAGTAGATGTAATTGTTTCAGATGTTATATCTGCCGGCAATGTTTCTTGACAATCAGGAACAATCCCCAATGTAAGGTTATCTATATACGCAGAATAATCACTATTAGTAGCATATTTCAAAACAATATATCCGGCATCACCTGTATAACCTAAAAATCTAACTGTATATAAAGTATAAGTACCGTTAATTTCAATAGTTGTTATTGTTTCGTAAGTAGTAATATCCGTAGGGTCTGACATAACTCCAATTTCCATATTTGAAGTACTACCATAATACGCACTATTCTTTGCATAAAAAGTTAACTGCAATGTATCCAAAGGAATTTCAGAATTAATTAAAGGCATTATTGCATATCCGTCATAATATGAATTAAAATACAATGAGTTTATCCCCTCATAAGCATCATAATCAGACGTTGATACATAAGGATAGTCTTCAGGATTATCAACTCTTTGCCAACAAGTAGGCATTGGGCTTGCAGGATTACCGCCATAATTGTTCTGTTCAAAATTCCAAGTAATAGGCAAATCTTCAATATCAATGGCGACACATGACGTTAGCATAGTTTTAACATCCGAAGTCAATGTATCTTCGCCGCAAATAGTAGCAACATAATATTGATAAGCAGTACTATGCTGCAAATCACTTATCTCTGCCTGCAAATCGAAAACTTCTGCACTTGTCCATTCTTCTGCACCAACTTGCTTGTAATATACAACATAAGAAGCATCTGCCTTACCTTTCAAGGTAATGTTTGCAGAATTAGTTGTCGTAGTAGCCGTCGATGATACAGAGACACACTCAGGAGCAAAAGACAATTCCATATTATCAATGTATATCTCTGACAAATTATTTTCAGGTGTTCTTATAACTATATATGCACCACCTTGGTCATAGTTAGTAAAGTTAAATGTGTATTTTTTGTATGTTGTTGAAAAATCATCAACAACGTCCCATAAAACAAATTCATCGGCACTTGCAGGATTTGTAGAAATTCCAATCTCCAATTTTGAATACTCATCATAATTTTTCTTTGCATAAAATGATAGTTGCAAATGATCCATCGTAACACTTTCAGTGTCTATCTGAGCAAGTGCAATATACACAGGATCATTATAAGTTGTACTCTTAAAATACAAAAATTTATCACCTTGATAAGCATCTTCTGATGAACTATAAATACGAGCCATATCGGAAGATTGAGAAAAACTCCAACAAGGAGGCAATGGTCTGCTTAATGTTCCACCTGTAGCTGTGCCTTCAAAATTCCAAGTACAAGGTAAATCTTCGGCAGTTATATTAGCACAAGTAGTTGTAAATACCTTTTTCAAGCCTTGTACTTCACTTTCATCACTACATACACTTACTATCATATAATCATAAACCGTAGAATGTTTCAAACCACCTTCTATTTGGGCAACACCATCAACAAACATTACAGGTTCTTCCCAAGAAACAGCATTATTTTCTTTGTAATAAAGTTTATATGCAACACCATCGTCAATTTCATCTTCTGCTATTGTAACAGTTGCACTATTGATCGTCGTTTCAACAGTAGAATTTTGAATTTTTGCACATGAAGATTTGTATTCAAGGGCTAAGTTATCCATATAGAAGCAACCTGACGAAGTACCCGGTTTAATAGCAATCCACTTACCTGTCCCGGCATATCCCTCAAACTGTACTTCATAATAAGCATACGAATCATTAATATCTATCGTATCAACGGCCTCAAATGAAGAAGAATTAGTAGGATCTGTCATCACTCCAAATATCAGAGAAGATGTATTCGAATTGTAATAATCATAAAATGCAAACAGAGAAATTTGCAAATCCGAAATACTAATAGAATCAGTATCTATTTCAGGCATTATGGCTATATCATTCGTATAGTCAATTATCAAACTATTTGTACCTTGATAAGCATTATAACTTGATGTGCTTACATATATAGCGTAAGCGGAGTTACTTATATGCTGCCAACAATTAGGTATCTTATTACTACTACTGCTGGAAAGAGGTACATTACCACTTTCAAAATCCCAAAATCTTGGTAAATCAGATGCTGTTATAGAAGCACATTCTGTTGTAAATTTAAATATTTTCGAAAAAGCAGTATCCTCGCCGCAAACAGTAGCGAAGTAATATTGATACTCGGTTGCAGTAGAAAGTCCTGTTAAATTCAATGTTAAATTATTAACATCAACAGGTTCGCTCCAATCAGCCTCATTTACCTTTTTGTAATAAGCAACATAACTTGATTCTGGATCTCCCACGACCGTGATTGTTGCCGTAGTCGGCGTAACCGTACTTGTCGCTTGTGAAATCTTAACACAGAAGGGTATTTCCTCAACAGTTACATCGTCAAGATATAAGTAATATCCATCATAAGGAGCATATTTTCTCACAAAAGCAATTTGACGATTGCCCGAGTATCCTGACAAAGAAATAATGTATTCCTCCCATGCTGCTGGTATAGTTCCGAAGTTTGCTATTTCAGTAAAACCGGCAAGAGCAGAGGTGTCATTAGGATTAGTAGGTGCTGTTAAAGTTACATCACTGTCTGAAATCCAAACCGAAATCTCATCTAACTCTGATGAAGTACGACTTCTTGCGTAAAACGTTATTTGTTGGTTACCCGTCAATGCAAGTTTTGGTGTAATCAACCAATCGTTATGACTACTTGACGCATAATCGCTATACATTGTAGCCGATGCGCTTCCACTATTAGAATAGTCAGTTGTTCGCCTCCACTTGCAACTATTAGTTGAATTTACATAACCACCATTGAAATTAGACCAACAAAGAGGTGCTGTAACATTATCACTCAAAGCAGTATTGCTTAACCAATCGTTTTCAAATCCCTCTGTCCAAGGAAACTCTGTTATAGCTTCACATGCTGTTATGAAAGTTTTAACAGCAGTTTGCAACGTATCATCTTCTTCGCCGCAAATAATTTCTACATAATAATCATAAATAATTCCTGCTTCCAAATCCTCTATCGTATAAGACAATACATCGTCTGTTGCACTTATAGTGATGGGTTCATTGTATTCAGTATCGGTAGATTTTTTGTAATACAGATTATACGTATTAAATTCATACGCATTTGTTGTTAATGTTATTGTAGCAGCCGTATTTGTCGTAATTGCTACTATACCTGGAACAAGGCAAGTAGGTATAATATAATCAACACCCGATACATCGTCTAACCAAACAGCACCACAGCCTCCGCTACTACTTTTTTTGAATGCAAGATATATTTCTTCGCCAACATAGTCTTCCAAAGAAATAGCTACGTATGTCCAAACTTCTGCGGTAAAGGTATAATCTCCCGTTGCCCCGCCATTCCAAACGGTTTCCAATGCAGTAAAGTTTTCCAGTTCTGTATTTGTTGTGGAAACCATTACAGCAAAAGTATCACACAAACTAAAATTAGTAGGACTTTCTATCATCAACCAAAACTTAATGCTATCTCCACTTTGTGGGGATAATTTCGGTGTTACAAGCCAACTATCTTTTTGATTTTGATAACCAATAGTCGCAGATTTGTTCCCACTATGAGAATAAGAGTCGTCAATTTCCCAATCGACATAACCCGAAGGGGCAACAAATGTCCAAGGAAACGGAATACTTTCGCTTTCAAAACTTTCATTCAAAGGAACTGTTGTTTGCGCGAAACTGCCTGTGAAAGCAAGGAATATTGCCACAAGCAAAAATTTTCTAAGAGATGCTACAAGCCCTAAGGCTGAGCAAGAACCAATTTTTTTCATTTTTGAAATAGTATTAATTATACATTTATGTTAATTTTAGTCTCTTCTATTTTTTTAAGTTCAAAATTAGTATAAGTCTATATCATAGAAACAAACTCAAATGCAAAGTTGCAAATTTTTAATAAAACCCCCAAATTTTTCAACTCTTTTTTTACTACCCCCCCCCCCCCCGAAAAAATTGTTCAAAGCCTTATATATTATTGAATAACATCAGAATAAGATTTAATTCTATTAAAATAAAAAAATGAAATTTTCAAAAAATTTATTGAATAAATTTATCGTTTTAACGAATTTATTATTCATAAAGAACGATTTTTCAAAAAAAATTGTCAAGATGAGTATAATTTTATTAATGTGTGAAGTAAATTTTTAATGGCTCACCTATTTTATTGATGTTTAATAAAAATTTACTGATGTTTAACACTAATTTGCTAATGTTAAACATTATTTTTTTAATACCTCCTAAAATTTTATCCCATGTATATATCCATTTTTGAAAACATACACGATGCCTCTGAAAAATGCTTTTTCTTTTCGGATTAATAAAAAAATGTGTGTTAAAAAGATTATCTAAAAGAATAACCTAAGGTAATATAATTTGGGGAACCGTAGTTATGATATTCATTTCTCGCATAAGAAAGCGAGAAATTCTTCCACTTGATGCCCAATCCGTAGGACAAACCAGCAAGTGAGAAAGCATCATCAACTTTCATCTCTTGATGTCTTCGCCACGAATAACCGACACTCAAAAACCAAGTATCAGACGGAACAATATCCAACGCAAATTGCAAGTGTCTGAATCCTTTATCCAAAAATGCTGCAAAGCCACTCTCCTTTTCAATCGTGCCGTCCATAGAAACATTATCACGAGGGTTCAAAGCATCGTTCTCTCTAATATTCCACCTCGTCAAATTGTCGGCAACTATATACAAAATAAGGGGAGCATGTGAAAATTTCTTGGAAAAGCCCAACTGTAAATCCGTAGGTAATGTATCTCTTACGTTATTAAAAGACTTTATCTGCTTACCTATATTCTTCAAAATTAATGAAGCCTGCCAAGTTTTGTTAGGATTGTAATATGTTGCCGCAATATCAAACGCCAAAGAGAATGAAGAATACGTCTCATATTTTGAAAACAAAGGCTTGAACGTTGCACCCAAATAAAGATTTTTCTCTATCTGCATTCCATAAGATAACGTCAGCATAAACTCATTGACATAAAACGTTCCATTGACATCACCATTAATCTCGGTTTGTGCAAAACTGCCGTAATTTATATATTGCAAACCAAAACCGAAATTACCTATTTTATCGAACTTATGAGCGAACGCCAAAGCGGCTTGATAAGTGCTACCGAACAAATCGGTATAAGTCAAAGAGGCGTTATTGTTCAAAGAATCGTTCAGTATCGAAGGATTTGTCAAAGCCGATGCCACATCAGTGGTAAAACGAGGCATAAAACTCAATCCTTTCGCCGTCATCGGAGCAGAGTTATATAAATTAAGCACTGCAAAAGCGTCATTGCCGACAGTACTTTGTGCCTTCGATGATAAAGATGCGATAAAAATTGTAGATAGTAATATTATCGTTTGTTTTAATGACATTTTCAAAAAAGTTTGCAACAACATAATAAACTCAAATTTTACAATTTTATTATAAATAAGATAAAGAAATATTGATTAATGTGCATTCTTTTGATATAATATTGTTGATTGCAGGCAGTGAAACCGTAGTATAAATACAAGTATTCATTATAATATGTCGGATAATAAAAATAATAACATCGTTTTTTGAAAAAATATTTATTTAAGTCAGAAAAATAGTTTCAGTGATTAGTAAAATAGTGTTAGTGATTATTTTATTAGTGTTAAACATCAATAAAGCGAAAAGTAATAACAAAATAATTTAATAAGAAAGTATTTTTCAAACAAGTCATTTTACAATAATGAAAAATAAGAATAAGAAGAAAAATTCATTTCTCAAAAATTCATCTACCTGTTTCATCGAACTTTCAAGTAACAAAACAAAAAAGAAGTGGCACTTTCGCACCACTTCTTTAAGTATTAATTAAGTTAAATCTTATTTTACAATCAATTTAACATTGCTTGAAGCCTTATCTGTAATCATCTGAATTACGTAAATTCCTCTTTGCAGATTTTGAACATCAAGAACCTGAGTGTGTGTTCCTTTTGCTTGACGTCCGCCGTCAAATTGAGAAACCTCTCTACCATTCAAATCAACCAAACGGAATGTTACGTTTGCTGCATCATTCAAAGTGTAAGCTATTGTAGTCTCGCTGGCAGCAGGGTTAGGATAAACTGCGATAGATATATTTGAAGAATTTCCGTTTTCAACATCTACCAAAGCAACATTTGATTCGATAGGAATTGTATCTTGGAAATCGGTATTTCTCATTATACCTCTACCATAGGTAGCAGCATAGATAACGCCAGTATTCTTTGTTGCCTCAAAGGTTGTAAGTTCTGAATTTTGTCCGGTATATGAGTAATAAGTCCATTTAGGAAGTTTTTTAGTCTGTTGCCACAAATCATAAACAGGAACACTTGGCATATTTTCATTATCAGAAACCCATTGACCATTTGCTCTATAATATATACCGTCATCACTACCTACATAAATTCTTCCACTTGGATTTGTTTTACCTGCATTAACGCTTTCGTACAAACCACTAAATACAGGTTTTTCTTTTGAAACGGTTTCACCGTTTCTATTAATTGTCAAACTAATATCACTAAACGATACGCTGCTTGCTTCGTCCAAAGCATTAACAGTCTGCATAACGTTAGCAGCATTTGAAGAGCCTTCAAAAGTTAGAAGAACGTTATTTATGTTTTGAGGGTCGCAAACAATTGCAGATATAGGACGATTGAAAGTTCCTATAACAGCTGTATTATCTTTAAACTTTTCAACATCGACATCATTACCTCTGAATATCTCATCCTTATTTATAGCAACATCATTCAAACCTGTTATTCTTACAAGAGTTGTGTTAGTATAAGCTGTAAATGATGAATAATTATCAATTGCAAGATATGCAGTGTTTCCGTCAGCAGACATTGCAACTGCATTGATACGTGTATTCATTGTTGAATAATCATCAGAAGAAGATTGTGCTCCTGTTCTATAAACTTTTGCCCAAGTCAATTGTCCCCATCTCTGTTCTGCGGCAGCAGTAGGGTCAATAGTTTTTGAGAAGTCCATGATTTTGCCACATATAAACGCACCTCTGTTAGTTGCTACCAATGTTCTTGCTTGAACAGATTGAGGAATTTTCATTTCAAAATCAGATAATTTTTCAAACAAAGTGTCTCCCGTAGTTTTTCTGTAAGAATCAGGATCAACAGTAACCAAATCAGAAGCATGCATAACGTGGAAGAATGGATAAGACAAATTACCACTCTCAACCAAAATTGTATCCCCGTCAAAAACAAAAGTTCCGTCTATCATTTCAAGATTACAAAGGCTATCCTTTTCGACTTCTTGTTCACCTTCTTCCTTAACCTTAACTTTTCTCCAACCTCTAAGCAATGTATGTTCTCCAACAGAAACGACAATACTATCAATTGAATTGTCCATATCAAAAGATTCCCAATAAGCAATAGGAGTGTTGAATTGGTCAAAATTATAATCGGAAATCATAGGCGCTATCAACAATGATTGAGCAACTGCACCAGTATCTCCATAAGTCCAAGTTTGGTCATCTATTGCATCATAATCTCCACCATTGCTATATGTTCTTGCAATGTTCGTTCCCGGACGAGCAAGTAAAACCGGTTTTCTTATTAAAGGTGTTGTTTTGTATATTGCAGAAGCATTAACAGAACTACCGGAGTAAGTGTAGTCGTTAAAGTCGCCACCATAATATGTAGGCAAATTTGTTTTGCTACTTAATAAAGGATAGTTAGGATTATTGATAGACCAAACCTTAAAGCCTCTTTGAACCGTATCTTTTGCAGTTGGAATATAAACAATAGCATTGGATTGTGTTGCAGCAAACACTGAACCGTCAGCCGTTGCAGTTACATCATAAGTTTGTAGATTGTTCATACCCTGAGAACTTGGCCACCATCTATATACACCCAATATTGTGTCGTAAGAACGAACGAATACTCCCATATCAGAAGTTACAAGAGTAAATAATGAATCGTAAGCAGTCATTGCAGCTGATTTCTTTTCAGGCATAAACAATATATTATTTATGTTAATACCTACGCCATTACCCGCTGTATCCAAATCCATAGCAGATGTCATCTGTGAAAAAGAAAACTTACCTTCTTTATTGTAGTCTTGTCCTGCATATACTTCATTACCTCCTAAATAAACGATTTCATCACCCTCTGTTCTGTCATCAACAACTATACTCATACCATATTGCAAAGAAGAACCTGCCAACAACGCCATTGACGTAGTGGTTATATTAAACCAATTGTTTGAAGTAGGAGCCAATGTGTATAAAGAAGCATCATTTGCAACCGTTCCACCTATTTTTTCACGATATGGACGATAAACTCCATAAATAAGACCATTGTCCGTAGGTTTATATGGCTGTGTATTGTAATTTGCAGAAGCAAAAATAAACAAATCATTAGGATTTTTAGTTGCAAATGCCAATTTAATCTTACCGAAACCTCTTGCATTGAAAGGATTTTCAGTATCTGCATCCGAATTAAAAATAACTTTGAAATTTCCGTTTGCATCATCAACAGCAACCATACCGTCGTATGCAACAGCAATTTGATTCAACGAATTTACTTGTAAATCATAAACATTAAACTTCGTGTTACCGTCTATTGTAACATTAGTAAATGCAGCATCTTTATTTTCTATATCATTTGTTTTTTTCAAACCTCTATTTACTGTTCCGACATACAAAGTATTATTTGCGTACAAAATAGTATTAATGTAAGCAAAATCCCCTTCATAATCATATTTTGAATCAGGAACAGTATTTGTCATCGCTTCAAATTTGAAATTATCAACAATGCGAGCATACTTTTCCGCATCACTCAAAGAAGCGTCCCAAGCAGCATCCATACCTTCTGTTTGCATAAATACGCCTCCTCCAACTTGGCTTGACACCTGATTGCTTCGGGATTGGCTCATTTCTCCACGATAAGTTCTGTAAGTACCGTCTCCCGTTGCAACATACAATCTACCATTATCAGACTGAGTGATTGCAGTAACATTGTAAACAGCATTTCCAAGAGGTATTTCTCTCCAATTCTTACCGTAATTGACACTGACATATAAACCTCCGACTGTTCCTACATAAACAACGCCGTCTTTATTTTTATCAAACAAGGCTGCGCTTGCACGTCCTGCATAATTATTAGGACCAAGTTGAGTCCAACCCACTACTTCTCCTTCCATATAAGGAGCTGACATTGCTGCACTTGTCATTATACCCATGACAGTGAAAAGCAACATACTTAAAAGTAACTTCCTGTTTTTCATACTATTTATGTTATTCTTTTTTGTTTATATTCAAAAGACTACTTTTTGAAACGGCAAAAATACGCAAAAAAACTCACATAACAAGATTTTCAATAAAAAAATACGTTTTACATAAATAAAACCGATTAAATATTGTTGATAAATAATAAATTAAAGAAATGGCATAAAAACTCTTGAAACATAGATATTTTTTCATAAAAAGTTACTAAAACGCCTCACAAGGAACTTAATTTACGAATTTATTGTACTTTTGCAATATTTTAATAAAACAAGCGTTTTTAGGATTAAAAAACACTACACTATGGATATAACAGAATTAAATAAAAAGATTGAAAGCGAAAGTGCTTTTGTAGATGCTATCACAAACGAAATAGGCAAAACCATTATAGGACAAAAACCTATGATTGAACGATTGATGATAGGTTTATTATCTAACGGACATATATTATTGGAAGGAGTACCCGGACTTGCTAAAACACTTACCATTTCTGCACTTGCAAAAACTATTGATGCAGGTTTTTCAAGAATCCAATTCACGCCAGATTTGTTGCCTGCCGATGTTATCGGTACAATGATTTATAATCAAAAAAGTGCAGGCTTTGAAGTAAAACAAGGACCTATCTTTTCCAATTTCGTACTTGCTGATGAAATAAACAGAGCCCCTGCCAAAGTTCAATCTGCATTATTGGAAGCTATGCAGGAAAAACAAGTAACAATAGGCGAAAAGACTTATAAATTAGATAATCCTTTCTTGGTTCTTGCGACACAAAACCCTATCGAACAAGAAGGCACTTACCCTTTGCCGGAAGCCCAACTCGACCGTTTTATGCTAAAAGTCGTTGTTACTTATCCAAGCATTGAGGAAGAAAGACAAATACTTCATCAAAAATTGCAAATGAGTGAGCCGACCACATCAAAAGTAGTAAATATAGAACAAATCAACAGAGCCAAAGAAGTAGTAAAGCAAGTTTATTTGGATTCTAAAATCGAAAACTACATTACCGATATTGTTTTTGCTTCTCGATTTCCTGAAAACTACAAATTGGAAAAAATTGCTCCATATATTTCTTACGGTGCATCTCCACGTGCTTCGATTAATTTGGCATTGGCTTCAAGAGCATACGCATTCATTCATCGCAGAGGTTATGTAATTCCAGAAGATGTTATTGCAATCTGCCCTGATGTTTTACGCCACAGAATCGGCTTGACTTACGAAGCAGAAGCAGAAAACGTAACAAGCATCGATATTGTTAATGAAATCATCAATCGCGTAGATGTTCCATAATTTAGATTGTCTTCGGCTGCAATAGCAACTACTGATAAACTAAGAACATTTGTAATAACATTGTTTATGGAATATTCCGAATTAATAAAAAAAGTTCATAAAATAGAAATCAAAGCCAAAGGACTTTCTCGTAATGTCTTCGCCGGACAATACAAAAGTGCTTTCAAAGGAAGAGGCATGACTTTTTCGGAAGTACGAGAATATACTTATGGCGATGAAGTCCGCTCAATAGACTGGAATGTTACGGCAAGATACAACAAGCCATTTGTAAAAGTCTTTGAAGAAGAAAGAGAATTGGCATTAATGTTAATGATTGACGTAAGCGGTTCCACCGGATTTGGTAGTAAAAACTGCTTAAAGGTTGATACTATAACCGAAATTGCCGCCATATTGGCTTTTTCAGCAATATCCAACAACGACAAAGTCGGTGCATTGCTTTTTTCGGATAAAGTAGAGATGTATATTCCACCAAAGAAAGGCTCTGCCCATTGTCTAAGAATCATAAGGGAGTTACTATCTTTTAAGCCGAAAGATACCACCACTTCTTTTTCTGAACCATTCGTATATATAAACAATATAATCAAAAAACATTGTACTTGTTTCCTTATAACCGACGGCTTCTCAACTTTCGACAAGAGTCTTTCCATTTTTGCTCGCAAGCACGATGTCTGTTCCATATTGGTAAATGATTCTATGGAATACAATCTGCCTGATTTGGGTGTTGTTCTTATGGAAGACTTGGAAACAAAAGAAAACGTTTGGATAGACACTCACGACGAAGCCACACGTAAAAATTTCAAAGAATATATGCTTAACTCTCAGAAAACAACTACCGCCGAATTTAAGAAGTTAGGTATCGATTACGTCAATATATACACGGATTCCGATTACACGAAAGAATTGATTAAACTATTTGCAAATAGAGAAAGATTATGAACAAACTGCTTTATATACTGATATGTTTAGGAATTGCAGGTAATGTCTTTGCCCAAAGTATAGTGGGCAAAACAGATAAAAAGGAATATATGATAGGCGATCCTATCGAATATTCTTTTTCCGTACCTTTAACAACAAAAAAACTAAACTTCACTTCCGACTTTCAATTCTCCGACACCATACAAATGCTGCAAACTTCGATAGATACTTCAAAGGACAAAATCAACTATAAATATGTTTTTGCTTCATTTATTGAAGGTGTTCATAAATTACCGGAGTTTCAGTTTTATTTAGCAAATCAAACATCACCTGCTTATGTCGTTCAATCGCCTAATGTGGAAATTCTTTCGCCTGTAATTGACACAACAAAGGTTGAAGTAAAACCTATCAAGGGTGTTATGAAAATTCCTTTCACGTTTAAGGAAATTTTACCTTTTGCTATTGGCGGCATCGTATTGACAGGAATTATCATAGCCATTATTTACTTTGTTCGCAGCACTAAAAACAAAACAAAATCCCCGCAAGCCATTAAAGAAACCGCTATACCGGAAGACGAAGAAGCCTTAAACAACCTTAAACGTTTGAAGCAAGCCCGTCTGTTGGAAACAGGTCAAGAAAAACAGCACTATATTGCACTTAGCGAGATATTATGGCAATATATTTACCGTAGGTTTAATGTCAATGCTTTTGAAAAGACAACCAATCAGATTATGGAAGAAATGCTTGGCAAAGACGTAAGCCAAGAAGATAACAAGCGACTTGAAAACATCTTTACCACTTCGGATTTGGTTAAATTCGCAAAATACATTCCTGACACCAAAACAAACCTAAATTTGTTGCAAGATAGCGAAGACTTTATCAATAACAACAAACGTTTAGAGCCTGTTAAAGACGACACCGACACCAAAGAAGAAAAGGAGGTAACCAATGAATAACATATCGTTTTCTTATCCTGTATTCTTGTGGGCATTGATTGTCGTAATTACACTAATGATTTTCATCTTACGTAAAGATAAAAAACGCTTTGCCCCTATCAAATACTCCAATCTTCAACAATTGGCTCTTTCCACCAAAACGTGGAGAATAAGATTTAAGAACGTTCCCGATTACTTACGAATCATTGCCGTTGTGCTATTACTCGTTGCCGCATCGCGACCACATATTTCTCTATCCAAGGACGACAAAAACATCGAAGGTATTGACATCGTTTTGGCGTTGGACGTTTCTCCATCAATGCTCGCAATAGATTTCAAACCTAATCGTTTGGAGAGTGCAAAAACCGTTGCCACCGAATTTATCAGTAATAGAAAAAACGACGAAATAGGTTTAATAGTTTTCTCCGGCGAAGCCTTTACTCAATGCCCTCCGACCATTGACCACAATGTTCTTTTGGAACTTTTGGCTCAAACAAAGAGCGGCGAATTGCAAGACGGCACAGCAATAGGCGATGGTCTTGTAACGGCAATAAATAGAATAAAAGATACCAAAGCAAAAAGCAAAGCCATAATCCTTATAACCGACGGCGACAATAACGCCGGCCAAATTGACCCATTACAAGCCGCAGGCTTCGCAAAGGAATTTGGTATCCGTGTATATACGATAGGTATAGGCTCGACAGGTATGACGCAAATACCTGTTCAAACACCTTTCGGCAAACAATACCAGCCTATCGAGAGTAGGATTGACGAGTCGCTTTTGAATAATATCGCTAAAACGACAGGAGGAAAATATTTCCGCTCAACTAAAAAATCTTCTTTGGAGCAAGTGTTTAAGGATATTGATTCAATGGAAAAATCCATTATCAACGTATCCATATACAACCAAAAAGAAGACGTGGGTTTCAAACTTGCACTCATTGCAATGTTTATTCTTCTTGCCGAAATTATCTTAAAATACACCGTTTTGAAACGTAATTACTAAAAGAAAGGTTGCAAAATGTTCAGATTTGAATTTCCATATATTCTTTGGCTGTTATTGTTTATCCCTGTGATAAGCGTTTGGTTTATCGTTTCGCAAAGAATCAAGAAAAAGAAACTTGCGTCTGCCATTGACACGTCATTGCACAACGATATATTGCCACTATTGTCTTTCGGCAAACAACAATTGAAGTTTATCTTGCTTATGTTGGCTTTTACTTTTATTGTCTTGGCGGCAGCCAATCCACAAAAAGCGACTACGATAGGTAACAAGGAACGAAAGGCGGCTGATATTATGATTTGTCTTGACGTTTCCAACTCGATGCTCGCACAAGACCTTTCGCCCAATCGTTTGGAAAGAGCCAAACTTGCGATAAATCAGTTAATAACACAATTGGACGGAGACCGTATAGGTATTGTGGTTTTTGCTGGTTCAAGTTTCAATTTCCTTCCACTTACAAGCGATTACGCCACGGCTAAAATGTTTACAGACGTTATAGATACCAAACTTATAGACAATCAAGGCACCAACATTCAGGAGGCTTTGCGAACGGCAGCACGTGGTTTCGGCGAGCATAAGACTAAAAACAGAAGCCGCACCATAATCTTGATTTCCGACGGAGAAGATTTGGAGAAACAGAGTGAAGATTTGGCTTCCGAGATTGCAAAAGACGACATCATTATCAATTGTATCGGTATAGGCAGTATTGAAGGCACAAAGATACCTATAAAAGAAAACGGCATAGAGACATTCAAAAAGGATTCACAGGGCAATATTATTATAACCAAGTTAGACGAAACAACGCTGAAAAACATTGCCGCCAAAACCAACGGTAAATACATTAAAGCAACCAACTCAACTCTTGGCTTGGACGTTATTATGAAATCCATAGACTCTCTTGACAAAAACTCTACGCAAGGAATAAATTTCAAAGACTACCAAACATTGTTTTACATTCCCACAATCATCGCCTTGTTGCTGCTTATTTTGGATTTTACAATATTCAACGCCAAAAACAAGTTTATAAATCGTAAATTCTTCTTCGGAAAAGACTGACAAAAATAACATGTTTATGAATGCTTTTAATCACATAAAGAAAATAAAAGGGGATTTCACAAAATTAGTGTTAAACACCAATAAAATAGTGTTAAACATCAGTAAATTCTTTTCACACATTATTTCAGCCCCGTCAAAGTGCCTTGTTTTATTATGTTTGCCACTGCTTTTGATTTCATGCAACAAGACCAACCAATACACAAGAAAAGGCAATCGCAACTACAACAAAAAAGAGTATTCCGAAGCAATAAAAAACTATGAACAGGCTTTGAAAACCGATTCGACATTTGACAAAGCCAACTACAATCTTGGCAACGCTCTTATGCAAGACAATGGTAAGGATTACTCCAAAGCCGTTGAGCATTACAACAAATACTTAGCGAACAAGACACCTAAGACTTCCAAGGAAAAACGCGAGGTTGCCGATGCCTTGTACAATCGTGGCAATGCCTTATTCGGCTTATCGCAAACCAATAAAGAAAGCGAGGAAGGTATGAAGTATTTGAGCCAAGCCGCCAACGACTATAAGCAATCCATGATTCTAAATCCTAAGGACACCAATGCCAAATACAATTACGCACTTTGTCTTTGGCTTATGAAGAACAATAACAATCCGGACGACCAAAACGACAATCAAAACAATAACAACAACAGCGAAATCAACCAAATGTTGAACGCTATAAAGAACAACGAAAAGCAAACCATTTCAAGGGTAAAGAAGAACAACGAAAATGTACAAGACAAACACAATGAAAAAGATTGGTAGTAGTTTGATATTTATCGTTTGCCTCATAAGTTCGTTTTTGTCTTTGTCGCAAACAACATTCACAGCCAAAACATCTTCGACTATTGTCGGCGTTGGCGAGGGCTTTCGTGTGGATTTCACAATCAACGCAAGGGACGTTAAATATTTCCGTAACCCGACAGTCAAAGGAGCGCGTATTGTTGCAGGTCCGATGACCTCAACATCATATTCATCTTCCAACATCAACGGCAAGGTTACCTCATCTTCCAAGACGACATTCTCTTTTACGTTGGTTGCCGACAAAGAGGGAACAATAACCGTTTCACCTGCCAAAGTAGATGTGAATAGAAAGACTTATACATCCAACTCGCTAACTCTTACAGCCTCAAAAAATCATACCTCTAACCGCCAAAACAATTCCTCACAACACAGGAATAATTACAATAACTATTCTCAGCAAATCCCTGCTCAGCAAAACAACAATAATCAACAGATACAAATAGACGACAAAGCGATGTTCGTTCGTGCTATTCCGGGTACTACAACTCCTGTCAAGGGCGAACAAGTCATCATAACGTATAAACTTTATTCGTTGATTGATGTAAGCGAATACAGTATGTCCAACATTCCTTCCACATCTGGCTTTTGGATTGAGGAACTTGACTACGAACCACGCCCGCAACTGACTTGGGAAACATACAACGGACAACGTTATCAGACAGCCATACTTAAAACCATTATCGTCTATCCTCAGAAGAGTGGCGTGCTTACTATCAAACCAATGCCCGTAAATCTTAGCGGTCGCATCCTTTCAAGACAACGTCAAACCTTTGCCGACCCATTCTTTAACAATTTCTTCCCGGCCTATACGACTTCCGTACGTAATGTTCAAAAAGAAGTACGTTCCAATGCCGTGAAATTAAATGTTAGCGACCTTACCCAAAAGCCTGACAACTTCTTTGGCGGAGTTGGACAATTCCAAATCTCGGGTGATGTGTCGTCCAAACAAGCCAAAGCCTACGAACCCTTTTATCTTACATATACACTTTCGGGAAGCGGTAACTTAACGTTGATTAACAACCTGCCGTTGGAACTTCCCGATGAGTTCCAATTGTCGGACCCCGAAATTAACGACAATATCCAACGCACAACTTCGGGGCTTAGCGGTACAAGAACATTCCGTTACTTGGTAATTCCACGTATCGAGGGCAAATTCAATATACCCGACTTGTGCATATCTTATTTCAATACCAAGACCCGAACATACGACACTCTTACCTTACAAGGCTATGAGTTGCAAGTAGCCAAAGGCGATGTCAATTCCGATTTTGCCGACCAGTTGGACGCTCGTCTTAAATACAGAAATATGAAAATCATTGACAAGCCTCGTATTTCTTCTTTGGCAAAAGAATATCATTTATTCGATTCCGCACTTGTCGTCCTTATACCTGTTATATTAATAGCCTTATTGGTGGTCTCTATATTTATGTACTCACATTATTTGCGTCTTTGTTCCGATGTTGCAGGTATGAAGATGAAAAAATCCACTCGCATTGCTATTAAACGATTGAAGAAAGCCAAATCCTTTTTGGACAAAAACGAAATGGAGACCTTTGAAGACGAGACCGCTATCGCTCTTTGGACTTATTTGGAGGACAGATTCAAGATGGATAGAACGCAGTTGAGCATTCAGGGTTGCAAAGACGAACTGCTATCCTTAAATATCAACTCCACGACCGTCGAAACATTGGGAACAATCCTCGAAAGATGTCAATACCTCAGATTTTCGCAAGACAAGACCGCAACGGCAGATATAACTCTCTACAACGACACCGTAGAAGTCATATCTTCAATAGAAGAACAGATGAAAACACTTAAAAAAATCAAGAAACAACCGCCCACTCGCCCCGAACACGAGATTCATATCCCCGACGGGCTGTCCATTGCCTTGATATTGTTGGCTTCGTGCTTTATGTCCCATACCGCCCAAGCCCAAGATGCGAAGCAATATTGCCATAAAGCCGACTCATGCTTTAAGCAAAGCAACTATGCCGAGGCAATACTTTATTACGAGAAGGCATTAAAGTTTGCTCCGTCGAACAAAGACATCAAACAAAACATCAATATAACTCGCGCCCACTTGGTCGGCGATACATACATTATGCCTGAGTTTATCCTTGTGCGATGGGCGAAGTACGTCTCGGGCTTGCTTGCCATTCCGGTTTGGTTTGCTTTGTTTGTCGCTTGTTTTTTGGCTGCGTGCGTTGTATTTTTCTTTTACATATTCAGAAACGAACATAAGGTTCTGCGGTTTTACATCTCCATAGCCTTACTCATTGTTTCATTGTCTTCAATGGGTTTTGGCATCATTAGACAAAACATTCAAAACGACTTATCCCACGCTATTGTAATCAAAAGCAATATTCATTTACGCCAAAGCAAAAACAACGGAGCCAAAGACGTATCCATATTATACAAAGGTCAAAAGATTAAAATCCTTGACAACGACGGCTCTGCTTGGATTAAAGCCCGCACCGAAGACAACAAAGTGGGTTATATGGAGAACAAATACTTTATTCACATTTAGTTAAATGTTTTTTAACCTTAAACAAAAAACTATTTCACACGCAAACAACGATGAAAAACACAGACTGCAATAAAGACGAGGGCATAATAACCGCCATAAACGGCAACAGTATTTCGTTGCACATTGCACAGAAATCCGAATGCAATGGCTGTTCTGCGGCTTTCTTATGTGAGAAGTCCGGCAAAACAGGTAAGGATTTAACCGTAACGCAATCCGATGCCAAAGATTTTTCTGTCGGAGAAAAAGTAAGCGTTCTTGTTCCGCAGAACAAAGTACTTAAAGCCATTGGCTTGGCGTTTTTCTATCCAAGCGTTTTGGTTATATTATTTTGTGTGTTGCAATATCATTTCTTTCCCCTAAATGAGGGCTTGACAGCCTTGATAAGCCTTGCCATTCTTTGTCTTTACTTTTTTATATTGTATTGCAATCGCCACAAACCTTTATTCAATTTCTCCATTTTCATCGAAAAACTTTAATTACACTTGAACTATAAACAAAAAGCGGGAAGCGAATTATTCGCTTCCCTCACTCGTTTAATAGTAACTTTTAATCTTTATTTTACAATCAACTTTTCTGTTGCTACGCCATTTTGTGTACGTATAGCTAAATAATAAACACCTGCGCTAAGATTTGAAGTGGTGATTTCGTACGTTTCCGTTCCGCTAATCAAATCTTCATTTATAAGTACGCGTCCATTGACGTCCATAAGCATTAATTTTGTGTTGCCATTCAATCCTTGAAGATTGATTGTTGCGTTGCCATTTGCCTCTATCGGGTTTGGATAAACCGTTATTGATATTGTCTGCTCTGCATCATTCAATCCGCTTTCACCTTTCATTGTCTCAAAGAATGGTATCATAACCCACTGTGAAAGATTTTCTCCACAAACGCTACGTATCTTAAAGAAGTAGAATGTTGCAGGCTCTAAGTCTGTATAAGTCTTAGTGTTTTCCGTTACAGTCTCTATCTCGCCATCGTTCAATTGTATTTCGTAGGCATCGACTGTACCCTCCCAAGTTATTGTTGCTTCGGTTTCCGTTACTCCGCTTATTGTTAAGTTTGTCGGCTCGCCGCAACCCTCTTCTATCTCTTCGTTTGTTGTGAATGCAGTAACAACCCAGTCTGATTTGCTTTCAGCACACACACTGCGTACCTTTACAAGATATAGAGTAGCAGCCGTTAAATCGGTATAAGTCTTGCTTGTTGTTGTAACTGTCTCAACTTCGCTGTCGTTTAACTGAACTTCGTATGCCGTTGCCGTACCTGTCCAAGAAACTGTTGCACCTGTTTCCGTTACATTGCTTACTGACAATTCTGTTGGCTCGTTGCAATCCTCTATTTCTTGTTCGGTTGTTGTGAATGAACTTATAGCCCAATCGGATTTGCTTTCTCCACATACTGCACGCACTTTAACCAAATAGAATGTTCCCGCTTTTAAGTCTGTATATGTCTTTGTCTTTGCTGTAAGCGTTTCGGCATTGCCTTCATTCAACTGTATTTCATAACTGTCGGCCGTACCTACCCAACTTATTGTTGCTCCGCTCTCGGTTATATTGCTTACTGTCAAATTTGTTGGTTTGTCGCAAAGATTGTCGCAAACGATACTTGTAAAATGCAAATCCCAATCAGATTCTTGATAATCTGCCAACGCATTGCAAGGAACTGTCAAAGTCTTGTTTGTAGGTGTATTTGCAAATGTTTCATTCCCGATTGCAGGAGGTACTTCCGCAAGGCAATTTACTTTCTTTAATTTAGAACAACCACTAAAAGCATAATTACCAATTGATGTAACGCCATTAGGTAGTTTTATGGAAGCTAAACTTTTACAATTATAAAAAGTAGCGTCATCAATTGTTGTAACGCTGTTAGGTATTGTTATGGACGTTAAACTTTCGCACAAAGCAAAAGCACCATAAATGGAGTTTTCCTCTTTATAACTATTGATTGCGGTAATACCCTCAGGTATTACTATCGATGTTAAACTCTTGCAGCTATTAAAAGCACCGCCACCTATTGAAGTAACAGTATTAGGTATTGTTATGGATGTTAAATTTTCGCAATTATGAAATGCAAGTTCTCCAATTGAAGTAACACTCTCAGGTATTGTTATAGACGCTAAACTTGTACAATTTTCAAAAGCACCATAACATTTATTGTGTATACAAATAAAATAATCGTCCGTTTCTGCGTCCCAGCATACACTTTCTTCTTCATACCAATAACTATTAATTGCTGTAACGCCCTCAGGTATTACTATCGATGTTAAACTTTTACAACCATAAAAAGCACCGCCACCTATTGTTGTAACGCCATCAGGTATTGTTATGGATGCTAAATTCTCGCAATTCTTAAATACAAGTTCCCCTATTGAAGTAACATTATATGTATTTCCATTATATGTAACCGTTGCAGGAATATTTATTGTTGTTGCTGTTTTATCAACAATTTGCGATACTTCTGCCGTATTGTCTTCATCAGAAAAACAATATCTTAAATCTCCAACAGTGGTTCCGCTAATTATAGTACCAAAATTCTTAGCAAATTCAGAATTTCCATAAGCCACAGCTGTTCCGCACGGAACTATTAATACCCTATAACCGGGTGTATCTTCAAATAAAGAGTGTCCAACTACCGGTGGTACTTGTGCAAGACAAGTAACTTCCTCTAAACTACTTGTACATTCCCTAAAAGCATAGTCACCAATATAAGTAATCGTGGTAGGTAATGTTACAGACGTTAAACTACTGCAATAAGCAAAAGCTTCGTCACCAATTGTTGTAACTCCCTCAGGTATTGTTACAGATGTTAAACCGCTGCAAACCCCAAAAGCACCGGCACCGATTGCAGTAACTCCCTCAGGTATTGTTATGGACGTTAAACTAATGCAATAAGCAAAAGCATAGTCACCAATATAAGTAACATTATATGTATTGCCATTATATGTAACCGTTGCAGGAATATCCATTGTTGTTGCCGTATTATCGACAATTCCCATTACTGCTGCCGTATTGTCTTCATCATAAAAACAATAGTACAAATCACCGACAACAGTTCCGCCAATTATTGTAGAGAACTTATTTCCCCAATCAGAACTTTGATAAGCCTCAAATGCATTGCACGGAACTATCAATGTCATATCACTATATCCGCCAAAATTACCTAACAATGTAGGTGGCTCTTGTGCAAGACAAATTACTTGTGTTAAATTATCGCAATTATTAAAGGCATAATTTCCAATGGTAGTAACACCATTTCCTATTGTCAAAGATGCTAAATCACTACAAAAAGCAAAAGCCCCATATCCAATTGAAGTAACGCTATTAGGTATTGTTATTTCTGTTAAACTTTTACAATTTCTAAAAGTATAACTTGCAATATTTTTAACACTATTTCCTATTGTTACTGATGATAGATTAATACAACTATCAAAAGCATATGCACCAATATAAGTAACGCTCTCGGGTATCGTTATTGATGTCAAATTTGTACAATAAGCAAAGGCTGCATAATTAATATCATTTATACTATTAGACAATGTTACAGATGCTAAGCCACTACAATTAAAGAAAGCACAATTTCCAAGTTCAGTAACACTGTTAGGTATGTCTATTGATGCTAAGCCACTGCAATTAAAGAAAACATAATCTCCAAGTTCAGTAACACTGTTAGGTATGTCTATTGATGCTAAACTATCGCAAGAAGCAAAAGCACCATATCCGATTGAAGTAACACTATTAGGTATTGTTACCGATGCCAAATGTACTCGGTATCCAAAAGCCATATCACCGATTTTGGTAACATTATACTCTACACCATTATATGTAACCGATTCTGGAATATTAGCAATAACAATATTACTATCTGTATCATATACTTTAACAGTGTTATCAGCTATTATTTTATACCTAATGCTATCAATCCAAAACGTCATTTGTCCAATTCCTTCACAAGTAATATTTGAAAAATTACTTGCCCAAGATGAGTTTTGATAATCACTGACAACCTCACAAGCGACTTTCAAAGTATCCACTTGATTATTGAACACATTAGAACCCAAAGTAGGTGGATTTTGTGCAAGACAAACAACTTCTTGCAAGCCTAAAACACTATAAAACACATTATCTCCAATTTCTTGAACGCCATCTCCTATTGTTATTGATGTTAAATTAATACAACTATCAAAGACCCAAGAACTAATAATCCAAACATTGTCAGGTATTGTAATAGATGTTAAAGCTGTACAATGGCGAAAAGTACTTTTTTCAATATTTCTAAGACCCGTTCCTATCGTTACCGATGTTAAACTGCTACAATCTTGAAAAGCCCAAGCTCCAAGTTTTGTAACACTATTTGGTATCGTTATTTCTGTTAAACTACTGCAACCTTGAAATGCAGAAGTATCAATCCTCGTAACGCTTTCAGGTATCGTTATAGATGTTAAACTACTACAATAATTGAAAGCTTGTTTTTCAATTGACGATACATCGCCGGAGATAGTTACGGAAGTTAAATTGCTACACCAACCAAAAGCCCTATCGTCAATAAATGTAACACTACTTGGTATCGTTACAGATGTCAAACCTGTACAAAGGACAAAAGTAGCCTGATTAATTGAAGTAAGTCCTTCAGGTATATTTATTGACGTTAAACTTGAACAACCTCTAAAAGCCCAATTACCTATATAGGTAACATTATCAGGTATTGTTATTGACGTTAAACTGCTACAATCATAAAAAGCATGATTTCCAATGGTAGTAAGTCCATCTGGTATCGTTACAGACACCAAACTGCTACAACCACGAAACAGGTTACGTGATATTGACGTAATACCAGTACCTAAGGTTGCAGTTACTAAACTTGTACACCCCTGAAAAGAACCATAATAGATAGTATCTCCGTTATAATTACTCAACGTATAAGCATCTCCAATTGATGTAACACTATTAGGTATTGTTATTGATGCTAATTTGGAGCAACCATAGAAAGCAGCACCTTGAATTTCATTAACACCTTCCGGTATCACCACCGATGTTAATTCTTTACAATAATAAAAAGCACCTAAACCTATCTTGGTAACACTGTTAGGTATTGTTACCGTCTGTAATTGTGTGGAGTCATCTCCATCGTTAGAGAATGCGAAGTTTCCAATTTCGGTAACGCTATACGTTTCTCCACCATAGGTAACCGATGACGGAATATTAGCATTTACAATATCCGTGTGTGCTACCGCTACCTTAACAGTGTTCTCCGAAATTATCTGATACTGCAAACTATCCACCCAAAATGTAGTCTGCCCCCACATTGTGCCGAACGTAAGTAGAAACGTCATAAGCACCAATGTTTTCTTTAATACTCTGTTCATTTCTTTTTCTGTTTTTTAATGTTATTAAATTGTTTTATTTATTATTAAAATTCTTTTCACACGTGTTTCAAATTCAGATTGACTTTTCTGAACGAGGCTGTTTTTAATTCGTCCTCCACCTCGACGCTCGGGCGGAACTCCACCGACTTGCTCTGTATCACGTCCAGCGAAAAATCCTCCTCACTATCCACTGCCTTAACCTTTATCTTCGGCGAAAACGTGCCTAACTTATTCAATTTCACTTGCTGTCCGTCAGCCAACTGCTCACGAAGAACCATCACAAAGGCCTCTATAAACCTCTTCGCCTCATTGTCCGAAATCGTAGATTCCACTGCCACCTGCCTTGCCAAAGACTTCGTTGAAACCTTGCCCGCAGACGATAATTTCGGTGTGTAAATCTTCTTCCTCTCGCCTTTGACATAAACATCTCGGACTACTATTTTATACGGTATTGTTGCCATAACTCTTTATTTTTCTTTTGTTTATAAATCATTTCCTTAACTTTTACCACCACAGCCGACTATTTATTGATATGCTGCGTGTTCAACTCTTCGTAATATTCGACCTTCGCCTTTTGCATCGCCCTTTTCAGTTCAGTATCAGGACGAAAATTGATTTTAACCTTTTCGATTGCGTTCGCATTGACGTCATCGACATTCTCATTGCCATGAGTTTTCAGCGACGGCGAAAACGTTCCGAGACCATCGACCTTAACCGAGCGACCGCTTAGCACCGCCGCCATAATCTGGTCTGCCAACTCGTCCATCATCAACAAAATTTCGGGAGCCTCCATTGACAGCGATTTCGTCAATCGCTTCGCTATATCTTTCTCTGTCAGAACTCCTTGAAGATGCTGCTTTGCAACAATCTTTTCTTTTTGCTCTCCTTTAACCCAAATTTTCATCTTGGTCTTATAGTAAAACAACGCCATTTTATTCCTCCTTTTTTTACTTGTTTAACAATTAATTTAACTATCTGTTTTTTATTAAAATATTTCAATTTTATACCCTCAAATTTCTTTTCTACCACCTCAAATTTTCGCCCTCGCCCTTGATATTATCGTCTAAATCCTTAGAGTCTGCGTCTAAATCGCTGCAACTCGTGTCTAAATCGTTGAGAAACGTGATTCAACTTTGCGATAAGTTGAGGGTGAAGTTTGCGATAAGTTGAACCACAACTTTGCGATAAGTTGAATTGCGTTTTCAAGCGTTTTAGACGAAAGTCTCAACGTTTTGGACGCAAGTTGCAACGTTTCGCACGAAAACTTCAAGGTACGGCATCTGAAATCTAAGCCGTAAGTCTTATAAATCAAGTTTTTACTTATCGATATGTTGTTTTTGAAAATCATCATCAAAACAAAAATTTATTCTTGAAACTTCGGCATATAACTACGCTTGTGCAGAGGTATTTCTTGCAAGCGTCTTGTCAGTTCTTTTGAGGGGTAAAAAGTGCATTTGACCCTTGTAATGTTTTTCGTGCAGACGTCTTCGAGATTATCTTGTGCTTTCGCTTCCAATTTCAGACTTAGCGTGCCGAAATTTCCAAGATACACCTTTTGTCCCTGCATCAATGCGTCCATTCCGATGTCGCTCCACTCGTCCAACGCCAACTGAACCTCAAACCTTGATAACGTGCTGCCGATTTCAATCTTACGACTTAACGATTCAACGGTCGCAGGGCTTTTCTTCAACAACTTCGGAAAATATTTGGTCTCGACCTCGCCGGTTTTGAAATTGTTGATTTTCCTTGATTTTACGAAGTATTCCAATACCATAATCCTGATGTTTTTGGTTATTTTTTATGTTAATTGTTTTCGTTTTTCGGTTGAACTACGATTGTTTTTCAAATTCAAATTTCTGTTTATCGCTACGCAATTTTTGTTTTTCTTTTTTCCCACGTTACAAATAAAAAAATATGCAGACGAATTTCTGAAAATTCATCTGCATACATTATATATATGGTAGCGTTCTTTCGCTACCGAAGTTGTCTTCTCAAAATCAAATCTTAAAATCCCCCCCCCCTAATCGCTGTGGCAGAAAGAGTTACATTTTTATTCTCAATATTTTCAATTATTTTATTCACTATTTTATTCTCGTTTAATCGGTTGCAAAATTACAACTGTTTTCCGATATGACAAAATTTAACTCCGAAAAATTTGAATTTTAGACAAAAGAATGAAAAACAGACAACAAAAAAACACTAAATAAAGGCTGATATTTCAACAGTTCAAACGAATAAATATAAAGCAAAAACAAACAATCCAAAAATGTAATTTCGTAAATGCAATTTTAAGTCGGAAAGAAAAAAGGTCTTACCGAAAATCGGCAAGACCTGATAGATGAAGATATAATTTCAAAAAAATTATTCTGCTTTTTCTGTTGGCTCTGCTTTTGCTTCTGCTTGCGGCTCTGTTGTCTCAGCAGTCTGTGGTGCTACTGTCTCAGCAGCTTTTTTCTTTCCACCTCTACGAGTTGATTTAGCCTTCTTGGTTGCAGAATCTTTAAGCATATTCTCGTTGTAATCAACCAACTCCATCATCGCCATCTCTGCTCCGTCACCTTGACGTCTTCCAAGTTTAAGGATACGTGTGTAACCTCCGTTACGATTTGCGATTTTTTGAGAAACTTCTCTGAACAACTCTGTTACAGCTTCCTTGTCTCTCAAAGCAGAGAAAACTATACGTCTTTGGTGTGTCGAATCCTCTTTGCTCTTGTTGATTATTGGCTCAACATATTTTCTTAACGCTTTCGCTTTTGCCAACGTTGTTTCTATTCTCTTCTCTTTTATCAAAGAAACTGCCATATTAGAAAGCATAGCACTTCTGTGTGCGGCAGTTCTTGACAAATGATTTACTTTACAACCGTGTCTCATATCTTTATTCCTTTTCTTCTAATTTGTACTTTGAAATATCCATACCGAATTCCAATCCTCTTGCCTTTACCAAATTCTCCAACTCCGACAAAGACTTGCGTCCGAAGTTTCTGAACTTTAACAAATCAGCCTTAGATATGGAAACCAATTCTCCCAACGTCTCGATTTCAGCCGATTTCAAGCAATTGAATGCTCTGACAGATAAGTCCATATCGACAAGTTTAGATTTAAGCAACTGTCTGATGTGCAACGTCTCTTCGTCAAATTCCTCTGTATCGTTCTTGATGTCGGTTTGTATATCGATTTTCTCGTCGGAGAACAACATAAAATGCTTGATAAGAATCATTGCAGCCTCTTTCAAAGCATTCTTTGGCGTGATAGACCCGTCCGTTTCTATTTCAAACGTTAGTTTTTCGTAGTCCGTCTTCTGCTCCACACGATAATTATCAACGTAATAATTGACGTTCTTTATCGGAGTGAAGATAGAATCTATCGCTATTGTTCCGATAGGATCATTCTGTTTAACATTCTCTTCTGACGGCACATATCCTCTACCCTTTTCAATCCTTAGCGTAACTGACAATGAAGGAAGTTCCTTGTTCTCATCAGGAGTCATGTGACAGATCTCAACATCTGTATTCAAAACCTGAAAAGCGTTAAGATGTTTGTTTATATCGCCCGCCTTAAAGACAGTCTTACCATCTATTTTGAAAGATATTTCTTCGCTTTCTTGATCTTCAATTTGACGTTTGATACGAAGTCGCTTCAAATTTAGAATGATCTCTGTCATATCCTCCATAACACCATGAATGGTATCAAACTCATGACTTACACCGTCAATGCGAATTGAAGTGATAGCGAAACCCTCCAATGAAGACAAAAGTACTCTTCTCAATGCATTACCTATGGTAACTCCGTAGCCTCGCTCCAAAGGACGAAACTCAAACTTACCTTTGTAATCATCGGACTCTATCATTATAACCTTGTCAGGTTGTTGAAAAGCTAATATGGCCATTTTTTGTCTTAGTTATTAATTATTATTTAGAATACAACTCAACGATAGCTTGTTCATTAATATTCTCAGGAATATCTGCTCTTTGAGGATAGTTGTTGAACTTACCTTCCATCTTAGCATTATCCCAATCAAGCCAAGAATAAGACACTCTTGATGCCAAAGCATCATTTACAACTTCCAAAGATTTTGAACGTTCTCTAACTCCAACGCTATCACCTTCTCTTAACAGGTATGAAGGGATATTAACAACACTACCATTAACTGTAATATGTCTATGAGATACCAATTGACGTGCTTGTGAGCGTGTTTTTGCTATACCCAAACGATAAACAACGTTATCCAATCTTGATTCTATTAATTGTAGCAACACTTCACCAGTTACACCACCCTTACGAGAAGCCTTATCAAACAATTTACGGAACTGTCTTTCCAATATGCCGTAAGTGTATTTAGCCTTTTGTTTCTCCATTAACTGGATTCCGTACTCGGATTGTTTTTTTCTTCTGTTTGCTCCGTGTTGTCCGGGAGGGTATGCCTTTTTGTCGTAAGACTTATCTGCTCCGAAGATAGGGTCTCTGAATTTTCTTGCAATTCTTGTTTTTGGTCCTGTATATCTTGCCATTTTTTTCTTCCTCTTTTTTAATTAAACTTATACACGTCTTCTTTTTGGAGGTCTGCAACCATTGTGTGGTAATGGGGTTACATCGGTTATTTCCATAACCTCTATTCCGGTAGTATTTATCTCTCTGATGGCTGCCTCACGACCTGCACCAGGACCTTTTACAAATACTTTTACTTTTCTTAAACCGTAATCGTATGCAGCCTTTGCAGCGTCAGCAGCAGCTGTTTGTGATGCATACGGTGTGTTTTTCTTTGAACCCTTGAAACCCATCTTTCCAGCCGAAGACCATGAAATAACTTGTCCTGCATTATTGGTCAAGGAAATAATGCAATTGTTGAAAGATGCAAAGATAAATGCTTTGCCTTGTGGTTCAACCTTTACTACTCTTTTCTTTACTGGTTTTGAATTTTTTGCCATTTAATTTCTGCAATTTTTTGTTAAACTACACCAAATTATTGTTTAATACTATGCGTCCGTAGTTTATAATTAATTTAATTACTTAGTTGCTTTTTTCTTGTTTGCAACTGTCTTCTTCTTACCCTTACGTGTTCTTGCGTTGTTCTTCGTACTTTGACCACGTACAGGCAATCCCATACGATGACGAATACCTCTATAACAACCAACGTCCATCAAACGCTTGATGTTCATCTGAACTTCACTTCTAAGGTCGCCCTCAACCTTATACTTCTCGCTGATGACGTTACGTATAGCATTCTGCTCATCGTCATTCCACTCACCTACCTTCTTTGTCTCGTCAATACCGGCTTCTGCCAATATCTTGGAAGCAGTGCTACGACCTATACCATATATATAAGTCAAACCAATAACACCGTGTTTGTTTTTAGGTAAGTCAATACCTGCAATTCTTGCCATAAATTATTACTTTGTTTTTTGTTTATTATTAGTGTTAATACTCAATAACAAATCAACCTTGTCTTTGTTTGAACTTTGGATTCTTTTTGTTGATTACATAAACTACTCCTTTTCGTCTCACAACGATACACTCAGGAGATCTCTTTTTTACAGAAGTTCTAACTTTCATTTCTCTTAAACTTTATTATTTGTGTCTATAAGTAATTCTTCCTCTTGTCAAATCGTATGGAGTCATTTCTATCTGAACCTTATCACCGGGCAAAATCTTTATGTAATGCATTCTCATCTTACCGGAAATTGACGCCGTTATAACGTGTCCGTTCTCCAACTCAACTCTAAACATCGCATTACCCAAAGATTCTGTTACGATACCATCTAACTGTATAGGTTCTTGTTTTGCCATATTATCCTTAATTTAAATTATTTCCAAATTGCTATTCAACTTTATAGCGGACTCTATTTCTTCAAAAGAAGATAAGATAACCGGGCCGTCTTTTGTGATTGCCACATCATGTTCAAAGTGTGCCGCCGTAGAATTATCAACCGTTGTGCAAGTCCAACCATCATTATGGAAAACAACTTCCTTATTGCCCAAGGTAATCATCGGCTCTATTGCGATAGTCATACCTTCACGCAATTTAGCACCAGTACCTTTTCTTCCATAATTCAAAACCTGAGGGTCTTCATGCATAACATGACCAACGCCATGACCACACAAATCTCTCACAACACCATAACCGAACGACTCACAATAAGACTGAATAGCATACCCGATATCACCCAAACGATGACCTAATTGGCAAGCCTCAATCCCATTGTATAACGACTGTCTTGTTACTCTTAGCAACTGCATATCCTCATCTTTTATGCCTTTGACTGCAAAAGTGTATGCAGAATCACCGACCCAACCATTTAGAGTACAACCGCAATCTATCGAAACGACATCCCCTTCTTTAATTGTGCGCTGCGAAGGTATTCCATGAACTACATTCTCGTTAATGGAGATACACAAAGATGCGGGAAAACCGCCATAACCCTTAAAAGTGGGTTCGGCATTATAAGAACGAATAAAATCTTCAGCAATTGAATCAAGTGTCTTTGTTGAGACACCTGGTTCAATATGCTTAGAAACTTCGGCAAGAGTCTTGCCGACCAACAATGCGGCCGGCTTCATCTGCTCTATTTCTTCGTATGTTTTTATACGTATCATTTATCCTCTAAACGTTTTTCGCTATATCCTAATAATTACCACCTCTACCTTTAATTCTTCCGGTTTTCGTCAAGCCGTCATAATGACGCATCAACAAACGGCTCTCAATCTGTTGCAATGTATCAAGAACAACACCTACAAGAATCAATAAAGATGTTCCGCCATAAAATTGTGCGAATTGTGAATTAACTCCGAATAAACGTATAAATGCAGGTAATATTGCAACAATGGCAAGGAAAATCGAACCCGGTAAAGTAACTCTTGACAAAATATTATCAAAAAATTCTTCTGTTTTCTTACCCGGTTTAACACCCGGTATAAAACCTCCGTTACGTTTCATATCATCTGCCATTTGTTTTGGATTGACAGCCACTGCGGTATAAAAATACGTAAATGCTATAACCATAACAGCAAATATAAAGTTATACCAAAAACCATCAAAATTAGTTAAGGCAGCTCTTACTCCTTGCAATGAAGATGAATCAGAAAAACCGAACAAAGTTGCAGGGATAAACATTATTGCCTGAGCAAAAATGATAGGCATAACACCAGCAGCATTAACCTTGATAGGGATATACTGTCTTGCTCCACCATATTGTTTGTTTCCTACTATTCTTTTTGCGTATTGCACCGGTATTCTTCTTGTGCCTTGTACCAAAAGAATACAAAGCATAATTACGATAAGTAATACCAACAACTCAACAAAGAAAATCACCAATTGTCCGCCGTCATCTTCCATTCTTGATGCAAATTCTGCAAATAACGCAAAAGGTAAACGTGCTATAATACCAATCATAATCAACAAGGAAATACCATTACCTATACCCCTGTCTGTGATTTTTTCACCAAGCCACATAACGAACAATGTTCCACAAGTAAGCAAAATAGAAATAGGCAATACCCAATTGAAGAATGTTAAACTATCTCCTCCGAAGATATTGTAAATTTCTGCACCACCAACTTGAACTCTTAGATTTGCCAAATAAGCAAAAGATTGGAAAATTGTAACAACTACGGTAAGCCATCTTGTTATTTGATTAATCTTGTTTCTACCGCTTTCGCCCTCTCTTTGCATTTTAATAAAATAAGGCACAACCATAGTCAATAACTGAACTACGATTGAAGCGGTAATGTATGGCATAATTCCCAAAGCGAAAACTGACGCATTCGAGAAAGCACCACCCGAAAACATATTAAGCAAACCAAGCACACCATCACTTGTCTGGCTTTGTAAAGCACCCAAATCAGCAGGGTTAATACCTGGAATTACAACATAAGAACCGATTCTATAAACAAGGACTAATCCCAAAGTAAACAGAATACGATCTCTTAAATCTTTAATTGACCAGATATTTTTTATTGTATTGATAAACCTTTTCATTATTATGGTATTAGATTATTGTTATGACACCACCTTTTGCTTCGATAGCTTCTTTTGCACTTTTAGAGATTGCATTAACAGTTACTTTCAAAGCATCTTTAACTTCACCTCTTCCAAGTACTTTAATTTTTTCGTTTTTATTGCTCTGCAAAAGATCCAAAGTCAATTCTTTGGTATTTAATTTTTCGGATATTGCCTGTAAAGTATCAAGATTAACACCCGTATATTCAACTCGATTTATGTTTTTGAAACCAAACTTAGGGATTAATCTATATAATGGCATCTGACCGCCTTCAAAACCAACCTTACGATGATATCCTGAACGAGATTTTGCACCTTTATGTCCTCTTGTAGAAGTTCCGCCATATCCTGAACCCTGACCTCTACCTATTCTCTTACGACTTTTTGTTGAACCTTGTGCAGGTTTTAAATTGCTTAAATCCATATTATTTTCTTTTTAATGGTTCTTCTATTCGAATTCTTCAAATTTTACAAGATGTCTAACCTTTGCAATCATTCCCATTATTTGGGGATTAGCATCATGTTCTACGGTTTGATGCATCTTTCTTAAACCCAATGAACGCAACGTCATTTTTTCACGTAACGGATAGCCAATACCGCTCTTTACTTGTGTGATTCTAACTTTCTTCATTTTCTTTAATTTTTAACCGTTGAACACTCTATCCATTTCAATGCCTCTCAATTTAGCAACTGTGTATGGATCTTTCATCTTTAATAAAGCAGCAATTGTAGCTTTTACAACGCTATGTGGGTTTGAAGAACCTTTTGATTTTGCAAGCACGTCTTTAATACCAACGCTTTCCAAAACTGCACGCATAGCACCACCGGCTTTGATACCGGTACCATGTGCAGCAGGACGCAAAAATACTCTTGCACCAGAATACTTACCTTCTTGTTCGTGAGGTATAGTTCCTTTTAATACAGGTATTCTTATAAGGTTTTTCTTTGCATCCTCAGAACCCTTAGCAATAGCGGCTGTAACTTCTTTTGCTTTACCAAGTCCATAACCAACAATACCATTACCATTGCCGACAACCACAATAGCAGAAAAACTGAATGTTCTACCACCCTTTGTAACTTTGGTAACTCTGTTTATGCTGACCAATTTGTCATTGAACTCTATTTCGCTTGACTTTACTCTTTTTATGTTTAAATCTGCCATGATACCTTAGAATTTTAAACCATTTTCTCTTGCTGCCTCTGCCAAAGATTTAACTCTGCCATGATACAAATAACCATTTCTATCAAAAACAACTGTGTCAATTCCAGCCGTCTTTGCTCTTTGAGCAATATTTTTACCAACAACTGATGCAACCTCAGATTTTGTACCTTGTTTTTCAAAGCCTTTCTCTTTTGAAGATGCAGAAGCTAATGTTTTGCCATCTACATCGTTGATCAATTGTGCATAAATTTCCTTATTGCTTCTAAACACTGTAAGACGAGGTTTTTGTTCCGTTCCATTAACTTTTTTACGGATTCTCATCTTAATCTTCTGTCTTCTAATATCTTTCTTCGTTGCCATATTATAAATCCTCAGATTAAATTATACGAACACTATTTTGCAGCAGCTTTACCTGCTTTCTTTCTAACAACCTCACCTGCAAAACGAATACCTTTACCCTTGTAAGGTTCTGGCTTACGTAATGAACGAATCTTTGCAGCAACCTGACCTAACAATTGTTTATCACAACAAGTCATTTTGATAAGAGGATTCTTTCCTTTTTCGGTGATAGTCTCAACTTTAATCTCTTCTGGTAATTCAAAGAATATACTATGAGAATAACCTAATGCAAGTTCCAAAACTTGCCCCTGAGCTTGTGCTTTGTAACCGACTCCAATAACTTCCTGAGTTGTATGAAAACCTTCAGAAACTCCAACGACCATATTATGAACCAAAGCTCTATACAATCCATGTAAAGCCTTATCATGTTTGGAATCATTTCCACGTTCCAAATGCAAAACACCTTCATCAATAGTCATCTTGATACAAGGATCTACCTTCTGTTCCAAAGTTCCTAATTTACCTTTAACAGTAACTGAGTTATCGTCAGATATCTTTACTTCAACTCCCTGAGGAATATTTATTGGTAATTTACCTATTCTTGACATAATTTCTTCCTCCTCTTTATTAACTAACAAAACAAATTACTTCTCCACCAACTTTCAAGACTCTTGCCTCTTTATCTGTCATCAAACCTCTAGACGTAGATATTATAGCAACACCTAAACCATTAGCTACTCTTGGTAATTCATCAACGCTGGCATATTTTCTCAAACCAGGAGTTGATATTCTTTTCAAAGAGGTGATAGCTGATTCTTTTGTTTGTGGGTGATACTTCAAAGCTATTTTAATAGTCCTTGGAAAAGTGTCATCTTCAAACTTATAGTTTAAGATATAACCCTTATCAAAAAGTATCTTTGTTATTTCTTTTTTCATTTTAGAAGAGGGTATCTCTACCATTCTATGCTTTGCTAAAGCAGCATTTCTTAATCGAGTTAAATAATCTGCAATTGGATCTGTTAACATTTCTTTTTTATTTTTCTAAATTCTTACTAAAATTTTTACTGGTGGTTTTCTCTACCAAGAAGCCTTTTTAACTCCCGGTATCAAACCTGCCAATGCCATTTCTCTGAAGTTAATTCTTGAAATACCAAATTGTCTCATATATCCCTTAGGACGACCTGTCAATTTGCAACGGTTATGAAGTCTTACCGGAGATGCATTTTTAGGTAATTTTTGCAATCCTTCATAATCTCCTGCTTCTAAAAGAGCCTGACGTTTAACAGCATATTTTGCTACTAATCTTTCTCTCTTTCTTTCACGTGCTTTTATCGATTCTTTTGCCATTTTTCTATTGTCTATTTTATTTCTTCATTCTTGAAAGGGAAACCAAAAGCTTTCAATAAAGCATAAGCTTCTTTATCTGTATTGGCAGATGTAACAAACGTTATATCCATACCATTCATATTATTGATTTTGTCAATATCTATTTCAGGAAAGATAATCTGCTCTTGAATACCAAAAGAATAGTTTCCTCTACCGTCAAAACCTTTAACATCAATTCCACGAAAATCTCTGATACGAGGTATTGCAGTTGCAATAAGTCTGTCTAAAAACTCGTACATTCTGTCACCTCTAAGAGTAACTCTTACTCCGACAGGCATACCTTTTCTCAACTTAAAGTTAGAAATATCTTTTCTTGAAATCGTTGCAACGGCTTTTTGTCCTGCAATCATAGACATCTCTTCAACACCTTTGTCTATAACTTTCTTATCATTCAAGGCCAATTTACCCAAACCTTGGTTCAATGATATCTTCAATAGACGAGGAACCTGCATCACGGTCTTGTATTGAAACTCTTTTGTAAGAGAAGAAACTATTTCCTCTTTATATTTCTGTCTTAATCTTGGAGTGTATCCCATAACTATTTAATCACCTCCCCTGATTTTTTTGAATAACGAATTAATTTATTAGTCTTTTCGTCCAAACGTCTACCAATTCTTGTAGCATTACCCTTAGAATCTACAACCATAAGATTGGAAATATGAATAGGAGCTTCCTTCTCAATAATACCACCTTGCGTGTTCTTAGGATTAGGTTTGGTGTGTTTCTTTATTTTATTAACACCTTCTACAATGGCACGATTATCTTGAGGATAAACAACCAATACCTTACCCGTGCTACCTTTGGAATTTCCTGCGATAACCTTTACTGTATCTCCTTTTTTTATGTGCAATTTCATAACTTTACCTTTTTACTAATTAAAGTACTTCTGGAGCCAATGAAACAATTTTCATAAACTGTTTTTCACGCAACTCTCTTGCAACAGGTCCAAAAATACGGGTTCCTCTAAGTTCGTCAGTGGCTGTTAATAATACACAGGCATTGTCATCAAAACGGATATAAGAACCATCAGCTCTTCTAACTTCTTTTTTAGTTCTTACAACAACCGCCTTTGATACAGATCCCTTTTTAACATTACCAGAAGGCAATGCATCTTTTACAGCGATAACGATTTTGTCTCCAACGGAAGCATATCTTGCCTTTGTGCCACCAAGTACTCTGATGCAAAGGGCACTTTTCGCTCCGCTATTATCTGCGACAACTAATCTTGATTCTTGTTGTACCATCTTTTATTTAGCTTTTTCTATGATTTCAACTAATCTCCAACATTTGTTTTTACTCAATGGTCTTGTCTCCATAATACGTACGGTATCTCCCATACCAGCTTCACCTTTTTCGTCATGAGCCATAAACTTAGTACTTTTTTTCAAAAACTTTCCGTACTTAGGGTGTTTAACCTTTCTTTCGACCATAACGCTAATGGTTTTGTCCATCTTATTACTAACGACAATACCTACTTTTTCTTTTCTTAAATTTCTTTCCATTGCTTTACAAGATTTCAGCATTATTCAACTTTTGAAGCCTCTGAATTTAACTGACGCATTCTTATCTCTGTATGAATACGAGCAATATTCTTTCTCGCTGTTCTCAATACGTTAGAATTTTCCAACGGAGACACTGCATGGTTTATTTTCATTTTAACCAATTGCATTTGTTCCACTTCAAGTCTTTCCTGTAATTCCTTATCAGATAATTCCTTTAAACCTAAATTATTTTTCATAACAAATATCTCCTATCTCTTTTATTCTACGTAATCTCTACGAACAACAAACTTCGTAATAACAGGCAATTTTTGAGCTCCTAAACGCATAGCCTCTTTTGCAACAGCAACAGGAACACCTTCTGCTTCAAACAAAACTGTTCCAGGTTTTACTCTTGCAACGAAATATTCCGGAGCACCCTTACCTTTACCCATACGAACCTCATTAGGCTTCTTTGTAATAGGCTTATCAGGAAAAATTCTAATCCACAACTGACCTTCACGCTTCATATAACGCGTGATAGCCTGACGAGCTGCTTCAATCTGACGTCCTGTAATAAAAGCAGTATTAAGACTCTTTATGCCAAAAGTACCAAAAGCCAATTCATGTCCTCTGTTGGCCAAGCCTTTCATCTTGCCCTTCTGCTGTTTTCTATATTTTGTCTTTTTGGGTTGTAACATTTCCTTTACTCCTATTTATTACTGTTTTTACTATTATTTCTACGAGGACGCATTCCCATTGAAGAACGCTGGTTATTTCTACCCTCTTTCATTCCACCAACCGTAGAAGGAACTATTTCCACTTTATTATAAACCAAACCTCTACATATCCAAACTTTAACACCTATACGACCATAAGTTGTATGTGCTTCTGCTTGTGCATAGTCTATGTCTGCTCTTAAAGTATGCAATGGAGTTCTTCCTTCTTTGTAGTGTTCTGTTCTTGCCATTTCTGCACCACCAATACGACCAGAAACCGTAACTTTGATACCCTCAGCATTTGCTCTCATAGTTGAAGAAATAGCCATTTTGATAGCTTTACGATAAGAGACTCTTCCCTCAATTTGTCTTGCTATACTTTGAGCAACTAAAGTAGCCTCCATTTCAGGTCTCTTGACCTCAGAAATGTTAATCTGAACTTCTTTCTCTGTAAGGTTCTTTAACTCTTCTTTGATTTTATCAACCTCAGAACCACCTTTACCGATAATATAACCCGGCTTTGCAGTGTTGATCGTAACAGTTATTCTCTTCAATGTACGTTCAATATATATTTTTGCTATATCGGCTTTTGATAAACGTGCATTAAGATACTTTCTTATTTTATCATCTTCTACTAATTTGGCGTCAAATCTTCTACCACCATACCAGTTAGAATCCCAACCTCTGATGATACCAAGTCTGTTTCCTATTGGATTTGTTTTTTGTCCCATCCTTTTAATTATTTTTCACGTTAAACAAACTATTTACTTTCGTTATCTTCTACCGGTTTTGCAACATTTTCATTTGCTCGGCTTCCAAGTTCAAGGATAACATGATTCGAACGCTTTCTAATCCTGTAACCACGACCCTGAGGTGCAGTGCGAAGACGCTTTATTTGTCTGCCACCATTTACACAAATTTGTTTTATGTATAGATTACTGTCTTCTACAGATTGTCCTACATTCTTAGCCTGCCAATTAGCAATAGCAGATAACAACAACTTTCTCAACTTTGGAGCGGATTCTCTATGAGAATACTGCAAAACTCCCAAAGCCTTATCAACATCTAAACCTCTGATAGCATTTGCCATCAAACGAGTTTTTCTTGGAGAAGTCGGATTATCATTTAATCTAGCAATATATCTACTCTTACGTGCTTCTTTATATGCTTGTGCACAATTATGTTTTCTCGATCCCATCTCTACTAAACTTTTTATTTCTTAGCCTTATCTTTTTGGCCCGCATGTCCTCTAAAAATTCTTGTAGGAGCAAACTCACCCAATTTATGTCCAACCATATTTTCTGTAACATAAACAGGAATAAATTTGTTTCCATTATGAACAGCTATAGTTAAACCTACAAAATCCGGAGAAATCATAGAAGCTCTTGACCAAGTTTTAATAGTTGTTTTACTTTTCTTGTTTTGGGCCTCCAAAACTTTCTTTTCTAACTTATAAAAAATATAAGGTCCTTTTTTTAACGAACGGCTCATGTCTTTCTACGTTTTAATTATTTCTTCTTACGTCTTTCAACTATAAACTTATTTGATATCTTCTTAGGAGCTCTTGTCTTATATCCCTTAGCAGGTATGCCTTTACGAGTACGAGGATGTCCTCCGGATGCACGACCTTCACCACCACCCATCGGGTGATCAACAGGGTTCATCACTACGCCTCTAACTCTTGGCCTTCTACCCAACCAACGAGAACGACCAGCCTTACCAGAAACTTCCAAATTATGCTCTGTATTAGAAACAACACCAACCGTAGCTCTACAAGTTTGAAGTATCATTCTTGTCTCGCCAGAAGGCATTTTAATGATAGCATATTTTCCGTCTCTTGACATCAACTGAGCATAGGTACCTGCACTTCTCACAAGTTTAGCACCTTCTCCCGGACGAAGTTCAATATTATGTATCATTGTTCCGAAAGGTATTTCACTTAGGAACAATGTGTTGCCTATTTCAGGAGCAACTCCTTTACCTGACATAATCGTCTGACCGACTTTTAATCCATTTGGAGAAACGATATATCTCTTTTCACCATCAGCATAACAAACTAATGCTATACGTGCTGAACGGTTAGGATCATATTCAATAGTTTTTACAACAGCAGGAATATCATCTTTATCTCTGAAAAAATCAATAACACGATACAATCTCTTATGACCACCTCCAATATATCTCATGGTCATTTTACCTTGATTGTTTCTTCCTCCACTTTTACGAACACCAAAAACAAGACTCTTTTCAGGCTTACTTACTGTAATCTCCTCAAAAGTACTTGCTATTTTATGTCTTTGACCAGGTGTTGTCGGTTTTAATTTCTTTAAAGCCATCTCTTTATCTAAATATTGCTAAAAAAGTCTATTGTTTCACCTTCGGCTAATGTAACCATTGCCTTTTTATACGCATTTGTTCTACCTTGTATAAAACCAGCTTTTGTATATCTGGCTTTTCTTTTTCCGCTGTAATTGATAGTATTTATGCTATCAACTTTAACGCTATACAGGGTTTCAATTGCTTTTTTTATCTCTATCTTATTTGCGCGCCTATCAACGATGAAGCCACAGCGAGTAGCATCTTTCTCACTGATTTTCGTCATCTTTTCTGTAATAATCGGCTTTACTATAATACTCATTGTTTTTACGTTTTAAATGTTTCCGACTTACTTATTTATGCTTTGGCGTTATTGCTATCCAATTCTTTCAATGCAGTTTCACTGAATACCAAAGTGTTCGCATACAAAATTTCGTATGTATTCAAACTTTGAGCACTCATCACTCTGACATTTCTCAAATTTCTGGCTGACAAAGTTACAAAATTTTCTTGATTTGAAGGCATTACGAACAAAGATTTTTTATCATTTAATTGTAAGTTCTTCAAAACCTGCACCATATTTTTAGTCTTTGGCGCTTCAAATGAGAAATCTTCTACAACTTTTATCTGCTCATCCTTAGCTTTATAACTCAATGCTGATAGTCTTGCAAGAGATTTCACTTTTTTGTTGAGTTTAAATCTATAATCTCTTGGTCTTGGTCCGAATGCACGACCACCACCTATCATTACAGGGCTGTTGATATCACCGCATCTTGCTCCACCTGTTCCTTTTTGTCTCTTAAGTTTTCTTGTTGAACCAGAAACTTCTGAACGTTCTTTTGCTTTATGGGTTCCCTGTCTTTGGTCTGCCAAATATTGTTTAACAGCTAACCATATCACATGGTCATTAGGCTCTGTCTGAAACAATGAATCACTGACAACTATTGTTTTACCAGTATCCTCTCCCTTTATGTTATAAATTTTTAGCTCCATCTCTCAAGTTTTAAAATTGAACCCTTTGGACCTGGAACAGATCCTTTAACTAATATCAAATTCTTTTCTGCAAAAATCTTAAGTATTCTAAGATTTTGAACCTTTACTCTGTGGTTACCCATTTGACCAGCCATTCTCATACCTTTGAATACTCTTGAAGGGTATGAAGATGCACCTACCGAACCAGGAGCACGTAATCTGTCGTCTTGTCCATGTGTTTGATCTCCAACTCCGCCAAATCCATGACGACGAACAACACCCTGAAATCCCTTACCTTTTGAGATACCAACGACATCAACAAACTCTCCTTCTGCAAAAATGCTGCAATCTAAAACTTCTCCAAAAGTTTTTTTGCTGCCTTCCTCAAAACGAGTAAATTCTGCTAAATGTCTTTTAGGTGTAGTTGATGCTTTTGCAAAATGACCCTTCATAGGCTTTGTAGCCTTACTTTCTTTCATTTCATCAAAAGCAAGCTGAATGGCACTATAACCATCTTTTTCAGGTGTCTTGATTTGTGTTACTACACAAGGACCAGCTTCTATAACCGTGCATGGCTGTTGTTTGCCAGAGGCATCAAAAATACTGGTCATTCCAATCTTTTTTCCAATTAATCCTGACATTTTTTTTGTCTTTTTTTCTTTACTAACTTCCCAGCTTGTATTCTTCACAGAATCTCAGCGGCTGGATAATACTAAATTTACGTTCAAATCTTTTTCTTACAATCTCAACTTATCAGACTTTGATTTCAACCTCAACTCCCGAAGGCAATTCCAACTTCATAAGAGCGTCTATTGTCTGTGCAGAAGTACTGTCAATATCAAGCAAACGTTTGTATGAACTCAATTCAAACTGTTCTCTTGATTTCTTATTGACAAAAGTTGAACGGTTTACTGTGAAGATTTTCTTGTTAGTTGGCAATGGGATTGGTCCCTGAACGTGTGCTCCCGTCAACTTAACAGTCTTAACAATCTTCTCAGCTGATTTGTCAACTAAATTGTGGTCGTAAGACTTCAATTTGATTCTGATTTTTTGTTTTTCCTGGCTCACAATTACTAAATTTTATTTGTTAAACCTATTTATTTTATTAATTATTTTCTTTAAGAACTTCGTCAGTTACGTCTTTCGGTGCCTGAGAATAATGAGAGAACTCCATTGTAGAGTTTGCTCTACCAGAAGTAATTGTTCTCAATGCTGTAACATAACCAAACATCTGTCCCAATGGAACTTTTGCTTTTACGCTTTGTATTCCAACCTTAGCCGTGATGTTTTCCAAGATAGCTCTTCTTCTATTCAAATCACCCGTAACATCACCCAAATAAGCATCAGGAGTATTAACCTCAACTGACATTATTGGCTCCATAAGTACAGGTTTTGCTCTCTTGGCTGCTGTTTTGAATGCTATCTTAGCACACAACTCAAACGAAAGGGCATCTGAATCCACAGGATGGAATGAACCATCTTTCAAAACGACTTTCATACTTTCCATAGGAAATCCCGCCATAACACCATTACGCATAGCATCTTTGAAACCTTTTTCCACAGAAGGAATAAACTCTTTTGGAATATCGCCACCTTTAACCTCATTAACGAACTGCAACCCTTTAACACCTTCGTCAGCAGGCCCGATAGAAAAGATAATATCAGCAAACTTACCTCTACCACCTGTTTGCTTCTTATAGACCTCTCTATGTTCGACCTCACCTGTGATAGCCTCTTTGTATGCAACCTGCGGTTTGCCTTCATTAACCTCTACGTTAAATTCACGACGCATTCTATCAGTTACAATATCCAAATGCAACTCACCCATACCTCTGATAATTGTCTGTCCTGAAATTTCATCAGTTTCGACACATAACGTAGGATCCTCCTCTGCAAGTTTGGTCAAAGCGTTATTAAACTTATCCAAATCTGCTTGTTGTTTAGGCTCTATTGCGATAGAAATAACCGGATCAGGGAATGTTATCGACTCCAATATAATAGGATTTGACTCCTCACAAAGAGTATTACCCGTCTTAATATCCTTAAAGCCGACAGCCGCTGCTATATCGCCTGCTTCAATTTTATCCACAGGATTTTGACGATTAGCATGCATCTGCATAATTCTCGAAATACGTTCTTTTTTACCTGTATTTGCATTATAGACATACGAACCTGCCTCCAATGATCCACTATAAACACGAAAGAAACATAATCTTCCTACATAAGGATCTGTTGCAATCTTGAATGCTAACGCTGAAAACGGTGCTTTAACACTGACAGGGCGTGATACATCTTCACCAGTTTTAGGATTTACTCCGTCAATCTCAGGAACATCCATTGGAGAAGGTAAATATGCACAAACTGCATCAATAAGATTTTGTATTCCTTTATTCTTAAATGCCGAACCACAAAGAACAGGACAAATACGCATCTCACAAGTAGCCTTACGGACATATTTCATAACTTCTTCCTCAGTTATGGAATTTTCGTCCTCCATATATCTTTCCAACAAAGCATCATCTTCTTCAGCAACACCTTCTATAAGTCTTTTACGATAGTCTGCGGCTATTTCCTTCAAATCCTCAGGCATCGGAATTTCATAAGTAGTTATTCCCTTGCTTTCTTCATCATATATGAAAGCCTTATTCTTCACCAAGTCAATAACACCCTTGAACATATCCTCTTGTCCAATTGGAATTTCCAATGGAACCGGATTTGCACCAAGTTTCTCTTTTATTTCCGTAAGAACATTAAAAAAGTCAGCACCTGCACGATCCATTTTATTAACAAAACATACACGCGGCACTTTATATTTATCAGCTTGTCTCCAAACAGTTTCACTCTGCGGTTCAACTCCACCCACTGCACAGAATAATGCAATAGCACCATCTAATATACGCAATGAACGTTCCACCTCAGCGGTAAAATCGACGTGTCCCGGAGTGTCTATAATATTAATCTTATGTTGTTGATTCTTATAATCCCAAAATACGGTAGTTGCAGCAGAAGTGATTGTAATACCTCTCTCCTGCTCTTGCGCCATCCAGTCCATTGTTGCCGTACCGTCGTGAGTTTCACCAATCTTGTGATTCTTTCCGGTATAGAACAATATACGCTCGGTAGTTGTCGTCTTACCGGCGTCTATATGCGCCATAATACCAATATTTCTTATTAAACGTAAATCTGCCATTAATTTTTACTTTCCCTAAACTATTTTATCTACCACTGTATTACATTCTAAAATGTGAGAATGCTTTATTTGCCTCAGCCATTCTATGAATATCTTCCTTTCTCTTGAAAGCAGCACCTTCTTCTTTCGATGCAGCGATAATCTCTGATGCTAAACGTGCAGCCATCGTCTTTTCACTTCTCTTTCTTGCAAAACCAATAAGGTTCTTCATACCCATCGATTGCTTTCTTTCAGGACGAATTTCAGTAGGAATTTGGAAAGTCGCACCACCTATTCTACGAGAACGAACCTCTACATTAGGTGTAACATTTGACAAACCTTTCTTCCATACTTCAAGACCATCTTCTTTTGTCTTTTCACTTACGATGTCAATTGCATCATAGAAAATTTCGTATGCTATCGTCTTTTTTCCTTTCAACATGATGTTATTTACAAACTTGGTAACCATTACATCATTATATTTAGGATCAGGAAGAATTATTCTTTTTCTTGGTCTAGATTTTCTCATTTTATCTCTAATGCCTCTCTAATAAGTTCTACAAATTATTTCTTTGCATCCTTTGGTCTTTTAGCGCCATATTTGGAACGTCTCTGTTTTCTACCATCGACGCCTGCCGTATCCAAAGCACCACGAATGATGTGGTATCTTACACCAGGAAGATCCTTTACTCTACCACCACGAATCATTACGATTGAGTGCTCTTGTAAGTTATGACCTTCTCCCGGTATGTAAGCATTAACTTCCTTTCCGTTCGTCAATTTAACTCTGGCTACTTTTCTCATTGCAGAGTTTGGCTTTTTAGGTGTGGTCGTATATACTCTTGTACAAACACCTCTTCTCTGCGGGCAAGAATCCATTGCAGGAGCCTTGCTTTTGTATTCCATTTTCTGACGTCCTTTACGAACTAACTGCTGAATTGTTGGCATATCAAAAAATTTTTCTCTTTGTTTTTTTTAATTTAACATTTAACTTTTAAGTCTTACACACCTTTTTACAAGGCGAAAGACCATTCAACAAAACCGCGCATGCCACAACAAAAATCAATACTCACACAATATTATTTATATAAATGCTTGTATTTCTTTGTGCCACATAACACTATTTTTGAAAACCAAACCGTCATTTCAATTGCAGCCAACAATCTACTCTGAGAAATCTCCCAAGTATGCAACCCTCGCAAAATCAACTATTTTCATTTACGCTTTCATACTTCTTAGAGAACGCTTCTATTTTCAATTTGCAAAATTACAACAATTTATCATACCCGCCAAATATTTCCTTAAAAAAAACATTGCCAAGTTCAAAAATTTTCCTCTCACTATCAGTGCCTTTACTAATGTTTAACATCAGTAAATTTTTATGAGACATTAAAAAATTAGTGTTAATGATTAGTAAATTTTTAAGTCGTAAAAAATTTACGACTTATTTTTTGACATTTCCTTTAAGTTAAAATCACATTTCAACTGCCGACTCCTTTTATATCACAATATCACTGCTTCTCATCTTTCCAAACGAACGGACATATTTACGAATACTCGAAACCATTTCCCGTGTTTCTTGCAGCATATTCAAATACACGTATAACACAGTCATTGAAGACGGATTGTCATCTCGAATTGAAGCGTATAATTTATGGTACGTGTCGGAAATTTTATCTTTTATCGCATCACATTGACTACGCAAAAGACTTATTTTTTCAACATTGCCCGAATTTATCATATCTATCGTTTCATCGAACAAAGCATTCACCTGACTGCGAATTAACTTAAAATCATCAGTATATTCCGAAGGAAGCGGGCGGAAATTGTTTTCGGTATGCTCTTTACATATCTCGTTTATACGATGTAGATTGTACAAAATGGACATACAACAATTATTGCCAAGATAAAACCACGTGCTTTTCTCTATTGCAAGTTCTTTGTTAAGTTGCCTAAGGCATAGAGTCTCTTTACGTCTGTCGTTTTTTAACATACGTTTCTCATATTTGAGTTTATGCTCCGCTCTATCCAACACACGAAGATTTTCAGTAACAAAAGCATCGGTTACGTTGCAATAAGTTTGCTTTGCAAAGACAATAAAATTCTGTTGCTTGCCTGTTAGGTACATAAGAAACATTGGCCACACATTGTCCTTGTTTTGACCTGAAATAATACTTTGAAACAATACGTCGCCTTCATCTTCAACACTCTTTTTGCGAAATCGTTTATTGCTTTGAAAAATTATAATCAATGTAACAATGGCAAGAAGAATCATCACGACCTTACCACCATAATACATTGCGAATACCATTATCCCTGCTCCGATAAATGCTGCCCCTGCTGTAAGAAACCAACCTCCAATCACGGATATAACTCCCGTAATTCTAAATACTGCACTCTCTCTATTCCAAGCACGATCCGCCAATGACGTACCCATAGCCACCATAAAAGTTACAAATGTCGTCGATAGCGGTAGTTTTAACGATGTGCCTATTGCTATCAACACTCCCGCCAAAACCAAATTCACCGAAGCTCGAACAAGATCAAACGCCGCTCCTTGTTCCATTATGGTTTGATTGACATCAAAACGTTTATTGAACCATAGTCTTATTTTCTTGGGAGTAATCATCTTTATGAAATCCAATAAAGACATCGCCATTCTTACAAATTTTCGAGCAATTCTTGATGAGCCAAACATTTCGTCTGTTCCACTCTGACTTCCCAATCCTACTTCCGTTTGCGAGACTTTCCTTGCTTTTTTGGAAGTAGCAAGAGCGACAACCATTATAACTCCCGAACCTACAAGAAACCATATCGGCGTATTGGCGGAGTTATTTAACGAAGACATCATAAATGTATTTGCGTTTCCATTGCCATTAGCCATATAATCTTGGTATGATGCAAGTCCGGTAAGTGGCACACCTATGAAATTCACCAAGTCATTTCCTGCAAATGCCATCGCAAGAGAAAATGTTCCCATAAGTACAACGACTTTCAAAACATTGACTTTAACAGCATAAAGTAACTGCATAATCAACGTAAATCCCACAAGACAAACTCCGATAATCATTCCCGTGTTGTCAGCAATCCAATCCTTAACCTCAGGTGTCATAAACGACAAATCTTTCATACCTTTTATAAGTAAAAAATATATTATGGCAGTTGCACACACTCCTGAGAATATTCCAATCTTCCATTTCAATTTGCTTTTATAATCGAACGAAAAAATGGTTCGTGTAATGAATTGCACCAATGTACCGAAAACAAACGCAATAGCCACCGAAAGGAAAATACCTATAACAACCGACAAGGCTTTTTCTGTATTGAGCAAATCGTTCAACGCCAAAGTCGAACTATCGCCCATAATCTTAATAATGGATACCACAAACGTTGCCCCAAGCAATTCAAAAACCATGGAAACGGTGGTAGATGTCGGCATACCGAGACTGTTGAAAATATCCAATAGTATAATGTCCGTTACCATTACTGCCATAAAAATACAGATAAGGTCATAAAAAGAAAAATGCTCCGGTCGGAATATGCCGTGCCGTGCAATATCCATCATACCGTTACTCATCGATGCCCCGATAAATATTCCTATTGCGGCAACGATTAATATCCTTTTGAACGACGCTGCTTTGGAGCCTATCGCAGAGTTTAGAAAATTAACCGCATCATTACTTACTCCGACAGAAAGGTCAAATACTGCCAACAACAATAAAAAGATGATGACACATAAGAAAATTATATCCATAGTACTTTATTTTAATTTTTTGCAAAGTTCGTTTATGGATATTACATAATTGTTTCATAAATTTTAAGTTTTCGTTACAAAAACCTTATATGCTTTCACAAAATTAATCAATGAAAAGAATTTTCTAATGTTTAACACTAATTTATTAATGTTTAATATTATTTTACGGATGTTAAACATCAGTAAAGCGAAAACACATCTTATTATAATTTTATTGATATTAACCTTTTTTCAAAGTGAAAAAGAACAGCAATCCACCTTGTTTGCGATTTTTCACTTCTATTTCTCCGCCGTGCCAAATGACAGCGTTTTTAACAATGGACAAACCAAGTCCCGTTCCTCCCAATTGGCGAGAACGACCTTTATCAATCCTATAAAATCTTTCAAATATCTTTTCCAAATGCTGCTCTCCAACGCCTTTTCCATTATCGACAAAAGAAAAAGATACTGTATCGAAAGTTTCTTTTTCGGTATTTATTTCAATCAAAGTCCCTTGTGAATAAGCGATTGCATTATCCATAAGATTACGAAATATGGACGAGAGAATAGAAACATTACTATTAATAATGATTGGAGAATTTACGTTGTTACGAATAGCAATACCTTTTTGCCTTGCTGCTTGCTCGTACTCGGTGCATATTTGTGAAATAATCAATGAAGCATCTATTTTTTCTTTACATATATTCGCTGCTCCGTCTTCAATACGCGTCAAAGTGGAGACATCAACCAAAAGGGTTTGCAGTCGTTTGTTGGCTTCGTAGCAACGATTGAGAAATTCCTCTCGTTTATCCGACGGCATGTCTTTATGAGTTAGCAAAGTTTCCAAACAAACCTGCATTGCAGCGACAGGAGTTTTTAATTCGTGATTTATATTGTTTGTCAGTTGGCATTTAATTCTTGTTTTTTCTTGTTGAGCGATTATCGCCTGACGATGTTCCTTGTCTCTTTCGGCTGTTGTCTGTTGAAGTTTTGCGTAAAGCATAACGATGTGATTGGATATATCTCCGAGTTCATCTCGAGAAAAAGGCTCTACATCAACAATACTCTCGCCCTTTTCGGCTTTTTTTGCAAAATCTCTTAGTCTTCGGATATGCTTTCCTTCTTTTCGTGTTACGAAAAAACCTATCACGCACATAACCACCGCAGCCCCTATCATAAACCATAGAAAGCCATAATTTGCAGAAAGAATCCTATTCAAAGGTAATGAATACGGAACTGCCGTTCGTACAATATAATTCTTGCCACGTTTTGCCGAATAAAAATATGTTCCTCCCGTACTTTCGCTATGACGCCTCACTGCATAGCCTTCACCTGTACGTACAGCCTTTGCTATTTCCTCTCTATCCAAGTGCGAAGAACCGGGCAATGTATCAAGAGAATTATCATAGATAACTCTTCCGCCGTAATCGATAACACTTATACGAAGTCCGTTTATATCATTCTTTGGAATTTCTACACTTCCCGTTAAATCGAGATGTGATATTATTTGCTCGTTCAGTGCTTGCAGACGAGTGTTGAATATTTCCGCCTTGAATTGTTTCTCTCTGTGGTATTGAAATAATGCAACAACACCCACAAGCAACCACGAATATATTACCAATCCGAGAAAAAGCCTTTTGTGATACGTAAGTCTAATCCGTGAAAACATATCCGTAACCCATTTTTGTTACAATGTGTTTGCCGTAGTCTCCGAGTTTATTGCGAAGACGTGTTATATTTACATCTACAACTCTATCCAAAACCACAACCTCATTACTCCAAACCCTATTAAGTATTTCCTGCCGAGAAAAAAGCCTGCCCCTATTCGACAATAATAATACGAGAATTTCAAACTCCTTTTTCGGCATTTTTATTTCATTATCATCAATCGTGCATACTTTATTTGGTAGAGAAATTTTCAATTTCTCAAAGGTTATTACATCTTTCTCGGTCTCACTATTTGTTTTCGCTGCCGCCACTCTACGCAACACGGCTTTCACTCTTGCAATAATGTTTTTGATAGAGTAAGGTTTTGTTATGTAATCATCTGCTCCCAATTCCAATCCTTGAACCATATCATCGACAGAGTCTTTGGCTGTACAAAATATAATAGGTATATCAGCAGTGTCTTTTCTTTTTTTCATTATCGATGCCAACTGAATACCGCTAACTTCTCCCATCATTATGTCAAGCAACACGAGATTGAAAGAAGATAAATCCATTGTCAAGGCATCTTCTGACGAATTTGCAGTATATACTTCGTAACCTTCGGCTTCAAGATTAAATCGAAGCACTTCACACAAAGTCGGCTCGTCATCTACAATCAATATTCGCTTTCTATCAGTCATACACCTATATTTATATATAGCCAAAACGCAAAGCCAAAACAAAACACTCTTTCATCGTTTCATTATTGACAATATACATTTCAAAGAATGCTATGCTTTTCGCAGTGCAAAACTACAACAAATTGCAATACCCACAAAACATTTCAAAAAAATCTTAATACTTAGAGATTTTCAATTTATTTGAGTCCTTAAAATAATGTTTAACATTAGCAAATTAATCATTAACACTAATTTTTTAGTGTTAATGATTAATAAATTTTTAAGTCGTAAAAATTTTGCCGCTTGTTTTATGCCTTTTTCATCAAAGCATAAAATTGAAACGAAATAAGACTTCATTACCGTCAATTACGATTTTTTTGTTTTATCTTTGCGTTTCAAATCAATCACAACAACAAAGAGCGATGTATTTTCTTATAACGTTTATACGAAACCTGTTATTCAAACATCATATAATAAAGAGCCGAAAATATGATGATGTGTTCGTTCTTTGTGTAGGCAATCTGCGTGTTGGAGGAACGGGGAAAACTCCTATGATTGAGTATTTGATAAAGCATCTGATGACGGAGTTTCCTTTGGCAGTGATTTCGCTCGGATATAAACGAAAGACAAAAGGTCTCAAAGAGGTCTTACTCAATGATACAGCGGAAGAAGTCGGAGATGAACCCAAACAAATGAAAGAAAAGTTCCCAGAGATAAAATTTTTTGTAAATAAGGACAGAAACGAAGCTATCGATAATATCAGGAATAATCACAAGGAAATAAAACTTATACTTTTGGACGATGCGTATCAATACCGCAAGACAACGCCTAATGCGACTATTTTGCTAACCGAATACAACAGGCCTTATTTCAAAGACTTCGTCCTACCTTACGGGCGACTTAGAGAAAGCAAAACTCAAAGCAAAAGAGCCGATTATATTGTTGTAACAAAAACTCCTGATAACGTTTCGGCGGCCAGCAAAGAAAATTTCATAAAACGCCTAAAAGCAACAAGCAAACAACAAGTCTTTTTCTCGAAAATAATTTACAATCTACCGAAAATTGAAAACAAAAATCTGTTGTTCGTCGCTGGAATTGACAATCCTTATCCTGCCGTAAAATTTTTGGAAGATAATGGATTTAATGTAGTATTAGAGAAATTTCCCGACCATTATCAGTTTAAGGATTCGGATATAAGTCGCATAATCTCAATATCCAAACAAGAGAATAGACAAATCATAACGACCGAAAAAGATTTTATGCGATTGAAAAGGTTTAATAGATTAAGTTTTGAGGTATTGAAAATAGAAAACGAAATAGATAATAATTTCTTAAATATATTAAAAGATGACTTACGAGCAAATATCAGAAGCTAAGGCTTTCATCGAATCGAAGATTTCACAAACACCCGAAATTGCTATTGTATTGGGTAGCGGTTTAAGTCCATTGGCAACAGAGATTGAAGAGCAAATAATAATTGCATATAAAGATATTCCTCATTTTCCTGTTTCCACCGTTAAGGGACATGCAGGCAATTTGATTTTCGGTCGCCTCAAAGGCAAGAATGTTATTTGTATGCAAGGCAGATTTCATTTCTATGAAGGCTATCGTATGGACGAAGTTACCATCGCTCAAAGGGTTTTCACTCTTATGGGTATCAAAACGTTGATAGTAACAAATGCGGCAGGCGGAGTTAATAAGAATTTTTCGGTCGGAGATATTATGCTTATAACCGACCACATAAATTTTATGCCTAATCCATTAATAGGCAGAAATGATGAACGCTTCGGCGAGAGATTTCCTTCTATGAACGAAGCGTATGATAAGGATTTACAAAATAAAGCAATAGCAACGGCAAAGGAACTGAACATCACTTTACAACAAGGTGTTTATGCGGCAGGAAGTGGCCCAAGTTTTGAGACACCTGCCGAATATATGATGTACCGAACATTGGGAGTAAGTGCTGTTGGAATGAGTACCGTACCCGAGGTAATCGTTGCCGTTCATGGCGGTATGAAAGTTTTGGGACTATCTGTGATAAGCAATGTGTTTGACGAAAACAGCAACGATGAGCAAACGCATAAAGAAGTATTGGAGAACGTTGATGCGGCAACCAAGAAAATGGTTTGTTTGGTTAAAAACATAATTGCTAAGATTTAAGTTTTTGATTTTGCTTATAATCTGAATAACGCAAATAATAAATTTGATAACACTGCAAATCAACTGAATTAATTTGCTCGTATTATTGTTTTTATAATCACTCATATTAGAAAATTAATCACTCACGCTAATTTTTTAATCACTCACACTAAAAAATCAGTTTCATTGATTAGTAAAGTCGTATCACATATTATTATTTGCGATTGTGTATGCCGAAAGGTATATGGATAATTTTTCGTAATTTTGCACCTCATTACAAGGAAGATGATGAAAGATAGGAAAAAGAATATAGCCATACTCGGTTCGACTGGTTCTATCGGGACACAGACTTTGGACGTTATTCGCTCCAATAAAGATTTGTTTGAAGTGGAAGTTCTGACGGCCGGCTCCAATGCCGAATTGCTTATTACCCAAGCAAAGGAGTTTATGCCGAACGCTGTTGTCATTGCAGACGAAAGTAAGTACGAAATGGTCAAACAAGCCTTGGAACAAAACGATATAAAGGTCTTTGCAGGCAGTGAGGCTATGGGTGAAGTGGTTACTTTCAAAAACATAGATATTGTACTAACGGCTTTGGTGGGGTTTGCAGGTTTGAAACCGACAATTGAAGCCATAAAAGCGAAAAAGACCATAGCCCTTGCCAATAAAGAGACCATGGTTGTGGCAGGTGAATTGATAACACAGATGGCGTTAGATAATAATGTCGCAATACTACCTGTGGATAGCGAACATTCGGCTATTTTTCAGTGCCTACAAGGTGAATATCACAACAGAGTAAAGAGGATTTTGCTTACTGCATCGGGTGGTGCGTTCAGAGGTAAGAAGCTTAGCGAATTAGAAAATATAACAGTCAAAGATGCCTTACGCAATCCTAATTGGAATATGGGCAAAAAAGTTACCATAGACTCGGCAACGCTTATGAACAAAGGCTTGGAGGTTATCGAAGCAAAATGGCTGTTTGGTGTCGATGCAAAAAAGATAACACCTGTCATTCACGCCCAAAGCATAATACATTCCATGGTTGAGTTCGAAGACGGAACGATTAAAGCACAGATGTCAAGACCTGATATGCGGCTGCCGATTTTGTATGCGTTGAGTTTCCCGAAAAGAGTGGCTATGCCGTCGTTGGCAATGGATATTTTTGAGGTTGGCAATCTTACTTTTGAAAAACCTGACACTCAAACATTCCCTTGTCTATCACTTGCTTTCGATGCTATCGAAAAGGGCGGAAATATGCCTTGCATAATGAACGCTGCGAACGAAGTGGCAGTGGAAAAGTTCTTGAACGAAAAGATTGGTTTCTTGCAAATTCCGGAGATAATAAGCAAGGCTATGAATGGATTTCAATTTATCAAGAATTGTTCATTGGACGACTATTTATCAACCGACAAAGAAGTAAAAGCCAAACTTATTAAAGACATTTAACATTTGCTTTTCTTCGTTTATGCTATGGAAATCAAGAACAGACTGTTTATAACAACGAGGCAAGAGTTTCGCTCTTGGTTAAGTGCCAACTCAGAAACGCAGAGCGAATGTTGGGTGGAGGCGAAACGTGGTAAGAACGCTCCGAGTGATAAGTTATGGTATCTTGATGCTGTGGAGGAAGCATTGTGTTTCGGTTGGATTGATTCCACATATCGCAATGTTGAGGGTATTACATTGCAACGTTTCAGTCGTCGTGTCAAAAAATCCGAATGGTCGGAACTTAACAAAGAAAGATGTAGGAGATTGATAAAACTTGGGCTTATGACAACGGCAGGCGAAAAAGTTTTACCCGATCTTGATAAACAAATGGAGATTGATAGCGAAATAATCGCCGCATTACAAAAAGACAAACAAGTTTGGGAGAATTTTAATTCCTTTCCGCCCTTGTACAGGCGTGTTAGGATTGACAAAATACAAAATGAACGCAGGCGTAAAAGAATAGATGGCTACAATAAAATGTTATCCAAATTCATCGAAGCCACAAAGCAAGGTATTATGATTAATGAGTGGAATGACAACGGCAGACTCCTTAACTACTGAATTAATCAATGACATCATTTTTTTAGTTTTTATAAACAAAATTCTCTAATCGTGAGCAAACGAAATAAACGGTTTATAAATCAAATCTAATACTATATTGCATTGCATTATATATTTTTGTTGTATCTTTGCAACCCTAATTCGATGATTAAATAACAAAAAACATAAACAAATGAAATTATTGGCTCTTATGCTCAGTTTGTCTTTCCTTGTGTTGATACACGAGGGCGGGCATTTTCTTTTTGCACGTTTGTTCAAAACTCGTGTGAATAAATTCTACTTGTTCTTCAATCCTTGGTTTTCACTGTTAAGAGCAAAGAAATATGACGGCAAATGGCATTTTTCATTTTTCTCTACCAAATCTCCCGAAGAGTTCGCCAAACACCCTGACAACACCGAATGGGGAATAGGCTGGCTGCCTTTCGGAGGATTTTGCGAAATAGCAGGAATGATTGACGAAAACAACACAGATGCAAGCAAACTCTCTACCGAACCTCAGCCATGGGAGTATCGTACCAAGAAGGCTTGGCAAAGGCTGTTGATTATATCGGGTGGAGTTTTGGTCAATTTCATTGGTGCTCTTGTGATTTATTCTGCAATAATGTTTGCCTGGGGTACTGACGAATTGCCGCTTAGAAATGTTCCTTACGGATACGATTATAATCAAACGGCACAAAAGTACGGTTTCAAAAACGGCGATTATATTTTGTCCATTGACGGAAAGCATATGAATCAAATGAAAGATGTTGTTTCAGACATATTGCTTGACGGAGGAAAGGATGTTAAAGTATTGAGAGGCTCGGATACCGTTGAGATAAAACTGCCTGATAGTTTCGCAAAAGAAATGGTTGGAGCCGGCGAAAAGCAATTTGCTATGGCTCGTTTTCCGTTTGTCATCGGCGGTTTTACCGATAACGCCATAGGCAAGAAAGCAGGCTTAATGGTCGGCGATTCACTAGTGGCTGTCAATTCACAACAGACCTCTTCGTTTTCGGAGTTCGCAAGCAAAATATCTCGTTATGCCGGTTCAAAGGTTACTGTCGCTTATTACAGAAACAATAAATTGGACAGCCTTTCAATGGTCTTGGACAAAGACGGAAAGATAGGTGCGTATTGCAAAGACTTCACTGCCGACATAAAGACCGAACACACATCTTACGGCTTCTTAGAGTCGATACCGAAAGGTATTTCCGTAGGATTTTCAACATTGGTATCATACGTAAAACAATTCAAGATAGTATTTTCAAAAGAAGGTGCTTCACAATTAGGTGGCTTCGGCACAATAGGAAGTTTATTCCCTTCCACTTGGGATTGGCAAATATTTTGGAATATGACCGCGTTCCTTTCAATAATATTAGCCTTTATGAATATTCTGCCTATACCTGCATTGGACGGAGGTCATGTTTTATTCACGTTATGGGAAATGATTACGGGCAGAAAACCAAGCGATAAATTCTTGGAGAAAGCCCAAGTGATAGGTATGATACTGTTGTTTGCATTGCTTATATACGCCAACGGCAATGATTTGATACGTTGGATAAGCGGCAAACTGTAATACAAAACACAAAAAGAAATTAATAACAATCAATAAACAATAATTCTGATGAAAGATTTTGTAGAAGAATTAAGGTGGAGAAATATGATTCACACCATTATGCCCGGAACGGAAGACCAACTGAAAAAAGGTATGCAGACGGCATACGTCGGCATTGACCCTACTGCCGATTCTCTTCATATCGGACATTTGGTAAGTATTATGATTATGGCACATTTTCAGGCTTGCGGACACAGACCTTTGATTGTTGTGGGCGGTGCTACGGGTATGATTGGCGATCCTTCTTTCAAATCTTCGGAGCGTGTGCTTCTAACTCCCGAGACCATCAACCACAACTTGCAATGTATCAAAAAACAAGTCTCCAAGTTCTTGAATTTCGACGAAAACACACCAAATCACGCTCAAATCCTAAACAACTACGATTGGACAAAAGAGTGGTCGTTCATTGACTTTATCCGTGAAATAGGCAAACATATCACCGTCAATTATATGATGGCAAAAGACAGCGTAAAAAAGAGAATCGAGACAGGTATTTCCTTTACCGAGTTTTCTTATCAGTTGCTACAAGGCTACGATTACTATTATTTATACAAGAATTACGACTGTCGTTTGCAACTCGGCGGCTCCGACCAATGGGGCAACATCACAACGGGTACGGAACTTATCAAGCGTATGGACAACGGCGAGGCTTTCGCTATCACATGCCCGCTTATCACCAAGTCTGACGGTAAAAAGTTCGGCAAGACTGAGAAAGGAAATATTTGGTTGGATAGAGAAAAGACCTCTCCTTATCAATTCTATCAATTTTGGCTAAATCTATCTGACGAAGACGCCAAACGTTTTATCCGTATTTTTACTCTTATGAGCCAAGAAGAGATTGAGGCATTGGAGAGCGAACACGACAAACAGCCGGAGGCAAGACTGTTGCAAAAGGCTTTGGCAAAAGACATCACAATTCGCGTTCATAGCCAGGAGGACTACGACAACGCTATCGAAGCCTCACAAATTCTTTTCGGCAAGGGTACAAAAGAGTCTTTATCCAAACTTGACGAAATGACGTTTTTGAGTGTCTTTGACGGCGTACCGCAATTCACGGTATCGAAGTCTGAGATAGAAAACGGCATAGGCATCATAGATTTGTTGGCTGACAAAACGCAGATACTTTCTTCAAAAGGCGAGGTTCGTCGTGAGTTAAAAGGCAACTCTTTATCGATAAATAAAGAAAAGATTACCGAAACTTTCGTTACCGATAAATCCTGTCTTTTGAACGACAAGTATATTTTGGTACAAAAGGGCAAGAAAAACTATTTTATCATCATCGCCCAATAGTTTTAATAGCATACTTTTCTGCGAGTTTGATTTGATAAAAGTTCAATGGTCGCAAAAGCACAACGGGGGGGGGACAATTTTCAATTGTTCCCCGTTTCTTTGTTTAATATTGTCCAAACATTAAACATATTTGTTTTACCAACCTCTGCCTATGCTTTTCAAAATCTCTTGCGCAGACTGATTTTCTTTTCTTACAGCCTTACATTTCTCTCCTCTCGCCTACTCTTTTTGTCCCAACTATTGAAGTTGTCGTCACGAATAGCACTGACTCGCGTCACGAATAGCACTAACTAATTTACGGAGTAGCACTAACTCGTGATGTGGATATCGCAATCCGCTGGTGGTGAATATCGCAATCCATACCGATGGATATCGCAATCCACATCACGAGTTAGTGCTACTCCGGACGAAAGTCTGTGCTATTCGGGACAAGAGTTAGTACTATTCGGGACAAAAATGTCCGTAATTGGGACAAAAAGTCGCCTACGAAAAATAAAATTTACAGATTGCCGATTAGAAATTTGGGAGTCTGTCCCCACATCAATTTATTTCGTATCGAAAAGAAAAAGTCTTGGTTCTTTAATCTCACAAGGTTCCAACTGTATTGGCTCTTGCGTATGGTTATCTCGCCTTGCGTCCTGTCGAAAATAGCATAGCCATCAACCAACATCTTACAAGGGTCTTCCGTGTCGGGTATCCTGACTTTAACCACATCATTATCCGAAATGATTATAGGACGAAAGGTAAGGTTGTGCGGAGCAACAGGTGTAACACAAAGGCAACGGCTGTCGGGAGTGATGATTGGGCCGCCCGCACTCATAGAATATGCCGTCGAACCGGTAGGCGTTGCGATTATCAAACCGTCTCCGCAGAATGTGGAAGCATACTTGTCGTTGATAAATACCTCTAAATCCACAACGCTGCCCCTATTGGTCGAAAGAAAACATACCTCGTTAAACGCAAACTCCCTACCCGAACAATCGAAAGAATACTCGGGCTTTAATACCGGTCGCTTCTCTATCGTATAGTTCTCGGCAACAATTTCCTTGACAATGGTCTTGATGTCCGAACGCCCCGCCGTTGTAAGAAAACCTAAATGCCCAAGATTGATTCCGATAACCGCAATATCGGTTCCTATAACGTAATCCAAAGTGTCCAGCATCGTTCCGTCGCCACCTAAGGAAAATAAAATCTTGCTGTGCTTGTCAATCTCACTTTTTTTGGTGAAAGTTTCTATGCCTTTGATATGGGTTATTCGGTCTTTGATAGCATCGTAAAAAGGCTTCCACACAAGCACGTCGATGCCCTGTGCGGATAAATCTTCCAACAATAAAACTATTAAATCTTTGTCCTGTGGATTGGTCGGAACCTTGCCGTAAATGGAAATTATCATCAAAATATAGTTTTTATTTAACGCCTATTTTTATTCTCGCTATGCGGTTATCAAAACTCTTTTATTACAAAAAAAAACTCTTAATTATAAATTTATTTTGAAAGGATTTTCAACGGATAACTCACCTTCCAAACGCTTTTTAATCATCTCTGCAAAGCCGTTTCTAAGTTCTTCTATCTCGCTTTTCAACAGCACGCTCTGACAAAACGCATTCATAAGAAGCATCTTGGCTTGCTTGGAAGAAATACCCCTTGTGCGAAGATAATACAAGGCTTGTTCGTCCAATTGTCCCGTTGTTGCACCGTGAGAACACTGAACGTCATCGTTATATATCTCCAAAACAGGACGTGTATTGACTTTGGCTTTGTCGGTTAAAAGGATATTGTTGTTGGTTTGGCGTGCATCGTTGTTTTTAGCATCGTAATCGACCAATATATGTCCCAAAAAGTTGGCTTTGGCTTCGTCGTCCAAGATGCCTTTGAACAATTGGTTGCTTCGACAAGAGTTGGTGTAATGACAAACATCGACAACGGTCTCAACACTCTGCTGACGATCCATAAGATACAAGCCGTTCAAATCGGCAGATGCCCTATCGCCTTTGAAATTAACCTTTATATTGTTGGATAACTTGCCGCCGTTCAATGTTATGAAAAAGGTCTGCAATTCGCTATTCGCCTGCAAATCAAAATTCAATTTGGTGTTTATCGATGTTTGGTTATTGACGTTCTCCATTTTATAGAAAGAGACTTTGGAGTAAGGCATCATATCCACATTCAACGTGTTTTCAACGCATACTTCGGTCTTGGGCAATGTGTCATCGCAATACAAAACGGTTATCTTGGAATTCTCGCCTGCTATGATTGTCGTTTTGCTTTGGATATTGGAGTTCCCTTCGCCGTCCAACATATTGATGATTTGTATAGGACGCAATATCTCGGCGTTGTCGTTGATACGGATTATGCAATCGGTGTCGGTATTTTCTATTGTCAATTCATTTTTAAGGCAATTGAATGCAGCACTGCCTTGCGGAGTAAATCTGCCGTTTTGTTTTTTAATCTTTATCGTATCCAAATTGGGAATGCTACAAGCGAAACATTCGCAAACATTATCTTGTGTATTCATCGTTCTGCTCGTTTTGCAGTTAATGGCTTTATATGTTCTCGTTCTTCAACTATGAGGTTATTGAGCTGAAAGTTCTTGTTTAATCCAATCATAACCCTTTTGCTCCAAAACTTTGGCTAAATCCTTATCGCCGCTCTTAACTATTCGTCCTTCGTACAAAATATCTACCACATCAGGTATGATATAATCCAAAAGTCGTTGATAGTGCGTGATTACCATAATAGCATCGTCCTTTGTATGAACTTTATTGACGCCACCTGCCACGATTCTTAAAGCATCTATGTCCAAACCCGAGTCCGTCTCGTCCAAAATGCTTAACGTAGGTTGCAACATAGCCATTTGGAATATCTCGTTACGCTTCTTTTCTCCGCCGGAAAAACCCTCATTGACGCTTCTGCCGGCAAGGGTGGAAGACAATTCGACATATTTCTCTTTTTCTTTCATCAAAGCCAAGAAATCCTTTGCCGATATAGGGTCTAAGCCTTTGTATTTGCGTTGTTCATTGATTGCGGTTTTCATAAAATTGGTAATAGAAACGCCCGGTATCTCCACCGGATACTGAAAACCTAAGAATATGCCCTCACAAGCTCGCTGTTCAATACTCATCGAAAGCAAATCCATACCTTTATAGAATATCTCTCCCTTTGTTACCTTGAACTTGTCGCTGCCTGCTATAACTGCTGCAAGAGTACTTTTGCCGTTACCGTTGGGACCCATTATGGCGTGTATCTCGCCTTTCTCAATTGTAAGGTTCAAACCCTTCAATATCTCTTTTTCGCCAATGGAAACGTGCAAATCTTTTATTTCTAATAATGACATTAGCTTTTGTGTTTTATCGTTTGGCGTGCAAAGTTATAAAAATTATTCCTACCTGCCAAATTTTTTAGAACTCATAACCTATATTGACAAACAAGTACGGCGATTCGGTTCTTGTACTGTAACCGACCGATGCGCCCAAAGGTCCTATGATTGAGTTGTAAGAATACGAGGCTCTCACGCCCAAAATCGGCGAAGAAGAGAATATGTTTTTCAACGCTTTGCTCATCTCTCCTGCTGCAAAAGCCAAAGAAACATAGTTATTTTTCAATATTCTGTATCGTAAATTCAATTCCACCGCAGCAAAGTTGTCCTCAACCTGTTCAATGTTGCCAATACCTGCAAAAGGCATCTGCTGTTCGACATAATGAGCAAAATAATGGCCTCCTATGGCGTTAGACAAAACAGTAGGAACATTATCGTCAAACACACTTCTGCCATACACCTTTGGCTCTATAACCAAATTGCCATGAGGGAAAAGTCTCGAAAAATTATAAGACAAAGCATGCAACGGACTTCCGTCTTCGTATTGATAGAAATTGTCGGTATATAGTGCATAATGAATTTCGTATTTCTGTCCTTGCGAAGCGAAGTATCTGTTTATTCTATCGTCGTAGTGTATTCTTGCGTGATAGGAATACACATGTGATACCGGAACGTACTTAGTCCATTGTCTTGTTCCTACAAGCAATTGACTATACCTATAATAATCCCACTGAGCAAATATATCGCACAAGAAGTTCTTGAAACCGTAGTTCATAAATCCTAACGATAATCGATGTTGATGATAATCGGGATTAAGGTTTCTGTCGCCCTTATGATACAAATTCATATCATTGTGATTGTATGTGTATGACACGGTAAAAGAAGCAAAGGACGATGGATTGAATGTTGCATCTAACTGCACCATACTTCTTTTGCCGAAACGAAGAGTACCCTGCAAAATCGTAGGCACAATAAACTGTACAGGTAATGTTCCATTGAACTGCATAGAAACTTTTTCTTCGTTGTCATATCTTGCTCCCATAAACACTTCGGCACTCTTCTTACCCTCACTCTGTATTACGATGCCATAGCCGTCGCTTCTGTACCTTATCTGATATGAAGCATCGTTGTAAAACAAATTGGTACGAATGGCGGACAATGCTTTTTCTATTTGGTCTATGGTCGTCGTCTGACCTGTTTTAAGATTAAATTTTTCTTGCAAATACTTTATATCGTTTTTCTCGAAATGCACAAACTCAACATCACTTATCTTCATTCTCACATTATGACTTGCCATGTGATAGAGTTTTCTCTTTTCTATGTTGTTGGTGTCTATTCCCAAAGACTCTCTTATCTTTACAAGTGCTTCCCATTGTTCCATAGCCGCATCTTCTCCCCTGCGTATAAGAGTATCTATTGCCGTCAGATTGAAACTTGCAGCCGAATAGCCCTCGACATCTACTTTGATAAAAACATCCGTCATAGCCAAGTTATCATAGAATTTAGCCTCTGTATTTACGTCCAACAACTGATTGAGTACCGACCCCATCGAAGAGAAATATTCAGGCGTTTTAGATTGAAGATTTTGAACCGTTACGCCTATAACTATATCCGCTCCCATTTGCTTTGCAACATCAACAGGATAATTGTTCATAAGCCCGCCATCAACCAATACCATAGAATCCAAATATACGGGAGCAAATACAGCAGGAATGCTCATCGAACTACGCATCGCCGTTGCCAAATTACCGCTATGAAAATCCACCTCTTTGTACTTTACCATATCCGTTGCAACACACGCAAAAGGTATTGGCAATTTATTAAAATCCAAACTATCGTGATAACCAAGAGTCAGTTTCGAGAATAGGTTTGCAAGATTTTTACCCTTAACGAAACCTGTCTTGGAAAGCCTTAACTTGCTTATGTCATTAACAGCCAAAGACAGTGCATAAACATCTTGTTTCTGTCTTTGCAACAAACTTTGATCTAATGGATTTACTCTATCCGACAAAAGAAACGGCCAATCCTGAATCCTCACCAATGAATCAAGCATGGTTGCGTCATAACCTATCGAATACAAACCTCCCATCAACGCACCCATAGACGTTCCTACAATCATATCTATCGGTATGCCCGCTTTTTCCAACACCTTCAACGCCCCTATATGTGCCGTACCTTTTGCTCCTCCTCCCGAAAGAACAACGGCAACTTTCTTTCTAACTTTATGCTCTTGATTACTTGCAAGTGTATTCTTCTTTTGTGCAGAAACGCTAAAACAAAATACTGCAAAGACAAAAAACACAACAATCTTATATACCTCTTTATTCCATCTCATAATTCATAATCCTATACTATTGAAACTCAAAATAACGCCTTTTATTATACGATTATCCAACAGTTTTTACAAAAAAATAAAAACCCTGCCAAAATCGACAGGGTCTAAACGTGATTGCCACGCATATAATGAATTTAATAAATGAATATCCTAAAAAACTTGAACGTAATTGAAATGCGAACCATAACGCTCAAATGCCGCTTTTTCCAATTCTTCTCTGTGATCCGGGTGTGCAATGGAAATAAGCAATTTGGCTCTTTGCTGCAAACTCTTGCCATATACATTAACTGCACCATATTCGGTTACAATCCAATGTATCATACTTCTTGGAGCTCCACCTATAGCACCCGCTTTCAATGTAGGTACAATCTTGCTTATACCACTCGTCGTGGCAGACGGCATAGCCATAATATTTTTACCACGATTTGCCAAAGACGCTCCTATTACGAAATCCAATTGTCCTCCGATACCACTGAAAAACTTAGTACCTATACTTTCAGCACATACTTGACCTGTAATATCTATCTCCAACGCCGAATTGATTGAAGTCATCTTGTTTTGCATTGCGATATTCTTAGGGTTGTTGGTAAATCCTACATCACGCATACTTACAATAGGGTTCTCGTTGATAAAATCGTACAATCTCTTCGTTCCCATTGTGAAAGTAGTAACCACTTTACCTTTGTTCAAAGTCTTTTTGCTGCCGTTGATTATACCTTTCTCAATCAAATTCAATGCTCCGTCGGAGAACATCTCGGTGTGAATACCCAAATCCTTATGATTTGTTAAATTGGATAGTACTGCGTTAGGTATTGCACCTATACCCATTTGAAGACAAGCTCCGTCTTCAATAAGTTCTGCTACATTACGTCCTATGGCGTCTTGCACGCTGTCAGGTACAGCCACAGGAGCTTCAATGATAGGTGTATCGTCATCGACAAAAATATCTATATCCGACATAGGTATGATTGCATCGCCGAATGTTCTTGGTACGTTTGGATTAACCACAGCGATAACCGTTTTAGCTTTCTCAACGGCTGCCAAAGTAGCATCTACGCTCGTTCCCAATGACACAAAACCATGTTTATCGGGAGGACAAACCTGAATCAATGCAACATCGCAAGGCAGGATTTCTTCACGATAAAAACGCTGTGTATCCACCAAATTGACAGGAATATAATCTGCATAACCTGCTTGTACAGCCTTACGGACATTCTTACCTACAAAGAAAGCATCGTGTTGAAAAACTCCCTCAAACTCTTCGCTTGCATAAGGAGCCGGACCTTCTGTATGAAGATGATGAATATATACGTTCTTTAACTCGCCATTTCTACCTCTGTCGCACATGGCTTGAATCAGACATTGAGGAGCCGCTGAAACCGATGATATATGTACGTGATCACCCGATTTGATAACTTTTACCGCTTCCTCTGCCGTTACGGATTTGTATGTGTTGTTCATTTTTATATTTTGTTAAAATTATTTTTCAATGATTATTACTTACGCTTATCTTTTGTTCGCATTTTTCATTGAACATCGATACTGCATAAATATTCTTATTAATTTTATTGGCACAAAATTAGAAATTTAATTTAAGACTGCCAAATTTTTAGCTCTATTTTTGAAAAAATCAGTATTTAACACTTGTCAAGTGTTACTTAATATCAAAAAATTCTTATCTCACATAAATTAATTTATTTCACTACAACTTAATAAATTAACCAAGTTTAGTATTTTTATTCATTTATTTAGTTCATATATAAAACTGACTAAATAAATAAGACTACCATAACAGGTAAAATACAGTATATACTTTGCATGTATATACTGTACCATTTCCATTCTGTGATATGTTACTTTTTTGCTTACTATTGTTTTATTAAAGAATATTCGCAGATTGTTCTTTGATTTTTTCCAATTCGTCTTTCATTCGTACAACGATTTTTTGCATATCGGCATCATTGCTTTTACTTCCCAATGTGTTGATTTCCCTACCCATCTCCTGCGCAATAAAACCTAACTTTTTACCGATACTTTCACTTAAAAGCATAGTCTGTCTGAAATAATTGATATGCTGGTTAAGCCTTACTCTCTCTTCCGTAATATCAAGTTTCTCTAAATAAAATATCAATTCCTGCTCAAATCTATTCTCTTCAACGCCCTCGATATTCAATTCCTTAAAACGATTAAGCAGTTTTTCTTTTATCATCGGAACTCTGTTCTTTTCAAAAGGCTCTACTTCCTTTGCACAAGATTCTATAACGCTTATATGCTGCTCAAAGGCTTTGTGCATAGCTTCTCCCTCAATTGTTCGGTACGCATCTACCATATCCAAAACTTGGTTTAGGCAATCAAATAAGGCTTGTTTTTCTTTTTGTGAAAAATCCTCGTCAATATACTGGTTAATATCATCTCTATTCAAAAGATAATACGTTAATAGGCTTTTATCGGCATCAGGTACAGAGTTTGTCAAAGATGAAAGTTGAGCGTAATAATCCTTAAACAACTGTTCGTTGATATTCATAACCGCTCCGCCTTTCATATATGTAACGGTTATAAAACAATCTATCTTTCCTCGTTCAAGTCTTTGTTTTATTGCGTTTTGAATTTCTATCTCTGCACTTCGATAAACGTTCGGTATGCGAACATTTACATCTGCTTGTTTAGAGTTCAAAGTGCGGATTTCTATGCTTATGGTCTTATTTTCGTAATCTACGGAAGCCTTGCCGTAACCTGTCATTGATTTCATATTATATTCTCTTTTTTTGAAGTGGGCAAAGTTACAAAATTATTTCCAATCCAAAACATTAATTCCTTCAAATCGTTTTATTCAATAAATTTTCATATCTTTGCGGTTTGATAATATATTTTTTTAGTATGGCAGTGAAAGAATTTTTGAAAAGCAAAGTGTTTTTGAAGCATTTGCTACTTATCATAGGCTCGTTTTTCGTACTTTTATTCCTTGTGTCGATGATATTGAAGTTATACACCAGACACGGAGAAGAATACGAAATACCGCAGATTGTAAATAAAAACGTTAGCCAAGTTATCGAAAATTCAGAATATAAAAATTTTGAAATAATTGCGTTAGACTCTGTCTTCAAGGACGGAGTACCGAGCGGAACAATTCTTACACAAGACCCAAGAGCAGGCAGCATAGTCAAAAAAGGACGTAAGATTTATATCACCGTTGCAAGCAATTCGTGTAAAATGATAAGTATGCCGTTATGCACGGATAAAGGACTTAAAAGTGCTGTACAAACGCTTGTAGATGCAGGTCTAAGGGTTGAAAACATTATGTACCGAACAGGCGAAGTGGATAATGTTGTAGTTAGTCAGACATACAAAAACAAGCCTATTTCAAAAGGTAGCGACATCGTGAGCAGTCAAGCCGTAGGCTTAGTAGTGGAAGTTAGAGACATCACAAAAAAGGTTCGCATACCGGATGTAACGGGCAAGACGCAGAAAGATGCCGAGATTATGCTATGGAAAGCAGGTTTGAACGTAGGCAAAAAAATCTGTCAAGGTGCAATAGATGATGCTCATACAAGAGTTGTAAGTTTTTCACCGTCAAACGACGAAGCAAATATAGGCACAGCGATAAACCTAACGCTTATGAACGACACCGAAAAAGCATATCGCAGACAATTGGAAGATTTCAGACAGGAAAGAGAGATTGAACGCCAAATAGAACAAAACGACTCTCTTGAAGAAGAACCTATCGGAGAATAACACAAAGTACTATCGACAATAGTTTCGGAAAGCACAAGGAAAACAAAGGCAATATAAATCAAAAGCAATAAACGAATGAAAATGATAAGCAGAAAAACAATAATAAAAAAGAGTTTTAAGGCAATAGATACATTATGTTGTTTTCTGTGCTTTACAATATTATTTGTATCGTTTTCGCAAAAAATTACGGCTCAAAAAGACTTATTTTTGCCGTTTTTGGACGACTTTTCATCATATTCCGGCAAGGTAGATGCCAATCTTTGGACTAACTCGGGGGCTGTAGTCAATAGCAACTACGCATATAACCCCACAACGATAGGCGTTGTAACGTTGGATATTTTGGATATAAACGGGAAGATTTACGACAATGCGAGCATTTACGGATTTGCAGCGGACACTTTATGTTCTCAAAGCATACGTTTGGATAGCATCAAAGAACCTGTTTTGAAGCGTTTAATGGCAAGCGACAGCGTATATCTTTCGTTTTTTATTCAACCCGGTGGAGGTATGGGCAATCCTTGGGAGAGATTAGGTTCTGCTCCTTCGTCAAAAGATTCTATAATCTTGCAGTTCTATAACTCCACTGCCGACAGTTGGGCTACGGTTTGGAGTATGAAGGGAACGAGTTTAGAAAAAATATATGATAGTGTTTCGGTATATGCGTTAAATGTGTTAATACCCATAACACAAGAGGAGTACTTCAACAGAGATTTTCGTTTTAGATTTATCAATTACGGCTCATTGGACAACAATCCGTCATATACTTATGTGTCAAACAAAGGTCAATGGAATATCGATTACGTTTATTTGAATATCAATCGTTCCTATCAAGATTCAACAATCAGAGACGTGGCTTTTGTTCAGACGTGTAAGACTTTCTTAAAGAATTTTACAGCCATTCCGTCCAAGCATTTCAAAGAGGAGTATATGATAGACACCATTTTCAACACGATAGTAAATCTTCATTCCTCAACACTTAACAGTCATTATTCATATACCATTCAAGACGAAAACAACTCTGTTGTGCATTCTTATAACGGAGGTTATGAAAACATAGTATCTTATCCGCAGACGCACCAATTTCAAGATGCCAAAAACCATACACGTGTGGCTTTGGATTATGCTTTCTCGCTTAGCGACAACGATTGGAAAAAATTCACTATAACGCATATTGTGAGCGAAGGTGTAGGTCAAGACAACATAAAAACAAACGACACATCTCGCTTTACTCAAACATTCGAGAACTACTTTGCATACGATGACGGTTCCGCCGAAAGCGGCATTGGTGTCGAACCTGCCAATGGTTCTATGTTTGCCGTGCGTTATCCATTGCTTAAACAAGACACTCTTGTGGCTGTGGATATTTATTTCAACTGTTCATGGCAGCAAAGCAACTTAAAACCTTTTTATCTGTATATCTATTCTGCGACAAACGACACACTGCTTCTGCCCGATGAGGAGTTGTATGCTTCACAAAAACTAACGCCGGTGTTCGATAGCCTTAATAAATTCTCTCGTTTTTATTTAGACGCTCCACTCATTCTTCCGAAGGGAGAGTTTTTTGTAGTGTTGAAATCAGCCAATGCTACGTATATGAACATAGGCTTTGACCAAAACAACGATGCTTCGCCTTTTACTTTTGAAAAAAAAGGCAATCAATGGACCAATGTCTTTTTAAGAGGCTCTGCAATGATTCGTCCTTATTTCGGATATAAAGTTGTGGGCATGGATAATATAGCGAAAAAGACGGATATAAAGTTTTATCCAAATCCTGCAAAAGATTATATCTATATAGATACTCCACAAAGAACCGATACCAAAATAATGGATATTAACGGCAGAATTGTGAAACATTCCTGCGATAAAAACATAAACATCGACGATTTACCAAACGGACTATATATACTGCAAATCAATAACCAACGCAAAAAACTGATAATTACTAAATAATTGACTTGGAATTATGGAAGACAGATTGGAGCAAGCGGACATATTATATGAGAATTTTAGATATATTGTAGATAAAGGGCAATCGCCTCTAAGGATAGATAAATATCTTATGGTGAGGATTGAAAACGCTTCACGCAATAAGATTCAGCAAGCGGCAAGAAATAATTGCATCAAAGTCAATGGTAAAGACGTCAAGCCGAATTATAAAGTCAAAGCCGACGATGTTATTCAGATATTTTTGCCTACCGCACCAAGAGACATAGAAATTATACCGCAAAACATTCCGTTGGATATTGTCTATGAGGATAGGGATTTGATTATCGTCAATAAGCCTTCTCAAATGGTAGTACATCCTGCTTATGGCAATTATGAGGGAACACTGCTTAACGCTTTGACTTATTATTTTCAGCACTCTGAACTCTCCGATGCCAATACCAAACCGCTGTTGGTTCATCGTATTGACAAAAACACTACGGGCTTATTGGTTGTTGCCAAAACCGAAGATGCTCAAACGCGTCTTGCACATCAGTTTTATCATCATACAATTCAACGAACCTATACTGCATTGGTTTGGGGTGATATGAAAGAAGACGAAGGCACAGTCAATGCAAATATAGCACGAGACGAAAAAGACCGTAAGCGTATGGCTGTGTGCGATGAAAGTAAGGGCAAAACGGCTATAACTCATTGGAGTGTCAAAGAGCGTTTCGGTTATACAACCCTTATCACGTGCAAATTGGAGACTGGACGAACCCACCAAATACGTGTGCATATGAAACATATCGGCCACCCATTGTTTAATGACGACACATACGGCGGAGACCAAATTCTTAAAGGCACTACGTTTTCCAAATACAAACAATTTATTCAGAATTGCTTTGAAACCTTACCACGTCAGGCTCTTCACGCAACTACTCTCGGCTTTAAGCACCCTACAACGAACGAAGACGTATTTTTTGAGTCGCAACTGCCAAACGATATGCAAACTGTCATTGAGAAATGGAGAAACTATATCCAAAACAAGAAAGAATAACCAAATAGCAACACCGAGTGCAAAGACATCTATAATAGTAATCAAAACGAAGACCTTTTTTAAGGTATAAAGACAAGAAACTGAAAGATTTTACTGACTGATGAAAAAACAAAGAAGAGTTATTATAAAAAATTTGATTTTAATCATTGCGGTGGCGTTTGCAAGTTGTGGTAGGAAAAGTGAAAAATTCATCAACGAAACCACCGGCAAGGAAGAGAAGATTGAAATCATACGCTTCGATAAAGAATTATTCGCCGCACCGCAAGGAGATTTGAAAACATTCTTTGCAAATTTGCAGAAGAAATATCCGGAAGTTATGGCGGTGGATTTGAACGATGCAAGGGCGTTAAAAATGATTAGCGATTTTGTTAGCGACAAATATGTCTCCGATGCTCAAAATATTGTGGAGCGTACATTTCCCGACTTGAAATTCCTTGAAAACGATTTAACCTCAGCTTTTGCCAATCTAAAAAAGCATCATAAACAAACCGTTCTGCCAAAACGCTTCTTCACTCTTATGAGCGTGCCGTCCGACTTCTCAATGGGTTTTGAGGAAAGGACTTACACCAATGGCGATTACTGTTATATCGCTTTGGATTTGTATTCTTTCCCCGCCATTGGCAAAAATCCTTACTATTCGCAGTTCCCCCAGTATATGACTGCCACCTTATCGCAAAGGTATATCGTTCCAGATTTTATGCGTATGTACTTAAAAAACGTAACCTACAATAATGCTCCCGATATGCAGATGAATCCCGATGCCACACTGCTTGATTGCATAATCGAAAACGGAAAATACAGTTACATCATAGCCCAAATTCTGCCTTCTTACACTTCTTATGAGATTTTGCGTTACACCAAGGAGCAAGAACAGTGGTGTCAAAATAACGAAAAAACTATTTGGGCATATATCATACAAGGACGATTGCTCTATGAGAAAGACCGCTCCAAGTTTATGTCTTTAATTGCCGAAGGTCCTACTTCCAAACCGCTCGGCGACTCACCTGCAAGAGTTGGCAATTACATTGGCTACAATATCGTCAAGAAATTTATGGACAACGAAAGCATTGGTTTGGATAGTCTTATGAACTTGAATAACTCGCAAATAATTTTGGAAAAATCTAAATATAAGCCGAAAAAATAATGTCCCCAATCAGTGAAATAGTGTTAAACACTAATTTACTGATTACGGACACTAATTTACCGATTACACTCAAAAAATTTTACAGGAAACATATAAATGGAAAAAATAAAACATTAAATTAAAAAATATTAAACAAAATGAAACCACAATATAAACTTACATTACTGCGCTACCTACTTGCTTTGGCAATACTGTTGCTTACGCAAATCATTTTCTATTTGCTTAACACAACGTTATTCAACATAACATCGTTTTCGGATTTTATGAAAATACTGTGGGGTAATATCGTTTTCGCATTATCATCTCTTAGTTTCTATCTTGCCCCATTTATTTTATTATCCCTTTTGCCGTTTCCTTTCAAAGACAAAAAAGCATATAGATTAATCACGTCAATATTTTTCTACTTAGCCGTTGAATTTATGACGATAATAAACTTAATAGATTGCGGATATTTTCCATTCACATTCAAAAGGATAACGTTCGATATATTCAATTATCTTGGCGTTGGCGGAGATTTCAATTCTCTGATACCCACCTTTGCAAGGGATTATTGGCACATAATTCTTATATTTATCGCCATAAATTTCGCACTGTATTTCATTGACGGCAAATGGAAAAATAAATTTTATAAACAAGACCATAGCGACCGCAATGCTTTGTGGTATATCAAACAAAGTATTGTTTTGGTTTTGGTTGCAGGAGTTATGTTTATTTTTCAACGTGGTGGTTTCCAAACCCGACCAATCGCTCCCATACATGCAAGTTCTTACGCATCGACACAAAACACGGCGTTGGTTTTGAATACCCCTTTTACGTTTTATCGTACTATCGGCAAAACGGCTTTGGAGACAAAAAACTATTTCTCGGAAGACGAATTAGCAAAGATATACACGCCTATTTGCCAACCTAACAAAGATATTTGGACAGATGATTTGTTTGACACAGTTCCACAAGTCGGTAAGACGAATGTTATGATTATCGTTATCGAATCAATGTCTGCCGAATACACAGGTGTATGCAACAAGACAAGCAAGACCTACACTCCTTTCTTAGACTCATTGGCAAAGCACAGCATAGTATTTCAAGGTATGAGCAACGGCAAAAAAAGTATAGACGGAATACCCGGAATAACCGCTTCAATGCCGCTTTTGAATGAGACACCTTACATTACATCGGCTTACGGAGACAACGAACTGAACTCTATCGCCTCAATTCTTAAACAACAAGGTTACGCAACGGCATTCTTCCACGGCGGATACAATGGTACTATGAATTTTGACGTGTTTGCTCACCAAGTAGGCTTTGAGCACTACTACGGCAAAGATGAATACAACAATAACAACGATTACGACGGCAATTGGGGTATTTTTGATGAGCCGTTTTTGCAATATGTGGCAAAGGTTACCGATACGATGAAACTCCCATTCGCTTCAACGATATTCACATTATCGAACCACCCGCCTTATACGATTCCTTCTCAGCATAAAAACCGCTTCGATAAAGGTACTCTTAGCTATCACGAAACGGTTGGCTATACCGATTACGCTTTAAGGAAATTCTTCAATACGGCAAAGAAACAAGATTGGTTCAAAAACACTATATTTGTCATAACGGCAGACCATAGTGCCCTTAACTCAACCAAAGAGTTTAAGACAGAATTAGGGCAGTATCGTATTCCTATAATCATTTACTCGCCTATGCTTAAACAAGGAAAACAAAGCAATATCATTATGCAACAGATTGATATTATGCCTACGCTTTGCGATATGTTACATTACGATAAACCTGTCTTTTCTTTTGGAAAGAGTATCTTTGACAAATTTCCACACTACTATATTCTTTATTCCAACGGCGAATACATACTTATGCTTAACGGTTTTGTGAGCAAGTATAGAGAAGGTTTTGAAACGCAGTTGTTCAACGCCAAAACCGATCCCGATATGAAACATAATATTGCTAAGGAAAATAAAAACCTTACGGATTATCATACTCGTTTGACAAAGGCAATAATTCAACAATACAACAACAGATTGATTAGAAATCAAACCATAGTGAAATAGTATGAGAAGAAGTTTTGTTCAATAGGCTTGTAGAATTACGGTATAATGATTAAAAAGAAACGAAATGAAAGAGAATATACTTATTATAATCAATCCCGTATCGGGAATAGGCAGGCAAAAGACTGTTGAAAGGCATTTGGAGATGTTTTTGAATAAAGACAGATTCGATTACCAAATAGCCTATACGGAGTATGCTCATCACGCAACAGAAATAGCACGAAAAGCTACCACACAGAATTTTGATATGGTTGTTGCGGTTGGTGGCGACGGCAGTATCAATGACTGCGTAAGGGGATTGATTGGCAGCCACGTCAAATTGGGTATAATTCCTGCCGGTAGCGGTAACGGACTTGCTCGCTGCTTACATATTCCTCTCAGTATCGATAAAGCAATTGAAGTTATCAACAACTGCAATTCCATCAATATGGATACGGTCAATGTCAATGGCATTCCTTACGCTTCTATCGCAGGTGTGGGCTTTGACGCCCTTATCGCAAAACAATTTACGGGCAATACAACAAGGGGGTTTAAGACTTATCTGAAACTTGTCTTGCAAGACTACCTTAACTACAAACCTAAAAAATACAAATTGTTTATAGACAATCAAGAGATAGAAAGCGAAGCCTTGTTTATCTCTTTTGCCAATTCCAATCAATTTGGTTACAACGCCGTTGTGGCTCCAAAAGCTTGCGTTAATGACGGATTGTTGGACGTTAGCATTGTTAAAAAAGTTCCTTTGGCGTTGGCGATTTTGGTTGTGCAGTTTATGTTTTTCAGAAACTTCGACAAAAGTTTATATGTCAATACCTACACTGCCAAGAACGTAAGAGTTGAAGGTTTTGAGGACGGTCTGTTGAATTTGGACGGAGAAGCTGTGGAGATAAAGAACAGCACATTGGAGTTTTCTATCAATCCGGCATCGCTCAACGTTATAATTCCTGACGAAAACCGCAGCGAAGTATTCCCCGGCGAAGCCAAAATTCAAGAATTAATCAAACAGATAAAAGAAAAATTGCAGTTACCTTTATAATATTTCACAACATTTTATTAATGTGAGACATCAACAAATCAATATGAGTGATTAGCAAATTAGTGTTAAACATTAGTAAATCAGTGTGAGTGATTAATAAATTGATGTTAAACACTAATATAGCAGTTATTGAAAATAAGAAAAATATAAAAATATATACATTTATTATGGGCAAAAACAAAATAAATACTCTGTCGGATTTATCTTCTTTGAACGTGGTTTATTCCACCAATCCCGATTATGATTTTAGCCAAGAGACTCCAACAATTGAAACCTTACCTAATAAGCAACAAAAACTCTATGTTTCTCTTGACAAAAAGCAACGTGGCGGCAAGAAAGTTACACTTGTGGAAAATTTCATCGGCTCAGACGAGGATTTGAACACTTTGGGCAAAATGCTTAAAACCAAATGCGGTGTCGGTGGTGCTGTCAAAGACGGCGTTATATTGATTCAAGGAGATTTCAGAGATAGAGTCTTCGATATTTTGACTACACTTGAATACCAAGTCAAACGAAAAGGTTAGCAAATAAAAAATACTTTTGTTTTTATTAAAAAGCAATAAAAAAGTGCGAGCCATAAAGAACGGCTCGCAACAAAAAAATGAATGTAAAAATGATGATAATTTAATAGCTGTGATAGACACAACTATATGATTTCGGATTGCAAATTTAATACGTTTTTATCATTCCACCAAAATATTTTTTATCAAAATCCCCCCCCCCTACCCGCAATGCGTTGATTTACAGTACAAAAAATTTGCGTCAAAAAATGTAACATATACTTTTTTGACGCAAATCAACTATATTAAAACGCTATTTTCTTAACCTAAGCGTTTCAATTGAACTGTAAAATGACGCATCAATGGTGCTTCCCATACGATTTCCACACCTCTTTTGATTTCGTTTCTACGATCATAAACGTTCTTCAATGCTGCTGCAATAACGTCCATGTGATTGTTTGTATAGACTCTTCTTGGTATGCACAATCTCAATAAATCCAATCCTTCAAAACGATTTTCTCTTGTAACAGGATCACGATCCGCAACCATATATCCTATCTCGCAAGCACGAACACCTGCTTCCAAATACAATTCGCAAGTAAGCGTTTGTCCAGGAAATTCTTCTTTTGGAATTTGGTCTAATACCTTATCGGCATCAACAAATATTGCATGTCCGCCGGCAGGTCTTTGGTAAGGGATTCCATATTCGTCCAATTTAGCTGCCAAATACTGAACTTGTTTGATACGTGTTTCAAGCATATCAAACTCTGTATTTTCGTCCAAACCTTGTGCTATTGCGTTCAAGTCTCTACCGTTCAAACCGCCGTATGTGATATAGCCCTCGAATGGAATGCAGAATAATTTGCAACCTTCAAACCATTCTTTTTTTCTTGTTGCGATAAAACCACCCATATTAACTATGGCGTCTTTCTTACAAGACATTGTAGCAGCATCTGCATCTGCATACATTTCCAATACAATCTCTTTGATGGTTTTATTTTCGTAGCCTTTTTCTCTTGTTTTGATAAAATAAGCGTTCTCTGCAAAACGAGCGGAGTCCATAACCACCGGAACATTGTATTTATGGCATAAAGCACATGTTGCTTTAATGTTTTCCATACTTACAGGCTGACCCCCGACAGTATTGTTGGTAACGGTAAGTACCATAAACGGAACATTGCCTTTATTCTCGGTAAGCACTTGCTCCAATTTTGCCAAATCAACGTTACCTTTGAAAGGCACTTCTTTTTGAGTGTCTTTTGCGTCCAATGTTGTTACGTCGATAGCTTTTGCTTTACGTGATTCGATATGACCCTTGGTAGTATCGAAATGTGCGTTGCCAGGTATAACGTTACCTTCTTTTACAAGATATGAAAACAACACATTTTCGGCTGCACGACCTTGGTGAGTAGGGATAATATAATCCAAGCCGAAGATTTTCTTCACCATATTTTCAAACTTATAAAAAGATGTGGCACCTGCATAGGATTCATCGCCTAACATCATCGCCGACCATTGTTCTTGCGACATAGCACCCGTTCCCGAGTCTGTCAAAAGGTCAATATAAACTTGCTCTGATTTTAGTTGAAATACATTGTAATGAGCTTCTTTCAACCATTGCTCTCTTTGTTCTCTTGTGGATTTTCTAAGAGGTTCCACCATCTTGATTTTCCAACTTTCTGCGAAAGGTAATTCCATAATGTTAAATGTTTTATATTATTAATATGTTACTAAACTGCTAATCTGTTTTTGTTCGATTGTTTTACTTTTTGGTCTTCGTTTTTTGTCTTTTGCCAAGTAAAACAATCCGAATATTTGACAAACGAAATTTTCAAGTGTTTTTGCTATTCTGATGTTTAACACTATTTGATTAGTGTTAAACAAAAAAATACCAATGTGAGTGATTAAAAGAACCTATCCAATTCTTTTATATTTAAGAAGTCGTGAGAAATAAACTCCTTGTGGTTGTATGTTTTATATTTATTCATTCAAAAAATTTTTAACGAACAACGGCATAATTCTTTCCAATCCCACAACCTCGAATGCCGTAATTTTGTCCGTTTTATCAATTAACGGCTGCAAATTTACACTTTTTGAATTAATCTACCAAATATTTCAAGAACTTTTATTCGAAAAATTTATTTGTTTAAGTGAAAACTTTTGGTGTTTTGAAGAAATAAACGTAATTTTGCAGGGTAAAATTTTTAACAACAGCATTAAGCAAAAAACAATTCATACAAATGAAAATCAAAACAATAATAGCATTTACATTAATTATGCTGCCATTTTTGTGTTTGGCACAATACGATAAATATTTCACCAATACGGGACTTAGAATAGACTACTCGCACTCGGGAAGAGTGGGCATAGATTATTTTACAATCGAACAATTAATCGAAATACCATATTTCTCGGATTCGCATACCAATTTGATTGACAAAACAAACAACGGAGCGTATTTGATAAGCCTTTACGACAAACAAACAAAGCAACTGATATTCTCCAAAGGTGTTTCATCACTTTTCAATGAGTGGTTGAGTATGGACGAAGCGAAAAATATGTGCGGAAATTTTGAAGAAGTTGTCGTTGTACCCTATCCGAAAAATGAAGTAGAGATTGCCTTTTCGGTAAGAGACAGCGTAAATAATTGGAAAGAGGTCGCACGATACGAGATTGACAAAAATGAAATTCGCGGAGTGGAGTTCTTCGGCAATAAAGCCAAGCCGTCGCACCCGAAAGTGATTACGCTAAACAAAACACAGAGAAAAGTCGAACAAAGAGTGGATTTGGTTCTTATTCCTGTGGGTTACACACATAGCGAGAAGAAAAAAATGATGCAAGACCTTAAATCCATGACCGAATATATGTTTTCCGAAGAGCCTTACAAAAGTTTGAAAGATAAAATAGAGATAACCGCCGTTGAAAGATATGCAAAGCAAAGCGGTATCGGTGGTTTGAAAGACTCAAAAGTTACTCAAAGCGATTTGGGTGTTGTTTATAATACATTCGGCTCGCCTCGTTATATAATGACACGTAATCTTTGGGAATTGTATGATGTGGTCGATGAAGTGCCGTGCGATGCTATGATTTTGGTATGTAACGACAGCATTTACGGAGGTGGCGGTATCTATAATTACTATGCAACCTGTTATATGGGAAGCAAAAGCAAGGAAGTGATTGTACATGAATTTTCTCATAGTTTCGCCGGCCTTGGCGATGAATACGCAGACAATGACTCTCAGGCGGGAGTTACTTCTTCCAAAGTCGAACCTTACGAAAACAATGTTACCACCTTGGTCGATTTTTCCAAAAAGTGGGGAGAGATGATTGATAAAGACACTCCTATTCCTACACCTGCAACCAAGCAATACGAAAACAAAGTCGGCGTGTTTGAAGGTGCAGCATATATGGGCAAAGGATTTTATCGTCCTTACCAACACTGTATGATGAGAGACCTGACTCCGTTTTGTCCTGTCTGCACAAAATCCATTATCGACATAGTAAATATGTATTGCGAGTAGAAAGGAAAAACAATAATCTCAAAAAATTAGAGTTTTCATTAATAAAGAGTTCAAAGAAATGAATAACAAGATAAAGATAATAGCAATAATCTCGCTTTGTTGCGGTGTTATGTTTTCGTGCAGTAAAAACAAAAAGATGGATACATCAGAGGACGTAGTGAATTATAAAGAAATAAAAACGCCTGAGTTCTGTGCCGACAGCGCATATTATTTCGTTAAAACACAATGTGATTTCGGACCTCGTACTCCCGAAAGCAAGGCAGCGGAGCAATGTGCAAATTTTCTTGTTTCTTATCTTAAATCCAAGGCTGACACTGTTTATGTTCAGGAATTTACTTCAAGACTTTATGACGGCAAACAAGTAAAAGGCAAAAACATCATCGCATCATTTAATCTCGAAGCAACAGACAGAGTTTTGCTTGCTTCTCATTGGGATTCTCGCTTGTGGGCAGACCAAGATGAAGATCCAAGCAAACATAAAACCCCAATAATCGGTGCAAATGACGGTGCAAGCGGCGTTGGTATATTAATGGAAATCGCTCGCTTGTTGAAAGGACAAAAAATAAAGCAGGGATTGGATTTAGTACTCTTTGATTTGGAAGATCAAGGGGCTCCCGAGTGGGCGGAATACGAAAATAACGACCAAACAGATTGGTGTTTGGGTTCGCAATATTGGTCGCAAACGCCACATACGGCTTACTATCGTGCAAAATACGGAATACTTTTGGATATGGTGGGTTACAAGGATTTGCGTTTCACAAAAGAGATGCAATCAATGGGATACGCTCCTTCGATAATGAATAACGTGTGGAACATCGCCAAAGAATTGGGTTACGGTGATATTTTCTTAAATGATAATTACAATTCGGTAATGGACGATCACGTTTGGATAAATCATTATGCGAAAATACCAACGATTGACATCGTACAAAATAGTGCAAACACATCTTTCTTTCCTTATTGGCACACAACAAAAGACGATATAGACTGTATAGATAAAAATTCACTTGCAATAGTTGGCAAAGTATTGTTGGTTACGTTTTTTGCAGCCGAACAATAATTCGCAAAACACATATCAAAACTATAATAATAAAAAAAATTTTAAGCATAAGCAACGTGCATAAATTTTTTCTTAAAATATTATTAGCAATATCGCTATTGGTTGCCACCAATAGTTGCAGTAATGATTTTGATGAGTGGGGTTATGTAAATTTCTATATCGAACCCGACACTACGGAATATTTTTACCTCAACGAAGGCAATCGCGGTTGGGAGTACTTTGAAGGTGGCAACCGCGGTATTATTGTCTTTCGTAATTCTCACTATGATTTTATGGCTTACGAACGTTCGTGCGTTACCAAAGGCTGCAAAGGACGATTGGAAGTCGATACTTCAAACAATGTTATAATTACCTGTCCAAAGTGTAAGGGCAAATGGTTGGGTTTTGACGGCTCTCCCATCGAAAACTCTTCATCAACGCGTATGCTTTTCTCCTATTGTGCTTATTATGACGGCTGGCGATTATATGTAAGGAATTGCAGTGGATATTGAATGCAATGCAAATTTCACAAAACTACTCAGGAGTTAATCGATTAGCGATACCGAAAAAACAAAAATATCAATCGTTTTAGCGATTATTGAAATCAAGAAAATAATCAGTGTAATCAGTAAAATAATCATTAACACTAATAAAATAGTCAGTGTGATTATTTTGCCGATTGGTCGCATAGCAAAATCAAACAATGTTTTTCGTAAGATATTTGCTGATAAAATGGAACTAATCGGGTGATAAAAAACTTAGGTGTCTTAAAAACGAATTTCCGTAAATGAAAATCAAAAAGTTTCTTTGGGCTATGGACACAAAAAAAGCAGTCTGTTTTATGGGACTGCTCATTTCGCTTTTTAACTGAATCCTTTCAATTATTGAACAGGAGTTTCTGCTGGAGTTTCAGTTACAGTTTCAACAGTTTCTTCAACTTGAGTTTCAGCAGCTGTTTCAGTTGCAGTTTCAGTTGCTTTGCTTCCGCATGCAGCGAAGAAGCCAGCGATTGCTAATACGAACAATACTTTTTTCATTTCTTAAAAAATTTTAAAATGTTTATAAATTCTTTTGTTTTAACCCCGCAAAAGTACAACAAGATTTCTTATTGCGATAATTTTTTTTATACTTTTTTTATCAATTTATTATATTAAATTGATTATCAGAGATAAAAATTTTTCAAAATATATTTTCATCGCCTTATTTTGAGCATTATTTTTGCTGTTTTATGGCATCTATTTCCTTTTTTTTGCTCAAAATCTCCTTATTTTGGTCATTATAAACACAAAATTGTTGAAAAACTTTTTCAGCACTCTCTACATCACCGTCTTTCAAGTAAATATCAATAAGTTTAATCCACGCACGTTGCTCTTTCTTCTCTCTGCTCAAATAATCGGTGATTAAACGGATTTGACCTTGCTTGTCGTTTTGCTTAATACAATTGCCGACTTTCACACTTACCGGGTCGTAACACAGAGGTTTCATCGCAATACATTTATCTGCCCAATAATTGGAAGAATCTATCATATCCAAATGTGCATAATACGAAGCCAAACGATATTCTTTCAAACCATAATAAGGATTGGAGTTATCAGCCAAAACAATATTGACAGCCGAACGATAATCTCCCTGTAAAGCAAACATTGCCGCATTGTTTATTGCAATAGGTTTTGTACTCTCATCGATATTAGGCAACCACGGCATAACATTTACCCAATACGTCGGCGGAATATGGTTTTTGTTTCGAGCATTGTAACAAATTATTCTTCTGTGCTGCTCAATGGAAGAAATAAAATGACAACTCTCCACATACAAACATAAGACCATAACAACGCTTGTTGCAATCAGAACCGTCTTTGGTCTTTTCATAAAACGAATATCATTTTTCGTTTTGTTATAAACAAAAAACATCATCGCCACACTTAACGCCAAATAAATTTGATTTGATGCCCTTTCGTTGGGAAAGTTAAACAACGCATCATTCATATAAGTTATAAGCAGCAATATTGAACACAAAGCAATCAATCTATATTGTTCTTTTGTCTTTTTACTATACATTATTTTTATTCCTACAACAAACATCGAAAAATATAACAACACGTAAAACAATTCTCCAACCACTCCCAATTCGCTTTGCATTTCAAGAAAATCATTATGTGCATGGTCGCTGACAACATAATTTGTTTTTGCAGCGGCTTCAACCTGCATAATGGCAAGTTTATGATTTCCCACACCGTAACCTATCCAAGGGCTTTTCTTAATAATGTCTATCGTGTGTTCCCAAATCAATAATCTGCCTTTTGAATTGCCTTCTTCTATTGTCTTAACTCTTGCGGCAATGGTATAATTGTTTTTAACCGTTTTTGATGCGTATTTATTATAATTATAACTTATAAACCTGTTACCTGAGAAAAATCCCACGAATACAACCAAGATGACAGCAGCAATAGTTATTATATATTTCTTTCGTGCTTTGAACCTAAAATTTTGAAACAACAAATAACCCAATAGTATAATCATTTGTAGCATCAAGCCAATAAACGTGCTGCGTGCCGACAAAATCACAAGAGAAAAACAAACGCCGAAAACCAATACCAACGAAATAATTTTCCAAACCTTTTTGTATCGAAAGATTGCATAATACAATAGCGGAAGTTTTACCAATAGACAAACGGCAAATATATTCTTGTTACCATATCCGCCATTGAGCATAAGATTTCTTCTTTGCGATATATGTAAATCAAAATAATAATAACCGATTATGCAAGTCAAAACATTGACAAATGTTACTACAATCGTGCAATATACCAAGACGTGAAAAGTCTTTGGAGAATTTGTAAGCATCAGTCCAATCAAGCAAGAAGATGCAAAAACCAATATCCACCTATTCCATACCGCTATGCTCTCTACTCTATTCACTGCCCAAATCATACTTATGCCCATAAACGCTATAAGAAACAAAAAAACAAGTATAGGCTTAAATCGGAAAGGATTGGCAACGGATATTTTTTGCTTAAAAACGCCTATCACAATAACAGCCAAAGCCGAAATATCAAACAATGCTATAAGAAAATGACGTAATGACGTTACGTCCTGAACCCAAAGCGGAGGGAAGAGTTGTAAGAGTAAAAAGAAACTTAATAATATGTTCAAAGCAATATGAGAAAAGGTGTAATTTTTGTTAAACACTGATGAATTTTTATTAAACATGGCTAAATTTTTATTAAACATCATTTTTTCGTTATCTGATTTCAAAAAATTGTTATTTATTTTTAAGAAAATTATTTGCAAAGTTACAACCTAAAAAAATTTTTTGTATTAATTTTGCCGTAAAATTATAAATATTTTTAATATGAACATATTAGTAACCGGTGCCGATGGACAACTTGGTAACAGTCTGAGAAAAATTTCCGATGATTACAATCACAAATTTACCTTTACCGATTTTGAGGAATTAGACGTAACTTCCGAACAAGAGATAGACAATTATTTGAAAGCAGGGTCTTTTGATTTTTTGATTAATTGTGCTGCTTACACTGCTGTCGATGATGCGGAAAACAATTACGACAATGCCTTGTTGTTAAACGCTACGGCTCCGTATCTTTTGGCAAAATACGCCAAGAAATACAAAACCCGCTTTATTCATATTTCCACCGATTACGTTTTTGATGGTAAAAACAGCACTCCTTACACTCCGCAATCCCTAACTAATCCGAAAAATGTTTATGGCAACACCAAACTTCAAGGAGAAAAGAAAGTTTTACGTTGCAATAAAGATGCTAAAATAATACGTACATCGTGGTTGTATAGTGAGTTCGGCAATAATTTCGTTAAAACAATGCTTAAAATCGGAGCAACCAAAAGTTCTGTAAATGTCGTATTCGACCAAATAGGCTCTCCCACATACGCAACGGATTTGGCAAAGACCATAATGAAAATGGTAGAGCATATGCCGATAGACAGTATCTTTCATTTTTCTAATGAGGGAGTATGTTCGTGGTATGATTTTGCAAGAAAGATTATGGAGTTTAGCAATTTGAAATGCAAAGTTCTGCCAATTCTTTCCAAAGACTACCCGACTCTTGCCAAACGCCCGTCATATAGTGTGATGGATAAATATGATATAAAATTAAATCTTCGTATCGAAATCCCACATTGGGAAGATAGTTTGAAAGAGTGCTTGAATAATATTGATGATTAAACACTCTGTTTCACTTAAAAACACAGCCTTTATGAATAGAAAGATAAAGATAATATCGATTTTTGTTTTGGCAACGCTGCTTATGGCGTCTTGTGTGCCTGTCAATGAAGCGATAAACCACAACGGCAAACGAACATCACAAAACAGAAATCATTCTTCATCAAACAGACACAGTTCTTCAAACAAGAATAACTCGTCTTCGTCAAAAAACAATTCCTCTTCATCATCGTCCAAATCCGATGATAAGGCAAATTACAGCGATGCTGTATATCAAAACTCAAAAAACTATTTGAAAAAGCACAATACACGTTTAACGAATTATTGTATTGATTGGATTGGCACGCCTCACGTTCTTGGCGGAACAACTAAAAAGGGTGTGGATTGCAGTGGCTTTGTTTGTAATGTGTATCAAGATGTTTTTAATATAAAACTACCGAGAAGAAGTGGCGATATGGCAAAAGAAGTCAATATATTCTCGTCATACAATAAACTTAAAGAGGGAGATTTGGTTTTCTTCGGCAAAAACAATATTAACCACGTAGGAATATTTCTTAATGAAACTAATTTTATCCACACTTCCACTTCTAAGGGTGTGATTGTCTCATCATTAGAAGAGAAATATTGGAAAGAAAATTTTCATTCTTGCGGTCATCACCCCAAGGTCAAGAATTAAAAAATTATTAAGTAGAACATTTTTTGATTTGTGTATTTTGCAGATAGGCATAAAATTTGTAATTTTGTGGTCTATTAATATGGATTATTAGAAATTAAGAGTTTTTGTACTCAAACCAAACATAGAAAAGACAGTATGAGAAACGATATGATAAAAAAGACAGTTACATTAATTTTTCTAAGTATTATCTGTTTTAATGCCAATAGTCAGATAACTTTTATGCGTGCAGCACAAGACGGCGACGCCAATGCCCAATACAAATTGGGTAAGATGTATTCTCAGGATAACAAATACCAAAAGAATATCGAAACCGCAGTCAAATGGTACAAGAAAGCCGCCGACCAAAACCAAAAAGACGCTGCTTTTGCCTTAGGAGAATTGTATTATCAAGGAATAGAGATCGAAAAGAACTATCATCTTGCTTTCAAATACTTCAATCAAGCCGATACATTGGGTATGTACGAGGCTTCTTTCTGTCTTGGAGAAATGTATGAGAACGGAGTTGGTGTCAATAAGAATATTCAAACGGCTTTCAATTACTATAAAAAAGCGGCTGATAAAGGAAATCTTGCCAAGGCTATGTTCAAAACAGGTACAATGCTTTATTATGGTCAAGGTTGCAAGAAAGACATTCCTAAGGGCATTAATTACATAAAATTGGCATTCAACGAAGGATATCCGACTGCGTTGGAATTTTGGAATAAAGAGGAATTATGGCAATACGAGGACTAATCAAAACATCGTTTGCACAATATAAATAACCACAACAATTATTGAATAAAATAACTATGGACATCAATAAAAGGATATTAATAACTGCTGTAATAGTTACACTGACTATAAATCTGAATGCACAAGGTTTGTTGCAGAAAGCCAAGAGCGGTAATGTGAGAAGTATGTATGAATTGGCAAACCAATACTACAACGGCGTGGGTATGCTTCAATCTTACAAAGACGCTTTTATCTGGTACAAGCAAGCAGCAGACAAAAACAATATAGAAAGCCAGTATAAAACGGCTTATATGTACGAAAACGGACTTGGTACAGCCGAGAATTTAACCAATGCTTTCAATTATTATTTGATGGCTGCCGAAAGAGGAAATGAAAAATCCCAAATGAAAGTTGCAACAATGTTTGACCAAGGTATAGGAACTACGAAATCAACTGCACGTGCCATGCTTTGGTATCGTCTTTGTGCAGAAAGGAATGAAGTTTTTGCTCAAAGGCGTTTAGGCGATATGTATTTGGAGGGCGACCCTGTGGAACAGAATCTACAAGAGGCTGCATATTGGTATGAAAAAGCCGTACAACAAAATGATACTCCTTCAATGGCATGTTTGGCTTATATCCTTTCTTGTAACCAAAGCGTGCGTCCTGACTATGAAAGAGCGTTGAAATTATTGGATATTCCACTGAAAAATAACGACCCAATGGCACAATTTACTTATGCCGAACTCTTGTATAACGGCTACGAAGTAGAACAAGACAAGCAAAAAGCAATGGAATATTACAATCTTGCCAATGCACAAGACCTGACGCTCGCTTCTGAAATGATAGCCATAGAGAAGTACAACAAGTATCACGATTTAAGTGGATTTTTGTCCATAGGTTTGAAAAAAATAACGAAAGCCGAGAGTTGGTTTATCATAGGCAGTGAATACGAAAGCGGTATTAATCTAAAAAAAGACAAAAAAGAAGCGATAAAATGTTATAAGCAAGCCGCTGAACTCGGCAGCCTTGAAGCCGAGGAGAGATTGGCTGAACTGCAAACCAAACCTGCTAAGAAAAAAAGAAGATAAGCAAAACTCATCGTCTTTGCGGTAACGCATAATTGTGTTTGATTATTCGGTTTTGCGACATCAAACAATAGCAGAATTTCAAAAGAACAAATTATAATAACATATACAATGATGATAGAACTTGATAAAAACGCCGTTCAGAATGCACAAGAGTGGCTGGACAGTACTATTGATAAAGAAATAAAAGACGAAATACTACGCCTTAAACAAGAGGATATAAACGAATTTAATGATGCTTTTTACAAGAAACTAAGTTTTGGCACCGGTGGATTGCGTGGAATTATGGGCATAGGTACAAATCGAATGAACACTATCGTTGTCGCTTTATCCACACAAGGATTTGCAAACTACATCTTACAACAAAATCCAAAAGAAAAAGAAATAAAAGTTGCAATATCATTTGATTCGAGAAACAATAGTAAAGATTTTGCACAGATTGTTGCCAAAGTTTTTGCGGCAAATGGTATGAAGGTGTTTTTGTTCAAAGAAATTCACCCGACACCATTACTTTCTTTTGCAGTCAGAGAACTTGGTTGCAACGCAGGAGTGATGCTTACAGCCTCGCATAATCCGAAAGAATACAATGGTTACAAGGCTTATTGGTCTGACGGTGGGCAATTGGTAGCACCTCACGATGTCAATGTTATTAAAGAAGTTGAGAAAATAACCGATATTTCGCAAGTCAAGATGCAAGACAATATGGATAATATCACTCTTCTTGGCGAAGACTTTGATGAAATATATTACTCCAAAATAGCGAACATTTCCTTGGCAACGGCTCATTTGGATACATTCAAAAATATCAAGATAGCCTATACACCATTGCACGGAACGGGTTATAAAATGGTTCCCGAAGCATTACATCGCTGGGGCTTTAACAATGTTATTTGCGAGCCGCAGCAATCTATACCTGACGGCAATTTCCCAACCTGTCTTTCGCCTAATCCGGAGGAAAGAGTGGCGTTGGATTTGGTCTTGAAACTTGCGGAAGAAAAATCCTGCGATATTGTTCTTGCAACCGACCCCGATGCAGATAGAGAAGCCCTTTGTGTCAGAGATGACAAGGGTAATATAGTCCTTTTGAATGGTAATCAAACGGCATCGCTTTTGACTTATTATATTTTGCTACGCAATAAAGAATTGATGCGTTTGAAAGGCAAGGAATTTATGATTAAAACAATTGTTTCAAGCGAACTGATAAACATCATAGCGGAAGACTTCGGCGTAAAATGTTATAGCGTTTTGACCGGTTTCAAATGGATTGCCGACAAGGTTTTGGAGTTAGAGGGCAAAGAGAAGTATATCGGTGGCGGCGAGGAGAGTTATGGCTATATGCCGTCGGATATGGTCAGAGATAAGGATTCATTGGCTACTTGTTGCCTGCTTGCCGAAATGGCAGCGTGGGCTAAGCAACAAGGCGAGACTCTATACAATGTCTTGTTGCAAATATATCAGAAATACGGCTATTGGCAAGAAAGTTTGTTATCTATCGTAAGAAAAGGCAAGAGTGGTGCGGAGGAAATAGAGAAGATGATGGATAATTTTAGGAACAATCCTCCGAAAGAATTGTTAGGTCAAAAAATCGTTAAAATTAATGACTACGAATTAAAGATTTCAAAGGATTTGAAATCCGGTAAAGAAGAAAAACTTTCCTTACCTAAATCCAATGTTTTGCAATGGTTCTTAAAGGACGGCAGCAAGGTCTCTATTCGTCCGTCCGGCACTGAACCGAAAATCAAATTCTATTTTGGTGTTCGCAGCGAGTATTCCATAGGCGACAATTTTGAGCAATTGCAAAAGCTTTCTTTGGAAAAAATAGAGAATATCAAAAAAGAATTGAATTTAGAATAGTTTAATTTTATATTTTTCAAGGAAGAGTAAAGCGATAACATTATTCGCTTTACTCTTTTTTGCAACGCATTTAACAAGTGGTGCATTTAATAAATTGTTGTTTAACATCAGTGAATTAATCTCTCATATTAATAAATTAGTCTCTCACATCAGTAAAGCATTATTAAACACTAATTCCTCAATAACTCACTACAACCAAAATTAATCAATAACTACTAAAATTAATCCAGCCAAAAGCGATAAACTTTCGGCTGGATTGTTTTTACATTAACTTTATTTAATTTTATAAAAAGCATTGCTATATTATTTTCCCAAAAATATAATATCTATCTTACAGATGTTATCGTTCCTTGTGAGTCATAAACACGGGTATTTCCGGGACGACGGTAAGAAAAACGCCAAACATACGTACCGTTTTGAACAAACTTGTCTTTGTATGTACCGTCCCAACCATATTTGTTTATATCATCGTTGGATTCATATACATAATGTTTGTTAGTGTATGACCATACTTTCGTGCCCCAACGGTCATAAACCTCCAATATAACATCGTCCAAATCATTTGCCGTCATAAAGAAAAATTTATCATTGATGCCGTCGCCGTCAGGTGAAAAAGCATTAGGAACCCACACCGAGAACAATTTCACAGGTAATGTAGTGTCGCCTTCTTGCGAACAACCCAATCTGTTTGATGTAACCAAATGAACAGATACTGTATTAACATTCAAAGTACTAAACTGGTGTATAACGCTACCACCTTCTGCCGAACCACCGTCAGAAAACGTCCATTCGCTTTTTGCAGAATACATAGAAGAATCAGTAAACTTAACAGAAGGTTCTTCTACATCTACAAAATTTGGAGAAAACCCGAAATTGACAATAGGATCCGGAACAACAGTTATTGTTATGTTTGTAGTTGCTTCGCAATTGTTTTGTCCGTAACCGGTCATTGTATATTCCGTTGTTTCTTGCGGAGAAACTTTTACTGGATTAAGACCTTTCTCTCCCTCTTGCAACGAAGCATCGGTAGGACTTGATGCCCAAGAATAATCAACGGCACCACTACCTGTAAGTATTACCTCATCACCCACACAAATTTCTTTTTTGTCTGCAACAACTTTTGGTATTACAACCACAATTTGTTTGCTCTTCGAAAATATGCAATGATTGGTTGTTTCTGCTATGACATACACAACAGTGTCTTGTGTAACCGCATCTTCCAATACAGCAGGCAACGGAGTTTCTCCAACGGTAGTATTTTGAGTAGGTCTTTGGTAAGTCCATTTAATACCAAGCGTTCCTTCATTCAAATTAGTTGCTGTTAAATGAAGTTTTTCGCCGATACAAATCATAGTATCACCCTCTATCTGTATATCAGGAATTGCTTGTACTATGACAGTATCCCAACCCCAACGATAAAAACCTTCTTCTGTCATAACTCTGACATGTACTATCAAATCCTCTTCCAAAGATGCTATTTCAAGATTTGTTCCCTCGTAGAAAGGAGCATCAGCATTCACGTCATCATCGCCATGCCACCATTGATAAGTGTAATTAGTTGCATCATCGCCAGGAGAGGTTGCCATAACCGTTACCTTATCACCGAAACAAACTGTATCAGGGCTTGTCAATACCAATATAGGACGAACAGGTACATTTACATGTAAAGTATCTGATTTTGTACATTCCAATGTATCGGCAGGGTCGATAGGATAAGAATGTGCATAACGAGTGAATATATAATTACCTGTATTGTAGGTATGGAATATTGTATCGGGATTATTTGTTGTCGGATTATAAACTATCTTAACCTTATTTGCTGCAATAGGTGTCGTGGCTTCATCGACACTCCATAAGTTGGTGGCTTTATTTTTAACCAATTCCAATGAATATCCGTCTCCAAAATCAAACTTCTGCCAATCCAATGGGTAATCTATATTACGAGCCTGAACATCATCAAACAAAAAGCCTATATTATCTTCTGCACTTTCAGGATCGACCGGAATATATTTATGAAGTTGCATATCATCAAATTTAGGACGCATATCATGAACATTGGCAGGAATATAAGTAACACAAGCAGCCGCAGGACTGCCGTCCCAAGCAACATGCTGAGTAGGAGACGTTAAGCGGACTGCAAATGTTTTTTTGTCTTCGCTTTCCATATTTATATTGGTAATCTCAAATATTCTTTCTTCCGAAACAACAGCATCGGCAGAATATTGGTCTTCTATATCATATTGGTCAGTTGTTCCGTATGTGATAGGAAACCATTCGTACTTCTTAAAACCTATTGGGGCTTCGGCAGAAGTTACTGCCTCTCCATCTCCGGCACAACCCGAAAGAGAAATTGTAGGTGCTCCAACTTTTGCTGCGAAATATCCGTAACCCGGGTGAGCCGAATAAGCACAACCAGAAACTCTTATACGCAATTTCACAGTCTCATTAAGAAATTCACTCAAATTGACCGTAATCTGCTGCCAATCCAAATAAACCACTTGATCCCCATTAATTGCTCCTCCTTTATGCCAACCGGCAGGAAGATCATTATTAATATTTACATCTCCGCAGTTTTGAAAAAACAAACACTCTTTAACCAAACCATCACTCAAATTAACAATATCCACCTCAAAAGTAGGATTTACAAAATGCATGCCCTGGTGAGGTACTGTCAAAACCATTGCATAGCAAAATGTAAGCAAAGAATTGGTATCATTTACTTTCAAACGATATGACAACTCTGAACAATCTCCACCAGCCTCCGTATTACCCAAACGAACAGAACGAGTAAAACCCAAATCGGTAGGTATTTTCTTCAATCCGTTGTTTGAATTGGGATCATACTTACTTTCATCGGTATTGATTTCAAAAGCATAAACCGTTCCACTACCACCCCAACTACCACTGAGTGTTGCAGTTGAAGGATTATTGTGTGTTGCAGTCCATGAATAAGGCGGTGTATTTATCGGTCCACTGCCCGAATAAGTTCCCGTTCTTGCAGTCCAACCGTCATAATTAGGAGGCGTAGAAGCCATAAAACCAATATTTGTTCCGTCTATTGCTGTCTGTGCTTTAAGAGTTACATTGCCAAGCATTACACACAAGCAAATCAAACTCGATATTATGTTTTTGGTATTCATTATTATGTTATTTTTCTTAAACCTCGAAAATAATCGGTATCTTGTAACAAATGCAAGCCCGCTTACATTGTCTTAGACACTCTTTTATATTAAGATTTGCAAAGGTATTAATTTTTTTTCTAAAATAAGAATTTTCCGATGCTTTTTTGATATTACAAAAGTTTTATATGAAAAACAACAGCGTTGCTGTAACAAAACAACAACGCCTTATCTATTCGTAAAAACCATATCATCTAAAATGAACTATTGTTATGCCTTCTCCACCGAAACGTATATCTTCCGGGTGATATGATTCCACATCCTTTTGTGTATGCAAGTAATCTCTCACTAATGTTTTCAATATTCCGTCGCCCTTACCGTGCAAAATCTTTATTTGTCTTTCGCCAAGCATTCGAGCCTTATCCAAAAATTCCTCCAACTCGCAAATGGCTTCTTCTCCCCTATATCCACGCAAATCCAACTGCGGATTGAAATGCTGACGTATGGTGTTGATGTCAAAAGATGTCTTGATTTGAACTCCGACCAAAGATTTAGAAGACGTTTTAGAGTTATCCTTTTGTTGTTTAAGGTAAGAAGTTTTATCTATCTTCAAAACATTTTTCTTTGTAGTCTGAATTTTTATATCTCCCATATCTATTTGAAGACGATTCTTGTCAATGCTTACCACTTTACCGATTGTCTCACTTTGCGGCAAGATAACATAATCACCTTGTTCGATTGGAGTGGTTACAAGTTTGATATTCTCTTTTTTTAGTTTGATTTCTTCCTTTTGTACAGGCTCTTGAATTTGATGTTCAATAGCAGTCAAAGTGTTTTGAATATCTTGCTTCAAAGTCTTGACAATTTGCTTTTCGGCTTTTTGAGTTTTTATTTGCTCAATGGTATGTTCTATTTGCTTGTTTGCCGATTTAAGAATTTGTTTGGCTTCATTGCGTGCAGAATTAAGTATATCTTTTTTCTCTGCTTCTAATTTCGAGGTCATATCTTTGTATTTCTGCACAGTTTGGTATAAAATATCATCATACTGCTTGGCACTTCTTAAATGCTTTTCACTTTCCAATTTATTGACTTCTATCTGCTGCAAATTCTCTTCAAATCTTATGTTTTGATTTCCTAATTTCTTTTTTGCGTTGTCTATTATCGCTTTGCTCAAACCTGTTTTCTGTGCAATCTCAAAAGCAAAGGACGAACCCGGTGTACCTATCGATAAAGTATATAAAGGTTTCATTTTTTCGGTGTCAAACAACATCGCCGCATTAACTATTCCCTTGTGGTCAAATGCCAAATGTTTCAAAGCCGAATAATGTGTCGTTACAACGCCATAAACATTTATCTCGTTGAGATACTCCAAAATACTCTCCCCTATTGCACCTCCTGCCATAGGGTCTGTTCCCGTTCCAAGTTCATCAATCAAAAATAAACTGTCTTTATCAGCCTTTTGACAAATCTCCGACAAGTTTTTCAAATGTGATGAATACGTCGAAAGGTCATCTTCCAAACTCTGCTCATCGCCAATAGAGAGAAATATATTGTCAAACACTCCTGCAATACTTATCTCTTTCATAGGTACCAACAAGCCACACTGCAACATATATTGCAACAACGCCAAAGTCTTTAAGCAAACGGATTTTCCTCCCGCATTTGGTCCTGAAATGACAAGTATTCGCTGCTGTTCGTTCAACTCTATTCGCAACGGTATTATCTGTTTTCCTTTTTGTTTCAACGCATTTTCCAAAATAGGGTGTCTTGCATCGTACCAATCAACTATCGGTTTATTGCTCATTTGAGGCATCGTGGAATTTGTTTTCACCGCATAAACGGCTTTGGCTCTTATGAAATCCACTTCAACCAACATATCGTAACACGCTATCAAGTTTTCCAAATTCTCCCTCAACAAATCCGAAAACTCCGACAATATACGATGTATTTCCCTTTGCTCTTCAAAAAACAATTCCTTCAATTCAAAATTCAGACTGACGATTTCCTCCGGTTCAATATAGAAAGTCTGTCCCGTTTGTGAGGTATCGTGCAAAATACCTTTGACATTACGTTTGTAAGTAGCCTTAATTGGCAAGACCATTGAGCCGTTACGAATGGAAATATCGTCATCATCATTGCTCCACCCCTCTTTTTTGCTTTTTTGCAATATGGCGTTAATCTGTCTTTCCATTTGGCGTTTTTTATTCTCCTTTTTGGAATAAATATCTCTCAAAACAGGAGAACAAGACGGGCGGATATTTCCGTGTTCATCGATAATATTTGAGCATTGTACCAAAATATTGTCGTCAAAATACACGTCCTCTATTATAGCATATATATCGGGAATTTTTTCTTTGTCTTCACTACCGAGAAAACTCAAAATACTTTTTATACAACAAAGACTGTCGTACAATTGCGGCATATCCTCCAAAGCGATGCAACTATCCTTAACGCCAAGCATCGAAAGAGTTTTTCGCATATCGATATAACCCACATCGGGAAAGTTTCTAAGCCCCATAAGTAAGTTACGCATTTGATAGGATTGCCTTAAACTGTGCGTTATCTTGTCAAAATCCGTCGAAAAACTTATGCTGTCAGCCAATTCCCTCGCACCGGTGGTTCGGCAAGCGGATTTTATATTGTCTATTATCTGAAAAAATTCTAATGAAGCAACTATATTCATTGTTTTACTCAGTATTTTTAGTTCTTGTGGTTTGTCTTTGTATTGAAATATATAACTGTTTTGTTCTCGTATATCAAAATTTTCGCCGTTATGGTGCGTAAAAATTTTTTACGTATTTTCGTTAAATCAGTGTTAATGATTAGTAAATTAGTGTTAAACACTAATAAAATAATCTCTCACATCAGTAAATCGTTATTAAACACCTATAAATTCTTATCAAAAATCGTTGTCGCCGTTTTACATAATGCTGTTTAATCAATCTCTTTCGTCAGATTTTTAATAAACTTCCATTTGCTGAAAAACTCTTTGGCTATTATTCTAAGGAACGTGTATGTAGGTATCGCCAATATCATTCCCACTACTCCACCTACCTCGCCTGCCATAAGTATAATCAAAAATATTTCCAACGGCTGGGCTTTGACGCTTTTGGAATAAATAAGCGGCTGCAATAAGAAATCATCTATAAGTTTAACTGCCGCAAAAATAATTGCAAATATTATTGTTACAGAAACGACGTTTGCTGACGGATCTACCGATAATATCGTTGTCAAAAGTATTAACAAACCCACAACGCCACCGATGACAACTCCGATATATGGCAAAATAACCATAACGCCGCATATACACGCAATAAGTATCGCCTTGCTGAATCCCGCTATTGAAAAGCCTATACTCAAAAGTGTTATCATCAAAATTATTTCACAAAAAATTCCGATAAAATAACGTGTTATGAGATTGCGTGAATTGTTGATTATATTATGAACCTCATTCAAATATTTGTCAGGAGTTACGGAATCTATGAATTTAGTTACCAAATGAGAGTCTTTTAGAAAGAAAAACGTTATAAATGCAGTTATCAAAACGCCCATTATTATGTTTCCTGCCAAAGAGAATATTATTTGTGCAAGTCGTGGCAACTTAATACTATTCAATGCACCCATAACGGAGGTTGATAGATAGGTTTCAATATCTACATTATCGGGCAGAAGATTGTATTGCATCACAAAATCGTTTGCTTTTTCTATCGGAGCAGCGTAATATGTGGCTATTTTATTTATATCTATCGTGGAAAACTCTTGTGCTTGCGTTATGATAAGAGGTATCAATAAATACAAGACTAATGATATTATGGATATTTCGGCAATCAATGTTATTGCAGAACATATGGATTTATTCAAGGTAAATCGTCCCAATTTTATTTTTCCAAGAATATTCATCAGCGGTTGCCCGATAATGGAAAGTATCAGTGCAATGAATATACACAACACTATAAACCTAAAATACCAAATAGCATATAAAACAACGCCTATACCAAGTAATATAAGCAACCACTTAATTACGTTGTTTATAGTGTATTTATCCGAATTTTCCATAGGTATTTACTTTTTTGATTACATTGTTAAAATACTTTATACCTCACATCAGTGCTTTCTCAATAGTCAAAAACAATTTTTCGTCTTGCAAAAATATTATAGATTGTCCTCCACGTTCCATTCTGCGTGAGATGATGCCGTTTCATACAAACGAATAGAAAACAATTCCACGTCCGTTGGCAACAATGGTTGAATTTTGTCTTTTATTGCAAGTACCAAATTCTCGCATGTCGGTTGAAAATCCACTATTGTCTTTTTTGTGCTAAGTTTTTCCACTTCCTTGATAAACGGCGAGTGTTGTTCGATTATCAACGAGTGGTCAAGCCAATCCAAAATCTGTTTTTGCACTATTTTTTTCAATTGCGAAAAATCCATAACCATTCCATACGAAGAAGATGTCTTATCTTGGTTCGGTTCTCCCCGCAAACAAACAAATAACTTGTAACTATGACCATGTATGTTGGCACATAAACCATCGTAATTATTCAAACAATGGCTCATCTCGAAATGAAATTCTTTTGTTATCCGTATTCTCATAATCTGCAAATTTACAAAGTTTTTTCTATTTAGACAAATATTGTCTTACGTCGCAATTGCGTTTATGCGTGTAATATTAAAATTTTATTTCCAATCCAATGTATCGCAAGATGTCTCCAAAAGATTTATCAACTTGCTGTTATTGTATTTGGGAAAGAAATTCAAATGAGTTCTTTTCTCTACTTCCTTAATTGTCGTGGAAAAAGAAAAGACGGATTCCTTTATTTCTTTATTCGGCATAATGAATGCTATGGCTTTACACTTAGGATAAGAAATATCTATCACTATTTTGTAATATTCACTCGGAACCGTAACATTGTTTTCTCCTATATTGCCGATAGGATTATTGAATACAGGTCCTGAAATAATCAAAATACTGTCATTTATAGTCGCCCACGTGCGGCAACGTCTTTCCAAATCTGCCCATCTTCCTGCATTGAATTTTTGATTTTGGGGACTCATATTGCTTAAAAGGAATGTCTCGCTATTTGCTTTCGCACTCCAAACCATATCTCCACTCGGACAAATATGACCTCTTGAATAGCCGCTGCGTTTATAATCGGAATTAAGCGATTGACAGCATTGCAAAGAAGAATCAGGACGAAAATTATTTAGTTTTTCCGTTGCTCTGTTTTCTACTCTGTCTTTTGTTATCAGCCAACCAACCCACGCCGGCTGGCGATGTTCGTTGGCGTAACCGAGAACAAAATATTTATGGTCGTATGTTTTATATTTTTCTTTGCTTTCTGGCAAAAGATTTTCAAGTGTTAAGATGTCTTCCGTGATATACGCACCTGCTTGCTCACAATTAGAAGGAAAATGTTTCTTGCGAGTTTTCTTTTGCAGGTTTTGAGTTTGAATGTTTTCAACACGTGGCGTACGTTCTGCCAAACTATTCATAACGCAAGCGATAACAATTGCTGCTATCACAATCGATAATATAGTTGTCTTATTCTTTTTCATAATTTTATTGTCGGCAAAATTAGTGAAATTTTTATTTATAACTATTTATTTTTTGTTTAACACTGATAAATTAATGTTAAACACCAGCGAAATAGTTTTAAACATCAGTATAAAAATAACTGCACAAAAAATAATAAACAAAAAACACTATTTTTATTTCCTCGTAGTACGATTTTGAAAATAATAAAACAATTCTTTCGTTATATCTGTGTCAAAAAAACAATAAAGTCATGGCAACAATAAAAACAATAGGCGTATTAACTTCCGGTGGAGATGCACCGGGAATGAATGCTGCTATACGTGCCGTTACACGTGCCGGCATAGCCAAAGGATTTCGCATAAAAGGAATTTATCGCGGTTATGAAGGCTTAATAAATGGCGAAATCAAAGAATTTACAACCGAAGACGTAAGCGGTATAATCAACCGAGGAGGAACAATCCTTAGAACGGCAAGAAGTACAAGATTTACAACCGATGAAGGTATGCAAATGGCGTACGACTCAATGCAAAAAAAAGAAATAGATGCTTTGGTAGTCATTGGTGGTAACGGTTCTTTGACAGGGGCTATGGAATTTGCAAAAAAGTTTGATGTTCCCTGCATAGGTCTTCCGGGCACGATAGACAATGACCTTTACGGAACAGATTCAACGATAGGTTACGACACAACACTTAACACTATCGTGGAGTGTGTGGATAGAATACGTGATACAGCAACCTCGCACGAGAGAATATTTTTTATCGAAGTTATGGGACGCGATGCCGGTTTTCTTGCACAATACTCGGCAATAGCATCAGGAGCGGAGGCAGCCATAATACCCGAAGACCGAAGAGATGTTGATCAATTGGAAGAATTTCTTAACAGGGGTATAAGGAAATCCAAAAAGAGTTGCATAGTTATTGTATCCGAAAGCCCTAAATGTGGTGCTATGTATTACGCTGACCGTGTTAAAAAAGAATTTCCTGACTATGATGTAAGGGTAACCATATTGGGACACTTGCAAAGAGGCGGCAGTCCGTCGGCACATGACAGGATATTGGCATCTCAAACAGGTTACGGAGCAATTGAAGCCATCATTCAAGGACAACGTAATGTTATGATAGGCATACGTAACAACGAAATAGTGTATGTACCGTTCTCGGAAGCGATTCGTTCGGATAAACCACTGAATAAAAAACTTATCAAAATTTTGGACGATTTAAGCATATAGCATCTTTCGACAATAAAAAGAAATATGAATAACTTCTTAGCATAGTCATTAAATAAAAAAAGCGAGGTACAATCAAACAAAATTGTACCTCGATTTTACGATACGTTTGAGAGAATACGATTATCTTTTCTCAAAACTATCTTTGCCGGCTCCACAAACGGGGCATACCCAACTGTCAGGTATATCTTCAAACTTAGTTCCCGATGCTATTCCTCCGTCCGGGTCTCCTACTGCGGGATTGTAAATGTATCCGCAAATTGTGCATTCGTACGTTTCCATAGTTTTATATTTTTTAGAATTGTTAATAATTTTACAAAAGTATAATAAATATTTGAAAAAACAAATACTCTGACAACAAAATTCTTTTCTACAACATATTAATTCAACTGCAAATCATTACAATGTATTTTCATGATTTCAATGTGAGATAAAAATTCCGTAGTATCTCATACAATTATATTGAACAGCCTAATCCTATATTCAAATATATAGGATACATAGCAAAGGTTATAGTATTGAAATCTTTCTTGAAAATATCATTTAATCCCCAAGTCAAATCGGCATAGACATTCAAATGTTTGAAAACATTCCATTCTCCGCCAAACTGCAAACCCCATTGAAATTTGCGAAGATTATCGGTAAAATCATACACTGCAATGTTATCGCCCGAAAAATCCACACGCTCACCCATCTGATCAGGGGTACGAATATGACCTTCATACACATGCCCCGAAAAGTCTCCATTTAACAAATAAGACATATACAACCCTGCAACTACTTTCCAATGTCTGTCAATTTTGTAATTTGCAAGTACAGGAACAGTCAGATAGGAATTTTTCACTTTTGTCTTTACTCCTCCTGTCCACAGACCACCCAATTCACCGCCATTAGAATTGATTATAGTCATACCATAGTTTTTTACAGTAGCCTTTGTAATCATATTCTTCTCTTCCAATCTAAGTCCGAAAGTTAATCCCCACTTCTTTTCATTATCTAACCATTTTGTGGTATTTCCTTCAATGGATATTGTCATACTTGGTTGGTAACTGTCTATTTGGCGAATCTCTTGGGGCAATGGTAATGGAGATGTTCCACCAATACTGAATCCTGCTTTCAACGAATACTCCCGACCGATTAGACAAGATTTGATAATACTTTTATTTTCATTCTCCTGTGATTGAGCAGGCATCAATCCTGAAAACAAAAGAAGCATGCTTATTATAATACTAAATCTTTTCATGGTGTTTTGTCATTATAAATTTTCGTCGCAAATCAATTTCACTTCATCTATGTAGAGTGTGCTTCCAACTGCACCCTTAAACGTATCGCCATCTATACTTGACGAGAAAACAATAGCAATTTTATATTTACCCTCTCGCAGTTTTTGTGCATCAAGTTCTTTTCCGTTTTGAGGCTTGAATGGAATGTTAAATTCCGTCCAGTTATCGGTTTCCACTGCATCTTCTTTGTTTATCTGTGCCAAATAAACCAACTTATCAGAAGTTTTTGCATTAGTACCATCCAACATAAATGAGTTATCATCTGCCTCATACATTAAAGCATAAATATCAAAGCAATCTTTAATACCGTCTTGCTGTTTTCCTTCTACGGTATAAATTTCACCTGCCTTGTATTTGAAATAACCTTTAAGGGCGATAGGACGTTTATGAAATTGTACTCCGAATGTGGTAGATTTTGCACCACCGGACGCACCCGCCAAAGCCTTGGTTACATCAAAATTACCAATAAACAAATTGCCGGCTGCTATATACATCTTAACCATAGCTCCAAAACTTCCTGTGTTTTTGGTCTCCAATTTAACACAGTTACCACTAACTCCGCCGTCTGTCAATACAGTAGGATAATCCAGAGCATCTTTTGCCATAAAAGTAAGCTTGTAACCAGGGTTGCCACTTGCCCATTGAAGGTATTGCCATTCATTCGCCCCTGAAATGGATTCTTCATAAATAATATGAAACGGTTCTTCGGTTTTTGCTATGTTTTCAAAGTGATATGAGGTTGGCAATTCCGGAGATTGGATTCTAACATTGTAAACTGACGAAAAGTCTCCGTCTTCCGATATAACGGTAAATAATCGACAGTGATTTCCTTCACTAAAATCATATACATTTCCGTTATCGCCACTTTTGATTTCATTCGGTTTAATAGTTGCGCCTTGTGGAAGTTGAAATATCAATTCCTGCTTAGATAAATCAGCGTCATTTTTAACATATACATCGACAATTCTGTCGTTAGTATTGATATTGACCATCTGCACATCTAACCCGGTGCAGCCATCTATGGCTGCTTCGGAATTGAGTGCCTCGTCCTGTATGCAAGAAGAAAATGTAAGTGCCGCAAACAAACACACAATAAGAGTTCTAATTTTTATTGATTTCATTTTGACGATTAAATTATAAAATTAAGGTGCAAAATTAAGTTTTTTTTTGAAATTACATACTTTATATTTGTATTGAAATAAATTTATTGAAATAAAATTGTCAGTATATGAAAAATTCTTATCTTTGCAACTCAAAATATTTTTGGTATAAATAATAAAAACTAAAATACGAAATGACAAGAGATACGCAAATCTTTGACCTGATTAATCAGGAAAGAGCAAGACAGACGAAAGGTATTGAGTTAATCGCTTCTGAAAATTTTGTTTCCGATCAAGTAATGGAAGCAATGGGAAGTGTTATGACAAACAAATACGCAGAAGGTTATCCCGGAAAACGTTACTACGGCGGATGCCAAATAGTGGATCAAAGTGAGACAATAGCAATCGAAAGAGCAAAACAATTGTTCGGTGCTTGTTGGGCAAATGTTCAACCACACTCCGGTGCTCAGGCAAATTTGGCTGTATTCTTCGCTTGCTTGAAACCGGGCGACACTTTCATGGGATTAGACCTTAATCACGGCGGACATCTTTCTCACGGCTCTCCTGTAAATATCTCAGGAACATATTTCCGTCAGGTTTCTTACGGTGTTAAGGAAGAAACAGGCACTGTCGATTACGATATGATGGAAGAAGTTGCAATGAGAGAAAAACCAAGACTTATCGTTGGCGGTGCTTCTGCTTATTCAAGAGAATGGGATTGGGTTAGAATGCGTAAAATTGCCGACGAAATAGGTGCAATACTTATGGCTGACATAGCTCACCCTGCCGGCTTGATAGCAACAGGCGAATTGGCAAATGCCGTTAAATTCTGCCATATCGTTACAACCACAACTCACAAAACATTGCGTGGTCCTCGTGGTGGTATGATTATGATGGGTGAAGACTTTGAAAATCCATTCGGAATAAAGACTCCTAAGGGTGCTACTAAAATGATGAGTGCTGTATTGGATTCTGCTGTATTCCCGGGTATTCAAGGCGGTCCGTTGGAGCATGTTATCGCAGCCAAAGCTGTTGCTTTCGGAGAGGCATTGACTCCTGCTTACCACGAATATATCAAACAAGTTCGTAAGAATGCTGCTACAATGGCACAAGAATTTATGAACAGAGGTTATAAAGTTATCTCCGGCGGAACGGATAATCACTTAATGTTGATTGACCTTCGTCCTAAATTCCCTGAACTAACGGGTAAAGTTGCAGAAAATACTTTGGTTCGTGCTGATATTACAATAAACAAGAATATGGTTCCTTTCGATTCTCGTTCAGCATTCCAAACCTCAGGTGTTCGTATCGGTACTCCTGCAATCACAACACGTGGATTGAAAGAAGATGCTATGCCTGAAATAGTAGGTATGATTGACGCTATTCTTTGCGATGTTGAGAACGAATCATTAATCGAAAGCACAAGAAAGAAAGTTAATGATATGATGCAAGACAGACCATTATTCGCTTGGTAGTCTGCATTATTTAACACATAAAAATAAAAAGTCGGGTAATTTTAGCCCGACTTTTTATTTTGCTTTATTTTTACATTTGTCCATAACCGAAAAAGCAATGTAAGAAATCAATTTATTAATTATAGGTATCAATAAATTAATGTGAGACATCAACAAATTAGTGTGAGAGATTAATAAAATAGTGTTAAACACCAATAAAATAATTAGGGACACTAATTTAATAATGTCCCTAATTATTTTATAAACTTGCGTTATTTGACTTTACATCAGTCGCCAAGTGGCACCGTCTTTACTATCCTTAATTTCTATACCTAATTCCTTTAACGCATCACGTATTTTGTCCGAAGTAGTGTAATCTTTGTTGCTTCTCGCCTCCGCACGCATATCCATAACCAAAGACATCAAACCGTCTATAACCTGTGTGTCGTTGCCGCCCTTTTCATCTTTTAATCCCAATATATCTTCTAAAATAATATCAAGACTCGTCTGCAAAAACTCTTTATCTTCCCTTGTTATCGTTGCTTTATTATCGGCAACAGAGTTAATATGCTTACAAAGTTCAAATAAGTTGGCAATCATTATCGGTGTATTGAAATCATCGCAAACGGCATCTATCGCATCATTGATAATTTTATGAACATCAAAACTACTCTCTTTGCTTTCCTTTAATGTGCTTACCTTTGCCTTTGCCTCCATAAGTCTTGCCAAACCCTTTTCTGCTGCTATCAAAGCGTCATTTGAGAAATCCAATGTGCTACGATAATGTGCCATAAGCATAAAGAAACGTATCGTCATCGGATTATACGCTTGTTTCAACAGAGGATGAGAACCTGCAAACATCTCCGTAAGAGTTATGAAGTTGTTATAGGATTTGCCCATCTTCTTTCCCTCAATGGTAATCATATTGTTATGTAACCAATACTTGGCAGGCATATCACCATAAGCCCCGACAGATTGTGCTATCTCGCAATCGTGATGAGGAAATATCAAATCCATTCCGCCGCCGTGTATGTCAAATTCCGCACCCAAGTATTTTCTTCCCATAGCCGTGCATTCCAAATGCCAACCCGGAAAACCCAATGACCAAGGTGAGTTCCACTTCATTATATGTTCCTTAGGAGCTTTTTTCCACAACGCAAAATCAAACGGATTTCTTTTCTCCTGCTGTCCGCTCAGCTCACGAGAATTTTCCATAGTGTCCTCCAAAGTGCGATGCGAAAGAATACCGTATTTTTTTACCGTATCGTTATATTTTGCTACGTCAAAATAAACACTGCCCTCGCTTTCGTAAGCAAGACCTTTGTCCATAAGAATTTTTACCACGTCAATCTGCTCCATAATATGCCCCGAAGCAATCGGCATAATGTTAGGACGCAAACAATTCAACGCATCGACAGCCTGCAAATACTTCATCTCATAGTATTGTGCCACTTCCTGCGGTTCTTTGTTCTCCGCTTGTGCTTTTTTCTCCACCTTGTCGTCGCCATCGTCCGCATCGGCAACCAAGTGTCCCACGTCAGTAAAATTTCTTACATATCGTACATTGTAACCAAGGTATTTCAAAACACGATAAACAATATCAAAAGTTATCGCACTGCGGGCGTGTCCCAAATGTGCTTCGCCATAAACTGTCGGTCCGCAAACATACATTCCGACTCTGTCTTCCCTTACGGGAACAAATCTTTCCTTTACTCCTTTAAGGGTATTATATACAAGTAAGTCTTTCTTATCAAGTGCCATATTCATTATTCTTTTTATTGTAAAGGTAACGAAAATATACTTCTTTTATTTTATTGTCTTTTATGGTTTTCCAAAATAAGTGATAGTTTATTCATTTCAAGCAATACATTTTTCGCAAAAATAATCATTAACACTATTTTATTAATCATTGACATTAATTTATTAATCACTCACAGTAATTTAACGTGAGTTTGATGAATTTAATTATTGGAAATAAATGAATTATACATCTTTCCCAAAGATATAAGAATAATTTTTCAAATGTTTGCAACATTTGAAAAAAAACATAAGAGATATTAATCATACAAATTCATAGACATCATTCATATATAGTGTTACAAATATTTAATCTTTTGATTAATTTCGTCAAACTCACGTTATATTAGATTTATAAATGCACACACATCTTTTCTATAAAGCACCTGAAAATGTCTTGATTGGATTTCCACGTTGGCTTGAAGTATGGTTGTTCCATTTGGCTGTGTTAAATTGAACTTTGGTAAAATCTTTGGATTGCTGCAATTTTATAAGCAACAGACTTCGGGCGGTATCCCGATTTTGCGATTGAGAGCGTTGGGTACTGCATTTGACTGAGATGCTGGTTGGGAGATGAGTGGCACGAACGGCAGTTTCCACCTTGTTTACATTCTGACCTCCGTGACCTCCGGAGCGCATCGTTTCATAGACAATATCCTTTTCCGACACTTCAGGAAGTTCTATCGGACTTATAAATTCCACTCCTACAAACCAGTTACGCCGTGGATAACCAGGACGGTAGCTGTTGGATGTTGCACGCCACAGAACAGTTCCTGCCCACTGCTGTTCTTTTGCGGGATCAACTTCTGCATAAAACAGCATTGACATATAGCATTCCGATTCTGTATTATGCGCTTCATATTCAATCAATTCAGCTTCCGGAAAATCTTTCAGCAGTTCTTTTGCCACAAGAGCAACTGCTCTGGCACATTCTACAGGACCTCGTCCGGCAGTGAGTTGTATATATTTCTTCATCGTGGAATATCTTTTATGTTGATACGGGGTTTGACCATACTGACAACTTCGGCTGTCGGTTCGATAAGACGCAATATTTCTTCCATTGGCTTGTATGCTTGAGGTGATTCGTCAAGTGTGCCGGGACAGACAGAAGTGGAGAAAATCCCTTCCATGGATTTGGAGAAATCATCCATTGCAATAGTCTTCATGGCTGCATTTCTCGACATAGTGCGTCCTGCTCCATGCGGTGCGCTGCAAAGCCATTGTTCATTGCCCTTGCCTATACAGATAGCGATGCCGTCACGCATATTGAATGGAATGCAGATTTTCTGTCCTGCAGATGCGTTGATTGCTCCTTTGCGCAACATAGGATATTCCTCATTGAATGATATATAGTTGTGGGTGGTGAATAATGATTCAGTGCATTTTGCCCTACATAGTTTCTTTAAGATTGCGAAGATGCGGTCTCGGATGATGTGATGGTTGTATAGGGCATACGCCTGTGCTACAACCATATCAGACAAATAACTTTGCATTGCATCGCCCCACAAGTAGCCAACAAAATTACCTCTCTTTGGATTTTGGGCAATATTGCGTCAGTGGTTTGCTACTTTTACTCCAAGATTGCGAGAACCGCAATGGATAGTCAGCCAACCGTCGTTAGTGTCGGTATCTTCGCCATACTCAATAAAATGGTTGCCGCCTCCAAGAGTGCCGAGACTCTTATAAAAAATTCCTTCCTGCAATTTGATTCTGCGACAAAAGTCTGTGATAAAACGAGCATCTATGCGACCGACTTTATTAAGTAAGTCGGGAGCGACAGAATAGTCCTTTTGATATTGGGAGTTAAGAAAACGGAACAGCTCCTTTTCATTAAGACTATTCTTTTCACAAATCTCCATACCTGTAGGAACAGACTCACGCACCCTATTATCAAACAATGCATAATTCTCCTTGTCAAGAGGAACTGAAAGTTTGTGCATGGATATGGTACATCCTATATCAACTCCTATATGATTTGGATTAATGTACGTCCCAATCCGATACGCAGTGCCAACATTACAAGAATTTCCGGCATGTACGTCCGGCATCTGAACAACTCTCACACCCTCAAAAGCAAGGTGGTCGCATTGCTGTTTTATCCATTGCAATGCCGTCTCTTCAATGTTTTCTGTAAAAAGTATATTTTCCTTGAATAATCATATACTGTAATTTGATTATGATTGACAAAATTCAATTATCTTATCTGCATATACTTTAGCAAGTTCTTCTATAGAAATCTTATCGGTTATACTGAAAATTTCTTTTGCCTTCCATGTAGCTAATCCACTAAAGTGAGGAACATATTTTAATCTCTTGTCATTACCTAATAATTCAACACAATAATTATGTGCTTGATTACCCATTGCCACAATACATTCTGGTTTGATTATATCTATCTCTTTTCCCAAGATACTTTTGTATAATTTCCTTTTTTGCTCTTGTGAAGAATAGATATTTGATTCTCGTTTGTCATATACAAAGTATTTCCTACAATCGGTTAGATAAACTCCATATCTTTTTTCAATAAGTTGTTCAACAAGCATTCTCATTCTACCACCGCGACCTCTTTTTTCTCTCCAACTTCTATCATGTAATGCAAATGGTGATGAAACTAAAGCGTCAATGCAGATATAATCTTCCCTGTTACCTGTTTTCCCTGTTACCTCCGGATCCATTTTATTAATATCCGAATACCAAATATTTCTTCTTAGAGGATCTTGTGTAATAAGCATAACACGCTTATCATTATTCTTTAGGTTAAACCAAGTCGGGAGGTCAAGTCCAATACACCCACGTTTCTCAGTACGCTCTGTTAAATCCTTGAAATTAGGATGAGTTATGGGTATTGGTACAATAAGAGCATCGTAATAATAACGATCCCAACCTTTAGGTTTAAATGGCTCAAGACCTTTGCTAAATTGCCAAACTTCCGCAGTGTTTTTGGCTTCAACTTTAGAATAGTTGCAAAAATTACGGCTCATATCATAGTATCGTAACTTGATTTTTTCTAACTGTTCTATTCCTAAAACATCATTTGCCAGCAAGTCGTAAATCTGATAAGCCACTTCATTGTCGTCTAAAAACGTAGAACGGAGATTAGTTTTCATGATTATATTATTCAATTATTATTTATTCAGATAAGTTTTCAATAGTTTCAATGTCTCTTCACGAAGACGATGTTTACCGTTTTCGTCAATAAGGATAGAATATCCTGCACCGAATACCATAGCCATGTTATCAAGGGATGCGGAATCTCCTATCAATTCGTCATGTGCTGAGAATACTGCATAATTTGCTTTCCCTAAAACAAACTGCTGGTTCTGCTTATATTCAGCAAATTTACGACATACTTCCTCATTAAGAATAAAGTCGGTTTTACCATTTTCTCTTTTTACAAAATATTTATACTTCCCAAAACCTATTTTTTCACGAATAATTGTTTCAATATTCATCGCTGGATTACAAATAATTTTTACCGTTTTAGAAAAATTAGCGTAATATACATAATACCCTCCTAATGAAGTTCCCATTAAAATGGATGGTGAAAAGTTATTCACAAACGACTCTATTTTTGCTACAGATTCATAAGGATTCTCATTTACCTCTACCGCTAACCATTCGTATTCAGAAAAAACTTTACGTACAATCTTAATTGTTGTTGAGGTGGCTCCTGAACCAAGTCCATGTACATAAACAGCATACAGTTTAGGTGTAGTTATCTCTTGATTTTTCATAATCTCACTGTATTACAAATTCCTAATGCAAAGTTACAAAAAAATTTTAAATACTTTGTGCCAAATTTTTGTTTATTAGTAGTTCATTTCCTGCATTTATATCCGAATACTTAGGATAGGAAACTACAAAACATTGTTTGTGGTATTTACGGGCAAAACGCATGGTATGCATACTGCCACTCTGCTCAGGACATTCCGCCAAGATAACAGCATTAGATAATGCAGCCTGTAACCTGTTGCGGGCAACAAGTCTTGATGGATTGGCCTTTATTCCAAACGGGTGTTCAGAAATAATAAGCCCTCCATTTTCTAAAATCCTTTCTTGTAGCGGTTCATTCTCTTTGGGATGTACGATATTCAACCCCGAAGCAACAACGGCTATCGTTCTTCCATAAGCATCCAAACAACCCTTGTGAGCAGAGGTATCGCAACCCAAAGCAAGCCCACTGACAATAACACAACCTTCTTCGGCATATTTTTTTCCCAATTCGTATGCTTTTTGATTTCCTACCGAAGATGCTGCCCGTGCTCCGATTATTGCAATTCTTTTTTCATTTGGATTGAAAAGCGACAAATCTCCCAAGCAGTGAATCATTGCAGGGCAATCTGCTCCAATTTTCTTTAACGATTGAGGAAATGCCTCATCTTGAAAAGTAATGGTCTCAACGCCACGCTCTTGTTGTATTGCCATTATTTCTTCAGCTTTATCAATGTAGCTTTCAAATGCTTCGGCAAAATCCCAATCGTCATATTTTTGACTAATAATTTGCATAGATGTCATTCCTGCATATTGCAAACATAGTATCTCTTCACTCGTTAATTCTCTCATATTTATATAATTTTAAAATAGTTTCTTTGTTTACAATCTGAATTAAATTTCCCACCTTTCATATTCAGTAGGATAGTAATTATCAAGATAAGTAGCTCGATACCAAAGCAAAGAACTACCAAGCATTACTGTTTTACTTAAAATAATGGAGGAGTTAAACTCATTCCAAAGATTTTCCATTGCAGTTTTTTCATAACCACGCTTAGTGGTTTGCTCCATAAACTTAGCCTTAAACAAGTTCAATTTTTCGCAATGTTTTTCACCTAACGCTATCCTTAATTTGTTGCTTTCTTCCGGGGTAAATCCGGCAAGTAATTGCGATAACCACATTACCTGTTCCTGAAAAATAATAAAACCTTTAGTTTCAGCCAAATATTCTGCAATTTGAGGGATGCTATGATAATTCTTAAATTCACGTTGCCGTAGTCTTTCAAAAAAAGACTGATTGCAATAATTTGATTCGTATTCGGTGGTATCTACAAATAGCCACATATCAAACGTTTTTGTTTTCACAATATCAGGCAATAGAGACTTTAAAGTATTCCTATCATCAAGAGGTATTGCATACACATCCAAATCAATACCTCTTGATTTTTTGATATTAACGACAGCACGATGAATTCTTGAAAACAACCATTTTTCATCCCATTTAAATAGTTGCAACAAATTAGAATCTCCATATTTGTCCGAAACATATCTCAAAACCATTTCCTTGTGGAAAAAATCTATATTGACAACAATACAATGAAGGTATGAATTATCACCAGCATAAATATATCGTTCAAAAAGCAGACCATATTTTATAGGATCTATTGACGTTATTCCAAGACAATATACAACAATGCTACTTGAAGAAAGACTTATATCCGCATCTATCATTGCACCCTGTTCTCGAGCATATCTGACATAATCCGCTACAATTAGAAAATAATCCGACAATCCCATTTCTTCAATTATTTTAAGTTCCCTATTCAATCTTTCAATGATAATTTTATCCAATAATTGCCCATAACGTAAATGAGCTCCTTCAAAAGCAAGATATTTAAGATACTCATTTGAACTTTCAAAGTTGGATGGGATATTGAAAGTTGGGATATTGATATTTATTTCTTCACCATTTATCAAATTGTAGAATGTGTGAGTTTTTAATTTTTCCATATTTATTACAATTTTTAACTTTTCTCTAAACTATTTGCAAAATCCTATTTTTGTTATTTTCGGTTTGTATATACGCTCATTGCGACAAATGTTGATTATTGATGATACGTTAATAGTGTCTTTGCCGGATAATATAGTATTGATAGTGTATTTTCTAACGATATTCTCAATTTCTCCTCCCGATAAATCGAATTGTGAAGCAATTTTAAGTGCATCGTTGTCCGTTAATTTCGGCATCATCGCTTGCCATATTTTACTGCGAGCTTCAAGAGTAGGACGGTTGAATTGTATCTTATAAAGAAAACGCCGCTCAAAAGCCTTATCCAAATTATTAGTAAGGTTAGTAGTTGCTATCATAATGCCGTCAAGAGTCTCCATTTCTTGAAGAATGATGTTTTGTAAAGAGTTCTCCATCTTATCCGCAGCACCTCTCACGCCTTCCATTCTCACACCAAGAACAGCATCGGCTTCATTGAATAACATAATTGGCGCAAGAGCAGAATCTTTGCAAATTCTACGATAGCGGTCAAATAACTCTTTCATATTTTGTTCGCTTTGACCAACCCAACAACTCTTGATTTTATCCACATCCACACGAAGAATATCACGTCCTGTGGCACGCGCTATCTGATATACGGTCTCTGTCTTGCCCGTTCCCGGAGAACCATAGAATAGACAACAAAATCCTGTACGCATCTTTGCTTTGCGCAAACGTTTCTGAATATCGCTAAATCGCTCTACTGAAAGTATGGATGCAAGTTCTTTTACCTGATTTTTTTCGGCGGCATTATAAATTAACTTCTTTCTAGGAAACGTTGTGGATTTTATCAAATCATGCTCGGCTTTGGGCTTCAAATTCAAATTTAATTCCGAAAGCAAATCAGTCTTGGCATAGTCCGTTAATTTATAACAATCGGTACAAGCCATACCGTCTTCATTGACATTTTCAATTAGTTTATGTTTAAAAAGGTCAGAAGTATGACAACGAAGTTTGTTTTTACACCAAGAAGGAATCCTATCATTATCATAAAGGTTTTCTATATCGGATAGCCTAATCGCATTATCATTATTTTCCACAAACAAATGAGCCATGTAAATGAATATCAGAATTTCTTCTTCATGGAACTTAAAACCTTTGAATGTTCGAACAAAATAAGAATCTTTTATTTCCAAAAGATATTCATTGGTTAAAGAAAGAAGTTTATCATGGGTTATTTCATCATCACCCATATCTTTCATTAAATCATTGAACCTATCAAAAAAGGTATGTAAATCTGTTATTGCTTCCATTTTATATATGAATGGTTGATTCTTTTTCAATGCTTTGAGGGCATCAAACGGCACACGATAAGACAAGCTATTGTGAGAGTGTGAAGCACGTAAGTAGTGTTTTTCTTCAAGTGCATCGATATCTGACGAGAGTCGTAGAATCTTGGCGGGGCGACATCCGATATATGATGCTATGTCTGATATTCGGATTGAAAAATCCTCACTGTTATCTACAAAAATAGCTAATAATATAGTCTGCATTGGAGATAACTTCAATTTACGGGAAGCATATTTTATATTCAGAGAAGATTTTTCAAAAAACTTCTCTGAAAATTTACTGTCCCTTGCCGCTTCTACTATATACTCAAAAGCTTCAAGGACACTTTTAGCACGTGGTTGAATTTCCATTTGTTGTTCATTTTTTTGTTGCGGTTGTTCTTCTTTTTCATCGAGTAGGTTTAACAATTCTTCAAAAGACATTTCTTTTTCCATCTTGACATCATTTTTAATTTCACGATGCAAAATTACGTGCTGTGTGTCTCAAATATTGATACATTCCCCAATTTATTTGCAAAACACCTAAAATAAACCTTATTTTATACATACTATATTATATAGATACGTTCAATCAAAACGATTAGCGGGCAGATTATGAATTATCCTCACTTATCCGCCATATTACTGCTGAAATAAATAAATTTTATAGGCTTATAAATTTCTTAATAAGACTATATAATTTCTAAATCAGCCGTACAAATTTCTAAATCAGCCGAAATACCGAACGAAGTTTGTACAAACTTGCGACTGATGTTTGTACAAACTTTGACCTGACATTTGTACAAACTTCAGCCGGGATTCAGGCTGATTCATAAATTTGATAGAGGTATTCATAAATTTTCTTTACCTTTGCAATCATAAAAACAAAAATATTATGAATCAACTACAAAAATACACATGGCTGATAGATACTATTAGAAGAGCAGGAAAGATTTCACTTAAAGAAATATCCGACCGTTGGGAACGTAATGAAGGATTGAGCGATTGCAAACCATTGAGCCGAGCAACGTTTAATAGGTGGAAAGATGCTATTTTCAATCAGTTTGGAATTATTATCTCGTGTCAGAGAGTTGGCGGTAACCTGTATTATATAGAAAATCCCGAAGACATAAATAAAGATAAATTAAAGAAATGGATGCTTGATTCGTTTGCGGTGGGTAATATAATAGGTGAAAATCTTTCTTTAAAGGACAGGATTGTTGTTAAACCAATACCATCCGCCTATGAGCATCTTACCGCAATACTCGAAGCGATGAAAGAAAATCGCGTGATTAACATAACTTATTGTGCTTTCAATAAGGATAAATATTATACATTTCCTATTGAACCATATTGTGTGAAGTTATTTGAAAATCGTTGGTATGTATTGTCTCGCAATGTTCAATACAATGCTATGCGTATTTATGGCTTAGACCGTATAGAGAAATTGGAAATTACCGACACAATGTTTAACTTGCCGAAAGATTTTTCTGCATCGGATTACTTTTGTGGTTATTATGGCATTGTAGTGGGCTATGACATAGAACCGCAACGCATAGTTATTCGTGTAACAAAAGATCATGTTCCTTATATGCAATCACTACCTATTCACCATAGTCAAAAATTATTGCAACACACAAAAGAATATTCCGATTTTGAGTTATATGTGGCTCCAACCTATGATTTTATTATGCGTTTGCTTCAAGTGGGTACAATGATTGAAGTGATTAAGCCTCTTTCTCTCAGAAAAACAATGAAAGAAAAGATTTCCGAAATGTTGAAAATGTATAAAAACGACTAATTCCGCACAATTTTAGAACAAATCCCCGTTCGTTTAATAAAAGTTGTCTGAAAGCAGTATTTTAACTCTAATCGACACTACCGATTATTTTTGCAAAAAGGCAGAAGATTTTTTGTTTCTCCTGCCTTAATTTAATATCGTCCTTTATTTATAAAACAAAAAAACGAATTTATTTTTTGTAATGATTAACGATGTTGTCCATAGTATCGTTGATACGCATCTTATAGAACGAACGCCATACAAATACTATTGCTATAATCACGAATACGACTCCGAAGTATGGAGCAAGGCTTCGGAAACTTTCACTGATAGCCATCTCCATTGCCAAAAGTCCAAACAAAGTAGTGAATTTAATTATCGGGTTCAAAGAAACGGAAGAAGTATCCTTGAATGGGTCGCCAACGGTGTCACCAACAACAGACGCATCATGCAAATCTGTTCCTTTCAAAGCCAAATCAACCTCAACTACTTTCTTGCTGTTATCCCAACTACCGCCGGCATTGGCCATAAACACGGCTTGGAATAATCCGAACATCGCAATAGAAATTAAATACGAGACAAATAAACTTACCGCATTTTCTCCACCTATTCCGGCAGGGGAGGATAGACAGGCAAAGCCCAAAGCAAAGAAAAATATTGCCAAGAATATGTTCCACATACCTTTTTGTGCGTATTGGGTACATATTTTAACAACTTCGACAGAGCATTTGGCGTCTGCTTTCTTAGGAGCATTAGTGTCTAATTTTATGTGATTTTTTATAAACTCAACAGCACGGTTTGCCCCAACAGTAACTGCCTGAGTACTTGCGCCGGTAAACCAATAAATGACACAACCACCAAGTATAAATCCCAAAATGGTATAAGGGTTAAGCAAATTCAATATTGTTGCAGGATCAACACCCAAAACATCTTTTATAACCAAAATTATTGAGAAAATCATTGTCGTTGCACCCACAACAGCCGTACCTATCAATACAGGTTTGGCCGTTGCCTTAAAGGTATTACCCGCTCCGTCATTTTGTTCCAAATAATATTTGCTCTTTTCCCAATCGGGTTTGAAGCCGAATTGCTTTTCTATATCTTCATCTTTATTTGGTTCGTCCTCAATTAACGATAATTCATAAACGCTTTGTGCGTTGTCAGTAACAGGACCGTAACTATCAACAGCAATTGTAACCGGTCCCATACCAAGCATACCGAAAGCAACCAAACCAAAGGCAAAAATTGAGGAGTAAGCCATCATATCAGGGTTAATATCTACACTCAAAACGTATGCAAAGAACATAAGAATCACAAACACCAATCCCGTCCAGAAACCGGAAAAATTTCCTGTAACAAACCCCGACAGAATATTTAATGATGAACCTCCGTGGTAAGATGCTTTAACCACTTCTTGAACGTGTCCCGAATGAGGAGAAGTAAATAACTTTGTGATTTCAGGTATTACTGCCGCTCCGACAGTTCCAAGTGAAATGATAGAAGCAAATACCCACCAAAGTCCGTTACCTAACGATTGCAACTGAATATATGAAACCACGAAAGTAACAACGATACTCAATATTGAAGCAATCCATATCAAGGAAGTCAATGGTTTCTCAAAATCCAAATCTTCGCTTTTTCCGTACTTGGCTTTTGATACTGCGTTATTAATCCAAAATGCCAAGACAGAAGTTATAACCATAAGAATACGCATTGAGAATATCCATACAAGCAAATCTCGTTGCAACATAGGGTCTTTTACTGCAAGCAGAATGAATGATACCAACGCAACACCGGTAACGCCGTACGTTTCAAAACCATCAGCCGTCGGCCCTACCGAATCACCTGCGTTATCACCGGTACAATCTGCGATAACTCCGGGATTTCTTGGGTCGTCTTCACCAATTTTGAAAACGACCTTCATAAGGTCTGAACCAATATCGGCAATCTTTGTGAAGATACCGCCTGCAATACGCAAAGCCGAAGCACCCAAAGATTCTCCGATAGCAAAACCTATAAAACAACTGCCAGCTAAGTTCGCAGGCATCAATAACAATATGACAAGCATAAGGAATAACTCCACACAAACCAACATAACTCCGATAGACATACCTGCATTCAAAGGAATATTCAATAGTTTCAACGGTTGTCTTCTCAATGAAGCAAAAGCCATTCTTGCATTAGCAAAAGTATTCATACGAATGCCGTAATAAGCAACTCCATAAGAACCCAAAATACCTACCACCGTCCATAACAAGATAAGAAGAACGCCTCCAATACCTACACTGCTTTCTGCCAACACACCAAAATAAATAGCAACGATAATACCAATAAAAATAAACAGTGTAGCCAAAAACTTACCTTGTTGCTTCAAATAGGTAGCACATGTTTTATAGATAACTTCACCTATTTCCAACATTTTTTTATGAACAGGAAGTTTTTTTGTCTTGTAGAAATGGTATAAACCAAACAGACCTCCCAAAATAGTAACAAAAAATCCCAAATGCAAAAAATTCCATTCATGGATAGCATCCGGGACTGACAAATTCGCTTCGCTTGCAAGCATAGTTGTTGCTGCGGCGAGTGTCGTGGCGAGTAATGCAATTAATTTTTTCATTATATTTATTATTTTTTTAATTTCACTTATTATAGAACCAATATTCCTTGTGCAGTAAAACAAAACCATATTACCAATTTTCATATTGGTATCTACTAAATCATCATCTATTATATCCACATTATTTTCCAAATACACAAAAATTTTGTGTAAAAAAGCGTTTGCAAATTTATATATTTTTCTTCAAAAAACAACTATCATGACAATAAAATTTACCAAAAATATTTTTGTTTGTAACTTTTGAAACGTTTTTTCGTTTAACATAATGTACTAAATTCATTACATAATGGGTAAAATTAGAATGATAGTAAAAGACTTGAAAAATTCAAGAATAAAACTATTTTACGATATGATACTTTTAGAAAAAAACGGAGCAAGAGCATTGAACATCGCTATCGGAGAACACGAAGCAAACAATATTTCAATATTCTTAGACAAGATAAATCCTCCTCGACCGCTGACTTATGATGTTTTCAAAACAATATTAGAGAAATTTTCTTTAACCCTTAAAGAGGTCGAAATAACTAAATTCTTTGAAGGTAATTTTTATGCTAATGCTGTTTTTACCAATGGCGAAAAGGAAGAGAATTTCGATATGCGTCCCTCCGATGCAATAAACCTTGCATTAAGGTTTGATTGTCCGATATACGCATCTGAGGAGATTATGAACATTGCAGGCTTTGATTATGCAAAGTTTTTCCCGACCGAAGGCAACAACTCAAACACATTGGAGGATATTAACAATATGTCTATCTTTGGGATTAATATGTTGCAAGATTTACTTAAAGATGCCTTAGAAAAAGAAGACTATATAACGGCATCGATACTTAGAGACAAAATCAAAGATTTGGAAAAAGAAGATGAACAATAAAACTTTGCAAGGCAAGTATTTTTATAAAAAATATTAAATCATAATAAACAAAAAAGTTGTAAATTTTCCATAAATTGAAAAAGACCGACTGCAAAAACAATCGGTCTTATTTTTTTATTTATAATGCGTAAATTCTTTTCAGTAACTGTCGAAATGATTTCATTAATCAGTAACGGCAAATCACTTCACGCAATTTTCTTACATAGTTCTGCCGGGATAAACCTTCAAGGCTTCTTTCAAGCAGTTGATACCAGCCATTAAATCTTCTATGCACAAGCAATAAGTAATACGTGCTTGTTTTCTTCCTTTCTCAGGGTCTGCATAGAATCCGGTTCCTGGTGCCAACATAACCGTTTGACCATTGTAATCGAAATCGGTAAGCAACCATTGACAGAATTTATCGCTATCATCGATAGGCATCTCAATCATTGTATAGAATGCTCCGTGAGGGTTAGGACATTTGCAACCGGGTATTTCATTAATACCTTTAACCAATGCACGTCTTCTTCTGTCGTATTCGTCATTAACTTCTTTGAAATATGATTCAGGAGTATCTATTGCTGCTTCTGAGAATATTTGTCCGAAATAAGGAGGACACAAACGAGCTTGCGCCATTTTCATTGCGGAAGCCATAACTTCTTTATTCTTTGAAATAATCATACCTTCACGAGCGCCGCATGCAGAATAACGTTTGGATACAGAATCCAAAAGGATAGCGTTTTCTTCAATACCCTCTATCTGCATAACAGAGAAGTGCTTTTGTCCGTCATAAACAAACTCTCTATAAACTTCGTCTGCAAACAAGAACAAATCGTGTTTCTTTACTATTTCTGCAAGTTTGCGCAATTCTTCTTCCGTATAAAGATAACCTGTTGGATTATTAGGGTTGCAAACCATTATGGCACGAGTTTTAGGCGTGATTGCCTTTTCAAACTCTTCCATAGGAGGTAATGCAAATCCGCTATCTATTGAAGAAGATATGGTCTTAATAACTGCACCTGATAATTTGGCGAATGAATTGTAGTTTGCGTAATATGGTTCTGATACCAAAACTTCTTCGCCTTCGTTAAGACATACATTGAATGCAATTTGCAAAGCCTCGCTACCACCACAAGTGATTATAATATCCTTAGGATCTAAATGGATATTGTAACGGTCGTAGTATTCACAAAGTTTCTTTCTGTAAGAAGCATTTCCGTTTGAAGGTGTATAAGCAACGACTTCCATATCTGCTTTTCTCAAAGCGTCCAATGCTCCTGTTGGAGTTTTGATGTCGGGTTGTCCTATGTTCAGGTGATGAATTTTTATTCCTCTTTCCTTTGCAGCGTCTGCAAAAGGTACTAATTTTCTAATTGCAGAAGCCTCCAATGTGGCTCCTTTTACTGATATTTTAGGCATTTCTTAATTTATTTTATTTTTTTACGACTTTACCTTTTATTTTCAACACAGTTTTTGCTTTTGTAGCATTTGACTCAACAGTTATGCTTTTGTTGATAGGTCCAACGTTGTTGGTATTGTATTTAACCTTGATTTTGGCAGTCTGTCCCGGCATCAAAGGTTCTTTACTCCAAGAAGGAATAGTACAACCACAAGAAGAACGAACATTAGTAAGCATCAAAGGAGCTTTTCCGGTGTTTTTATAAACAAATTCACAGATTCCGTTGCCGCCCTGTTGAACTTCACCGTAATCGTGTTCCATTTCCGTAAAAGTAATTTCAGCCTGAGTACCACCCGACACTTTGGTCGTTTTCTTTTCTTGTGCATTTACTCCAAATACTACTGCAAAAATAAGTAGCATTGATAAAACCAATCTTTTCATTTTTATAAATTTTTATTTTGTTTAACAATCTATTCTTATTTTTCAAGGATTTACTTTTCCCTTGTCTTGTTTTATTAATTTTTTTTAATTCAAAATATTGCGTTTGTCCAACACCACGTTTCCCGTTAGTAAAATCGTTACGTTGTCATTATTTTCGGCATTACTCAATATGGTTACGCTTCGTTTTATCTCCCCGACTATATTTGTATTATACCGCAACTCCAACACGGCTTCACCTTTCGGTTCAATAACATCGGAAGATAAACTCATTTCCACACAACTGCAAGAAACCTTAACATCTTCTATTTTCAAATCTCCGCTTCCGATATTGGTTATATTAAATTTCGCAATTGCAACATCGGATTGCTTCACATCTCCGTAATCAAAGAACAATTTATCTACTAATATCTCAGGCTTGCCGTTAGAAATTTCAAAGTTTTGTTCTTTACTTTTCTTTTTTATCTTATTTACGACAGTACTGAAAAATGATTTCTTACCTCCGTCCTGAACATCTTTTCCTCCATTATCCTCTTGCGAAAAAGATAATGAAGGTATTAGCAAAATCAATGCCAAACAAACAGATGCGATATGTAGATTATATTTATTCATTTCCTCGTATAATGGCTTGCAAAAGTACAATAAACTTTTCATCTTTCAATAATATTTCTCAAAAAATATTAATTTTGCAGCCCAAAATACTATTGCTATGAACTTATTCAACAAAACTTCAATTCTTTTCGTTTGTCTCGGGAACATTTGCCGTTCTCCCGCTGCCGAAGGCATATTAAAACAAAAGGTTAAAGAACAAGGATTAAACGAAAACGTTTTTATAGATTCGGCAGGCATTGGTTCTTGGCACGTCGGACAATTACCCGATAGCAGAATGCGAAGATGCGGCAAAGAAAACGGATACGATTTTTCCTCTTTGGCAAGACAATTCACGAAAAAGGATTTTGAGCGTTTCGATTATATCATCGTAATGGACGAAGATAATTATGCCGATGTGCAAAGCCGTTGCCCGAACAAATCTTTGATGTCAAAAGTTCATTATATCAGAGAATTTTTCGACAAATACAAAAATCAGAGTATAGTTCCCGACCCTTACTATGGCGATTACTCCGATTTTCAATTCGCTATCGACCTTTTGGAAGATGCCTGCCAAACAATCATCGACAAGATTATCAAATAATTTTCAATAACAACAATAAAACAAGATTAATGTGGGACACTGATAAATTAATGTCTCACATTATTTCACGGATGTTTAACACTAATTTGCTAATGTTTAACACTAATTTCGTAGTTAGTGATATTAATTTTCTGACTTGTGTTATTATTTTTCTCTGTCGACATTTACAAGTAAAAACATATAAAATTAAAAAGGCTGCAACTCCATTGCAGCCTCAAAGTTAATTCAAATGTATTTACTCAAATGATTAGTCTAATATATATGTATAATATATAGTTCCGCTGAATGTGTTTTGTTTTTCCAAACGTCCATTCTCGAACAGGCGTTCCATTCCTATTTCAAAGCCGAAGCCATTGCGATGATCCAATGAAAACATCAATCCCAAATGTGGAATAACGCCAAATTTGAAACCACTCTCCATTTCAAACTCTTGATAGAAATAATAATCCCAATTAGATTGCAAACCATTGGTATAATTGTTTTTCATACGGGAAAATGAATAATCGTATTTTCCCCACGTTGCCGTTACTCCAATACCAACGTATGGTTTTACCTTATGATTGAAAAAATAATAGTTGGCAAACAAAACGATTGGGATTTCTTGTGCCACCGCCAATTGTTTAGTCTTTATAAAAGGCCTTTTAGCACTCTTTGGTTGATAACGATTATAGCCCAAAGAGACACCCCAGGAAAATTTCCATTCTTGATACTGCCATTCCGCAACGACCTTACCACCTGCTCCCCAATCATAATTATCTACGAAATTATCTTGAAGCATATAATACGTAGGTCTAAACGAAATAAACACATCATACGGCTGGTCTCCTGCACGATGTCTGTCTTGCGTAAAGGCTGTAAAACCAAACAAACAAGCAATTGCGACAACTATTATTTTTTTCATCTTCTGTTATTTTTGCTTTGCCCAAGAATCTTTTAATGTAGCGGTACGATTGAATATTAAATTCTCCTGCGTAGAATCATAATCCACCGAAAAATATCCCAATCTCTCAAATTGGAATTTATCCAAAGGTTTTGCAGTTAATAAGGATTTTTCCAATTTACAATCATTCAAAACCGTCAAGGAATCAGGGTTAAGATTGTCAAGAAACGTCTTTCCCTCTTCCACCTCATCCGGTTTTTCGGCATTAAACAAACGGTCAAAAACATTTACCTTTGCATTGATACAGTTATTGGCATCAACCCAGTGGATAGTACCCTTGATTTTTCTTCCGTCAGGTGTATCGCCGCCACGTGTTGCAGGATCGTACGTACAATGTACCGCAACAATATTTCCATTATCGTCTTTTTCGCAAGAAGTACATTTGACGATATAAGCATAACGCAAACGAACCTCTTGTCCAATCGTCATACGGAAATATTTCTTCGGTGCATTTTCCATAAAGTCGTCCTGTTCAATATACAGTATTCGTGAAAACGAAATCTTTCTTTTGCCTTTGCTTTCGTCCTCCGGATTATTTACTGCCTCTAATTCCTCCGTCTGATTCTCAGGATAATTATCAATAATCAATTTGATAGGATGCAGAACGGCCATAACACGATTGGCTTTCTTGTTCAAATCATCTCGAAGTGCGTTTTCCAAACGAGAATAGTCTATCAAATTATCTCTTTTTGCAACACCAATATCCTCGCAGAACTTTCTAATGCTCTCGGGAGTATAACCCCTTCTTCTAAGTCCGCAAATTGTCGGCATACGAGGGTCGTCCCAACCGGCAACATAGTTTTCCTTTACAAGTTGTAACAATTTCCTCTTGCTCATAACCGTATTGGTAATGTTCAAGCGGGCAAACTCATATTGATGCGAAGGATAAATTCCCAAAGCATTGATAAACCAATCATAAAGTGGGCGATGAATATCAAATTCAAGCGTGCAAATAGAATGAGTTATCTTTTCGATTGAATCACTCTCGCCGTGAGCAAAATCGTACATAGGATAAATGCACCACTTGTCGCCCGTACGGTGATGATGTGCGTGAATAATTCTGTACATGATAGGATCACGCATATGCATATTAGGGTGAGCCATATCTATCTTAGCACGAAGAGTTTTTTCTCCGTCATTGAATTTGCCTTGTCTCATCTGCTCAAACAAAAGTAAGTTCTCCTCAATGCTTCTATCCCTAAACGGAGAATTTACACCGGGAGTTTGAACCGTACCTCTGTTTTCACGAATTTGGTCATTGGTTTGGTCATCAACATACGCCAAACCCTTTTTTATAAGTTCGCAAGCCCAATCATACAATTGTTCGAAATAATCCGAAGCATAATGTTCCTCTGCCCAATCAAAGCCAAGCCAATGAATATCTTCCTTGATGCTATCCACATATTCGGTATCTTCTTTGACAGGATTGGTATCGTCGAAACGAAGATTGGTCTTACCTCCGTATTGTCGTGCCAAACCGAAATTTATGCAGATACTTTTAGCGTGTCCTATATGAAGATAACCATTAGGCTCGGGAGGAAAACGAGTCTGTATGGATTGTATCTTACCTTCCTTCAAATCGTTTTCGATAATTTCCTCCAAAAAATTCTTTTGTACCTTCTCGGTAGTCTGTGCATTAATTTCCATTTGACTAATACGTTATTGTTAGTTTAGAATTAAAAAATTATTTATTTTGAGTTCTTCAACAAATCCCTGATTTCTCTCAAAAGTTCCTCTTCCTTACTTGGTGTCGGTGGGTTTGCAGGAGCTTCTTCTTTTTTCTTAGATAATTTGTTCAGACCCTTTATCATCATAAAAATACAGAAAGCAATAATCAAGAAATCCACCACATTTTGAATAAAATTACCATAAGTTATGCTTGCATCTCCTATCGTTGCTTTCAAACCTGTAAAATCTATTCCGCCCGTAACAATTCCAACAAGCGGCATAACAACATCATTAACAAGCGAAGATACTATCTTTCCAAAAGCACCGCCTATAATGACACCCACAGCCATATCCACAACGTTGCCACGCATGGCGAATTTCTTAAATTCCTTAATCAGACTCATAATTGTTTCGTATTTTCTTTGGTTCGGTTAATTCATTTAGCCGTGCAAAGTTATAAAAATTCTGACAAACGGCAATGCTTTTTCATCATTTTTTGTAACTTTGCATTTTTAATCAAATAAGGTTATGCTGATTGTTGGCAATAGTATAGTAAGCGACGAGATAAAAAACAAACATTTCTGTTGCAATGTGGGAAAGTGTAACGGAATGTGTTGTGTTGAAGGGGATGCAGGAGCGCCTATCACCAAAGAAGAGATAACAACAATAAAAACTCTGCTACCCGAAGTTATGCCATACCTGCCGGAGAAAAATCAGCAAACGATAAAAGACCATAATTTCTTTACCAAAGACAAGGAGGGCGATTTAGTTACCCAGATAATAGACGGCAAAGACTGTGTTTTTGCATACCCTACAACAATCGTAAATTGCGAAGGCAAGGAAGTACAAGCACATTTCTGCGTTTTTCAAAAACTTTATTTGGAAAAGAAATTAGACTTTATCAAGCCTATATCCTGTCATCTTTATCCTATACGAATAAGTTATTACGACGAGATGTCGGCTCTGAATTATCACGAGTGGGATATTTGCAAAAGTGCAATTGATGAGGGCAAAAAACACAATATTCATATTTACGAGAACTGCAAAGACGCTTTAATTCGCAAGTTCGGACAAAAATGGTACGACGATTTATGTTTGCAATGTAAAAAAGAAAACAACGACAATTCCTTTTAGTAAATCAATCATTAACACTAATAACATAATCACTCACACTAATAAAACGATAAAAGACTTTAATTTTATAATATCAGAAATAATAAAAACAATTTAATAAATAAAAAGGCATGAAAACAGAAAAATTATTTGCAGGTAAGACCTTAGCAATTCTTTCGGGCGGTGGAGACACTCCTGCAATCAATTCGAGTATAGAAAGCGTAAGAAACCGCGCTTTGATGTTAGGTTTCAAAGTTTATGGAATAAGAACAGGTTGGAAAGGTTTGTTGGGCGATGGTGATGTAGTGGATTTAACAAATCGTCCTTACAACGGACTGTACGGCGGTACGGCGTTACGCTCGTCAAGAACCAATCCGTTCCCGTCTAAAAAGAATAGCGAAGACAGAGTTCCGCAAGTGATGAGAAATCTTAAACGTTACAAAATCGATGTCTTGGTAACGATAGGAGGAGATGACACAAACGGAGCAGCAAAACGTCTTTACGAACAAGAGGGTATTCCTGTTATAGGCTTTCCTAAGACAATCGACAATGATTTGCGTACTTTGACAATGCACGAATTTAATGGCAAACAAACCGATGCTGTTATCTGTCCGGGCTTTCCAAGTGCTGCAAAATCCATAGCCGAATTTGCTGCAAGAATAAAAACAACGGCTGAATCTCATCAACGTATAATGGTTATGGAAGTTATGGGACGTGATGCAGGCTGGCTTACCGGTGCAGGAACATTTGGCGGCAGCACAATAAGTTTAATGCCGGAAGTTGAAATGAATAAAGAAAGAAAAGAGAAATTCTTTGATCTTGTTGCACAGACATACCAAAATTCTCCAAACAAAAGTCTTGTCATTCCGGTATCAGAGGGCGTTCGTTGGTATAATGAACAGACGGGCAAGACCGATGTTGTCTATGCTTCAACAGAGCAAGACGAATACGGCCATGCAAGACTTGGCGGTGTTTGCGGAACAATCGCTTCGGAGATTAGTGCCAAACTGAAAATAGATGCAAGAGCCCAAATGACGGGATATTATCCTCGTTCGGGAATGTGTAGTGCTTACGACCGCAGACTTACTCAGGCTTTGGCGGATAAAGCAGTGGATTTATTGCTTAGAGAAGAATACGGACAGATGCCTGTATTGAAAAAAGTATGTTCTTACGATGAATTGGAGGAATATAATTGCAGCTCAATAGATATGGGTAAGATTGGCAACAGACCATTGCCTACGGAATATTTTGATGAAAACAAATTTGAATTTACGGATATGTACAAAGATTTTCTTCAACATATCATCGGAGCACCGGAGTTCCAAAATTTCGATGCAAACTTTCCGAAAGTAAATCCACAAGAATAAAATCTAAGTTTTGTTTTTTGATTGTTAAAAGCGGAGTTCCTTTCATTTTGGTACTCCGCTTTGTTTTTCTTTACTCTAAATTTTTTTTAATTCTCGCCTATCGAATAATTTTTGACACTTTTGCAAATCTACAAAACCATTCTACCTATTATCAAAACACAAATCTCTCAATTTGTTTATGATAATAGGTAGACTTTTTATGATACAAGAATTTTATGACTTATTCTGCGTTTGCTTTAAAGTGTTTGCATAAATTTTCAAACAATCTTCACACAGACAATCGTTGTATTGCTTTTGCAGTTCTTTCAAACTACCGGCACTAAGAGTGTATTTGGTGCAAAAACAACTGTTGTCATGTTTGCAAACAAACTCTTTGCCACATCTCGGACATTGTTTTTTTCGCTGCATCGTGGTTTGAAAATTCTAAAATCCGTTAAACAAATCCGAAAACAACAAAATACGATGATTTATAAAGTCATCAATTCTTTTTCTTTTGCCGCAAGCATCTCATCGATATTCTTAACGAATTTGTCTGTTAAATTCTGAATATCTTTTTCCGCTTGTTTTATCTCGTCTTCCGTTGCAGGAGTTTCCTTGTTATCTTTCGTTTTCTTTATTTTCTCCAAAATATTTCTACGAATATTTCTTACGGAAACCTTAGCATTTTCTCCTTCACCCTTAACACTTTTCACCAATTCCTTACGTCTATCCTCGGTCAAAGGTGGCAATGTTATTCTAAGCATATCTGCTTCCACTTTCGGAGTAAAACCTAAATTTGCGTCCAAAATGGCTTTGTTTATTGCAGGTACAGTACTCTTGTCCCAAGGTTGAACGATAATTTGATTTGCAGAAGGTGTGGAAACATTACCTACTTGATCCAACGGCGTCAAAGTACCATAAAAATCAACCTTAACACCTGCAAGCATTTGAGGACTTGCTTTTCCTGCTCGCATGGATTTCATTCCGCTTTCCAAGAAATCAACGGCCGCAGCCATACTTTGATTGGCTTCGTCCATCAAAGATTTAATCTGTGTATTCATATCTTATTTGTTTTTCTAATTTTCAATCGTTATTTGTTTTACAATTCCTGCAAAATTAGTGTTTAACACTACCGAAATAGTATTAAACATTATTTTATCAGTGTTTAACACTAATTTCACAATCAGAGGCAAAAAATATTATTTACGACGCGTCAATGTAATGGTGTCGTAAGTTGTAGCGTTATTTTGTGAAATATTCATTCTTAAAACTATTGTGTCTTTACTGTCGTGAAGTGCCGTACCTTTTATTGTAAAGCCGTTGGTGTAATCTATCGAACCCCTTAATTCGGAAGATATTTTTACAGGGATTTTATATGAAGGAGAAAGGCTTAAAAGACCTCCCGAAAGAATAATCTGGTTTCTTGTTGATTCGTCTTTTGTGATTGTTCCGATGTGAAGATATTTTGATTGCGGAAAATTAGTTTCCTGCATTGTCTGCCAATTACCTACCCACTCGTCAGTATAATCCTCTTTTTCGGGCTCGCAACTTATTATAAACAATGTTGTAAATATCGCCACTATTAAAAATCCTACTCTTTTCATTGCTTTATTCATTGTTGTCTATGATATTGTCGTGTTATTTTAGAAGTGCAAAAGTAAGAAAATTTTACATTACGATAAAAGAAAACATAATAAAATTACGATTATTCGGTATAAAAACATTAAATTTGCAACTCAAAATCGAGTGGAATTTCAAATGAAAAAACAGATACCTAACATAATAACGCTATTGAACCTATTGTGTGGTGTGATTGCAATAATCTTTGTTTTTTATTTCAAAGACAATAAGTTCGCATCATTGTTCATCGTCTTGGGTGCTGTTTTCGATTTCTTTGACGGTATGACGGCAAGAGCCTTAAAAGTTTCTTCTCCGATAGGTGTGGAGTTGGATTCTTTGAGCGATGTTATAAGTTTCGGAGTTGCTCCTTCGTGTATTGCGTTTTCACTTATCGGATTTGACAATCACGGATTTATTGCCCTTATTCCACTGCTTATGGCTTTGTTTTCTTCATACAGATTGGCAAAGTTTAACTTGGACACACGTCAAACAACATCTTTTATCGGCTTACCTACACCTGCCAATGCAATTTTATGGTTAAGCATTCCGCTTATTGATTTGCAAACAAGGTTTCATATACTTTATGATATAATGAGTTCAGTGTATTTCATAGTACCTGTAAGCCTTCTGATGTGTTATCTGTTGGTTAGCGAAATTCCTATGTTCTCGTTGAAATTTCATAACCTTAAATGGAAGGATAACAGTCTTAGATTTGTGTTTCTAATATTGAGTGCGATATTGTTGGGAGTGCTGTGGTTTGCTGCTCTTCCGATAATTATCATATTATATATAATTTTGTCAGTAATAAACAACTTAAAAATAAAAACAAGATGAAATATCAAGTAGAAATCAATGTTATGCCGCTTAAAGCATTATTGGATCCGCAAGGCAAAGCTGTGGCATCTTCTATGAAGAATATCGGTATCACTACCATAGACAACGTTCGCATAGGCAAACATATAACTTTGGAAGTTGAAGCACAAAGCGAGCAAGAAGCAAAAATCATTGTCGAAAAGGCTTGCAAAGAACTTTTATACAATCCGATTATGGAGAGTTACGAAATACAATTCGTTAAATAAACTATCCACAAAGCTATTTTAAGCAATCCTAAGCATTTTATCATAAAAAGAAATGCTGTCTGGGCTTGTACAAAATTTGTAGTAACAAAAAAAGACTTTGCTGTAAAAACAAAGTCTTTTTGTTTTATATTTTCTTGTCAAGCAACATTCAAAAAATATGTTTTTCTTTGCTTATGCTTTTATTCTTGATGTTACGGCGTATATGGATAAAGCACCTATGACGACAACGGTAGCGAACACCAACGCTATATCCGAAAAGAAAACTTTTACAGGGAATGCCTCAACAACAAAGGCATCTTTTGCCAAACTGACAAGACCAAACCTTTGCTGAATAAAACATAAGACAAGCCCGATAACAATACCCGATACACAACCCAATACATTTATCGTCATTCCGTATGAAAAATAAATACGCCTTAAATCACTCAACCGCATCCCCATTGTTCTAAAAATTTTATTCATCTTTTGTTTTTGAATATTGAGTATGATTATCGAACTTATTATATTTATCGAAGCTATGAATATAATAAACGCCAAGATGATATAAACCGCTACTTTTTCGCTCTTGACAATCCTGAAATAAACCGGTTCCTGCTGTAAAATATCTTTAACAGAATAACTATTACCAAGAGATTTCTGCAATTCTTCTTGTATTTTCGCAATCTCAGTGTGAGACACTACGGCAGCGGATTGTAACACTGTCGGATTGGTGTTTAACATTATTTTATTATTTGCAAAAGATGTTTTTTTCTTGGCTTTTGGCAAAATATAAAGACTGCTATACTGAGTATTGGAAAGGCTTAACAATTCCTGAGCTTTTGGCAATGGAATAAAAACCAATCCTTCGTCCAAATCGCTATGTGTTTGGTAACTCGCCTGATAAAACACTGAAATTGAAGTTAGTTTATCCTCAATGACCATAGCATCTTCCGAAGACAAGGACGGCACAGTTATCTTGACAGGTATATTCATCTTTTCCGCCCCACGATTAAGCCCCAAATAGGCTGTTTCGTTTATACCCATAAAGCAAAACAAAGAATCCTTGATATCAAACACATCCTTGCCATTAACAATAAAACTATCCAAATTGTTATACAAAAAATATCTATCGTCAATACCAAACAATGTAACTATCGAACGCTCCTGTCCGACACTTACCATTGCCGTTGAAGAAACAACAGGCACAACTTCAAAATCCGAATTTTTCAATTTGTTTTCAATAGAGGAAATATCCAAGACATTACCCGTTGTCGGCTCTACCAATAGCGGCGGACAAGAAGTCTGCAACATCGTTTGAGCAACGGAAGTAAAACCGTTGAACACACTCAAAACCACAACCAATGCAAAACTTCCCACCGCAACACCTATCAACGAAATCAAGGCTATTATATGCACAATACCCCTATTCTGTTTTGAAAAAATAAGTTTGCGATTGATAAATGACAGAGTCTTTAATTGCATTGATATAAATACTTTTACGTTAAATAAAATTTGCTATCGGAAACCGAAATATTAACTTAGGATTTTTCTTTTCTTGAAAAGTTTTTACGCCAAGCGAAGAAATTTTGTTTTATGGTCTTTGCCAAGCACCAATCTCCCTAAAAATTCCAACAGCAATTGTAAAAAACTAACTTTTCAACAATTCATCAATACGTTTGGCATATTGGAGAGTGTCGTCTATAAAAAACATCAAATCGGGAATTATTCTCAATTGAAAGCGTTCTTTTTGTCCCAAAAGCATTCGTATATAATCTTTTTTCTCCATAAGCAAAGCAAGAATTTGTTCATCGGAATACTTGTCGCCGACAACAAAGATGCTCACATAAACTCTTGCGAACGAAAGGTCTGAGGTAATATTGACTTTGGTAACACTCATCATCGCACCCAAGAACTCACTTTGTGATTTCTCTCTTAAAATCTCCGCCAAATCTTTTTGAATCAGACGATTTATCTTTTCTACTCTTTTGTTTTCCATATCGGTTTGCAAAATTACGATTTTTTTGCCTAATTTTGCAGCAACTTTCAAAAATTCGGCTGATAATATGGCTATTAAAAAAATACAAAATCTAAGAAAATATCTTTTCATTGCACTTTCGATAAGTTTCGTCCTTTGCTTTGCGTGGTATTTCTATTGCAACGTTCATCACAAACAAATTCAAGAGCGTTTCACCAAACAAATCTCCAAAGTATATGACAAAATCGAAAACGATGGCAGCAAATTCGTATTCTCCGGCGATTCGCTTATATTTTGGAACGACAACACCATTGTTTTCAACAAAGACAGCATTGGCGAGCAAATGATAATCGAAACACCTAACGGAATATACTTACATAAAAAAGTCAGCCAAAACTCAGATAAAACTTCCGCCACACAAGAAAAGAATAAAGGCATAACAACACATTATTTTTACCTCATAAAACACAAATATGCCATAGAAAACAAGTATCTGGCCAATAGTTTTTCTGATGATTTCTATTATGACCCTGCCATCGATATTGTATCGTACAAAACCGACTTTCCTATAATCTACAACGGAAAAACCATTTGTTATTTGGAGGCGTCCCCCGAGTGTTTGGAGCCGAGCGATAGGGATATATTTATTTTTCGAGTGTGGTTAGTAGTCAATGTATTCGTTCTTTTAGTGTTAATGATTAATTCAACGGTTTCACTGAAAATTTTACGTTTTCTTCGTACTAAAAACGCCAAATCACAAGGGAACAATCGCAATTTCGTCCGCACCAATTTTATTCAAATCCTTACAATCTTCATTCTTTACGTTTTGTATGCCGTTTTCTGCCTTATTACACGCTCGTTTAATCCCAATATGTCGTTCTTACTATATACTTCCGAGATAAATTACAACAACATACTTTTATTTACAACCACTGTTCTTGCAGGCTTTTTACTTTATCTTATTTGTGAAAAAATCTTATCCATTACCAACCAACAATACCAAAAACACATAGGCGACAAATTGAGTTTCCCTACCTTGGTCAAGAAAACACTGTTCGCCTGGTCGATAGTTATCATAGGCGGAATTATTTTAACCATCAACTTCCGTCCTACGCCTACGCAAACAACACAAACTAATGACACCTATAACGCAACAACTCTTAAAAATTTCTCCGCCTTAATGCAGGCTTCACAAAATGACAGCACAATTACCAAACTCATACACGATAAGCAATTCAGTCAAGCCGAAGATTACATCAAACGATATTATTTATCGCTTTTGGACGAGGAGAACCACACAAGCGTATTGATTTTCGATAACGATGATTTGATGACAATCGCTCCTCAAAACAAAGCCGTAAATATATTGTCCTACGCCGAAAACAGAGTAAAAAACACAGTAGCGATAAACAATGATTTCTTAAACTCCGACTCTACTTTCGACACTTCAACAATAAACAAAAGTAAAACACCGACATACCACCCGAATGAATTATTCGCAAGCAAGGATAATAACCATTCTTATATATATTTTCACAAAGGCAAAGATTTTAATGTATTCGCCGAATGCTTGAAAAAGATTAACAACAACAATCTGAACTACTCTCTATTTTTGGATAAAAACTTTACAGCCGAAAGTTCAATCAAACGAACAAATGATATTTACCAAACATTTTTCTGTATATCGCTTTTGTTTTTGCTTTTCGCAACGATGCTCGGACTTCGTCATATCTTTATGCAATTAGTCAATGCTAAATCCCATACCATAAGCATTCGTACCAAGATTCTTATCTCCCTTTTAGGTTCGTTTATCGTCAGTTTGTTGTTAATAGGGGCTTTCGCAATCAAAAGCAGCATCAATATCAACAAACAAAATAACCTCAACATACTTAACGAAAAAACAGAATCCATTGCTTTTGAATTGGAGAAACTTCTTGCTGCCAATCGGAATATAACCGAATTGGACGTTATCGACCTTTCCAACACGTTTTTGGTAGATATAAACATTTTCGACAGAAGCGGCGATTTACTCACTTCCTCCCAAATGGATTTCTTTAACAAAGGCATTATATCCAAGAAAATAAATCACGATGCCTTTGCTGTCCTTAACGAAAAAGATATTCTGTTCTATCAGCCCGAAAGGATTTGCAACGGCGAGTTTCTTGCTTCCTACATAAAGATTGACGATGAGGATTCATACATATTGAACATTCCTTTTATCAACCAACAGAAGATTATGAGCGAAAACCTCAATGCTCTAATCAACAATTGTACCAATATGTCGTTGATATTGGTCAATCTCGCCATTATGATTTTCGTTCTTTTGAGTAATGCGATAACAAAGCCGATAGATGTTGTCAAAAGCAAGATGATTAAGGTCTATGCAGGAGTTCAGAACGAGAAAATCGTTTGGAACAAAAACGATGAAATGGGCGAACTCATCAAGGCGTACAACCTTATGGTGGATAAGATAGAACAAAGTGCTTTGCTGTTAAAACAACAAGAGCGTTTGTCTTCATGGAGAGAACTTTCCCGACAGGTGGCTCACGATATAAAGAACCCGCTGACGCCTATGAAACTCTCCATACAATACTTGCAAAAGATTTACAACGAAAAGCCCGAAGTCTTTGAGCAAAAATTCAAAGAAATCACTCCTTCTTTGATTTCACAGATTGAAAGCATCAGCAATATAACCCAAGAACTCAACTCTTACAGCCGTCCGAGCGTAACCAAAGATAAAGTGGATTTGAACGAGTGCATACTTACGGCAATAAATCTGTTCGGCAGTGTCGAAGGCGTTACAATCAACTACACCCCGCCACAAAACAATTGCTACACAATAGGCGAAAAGACTTTGTTTATCCGTATTTTTAATAACCTGATAAAAAACGCCGTCCAATCGTTTTACAACAAAGAAAACGGCATAATTGATATTTCCTTAAAGCAGGAGAACGACAAATACATTGTCTCAATTGAGGACAACGGCTGCGGTATCAAAGATGAGAACAAATCCAAGATTTTCACGCCGAACTTCACCACCAAAGACAATGGCGGCGGCATTGGGCTTACGATTGTCAAAACAATTTTGGAGAGTTACGCCTGCGACATCACATTCAAGAGCAAAGAAAACATCGGCACAATATTTTTCTTGATTTTCCCTGTTATGCAAAAGAATAAATAAACCGTAGATTTGATAGTTTCGCTTTGCGAAAACAAAAAGTCCGCCCTTGATTCGACGGACTTTTCTCTGTTTATAATATACTTTTATTAGTGCTTCTATGAATATCTTTAAGATTAAAACTTTCCAACTTGCGACATTCTCACTTGCTTTTACCAATCCTCATACTCACTCATAATAATATCAGATGCAAGTTTTACTTGACAGAACCTCTTCTCTATCTCTTCTTTCGTCTTGAATTGGTCTAAAAACTTCCACAACCATTTCTTTGCTTCTTTATAATCTTCCGTTACGCCTTGACCTAAGTAGTAACAAACCCCCAAAGCATATTGTGCATCCGCATATCCTTGTTTCGCTGCTTTCCTCCACCAATAAACCGCTTGTGCTTCATTTTTTTCTACTCCATAACCAAATTGATAGCATACTCCCAGACAGTACTGCATATCTGCGATGCCTTGTTTTGCCGCAGCCTTTAATTTTACAAATTCCATCTCTTTTTACACGTATTCTAAATTCAAATTAATCTTTCTTAACTTGGCTGTTTTAAGTTTTTTCCCCACCGTTATGCTTGCTCTATAAACTATCGTTTTGCCGACAGCCGTGTCGGGCGTTGCGTCCGCCTCTTCATCGACAGTCTTAAACTGCACGGTGGGAGTGAAAGTTCCTAACTTGCCCAACTTTATACGGATGCCGTTCTGCAAGGCCTGGCGTATAACCAACGCAAAGCCGTCTATAAATCTCTTCGTTTCGTTGTCCGAAATCGTGGATTCAACCGCTATCTGAGATAACAAACTCTTTGTTGAAACCTTGCCAGCATTGGATATTCTCGGAACAAAAACAACTTTTTTCTCTTCTTTTGAATAAACCGTTCTATTTACTATTTTATAAGGAATGCTTGTCATAATCTTTTTCGTTTTTTAATTGTTTATAATTATCCTATTTTCGTTCTTCCTGCTTTGATTTTTCGGTTGTTTGTTTGGTGTTTCCTATCTCATTGTTTGAAGTTTATTTTCCAAACACGTCGGTTTTCGTTCCAAACACGCCGATTTGCGACGCAGATAGTACTATGTACCGCCGTACATAGTACTATATATGCATGCCACATAGTACTATCTGTTTTACGGATTGGCGTGTGTGGAACATAAACTTCCCACTTTGGAACATAAACCCATGTATTTTGAACATAATCTTCAAACAAATAAACAATATCACATTGCTGATTTCGTCCATTGCCAAAGCCGTTTCGGCACTCGACAAAGTGCAACCCACTTCGACTTTCTTGCATATTGTCTCATTTGTGATACGCGATTTCGGCAACAATGCGACAATATATTTGTTTTCAACGTTGCCGCTCTTCAAATTAAAAATTTTTCGCTTTTTGATAAAATATTCCAATTTCATTTTAGTGTGGTTTTAATTTATTTTTGAGTTAATTTGTTTTTATTTGTTATCGTTGAAAGGCAAATAAAAAAGATATGCAGTCACACTCTTGATGAGCATATCTGCATATCTTATTATATGTATCGATTATTAAATCCTTTGTATTAACTATCGCAAGATTAAAAATCCCCCCCCCTCCTACGCAGGGTTCTGAATGAGGCAGTTACGTTTTTACTTGTGATATTTGCGATTGTTTTTACCATTGTTTTAATTCGTTTAACGGTTGCAAAATTACAAAGTTTTGATAAACTGACAAATTTTTGGGACGGAAAAAACGGAAAATATTGTGTCGTTGTCATTATCTTCATCTGACGGAGTAGGATTTATCGTTTTTATCGTATCATTGTCATTCCTATCGTTTATAAGTGGCATTGGCGTTTATGTATCATTCAATATAGGGTCATCATCCGAGCATGCCGTAGTAATTGTTATTGTAATGAATAATACGACGAATGCCATACAATACCTTATAGTTTGCCTCATCCTTTTCTCGTTATTTAAGATATTCCAAATAAAACTGTTCTATTTTATCAAACGGAATTTTTTCCATATTGTCGTATAAGTCGGTATGAGTGGCATCGGGAATTATCAAAAGTTTTTTGTTGTCGCCTTTAAGCAACTTGTATGTATCTTCACTGAAATACCTTGAATGAGCTTTCTCGCCATGAATAAGCATCACCGCATTGCGTATTTCTCCTGCATAGTAATGCAGAGGTGCATTAAGAAAAGCAAGCGATGAAGTAACATTCCAACCTTGACCGGAATTGATAGAACGTTCATGAAAGCCACGTTTGGTTTTGTAATAGTCGTAATAGTCTTTCATAAACTGCGGAGCGTCATCGGCAGGTTTTGGATTTACTACGCTACGTTTATATATTCCATTCTTGTAATCTTCCGAACGTTGTGCGTTAAGTTGGCGACGAATTTCATACCGGGCATCCTCATTATCCGAAGCATCGAAGTAACCATTAGATATGCAACGGCTCATATTATACATAGTGGAGGCTACCGTAGCCTTGATACGAGTGTCGTTGGCTGCCGCATTAACCGCAAAGCCTCCCCAACCGCAAATGCCAAGTATTCCTACACGCTCTGCATCTACATTGTCAAGGGTTGTAAGATAATCCACAGCAGCCGAAAAGTCCTCGGTGTTGATATCTGGTGAGGCAACATTGCGAGGCTGTCCGCCGCTTTCACCGGTAAAAGACGGATCAAAGGCAATAGTAAGAAAGCCCCTTTCCGCAAGAGCCTGAGCATATAGTCCTGATGATTGCTCTTTTACTGCTCCGAAAGGCCCGCTAACAGCAATGGCAGCAAGTTTGCCTTGTGCATTTTTAGGTACATACATATCAGCTACAAGCGTGATACCAAAACGATTTACAAAGGTTACTTTGCTGTGATTTACTTTGTCGCTCTGTGGGAAAGTCTTATCCCACTGCTGCGTTAAATTCAACTTTTCCATATTCATTTCGTTAATTTGATTTGTCTGTGCAACGATAGATGTTGATGTTGCAATAAGCATCGCTGCGACAATAGTTTTGATGTTCATATTCTTATACAGTTTATAATTTTAAGTTCTCAATTTGTCTTGATATTTCTTATAATTCTCGCCGGAGTTCCTGCTACAATCGTGTCGTTAGGAACGTTTTTCGTTACAACGGCTCCTGCTGCAACTATGGAATGTTTGCCGATAGTAACTCCCGGTAGAATAATTGCTCCTGCACCAATCCATGCTCCTTGTTTTATGGTTATAGGTTTTGCATAAACATTACGTCGTTTGCTTGGCTCTTCCGGATGATTTTCCGTTACAAGTTGAACCTGGGGACCAATAAACACATCGTCTTCAAGCGTAATTCCACCACGGTCAAGGAACGTGCAGCCAAAGTTAATAAAGATGAGTTCTCTTTTTTTCATTCTTTCTATTATATCCATATTCAAATTCTTTTTTCTTGATGCAAAATTACAGTGATTATCACGAATATATAGTAGATACTTTCTTGAAAAAATAACCAAGATTGCTGTTTGTCAATACACAACATACGTAATTCAAGGTAAATTAATTAATTTTGCACTCTATAAAACAAAAGACAGCAATGGACGAAATTATACAATTGGACAGCATTAAGACCTACAATGAACTTTACGGTCTGCATACATATAATTCACTTATTACGGTCGTGGATTTGAATAAAGCAAAGCAAATGGCAAATCATGTAAAAATGAATTATGGTGTCTATGCCCTTTTCATAAAGCACGGTATAGGCTGTACATTACGCTACGGAAGACAGAACTACGACTATCAGGAAGGTTCTGTCGTTAGTTTCGCTCCCGGACAGATAGTGCAGGTAGATATGACCAACGAGGAATTGGGAAAAGATGTAAGCGGACTTGTATTTCACCCAGATTTGATATGTGGCTCATCACTTGCAGACAAAATGAGCAAATATACTTTCTTTAACTATGCGCAAAATGAGGCTTTGCACCTATCAAAACAGGAACAATCCATACTGTCTAACTGTCTGCTTAATATACAAGCGGAAATAGAACACACGATAGATGCTCATAGCCGCGAAATTTTATGCGTATATATTGAGTTGTTACTTGATTATTGTTTGCGATTTTATGATAGGCAATTTCTGACACGCAGCAAGGTAAATAGTGATGTATTGCAAAAGTTTGAACATGAATTGCGAAAATATTTTTCAGACGGTAAAGCAAAAACACAGGGACTTCCTTCCGTACGATATTTTGCAAACAAAATCTGTCTTTCTGCTGGTTATTTTGGTGATTTAATAAAGAAAGAAACAGGAAAAACGGCACAAGAGTATATCCAGTTAGCCGTGATTAATAACTCAAAGCAGATGCTCCTTGGTACAGATATGGCAATTAGTCAAATTGCAGATATGCTTGGCTTCCAATATTCTCAACATTATATTCGTATGTTCAAAAAGCAAACAGGTTGCACCCCGAAAGAGTTCCGTATGGCGAATTAACAAATATTTTATTTGCGTTTGATAAAATAAAATCAAGCAAATTCACTCTATTTGCCGCTACGAAAAATTGGTGTGTCGTGCCGATAAATTAGTTATGGACATTGATAAATTAATTTTAGAGATTAATAAAATAGTGTCCATAACCAATGATTGAATTATGGACACCGCGACATATAAAAAAAGATTAAACAAAGTTAAATTACTGTTTGTTAAACTTATTTTTAAGAAATAAAATTTCCAACTGGCAACAATATTATTTTATTACCTTAATCTCTTTAAGCCATGATGAGATGGTTTGTGCGTTTATGCGACCGCTTGTCAAGCCCTCTCCTTTCAGATGGTTTGCATCAGGGGTAAGTTCGACTATACGTGCCAAGGTCTCATCACGATAAGTGGAGGCATAAGTGCAGAACGGCACTACCGTCTTGCCATTGAAATCGTAACTCTCGGCAAAGGTGCATATAATCATAGGAGCAGTCCACCACCACACTGGACAACCGATGAATATGGTGTCATATTGCTCCCAATTCTCCACTTTTGACTTTATCGTAGGGCTGGCATTGTCGTCTTTTTCCTTGCGTGCCACCTCTGTGCATGGAGTATATTCGGTCGGATAAGGGTTTTGCGGCTCTATGCGGAATATATCGGCTCCCGTCTGTGAGACAATCTCCTCTGCCATACGCTGAGTAGTGCCGCTCCAACTGAAATAAGCCACCAAAGTTTTGGTATTCGCCTCAGGCGTGGTCGGTCTTTCGGGGTTTTCCACATCGTTTGAATTACCGGTATCGTCATTTGAGCAAGCCCCGAATGTTGTGGAGGCACAAGCCATCATCAGATAAATCACATACTTTTTCATACCTTTCAACTGTTTTTAATCTGTTAAACATTAATTCGGTTGCAAAATTAGTTCGGTTTGTTTATTCCGATATATCCAAAAATGTGGCTTTATTTTCCATTTTTTCAGAAAATGAATTTTTTGTCATCGCGAACAAAAAAACCGAAATTATTGTAGTTTTCTCCGAAATTATTGTAAATCCCGCTTAAAATGTTCATTTTATTTTTGCAAACTCAAACGAATACTAATGTTTTACTTTATATTAAAATACAAATAAGATGAAAAACAGAATTATCGACGGTATCACCGTCATTGTTATGCTTACTGCCATGATATGCAGCAACTCTTTCGCACAAAGTATTTACAAGACCGTTGCCGATGTTCCTATGGTGCAACTCAACAATGGAATCATTATGCCTCAATTCGGCTTGGGTACTTTTCTTCAACCGTCAGACTCTGTTTGCGAGCAATCCTGTCTTACGGCATTAAAGGCCGGATATCGCCATTTTGACACTGCTCATGCTTATAATGACGAAGCGGGTGTCGGACGTGCAATAAAAAAGAGCGGTATTCCTCGCAACGAAATTTGGGTTACAAGCAAACTGTGGCCGACAGAATACGGCGAGGGTAAGACTCTCAAAGCCATTGACGAGATGTTGGAACGTTTGCAGTTGGATTATATAGATTTGTTGTATGTTCATCAGCCTGTCGGAGACTTTGTCGGAGCGTGGAAAGATATGGAAAAAGCCGTTGCAATGGGAAAAGTGCGTGCATTGGGTATAAGCAACTTCGATGCGAGCGATGAAGTATTTGACAAGATAATGAAAGAATCGACCGTAAAACCTGCCGTTCTTCAAATTGAATGTCATCCTTACGCACAACGATTGGCTGTTCGTGAAAAAGTAAAGCCTTACGGCATTCATATCACTTGTTGGTTTCCATTGGGCGGTGCTATGAGTAACGGTGCATTGCTTAAAGACCCTACCATAATCGATATAGCCAAAAATCACGACAAAACGCCTGCACAAGTTATTCTCCGCTGGCATATTCAAGAAGGTAATTCCGTTATTCCGGGAGCATCCAACCCTGACTATATCAAAGAAAATATCCAAATATTTGACTTTGAACTCAGCAATGAAGAAATGGCACGGATGCGTTCTCTTAACAAAGAAAAACGCTTCTTCAATATGACTCTTGAAGAAAAAGAACGCTCTTACCTTGGCAGTATGAAAATTCCGACACATAAATAAATAGATTTTGTATTTAGAAACGACCGGTAATATGTTAGGCTCTGCATCTTGATTATTTTGCTTAATTTTGCAATCAAATCTAAGCGGATATGGAAAAACAAAGAGATGCAGAGCAACAAAAAGATATAATAATTATCGATAAAATAGGCGTTGTAAATACCGTTGAAGACGATTATTTGGCTCATTTGTTATGCTTAAACGGCAAGTGCGGTTACAGTTTCAATGGACAAGAGTTTGAATTGCACAAAGGAGACTTATCCATTATTCGCAAACGAACTCTCATTGACAACATACACACGTCCGATGATTTCCAATGTAAGATAATCTATGTGAAATCCGGATTTATAGAACTCTGCACGCCACAAACCAACTACGGCACCAAAGGTTCTTTGGCTTTGTTTCTTAATCCCATAATTCATCTGTCCGAACAACAACAGAGCGTTTGCCAAAAGGATTTTGAATTGCTTGAAGCCCGCATCAAAAATATTGAACATAAATTTTACCGAGAGACTATCATCAATGCAATGCAGGCAACTATCCTTGATTTCTTTGATTTCCACGCCCAAGCATACGGCGAAAGCGACATCTCCACCCAAACCGCTTCCATAATGAACCGCTTTATCGCTATGTTGGACAAAGGCGAATACCGAGAGCATAGAGAAATCGGTTATTACGCCGATTGTCTTTGCGTTACCGCCAAATATCTATCCGAAATAACAAAGAAAGTGAGCGGTTATGCCGCCAACTACTGGATAAACCGTTACACAATCCTTGATATTTCACGCCAACTGAGAAACAAATCCCTGACATTAGTGGAAATCTCCGATATGTTCAACTTTTCTTCTCCCGCTTATTTCACCCGCTATGTAAAACAATATCTTGGCGTAACCCCTTCCAACTACCGAGAATAGTTTTAGTTTATTGTTAATATCATTATCGGCTGCCGTAATTTTGTTTATATATTTTCTATACTTTATTACCTATCTTTTCGCCTAAACTTTTTATTTTCCCGTTTGAATTACCTGTTTATCCGTTTGAACTTTTTATCTCTTTACTTAAACTTTTCGTTTATTAGTTTGAAGTTCGTTTCCCAATCAGCACATACTTTCGTTCCAATATCGGAAGATAATGTTCCAACGTCGGCAGTTCGTGCAGTACATTACGTAATCTACTACGGTACATTATGTAAAGTATCGCAATACATTACGTAATGTATTGCACGAGTTTCCACTAATTGGAACATTTTGCTCCGATATTGGAACGAAAATCTCAAACTTTTACTCATAAAGTTCAAAACAACAGCCTAAAATTTCAAAAAAGTGTCTTGCGAAACGGTTTTGTCTTGAATAAAACGAATAGAGGGAAAGCGGTGTTTAAGGGCGTTATAGTTTTTGGATTTGTAGCCTATGGCGTAGTTGATGTCTTTTGGATTGACCGTTATCGTCTTTGTATCTTGCGGCAAGGTGGCAAATCTGTCCGCCCACATCTCTGTTTTGACAAGTTCAAGGAATGAAACGTGGAAAGGTCCCGCAACATAGCCCTTACCGTTCAGCAAATCTTCCGACGGATGCAAGCCGACACGCAAAACGGTTACGCCCGCCTCAACAAACATTCGATAGATTTCTTTCGCCCACGCAACAGAGGTCGGCAAATCCAAAGGAGTGTATTCGCCTTTCCGATAAAGAGTGGCAAGCGGCGTACGGTCTATGACCAATGTGGGATAAATCCTTGTGGAGACAGCACCCAATGAGATTATTTTCTCGGCGGTGGCAATGCTTTTTGGCAATGTGTCTTTCGGAAGTCCTATCATCATCTGCAAACCCAAATCAAAGCCGTAACTTTTTATAAGGTCGCTTGCCGTTTCAACATCCGAAGCGGTATGACCTCGTTGAGAGAAACTCAGTACCTCATCGTCCAAACTCTGCGCTCCGAGTTCGATATCTTTGACACCATATTCTTTCAACAAATCCAAGACTTCACAATCGATATAATCGGGACGGGTGGATAGGCGGACGGATTGAATTTGTCCGTTGTCTATATAGGGTTTTACGACTTGCAGATAATCTTTTTGTTCTTTGATGTCAAGCCCGGTAAATGTGCCGCCGAAAAACGCAACTTGCACATTGGTCGCTTCGGAGAGCGATGTAAGATAAGTGTCTATCGTACGCTTGACTTCATCAAGGGTTGGGGCGGTTTGGTGTCCGCTTATATAACGTTGGTTGCAGTAAATACACTGATGAGGACAAGCCTTTTGTGGAATAAATATGGGAATATTACAATGCCGCTGCACGATAATTTGATTTGTCTATGTTGTTATAAAACGAAAAAAGCCTGTCCCTGCCGCTACGCAAAGACAGGCTGATATATTAGTTCTCAGGGGTTTGTTCTAATCCTCTAAATCCCCCCCCCCTACGCCTGTCGGAGGTTTGATATTCTTCCTTGTCGCCGTAGTAACTGCCATAATAACTGTTACCGTAGTAGCCACTGCCGTAGCGATAGCCCTTACCGTAACCGTAACGCTGAACATTGCTGTCGATATTGGTTATTACAATGTTTGGTTTGACTTCACTCTGCTCCATTTCGGCAATGATTTCTTTAAGCATACGGCGTGAAGTAACGCCCAAACGAACAAGATACAACACAACATCGGCATCTTGTGCCAAGACTTTCGCATCGGAAATCAAACTTATCGGAGGAGTGTCTATGATTATGTAATCGTAACGTTGTCTAAGTTCTTTAATCAATTCTTTGTTCTTATCGGAGCTGACTATCTCGCTTGGATTAGGCGGAACAGGACCTGAGGTCAAAATATCCAAATTATCAAAACCGCTCTGTTGGATTGCATCGTTTATATTAACCGCTCCGATAAAATAAGAAGAAATACCTTTTACCGTATCCAAGTCCAATTCATTTGCCAAACGAGGCTTTCTTAAATCGTATTCAACCAACAAAGTCTTGCTGCCCGACAAGGCGAAAACACTTGCAACGTTGAATGATGTCGTACTCTTACTCTCGTTGGGAACAGCCGACGTTGCCAAGACAACCTTTCCGCCCTCTGCCTTAGGAGTCGATGTTTTAAGAATAAAATTAATGTTGGTTCTGACCGCACGATAGGCTTCCGTAAAATAACTGCGAGGTCTGCCGAACACAACTTTTTTATCTTCTTCGGCAGGAATACGCGGAATATATCCGATAATAGGAGTATTTGTGATTTTTATTACGTCGTCTTTCGTTTCAACAACATCGTTGGTTATGTAACGAATGAATATGTATGCTCCCGGTACCAATAATCCCAACAACAACGCAACAAGATAATTCATAGCCGACTTCGGAGAAACTTTATCCGCTTTCCACGCCTTGTCTATAATCTTGTGGTCAGGTAATGCGGCGTTCTTTGCTATCTCGGCTTCCGAACGTTTCTGATACAGGAATGTGTATATTTCATCGTTAAACCTAAACTGACGCTCCAAGTTTATCATACTTCTTTCCGTTGAAGGCAATTTATCTATTTGAGCCTGCAATACGTTCTGTTGTCTTTGCAACTCACGCATATTCATATCGGAAACTTTCTTCAAGTTCTTCAAACTCTCCGAGATTTGTTTGCGAAGCGTCTCTATTCTTATTTGCAATTCTTTTGTCTTCGGGTTTTTGTCGGTACGTTTATCGACAGCCGTCTTGTGTTCCACTATCGCCTCGGACAACGCCTCAATCAATTTGTTTAACACCGGGTCATTAACGCCCATTGCCGAAGGAGAAGCAACACCTTCGTCAATATCGGATTTGTTCAAATAGTCCGCCAAATAAGAATAGTATTCGTTTCTCGTGTATTCTTCGGCTCTAAGAGTTTGCAATTCATTGGTACGAGTGTAAAGATATTGTCCGTCGTTGGTAAGGTTTAACGTGTTACTCGACTGTTGGAAAGATTCTTTTCTTGCTTCCGCTATCGAAAGAGAATCTCCAATGGAAGCCAACTGCATATTTACAAAATTGATTGTCGCAACATTCAAATAGTTCTTTTCTTCAAATGTCTGGTCGATATATATCTTGCAAATCATATTGACGAAATCCACCGCTTTCTTAGGATTGGAATGACGTAATTTAACGTCTAATATGGACGATTCCTTATCCATCATCGTTATATCGACAGTGCTGAGCAATTTGGCCATAATGTCCATATTGTTAATCTTGAAAGAATAATCGTTGCCGGCATATTCTTTCTTCCAACCGTCCTTCAAAATGATTTTGAATTTCATTCCGTCCTTTGAATACCATTGACCGTAAGTAATCTTTTCTCTCTTACGCTGCGGTATATTGACAGATTTGTCCAAAGTTATGTCTTCTATATAATCATACACAGGAACTTTTTCCATTGATTTATGTGAGATGTAGCAAAAGTTGGCATTATCCAAATCAACTTTCATCATAATCTCCGTAGGCTGCGGTTGAGCCTCGTCCAAGACAACCTCAAACGGAGTATCTTGATAAATATCTATATTTCTAAGATGTTTTTTCTGGTAATAATCACAGTAAAGCCCCATTGTCTTTATGGCACGCTTCATTGTGGTGTTGGATTTCAATGTTCCCAAAGCATTTTGAAGGTCTTGCGTACTTGTCTTTGACATCATACCGCCAATGGTCTCCAAGTTACTCATCATATCCTTGTTGGTCTTGATAAGGATTGTTGTAGAGGCCTCATACTTCGGTATGGAATATCTATTTACGATAAACGCAATGATAAGTGCAACAGCAACGGCAACGGCAAAATAATACCATTTGCCAAGCATCTTATAGGCTATTTCCAATAAATTTATCTGATTATCGACTTCGTTCTGTTCTACCGACGAATTGATATTATTAGTATTTTGAGTCTCCATAATTTACTCTTCCAATGTTTTTCGTTTATATAATTAAATTTATTTTTTGAAAGCCATAATAATCGCTATGGTCGATGTTATGATAGACAATGAAGATGTTATAAGCGACATAGGTTGTGATATATGAACCAATCCTTTGGTACTCTTGTTAGGCTCTACATACACAATATCGCCCGGACGCAAATAGTATTTAGGGTCCTGCAAAACCGAGAACTTTCTTACGTCCAATGTATAAACCAAATCTTCGTTGGCATTCTTTCTAACAACCCTTACCTTTGCACGATTGCCGTAATAAGTCAAATCTCCTGCCGTTGCCAAAGCATCAAAGATTGTTACACTCGGCTGATAAAACGTATATATACCAGGTCTATTGACTTCGCCCGTAACTTTGATTTTGAAAGTTACCATTCTGCAAACAACCACAACACCCTTGGAATATTCTTCGGCTTTGATACGGATTTTCTCCTTAACCTGATCAACCGTCAAACCCATAACATTCATATCCCCTACAACCGGTAAGGTCAATATTCCTTCATCATTTATCTCGTATGAGTTAAGGTATATTCCCGTTTCCGATGTTTGTGAATAATAACTGTTATTGGCAGTACTTCCCGAGAACAATCTGCTCATATCCTCGTCCATTGAAGAAGATATTTGAATATAAAGCATATCGTGCGGTTGCAACTTGTATTCGGGAGAAGAATTGTCCTCCCCGTCATTATATGTATATTTCTGTTCGGCAGGCACATTGCCGTCCAATTCATCATTTTGGAAATACACTAAATTCTTATGCGATGTACAAGACGCCAACAAAACAATAACCCATAAAATCCCAAAAAATCTTTTCATTCTGTTCATTTTATATTCATTTTATCTGTTACAAAAACAACACTTCTCATTCATTTCGTTTCATTATCTATTTTTTCAATCATTATAATGCGTTTGCCGATTAATGAAACCATTACATTCATTTCTTTGAAACTGCAAAGTTACGCATTTATTTACAATAAAGCACTAATTTACAATAATTTTTTCCCAAAAAGAGTGGCAGAAGTGCAACTGTCTATCTTCACGTTGATGTAATCGCCCTTTTTGTTATCTTCTTTATCAAAAATGACTACTTTGTTTTGAGAAGTCCTGCCAAAGAGTTTTGTTTTGTCTCTTTTACTCTCGCCTTCAACCAATACTTCAAAAATCTTGCCGACATCTTTTTGATTGCTTTGAAGTGATAATTCTCTTTGCAAGTCTATTATTTGTTGCAATCTACGTACTTTCTCTTCTTCGTCTATATTATCATCAAAACGCTTATGAGCAACCGTTCCCGGACGGTCGGAATACTTGAACATATATGCCGAATCGTACTTAACCTTCTTAAACATTTCAAGAGTCTTTTCGTGGTCTTCCAAACTCTCTCCGCAAAAGCCTGCTATAACATCTGTACTTATCGCACAATCAGGTATTTTCTCTCTTATCAACTCAATTTTCTTCAAATACTCATCAGCTGTGTATTTTCTATTCATTTTTTCAAGCATAATATCGCTACCCGACTGAACAGGAAGATGAATATACTTGCATATATTGTGTTTTGAGGCAATGGCTTCAACCAACTCCACACTCAAATCCTTAGGGTGGGAAGTAGCAAATCTTACCCTCAACAAAGGATTAATATCAGCCACTCTGAGCAATAGTTCCGCAAATCTAACGTCCTTACCGTTCTCATTGTATTTATATGAATTGACGTTCTGTCCCAATAGGGTTATGTCTCTGTAACCTTGCTCAAAAAGTTTCTTTGCCTGTTCGATTATACTTTGCGGCGAGCGGCTTCTTTCCTTACCTCTTGTGTATGGCACAACGCAATAAGTACAGAAATTCTCACAGCCTCTCATTATGGAAATAAACGCCGAAATACCGTCGCTTTCAAGTTCTATCGGCACGATGTCTTCATACGTTTCCTGTTCGGATAACTCCACGTCTATCGCACCGCTTTGCTTAACCAATTCGTCTATCTTTCTGTAAGAATCGGGACCACACACAATATCCACCTTATCATCGTTAATCAGCGAATCTTTCAACCGCTCGGCCATACAGCCTATTATACCTATTTTCAAGTGCGGTTTCTTTTTCTTTATTCCTTGCAAATCATGCACTCTATTATGAATACGTTTTTCTGCATTATCCCTTACAGCACAAGTATTTATCAATATTATATCGGCATCGTCTTGCGATTGGACGAGATTGTATCCGCTTTCTTTCAATACCTTTGCCACAATACCGCTATCGGCTTGATTCATCTGACAGCCGTAGGTTTCTATATATACATTCATCTAATTATCGTTCAATATATAAAAATAACACTCTTGACGTAAAACGCCCTCAAAACAAGTGTGCAAAGTTACGATTATTTTTTTACTCCGCAATATCTTTATCGTCCATTTGGGCTAAAATCTCATCTACAACTTGTTTAACTCCTATTGTGGCTTTCTGTTGAACGAATGTTATGTTTGACAAATCGGCTTGCGGTTTATTGGGGTCTATAAGATATGTCTTGCAATTCTTCGGAGCATAATTCCTCAATCCCGCAGCAGGATAAACGACCAACGATGTTCCTATTATTATAAGATAATCGGCTCTCTGTATCTTCTCAATGGCAGGCTCTATCATCGGCACTGCTTCACCGAACCAAACAATAAAAGGTCGCAACATCTTCCCGTTTTTATCCACATCAAAAGGAGTAATATCGTGATAACCTATATTGTAAATCTCGTCCTTGTCATCAACACTGCAAGCCTTGGTCAGTTCTCCGTGAAGATGTATCACATTCTTGCTACCGGCTCTTTCGTGCAAGTCGTCGATGTTTTGTGTAACAATAATAACATTGAAATCTTTCTCCAAACGCACCAATTGTTTATGTCCCTCATTAGGCATCGCCGTTGTCAATTGACGACGTCTTGCGTTATAAAATTTGGTAACCAGTTCTTCATCTTTTTCAAACGAATCGTAATTGGCAACGTCCTCCACACGATAATTCTCCCACAATCCGTTGGAATCCCTAAACGTCTGTATTCCGCTTTCTGCCGATATGCCTGCACCTGTCAAAACCACTATGTTTTTCATATACTTTTATTATATTCTTTTGCTTAATTCGTTATTTCTTATTACGTCGTCTTATATTTTCGCTCAATCAATATTGATATTTCGCTTTTGTATGCTATTACTCAAAACCTCATAAATTGCCTTGTCGTTATCGTTCAAACGGTCTTTGTGTTGCTGCATTATAGCAGTTTCGTTCCTATACGCAGGTCCCGTCTGAATATCAAAAGGATTATTGTTTTTAACGCTTTCAAGCGTTCTATCCATCAAAGGATACAATATGCCGAAATCAATAGCGTCTTTATTGAGAATTTCTTTGGCTATACCGAACAAATGATTGGTGAAATTATTTGCAAAAACGGCTGCCAAATGAAGAGTTTTGCGTTGATTGTCCGTAAGATTGTAATGAATGTTTGAAAGTTTCTTTGCCAAAACTTCCAAACTCTTGTTTGCCCAATCGGTAGAAGCCCAAGTACATAAAGGAACAGAGCGAAAATCTATTGTAATGCCTTTTTTCAAGGTCTGCAAAGGATAAAACGAGCCGTAATCGGTTGCAATCTTTTGAAGGTTATCCGTAGATAAAAATCCCGAAGTATGTGTTACGATTGCTTTTAACGGCAACTTTTCGGCGAACTGCAAAGCTATGCGGTCTATAACGCTATCCACTGCCTCGTCTTTCACGGCAAGAATAATCAAATCACAATCAAAATCTTTGTAATCGAACACCTCTCTTGAACTTATTTGTTTGCAATTCAAGTGCTTTGAACTCATTATGGAAAAGTAATGTTCCGACACATTGCCTTTACCTATGATTGTTATATTTTTTATTTCCATACCTATTAAGAATGCTTTTGTGAATTGCAAATTTAATACATTTTATTGTGGTTGAATGAATGTATGATGTTTTGATGTTGAAAAAAATTGTAATTTTGCAAACGTTTATTTACCTAAAAACTTTGAAAGAAATGAATAAATCCAATGCGGTTCAAGTAGGAAACATCGTTATCGGAGGTGGTAATAAGGTCGTAATACAATCAATGACTAATACAGACACGTTAAACACTGCTGCAACAGTCAGCCAAACTAAAAGATTGGTAGCACAAGGCTGCCAAATGGTGCGTATAACCTCAGCGGATATTGCACAAGCCGAAAACCTATATAACATTAAAAACGAACTGTTGAAACAAAACATCAACGTCCCTCTTGTAGCCGATATTCATTTCAACCCCAAAGCCGCCGAGATTGCTGCCGCCAACGTTGAGAAGATACGTATAAACCCCGGCAATTATGTAGATAGAAAATGGCACGAAGGTATGACGGAAAAAGATTATGAGGATATTTTGAACAAAGCCAAAGACAATATTTTTCCGCTTATAGATATTTGCAAGAAACATTCAACGGCAATTCGTATAGGTGTCAATCACGGCTCTATGAGTGAAAGAATTTTATATAAATATGGTAACACTCCATTGGCTATGACTGAAAGTGCAATGGAATTTCTGCGTATGTTCAAGGATATGGACTTTGACAAGATAGTTGTTTCGATGAAAGCAAGCGATGTCAGGGTTATGTACGAGGCAAATAAACTGTTGGTAAAGAAAATGCAAGAAGAAAATATGTATTATCCTTTGCATTTAGGCGTTACCGAAGCGGGCAACGGAGCGGACGGCAGAATAAAAAGCATATGTGGCATTGCTCCGCTGCTATTACAAGGCATAGGCGACACGATACGCGTCTCTCTTACCGAAAAGCCCGAAAACGAAATACCTGTGGCTCAACAAATCGTTTCAATTAACGATAATCCAAATTCCGAAACCGCTTATATAGCACAAAATGCCTTAAATCTTTTGGAAAACAAAATAAAAACTCTTGACAAACAAAATCCTATCGACAAAGATATTCTTCAAGCCCTTGGCATAGAACGTTACAAAGCCGAATTTGTGGCTTGTCCTTCTTGTGGCAGAACAAAATATGATATTGAAACTGCTTTTGAAAAGGTTAAAAGTGCTTGCTCGCATTTGAAGGGATTGAAAATCGCCGTTATGGGTTGTATTGTCAATGGACCGGGAGAAATGGCCGATGCTGACTACGGTTATATCGGCAGCGGCAATGGCACGGTAAATCTTTACAGAGGCAAAACACTTGTCAAAGACCACATACCAGAAGACATAGCCATTAACGAACTTATAAACATCATCAAAGCCGAAGGCAACTGGATTGAACCAAATGCTTAATGGATTTTATAAAATTGGTTCGCTGCTACCTACGTTAAAAATCCATTAAAAGACTTTGATGTTGATATATTTCTTCGGATTTTGCTTGATATCTTCTATCAAAGCATTAAGTTTTTGAGTGCTTTCGTTAAGATTGTTGTATAGTTTATCGTCATTGACAAGCATTCCAAGATTACCTTCTCCGTTCTCTATTTTACCCAAAACGCTGTTCAATGCAACTAACGATGAATTGACATTATCGATAACATTTGCTATCTTATTCTTGTCTATATTCTCGCTTATTGCTGACAAATTCTCGGTAACAGACTCAATATTCGTTATTATTCTGTCAAGTTTTTGCTTGTCTTTGGCTATCAAATCATCTGCATTAAGGACTATATGGTCAAGTTTCTTGCTCGCTTTGTTTATATTTGCCAAAGTTTGACGAATGTTTTCTTGATTTTGAGCGTTAAAAGTATTGTTCAATGATGCCGAAAGAGTGTCGATACGTTTGACAACCGAGGACAAATCACTCATAATCGGATTGACTTTCGAGGACAAAGCGTCCATAAGTCCGTCCTCTATAATGCCTGCAATGGTATCGTTTTTGGCAAGTATTTGGGTTGATGTGCCTGCATCTATCCTCAATGCCTTACCGCCCAACAATCCATCGGAAAACACAACGAGTTTGCTGTCCTTCGGTATCTCTACATCTTTTTCTACGGCTATCTCAACCAAAAACCTTCTATTGATTTTGTCCATAGGCTCTATTCCCTTGATATAACCTACTTTTAAGCCATTGACATATATATAGGAACTCTCGTGCATTCCACTAACATTGTCGTATATCGAATAATAAGATTTATATGAAGACAATAAGTCGCTACCTTTGAGAAACTTGATACCAAAAAACAATATCGCAATGGTAACCAATCCAACGATACCTACCTGAATTTCATTCCTTATTTTCATATTTGTTTTCTCTTTCTAATCTGTTTTAATTGCAGTGTTCTATGTTTTTAATCTTATTGCTTATAATATATAATTTCTATGTTTTTGTTTTATCTGTTTTTTTTTGTCTTATTTGGTAGCAGTGTCAGATTGAGGTGGTTTGTTGGTGTTTTTATTTTTTTGAAGTCTTTGGGCTTCCACCATAGATATGCGCTTGCCGTTATCGAACGCCACAACGAAAGCATCGGAGTACTTTTCTTTAATCTTTTTCAAATAATCCAACGCTTCTTTTTGAGTTGCAAACACTCCCGCCGTATATTTCCATGAGCCTTTGTCTTGATATGCAAACACATCTTCCAAACCACTTAATCGTCCGTCCGATTTACTCAAACGAGTGGGAGACGACATAAACTGAACCCTATACACTACCTCTGTTCCCGACTTTTGAATGGTCTGTATGGAGTCTTTGGGCGAAAGATTTGCCTGCTGATTGGCGATACTGTCTTGAAGAGCCTTTTCTTTGGCTTTTTGTTCTTGTTCGGCTTTCTTTTCTGCCAAATACTGCGTACGGGCTTTTTCTCTTGCCTGCACATCTTGTGGAATAAGAGTTTCTATATCGGGAATTTTCTCGTTAAGGTTATCCACCTTGTTTCTATATTCGCATATCGCCCTGAAAATACACGACGCAATAACCCATTGACCATATTCGCTGCCTATATATTCTTCTTCTTTTGTGTTGGAAATAAAACCTATCTCGGTAAGTATGGCGGGCATGGCGGCTTTCCACAACACAACGAAATTGGCTTGATGTACTCCACGATTTCTAAACGGCACGAATTTCTGATACTGCGTTTGAAGTTTTGACGCAAAATCCAATGAATTATTCAAATATGCGCTCTGATACAACGACATAAGTATATCCGTCTCGGGAGCATCTGCATCAAAACCTTCGTAATTCTGCAAAGCGTTGTTTTCGGTCAAAATCTCGGCGTTTTCTTTCTTTGCCACTTCAAGGTTACGGTCGCTCTTACCCAATCCCATGGCATAAGTCTCGACACCTCCTGCCGCTTTGGACGTTGAGGAGTTACAATGTATGGAAATAAACAAATCGGCACTGATTTGATTGGCTATCGAAGAACGTTTGTATAGGTCTATATCTTGGTCTATAACCCTTGTATAATACACTTTGACGCTGTTAAGATTTTGATTTATAAGTTTGCCGAGTTTTATCGCAACATCAAGCGTTATATCTTTTTCTTTGTACTTTGACCCTATCGCACCGGGCTTGTTGCCACCATGTCCTGCGTCAATCACAATCTTATCGAAAACATTGGCATTCTGCTGTGCAAAACCTATCGTACAAGCCATAAAAAGACCCACGATAAACACAATTTTCAAGAAAAATCGCCTCTGTTTGTACATTTAGATTATGCTGTTATTAAAAAAAAACTTAAATTTGCAAATTTGTTGCAAAGGTACAAATTTTTAATTTTATAGCGGTTGATTAAGGTCAATAAAGTAAATATTTTTTTTGTTAAGACGTTTGTCTTTATCCTTTCGGTGCTTTGTTTTTGCGTTGTAAATGCAGAGCAATCACATTTTTACGCTTATTTTTCCGCCGACACCGCCGCAACCGATGACACAATAACTTCTCTCGACACCCTACGCATCATAACCAATTCCAAGAAAGTAAAAAAACGTATAGATTACAAAGCACAAGATTCTATTTTCTTTGATTTGGACTCCAAAAACGTGTATCTTTACAACAAAAGCAATGTCAAACAAGACAAAATAGAACTTTCGAGCGGTTTTATTTCTATCAATTTCGATTCAACCGTACTCCACGCCACCGGTCTTTGCGACACCTTGCCCGATTCCTTACGCCAATACCCTGTTTTTTCGGAAAACGGAACGGAATATTCCAGTAAAACCATTACCTACAACACCGACAACGGCAAGGGTATAATCAATGGTATGTTCACTTCGCAAGACGAGATGTTTCTGCACGGCAACAAGATTAAGAAAATGGACGACAAAACTCTCTTTGTTCGGGACGGAATATTCACGACCTGCGACGACAAAGACCACCCACACTATGGATTTACTTTCTCCAAAGCCGAGATAATCACCAACGACAAGATAATCACAGGTCCGATAGGCGTTGAACTTATGGGAATACCCTTACCCGTAGGCTTGCCTTTCGCTTATTTCCCTTTTACCAAAGAACAGAAAAGCGGACTGCTTATGCCTACATACGGCTATGCCTCCAACAGAGGCTACTATTTGCGTAATCTTGGCTGGTACTTCGCTATCAACGACCATATAGATTTGGCTCTGCAAGGCGATATTTACACCAATCTGTCCTATGCCATAAACGCAAGAAGCTCCTATGTCAAACGCTATAAATACAAAGGTAATATTCTCGTTCGTTTCGAGGACAACCATTCGGGTTTGAAAAACACCAACACTTACTCTTCTTCCCAAGACTTCAAAATTCAATGGAATCACTCCCAAGACTCCAAAGCCCACCCTTACCGTACCTTTTCGGCTTCGGTCAATCTTGTCAGCGGCAAATACAACCAAAACGCTTACTCGGTCAATGACTATTTCAACAACACCACAACGTCCTCAATAGCATTCAGCACAAGGTTCGGACAAAACTGGAATTTCTCTGCCAACTTAGGAGAGAGTTACAATGCCAACACCAAATACATATCCCTTTCTTTGCCTTCCATAACTCTTTCTTCTTCGCAGTTCCACCCATTCAAACGCAAGACCGCCAAAGGCAAAAGCAAATGGTATGAAGACATCACCATAGCATATAGAATGAGTTTGACCAACAATATAAACACATACGATTCGCTACTATTCTCTTCGGATATTTTCAAGAAGATGAGCAACGGCATTCAACATTATATCCCCGTCCAACTAAGCACCAAAGTCCTGAAATACATCACTTGGACAAACTCAATAAACTACAACGAAAGATGGTATCTTTCCTCCATACACAAAGCCTATAACGAACAAACAGGCTTGGTGGATAAAGACACAACATTCGGTTTTACGGCAAACAGAGACGCAAGTTTTTCGTCCTCATTCAACACAAGAATTTATGGTATGTTCGTCTTCAAGAAAGGTTTTATAACCGCTCTAAGACATGTTATCAACCCTACATTGAGTTTTACCTTTACTCCCGATTTCTCTTCTCCTTCGCTCGGATTTTACGACTACTACATAGACAAGGACGGCAACAAAGTCTTTTACAGCAAAACCGAAGACGGAGTATTCGGCTCGCCTCCGTCCGGTAAAAGCGGAGTTATATCTTTTGCTATCAACAACTCTTTGGAGATGAAAGTCAAATCCTCTTCCGACACCATAACGGGGACACAGAAGATTATCCTTTTGGAAAACTTTTCCATATCCACAGGTTACGACCTTGCCAAAGATTCCTGTAATTGGCAACCATTACGTTTATCGGCTCGTACGACGCTACTTAAACGCCTTGTTGTCAATTATTCATCGTCCTTTACTCCATACGTATTGGACGAAAACAACCGTGTAACCAACCAATTGCTGTTCGACAAAAAACATAAACTTTTCACTCGTGAATCCTCCCAATGGAATTTCTCTTTATCGTGGCGACTGAACTCCAAAAGCAAAACGACCGAAGACCAAACAATATCGCCTTCGGAGATGCAATACTCTCCGTTTGTCAATAACTTGGAGACCTTGCCCGATATAGTTGATTTCTCCGTGCCTTGGGACTTAAACCTTAGTGCCAACTATTCACGTCTTAGCAATTATATTGTTGCCATAGCGGGCTACAACACCAATCTCTCGGCGACGCTCTCTGCAACAGGAAACGTAACCATCACCGACAATTGGAAAGTAGGTTTTCGTACCGGTTATGATTTTATAAACAAAGACTTTACTTATACATCCCTTGATTTTTATCGTGATTTGCATTGCTGGGAATTGCGATTTAACTGGGTTCCTCTCGGCTACCGCAAGGGTTGGAATTTTACTATAAATGTCAAGGCCTCAATGCTGCAAGACCTAAAATACGAAAAACGTAACGATTTCCGCAACCGACAAGGATATTATTAGTGCGTGTCGCACGAACAACTATGGCAGAGCCGTGAGGGGGGGGCGAGCCGCACAGGCAAATAACGCAAAGCGATTGAAGTTTTTTTTAATTAAAAATTAAAAAAATTTAGAGCTATTGTAATAAATCATAACGAACCTATAAAACGAACAAAAACAATGACAGACAGGGCAATACTTTTCGATTTGGACGGCGTTATCTTTGACACCGAACATTTTTATACCGACTTTTGGGCAAAACAAGGCAAGACTTTCCGTCCCGATGTAAAGGATTTGGAAATGAAGATTAAAGGGCGTGGATTAAAAGATATTTTCCAAGAGTTTTTTCCCGATGAAGCAATACAGCAAAAGATTGTCGGCGAGTTAAAAATTATGGAAAAGCAGATGACTTTTCAATACATCAATGGTGCGGAGGATTTTATCCGCATGCTTATAAGTCGTAATGAAAAGATTTGTCTTGTAACTTCGTCAAAGAAAGATAAGATGCACAATGTCTTTGTTTCCCGCCCCGAGATAAAGCAATATTTTCCCTTAATGGTTACTTCGGACGATATAAAGCATTCCAAGCCTTCGCCCGACTGTTATCTTAAAGCCGTCGAGTTATGCTGTGTAGATGTACGTAATTGTGTTGTTTTCGAGGATTCTTTGGCTGGCATAGAAGCCGCAAAGCGGGCGGGAATGAGGGTTATTGCCTTATCGACGAGTTATCCCAAAAGTGATTTGCAAGGCAAAGCCGATATGATTATCAACGATTTCACTCAAATCACATTCAAGGAACTGTTTTAACTTGTTTTGATAAAACAATATGATTATATGCTGATAAAAATACAAAACTTTTTGGGATTTGTATTTACAATGCCTTTATGGTGTGATATACCTTATCTATAAACGCCTCATAATCGTTCAAAATAACGGCATCGTCAAAATTATCGTATTTTGCACTTGAAAGCGTCATCTGTAAGTTATCTTTTTTATAGTACGCAATATATTCGTCCTGCGTTTGCAATTTCCCATTATCGGGGATATGCACCACATAAATAAGAGTTTTGTTTGGCGTATGATAAAATGTTTCGATATTGTCCTTTGAAAGTGTCAAATACTTTTCAATATTATGCTCCGAGAATGTCTCCCATTTGGTTATCTGTTTACTTCTATTGTAATAAGGCAGTTTGTCCAATATAATAAAAACTTGAAAATACGGACATTTATTTGCTCTTATGTTTGCAGTTTCTCCCAACATATTTTCAAAATAATTATTTGAGTTTTGAGAATAGTTCTGCATAATAAATTTAACAGCTATACCACAAACGGATTTTTCTTTTTGTTTTATTGTTATATCCACTCTTTTATCAATATAACGACCTTGAATAAGTTTTTCTTTTCCATTTCCGTAGCCCATCGAAAACACTGAATAATCGCTACCCAACCGCTCTGCAATATCTTTCGCAATAGCACCGTGCAATGGTTTTAATTTCATCGTACTACGAGATGTACCAGATTTAAGAAATTCTTCAAACGAATTGGATATGACTTTGATAAAATCCTGGTTATTCATTGTTTTTTATGCTGCTTAGTTTATAATTAAGAAATTGTTCCACATCTTTTGTATTGAACGTATAATAGCCTCCACTCTTATACTTTTTGATACATTTGACATAATCCATAAATTCTTCGCTCCTTAGCACATTCTTTGCCGTATTTATATCTATATCGCCTATAATATAAAGACCGCTATACACTCCCGAACCCTCTTTCGCAAGTTCTATTTTCAAATCATCAGCCGTTCGCACCAAAGAATTAATCGCTATCTTGGTTTTCCACACATCACCCACAGCCTGAGAACGTCCATACAAATACCAGCCGCTATATTCCGATTTACCCTTCAATATGTTTTCTTTCTCTTTTTCAAAATGTTTTTTCAGCACGGGGTCTGAGAAAATAATATTTTCCGACAATGGCTTTCCCTCTTTATCGTAAGGAAACAACGCCTTTGACCATCTGCTCGTTGAACCTTTTATTATCGGAATGGTGATGAATGTTTCAGGGATATCCTTACCGATAAAACTCTTGTCCGCCAAAGTTGCAAAGCCGTTTTTCACTCTCACGTACTTTTTATATGTCTTGGTCTTCACATTCCTAAGCACCGACAAATGTTCTGTTCTCGCCACATAGAAACAATCATCTGCCAACACATCGTCATAACTTAACGTTGAAACAAATGTTCTTTTCAAACTCTTTGTATCAAACGTATAATAGTCAAATTCTTTTGAACAGACCTTGTTGGAGAATAACGATATAAGAGTATATGCCGTTATACCGTTAAAAGGCTGAAAATGTCCCAAATCGGTCAATGAAACCAAATTCTTTCGTTGCAATATATAGTTTCGCATATTGGCAGCAGCAACGCTGTGTAACCATGATGAAGGCGTTATATAACACATAACTCCGTTTTCATTGAGCATCTGAAAACCTATCTCGAAAAAAACCAAGTACAAATCGGTCATACCGCCTTGGGCGAACTTAAATGTTTTCACAGCATCATACGTCTGTTTCAAGTTATGCACCCTGACATACGGCGGATTACCTACAACATAATCCATTCGTTTGTCATAATCCTGCACAGTCAAAGCGTCTTTTTGAGCAATATCCCAAGCCACATCGGATAGATGATATTTTATTGCAATAGCATTCAATCTGTCCAAACAATCTTTTATAGCCGTTGCATCATTATCAATTCCGTGAATATATGTCTGTAAATCGTGCTTTATTTCTTCTTGGGAATACGAGTTATTCAAAGCACAAAGGATATACCTTTCCACGACCTGAACCAAAAACGCACCATTGCCACAACTGTTATCAATGATATTTTTCCTTAAAATTTTATCGTTTGACGTATAGCCTGCATAATCTAACATCTGCCGAACGATATATTCGGGTGTAAAAACTTGTCCTATATGTTTTTCTCTTTTATCTGCGGGCATCTTTCCAACGTCTGTTTTTTTGTTTTGCAAAGTTACTGAAAAATCAAATATTTCATTTTTATTGCTTGGTTTTTCGCTGTTTTTATCTTTCTTTTCCTTGGTTTTCTTTTATTTTGCTCGCTGACGAATTTGGTTGTAGAAATATCTTGTTTTTTTTTGGATTTGCTGAAATATTTCGCACTAAGTTGTTGATTATTAAGGCTGTTTTGGTAGTGTTTAACACTGATTGACTGATGTTTAACAGTGCGAGCCGCACAGGCAATTAACGCAGAGCGGTGTTTGTCTTTTCGCTTACCTATCCTCACGGCTTCGCCATAATTGCCCGTGCGGGTGCGCACGAAGTATTCTTCTTTTTTATGAGGGAACATCTCGAAAAAATCGTGAGGCGAAAAATGGTAACAACACGAGTTTTTATGGTCGCAGATGCCGACGGTTTCATCAAGAATTTCATTTGTTTGGGTGTCGATATAAGGGGTAAAACTTTTGCGACCGCAACGGGGACATTGTAATTTGCTGCCGCTTCCTGCATATTTGCGTAAGACAAAACGGTAATTTGTATCAAAATTTCGGGTCTTGACACCTTTTTCAATTTTGTCAAAATAAGATTTATTGTTTGTTATCATAATTATTGTAATTTGTTGATTATAATTTAATTAATTTATAATTTCATTTCTTGCTTGCTTGACTTTACTATATATAATCAAGCAATCAAGAAATACTAACATAACAGGTGGGTCGTACTATATACCTTGTATATATATAGTACAACCCTCCTTACCGGTGGTATGTTACTTTTTTGGTAAATCAAGTTGATTTTTGAAGTCTAACTCCTGTTCTCTTTCATTGATTTCTGCTGTTTGGCGACGAACCCGTTCCTGACGGTCTTCATAGTTTTTAATTCGTCGACATATTCCACTTTCGCTCATTCCCATTTTGTCGCCGATTTCTTTGTAAGTCATTCCCTCGCTTCTCATTTGCATAATATCATTATAGTCTCGTTCCTTTTCGGAGAGGTCGGAGCCTGCTTTATTGATATTTTCAAAAGCCGTTAATTGTCCTGTGTCCGAAAAGATTAGGTTGTCCGAAAAAATTAGGTTGTGGGCGTATTTTTTCATTTCGTGAGACAGGTAATTACCCTTGACGATGCAGAAGGTACGAGCCGCACGGACAATTAACGTGGGTGCGATTATCTTTATTTCCCTTTATTTAGCATATTTCTGACATGCTTGTCGAAATCGGAGTCTATGCGTTGAGTTTTATTAAAAATGTCATATTCGCTTTCAGCCTTTGACTTGGCTTGTACAGAAGAGATGCGTCCTTTGTGGTGGGCGAGTTCTTGTCATAATCCATACTGCATTCGGCATAGATGTCCGTGATTTGTTGCCAAATACGTCGCTCGGAAGCACGAATGGAGCGAACTCTTTCAAGCAATTCACTAAAATAGTCTTTGCCGAACACCGCCGTTCCTTGCTTTAATCGATTGTCATCAAGCACAAAACCTTTTCTTATATATTCATTAAGAATTTTTGTCGCCCATTGACGAAACTTTGTGGCTTTGAATGAATTTACACGATACCCCACGGCTATGATAGCATCAAGAGAATAAAATTTGGTTGCTATCTGTTGCGTCTTACCTTCTTCGTCAGGCAGGCTGTAATAGGAATTGTATTTCGCTGCTCATAATCGTCTAATTTTTTATGTTGCAAAAATAGAAATTTATTTTCAATTGATAATATCTCACAAAGAATTTTGTCGCCCGATAAATATTCTACCTTTGCACTATGAATTAGAATTTCAATAATAGTTTAGCTAATATTACGGCTTTCTTGGAAATTTATAAAAGGTCAATATCGGAAAAAAGATAATAAAAAAGAGAGTTAGAAACTAATCTAACTCTCCCCCCCCCCTAAACGGAGTGGCATCGATTGGAGTTGAACCAATGACACAAGGATTTTCAGTCCTCCGCTCTACCAACTGAGCTACGACGCCATATTCCCTTTTTTCGAGTTGCAAAATTACTACCTTTTTCATTACCCACCAAATTTTTTTGGAAAATTTTTATAAAAAAGTGAATTTATAACGAAACCTATAATAGGTTATATAAATTTTTTGTACCTTTGCAACCTATTATACAGATAGATGACAGACAGTAAAAATATACTTAAATTTTAATGTCGAAATGGAGAAATACAAGCAATACAAAAATCTTAATTTGACGGATATAGAGAAACATATCCAAGACAAGTGGGCAAAAGAAGATACCTTTGCCAAAAGTTTGCAGATAAGAGAGGGTAATAAACCTTTTATTTTCTTTGAAGGTCCTCCTTCGGCAAACGGTAAGCCTGGCATTCATCACGTAATGGCTCGTACAATCAAAGATATTTTCTGCCGCTACAAGAATTTGAAAGGTTATTATGTTACCCGTAAAGCAGGCTGGGACACTCACGGTTTGCCTGTGGAACTTGGAGTTGAACAGGCTTTGGGTATCACAAAAGAAGATATAGGCGGCAAAATCTCTGTCGAAGAATATAACAAGGCGTGTCGAGAGAGTGTTATGCAGTTCAAAGACCTTTGGGATAAACTTACCGTGCAAATGGGGTATTGGGTTGATTTAGGCTCTCCTTATATAACTTTCACAAACAAATACATTGAAAGTGTTTGGTGGCTTTTGGGAGAAATATACAACAAGGGCTTACTTTACAAAGGCTACACCATTCAGCCGTATTCTCCTGCGGCAGGAACAGGACTTTCCTCCCACGAATTGAATATGCCGGGTTGTTATAAAGACGTCAAGGATACAACCTGCGTGGCTCAATTCAAAATTTCTTCAAAGCAGAAGACATACAACGCCATATTGGATAAATTAAGCGACAAAAAAGACCAGGCTTATTTCCTTGCATGGACTACAACACCTTGGACACTTCCTTCCAATACGGCTTTGGCTGTGGGCGATAAGATAGATTATTGCTGCGTGGAAAGTTTCAATCCATATACAGGCGAAGAAATGGTTTGTTTCGTTGCCAAAAACTTATTGAACGCTCATTTCAAAGCAGAAGGAGAAAACCAAGATTTTGAAGCATACAAAAAAGGCGATAAAGTCATTCCTTGGAAATTGTTGTTTGAGTGCAAAGGTAAGGAATTGGTTGGAATAGATTACGAGCAACTTATTCCTTGGGTCAAACCTCAGGGACAAGAAGGCGATGCTTTCAAAGTTATCAGCGGCGATTACGTTACAACACAAGACGGTACCGGTATCGTTCATATTGCCCCTACGTTTGGTGCAGACGACGCAAGAGTAGCAAAATTGGCAAACATCGCTCCGCTTCATCTTGTGGATAAGAATGGCAAAAATCAGCCTATGGTTGATAAGAGCGGCAAGTTTTTTGTTTTGGGCGATTTGGATAAAGAGTATGTGGATAAGCATATCGACAAGGAGCAATACAATAAGTACGCAGGAAGATTTGTAAAGAATGCTTATGACGACACTTTGACAGATAAAGACAATACATTGGACGTGGATTTATGCGTTGAATTAAAGGCTCAAAACAAAGTCTTCAAGATTGAGAAACATACTCACAATTATCCTCATTGTTGGAGAACCGACAAACCCGTATTGTATTATCCCTTGGATTCTTGGTTTATAAAGACAACGGCAATAAAAGACCGTCTTATCGAACTTAACAAGACAATAAATTGGAAGCCGCAGGCAACGGGTACGGGTCGTTTTGGCAATTGGTTGGAGAACCTTGTGGATTGGAATCTTTCTCGAAGCAGATATTGGGGTACTCCGCTACCTATTTGGAGAACGGAAGACGGCAAAGAAGAGATATTCATCAATTCGGTAGAAAAGTTAGCGAAAGAGATAGACAAAAGTATCGCAGCAGGATTTATGAGCGAAAATCCATATAAGAGCGATGATTATGAGAGTTTCGATTTACATCGTCCGTATATAGACAACGTCATACTTGTCAGCCAGAGCGGCAAACCTATGAAACGTGAAAGCGATTTGATTGACGTTTGGTTCGACAGCGGTGCCATGCCTTTTGCTCAAAGACATTATCCTTTTGAATGTACGACAGAAGAATTGAAACAAAAATTCTTCCCTGCCGATTTCATTGCCGAAGGTGTGGATCAGACAAGAGGTTGGTTCTTTACTCTTCATACCATTGCTACAATGGTTATGGACGAAGTGTCTTACAAAAACGTTGTGTCAAACGGTTTGGTATTGGATAAGAACGGCAACAAGATGAGCAAGCGTTTGGGTAATGCCGTATCGCCTTTTGAGATGATGGACAAATACGGAGCAGACGCCACGCGTTTGTATATGATTTCAAACTCTCAGCCTTGGGATAATCTTAAATTTGACCCTAACGGTATAGACGAAATAAGAAGAAAATTCTTCGGAACCCTATATAACACTTATTCATTCTTTGCTTTATACGCCAACATCGACGGTTTTGCTTATAAGGAAAAGGATATAGAATATTCAAAGCGTCCTGAGATTGACAGATGGATATTATCATTGTTGAATACCTTGATAAAAGACGTTGATAGCGATTTGAACGACTACGAGCCTACACGTGCGGCAAGAAGAGTTATGGACTTTGTTTGCGAAGATTTATCCAACTGGTATGTACGTTTGTGCAGAAGACGTTTTTGGAAAGGAGAATACAGCGAAGACAAGATAAGTGCTTATCAGACGCTTTATCGTTGTATGGAGGTTATCGCTCAATTGGGCAGCGTATTTGCACCATTCTTTATGGACGAGTTGTATTGCAATCTGAATGCCGTAAGTGGTAGAAACAAGGCTGCAAGCGTGCATTTGACAGATTTCCCTACTTCTAACGACAACGAGATAGACAAAGACCTTGAAGCAAGAATGGATTTGGCTCAAAGGATTTGTTCTTTGGTGTTATCACTTAGAAAACGTCATAATCTGAAAGTAAGACAACCGCTTGCAAAGATTATGATACCTTGCGATGCCACGACCAAAGAAAGAATAGAAAAAGTTAAAAACCTTATACTTTCAGAAGTCAATGTTAAAGATATAGAGTATTTGGATTTGCATAACAATGTTCTTTCAAAGACAATCAAAGCCAACTTCAAAACATTGGGACCAAAGTACGGCAAAATTATGAAGTCTTTGGCAGCAAATATTGCAGCCTTTACGCAAGACGATATAACAAAATTGGAAAGCGAAGGAAAATATGCTCTTGACGTTGAAGGACAACAAATAACATTGGATTTGACAGACGTAGAGATTGCAACCAAAGATATTGAAGGTTGGGTTGTTGCAAGCGAGGGCAAACTAACGGTGGCTTTGGACGTTGTAATAACAGACAATTTGAAAAAAGAAGGTATTGCAAGAGAATTGGTCAATAGAATTCAAAACATACGAAAAGACAGCAATTTTGAAGTTACTGACAATATTGTCGTAAAGGTTGAATATGACGGGGATTTGCAAGCCGCAATAGAGATGTACAAGGATTACATCTGCGGCGAAACACTTACCAAAGAGTTGAGCCTTGAAAACAATATAACCGACCCTACGACCAAGATTGACGTTATCGAAGGCAAAGAGTTGGGAATATATATCGAAACCATTAAATAAACAACCAAAAAGACAAAGGCGGAGAGCGTTTTGTTTTCCGCCTTTGTCAGTATTATAAGAACGGATATGAAAAATATTCTTGTAATATATACGGGAGGAACGATAGGCATGGTCAAAGACGCGCAAACAGGTGCATTAAAACCTTTTGATATGAAAAAGATTTATGAGGTGTTGCCTGTATTGCGTAAGATTGACTGCAATATAGAAACATACCAATGCGACCCTATCATAGATTCGTCGGATATGAATGCAACCAAATGGATTGAGATTGCTTCGTTTATCGGCGAGCAATATGATTCGTATGACGGTTTTGTTATTCTTCATGGCACGGATACGATGTCTTATACAGCCTCGGCGCTGAGTTTTCTGCTTGACAATCTATCCAAACCCGTTATCATTACAGGCTCGCAACTACCGCTTGGTATGATACGTACAGACGGCAGAGACAATATCATTTCGGCTGTCGAGATTGCAGCCAACACCGAAGTGTCAATCCCCGAGGTATGTATATTTTTCGACAACAAACTTTACAGAGGCAACCGTACAACAAAGATAAATGCAGAGTACTTCGAGGCTTTTTATTCGGGCAATCTTCCTTCGTTGGCAAAGGTGGGCATAAATATCTCGTATAAAAAACATATCATAGCACCAAATCCCACGAAAGAGTTTTCGGTTTATAAAAACTTATGCACCGATATTGCGATTATGAAAATACACCCTGCAATAAGCGAAGATTACATCAAAGCTGTGGGCAATATACCTAACCTTAAAGGCTTGATAATGGAGACTTACGGTTCAGGGAACGCCCCAACGCAAGATTGGTTTTTGGAAAGCATCAAAGATATTATCGCAAAGGGTATAATAGTTATGAACGTTACCCAATGTAAAGCCGGCAGCGTGGCTATGGGACATTACCAGGCAAGTTGTGATTTAAGAGATATGGGCGTTATATCAGGCAGAGATATAACAACCGAAGCGGCATTGGCAAAGATGATGTTTGTTTTGGGTAATTTCAGCGACAAGCAAACTCAGAAAAAACTATTGAACAGCAATCTGCGAGGAGAAATATCCTAAAACGATTCAAAACAATATTCATATTATGGATTACAAGGCAATATTCGATAAATTCAATGAGCTTAATATCTTAATCATCGGGGACGTGATGATAGATTCATATCAATGGGGCAAAGTGGATAGAATTTCTCCTGAGGCTCCCGTTCCTATCTGCACCGTACAGAAAACAGAACATAGATTGGGAGGTGCTGGCAATGTGGCGTTGAATATTGCCGCTATGGGGGCTACACCTATACTTTGCAGCGTTGTAGGTAAGGACGATAACGGGAAGATATTGCTTAACCTGCTTAAAGAACATAATATGACAAATGACGGCATATTGCTTAGCGATAAACGTCCCACAACGATAAAGACACGTATCATAGGCAACAATGCTCAAATGCTTCGTATAGATAAAGAAACAACAGAAAATCTTGATAGCGATGAAGAATCCATGCTGCTTAAAGCCATCGCCGACATAATAGAAAACAAAAAAATTCACGCAATAATTTTTCAGGATTACGACAAAGGCGTTATAACCGACAAGATAATAAAACAGACCGTAAAACTTGCAAAAACAAAAGGTATTCCCACAACGGTAGATCCTAAACACAGGAATTTCTCTTCATACAAGGGCGTAACGATGTTTAAACCTAATTTGAAAGAATTAAAAGAGGGTTTGAAAATAGAATTTGATTTGCCGACAAAGGACAACCTGACCGATGCCGCCTTGCTTTTGCACGCCAAACAAGATATTCAAAAGGTATTTATAACACTTAGCGAATACGGTATATTTATGGCGGACTATTCCACCAATGAAGCAAAAGTGGATTTGATGCCTGCATATTTACGCAAGATAGCCGATGTGTCGGGTGCAGGAGATACGGTGATAAGCGTTGCCACATTGTGTTTGGCGTTAGGTATGAGCTCAACGGATATTGCAAAAATCAGCAACTTGGCAGGCGGTTTGGTTTGCGAGAACGTGGGCGTTGTGCCGATAGACAAAGACAGACTTTACAAGGAAGTCATTGCTCAATAAAATCAAGGATTTTGTGGCGATGACGATTATATAAAAATAGAATGTAAAATTGTTAAAAACAAAGAAGAAAATGAACATCATTATTCCAATGGCAGGTATGGGCAAAAGATTACGCCCGCATACATTAACAACAGCAAAACCCCTTATCAAGGTTTGTGGAGAAGAGATAGTTAAAATACTTTGCAAAGAGATAGTAAAAACATGCGGAGTAAAGGTTGATAACATAGGCTTTGTTGTCGGAGATTTCGGCGAACAGGTTGAAAAAGAACTTATAGAAGTTGCTCGTTCTTTGGGTGCAGAAGGCAAGATATATCATCAGAAAGTTGCTTTGGGAACGGCACACGCAATATGGCAGGCAAAAGAATTGCTTAACGGCAATACGGTTATAGCCTTTGCAGACACATTGTTCGATGCTTCTTTTACTATGGATTTGAAACAAGACGGTATCATCTGGACTTCTTGCGTGGAAAATCCGCAGGCTTTCGGTGTTGTTAAGAAAGACAACAACGGAAAGATTTTGCAGTTCGTTGAAAAACCGAAAGAATTTGTAAGCAACGAAGCCATAATAGGTATTTATTATTTCCGTGAAGGCGAAAAACTATATACGGAAATTCAACGATTGATTGACAATCACATAACTCTTTTAGGCGAATATCAACTTACGGATTGTTTGGAGCATATGTTACAAAACGGTTTTTCATTCACAACCGAAACCGTTACCGAATGGCTTGACTGCGGCAACAAGGACGCTGTGGTAAATACCAACCAACGTCTGCTTTGTTTGAATATGGGCTTAAATACCATTGACAAGACTCTGACAAATAGCAACGCAACGATAATAGAGCCTTGCCATATAGGAAAAGATGTTGTGATAGAGAACTCTGTTATCGGCCCTTACACAACATTGGAAGATAATTGCGTTATCAAAAATTCGATAATTCAAAACTCTATCATTGCACACGACAGCACGGTTGAGAATGCTGTGCTTTCTAACTCAATGGTTGGAAACAATGTCGTATATACCAAACACGCAGAAGAGTTGTCTTTGGGTGCTTTTTCAAAGAATGCTTAAAACGGGTGTAACGGCTACGGATAGAAAATATTTATAGATGAAAAGAATTGTTTTTCTCATATTGGCGGCGATAGTGGTTGTGTCGTGTTCAAGTACAAAAAACACAGCCACCAAGCCTGCTACTCAAAAGGATTTTGAAATAAACTCCTTGATGATTGATGCCGTAACGGCTCTTAATACAAACGATTTTACAAAGGCTGAAAATCTTTACCAACAAATTCTTCAACAAGACAAGAATAATGCTGCCGCTATGTATTATCTTTCATCTCTGTATTTCCAAAGAGGCGATATTGAAAAGAGTTTGGATTATTCCAAGCGTTGCATAAAAGCAGACGAAAGCAATGTTTGGTACAAATTACATCAGATAGATATTTACCTTTCTTTGCAACAATACGAAGATGCGTCAAAGGTTATGGAAATCGTTATCAAACAAAAGCCCGAAGTGTTGGAATATTGGCAACAATTAGCGAACCTGTACCATGTCAGCGGCAATACAAAGGCAGAAATCGAGACATTGAACCGTTTGGAACGACGTTTTGGTGTCAATGAGTGGTCAAGTATGCTCAAATACAATCTGTATAAGGAGAAAAACGATAATAAAAAAGCCGAAGAACAGATAATAAACCTTACCAAAGCCTTCCCTTCTCAAAGCAAATATTGGAGTATTCTTGCCGAGATGCAAATGCAGGAAAAGAACTATGACAAAGCCCTTGAATACTACAAGAAAGTCGAGCAAATGGATCCCAATAACGAATTGTTGAACCTTACTTTTGCCAACTACTATTTGGTAAAAAACAATCAGGATTCATTATTCCACTATTTGTATAAAGCCGCTGCACAAGAGGATGTGGATTTCCAAACCAAAACAGGTATTATCTTTACCGTCTATCAAGACAAAGTGGATACAGATGTAGAGACTTTCAATCGTTTCTTTACATTGCTTGAACGTATGAAACTTACTTCGGACAGTACTCATTGTGAATTGTGGAGTATGCTCAATTTGGGTTATATGCGTAAGAATGATTTTATCAATGGTGCTTATTCCTCACAAAAGGCTTTGGATTTAGGCTGTAACAATTTCGATTTGTATGTGAATTTATTGTATGCTGCAAGTACTTTCGACAGTGCCGAAAAACTTGTGGAAATATCCGACAAAGCCATAGAGAGTTATCCCGAACAGCCATTGCCATATCTGTTCAAAGGCGTTAATTTGGTGGCTTTGGAAAAATGGAACGAAGCCATAGAATCTTTGGAAACCGGTCTTAAACGCACAGGTAATGACAAAAATATGAAAGAAGATTTTTATATCAACCTTGGCGATTGTTACCATGCGATTAACGACAATGAGCAATGCTTCAAAAACTACGATAAAGCATTGGAAATAAATCCCGACAATTATTTTGTCTTGAATAATTACGCATATTATCTTAGTTTGGACAATAAAGATTTGGACAAAGCATTACAATACGCCAAAAAGGTCGTGGATAAATATCCCGAAGAGCCTACTTTTGTGGATACATACGCCTGGGTGCTGTATCGGATGAAACGTTACAATGAGGCTAAGAGCGCTTTCGATTCCATTTTGAGCATTCGCAACAGTTGGGGTACAACTTTGGAAGAGCATTACAAAATAATAAGTAACAAAGCCAAATAACACATAGCCGACATTAGAGACAATTCAACACCGATTTGACAACACAAAACCATTTAATCACAATATCGTAACAAATAATCAAATATGCTTGACTTTACGGCGATAGATTTTGAGACGGCGAGCGGATACATTCCTTGCTCCATTGGCATTGCGGTTGTGAGAAGCAATCAAGTCGTGAGCGTTGAAAATCACCTCATCAAACCAATATGCTACCCTTATTTTCAGTGGTATGCCCAAAAAATTCACGGTATTCATAAAGAAGACGTGGCTGATGCACCTACTTTTGACGTACTTTGGAAAGATATTGAGAAGCATTTTTCTCATACGATGCTTATAGCACACAATGCGGCATTCGATATAAATGTGCTTAGAAAGACTTTGGCACATTACAAGATACCACGCCCGCAAGCAAAATATATGTGTTCGTACATTTTGGCGAAAAAGGCGTGGAACGGCAACCAAAAATTTTCATTGGACTTTCTTTCGCAACAAGAAAACATACAACTCAATCATCATCATTCGGATTCCGATGCCGAGGCGTGTGCAAGACTTTTGTTAAGAGAGGCGGAAATTTTGGGTTGTGAGGACTTTGACCAATTGCGACATAAAACGCAACTGCGAGCCTATAAAGTATAAAAGGCAAAACTAACAACATTATCTTAAAACCATAAATCTATACTCTGACGATGAATAAAAATTCATTTTTTACGGAAATCAAAATACCGCAATCGCCATTTGCCATAACGCATAAAGACAATATTCTTTTGTTTGGTTCTTGCTTTACGGACGAGATAGGTGCGAAATTATCACAAAACGGATTTAACATTTTGAAAAATCCTTTCGGTATTTTGTATAATCCAAAGAGTATCGAGCAATGTATTTACAGGATAGCGAAAAGAGATTATTTTGAGGCAAAAGACACTGTCAAAAGCGGCGAGTATTATTATTTGTTTTCGGCACATGGAGATTTTAGAGGTTTAACGCAAGAGGAATGTTTGAGCCAAATAAACCAAAGCATAGACAACGCTCACACTTTTCTTAAAAAATCAAATGTTGTCATAATAACACTCGGCACGGCTTGGACTTATTGGTACAAAGACAATAATTACCTTATGGGTAACTGCCACAAGATAGACAGCAAACTCATTGAACGAAAACTTTTAACGAATGGAGACATCAGCGAAGCGATTATAAATATCAGTAAAATAATATCTGACATTAATCCGACGATTCGTATTATTTTCACACTTTCTCCTGTTCGCCATTGGAGGGAAGGTTTTAGGGACAATGCAGTTTCCAAAGCCCGATTGTACGACGCCATTTATCAAAATACGGACAATAAACAGGTGTTTTATTTTCCGTCCTACGATATTGTTATGGATGAGTTAAGAGATTATAGATTTTATGCCAAAGATTTGCTACACGTTGGTGATGTGGCAGTGGATTATATATGGCAAAAGTTTTCGGAAGTTTATTTTTCGCCCAAGACCATGGAGATAAACGACAAGTTTGTAAAACTCTACCAAATGAAAAATCATCGTCCGTTCAACCCACAAAGCGAAGGTTTTAAGAAACATCTGCAAAAAATCAAGTCTTTGGAAGAAGAGCTGAATACATATATGCAAAATCTTAAAAGCAATATTTTACATAACAACGAATAAACACGAAACGAAAATGATAACAAAAAACATACAACTTGAAATCTGCACATATAATATGGAATCGTGTTTGGCGGCTCAAAACGGCGGAGCGAACAGAGTGGAACTTTGTGCATCGATGCCCGAAGGGGGTATCACGCCATCATACGCTTTGATTGAAAGAGCCAAAAAAGATTTATCCATAGATGTTATGGTTATGATACGACCTCGCGGCGGCGATTTTCTTTATTCCGATTATGAATTTGAAATAATGCAGCGTGATGTGGAAATTTGCAAACAAATAGGTGTTAAAGGCATTGTCTTTGGCATTTTAACTGCCGAAGGTAAAGTCGATAAACAGCGTAACAGGATTTTGGTTGAAGCGGCAGGAGATTTACAGACTTGTTTTCACCGTGCAATAGATATGAGCGAGGATTATATGAGTGCTGCAAGGGATATAGTTGATTTGGGATTTACGCGTATTCTCACTTCGGGAGCGTATAACAAGGCTATGCAGGGAATAGATAATATCAAAAAGATTTGTGATGAGTTTGGAGACAAAATAGAGATTATGGCGGGCAGCGGCGTCAATTGCGATAACATCAAAGATATATACGAAGCGGCACACCCGTCGGCTTTTCATTTCTCGGCAAAGAAAATAATCAGCGGAGGTATGACATATCGCAATCCACGGGTGTCTATGGGCGGATTTGGAGAAGTGAGCGAATATGATATTGCCTTGTCAGACATAAATGAAATAAAACGTGCAAAACAAATCATAGACAATTTGCGATAACCAAAAGGCAAAGATTTTGCACATACAAGGGCGATAAAACATCATAAACATTTTGTCAGACAATAAAACAACACACTCTGACGTTTATACAGGATAATTGATAATACGATGAAAAAACGATATATAACATTTGCGTGGATAATTGCTTTGATTGCAATGACTTTTGCTTCTTGCGATGACTTTGAGGGCGAACAACAGATGCCGTCTTTTATCAAAATCGAAGGGTTTAATCTTGTTGCCAATCCGAATACAAGTTTCGGTTTTCCGCAAGATTCAAGTTTTTTAACCTCTGATATAACCGAAGTTGCGTTGTATGCTTCCGACGGTAAGGAACAAAAAACTTTGGGTATCTATACACTTGGCAAAGACGGAACATTAAACATTCCATTGCTATATAAAGGCAAGACTTATTTGGAAATACGTCCCGTTGTACGTTTGAATGGTATGAATGCCACAAGAACATATTATCCTTTTTATTCATCTATACTTGACACGGTGGATTTGAAAGAAGGCGAAATTTCCGTTATATCAAAACAAGATATTTCATACACTGACAACACGAAAATTGAAAAACGCTTTTTCTTTGAAGATACTTTCAATCCGTTTGAGAATGCTTCCAATATAGATTCTTCTGCCGAAAATCATTTTGTGCTAATCAGCAGCAGCGATTCGGTTAGATACGGCAGCAAATGTGGAGGTTTTTATTCCACTTCGTCAAAAGACAATTTCAAAGTGATTTCCAAAGACAGCATCAGTTCATCTACACGCTCCGGCGTTATGATTTTGGAATTGGATTATTGTGCAAACATACCTTTTGAGGTTGGAATTTACGGCAAAGCCTCTTCAAGTTCTCAGTCTTATTACATCAGCAGCGTTAGAATGAGTGCCAATTTCGATGACAGTTACAAACCGAACGATGCACATAACTGGCAAAAGATGTATATCACCTTAGGAAAAGTTTGGGAGAATATCAATCATAATGCTTTCCAGCTGTGGTTTATGCCTTACAACAGTGCCAACAATCCAAAAGGCTTTGTGCATATAGACAACATCAAATTGGTAACTTACAAGGGTGGCAAATAACATCACAAATTCAAAAGACAATTTGTTTTTAATTTGCCAAACAATTTTTCAACACCCATAACGACGCACTTATGAACAAAAGATTGCAAACTGCCAAATACATCATTGCAGACTATGTTTCCGCCTCATTGGCTTGGACATTGTTTTTCTTTTTTAGAAAGATAACCATTGAGAAAGACCTTTTCAACGACATCAACTTAGTCTTCGCCGATGCGAATTTCTATAAGGGAATAATACTTATACCTTGCTTTTGGTTATTTTTGTATTGGTGTTTTGGAGAGTATCGTAATGTTTATCGCAAATCACGTCTAAAAGATTTGGGGCAAACATTTATTACAAGCATCACAGGTGTTATCATTATCTTTTTTGCGTTTTTGCTTGACGATTATATATCTACGTACAGGAATTATTATACTACGTTTATCATTCTATTGCTATTGCATTTCTTTTTGACATATATCCCACGTTTGGTACTGACCACAATAACGGTTAAACGTGTTCATAACGGCAAGATTGGTTTTCCTACTCTTATTATTTCTTCCGATGAAAGCAAGGCTGTAACGCTTTACAAGAGCATTCGCAACCAAGAGATTTCTTCGGGCTACAAAATAGAGGGTTTTATTACCGTGAATGGCGATCAACAAAACGAATTGGAAAAGCATATCCCTTGTCTTGGCAATATAGAAGACCTACAACAAGTTATTGAGCAAAAACATATCGAAGAAGTTATCATCGTATTGGATAAAGACAACGAAAACGAGATATATAACATCATCTTTTCCATTCAAGACCCTAACATAAATATCTATATGCCGTCCGACCGCAAAGATTTATTGACAGGCAGCATACGAATGAAAGCTATTTTCTCTGTACCGCTCGTTAGAATTTCACAAAACATCATGGAGCCGTGGGAGGTCAGCTTAAAGAGAGCTTTTGATATATTCGCTTCCATTATTGCCATTATCATTCTTATTCCGGTCTATATAACGGTAGCCATAATAATCAAATGCACTTCCAAAGGTCCTGTTCTTTATTCGCAAGAACGTATCGGACGCTATGGCAAACCTTTCAGAATGTATAAATTCCGTTCGATGTGCGTTGATGCAGAAAAGAATGGTCCAAGACTTTCGAGTGGCGATGATGATGATAGAATAACACCTTTTGGACACTTTATGCGAAAGGTTCGTTTGGACGAAACGCCGCAATTCTTTCACGTTCTTTTGGGTGAAATGAGTATGGTGGGAGTTCGTCCTGAGAGACAATTTTTCATTGACCAGATTGTTAAGAAAGCACCAGAGTATAAACTTTTGCAAAAGATAAAACCCGGTATGACTTCGTGGGGACAAGTGAAATTCGGTTATGCCGATAATGTGGATCAGATGGTGGAAAGAATGAAATTTGACCTTCTGTATTTAGAAAATATGTCCTTTGCCACCGATATAAAGATTTTACTTTATACATTCTTGATAACCTTCCAAGGACGTGGCAAATAAAAAACTATTCATAACGAGAAAGTATAAGTAATTTTCAAAAAAATTTGCGCAAAATTGAGGCGGTATATAATATGCATTATTTAATTTCGTTTATAAGTTGCGATGTGAAATTTATGAATAATCAAATATTTAGTTATTTAGTCTTAAATAACTAGCATTTTATTGCATTATTGTCGCATTAAAGATTATTCGGGAAATTGCAAAATTTTTATCATAAAAAAATAACTAATTTAATGTCTAACTGAAAAAATTTAATTTTAAGATGAAACAACTAACGTTTGCTACGAACACAAAGTTCATAAAAGGATCTGTTTTCAGATTCTTAATAGGGACGATACATGGGAAGGGAGTCTTGATGTTTGTCTTGCTTTTGGTTACATTAAGTTATTCCTGCTATGCACAGGAATGTACGGCTGTAACAATCGGTGCAGATAATCCCTATGTGGAAGATTTTGAATCCTATGAAAAGGACGCTGTCCCTTCTTGTTGGAACATAATGGCTGAATCCACAGGGACTTACAAATCAAGCGTCAAAACAACTCCGGTAAAAGAGGGTACAAAAAGTTTTGTAATGGCGGTATCCTATTATTGCAAAAGCCCGATGTGTGCCTTGCCCGAATTTACAAATGATTTATCCGAACTAAGAATTCGGTTCTATGGAAAGAAACAAGATAAAGACAAATCAGGAAATTTGGAAATAGGCTATGTAACCGATGTTGAAGACACTTCAACATTTGTTACCTTGAAAACCATACAAGGTTCTACGGACTGGGAACTTTACACCATTGATCTATCTTATTACTCAGATAAAATCACAACAACAAACGGCACGCCGATTTTGGCAATGCGTCAAAAAAGTTCTGCAACTACCACCGTTTGGTGGGCAATAGACAGTTTGGCAGTTTCTTTAAGTCCTGCATGCAAAGAACCTTCGGATGTTGTTGCAAAAAACATTACAGGATCATCTGCAAAACTTACATGGCTATCGACTGCGACCAAGTTCAATATTACCGTAAAAGATAACAATGGCGAAGAAATCGCAGTGGTATATGATATTACGGAAAACGAATATAAACTTACGGAACTTATGGCCTTGACACAATACACTGCAACGATAGAGGGTTTCTGTGAAGACGAAACGCCTACCGAAAAGGCAACTATTACATTCAAAACCGCATGTTCTTCACTTACTACGGAATCTTTACCTTATTCCATGAATTTTGAGTCGGAAACGGCAAACAGCAATAAGTTAATGGATGTTGCTTGTTGGACGGTATTGGAAAAAGCCAGTCAATACACCACGGAGATGCCGAATATAATAAATTACTCTGCGCATTCTGGAAGCAATTGTATGAAACTGACAAATTCAACTTACAACGGTAATATGGTTGCGTTACCGAATTATCAGGGGAACATAAAGGATTTGCAACTTTTTGCATATATCAAACCGAATAGCAACAACCCTGCTAACGGACAACTTGAAATAGGCGTTTTGACGGATTTGACCGACACATCAACATTTCACGTTGCAAAGGTGATAGTTGCGGAAGACTTGCCGAATAAAGACTATCAACTGTATGAAATAAAATTCTGTGATTTGGATTTGGAAATTGAAGAAAGTGCGGTGTATTATCCCGCAATAAAAGCTCCTTCCAAATCGGCTCAAAGCATTTGGTTTATTGACAATATCGTATTGGACAAAATACCTGTCTGTCCTGCTCCACACAATACAGCAGTTACGAACATAACTTCTAATTCTGCCGAGGTAACTTGGTCTCAATATGGCGAAGAAGCATCGGAATGGATGATTTATTACAAAAAAATTTCCGATGTTGCATGGACTACAGAATCTGCAAACACAAAGCCATGGTCTTTGACTGATTTGACTCCTGCAACCAATTATGAATTAAAAGTTGCTTCTTTATGTGGCCAAAATTATTTGGAATCAAACGAAATAATTGCATTTACCACTGCTTGTGTTAATTTAACAATGGAAGCCCTTCCATATTTCAATAGTTTTGAAGAATGTGACAATGGTGAAATACCTGCATGTTGGACAACACCTATATTTTACAAATCAGGTAATATCACATATCCTAATGTTGCCACTGCTGTCGTCAATGCTCACACAGGCAACAACTATATGTATCTATCCAATAACAATAAAGCCAGTTTAATGATTACGCTTAATGGTTATCAGGGAGATATTACAGAGTTGCAACTTGTGGCTTGGGCAAGACCGCAAAACACGGATGCTACTTTCGGTAAACTGCAAGTTGGTTTTGTTACCGATGTTACAGATACTTCAACATTTGTTGTTGTCCAAGAATACAATGCTACTGATTGGACGGGGTCGGTTTATAAAGAACTTATAACTCCATTCAACACTCTTGAAGATTTTACTGCTGATGCCGATGCGGTGTATTATCCTGCAATAAAATATGTTTGTGTCGGCTTATATAAGAATTGGTATATAGATGATATTACTTTGGAAGCAATTCCCGAGTGTGCCAAACCGCTTAAAGTGGCTGTTGAAGAAGGAAGCATAACCTCAACAAGTGCAACCATTACTTGGCAACAACCAGATGAAAATACTTCATGGGCAGTTTATTACAAGAAAACTGACGAGGCAGAATATCAATATAAAAGTGTAATAAATACACCTTCCTCAACTTTGACTGATTTAACTCCTCTCGCGATATATGATGTTTATGTGGAAGTTGTTTGTAACGAAAACACGGCAAGCAACCACATTCAATTCAAAACAGATTGCCCTGAGGAATTTACGGTTACTGCAGAAAACAAATATATAGAAGATTTTGAGTCCTATCCTGTAAATACTACTTCTCCGGATTGTTGGACCAATATGACTCCCTGTGATGTTGCTAACAACAGCAGTAAAGTTACAACTAATCCGGTAATAGCCGGCAAACAGTCTTTCAATTTATATATACCAGCACAATCTTATGGAGCAACTGGAACTACACAACCTATGTATGCTTTGCCTAAATTCTCTAATAGTTTGGAAACATTAAGATTATCATTCTATTCTAAGCGTAGTAATTCGGCCTGTGGTGATTTACAAATAGGTTATTTGACTGATTTAACGGATTCTTCTACATTTGTGGCACTGAAAGTCATTACTTCTGTCGAAACCAGTAACGATTGGACGCGCTATAAAATAGATATGTCGGAATATTCAGAAACAATCACTTCGAACGACAGTGAAAACAAATATTTGGCAATTCGACACGACAAACCTGAATATACAGGTTATCTTGCTGTTTATTACACAATAGATTCTCTTGTTGTAAGTCTTACTCCTTCGTGTGCAGACCCAACCGACTTGGTTGTTTCCGATATAGAAGAAACAACAGCAAATGTTTCTTGGATTTCCGAAGCAGCATCACACAAAATCAAGATAGTTATTGAAGGTACAAACGAAGTTTTTGCTGAACAATCCGACATTACGGAAAATTCATTTACAATAGAAGGCTTGACTGAAAACACTTCATACATTGTAACAATTACCGGTGTTTGTGAGAATGGCGATTTAACAGACCCTATCACTACAAGTTTCCATACACATTGTTCTGCAATGGAAATTCCTTGGAGTACTTCTTTTGAAGATTTGAATTCAACTTCTTTGTATTATTGTTGGACAAAAGTCTCTGAAAGTGTTCCTTCAATTAACAATTCCGATGCAAGAACAGGCAAAAACTGTTTGAACTTTATTACCCCACCGGGCAAAAATTCCATTATTGCTCTTCCTCGTTTTGCAGAATCTATCAATAACCTTAGAGTTACATTCTATTCAAAACCAAAAGGTACTGCCGCTGATTATGGTAGAATGAGAGTGGGTGTCACCAATTCATTAAATATATCAGATACCGCCGACATAACTTATATTTGGGAGAAATCGGCAACACAATACGCATCTTCTTCTTGGAACGAAGAGGTGGTTGATTTTGGAAATATAGATATTGAAGGCGAAAACATATATATAATTTTCAATCATGACAATTCAAGTAGTAAATCATGGAATATAGATGATATTTCCGTGGATTTGATTCCTGACTGTGACAAAGCCCGCAATTTGACCATCAGTGACATTACAGCAGAATCCGCAACTATTTCATGGACTATCGTAGGTTCTCAAAAAGATTTCACCGTTAAATATAAAAAATCTGAAGATATGGCTTGGAGTGAAACCAAAACCACCGATTTGTCTGTATCTTTGACTGAATTGAGCGATATTACCGAATATCAAGTATATGTTATTAATAAATGCTCTGACGAGAGTGTGAAAAATTCCGACACAATCAAATTTACAACACCTTGTGCCGCAATAACAATAGATGAAAATAACAACTATGAACAAAACTTTGAATCATACAACAACTATGACCGTGTGGATTGTTGGCAAATAGTGGATGAAGCGACTTTATATAAAATAGCAGTCAGCACTACAATCGCTGCTGTTCATGAAGGGCAGAAAGGTCTTTTGTTGTCTACTCATACAACAACTCCTAAACCTACGATAGCATTACCTCATTTTACAAATGATTTATCGGCACTCAGAATTCGTTTTTATGCAAAATCTGAAAGTTTGGCTGGTGGTAATTTGGAGTTAGGTTATATAACTGATGTTCATGACCCTTCAACCTTTGTGACTTTGACTTCATGGCCTAAAACACAAACAACTTGGACTGAATGTAAGGTCGATTTGAATGCTTATGAAGAACAGTTGAATGATGCAGGCACGTTTGCTACTTTGGCTTTAAGACAAAATTTCGTGGGAAATTCAAGTTATCGATGGGGTATAGATGATGTGGTTGTAAGCCTGATACCTGTTTGCACGGGAGCATCTGCTATTATGACAACAAACATAACAGACAATTCCGCTACAATATCTTGGACATCCACTGCATCCGCATTCAATATAACGGTTAAAGATGATGAAGATAATTTGGTTGCTAATGTGGAAAATCACGTTGGAACAACTTATGATTTAACCGAATTAAATGCCAATACAACATATAATGTAAGTATTACTGGTATTTGCGATGACGAATCCTTAACAGAGACTGTTACATATTCATTCAAAACTCTTTGTAGTGCATACACAATTTCAGAGAATGATTCATATGTAGATGATTTTGAAACCTATGGAATGAATACTTATCCTGATTGTTGGGCTGTTGTCGCAGATGGATCTATCTATAAATCTGTTATCACAAAGAGCGCAAAGTCCGGCGAATATTCATTATCATTGACGGCTTCTAATCTTGAACCTGCTTGCAAAAAACCTATAATTGCATTGCCAGCCTTTGCAACTGATGATTTATCGTCACTTAGAGTTCAATTCTATGCAAAATCAGAAAATGACAAGTCAGGTAATTTGGAATTTGGTTATTTAACAGATTTATCCGATTCTTCAACATTTGTTGTATTGAAATCTTGGCCTAATACCATGACTTCTTGGAGTCTATGCAAAGTTGATCTTAGCTTATATTCAGACCTATTACCTGCAAATACTGACGAAATGAGATTAGCATTGCGTCATAATTCCAATATAACAACGTCTTTTGCTCGTTATCTTATCGATTCAATTGTAGTTAAAATATCACCTGAATGTATTGAACCTACAGAAATAACAGCAAATGAAATAACCACCAATTCTGTGGTATTGAATTGGGCTTCTTCATCCTCCGAATTTAATGTTGTTATTGAAGATATGGAAGGTAATCAAATTGTCAATGAACAAGTTTATGGAGAACCCACATATTACACCAATATACTGACAGAAAATACAGTTTATAGGGCAACAATAAAGAGCATATGTGGAGATACAGAGTCTGATGTAGATGAAACAACACGTATTAAATTCCGTACGGCTTGTATTGCAATTACCAAAAATTTGTTACCTATAACATGGAATTTTGAGTCGGATATTGTAACTGAAAATTCTTTACCAAGTTGTTGGCAGAGAATAACTGCAAATACTACTCCTTCCGTAAATAATTATGAAGCTTACGAAGGCCAGAATTGTTTGTATTTTTCATCATATAAAGACGGTATCGTTGCAATGAAAGAAATAGATGCCACAATTCCTGTAAATTCATTGCAACTATCCTTCTATGCTAAAAGAATTAACCCTTATTATGCTGCAAGTTTGAATGTAGGCGTTATGACAGATCCTACTGATCAATCAACATTAACAATAGTCGAAACAATAACTTTGACGAATACTTATACAAAATACGAAGTTCCTTTCAACGATTATGAAGGCGAAGGCGCTTATATAACTTTGAGTGTTGCAAGTAGCAATACCGATTTTGTATGTGTAGATAATGTTGAAATTGATAAAGCCACTGTTTGCGATAAGATTACAGATGTATCATTTACAAGTACAACGACAACTGCAACTATTATATTAAATGACGCAGTCTCTGATTTAACTTATAAAATATATTACAGACTAGGTGGTTCTACCGATGAATATACAGCAGTTACCGCAGTTGCTGGTTCTGCGGCAATATCAGGACTTACAGCAGGAACAACTTACGAATATTATGTGGAGAGTGTATGTACTGAGGGCGCAAATGCCGTTTCTACTACATATACATTCAAAACCACATGTGATGCTATATTAGTAACTGATACTACTCCTTGGGAAGAAGATTTTGCTGAGGAAAATGCTCTTAATTGCTGGATAAATCTTGGGAAATGGCAAATTTCAGGTTTTAATGAATTGCAACATAATAAAGATGTCGCACCAAGTTTGATTGTTTCTCCTACATTTGATTTGACAGGTGTAACCGACCCTTACATTACGTTCCAACATGTACAATATATGTGGTTTGAAGGTAGTAGCAGTACTCCATCTTTTGATACATTAAAAGTATTGTATCGTACATCCTTAGCCAGTGAATGGACAGAACTTGAATCATATCATAATGGTGTTCAATCTTTAATCAACGATACATTGGCATTGCCAAACAAGAGTGCTTCATGTCAAATTGGTTTCAAATTTGCAAGTGGCGGTGGTAATGGTGTTAAAGTTGATAATATTAAAATCTTCAACAAAACAGAAGTACTCCCTTGCGATGCACCTACTTCATTGACAGTAACATCTAAGACGCAAACATCGGCAACCATTACTTGGGCAGGTAGTGCAACATCATACGATGTTCAGTTGGGCAGCAACGCTTCTGTAAATGTAACTGCAACAACTTATACGTTTGATAATCTAACGGCAGGAACATCTTACACTGCGAAAGTACGTGCAAATTGTGGTGAAACGACTTCCGATTGGGTAAGCGTAACATTCACAACAGAGGAAGAAGAACAGCCTACATGCGAAAAAGTAACGAACTTGACTGCAACACCAACTTACAATTCAGTTATCTTGACTTGGAATGGTGATGCTGCATCATACGATGTACAATTAGGCAACAACGCTTCTGTAAATGTAACGACTACTTCTCATACATTCAACAACTTGACAGCAAGTACGACCTACACAGCGAAAGTACGTGCAAACTGTGGTAATGGTCTAACGAGTGAGTGGGAAAGCATTAACTTCACAACCGATGCAGAACCATCCGAGGACTGCGATGCACCTACTAATGTAACTGCAAATGAGATAACACAAACAACAGCAGTTATCAGTTGGGAAGGCACTGCAGAGACTTACGAAGTAACTGTTGGCGATAAAACCCCTGTAAATGTATCTGCTAAATCTTATGCTTGTTCTGGCTTAACGGCTAATACAACTTACACAGTCAAGGTACGTAGTATCTGTGGCGACGGAAAGATGTCAGAGGCTGCAACAGCAACATTCAAGACTTTGAAAGACCAAAGTGGTTTGACTGATGTTGAGAACGAATTAAGTGTTAAAGTATATCCTAACCCAACGACAGACAATGCGACATTGGAGATTAAGGGCATTAACGGAAGAGCAAGATTAATTGTAACTGATGTTAATGGTCGAGTAATTGACGATGTAAATGTATCTGACGGCGTTGAGACAATAACAATCAATAGCGAAAGATACGCAAGCGGTGTATATTACGTAAGAGTAATGGGCGAGGGTATCAACAAAACAACTACATTGATTAAGAAATAATCAAACGGAGTTTTCTATTTTCAAAGGTGGAGTTATTAAAACTCCACCTTTTTATTTATATAACTACGTGATTATAAATTAACGTGAAATACTAATTTTGTAATAAGTTTCATTAACATCCATTAATGTATTTCCAACCAGTTGTCGCCCCAACCCATTTCGACTAATATTGGGACGTTTTCAAGTGGTAATGCCGTTTCCATAGTTGTTTTGACCAATCGTTTCATATCCTCTAACTCGCCTTTTGGAACATCAAAAATCAATTCGTCGTGGATTTGCAATATCATCTTGCTTTTCAATCCTGCTGCCTTGATATTTTCGTATATCTTGACCATTGCAACCTTTATCATATCTGCACCCGTGCCTTGAATGGTCATATTGACGGCATTTCTCTCGTCAAAACTCCTTAGCGTTGCATTTTGAGAATTTATATTATTCAAATATCTGCGTCTGCCAAGTAATGTTTTGGCATATTCGTTGGCTTTGGCAAAATTTATCTTGTCCTGAATAAACTGAGCAATCTTTGGAAAAGATTCAAAATATTGATTAATCAAATTCTGGGCTTCTGACCTTTTTATGCCTAAACCTTGCGACAATCCAAAAGAACTTATCCCGTAAATAATTCCGAAATTAACGCTTTTGGCAGCACCACGCATTTGCTTGGTAACCTCTTCCAACGGCACATTATATATCTTTGCCGCCGTTGCCTTATGTATATCGTGATTAAGAGCGAACTCACTACAAAGATGCTCATCTCCACTCATCGAAGCAATAATCCTCAACTCTATCTGCGAGTAATCCGCCGAAAGCAACAAATGATTACTATCCGATGCGACAAAGGCTTTGCGTATCTCCTTGCCACGTTCGGTTCGTATAGGTATATTCTGCAAGTTAGGGTTATTGGACGACAATCTGCCGGTGGCGGTAACCGTTTGATTGAATGTTGTATGTATCTTGCCCGTCTGCTTATCCACCAAATTAGGCAAAGCATCCACGTATGTGTTTTTCAATTTTGTTATCTCGCGATAATCCAAAACTTTTTCTATTATCGGATTCTTGTCTTTGAGTTTAAGCAATACGTCTTCTGCCGTTGAAAACTGTTTGGTTCGTGTCTTTTTCGCTTTGGCGTCCCCTTGAATATTGAGTTTGTTGAATAGTATTTCACCAAGTTGTTTGGGAGAAGAAATATTGAAACTCTCTCCCGCAAGAGCGAAAATCTCATTTTGCAATTGCTCTTTTTGAGTTTGAAGATTGTTGGACAACTCCTTAATGGCATGATTGTCAAATCTGACTCCTTCGTGTTCCATATCCAAAAGCACGTCCCTCAACGGCAACTCCACATCATAATAAAGATGTTCCAAGCCGTCGTTTTTCAAACGCTCCAAATACTGCTTCTTTAACTCATATGCGTTAGCAATAATGTAGTTATTGTCTTGACGCTGCTCTGGGTTGATAAGATATTGAGCCAAAAGTATCGGGTAATACGGACTGTCTTTATCTATTGTTTGCTGAACTTGTGCCGTGTTTTGAGCAAAAGAAAATAAATCTATCTGCATAGAATCCGCATTTGGCGTTTTATTTTGCATTTTAGCAGTGTCAGTAACCGGCGAATCAGTGTTAAACACCGCCAAATTAGTTTCACTAACTAATTTAGCAGTATCAGTGATTAATTTTTTAGTATCAGAAACGCCATTTGTTATTGGGTTTAACACCTTGGCTTCATCTATATTTGAGAATATTTTGTAGAACCTCTCCGAAAACTTCCTAAACTCCAACTCATCGAACAAGGCTTTGCACTGCATAAAATCAGGGTTTCGCATAACGAACTCATCTGCCGAAAAATCTATCGGTACATCAGTCTTTATAGTTGCAAGTTTCTTGGAAAACAAAGCATCTTCCTTGTGCTGCTCAATGGCACTGCGTATGCGTTTGTTCTCTATCTTATCGGTATTGGCTATAATGTCTTCGATAGTGTCAAACTGTTGCAAAAGGGCTTTGGCTTTTTTCTCTCCTATTGACGGCACGCCGGGAATATTGTCCGCACTATCGCCCCAAAGTCCTAACAAATCAATAACCTGTTTGGTGTTCTTTATCTCAAATTTCTCTAAAACTTCTTTTTCGCCCAATATCTGTTCTTTGGAAAAACCTGTGGCAAGTTTAAGTATATATATGTTCTTTTCAACAATCTGTGCGTAATCCTTGTCAGGCGTTACCATATAAACCTCAAAGCCTTCGTTTTTTGCCTTTTTCGCCAAAGTTCCGACGACATCGTCCGCTTCATAGCCCTCGACAGACACCATTTTTATGTTCATAGCATCAATCAAACGCTCAATATACGGAATGCTTTCTCGGAGTTCTTCGGGCATAGCCTCACGATTGGCCTTGTATTGCTCAAAAGCCTGCTTACGAAAAGTCTCACTCTTGCTTTCAAAGGCAATAGCCATTAAATCGGGTTTGTACTTGGTTATAATATCCAACAAAGCATTGGCAAAACCCAATATTGCAGAAGTATTCAAGCCTTTGGAGTTTATTCTCGGATTTTTATTTAACGCATAAAACGAACGATATATAAGAGCAAAAGCATCTATTAAAAATAATTTTTTCATTGTATTCTCTGTATTTTTTGCAAAGTTACGATTTTTTTATATTCCCATAAAAATCATTTTAATCAAAATCCGTTTTACTCTCTTGCTTAATCGAAAGACAAAAAAATCTCCACAGCCTTTTGTCAAAAGTTTTCTCTAAAACTTCTCCGCTTGACAAAAAGCAGTGGAGTGCAATTTTGGTCTATTTACCACCGAACTACTTATTGTTTAAATTAAACGTTACAGGCAAAACAAACTCTTGTCTTACTTTTTTACCTTTGTTTTTTGCAGGTTCCCATTTAGGCATACTTTTAATAACACGTACTGCCTCTGCATCACACTCTTCACTAAGGCCACGAAGAATCTTGACGTCGCTTATTGAACCGTCTGTTTCAACAACAAAACTCAACATAACTTTTCCTTGTACGCTGTCTTTTACTGCTTGTTCCGGGTACTTGATATTATCTGCCAAAAACTTGTTCATTTCTGCAAAACCACCCGAAAATACAGCCGAATGTTCCACAACTTGAAATACTTGATATGAATCATCAATATACTTAACCGATGAATCGTTTTCCGTTTGAGCGTAAGAAACCGTAACTCCGAACACCATTACAGCCATTACGACTGATTTCTGAATAAACTTTTTCATAATCGTAAAAATTAAAAATTAATAAAATATGTTTCTTGCTATTCTTTACGCTTTTATTTTATTACTAAACCTCAACCACTTACCTTTTCAGCCGCAAAGATAGTTAGTTTATTTTATTCTACCAAATATTTTTCATGTTTTTTTATCACTTGTCGTAAAATTAGTATTAAACACTGATAAAATAATATTAAACATCAGTAAAATAGTGTTAAACATTATTTGATTAATGTGTAATACTAAAAACGTAGATTTCAGATCGCCTCTTTGTTTGTTATATCAATTTGTTGTAATTTTGCAAACGATAAACATTTCGCTTCGATTATGAACATTAAACACACAATAAAATTCATGGCAATCTTGTTTGTTTTTCTCACAATCAATAACGCTGATATTTTTGCACAAAACAAAAAACAAAATCCCGACCAAGACTTTCTTCTTGCCAAGCAATATATGGCGGAAAACAAATATAAAGAAGCCGCCGCGTTGTTGGAAGATTTGATTGACAAGAGTTTCAATGATAATTACTATCGTCTGTTGATTTCTGCCTACAATGAGTTGCAGGACACGAAGAAAAAAGAAAAATTAATCAAAAAAGCGATTAAAAAGTCGGACAATAATTTTCGCTACTCCATAGATTTAGGTACGTTTTACATAGAAAACAACGACCAACCCAAAGGTTTGAAACAGTACGACAAGGTTATCGGCAATCTTAAAGCCAATAACAGCGACATTATCCAAACAGCTAATTATTTTTCCTCCATTCGCAATTACGACTACGCCGTCAAGACTTACCAACAGGGGCGAAAACTATTCAAAGACAATAGCAAATACACCTACGAACTTACTTATTTTTATCAACGGCTTGACAGAAACGAGAATATTGCACAAGAATATCTTCTTTTGTTGGAACAAAATCCAAAAGCCTTACACCAAATCGAGGTTAATATCAATAACCTTTTTGCACAAGACAATGACAGCAAGCTCTACGATGTTTTTTCCGATATTGTCTTGCAACAAGTCAAGAACAAACCGAAAAACCTTGCAATAAACCAATTGTATTATTGGCTTTTGATGCAAAAAGAAGATTTTTCTGCTGCCTACAATCAGGCTAAGGCGTTAGACAAACGTTTTAACTTGCAAAGCCACGACAATGTTATGGACTTTGCACAAAACGTCAGCGATAAAAACCTTGCCATTCAAGCCTATGATTATCTTTTGAAACAGAAAATCAATGATGACGACCTTACATTTATCATTCGCTCTCAGCGTTTGTCTCGTCTGTATGACCAATTCACTGCCTTAATTCATCACAACCAAAAAGATATTGCCGCTTTGGAAAAAGAGTATAACGAGTTTTTTGCTCTTTATGGTTATATCCCAGAGACCGCAGAAGCGATACAGCAAAAGGCAGACTTGTTGGCGTATCACATCAATAAACCTCAGCAAGCGGTGGATTTATTGGATACTATCATCAATATGCGTAACGTCAGCAATCAGACCAAAGCCCGCTGCAAACTCACACGTGCGGATATTTACCTTATCAATGGCGATATTTGGGAAGCGTCTCTGACTTATTCGCAGGTGGATAAGGATATGAAAAACGAGACTATCGGCACAGAAGCCAAGTTCCGCAACGCTATGCTTTCTTATTATACAGGCGACTTCGCTTGGGCTTTGAGTCAATTCAATGCTTTGCGTTCCTCGACAACGAAACTTATCGCCAACGATGCTATGGAGTATTCGTTATTGATTAGTGAGAATATGGACGAGGACAGTTCGTACAAGGGACTTTCGTGGTTTGCCAAGTCCGATTTCGCTCTTTATCAGAATAAAGTAGAAGAGGCGAAGACTTACCTTGATTCCATTGACCGTTGGTACGTATCTCACCCATTGTTTGACGAAGTTTTGTTTAAGCGTGCCGAGATTGCGATGAAAGAAGAGAAATTTGATGAAGCGAAAAACTATCTTGAAGATATAATCTTGAAATATCCGTATGATTTGGTTGCCGATGACGCCATAATGCTTTTAGCCGATTTGTATGAAAACATTTTTAACGATAAGACAAAAGTAAAAGAATGTTATGAACGCATCATCTTGAATTACCCTTCGTCCTTGTATATCCAACAAGCTCGAAAGAAATACAATGCTCAATAAATTTTTGTTTTACCACTTCCAACTTTTGCTTCACAATTGGACATCTATATTATAATGTATAAGCAACACGGCATTTGACACACCTTTTTTTCATTGATTGAAATCGCTTTAATTTCTTATCTTTGAAGAAAAAAATCACTATTTTAGGGGCAAACTCACGAAAAATTGCTAATTTTGCAACTGATTTCGGGGAGAAATCCGAAGTTACAAGAAGGCATTTAGCTTAGTTCTTAATTCTAAAATCGCCAAATTGAAGAATATCCAAAGAACAATGATGAGAATGCCCCTTTATCGTATCTGTTACACAGAGCAGTATTCTCTGCTCTATATGGTACAGCGTGGGGTGAGTTTTTTCTTCCGTTCTTTTGGATGACGTGTTTGGCGATACGTAGAATTGAAGAGCGAGCAAAAATTAAGCTCCGCGCATTCTTGTATTATGCATTTAACAATTAACGCTTATTCAGTGGAGCTTAGGGCAAAAAAAATAGTTTATGTGTTTACATATATTTATTAAGGGTGGTTTTGCTTTAAATAGATTAGCAAAAACTTGTAAAGAATGTCTTGACTTTATCATTATGTTTAAACTATCTAAGAATAACGACTATCTTATTATCGCAGCCTGGCTCTATGTTTATGGAATTCAAAGCTCATTAGAAAAATGGGGATGGAATCCTTTCTCAGTGAAAATATATATTCCTAATTATCAACATTGTGGAAGATTGTCATTGTATGCAGCGATATTAATAATTCTATCACAAATCTCGAAATTGTCTAAAAACGACCCTTTACTACAAGAAACAATCAATAATATAATAAATGATGATAAAACTTTCATTGAATATTCATCACAAATTCCATATGAACTAAAAAAGAAACTAAAGCCATGATAAATCTCTATTTAATTCCTATATTGTCTTATACAGGCGATAGACATATACTGGACTACACTCTATTGATTATATGTTATATTATTATTCCTATTATTATGCTGTATAGGAGAGGGTATCTACTTAACCTTAAAGGACGAATTACTGAAATCAAAGATTGGATTAAACCTGCTCCTGCACCCTCTGAATGGACTGCAACATCAGTAAGAAGATTGTCTCGTTTTGAAAAAGCACAAATAGAAAGCCTTACTATAAAACGAGAAATATCGTTTTCCCCTGCCAATTTCTATCGCTATTATATAGATGTAAAAATAAAACATGGGGAACATACTAGTTATCCATTAGCTAAAGAAATTGCCGCTTCTGATGAGTTGAGGGTTAAGTTTCTTTTAGATGAAGAAAGTTTTATACTGGATAAAAACAAAGTACTGATTAGAAAAATAGAAAAAATCAGAAAATCTTCCTATTGGGATATAATGCCTTTATAAAAGAATATATTTTTAGTATTTGAGTAGTCGAATAGTTTGTTGCTTTTTATAGTATATCCCTAACATCTAAAACAAAAAATAAAGTCGATTAATGAAAATCGGCTTTACAAAAAAATGAAAACAAAATTAAAAAAGTAATTGAATTAACAAATTCTATTAAATCTTCAATAATCGTTAAACGTTGAAACGGAAGTGCATTATATCTCCGTCCTGAACCAAGTAATCCTTGCCCTCTATCGAAATCTTACCGGCCTCTCGACAAGCCGCTTCACTACGATATTTAATATAATCATCATACTTTATAACCTCAGCACGTATGAACCCTTTCTCGAAATCAGAGTGAATGACACCGGCACATTGAGGAGCTTTGTCGCCTTTATGAAATGTCCAAGCACGTGTTTCCTTCGGTCCGGTCGTTAGAAAAGTCTGTAAGTTAAGTATATGGTATGCCGCTTTTATCAATCGATTGACGCCACTCTCTTTCAGTCCTAACTCTTCCAAAAACATTTGCTTTTCCTCAAAGTCCTCCAACTCGGCAATATCTTCTTCGGTCTTGGCTGCTATAACAAGCACATCGGCATTCTCTTTTTGAGCCATTTCTTTTACCTTATCCACATAAGCATTGCCATTTTTACAAGATGCCTCATCAACATTGCAGACATAAATAATGGGCTTAGCGGTCAATAAACATAATTCTTTGGCTGCTGCAATCTGGTCTTTGTTGTCGAAAACAACTTCGCGGGCGTTCTTACCGCTTTCCAAGACAGATTTATACGCTTTCAAGACCTCTAAAGTATCTTTGGCTTTTTTGTCTCCACCAACTTTGGCAATCTTCTCGGTTTTGGCAAAGCGTGATTCTATGGTTTCAAGGTCTTTCATCTGCAATTCCAAATCAATGATTTCTTTGTCACGTATAGGATCAACGCTTCCATCAACATGGACGATATTTCCGTTATCAAAGCAACGCAAGACCTCTATAATGGCATCGCACTCGCGGATATTACCCAAAAACTTATTGCCTAAGCCCTCGCCCTTACTTGCTCCTTTAACCAAACCTGCAATATCGACTATCTCAACGGTGGTCGGGATAATCTTTTCGGGCTTGTCTATTTCTGCCAAAGCGTTCAAACGCTCATCGGGTACGGTTATTACACCCACATTAGGCTCTATCGTACAAAAAGGAAAATTAGCTGCCTGTGCTTTTGAATTGGACAGGCAGTTAAATAAAGTTGATTTGCCAACATTAGGCAATCCCACTATACCACATTTAAGAGACATAACTAAAACAATGAAGGTTCTTGATTCTCTTCTTTCTTTGCAGTCTTCTTTTTAGCAGGTTTCTTTTCAGTAGCGACAGCAGTTTCGGGACTTACTTCTTTGATAAACTCGTCCATATTGACTTTCTTTACCGTTACTTTCATCTCTTTACGCAAAACTTCCGTAATTTTTCTATCGAACAAGTAATTATAAACTTGTTTTGTCTGCTCTTGTTCGTTAAGCATATTCTTTGCGACGGAATCTAAGTGTGCTTCACGTTCTTTCTTCTGCTCTTCGGTCTCGTCCGGCATTGCAGGGAAATAAGAAGGAAGTAGTTCGGTCTTGTAGTAATTGATAATATCTTCGTTACCGACCTTAACATCTCCGATTTCGGCTATCTTGCTTTCAAGTATCTGCCAACGGATGCCGTCCATGTACTTATCCAATTTCTCTTCGATGTCTTTTTGTGCCTCTTCGCTCTTTGAAGTTGCAAGAAGCCAACGTTTCAAGAACTCTTCCGGCAAATCGAACTTAACATTCTTAACCAATTCCTCACTTGTCTTGTTCAAGAAATAGTTTTCGCTCTCACGTCTGTATGCGTTCATCAAATCTTCTTTGGCTGCATTGCGGAAAGCTTTTTCGTCTTTGATGTCTTTATCTTTATATACCTTATTATATAAATCAGAATTCAATTCGGCAGGAGTCATTCTTTGAATGCTTGATATTGTGAAATTACAATCAGATGCAAATTCGCCTGCTTCGTCTTGTTTCTTGCGAATGAATGTTGCAAGTTGGTTGATGTCTTTTAAGGCTTTGGCAGGTTTGAAAGTAAATGTATCATCCTTCTTCTTGCCAAGCACTTTGTCTTTTATGGTCTTCAAAGCGATACGCTCTACATACAAAGTAGTATTGATATCCAAGCCACCTTCTTTTGTTTCGCCATTTTCGTTCAATTCTACCAAATGACCATAAACCATATCTTTTTCGCCTACTGTCTCTGGTGATTCAACTTTTCCGAAACGCATACAAGTATCTGCGATAAACTTATCAAGCATTTCGTCTGTTGGTTCTATCTCGTATGATGTTGCTTCGTGTTTTTTCAAATCCAAATCAAATTCCGGTTGCTGTGCAACATCAAAATAGAATGTAAAATTATTTTCTTTTTCAAAATCTGCCTTAGGTGTCTTTTCATCGTTGGCCAATGGAGAACCCAAAACTTTGATTTTATTGTCTTCGATAAACTTATACAAGTTATCCGACATTACGTTTTCTATTGCCTGAGCCTTAACCGCAACACCATACATCTTTTTAACCATTGACATAGGCACTTGTCCCGGTCTGAAACCCGGCATTGTCATTTTCTTTCTTTGCTCTCTAAGTTGGTGTTCAACTTCTTGTTTGTAGTCATTTGCTTCTACTTCTACCTTAACCAATGAGGTCAATACTCCGTTATTTTCCTGACTTACTTTCATTTTATTTAATTTGTTTTACTTATTTTCCTAAAAGAACTTGCAAAATTACAAATAATTATCTTGCCGACAAAATTTTTCGGTCTTATTATATTTGTACCTAATTAAGTATAGCGGCTATCTTGCTTTTCAAATTAGCGTCAATTTGATTATCGGAAAAGCCTTTGTATATATGATTTCGTCTTGCGGCAAACAAGCCAAAGCCGTTTTCTATATTGCTATAAACAGGGACATAATTCAAGCCCGAAGAAGCATTATTGATTGATAAATAATCAAACATATTCAAATCACAAGCAGCAATCCTTATCTCAAACGGTCGCTGTCCGTAATAACCAAGACCCGTCTCATTCTTCAATCTATAACGTATGGTCGTAAGAAGTGTTGTTGTATCAATCTTTGCAGTAATTGAGAAATTAGGATTACTATTCGTTCTCGTAGTTACAGGAATGTCTAAATAACGTATTTGTCCGTTTTGAGTGTAATTAAGCCTTATATTCACTTGAAATTGTTTCGGCAACGCCCCCATATTATCGTTTGCACTCGCCCAATCTATGGACATAGTGCCTTTGGCTTCCGTAAAAGTAAAGTTATATGTTTTTATATCATAATCGGCAACAGGATTAACTTTTGACCTTACCTCCATTCCTGTCTTTACATTCCTAACAACCAAAGTATATATCTTGTATTTGTTAATTCTTCCTTTTGTATTGCAAGCATATATCGGACAGGAAGCATCAAAATAAAAATCTCCCGAGTCTTTTGCAACGGTTGTATAATTAAAAATCAATGTATCGTCAATTACATTGGGATTCCAATACGATGCCGCGTACATCTTTACTTCCAATTCGTCCGGTTTGTAATAAACACTGTCTTTGTTTTTTGCAAACTCGTAAGCGTTGCCGTTACCCAAGAAACACTTTTCTACTCTTACGTATGTTGTGTCGTCATCTTGGTCCAACAAGCAATATACCATCATCTTTTCCGTCCAATCATCATTGGGGTCAAACTCTGCATCGCAACCGACAAACCCCAAAATTGGTATAATCAATAGTAAATACAATAACCTGTTCATTATCTCCGCTATTTTTTAAGGTGCAAAAGTACAAATTTTTCATCACATCTCGTTTTTTTTCACTAATTTTGTCGTTGTAAATAATATAGATATATCACGATATGAAGTACCAAAAAGAGTTACTCGTTACAAAGAAAACAGTTTTGAATCCTATGTGTTTTCTTTTGCATTTGAAAAGTGAAGAGCCTTTATGCAACATTCAAGCGGGACAATTTGTAAATATACTTGTCAAAGACATTGCCGATAGAATACTGCGCCGTCCTATAAGCATCCATGATGTGGATTACACCAATAATGAAATAATCGTCGTAGTTCAAAAAATCGGCAAAGCAACAACCAAACTCTCTCTAATCAACGAAGGCGATAAATTGGACGTTGTATTCCCTCTTGGCAACTCTTTCCCTCTTATAGGCGAGAAACCTCTTTTGATTGGCGGCGGTGTTGGAACGGCTCCCCTATATTATCTATCCAAAAAATTCAACGAAAACAATATCCGCCCGACTATCCTAATCGGTGCAAAAACAAAAGACCAATTATTCCTTATAGATAAATACTCCGCTGTTGCTGACGTTTATATTTCCACCGAAGACGGTTCGGTGGGAGAAAAAGGTATGGTTACAACAAACAGCATTTTGAACCAACAATTCACTTCATATCTTACTTGCGGTCCTGCTCCAATGATGAAAGCCATAGCAATCGAGGCTCAAAAGCGTGGTGTGGATTGTTATGTATCTATGGAAAATCGTATGGCGTGCGGTATAGGTGCTTGTCTTTGTTGTGTAACCGCCACCACAAAAGGTAATGAGTGCGTTTGTACAGCAGGCCCTGTTTTTAATGCTAATGATATAAAATGGTAAGATATGGACACAAGACTAAATACAACGATTGGTAACTTAAACCTTATTAATCCTGTAATGACAGCATCCGGAACTTTCGGTTTCGGAGTGGAATACGAAAATTTCTTGGACTTGAACTCCTTGGGCGGATTTATTGTCAAAGGCACGACAGGTGAAAAACGCGAAGGTAATGCTTATCCCCGATTGGCGGAAACACCAAGCGGAATGATTAACGCCGTCGGTTTGCAAAACAAAGGAGTGGAATTTTTCTGCAAAAACATTTATCCGATAATCAAAGACAAAAACGAGAATATTATCGTCAATGTCTCGGGATCAAGTATCGAAGAATATTGCAAGGTTGCGGGAATGATTAATGATTTGGACACAATCCCTGCAATAGAACTGAACATCTCTTGCCCTAATGTCAAACAAGGCGGTATGGGTTTCGGTGTTGATAAAGATATGGCAAAGGAAGTAGTAAGCGAAGTAAGAAAAGTTTATAAAAAACACCTCATCGTTAAACTTACGCCCAATGTTACCAATATCATCGACATCGCTCAAAGCGTTGAAAAGGCTGGAGCTGATTCTCTTTCGTTGATAAACACCGTTCTTGCTATGGCTGTCGATGCCGAGAAGCAACGTCCGTTGATTTCCACAATTACAGGCGGTTTGTCGGGCCCTGCAATAAAACCTATTGCCTTACGCTGCGTTTGGCAAGTGTCTCATAACGTCAATATACCAGTTATCGGTATTGGCGGCATCACTTCTGCGAGCGATGTAGTGGAATTTATGCTTGTCGGGGCTTCTGCCGTTGAAATCGGCACGGCTAATTTTATCGACCCAAGCATCTGCAAAAAAATCATTGCCGACTTATCCGATTATTGCGACCGTCATAAACTCAACTCCATAACCGAAATCATCGGCAAGATATAAAAACATTAATTGCTTTTTTGTTTCGGTTGTTTCGTTATAAGGCATCAATAATTTATTATTCCTTGCCATTAAAAAGAAAGCCTCAAAACAATGTTTCAAGACAAGATTTATTTGCATCATTACAAAAGTCCTTGCGGCGATATTATATTGGGAAGTTTCGACAACAAACTTTGTCTTTGTGATTGGGTTAATGGTAAAAACAGCAATACTACCAAAGAAAAAATCATCTCAACTTTGAAAGCAGATTGCCGTAACGAAAGCGACGATGTTATTAAACGTGCCGTAGATCAATTAAACGAATACTTCAATAAGAGACGAAAAACGTTTGACATTCCTTTACTGTTCGTTGGAACGGAATTTCAGAAAAAGGTTTGGACTTGTCTGTTAAATATTCCCTACGGTTGCACGATTTCTTACTCCGAACAAGCCAAAATGATTAATAACCCGAACTCTGTTCGTGCTGTTGCCCACGCCAACAGCCTTAACGCAATATCTATATTCGCTCCTTGCCATAGGGTTATAGCAGCAAATAAAACTCTTGCAGGTTATGGCGGCGGTATTGAAACCAAAAAATTTCTTTTGAACTTGGAAGGAGTTACGCTGTTCTAATGATTTATAATTTATCAAAGGTTTTCACTTGAAAGTCATAAATAACAAAACAATCATATTCGCATTAACAATCAAAACATCATATAACAAAATGAAAAAATATATATTTTTATTAACCATTATCGTATTAATGTCTTCGTGTTCGGTATTCAAAAAATCTTCAAGTAATAAAAAATCCTCAAAGACCGAACAAACATCAAAGACACATCAAGCCGATAAAGACACATCAAAGAAAATCGCACCATACACCACTTGCACTTTCAAGGCTAAAACAAATTTCAAAGGTATGCCTGTAACGGCAACAGTACGCACAACATTCGACAGCATCCTGTGGGTTTCCGGTTCGTCCCTTGGTATTGAGGCGTTGAGGGTTAAAGCCACAAGGGATTCGATATATGCCATTGACAAATTAAACAAACGAAACATTCAATATTCGTATGCTCGGGCAAGTTCGGCGTTAGGTATGCCGTTAAGTTTTGACTTTATCCAAGATTTATTTACCGACACTACCCTTGTCAAATCATACAACACCGCTCAATTCAAAGGAACTATCGTTAAGAAATTAACTAAAATCGACGGCATTTCACTTCCCGAAGAAGTAATTATTGACGGCAATATTATGGGTAGCAATCAAAAAATAAAACTCACGATAAGTAATTACCGCCTTAATGTTAAAACCGACTACCCCTTTGATTTCATTCAAGGTTATAAGGACAAAAAATAAAGGAATAATCATCTCGCTTTAATAATATCACTAACCGCAAAATCAGTGTTAAACATTAGTAAATTAGTCTCAGTAATTAATTTATTAGTGTTAAACACTAATTTTTTAGTTTCAGTTAAAAAGAAAACGATTTTAATTACAGCAATTTTGAATAGCGATATTATGACAATTTCTTGACTATCCTAAAACGCTTTTTCAAAAATTGGAAAAATCGCAAGACTAAAAGCCGTAGAGAATTAACAAAAGAATATTTTTAATAAACATAAGTCCAAAACGACAATAATAAAAACGACAGCAAATTAATAAAAGATTGTTTTCAATGAATAAATACCTACTACGCTGAAACAAAAACCTGCGACGCTAATTGCATCGCAGGTTTTTTAGTCTCCCCTCTTTGAGGTCTCTTCCAGATTCGAACTGGAGTAAACGGTTTTGCAGACCGGCACCTAGCCACTCGGTCAAGAGACCTGTCGTTTTTCAGTGTGCAAAATTACAAAGTTTTTCGTTACCACCAAAATTTTTTTGGTTTTTTGTTGAAAAATAGTTGCGAAACCTTGCAATCAACCTGCAAAACCTGTTATTATTTTCTTATTTACTCATTTGAATTTTAGAGCATTTAATCATATTTTCTTTTGCCGCATCGTTAATCGGACGAATAATGAAACCGAACTTCGTATTCTTCGCTTTAACCTGGTCTTTTTCCAAAGGACCACCCTGACCACACGAATTTCCGCCAAGACCTGTAACTTTTGCATCTAAATGTAAGGTTGTGGTATTGGTTTTTGGCAATTGGTATGGATGAGCAGCCTTAGCGATTTGAATATCAGTCCAAGGAAGAGCACTTATAGACATAGTGCCGTCGGCAATAAACATAACGCCTTTGCCTTCATTGTTTGTCAAAGCACACCAACGTACATCTTCCCTGTTTCCCATATCCTGAGGTTTCGAGAACATAATATAAGAAGAATCTATCTTGGAAGAATACAATTCTATAAACTGAGAAGTTTTTCTATCATTATAATTGTTTATCGGACCTCTGCCATAATATGTATAGTTTTCCAATTCACAAGGCAAAGTCATCGAATATCCCAAACGAGGCAATACAACGCTGTTGTCATTGGAAGTAATCTCACACTGCAATGCGATACTGCCGTCAGGATAAATAGTCCAACTTTGATAGGTAGTGAATTTGAATCCGTTTTCAGGCAAAGGCTTTGAAATATCGGTGGTAACATTATGCGTTGTGGTCTTTTCTCTGTCGTAGTTGGTATATCCGTCCGTTGAAGAATAGTATGCACGACTCTCGATAGTGAAATTCAAAGTATAACTGCCGTCCATATTTTTCTGAAAACCGTAATCCTTTACTTTATGATGCAAATCATTCAAACCTAATTTCACCCAATTTTGCGCAACCCAGTTATCATTATCCAATATTGCCCTGAAAACATCTAATTTAGGGCCATTGCCGTCTTGGATAATGTCTTGGTTGTTATATTTCAATGAATAAATGCTGCCACTATACTTGTCAAAAGAAACATTAAAATTATTGCCGGCAAAAGAAATCATACCCTCGTTTTGATCGGCATATATCTTTTTACCGTTTGACTCAATAATCGGATAACTATCGGCTTGCTTAACCAATAACTGCTCTTGCATTTGGGTATAAAAACGTTTAGCCCAAGGTTTATCCTCTTTAAGTTGAAATTCTATCTTAACGAAATACTCGCTTTGCGAATCCAAATCTCTATATTTGTAAGGAAGAGTTATAATTCTCTTTTGACGAGGAGCGATATGGTTGTCGCCTTCCACAATCTTAGGGCCCGTGATGCGAACTCCGTCTTTGTACAATGACCATACAATATCATAATCATCTAATGAGACAAAGTAATTTTTATTGAACACCTCAATTTTGCCGTTTTTCATATCGGCTGCTTTTATTCCCACATTCTGATAAACTTTCTGCACTTCATAATACTGAGGTTTGAATGTAAAATCAGGTCGCAACAAACCATTCATACAAAACGCTCCGTCATTTGGTTTATCGCCGAAATCACCGCCGTATGCCCAATATGTAGCATTCTGTCTTCCCTCAATAGGAGCATTGATAGCCTGATCAACCCAATCCCATATAGCACCGCCAAAGAAGAAATTGCTGCTCTCCATTGCGTTCCAATAATCAATCAAATTACCTACGGCATTACCCATAGAATGTGCGTATTCATTGATATGGAATGGGTATTTAATTTTCTCTTTACCCTTAACGGCTTTTTCAACCCACACAACAGACGGATATTGATTGCAACCTATATCCGAATAATCATTGTTTCTTTCGTAATTAATAGGACGAGAAAAATCAAAAGCCTTTATAACATCATAGGTCTTCTTGAAATTTTCACCAGGTCCCGCTTCATTACCCATAGACCATATAAGAATTGACGGAGTGTTGATATACGCATGCACCATTTCCATATTACGAGCCACATGTGCGTTCAAAGCCTGCGGAACGTGCGATAGACTCTCACTGCCATAGCCGTAAAGATGTGTTTCAACGTTAGCCTCAGCCATAAGATATATACCATATTTGTCGCAAAGGTAATACCAATAAGGATCATACGGATAATGAGATGTACGTACGTGATTGATGTTTGCTTGTTTCATAAGCATTACCTCCTGTTCCATTTGCTTTCTTGTTATGGCGTGTCCGGTCTGCGGATTGGTCTCATGACGATTGACACCTTTGAGTTTGATAGTTTTTCCATTCACATAAAAATATCTGCCTGCCATTTTGTATTCGTCATCTTGGGCATCGGTTTGCTTTATCTCCACTTTTCTAAAACCGATATACAACGAAGCAATATCTTGCGTATAACCCTTTTTGTCTTTCAACTCAACCAAAAGCACATATCTGTTCGGCTCTTCCGCACTCCACAATTTAACCAAATCCCTTGCGTCCAAAACACTTTTAATCTTTATCGTACCGTTCTTGGATATGGATTTGATATCGGCATCCGTAACAACATTTTGAACAATAGTGGTTTTATCGCCATACAAATCGCATTTGTATAAAGAATAATAAATCGTATAATCTTTAACCGTGCTTTGCGTCAAATTTTCTATCGTTGCCGTAATATCAAGTTTGGCTTTCTTGTATGTAGAATCCAAATCAGGAATTGCAACAATATCTTTGATATTCACTTTCGGCTTCGCAGTCAAATAAACAGAACGAATAATACCGGGCAAACGGAAAAAATCCTGGTCTTCAAAGAAACTGCCGTCCGAAAATCTATAAACCTCAACGGCAACCGTATTATCTCCGTCGGGATTAAGGTACTTGGTAATATCAAATGAAGCAGTATTACGAGAGTTTTTTGAAAAACCTACATACTTACCATTGATGTATAAATAGAAGAAGTTATCCACCCCGTCGAAGTTAATATAAATTTCATTGCCCTTGAAGTTATGCGGCAACGTGAAGTTTCTTCGATACGAGCCTACTTCATTACGATATTTATATGTCAGGTAAGATGTATCGCTTGGCTCACGAATAACGCCTTTTTTCCAATCATCTTTTTCTATCTTGTGTTCAAAAACGGCTCTTACGTTAGAATAAATCGGTTTGCCGTATTTAAGCGTTCCGTCTTTTTGTATTCCTTGAACGTTCCAACAACCCGGCACATCTATCTTGTCCCAAGAATTTACATCATAGTCTTTCTTATAGAAATCTTGCGGGCGAGAAGTGTAGTTTTCAGAGAAATGAAAATACCATTTACCGTCCAAAGATTTGTACAGACTGCTATTGTCTCCCAAAACCTTCAAAGCCGAATTTATATCTTCAAAGGAAAAGAAATACGCGTGTGGTTGCTCTTTGTTGTATGACAAAGAATCGATGCTTTGCCACTCGCCACCTGTCGGATTAGGTCTTTGCCCGTAATAATATCCGCCTAACTTTGTGTATTGGCAATAAGAAGACATTGCCAGCAGACAAGTAATCCAAAATAAAACTGTTTTCTTCATATTGTATTCTATATTTATCTCTATTGTATATTGCTTAAAAAATAATAAGTGTTTTGAGTGAATTAGTGTTAAACACTAATTTTTTAATGTTTAACATTATTTTACCAATCATTAACACTAATTTTATAATATCGCTATTCGTTTTTCGTTTAACAATTAACTCTTTGAAATGAATAAGCACAACTCCAATTTGAACACCTATACAATCAACGATTTATAATTTCAATTTATTTTCATTTCATAATATATAACGCATTAATTTATCTACTCAAAAGATTTTCCAAATATTGCTTTGCTTTATGTTCATCAATATCATTTTTAAATAACTCTGTTTTCAAAATATTGTTCAAATGTTTGCCGGAAAACTGAACAACACCTCTACTTGTCCTTCCCGCCCAATGATGTTGAACTATTGAAGCATCTATTAACTCACTATGATAAACAGAACAAAGCACCGTGTTCAATATTCCCTTTTCATTAACTCCTATAAAGAAGAAAAAGAATACTACATTACCCTCAGACATTTTAGTCAAAAACTTATCAATATTGTATGCTTTGGGTGCAGAATTAAGATATATTACTTTTGTTTTTATATCCGTCAAGGTATTGCAATCTCCAAAAACTCTTGCATAATCTCCCAATTCATCATGAGTTTCAATTGACGGAATATTGTGGTTTTCATTCTTCAAAGAACGGTATATACCCTCCCTTGTCGTATCGTCTGTTGTTATAAGATATTCAATAAGTCGTCCTCTAATATTAACATTCTCTATATGAGAAGCAATTAATATTGCGTCTTCACATTTTTTGCATCTTTCATTCAAATCATTATTCAATTCAATTAAATTTAGGCTATTAACAAATTTCTCTGCCAACGCCACAGAATTTAATATATTTGCTCGTTGCGTATCGTCAGGCTCAAATTTTTTTGCCGTCGGCTTAATATCGGAGGATGCTTCAACTAATCTTAATAGATTATCCTCCCAATCCAATCCTGAATGAATGGTAAAGAGTTCTTCAAAGTTTTCCGGGCAATTACTTAAATTATTAAACTCTTTAATAATATCACTTCCATTGAAACTACCTACAATATTATTAACACTAAGGTCTTTTGAACTATGACTTATTTTTTTTAGGAACGTAGTATTCGCTAAATACATAACATTATCCCCATTACTTCTTACCAATATCACAAAAAAAGGTCTATTATCGTATTTTTGGAGCATTGAAAGGGATAAGACGGTATTTGAAAACGAACCTTTTTTTGAATAACTAACACGCACTGCAAATGATGAAGAGTAATAAACTCTTCTATCCCGCGTCAGTTTATATTTGTTGCTTATATAAGCAATCAACATTTCTTTATTGTTCTTAGGTGCAGACGTCATCACATCACACACAAAGTCCTTAGTTATTCTGTCCATTTTTTTGTTTAGAATAATGATGTTTCCATAATGTAATTCGGTTTTCTACTCTCGCGATTAGAAGCCACTTTTTGCTTATTCAATGTATTTCTTTCCCAAAAATAACTACCTTTATATCCCTGAATAGAATTGTCGTTACTCGCCATTTCTAATCGTTTTGCCGCCCAAAGACAATAAGTTTCGTTAATCTCTACACCTAAATATTTCCTACCTAATTTTTTTGCGGTTACACATGTCGTACCACTTCCCATAAAAGGATCAAAAATAATATCCCCCGATTTTGATGAAGCCAAAATCAATTTAGCAATAAGTTTTTCGGGTTTTTGTGTGGGGTGATCCGTATTTTCAGGCATTGACCAAAAAGGTATGCTTATGTCGTCCCAAAAATTTGACGGATAAGTTATCCTAAAATTACCCTCTTCCGTCTCAGTCCAGTCCTTGGGTTTCCCGTCTATCTTATAAGGTGCAATGACCTGCCGTTTCATTTTCACGGCTTCGACATCAAAATAATAGTTATTCTTATCATTAACGGCAAACCATATATCTTCCATTGCATTTTTCCAATTATTTTTTGCACCCCTACCTTTTTCTCTCTGCCACGTTATTCTGTTAAGAATTGTAAGTTTCTCTGAAATCACTTTCTGTTGAACAGAAGAACATTTCCAATCTCCACACATATACAATGTACCATTGGTTTTCAGTTTAGCACATACTTTATCAAACCAACTACGCAAATAACTTTCGTAATCAGTATCGGACATAGCTTTAAATCTTCCGCCGTTAAAATCCTTATCTAAATTATATGGCGGATCAATAATAATGACATCAGCATATTGATTAGGAATTTTATCTATTACTTCAAACAAATCGCCATTAATAAGTTGATTTGCCATTATACCATTCTTTTCAATATCTTCTGATGTGATTACCGACTTTCTATAATATTCCTCTTCCTCTTTTGAAAGCAAAAGTGTCCTATTCCGTTCGGCTCTTATCTTTGTATCTGCCATATTGATAGTTTTTATTCTTATATCTACAATCCCACAATTTATTTGATAGACGATATTTATTTATTTTTGCTACAACCTATAAAATAAGTTACATACATCTTTACAAAGTTATTATTTATTCTCTAAACAACATCTCCTATTTTACGTTTATTAGTGTTTAACACTAATTTTCTAATATCGCTATTCGTTTTTCGCTTAACAATTAAGAAATTTATCTATCGTTTATCTACCCCAGCTTTCTCTATCAAGGCTGCGGTAATTTATCGCTTCGGCGATGTGATTAGGCTGAATGTCTTTCTCTCCTTCCAAATCGGCAATGGTTCTCGATACTTTCAAAATCCTATCGTATGCACGTGCCGAAAGACCGAGTTTGGTCATTGCATTTTTAATTAAGTTGGAAGATTGCTCGCTTATAACGCAAAACTCTTTCATAAGTTTTGGCGTCATTTGAGCATTGCAATGAATGTTTTCAAGTCCCGCAAATCTCTCTTTTTGTATTTTTCTTGCCGCAACAACCCTCTGGCGTATCACTTCGCTTCTCTCACCTACACGTTTATCAGATAATTCCTTGAAAGGAACTGGCACTACTTCAATCTGAATATCTATCCTATCCAACAATGGCCCGCTCACCTTTCCCATATATCTACTCACCGCTCCCGGACTGCATGTACAAGGAACGGTTGGGTGATTGTAATATCCGCAAGGACATGGATTCATTGCCGCAACAAGCATAAAAGATGCGGGATATTCCGTCGTTTGCTTGGTTCGTGATATGGTTATCACACGTTCCTCCATCGGCTGTCGCAAAACTTCCAAAACGGTACGCTTAAATTCAGGTAATTCATCTAAGAATAATACCCCGTTATGGGCAAGTGATATTTCGCCCGGTTGTGGATATGTCCCTCCTCCGACTAATGCAACGTCGCTTATAGTATGATGAGGCGAGCGAAAAGGTCTTACACTTACCAACGACGAACGCGACCCCATTTTCCCGGCAACGGAATGGATTTTTGTAGTTTCAAGACTTTCTTCCAAAGTCAATGGCGGTAAAATACTAGGCAGTCGTTTGGCAAGCATGGTCTTACCACTTCCCGGAGCTCCGATAAGCAACACATTATGCGAACCTGCTGCCGCAACCTCCATTGCACGTTTGATATTTTCCTGTCCTTTAACGTCCGAAAAATCCAAGTCATAACTTTCAAGACCTTTCTCAAATTCTTTTTCAATATCTATAACTTCTTTCTCGATTGTTTCAGAACCGTTAAAGAAATTTATTACCTGCATTATGTTATCCACACCCAAGACGTCCAATCCTTGAACGATTGCTGCTTCTTTGGCATTGGTCTTTGGAAGAATAAATCCCTTAAAACCCTCTTTCTTTGCCTGCATAGCTATCGGCAACGCCCCTTTTATGGAACGCAGAGTGCCGTCCAAGGATAGTTCTCCCATGATAAGATATTCTTTCAACCTGTCGGCGTCAGCTATTTGCTCGTTTGCAGCCAATATACCTACGGCTATGGTAAGGTCATACGCACTGCCTTCTTTTTTAATGTCGGCAGGAGCCATATTGATTATTATTTTCTTACCCGGTATGCGATAGCCGTAACTATTCAAGGCGGAAGAAATTCGTTGTTGGGATTCTTTGACAGCATTATCGGGCAAACCGACAAGGAAAAAATTTATTCCTTGCTCAACAGCCACCTCAACCGTTACTGTCGTTGCTATTATTCCCTGTATTGCGCTTCCGAATGTCTTTACTAACATAATGGTCGTAATATTTCGTATCTATAATATTTAAGTTTTATTCAAATTAGTTTTAATAACCAATAAATTAATCATTAACACTATTTTATCAGTCTCTCACATTATTTTGCTAATTACTCACACGATTTTAATAATTACTGCATTGCTTTTTCCAAAATCACTTTCATCGTTTTTTCGTCTTGAAAATAAATTTTCAAATCGTGGCGATAAGTTTCCAAATCCGTTTTATAGTGTTTTAGTATGGAGATTGCGTAATCGGATTTCACGCTTTGATAATCCACCGAGTCCTTATCGATTGACGAAAGCATATATTCGGATTTTTGCATATCACGTATAATGCTTGCCATGGTATCGACGGAAATTGTTACGTCCAATGGTTGTTTTTCTTTCTTTGAACAACAAGTTACTATCGCTATCAACAGCAAGCAAAATACAATTCTTAATATTTTATGCAGTTTGTGTTTCATTTTTACGCGTCAAAAAAACAATCAAATCCTATTCAACACCGTTTCTATCAGCTGACTCATCGATTGATGATAATCCTTTGCGAATGTTCCCTGTTCTCGGTTGGCTACAACGTTGCAAATCGTAAGGGCATTATGTCCTAAGTTTTGCGCAAGGCAATACAATGATGATGTCTCCATTTCATAATTTGTTACCTTGTAACCATCAAAAGAGAACTTCGGTAATTTCTCATTTATCGTGTTATCTCTAAGTGGCAGACGTATCATTCTACCTTGCGGACCATAAAATCCCGGAGCCGTTATCGTTATTCCCTTCGGCATATCAAAAGCAATCTTGTCCAAAAGTGTGTCATTGGCTTTGCAAGCATAAGGTGTAGGCAATGGTGAAGACCAATCCATAAATTTTACGAACTCTTTTTGCAAATCTTCACACATAACACCTTGACGACTATCGTAAAACCACATCATTCCGTCAATACCCACAACATATTTTGAACATATGTAAGAATTGATGTCCATATCCTTTTGCATAGCACCTGTTGTCCCCAAACGGATAAGATTTAACGCTACGTGCTTATCATTAATCGTTCGAGTTTTAAGGTTAATGTTTTTGCAGGCATCAAGTTCGGTTATTACTATATCAAGATTATCAACGCCCATACCTGTACTCATTGCCGTGATACGCTTGCCTTTGTACGTACCTGTATGCGAAACAATCTCCCTATTATCTTTCTTGAACTCTATTTCATCAAAAAAATCACTTACAACACTAACCCTTTTAGGGTCGCCTACCAATATTATATTTTCAGCCAATTGCTCCGGGAACAATCGTATATGGTAAAGACTGCCGTCATCTGCAAGAGTAAGTTCAGAGGCCTTTAATTGATTTTCATCTTTCAAATCTGGGTGTGAAGCATTCATAATTTTCAGTTTCTTATTAGTTGTTTTGCTATATGTGGATTACTTGTTACGATTTATTAATTGCTTTGCAAGAGTTCTAAGATTTTCTTTCTTTTCGTCTTCAATATCCATTTTGTCCAAAGCATCTATCGCCTGAATGGTATATGCCCCAATCATCTGCTCAACATCGTCTTTGACGTTGTATTTTTCAAACAATTCGATTACTCTCTGCTTTTTCTTTTGGAAGTCTGTCGTTTTTTCCAAATACCAAGTAACCAACTCCTGCATATCTTTCTCATCAGCCTTTTCAACAGCCGAAAGGAAGAGTATTGTTTTCTTGTTATCCGCTATATCACTGCCGATAACCTTTCCAAATTCCGCCAAATTACTCCAACAATCCAATATATCATCTTGTAATTGGAAAGCAATACCAAGATACAAACCGAATTCGCTAAGTGCATTCATACTCTTCTTATCTGCTCCGGCAACTATGGCTCCCATTTTCAAACAAGCCGCCAATAACACTGCCGTTTTAAGGCTTATCATTGTTATATATTCCTTTTGAGTTATATCGCTGCGATGCTCAAAATTCATATCGTATGCCTGACCTTCGCAAACCTGCACCAAAACACTTGTCATCGTTTTCACCAAAGCTGGAATTTTCTTCGTGTCGGATTGAAGCAAATACTCATAAGCCTTCGAGTACATCACATCTCCCGACAATATCGCCTTATCTATACCGAATTTTTGATAAACCGTAGGTTTGCCTCTTCGCAATGGAGATTCGTCCATAATATCATCGTGAAGCAACGTGAAGTTATGTGCCAACTCCACCGCCATTGCAACATTGGCTGCATCGTCCAATTCTGCTCCGAACATATCGGCTGCAATCAACGTAAGCAACGGTCTTAGACGTTTGCCTCCTAAATCCATAGTATATTGAAACGGCTCATACAATGCCAAGGGTTGTTTTTTGAAGTTCTCGTTTTCAAATAACTTTGCCACATATTCCTGAATTTCCACCAAAGATTTCATAATCGTATTGTTTTATTGAATTTTTAATGTCTATATTTTACTTTTTACCATATTTATGTAATCGGCAAAGTTAAGAAAATTTCTCTACAATATATGAATTTCACGCTAAAAACTTAGAATTTTCAATTTTTCGATATGATGTAAAATCATCAAGTACCCTATACAAAACACATATATACATAAGGAGATTTTTTTCAAGGCTTTTTGTAAAATTAGTGTTAAACATTAAAAAATTAGTTTTAAACACTATTCTACTGATGTGAGAGACTATTTTTTTAATACGAGTGATTATTTTTTTGTTTCCCGAATTGAATTTTTTCTTATCACTTTTTGAAATATTTGTTACTCAAAACCACAAATTTTCATAAGAAACACGCAAATTTTTCGCTCTAAACAAAGATTTTTCTTTACCAAAACAAGATTTTTTACGGCTGAAAAACAAAATTATTTCGCTTTTTATTATTTCTTTATCTCTTATATATCAATTCTTTAATAAATTGAATTTTATTTTTTCTACAAATTTTTTACTGAAAAGTTTTGGTAGTATTACAACTTGTTATATTTTTGCAGTGTTCTATTAAACTAATACAGTAGGACTGCACGCTGAGATTTTCTTTTGTAAAACGAAGAAAAAGTTAAAGGAAATAATAAAAATATCATAAACAACGATGAAAAAATTAAGTGTATTAGCGGTTTTGATTTTAGCATGCGTTTTTGCAAATGCTCAAAACACTACAATCAAAGGTAAGATTATCGACAAGAAAACTTCCGAAGCAGTGATGTTTGCCAACGTTATGAACGTAAGCGACACCTCTAAAAAAGCAACTCTTATCAACGGAACTACGACAAACGACGAAGGCGAATTTGTTTTACAAGTCAAAAAGCCCAATGTTGTATTGAAATTTTCTTCTGTGGGGTATGCCGAAGCGATTAAAACAATCAAGGTCTCGGATTATCCGAAGACAAACAACACAATCGATATCGGAACAATAACATTGGAAACAAATAGCGAGAATTTGGAAGAAGTTTCCATAATTGCAAAACAGACGAGAATAGAAATGAACAACGACAAAATAGTTCTTAATATCGACGACGGCTTGACAGCAACGTCCGCCAACGCTTTTGAGATGCTTAGAAAAGTTCCCGGTGTTGTTATCGACAAAGACGAGAACATTACCTTGAATGGCAAGAGCGGTATTTTGTTTCAACTAAACGGCAGGGATATTCGAGTACCTTACGATGTGATAAAATCAATCCTTAAAGGAATGTCCCCAAACGATATTGCGAAGATAGAAACCATAACCAACCCTTCTGCTAAATACGAAGCCGAAGGTACTGCCGGAATTATCAATATTATTATGTCCGAAGAAAAAGCCGACGGTATCTCGGGTTCATTATCATCTTGGAACGGCGTTAATGAAGATTTCCGCTCCTTTAATAATATGTCTCTATCCTACGTCGATAAGAAATGGACGATTACAGCAGGCGGCGGCTTCGGTGCTATGAACGGCAGAGTATCCACCGAAACCGACCAATACATTTGGACACCTTTCGGCGACACAATACGTTTCCAATCCGAGAAAGCCGATAATAAAAACAAATTCCGCAACTATAATTTCGATTTCTCGGCTGACTACAACATTAATGACAAAAACACAATCGGTGCAATGTTTGTTTATAGCGGTAACAACTCTCCCGATTTTTGGCAAGACCCACAACGAATGTTTATCTCCAAGAATCCATACACTGCAATCGATTCCTCGTACTCCATTCTCAACAAATCACATTATCGTTCCAACGACTATATGGGCAGCCTTTACTTTACACACAAGACAGATACATTAGGCGGCGAGATTTCGGCTTCATTTGATATTAACAGCAATTCTTCTCTTAACGAATCCACCTCCAAAACCAATTATTTCAATGGTAATTTCAGCGATTTGAAACGACAGGAAGACCTATTCAATGACGCAAATAACGAATATAATTCCTACGCTTTCAGCTTCGATGTCAATAAGCCGTTTGGCGAGAAAATGAATTTGGAATTCGGTGTAAAAAGTCGTCTTGCGATAGTTGATAACGATTTTAAGGCATACAAAAACGACAACTTGGATTCTGAACGTACCAACAACTTAAAATACAAAGAAAATGTCAATGCCGGCTATGTTAGTTTCTCTCATCGTCCTAATGACAAGTTCTCTTGGCGTGCAGGGTTAAGATTTGAACACACCTATACCTCTATCGACCAAAAAGCAACAAATGACAAAATAACCGACAACTACTTTGATTTGTTCCCTAACTTAAACGTAAGTTATCGTGTGGGCAAAATGGATAATGTTTCCTTAACTTATTCTTATCGTATCTCACGTCCGGATTACAATTCCTTAAATCCTTTCCGTGTTAAGTTATCCGACTACAATTACTCCTCCGGCAATCCCGATTTGATACCTGAATACACTCACAAATTGGACTTAAACTATGCCTTTCATTATATGCTGTTCTTTACCGCTTCGTATTCTTACAGCGACAACGAGATAAACCATGTTATGCTCACAACTCCGAACAGCATTGTCATTACTGAAAAACCTATGAACACAGGTTACTCCCAGCAAGCCTCAATCGGTCTTAGCACCATGCTGCCTCTTGGCCCTGTGGAATGGACTATATGGATGCAGGGCGTTTATTATCAGATGAAATCCGATAACGCATTGCTTAGAACCAATATCGAACGTTTCGCTTTCACCACTTGGCAATCCCTGACCATAGACTTTTTCTGGAAAACCAAACTTTCGTTCTCCGGATTCTATATGAGCGGCGGTGTTCAAATGGGTGGCGAGTTTGATGATATGTTTATGTTGTCTGCTTCCTTATCAAAAGATTTCTTCAACAAAGCACTGAAAATTTCCATCGGCGTTGATCAACTTCCAAAGAGAGATTTTAATGCTTACACCCACTACAACAATTACAAAGGCTCTATGTCTGTTTGTTGGCAGAGACCTCAATTTACTTTTAACATCTCATATAATATAGGTAAGGGCGGTGCTAATAACCAATCCAAGAGGAGAAACAACGATATGGACGACAGAAAGAGCGGCAAGAGTTCTATCGGTCAAGGCGGCGGCTCTCCAATGGGTATGTAGATAAGACAAAAAACTCACGTGTGAAAAGAGTAAAATAATATTAAACATTAATAAAATAGTGTTAAACACCAATAAAATAATATTAAACATCATGGTAACGATAAATAATTTGGATTTCTTTTACAAAAAGAAGCATTCCGTCTTAAAAGACATCAACCTCCGATTGAATGGCGGCAGAATAACGGGTTTATTGGGTAAAAACGGCGTTGGTAAAAGCACTTTGCTGCATCTTATAGCCGGACTTCAATTACCTATAAACGGACAAATAACTGTTATGAACTACAAACCAACTCAAAGAAATGTAAGTTTTCTTCAAAACATCTTTCTTTTAGATGAGGAATTGCCGTCCTTACCGCTATCTATTGCCAAATTCGTTTCCATTAACTCGGTTTTCTATCCTAATTTCTCAACAGAAAATTTTCATAACTACTTAAACGAATTTGAAATCACCGATACCAAGCAACGAATCGACAAACTAAGTTTCGGTACTCGCAAAAAAGTGTTTATATCCTTTGCATTGGCATGTAACACCACGCTGCTTTTAATGGACGAACCGACAAACGGATTGGATATTCCTTCCAAATCTTCTCTTAGAAAACTACTCCGCTTATCTATGACGGACGACAAACTTATAATAATCTCTACACATCAAGCACGCGACCTTCAAAATATCCTTGATTCGGTTGTAATTCTCGATAACGAACGATTGATTTTAAACGCCACCGACGAAGAAATAACAAAAAAACTATGTTTCAAAATCGCCGATGGCAACGAAAATCAAGACGATATTCTTTATAGCGAAGACTCCGTGGCGGGCAACCAAATCGTCAAAGTCAATAATGACAACGAAGACTCCAATCTTGACATCGAACTGCTGTTCAATGCCGTTTTCTCTGACAAAGAAAAGTTCCTTAAATTGTTTAACAAATAAATAAATCATCAAAGATATGACAACAGAATTTTCAATAATAAGACTCAAAGACCTTATTATCCGCCAATTTATAATGAACAAAAAGTTTCTAAGAGGTTTTTTATTGGGTGGATTTATCGGACCGTTTATTGCCACAGTCGGTACTCGGGGTTTAACACTTTATAGTTTTTGGGTTATTTTCAAATTTTTGTGCATCCTTTTCGCAGGTATATTTCCTTTTATATCCTACAAAAACAAACGTAGCCGAGTGCTTGAAATTACATTGCCGGCAACTCAATTCGAGAAATACTTATCCAACTTCTTATTCGCATTTATCGCTGGTCCGATAATCGCATTTGTTGCTACTTATTTAGCAATCTTTTTAGGCTGTCGCTTCTCGATACTTATGTTCCACCCTGTCCAATATGTTCCATTCGATGCACAATATATGCTATCTTACAAATTTTCATTCGATGCTCCTTTTGTATTGTCTTACTTACTTTATGTTGTAACGATGTTCTTTGGAGCAATCTATTTCAAAAAGCAGAGAATAATCAAAACCAACGCCTTTCTTATCGGCTATATCGTACTATTGGCAACTATTTATGCGGTTATCTTTTACAATGGAGCCAAATTGGGCGTTCCTGCTCTTAACATAAAATTGGCAATATACTCTATATCCAAACTGACGTTCTGCATCGGTATTGGAATTGCCATAATTTTCGTTCTATGGCTTACTTATCAGCGATTAAAAGAAGAAAGGGTTTAATATGTTTTCCAAGAGTAATCAACCTATATTCATTCAACTTGCCGAGCAAATCAAGGAACAAGTAATGGAGGGGAAACTGAAAGCCGATGACAAAGTGCCGAGTGTTCGCGAGTTGGCGGCACAATTCGAGGTCAATAACAACACTTCGATGCACGCCATTGAGCAACTTGCCCGTGAAAACATTATTTACAAGTCGCGTGGTCTTGGTTATTACGTTACGGCAGAAGCGAAAGAGATTATCATCCGCCAAAAGCAAGCACAATTCGAGCAGGATTTTCTTCCATTGCTTATGAAAAATATGCGGCAGTTGAATCTAAGTATTGAACAATTAACGGAAATGATAAAAAAGAAAGGAGATATGAAATGAAAAACTTGAAATTAAGCGACAAAATACTCATAGTTATAGCCATAGCGGGCATTTTGGCAGTTACTATCCTGTCATTTTGCGATGTGGCAAGCAATTTTTAATTTTTTAGTTTGACTGTTTGATTTAATGAAATATATTTTCAAATGAAAAGGGCATAAAAAAACATTGAATGTACGAGCGAAACGCTTTACGCCTTTATTCGGTTCGCCTGCTAAGTGGGAATAACTTAGCAATAAGTTTTAAGTACTAATTAGCAGGCTAATTTCCTAAGAATTTAAGGAGCATAAAAAGAGATAAATAATTAAATAAAAAAGGAATGATAATATGAGAAATTTATTTTTAGCATCAATTATAGTGTTGCTTGTGCTAAGTGCGTGCAGTCAAAATAAGGATAATGCTGTTGGAGTAATTCCTCCTGACGGAGTGTATTGTGCGCACAAACAAGAATCTTCTTATAAGGATGTTTATATAGTTGTAAAAGATTCTAAGGTCGAAGGCATCTATAAGGGTTCAATAAATAAAAAGAACAAACTGAAAACCGCCAAAGTCGTATTTGCAGATTATGACAATGGCAATGGTTTGCACGTGGTCAGTAATATTGACATAAATTATTTAGACCCGAGAAACAGATGTGCTAATACAAATATTGCTGTGAATACAAAAGATAGAAACAGTCAATACTATGTATTATTGACGGCAAGTAAAGAAGAATGCTGGTATGATTGTGGCGAGGACGAGAATTGGTTTTAATTAAAACCAAAACAATCATTAACATTAACGGCATAAGGAACGTGTTTTAACAGCGTACTTATGCCGTTTTATTCGTATCCAAAACCCTTAGTTTTTTCTTTCAAATACTTTTAACCCCAAACGCTTAGTTAAGCGTTTGGGTTCAGATCTAAACTTGAACATTTTGTTAACATTTGGGACAAAACTGAAAGTAAAAAAACAAGTAAAAAAGATAAACTAAAAGCAAAAAACAAAAAATGCCGACAACAATATAAGTTATCGGCATGGAAAATATAAAATTAAAAAATGTGAAACATTAATTATCAAAAATTATCTCGCCGGTTTCTTTACTATAAACAAAAGGTCCGAAATCCTTTAAGCCATTTTTGTTTAATATCATCGTATGTTCCATTCCCGACTTGACGATGACTTCAAATTTTTCTGCGGAATACTGACCAATAGAGGCTTTTTGAAATACCAAAACAGCATTGTCCAATATCTCACCCTTGGAATTGAAGGCACGGTCGCGATCTGGGAAGTTATCCTTTGTGATTCGTCCAGTCTTCAAGAATTTCATCGCTTGATCCCAATCCAAAACCGCAGCATCTCTATAACTCTCGTCGTATATTGCCGGAACGGCAGCCCCGTTCAAAATGATATATAACTGAGCCTTGTCGCCGTCTATCATCGTAATTGGAATATGATTGGTCGTATAAACAATAGGCACATCCACTTCCGCCTGCGGTTTATTGCCGCTGACAATATCCACTATGGTAGAATTTAATGCAGCATCCGCCAAAGAGTCTTTTACACTCTGAGGAATGAAATCCGTTCTCAAAATCCTAAACTCCGTTCTTCTATTCAACTGATGAGCCGCCTCACGCTCGCCCTTCGTCTTTAAGGAATTGATATATTCGTCCGTCAAAGTGATACCCTTAGGGAATTTATATACTTTCTTTCCCATTGTAACTGTTGCTTCACGCTTCAATGTTCTCGGAACTCTGTCTCCGTAGCCTTTGGCAACCAAACGCTCAGGTTCTATGCCACGTGCAACTAAAAACTCTACAACGCTCTCGGCTCTTCGTTGCGAAAGAGTGTCGTTAGTCAAGGCAGGATATGGTCGGGAGTCCGTATGAGAACCTAACTCTATAACATAGGTAGGATTATTAACCAAAACGACAAGCAAGTCCGATAGCGAATCTTGGTATTGGTCTAAAAGTTCCCAACGAGAAAGTTCGTAACGGATTTCCGGCAAGACAATAGGCTCTTTGGTAACTGGAACCAAACGGAAGTTATGGACAAAATCCTTGGAAGTTGTCAAACCAACTGTGGTTTCTTTGCCTTCGGCATTCATATAATCGACCTGTGAAACTTTCAATGTGTAATTGACATTATAACGTATCTGTTCTTTTGAAAACTCGTACTTGCCCTCGGCATTGGTGCGGGTCTCTATTTGAGTGTTGTCGTCTCCCAAAAGTTTAACCTTAGCACCGGCAATTGATTGCATACTTTTGTCATCTCTAACCTCACCGCTTAGAGTATAAACCAAAGGAGCACGATAAAACGAATAAATATCATAGCCTCCTACTCCACCTTCTCGATTGGAAGAAAAATATCCGCTTTCTTCGCTTGCAAGGTTCTCTTCGCTGTTACAGTTAAAAATCATTCCTATTTCGTCATAAGGAGTATTGATAGGATAACCCAAATTAACGGGCGTTGTCCATTCTCCGTCTTGCAAGTCGGAATAGAAAATATCATAACCGCCTATGCCTTTCAATCCGTCGGAAGAATAATACAAACGATTGTCGCCACGAAGCGTAGGAAACTCTTCCTTACCCTCTGTGTTAATCGTTCTGCCAAGATTGGTAACATTACCGAACTCTTCATTGACGCTACTGCGCGTTGCTTTCCAAAGGTCGTAATCTCCGTACCCGCCCGGACGGTTGGATGAAAAATAAAGAGTTAATCCGTCTTGCGTTACAGCAGGGTGAAAATAGTTATAAGCCGTATCGCCTAAGTTAATCATAACAAAACTTTCGGTTGGCTCGGCATCTTTGGAATTGGATTTATTCTTGTTGTTCTTCTTAGAATTTTTGTTATTGGTTTTTGTGTTAGTTTTCTTACCTTTCTCCTTTGCAGGCTCAACAGGTGAGGAATAAATAGCACAGTTTATCGTAAGGTTTTTACGAACATTACAACGGGAGAAGTAATAAGTGGTTGTTTTACCGTTAGTAATCTTAACCAACTCTCCTTCGTTGGCCTCAGTATTAACGCCTGAAACATTCAAGATATTAGCTTCGCCAAACACTCCGCTCTTTAACTTACTTGCAGAATAGATGTTCGAAAAATATTCACCCGTCCATGCGTCTTTGTCTTTGCTCTCCTCATTCTGACGAGAAGATGAGAAAGTAATTGCCGAACATTGCTCGTCCCAAGTAGGCTTCCAATCATTCCATTCGGTGTTTAGGTTTTTCTCGTTGCGAATGTCGTATTTGTTAGGGTTGGCAATGCTCTTCTTGGCAAAGGCTATGCTTTCCAATCGGCTCTGTGCCAAAGGGTCGTTAGGCACAAGTTTCAAATATTCTTTGTAATTGTATTCGGCAGCGTCCCAATCCGAAAGATAACGTTGGAAGTCCGCCATATAAAGATAAAGTTTGGGTTGAACCTGATAATACTTGGCTTTGACAAGTCGTTGATACGTCTTTATCGCACGCTCCTTGTCATCCAAAAGTCTATAACACTCGGATTTTTGCCAAAGGATACGATTTTTTTCCTGACGATTATTCTTGACTTTTGAGTAAGCCTTGTCGTACAACTCAACAGCCGTAATGTATTGTCCCGAATTAAAAGCCTCGTCAGCTTTCTTGGTTAAAGAATTAGACTGGGCAAAAACATTAAAACTTACTGCAACAAGCAGAATAAAGATAACTCTTTTGATATTCATAGTTTGTTTTGTTATTTCTAAATTCACGCTATCGGCAACATCATTCTCTCAAATCATTTCTCCATTTTGCGAAACTACCACGGTATATGCCGACAACATTGATATATACTATATAGTCGGTTGCAAAGTTACAAATATTTTTCATATTAGTATAGTTTTTACTGATTTTTCTTGTAAAATAGCGATAGTTTCAAGCGATTGACAAATTTTTGTTTGTCTTTTCACAAAAGCAATGTTGCAAACTATTTTTCTTTTATGGGCTATCGCAAAAATAATGTGAGAGATTACAAAAATAGTGTTAAACATCATTCAAATAGTGTGAGACAATATTTGAATGATGTTTAACATTAATTTTTCGGTTAGTGAAGTTATTTTTCAATTTATAACAGTCAAAAATTATCTCTCAAACTACAAAAACAATTTAACGGTACTTTTCACAAAATATAATTCCCATTATTTTGTTATTTTTGCAAAATGATTTTACAACACGCAAGCATATTGTAAAATTAAAAAAGACTAATTTGAAATAAATGAAAAATAAAATCTTCAAAGCAGGGTTGGACGTCGGAAGTACTACCGCTAAAATGGTTGTTGCCGATGATACCGGCAATATAGTTTATTCCACATATCGCAGACATAACGCCGATATAAAAGGTACTGTAAAAAATATTTTTTCACAGATACGCCAAAAGTTGGGTAATATCTCTACTGCCATAACACTGTCGGGGTCTGCCGCAATGGGATTGGCTGAAAGGTGCGCATTGCCTTTTATTCAAGAAGTGGTCGCATTGAATAATTTTGCAAAGAACATTAAAAACAATCTTCATACTATCATCGACATAGGTGGCGAAGATGCTAAGATAATATTCTTGGAAAAAGACGCTTTACCCGATATGCGAATGAATGGTAACTGTGCAGGAGGGACAGGTGCATTTATCGACCAGATGAGCGTAATACTTGATATGTCTATACAAGATATGGACGCCGCTGCACAAAAAAGTACCCGCTTGTACCCCATCGCTTCACGTTGCGGTGTGTTCTCAAAGACAGATGTGCAAAACCTTGTTGCCAAAAACGTACCCGTTGAAGATATTTGTGCAAGTATATTTCACGCAATAGCCGTTCAAGTTGTAAGTGCATTATCAAGGGGTAGAGAAATAAAAGAGAAAATTCTTTTGGCAGGAGGCCCTTTGACTTTTATAGCATCGTTGCGTAACGCATTCCTTGATTATTTAAATATAACCAAAGACGCATTAATCGAACTCGAAGATAATAATCTTCTTGTCGCAAGAGGCTGTCTTTATAATAAGGATGCACAAGTTTTGTCCTTAGAAGAAATTGAACAAAAGATAATCTCAGACGACAATATTCCGATTGCAAGCGATGAAAACTCTCTTAAAAAACTTTTTGACACGCAACAAGAATACGAATCGTGGAAACAAGACAAAGAGACGTTAGGTAACAACGATAAATCCATAACAAACTATAACGGAAAAGCGTATTTGGGTATCGATTCTGGTAGTACGACAACCAAAATCGTTTTGTGTGATGAGCAAGAGCATATATTGTTTAAGTATTACGCCAAAAACAATGGAAATCCCATTAATGCCGTTATTAAAGGATTGAAAGAGTTAAAAGAAACTATTGACAAGGAACATGCCTCGCCTATTATATGTGGCGGTTGCTCCACAGGATATGGCGAAGACTTAATCAAAGCGGCTTTTTCGTTTTCTACTTCTATCGTTGAGACTATCGCACATTATATGGCGGCTAAAAAGATATTGCCTACCGTTGATTTCATTCTTGATATCGGTGGTCAGGATATGAAAGCGATGTACATAGAAGACGGCGTGTTGAACAGGATTGAGTTGAATGAGGCTTGTTCTTCGGGCTGCGGTACTTTCATTGATACTTTCGCAATAAGTTTAGGCTACAAGATAGAAGACTTCGCTCACATGGCATTGTTTGCCGACAATCCTTGTGATTTGGGAACTCGTTGCACTGTCTTTATGAATTCTAAGGTAAAGCAGTTTCTTAGGGAGGGACGTTCCGTTGCCGATATTTCATCGGGATTGTCTTATTCCGTTGTTAGGAATTGTCTTTATAAGGTCTTGAAATTGGAGGGCAAGTCTTTGGGAGAACATATCGTTGTTCAAGGTGGTACGATGAAAAACGACAGTGTTGTTCGTGCTTTGGAGATTATGCTTGACAGAAAAGTATATCGTTCCACCTCGCCAGAACTTATGGGAGCGTATGGTTGTGCTTTGCATGCCAAACAATATTGTGCTAACAAGGAACTAACGCCATTGGTCTTAGATAATTTGATAAACGCCGACAACTACACAACAAAAAACACTATTTGTAAAGGTTGTCAAAACAATTGTATGGTTACTACTTACAAGTTTTCAAACAACAACATCTTTTATTCGGGTAATCGTTGCGAAAAAATATTTAATTCTTCGGCAAAAGCGACAATCAAGGGCGACAATATTTATAGTTACAAGTACAAACGCTTATTCGGTTCAACCAAAGAATTTGAAAAAGATAAATACCCGACAACTGCAACCTTCACTCGTAAGATTGGCATTCCGCGTGCGTTGAATATGTTCGAAGACTATCCTTTTTGGAAGACACTGTTTGAGAATTTACGGATAGAGCCTGTTCTTTCGGACATATCAGAATTTCATTCTTACGAAAAGAGTCTAAATCAAGTGATGAGCGAAAATATTTGTTTCCCTGCAAAACTTACCCACTCGCATATTGACAACCTTATAAACAAAGGCATAAAACATATATTCTTTCCTTATATCGTTTATGAAAAGGAGTCGCAAGGCAAGGAAAACAATACATATAATTGTCCTATCGTTTCTTCATACAACGTTGTCATAAAGCATTTGAAAGAAAATAACAAAGATATTGTCATCGACAACCCTGTATTTACTTTCAAAGACGAAGCACTTTTGAAGAAAAACTGCAAAGAATATTTTACAAAAACGTTCGGTGTGTCGGCTTCCGACTTTGACAAAGCTTTTCAAAAAGCATTAACGGCTCGCCAAAAGTTTGAAGAGGATATGTACCAAAAGAATTTGGAGTTTTACAACAAAGCCAAACAAGACCACCGCATAATCATTCTTCTTGCAGGACGACCTTACCATACTGACGACCTTATTCAACAATCCATATCTACTATTGCCTCTCATTTGGGTGCGACCATTATTAATGAAGATATCGCTCGCAACGAAAACTTCCTTAAAGAGGGTAATTCTTTTATTGTTTCGCAATGGTCTTACATTAATAGGATAGAAAACGCTGCCTTTTTCGTTGCCAAACAAGATAATGGCGTTCATTACGCACAAATGACTTCTTTCGGTTGTGGTCCCGATGCGTTTTTATTGGATGATGTTCAAGATATTCTTAAACGCCACCACAAGTCCGCAACATTTCTTAAAATGGACGATATTCAGAATGCGGGCAGTTTGAAACTTAGGATTCGTTCCTTGATTGAAAGTATTAAAATCAATGATAATCCGACTAAAAAACCAAATATTCCTTTCATTGATACAAAAGATTTCTCTAAAACGGAAAAGCACAAAAAAATCCTTGCCCCATTTTTCACGGATTACATCTCCCCTTTCCTACCCGAATTGTTCAAAATAAACGGATACGATTTGGAAGTTTTGCCGAAGAGTGATAAAATCTCAGCCGAAGAAGGTTTGAAATATGCCAACAATGAAGTTTGCTATCCCGCAACGCTTATTGTCGGCGATGTAATCAAAGCATTGAAAAGTGACAAATATGATTTGAATAATGTCGCTTTCGGAATCACTCAAACGGGTGGTCAATGCCGTGCAACCAACTATTACGCCATAATACGCAAAGCATTGGTCGATGCAGGTTTTAAGGACGTTCCTGTTCTGTCGGTATCTTTCGGAGCCAACACGGCTAAAAAGCAAGACGGTTTCAAACTTAATTGGAAAAAGACATTGCCCTTGACACTTTCCGTTATATTGTTCGGAGATTCCTTATCGCGTCTTTATTGTTCAACAATAGTTCGCTGCAAAAAAGAAGATGTTCAAAAAATCAAAAACCTTCATGACGAATATATCGCAAAGGTTAAAAATCTTATCTTGGAAGAAAACGCCAAAAGCATAGATGATTTGTTAAAATCGGCTGTTGAGGATTTCAATTCTTATTTACCTGACGAAACAATATATCGTCCAAAGGTGGGAATCGTTGGTGAGATTTATTTGAAGTATCACTCTTTTGCCAATCACGATGTACAAAACTGGTTGATAGAGCAAGGTGTGGAAGTTATTCCTCCGTCTCTTATGACTTTCTTTGTTCAGACTTTTGTCAATGGCAAGGTTAATCGAAACAACAATATTGAAAAAGCGTCAATTCCGCCATTTGTTATGACGTTTTTGTATAAATTGGTCAAAAAGCGTATTGACAAGTGCAATTCCGTTATGGCGAATTTCAAATACTACCACCCATTGGATAATGTCTTTGAACTTGCCGACAAGGTCAATGGCATTCTGCCTTTATACACGCAGTTCGGCGAAGGTTGGTTGCTACCTGCCGAGATTGTAAATATGGTTGAAAATGGAATTAATACGGTTGTTTCTTTGCAGCCGTTCGGTTGCATTGCCAATCATATAATAAGCAAAGGCGTTGAGAATAAAATAAAGAAAATGTATCCAAAATTGAATTATTTGGCTTTGGATTTCGACAACAGCGTAACGCCTGTCAATATCAAAAACCGACTGCTTCTTATGTTGGAATCGATAGAACAATAACATCGACATACAATTATTTTTATATTGTGGCACGCCACAATTCAATAGATATTCAGATAAATTCTCATAAGTTTATCTGAATATTTTTTATGTGTAATCACGAAATTAATGTTTAACATTAGAAAATTAATATTAAACATCGTCAAATTAGTGTTAAACATTAAAAAACTAATATCACGCAAAAATATTTTCTTTATAATAAGGGTTGTTAATAAATCGACAATCATTGTTAAAGTTTAGCATAAATCTTCTTTGTTTTCAAATCTCATATTTTTTTGTACTCACATCGCTTCAATATTTACATATTCCAAATGCTTCGCCTTACGGCGATTTCTCGGAGGACCGCCGCAGCGGTCCTCAAAACATCTCTGACAAATGTTTTAGTTCTATGGAGTACTACCCCGAATAATGTTTTCTGCTCGCAGATTAAATGACGGTATGGGCGCCTACGTCGCCAACCAACTAATCAAAACTATGAACCTTAAAGGGCTTGTTGTTAAAAACGCTAATTTCCTTATCCTCGGCTTCACCTTTAAGGAGAATTGCCCCGACATC
>NWBO01000054.1:0-2074 GCA_002633275.1 Bacteroidales bacterium Phil12
TCAAATGACATTTTTTCTGCGTTGAAGTCATAGCCATATTTCAATTTATCTTCCATATCCATAGCATACTTCTTCGCTTCTCGTTCTTGTTGTTTGGGGGTTGCTGACTGATTAACTGAATATGTAAGATTCTTAACCAGTTTATTGCCCTTTGTGTCGTATCCTTGACAAATAACTATGCGGTACACAACTCTACCGCTTTTATACTCAACTCTTTTTACTGATGCCATATTTAACACCCTTTCTCAATTTGATTTTTGTAACGATAGAATGTAGGCTTCGTCATACCTAATTCTTTCATCAGTTCAAATGGTTTCTTTTCCCCTTGCTGTACTAAGCGATAGTGGGTAGCAAATTCTTCAAGTTCCATAACCCTTGGCCTGCCATAATCGTCCCATTCTCCACGAGCCTTTTTCTGTTCAATGCCTTCTCGCTGTCTTTTCTCTTTTTTCTCAATCTCTGCTTGCGCCATACTTGCATATAACTCAATCATCATGTTATTGATTGTTTCTAACATCATGCGAGCCATTGAGTTTTCCATAGCTGATAGGTCAATCAATGTTGTGGGTAATTCTAATACCATAACACGAATACCATTATCCTTATAGAAACGAAGTTCTTTAAGTGTAGCTTCTTTGTTTCGTCCTAATCGGTCAAGCTCTGTGACGATCAGCACATCTCCGCTTTCCAAAATCTCGTCTTTCAGCATTGTGTAGCGCGGTCGGTTGAAATTCTTTCCTGTCTGTTGGTCTGTGTAAACCTTATTCTTATACAGAGAAATTCCGTTATCAGCACAATACTCGGTAAGTTCTGCGATACCTCTGTCTAAGTGCTGGTCTTTCGTGCTTGTCCTGTGATATGCTACATATTTCATTCAGACACCCCCTTATCGTATAAATCACAGTTTCCACCATCAATAACGGTAGAGGGCTTTTCTTCGTACATCTCACATTTAGAAACATTGCATGGCATATTCGTATCGCCATATTTGTATAGGCAATCCTTACATACCAAGTCAGCGTTTCTGATAAGCACAAACTTTAGCTTGTCATTCTTAAACTTATTGTTCATCTGAACACCTCATTTCTACATCGAACATCTGTTCGTTTATGATTTAATCATATCAGGCAAGTCTCAAAAAGTACACACTCTTTGTGAGAATAATCAAAAGTTTTTACGCATACTTTCTGATACTCATTTGAGGTTTCATTTGCATGGTTTCAAAAAGTATAAATTCTGATACCATATCAACAAGCATATTTCCAGATGTAACCGCTATGCGTTTTTCTTAATCCCGCACAACAAGCACCGATATGTGATTTATTAAACCCCCATTTTGTAGCTTCTGACATGGAATCATAGGCACATACTAAAGCACCAGAAAGAGTCATTTGGATAACAGGCTTTTTGAATGAATCATTTTTCGTGCCATAGTTGCAATTTTCTTTATGTGTCATAAGTTCAAGATTCTCAATGCAATTATTTGCTTTGTTTTCGTCTTTATGGTTTATCTCCAAATCTTTAGGGATAGCACCTTTATGGGCCATATAAACGAGCCTGTGAACTCTTACATTTTTCCTTACACCGTTGTCATTAACTAATTGAACGATTTTATAACCTTTTTCATTATCTCGTTGAGGTACAATTCTATCTGTTGAAAGTCTAATCACTTGTCCGTCACTTGATACAAGGTATCTGCTAAAGTTTGGAGCAGGTTCCCACTCAATGGGAGTACCGTCCTTTCGCTGAATTGGTATAGTCATTGCTCATCACTCCTAACTTACTTCCTTTTCTCCGGTATTAAGGAACTCCACGAACTTATCAACATTGACGAGGTACTTGGCACCGGATTTCACATACACGATTTTATTCTGTTTGCACCATTGCCATATCGTTTTGTATGAGATACCGATTTCATCACTCAATGTCTGAATAGGCACCATACGAGGGATATGCACATCTGATACAATAATGTTAAATTCCTGTTCTGGTAAAGTGTTCGTATTATTTGCATTATTCTTCTTAGCCATTTTGTATTCTCCCTTTAATCGGGACACGAATACAAATTCATCTG
>NWBO01000054.1:2220-2549 GCA_002633275.1 Bacteroidales bacterium Phil12
CCATATAAATCCATTACCTAATGACTTTGAATTAAATCTGGATTATCCTGTGCATTCTGGATAGGTCCTTAAACTGCTTCATCTTCTGGATTCCATGCAGAAGGCTTCTTAAATGCTGTAACCTGTTTTGCAATGTTTCTAAGGTGGAATCCTTGCATATACACAGAAGCAAGAGCCTGTTCATTTTCTCTTAACTGTGCAGCATTACCGTTTTCAAAGGCTTTCTGTGCAGGGGATTTGCTACCTTCAAATGCACGCTCACGAACAGCAGTAGATACCCTATCAGCATAAGCAGGATATTTGAGCAATTCCAAAACCGCTTTACTGCC
>NWBO01000055.1 GCA_002633275.1 Bacteroidales bacterium Phil12
GAATATGTTTTGTATTCGGCAAGCATTGCTTTTTCGATATATTTTCTTCTTTCTTCAAGCTCTGCTTTCTTTTTGTCGATCTCGCTAGTCAATGCTTCAAGTTCTTGATTAAATCTATATGTTTCTTCAGTGTTGTCTTTTTCAAGTTGAGTAAGTTTTGAAATTTCTTGGTCTTGTTGCTTTTTGAGGTAGTTACCTTCAATTCTGTTTGTTGAAGATTCTTGTTGCATACGGATTCTGTCAATATTTTCTTTTGCCGTTTGCATTTTTCTTTGAATCTCGCGTTGAGTGTTGTCGTATGATTTTTTGAGTGTGTCAATTTGACTTTCAACTTGTTGGATTTCAGCAAGAAGTCTGTTTCTCAAACTCAAATAAATTTCGGTTTCTTTCATTGCTCTGTCCAAAATCAAAGAACCAGAAATGTCAACTGAACCAAAATCATAAACTTCATGGTCAACAGCATTGCGTCTTGCTTTTTCGAGTTCTTCTTGCTCTTGGCGTGCACGTTTTTCCAAGTATTCATTGAGGGCTGGAATGCCTTTTGCGATTTCTTTCTTTGTGAACAAAACTTCAAAGTCAACATATTCAGGCATTGTTGTCACGGCCTTGTCTATGAGTCTTTGGAAAATATGGAATGTTTGATATAGGTCTGAAAGGTTTGCTGATTGTCTTGCGTTTTGATAGATGCCATAAATGCTGCCAATAAAGATTATCACTGATGGAATGATTGCAAGTCTGAAAATAACAGGCGCAATAAATGACGATTGTGTTTGGCTAAGTCCCAAAACAGCAGCAGAAAGCAAAATTGAAAGAGTTGTGAAAATGATTGTCAATGCTTTCATTGTCTTGATGTTATATTTAACCGAACTTGAACGAAGTGGTTTTTCAATAACATTGTTTGAAGACATATAGAAAGATGGAGATTGTTCACGATACAACATATATTGTTGCCAGTGGTATCTCAAAGTTTTTGGAACTTTTTTCATTTTCTTGTTAAATTCAATCAAATTATTTTCATTTATGTATGAATTATTAAGAAGATAAATATTTATCTTATCAATCGCACGAATGAGGCGGAACTGATAAGCAAAATGTGATTTAACCAAAAAGTAAATCACAAACAAAAGTTCTAGTCCAACAAAAACATAGAACAATATATCGAGATTTTTCATTGAATTTCCTATTCCTCTGAAATAGGTTTCGACAAAGTTAAAAATCCCATCAAATAACAACTTTGACATACAAACACTCCTTATGTTTTTTTGTTAGTATATCACAAGGAATATATTTTAACTAATATTTTGAAATATTTTTTTTCAAAAATTATAAAAAATTATGACATAATTTATTAAATATTTTGACATTTTATAAGTCTGTGACGATTGACATCAACGACAAACACTTCGTCAATATTTTGATTTATTGCTTTTTGAACTGCAAGTTCATAGAGCAAAAGTTGTTTTTGATATTTTTTTATCAACATATTTTCGTCATTAATTTTCGTGATTTTATAATCAAAAATATAATTCTTTTCACCCAAAATCAAGAGATCAATTTTTCCTTGCACAATGAGAGAGTCTTCCTCTCCCCCGTCAACAATTTCGCTTTGACGAATTTTTGCAATGAACTCCTTTTC
>NWBO01000056.1 GCA_002633275.1 Bacteroidales bacterium Phil12
CTACCGGTACCACCAGTAATCATCAAGGTTTTGTCTTTGAAAATTGACATATTACTTTTTAATTTAATTACTAATCAATTTTTTATTTACTCATAGAGGTCTATTTACCCTTACGTCATTTTGGTATAAAATATAAGCGGGATTTCCTACAACAACACAATTGTCGGGTATGTCTTTCATTACAATTGTCCCCCCCCCTACAACTACATTATTTCCGATATTTACTTTGCCTGCAATAAGAGAATTTGCATTTACAATAACATTATTTCCAATTGTTGGACGTCCGGTTTTGCTTGCACCGATTGTTACATTGTTTCTTACAGTGAAATTTTCACCAACCTTATCAGCATTTACAAAAGTTGTGATTGGATGAATTCCCAAAAAACCTTTTCCACAATCCATGTATGTAGCAATAACGAAGCTATCATGTGGAAGCATAAAATAATATACAAAATATTTAAGTTTACCGATACGTTTATAAAAGATATTCCTAAAAGTTTTATCAAAAACCATTAAATAACAAAAACCAATAAAAATATTAGAATTAAAGTGCCGATGAATAAGGGCTTGCTTAACATCATCTTCACAATCATTAATTTTTAAACAAAACAAGATAAACGATGGAATAATTCGTGGGATATTTAATATTGTTACAAATAATTTAAATAAAGGCATAAGAATAACCTATTAAAATCAGACAATTTGTGAAATAGTTAGGCAAGCCAGATGTTATTCTTTAATAACCTTTTTAAGGAAGCCCAATAAGTTACATTTATAGCGATGTGGACGAATAATAGCTCCAATAGCCACACAACATTTCATAGCCATCACAGCTTTGTGTGAATAGTGTTTACGAAAAAAATAACATTTGCTACATAATAACATTTCTGTCTTTCTCAAATTAAAGAAACGACTATGAGAACCAAACGACCCTCCCTCCAGATGTATCAAAGGCGCATAAGGCAATATACACGAACGTAATCCTTCCAAATGCATCCGGTAATAAAGATCTGTTTCTTCGTAGTACATAAAAATGGCAGGGTCGAAACCCTGAAAGCGGTCAAATATTTCTTTATAAATAAACATATCAGCACCTATCACGTAACAAATATCGTCCATCCCACTATCAGCTACAGACTTACTCAAAGTATATCGATTTTTAAACCAACGAGGCACTAACCTATGAAACCCAATACTCAGAAACTCCTGCATTACCGAAGGGAAATCCCCCCCTACATTGCAGTTTACCCCATCTCTGTCCAACAAGTTTCCACCACATGAAACATACTCCGGATGTGTTTCCATAAATTCGAAAAACTGCCGAACAATGTTATGGATAACGATTGTGTCACTATTAAGCAGAAAAAGGTACTTACCTATTGCATAAGTATTACCCAGATTGTTAGCCTTTCCAAATCCTAAATTTTCCTGACTTTCCACCACACGTACCTGCGGAAACTCCCGGCGTATAGAATAGGGCGTATCGTCCTGAGATGCATTGTCAACTACAATAACCTCCATCTTCACACCATGCGTATACTTAAAAAGCGAACGAAGGCACTGTAAAGTTAATTCACATGTTTTATAATTCACTATAATAACTGATACATCCATATAAAAAATATGCAAGCACTCTATTTAAGGCATCCCCCTTTGAAAGAGCACATTAGTGTACCCTAAACCGAGTTTTGTTAATTAATTAGCATTGAATTTAACATTGGCTGGTAGCCAAAGTCATTTTGCCAGGAACCATGTTAGCATAATCCCTACACACCCATTAAAAACATTTTTGAAAAAGTACCAATGAAGTTCAAATAGAACTGCCATACAACTTCAACGTTCCAGTCGCACTATAATAAGTAGCCACCATTTCAACACTGGCATCACCGCCGTAATAAAAGAAGACTTTTCATTCGTTCTCCCACAGAAGTCTTTGCTATTACTTGCACTATTATCCATACAGTCCCCGCCAATATCACCGCACATACCACTACCACAAACTCATTTTCTATCCACCTGCTACATCCCCAGCAAACCAATGCGCCAGGCAAAGAATAGCAAATATTTTCCCATACAATCCTAATAGGAATTCGTGCTAACCTATGCGACAGTACATACACCACATATGTCGCAGCTACTACCATTTCTGAACATAACAATACGACAGCAGAACCTACGCTTGCCACATATGGAACTACCAGCAAATTGATTAATAAACTGACAATTGCACCGATGATTGATGCCATCAATAACACCCTGTCTTTTTTCATTGGCATCAATATCTGAATCGCTAATACCTGGGCCATACCTACCGCAAACGCTGCTGGCATGATGATTCGCATCGGAAATATCGCTCCTTCATATTCAGGACCAGATAGGGTGTATATAATCTGAGGAGCTAGAATTATGCCGTATAAAATTAAAGGTATACAGAAAGTAGCTACTACAGAGCACGAACGATCCACTAATTCTTGAAAGCGGGCATTTTCACCGTTTGCCAACAAGGAACTCATCCGAGGTAACATTACACTCGTAAATGCAGTAAAGAAACCTAAGAGCACAGAGTATAGCTTAAACGCTGTCGTATAATAGCCTACTTCCGTATTATCAGACACCAATCCTAAATACATTACATTAAAGGTAAGATACATCGAGCTCATCAACGTATAAATACCCAATGTAATGTTTGGCTTAATATACTTGAATAACTGTATATTACACCACCTAATCCTGACAAATTTTCGAATATATAACTGATTAATAAAAGCATTCAGCACAACCACTCCTACCGTAAGTATAAAATAAAGCCGATAGTCTGATGTATCTCTTACAAATATGAAAACACTGATTACATAAAAGACTTTTATAAGGATACTTCTCAATGTGATATACCGGAAATTCTCTATTCCCGTAAAAAACCATTCCACTAGAAACGCTGTAAAAAGTATCTTGCCCGTTCCTATATAAAACAATTCGTCATATTGGCGCAATTTTGGTATTGCCGCTATACAAAACAAATATATACCCAGCGATACCATAGTAAATAATAAATTCAATGCCAATATGTTTGAATAAATCTGCTCCAGAGATTTCTTATTTTCTTTCACTGCTGCTATTTCGCGGACACCCAATAATCCAATTCCCATCGTTGCGAATAATAAAAAATAATTCACCGTATTATCCACAAAATTGACCAAACCTATATGTTCAACACCCAATACCCGAGCTACATATGGAAATGTGATGAAACTGATCAAATAAGTAGAAATAGTCAGTATACTCTTATAAGCAAAATTTTTCTTTATAGACGATTGTGACATGAGTAAATACTCAAATTGTTAGCATCTGATTTTGAAATTCCGTGAGCATCCAATTTTGAGATATCTCATAGGGAAAGCCCCCTACAAGCTTTCCCCTAAAAGATTTCAAAAGACGAGTCTGATTTTAAAGCCTAAGCAACTCATCTGCCCGCCAGCCCCATTCCAAACCCGTGGAACTCTTCTTCCATCATGGCATCTTACAGATAATCAAGAACTCGCAATACGTACTCGGTTTTTATTGGATTTTTTTATCTTCTAATACGTACAGGAGCTCATGTGAATCTCTTGGCAAAACATGGTTTGTCGATGTGCAGGAAGACTTGTATACGTTCGATTTTCTCGCCCTAGGAAAAGGGAGTCATAAAATGTTCAATAAAATTTTCCATCATTTAAATTGATTAATCACATCTAAAGATATCACGCGTATAAACCTTGTTTTCTATATCACTCAAGCAATCATCGAAGCGGTTAGCAATAATCACATTCGATAAAACTTTGAACTTTACTAAATTATTCACTACCAATGAACCGAAGAATGATTCGCCATCTGCAAGAGTTGGTTCATAGATAATAATGGTAGCACCTTTAGCTTTAATCCGTTTCATGATGCCTTGGATTGCCGACTGGCGAAAGTTGTCAGAATTACTCTTCATTGTCAAGCGATAAACACCAATAGTAACAGATTCTTTTGAGCCATCATACTGGTTATTGCTATAGTAGTCATACCATCCAGCCTTGCGAAGAACAGCATCTGCTATATAATCCTTACGGGTACGATTTGATTCCACAATCGCTGTCATCATATTTTGGGGTACGCTCTCATAATTTGCAAGGAGCTGTTTAGTATCTTTTGGTAAGCAGTAGCCACCATAACCAAATGATGGGTTATTGTAGTGAGTGCCAATACGAGGATCGAGACCAATTCCCTGAATGATGGCAGCTGAATCC
>NWBO01000057.1 GCA_002633275.1 Bacteroidales bacterium Phil12
GATCTCTACGGAGATGTTTATCATAAAGTACGTATCAACTACTATCCTCCCCGCAAAGACAACAAAGAAGCATGGGACAACATCGACATCTTCGGATGGATGGGCTACCCGATGGAAATCAAGGTGAACTTCCTTTGCCGCGACTCTATCCTTGCAGCTCCTATCGCTCTTGACCTTGTGTTGTTCAGCGACTTGGCAATGCGTGCAGGCATGTGTGGCATCCAGACTTGGTTGTCATTCTTCTGCAAGAGCCCGATGCACGATTTCGAACATCAGCCCGAACACGACTTGTTTACACAATGGAGAATGGTAAAACAGACATTGCGTAACATGATTGGTGAAAAAGAACCTGATTACTTAGCTTAATCAGTAACCCCAAATAATAAGTTGAGATTGAGATTTACCATCCTATAAAGACTGGTGGATGCTCAACCTCAACTTTTACTTTTTTATTGTACAAATTCCCCATTCGTTGGGGGACTCGTGACACAACCGACTCGTAGTTTGTAATTAGTAATTAGTAATAAATGAAGCGTCCTCCCTTTCTACCTGTTTTTATAGGCACGGGCTTTGGCTCCGGTTTTTCTCCTTTTGCTCCCGGCACGGCTGGGGCGTTACTGGCTTCTATCATTTGGATTGCACTTTATTTTCTCCTTCCTTTCTCTTGGGTATTATGGCTGACTGCCGCTTTGGTGATTGTATTTACATTCGCCGGCATTTGGGCTGCCGATAAGCTGGAGACTTATTGGGGAGAAGATCCTTCGCGTGTGGTAGTAGATGAGATGGTGGGAGTGTGGATACCGTTGTTGGCTGTTCCCAATGATGACAAATGGTTTTGGTACGTGATTGCGGCTTTTGCCCTGTTCCGTATCTTTGATATAGCCAAACCGTTGGGCATACGTCGTATGGAAAGCCTGAAAGGTGGAGTAGGGGTCATGATGGACGATGTTTTGGCGGGAGTGTATAGTTTTATATTGTTAGTGGGAGCGAGATGGGTGATTGGCTGAAAAAAGTTGCACGGATGATTTCCCAGAAAGGCGGCATCTTCATGTTTTTGAGGGCGCAGCTTTCTGCTCAAATGGCAACTATTGCAGACTTTCTCGTTACGATTCTTCTGGTCAGGCTGTTTGATGTCTACTATGTATATGCCACCCTGGCGGGAGCTATCTATGGAGGAATCGTTAATTGCGTTATCAACTATAAATGGACTTTTAAATCGAAAGGAAAGAAAACACACGTTGCCGTAAAATTTATCCTTGTATGGGTTTGCAGTGTTTGGCTCAATACGTGGGGAACGTATGCACTGACGGAATCATTGGCGAAGATTCCCTGGGTACGCAACACACTTAGCCTGTATTTCGGAGATTTTTTCATTATTCCTAAAGTGGTAGTGGCAGTCATCGTGGCACTGTTCTGGAACTATAATATGCAACGCTTTTTTGTTTACCGGAATATAGATATAAGAAGTTTGTTCGGAAAAAGAAACTGAAAAACGGATTGAAAAGACTGATGAGAAAACGAAAGAATTAGATATATACAGATTGAGAAAACAGAAGATTTAGATAAAAATAGCTATAAACAGATTTAAACAGATGAATTACAGAGATTATTTACAACAGTTGATTTATAAGATTATCAATCCCCTGATACGCGGAATGATTAAAATAGGAATCACTCCTAACTTTATCACCACTACCGGATTTATCCTGAATGTAGTAGCGGCAGGTATGTTTGTATATGCCGGCATATATGGCGGACAGAACGATTTGGCCATTATCGGCTGGGCAGGAGGTGTGATTTTGTTTGCCGGACTGTTCGATATGATGGACGGACGTGTAGC
>NWBO01000058.1 GCA_002633275.1 Bacteroidales bacterium Phil12
CACTTCAAGAGTATATATATCTGTAAGAGGAGTGCTAGCATTCCCAGTATTCAACATGGGGCGTTGTGCTCCTGTATATCCATATACATAATGTGCGTCTCCAAATAAAGGAATCACAAGTTCATTGCCATTGGCTTCATAAGATGCATTTTCAAATATACCAGAATTTAATGAGCCGGTACGTTGAGCAGCGCCTGCACCAAAACTTATCTCTTCCACATTATTTTTGTCTATTCCTCGTATTCTCAAACCAGCACCTAATTGTTTCACGGCACCAACTGCCCGAAGGTCAATTTTATATTTTAGTTCTTTCACATCATTACCGGCTGCAGGCAAAGTTACATTCAACACAATATCATTGAAATCGTAATCTCCTGCTTTCGGATAGTTATCTTCGAAAGCATAAGAATAAACTGCATATCGAATTTCTACATCATCCGGTTTTTCATCAGAGTTATACCCTTCTTTAACACAGTCACCGTCAGCAGGAAGTATAAATTCTGCTTTGCCCGGATTACAATAGGTAGCACCTTGCTGTAATCCCTTATTTACTAGCCATGCAAAAGGAGACCAGTTATAATGTGCTTCGCCTTTATATGTTTGATCTGTTATTTCACAAATGATATTATTACTTACTTTAGAAGCAGATTGAGCCAGACCGGAAGTATTATCTATTTCGTGAATTCTTAATAAGGCAGTTCCTTGTGTCGGACCGGTAACTGTTCTGAATAAATTAGCTTTGCCCGTACAAGTCAACATGGATTGTGCTTCCATCACGATATTATTATCATTTCCATTACCCGTCAATTCTTTGCAAATAGCTTCGGAAGTATTTCCCATAACAAGCGTACCAAATTGTAATTTTCCAGCTTTCAGATAACAACCGTTTTTAATATTAGTATTATTGTTGCCATCTATATTTTCGACTTCAATGGTTCCATGATTTATCAATGTCGTACCATTTGTAGAAGCATTATAAGAATTCAGTTTAAGTGTTCCATAATTCACAAAATCAACTCCGTTTCCACTTCCATCAATTTTCAAAAAGTCACAATCAATCGTACCCGCATTATAGTTTGTACGCCCAGCCGAACTATTTGTTATCTGAATACCTCTGTCACCAACAATACTTCCTCCCTGCATCACAGTTATATAAGAAGCCCGCGTTAATATCAGACTCCCATTTTTAGCAATCTCTATCTTTCCACCATTCTCAACGATAATTTCTGTAATATCAGAAAATTGATTACTATTCTCTATAACCCATGTGCTTCCTTGAGGAACGATTACTTTCACAGCACTTATTTCTCCATCTCTATTTCCAGTTGCACTAAATCCAGCTTTAAAAGTTCCTTCCTGAATCTTAAACCAACGCTCACTTTCTGTAAAAACAGGAAATTGACCATAACTTCCACCCCAGCCAGACTTTGCAGAAAGATCCCAATTAGCCTGAATGACAGTAGAAATTGCCTTTTTAGCACTAATAAAATCGGCTGTATAAGGAGCTTCCATGACTGGTATACTAGTCGTCACAGCTCGTGATATAGAACGTGTTGGCGTACCTTTGTCTCCAAAGTGCGCTGTCACTGTACCATTTTCAATCGCTGTCGGTTGGACCAGATAACGTTTGTGTTCATCTATACGCGCAACAAACACTTTATCAAGAGATGTTGCGCAATCCATCACCACATCCAAAGTCATACTTTGAGTGGCAGTTCCTTCCGCTAAGAGTTTTGCTGTACTTTCCGGGCTTAATGGATCGGCATCAAATATCTGTATCTTATAATCTACTCCTTGATCCCCATTGATTGACACATGTGCCGTTACACTTCGTGACATTGTCCAATCACCATCAGAGTCGATGTTTTTTACAGGAAAAGTTTCTTCGTAAATTTGTTTCAGTTGATCTGCATTAAACAGATTTTTCTCATTATCAACGCAACTAATAAAACTGATAGAAGATACTAACAACGAAAAAGTGAAGATTTTTACAATGCTTTGTTTCATAATCTTTAAATACTTAAGTTTGCTTTATTTGCACAAAAAATAAAAATCATTACGAATCAACAATCAGCAATGAATGTACAAAGATAGTTGTATTTACAAATATGAAACGGATAAAGTTGTATTTTTCGACCTACGGTTAACATCTTTTAAAAGATAAGGCTTTAATTACTCCCAATAAAAAACGACCTATTACATTATTGAATATTAAAAGCTTAGAAGTACAAATATGCAATATGCAATCAAAAAAAAGAGTTGCAGATTCTATGCAACTCTCAATTAAACGACAAAGATCCAGTGTTACAAAGCACTACAACTACAAAATACCGAGCTCTTTCATCTCCTTATTAAAAGGATAAAAATTAAAAACTAAAAGGGGAAAATCAATGGTAATACAAAAATCATCACGATTCCCATAATAATCTGCAACGGCAATCCTACTTTTACATAATCCATAAAGGTATATTGACCGGCAGGCATCACCAAGGCGTTAGGCGGTGTAGAGAACGGAGAAGCAAAACACATACTTGCACCTACCGTCACAGCAAACAAGAAAGGAACCGGACTGACTCCAATCTGTATGGCACTTTGCAAAGCAATCGGAGCAAGCAAAACAGCGGTAGCCGTATTACTAATAAACATCGTCATCAACGAAGTCGTAAAATAAATACCTGCCATCAATGCAATCGGTCCGTATGATCCCAAGCCGTTCACTAATGTATTGGAAATATATTCCGAAGCTCCCGTTTTCTCCAATGCCAGAGACATAGGAAGCATGGCTGCAATCAATACAATGCTTTCCCAGTTAATCGTTTTATAAG
>NWBO01000059.1 GCA_002633275.1 Bacteroidales bacterium Phil12
AAGCCCCGGACAACACGGAATATATAGAGCAATACGCCACACTGAACCGAATACGCAACGCCATTGCAAAAGAACTGTCCCATACAACGCTATAATAAATTTATTATAAGACTAATATTTCTGTACTTAACTTTTATTCTTTATTGAATTTCAAAACTTTATTCCTTTTCTTGAAAAGAAAATTTCAAAAAAATTTGGCAGTATTAAACAAAATATCTAATTTTGCGTCAATGAATTTAGAGTAAATTAAAATCTTATGAATAATTTTTACACAACAAATTATTTACATTTTTCTGAAAATGTCATTAGTAGCAATCAAAAGGTGTTGCATAGTGTTTGTTGTGTCCTTGTATTCAAATTAATGATGTATAATTCCGATTACATCATATTTATCGGGAAAAACAAATTCAGTCTCACGTAGGGACATATTTCTTTAGTGTTTAGTGCTCTTGCAAATATGTTCGACGGTAAATACATTGTAGGATTTGTTTGCATTCCTCGTACAATGAATTTATTAAGAGTGCGTTTTTGGATAGGAATCAAACCGATACTTATAAAATATTCGCAATGGTTATAAGATTATCGTAACGAACAGTTGCAAATTAATTAAATAATATGAAATATATAAAATTTTCAAGCATGATATTTGCCATTATGCTATGTTGTGTATTATTTTGTAATAATACGTTTGCAGAGAAAGAGCCACAGTTCACAACTATTAATATACGTATGCGGGATGGACGACCAAATGGAAATAATGAACCTGCAACGTATGAACACGTATTTATAAAAATTGATACAAAAGCAAAGAGTTTAAGCGTAAGTTGTTTTAGTCCGGGAGATAAAGAGTGCCCTGTCAAACTCACTATCCTTATGACTGTTGTCACAGGAATAAGCGAACGAGATATGGGTACTCAAACAAATATGTCTTTGACAACTGCTTTGGACTATATGAAAAAACAAATTGCTTTAGGGCAAGAATGTGGCAGATTTGTTCAAGACAATATGTTGTATTCTTGGCAAGATGGTAGCCTTACCGATGCTGGAGTATTTAATTTCAATTTAAGTGCTGTTGAATATTCAAAAATTATAAGATGAAAAACAATAAACTTTTCAATTATGCAGCCATTATTGGCTGCATAATTTTCTTGACAAACGTTTTGGTTGCACAAGAAGTTATAAATACTTTAGAAGTATTCCAAAGACCAACTGATGCAACAAGTATAACGAAAATAAATACGAATACAGACGAAAAATTATTTGTAGAAGAAACTTACGAAAGCGAAAACGAATATTTTAATATAATATTTCTTTGTAACAAAGACAGCATATATATTGACACCGTTCGCAGAACTACGGCATTGTTCATAAATAAATATGGCGATACTACATATTATCACCCTGCTACTTTATCAAATGCGTTTTATTATATAAAGGATACTTTATTTTGTAATTTGGATGGAACAGGTATTGCAATATATACAAAGGAAAAAAATCATTTCAAACCAAATGATTTGATACTCTTTGATAACTCAATCAAAAATCTCAAATTAAATAACATCATAGGTTACAAAAATGGCAACTTGATAATTGCCAATCAAATGTTTGATAGTTACGGACTCAATTACAATATTGCTTTGTTTGATTTACACAATAAGAAAATTACCAAAACTCACAAATTTGATTTCGGCAATTCTATTATGCTAAACTTTTATAATATCAATAATGTTTATGCCACAAACAAAAACTTGATTTCCATTATGAATCTTATTAAACCACAGATGTATTTGTTGGATTATAATTTGAATATTGTTGATAGCATAGATTTTACCTTCAACAATGATTACAAAACAACACAACATCATTTGGATACAAATGTTTCTGTGAATAAATCTTTGATAGATTACAAAAACCCAAAAATGGTTATAATATTACTTGAAAACATAAAACAATTGAATTATAGTTTGAATATGAAACAAATGTTTGTAAATGATTCAACTTTACTTGTCTTATCAAAAGAACTATTGAAAGACACTTGCGATGCCATTAGAATAAATATAAAAACAAAACAAAAAGAAATACTTTTCAAATATCCGTTTTGGGGAGATAGCCCATATACAAGTCTAAACAGCGAAAATATCATACCTTTATTTTCAAACGGAATATTTGTATATGACAGTACGGCACTTACAGATGACGAAGAAAATGTCAAATACTTCTTAAAAACATACCATTCACAAGAATTGGATTTCAGCAATAAAAACAATGAAATCGTAACTAAGCGTCTTGACTTGGAGGATAGGAAGAAAAACAAAGTCAGTGTGGATATTAATGACTATGATGCGGTTATTGTCTTTGATATGTACTTATGTAAAACATGTTTCGCAAAAGAATATACAAACACCAAAATACTATTTATAGACAATGATTCAAGTAAAGATAAGATGTCTCGGTTACGAACATATAAGGAATTAAAAAGAATTTATCCCAATGCCGATATTTATTTTAACACAGACCACAAATTTAATATTGAGAAAAACAAAATATTTGATACAAACAGTGTTATTAAAACTTTTTGGTAGATTTTAATATTTATAAGCCCTACACAATCTTATTTTTATTTTAACCACTTACAAAAAAGCCCCGGACAACACGGAATATATAGAGCAATACGCCACACTGAACCGAATACGCAACGCCATTGCAAAAGAACTGTCCCATACAACGCTATAATAAACTTATTTGCTTGAAATCCTTGTCAATTGAAAATAACTTTGTACCTTTGCAACCGTCAAACAAATTAAAACAATCGCTAAAACAATCGCAAATAGCACAAATAAAAACATAATCAACCCGAAAATAAATTAAAACCACAAAGAAATGAAATTGGAATACTTTGTCAAAAAGAAAACGTTTCGCAACTTTAAGAACTCAGAAGTCGAAACCAAATATGTTCCCGAGTTATTGAAGAAAACGCCCGCCACAATCGAGTCCTTATGTGCCGAGATTGAAATCGGCAGCACCTTGTCGCGACACGAGGCGGCTTTGGCTTTGGAGGAATGGAGCGATGTTGCAATCGACGCTTTGACGCATGGGCGCGCCGTTCAAGTCGGCAAACTCGGTACGTTGCGGTTGCGATTGGAGGTCAAGGCCCAAAACAGCCCCGAAGACGTTAATTCAAAGTGCATAAAAAACGTTAAATGTGTCTTTTATCCCTCAATGAAACTGACCCGCCGCATAAAAGAAGTGCCAATCCACAAACGAGATTATATGCCTAAGGCAGTTATAAACAGTCAAGACGAAAACTAAATCAAAAGTTTCGGGTATTATGTATAACACTTTGATTTACAAATATAATAATTTGAAGTTTTTGTTTGACGGTCTCAAATATTTGTTTGACGGCTTGAAGTTTTTGTCCAAATCGCACAGGCTTTTGTCCAAATCGTACGAGTGGCTGTCCAAAACGCACAGAAACGCGATAAAGGTTTGTACAAACCTTAGGTCGTGGTTTGTACGAACCTTGTGCTGTGGTTTGTACAAACCTTAACGACGTTTCAGTGCGTTTTGGACGAGAATTAGTGCGTTTTGGACGAATACTTCAATGATTTGGACGAAAAACAGAGGCTAATAAACACAAATTAGGGACAGATAAACAGAAATTTGAGATACATAAACAACGGATTGAGATAGATAAACAGAAATTAGGGAATATTGAAAAGGATATTGAAAATATCATACATAAAATTAAATTTATTTATTAAAAATTAAAAAACATTAAAGACTATGGCTTTATTTTATTACAAAACCAAGATGAATTTGTGGGTCAAAGGCGAAAAGAAAGTGATGTATGTTGCAAAGCAGCATATACAAGGTACTCACGATGAGGATTATATTGCCGAGAAATTGACCAAATCCCTGTCGATGGAAGCACCTGAGGTGTTATTGGCAATGGACGAACTGACAGACCAGATAACTTCGGCGGTGTTGAGCGGACAGAGTGTCAAGGTCGAGGGATTGGGGACTTTCTCTCCGTCGTTGAAAACGGTTGCGAGCGAATCGCCCGAAGACGCAAATACGGAAAAAATCCAAAAGGTGAAAATCAATTTCCGCCCCGATGCGAAGTTGAAACGAGAAATGGAAGACGCAAGCGTTAAGTATTACAATCAGTTGAATACAAATCATATTTGATTGCGTAACGACGAGATACAAGTTAGGAAACAATTTATCAAAACATTAAAAAAACAGAATATTATGGCAAGCATACCATATAAAGTTGTCAAGAGGACGACATACGTAAAGAACGAGAAAAAAGTGATTTATACGCCGAAGATTTCGAGTACGGGCGTGGTAACGACAAAAAGTTTGGCGAAACAGATTGCGGTTGAATCGACGATTTCGGACAATGAGGCGAAGCGGTTTATAGATGGTTTCGCGATGGTTGTACGTGAGATGTTGTTAAACGGATTTCAGGTAAAATTGGACAAGTTGGGTACATTTACGCCGAAATTCAAAGCCAAGGCGGTGGATAGTGCCGAGGATGTAACAACGGATACGATAAGCGGCAAAACGGTTGAGTTCCGAGCAAGTTCGACGGTGGAAAAGAAACTCAAAGCGGCAAAGTTCAGGAAAATTAATCTGAATTTGGAACACGTGTAGGAAAAGGGGAATAATAATTAATAAAGAAAAACAAAGAAATAATTCTAATTACCATATAACAACATACGAATAGCACGTGAATACCAAAAGTCCGTCGTTTGTTCGGCGGACTTTTTTGTTTGCTCAAAGCAAAGACTTCAAAACAGAGCGGTGATTAACAATACAGCGAGGGACAATGAATTATTGGTGGTCGTATTGCACGACTTCTTCGCTTACAAAGTCCAATTGAATGCCGGCTTGGTTAAACATTTCTTCGCTTTCCTGTCCGCTGTGGTACTTATTGAGACAGACAACACGCTTTATCCCGCAATTGATAATCATCATCGCACAAACACGGCAAGGCGTCATAGTGCAGTAAAGCGTCGCCCCTTCAAGAGCAATACCACGTTTGGCAGCCTGACATATAGCGTTTTGCTCCGCATGTACGGTGCGAACACAATGAGTGCTGATTTCTCCCTCTTCGTTTATGGTCTTTTTGAATAAATGTCCCACATCGTCGCAGTGCGGTAAGCCCGTCGGAGAACCCACATAGCCCGTAACAAGTATCTGTTTGTCTTTGACAATAACGCAGCCCGAACGACCACGGTCGCAAGTGGCACGCTTGGCAACGGTCTTGACAACTTCCAAGAAATATTCGTCCCAAGTCAAACGGTGTCTTAATGGCAGGCGTGCATAAATCTTTTCAACCTGTTGTTTCAAGTTATCCAAGTCTTTGCTGTTGTCTATCGTGTAGTCAGCCATACGAATAACCAATCCAAGATTTTGTTTGTTCTCATCCGTCGGGGACATCTCACGTTGTTCATTGGCAACAAAGGTGTCGAAATCAACGTTGTCGGTCTCACTGTCCCGCTTGATTATACGATTGTATCTTATCTTTATATCGGCATCGACGCACAAAAGAACGAAATTGCAGTGTTTTTTCAGGTATTCCACCTCTTTGACATTGCGGATACTCTCTATGATACAGTTTTTGCCGTCTTTGTTTGCTTGTTCCAACAAACCTTTGGCAATAAAGTCGCCACCCTCTTTTTCTCTTGTGGCATTGGCAACCATTGTAAAGGTGTCCCTGTCGGGTTTCAAGCCCAGGGCTTCAACTCTTTTGCGAAGATAATCGCGTGCGGAGTAATGAACAAAGCCTTTGTCTTTGAGCATATCGACAACGGTTCCTTTGCCTGCTCCCAATGTTCCGGTTATTCCTACGACCAACATACTTATTATTTTGTTTATTTACGGGTTAAAAAAGAAACAACACCTTATTGTGGTGTATGTTCTGGTTGCAAGGGAATTAAAACACGCGATTCTTAAATTCCTTGCTCTTCAAATCCTCATTGGCTTTGATTATTTTGTCTTTCAATGAGGCTTTATAGCAGTGCATCTTTTCTTTGATGTCTTCGTCTGTCAAAGCCAGTATTTCCATTGCCAAAACGGCGGCATTCATACTGCCATTGACAGCCACCGTTGCCACAGGTATTCCGGGAGGCATCTGAATCATGGAAAGCATTGAGTCCAATCCGTCAAAACAACCTTTGATTGGCACGCCGATAACCGGCAACGTCGTCTCGGCTGCTATTGCTCCCGGCAAAGCGGCAGCCATTCCCGCACCGGCAATAATGACTTTAACGCCCCTGCTTTCGGCGTTTTTGGCAAAAGTCATAACCTGCTCGGCTGTTCTGTGGGCTGATAGAGCGTTTATCTCAAAAGGAATGTTTTGTTCGTCCAAGAATTTGGCGGCTTTTTCCATAATATCGTAATCGGAAGTGCTGCCCATAATGATACTTACAAGTGGTTTCATATTGTTATTGTGTGTAAATCTTATAAACTGTTTGCAAAATTAAAAAGACTTTTTGAATTACAAACAGCCAAGCCGCCACTTTTTTGTAATATATGGGTGGATTATGGTGGTAGTAAAGGGGAATGAGTTTGTTTAAGCCAACGATTCAGATGTTTTTTTGTTGAAAAAAATCGTCTTGGAAATTGACGAGAAAGAGTTTGTCTTTGGCACGAGTGATTGCAGTGTAGAGCCAACGGAAGTAGTCTTTGTCAAGCATATCGTCCGTAAAGTAATTCTGAAACACAAAGACCGCTTTCCAGCCTCCGCCTTGCGCCTTATGACAAGTAAGGCAGTTGGCAAATTTCACCTGAACGGCGTTGAAGTATTTGTCGTTAAGGGTACGTTTTTTTGCTTCGACTTTGTTTTTCACTTCACTGTAATAGTCATCAAAAACTTTTTGATACAAAGAGTTTTCGCCCCACAAATCCAAAGACGCCTTATCGATGTTCAGAGAATCCAGAAGAATGGTTATTTCTATCTCTTGCTCGTCGTCGTAATCGTTGAAAGTGGCTATGATGTCGGCGAAATTGTGGTCGTATTTGGTTTCGTAACCGAGAATACGTTTGATTTTCAAAATATCTCCGTTGGCAATAAAGCCTTCTTTTGAGTAGTTTTCCAACCAAAAGTAATTGTTTTTAACCGCCATAATGTTATCGCCGGCGTCGATTTGGTTTTCCTTGTCAAGGATAGTGTAACGGATACGGTTGTTTAGGATATTGGCGGCTTTGTTTGAGCGACAAATACATATAACCTCATCAACACCGTATTCGTTATATGCTTCGCGAAGATATTCTTCAAAGTCGGTCGCACTTATGGCTTTAAAGTCGTCGCTGTCTTCAAACTTAAATATCGGCAAAGCAAAGTTCTCCTTAAATATTCGGTAACGTAAATTAGACGCATTTTTGAGGATATTACTATCTAAGGCTTGACGTACAACTTCGGTGAGTTGATAACAATCGGGATAAGTGTCGTAATGCCGTTGTATATATTCTTCGTCCAAAGCGGGAGAAAGTATTTCGCCGACCGGTGGAAGTTGGGCGGTATCTCCGATAAAGATTAGTTTGCAGTTATCTCCGTCACAGACGTATTTAATCAAATCGTCCAAAAGACTGCGACCAAGGAACACACTCGAATCCTGCGTTCCAATCATTGAGGATTCATCTACGATAAAAATCGTATAACGATATTTGTTTTCCTTCAAACGAAAGGTAAAAGAACTATCATCACGATGAGTAAAGTAAATATGTTTGTGAATAGTGAATGCGTTTTTTTCAGAATAAAGACTAAGCACTTTGGCGGCTCTACCCGTTGGGGCAAGCAGTACGGTTTTTATTCCGAAATATGGTAAAGTTTTTATCAAAGCACTCATCATTGTGGTTTTGCCTGTACCTGCATAACCTTTAAGTATAAAAGTCTTTTGCGTGGGCTCAAATACGAACTTTTCCAATAAAGACACAAGTCGCATTTGGTCATTTGTGGGAACAAAACCTATGTTTTTCAATATTTGGTCGCTAAATTTTACACGCATATTGATAAAAAATTTTGGAGTGCTTAACGGCAAGAATGTTTGAAGTGATTTCTTTTCTCGGATAACTCAAATGAAAAAGATAATATCATTAATCCTTTTGCGTGTATTTATTAAAATTATTGCTTTTCCACGTTTTGAGATTACCTTGCGCATCGGAATAAATCAGATATACGGCATACTCGCCGTGGGTTCTCAAAAACTCTTGCGTTTTCTCCAATCCCATAACCATACAAGCGGTGGCAAGAGCATCGGCAGTGGTGGCATCGGGTGCAATAACGGAAGCAGAAAGCAAGGTATGGGTTACAGGACGCCCTGTTGAGGGGTCAATGGTATGAGAATACTTTACGCCGTTTTCAATATAGAATTTCCGATAATTACCACTCGTTACAATGGCAGCATTCTTCAAATAAACTGTATCAATGGCCTGACGCTGTTTAACGCTTTTGATTTGGTCGTTTGCAGGTGTGTTGCTGATAGAATCCAATGGAGGATTATCGTTTTCGGGCTTCTCAATAGCAACCGTCCATTTCTTACCATTAGGTTTTGCTTCGCCACAGATAACCTCTCCCCCGACATCGACGATAAAGGAATTAATTCCACGTTTTTTGAAGTAGTTGGCAATGTAATCCGAAGTATATCCCTGTGCTATGGCATTGAAATCAATTTGTGTTTGAGGGTATTTCTTGATAAGTTTATTGTTTTTAATCGCCACATTCTTGTATCCGACGTATTGCAATAACGAATCAATTTGTTCTTCACTCAAAGGCTCGCGGTTTTTGTTGGCAAAGCCTTGTTTTCTTACCAAATCGCCAACGGTTATATCGAATGCGCCGTTTGTTATTTCGGAGAATTTTTGTGAGAATATGAAATTGTCCGTAAATATTTTATTCAATTCCACGTTCTCATTACGATTGACTTTATTGACTATCGAAGAATCCACCCACAATGAAAGACTTCTATCAATATCGTTGAATATCTGTTCCAAATCTTTTTTAATACCAACGGTATCTTTGGAGTAAAAGATTATATGGTAGTATGTCCCTTGTGCAAAGCCGTCCATCTGCACTCGTTTTTCGGTTTTGGAGCAAGAAGAACCAAGCAAGGATAGACCAACGGCAAGCAAACAACCACAAAGAGCAATATTTATTTTGTTAAAATTCTTTTTCATCGCCTTTATATTTTTTGCAAAAGTAATAAATTTTCAAACAAAACACAGAGATACTCTTAACCTCAACGCAAGTTATTTGCCCATACGCCCTATGGTTTTTTGTTTTTTGCTTCAATTTTATGACTTACCGAGTGAAAAAAAGTTATGAATCAGACTAACAAATTTATGAATCAGCCTGTATTCCGAAATTATTCAGTCTTATTCATAAAAAAGTACGGCACATTTTGACATATATATCAATGTGCCGTACATAAAATGCAAAAGATTTGGAAGTGTGTTTCAATGGAATTTCCTATAAATTTTAATAAGCAATTGAGTTAATCCATTCTTCGGTTTGTTTTGTGTTGCCGTTCAATAGGCGGGCGTCTTTCCACTTGATTTTAGGGTAGAGTTTTTTGAGTTCTCTCGCACTATTGGTTATAGAACTGCCTCCCGAGGTGGCAAAAACCACAACATTCTTTCCACTTAAATCATACTTTTCAATAAAAGTATTCACCGCACGAGGACACAAATCCCACCAAATTGGAAAACCTATGAAGATAACATCGTAATCATTGATATTAAGCCTCTCACCTTTGATTGCAGGACGAGATTTTTCGTCAGCCATTTCCATAGAACTGCGACTACGCTTATCTGTCCAGTTCAAATCCGCAGAAGTGTATTCCTTTTCAGGTGTTATGCGGTACAACTCTCCGTTTGTAGCCTTGGCAATAGTGCCGGCAACTCTTTCAGTCGTTCCCGTACAAGAGAAATATGCCACAAGTACTTTGCCGTTAGGTTCGTTTGTCTGTTGCGCCTTAGTGCAACTATTAAAACATAAGATACTCATAAGTAACAAAATTGTATATTTCATACTATTTCAATTTTAAGTAATCCTTATCATCGACTTTTTCAAGCCATTCGTTTGAAGTGTTCTCACCCGGAATCTCTATCGCAAGATGTGAGAACCAACTATCGGGAGCAGCTCCGTGCCAATGCTTAACGCCAGCCGGAATATAAACAGAATCGCCGGGACGAAGCTCTATGGGGTCTTTTCCCCACTGCTGATAGTATCCACGTCCGCCAACGCAGATAAGAGTTTGGCCGCCTCCCTTGGTTGCTTTGTGGATATGCCAGTTATTACGACAACCCGGCTCGAAGGTCACGTTGGCAATAGGAATACCTTGCGCTACGATAGGGGCAAGATAACTCTGACCGACAAAATATTTGGCGTAAGCGTCGTTTGGATTTCCGATAGGGAACATAATTGTTCTTGCATAGGCTTCTTTGTCGTCGGCAGGGGAAACAGAAGAATCCTCATTCCATACATCTTTTGCCATACGAAACGCCGCCCATGCCTTAGGCCAGCCTGCATAGAAGGCTGCGTGGGTGAGAATTTCGGCAATCTCCGTTTTGGTTACGCCGTTATTCTTTGCCGATTGAAGGTGATAAACAAAAGACGAATCGGTTAATCCTTGCGACATCAAAGCAACAACGGTTACTATCGAACGGTCTCGTAACGAAAGTAAATCGTTTCTGCTCCAAACTTCCCCAAATAGAACATCATCGTTAAGTTTGGCAAATTCGGGTGCAAAGTCGCCCAATTGATTACGTCCTGCGGTTTGTACAATTTTTTGTTGTGCCATAACATTCAGTGTTAAAATGCTAATTATTGATATTAAAAAAAATCTTTTCATAACTATTCTGTTTGTTTTAACGTGATTAATAATGTTATCTTTGTCGTTTGACGATGCAAAATTACCCAAACTCACGCTTTTAGACTTAACAATAATTTTGGTATTTGTAACATTTTTACAGATTTTTTCAATTTATGGCTTGTGTAATTCACGTTAAATAGTTTATTTTTGCAGGAAATTATCAGCGAATCATAGGCTATGAGTAAGATTCTTAAAGTAAATAATGTAAGTGATTACAGCAGCTATGTCGGGCATGTCGATACACATCCGTTGGTAAGTGCGATTGATTATACAAAGGTGTCGCCCATACGCCACAGTCTGAATCATTATGGAGTTTATGGGATCTTCTTTCACGATGAAATGGATGTGGATTTAACTTATGGCCGTGGCAAATACGATTACAAGAAAAGGTCGGTTATTTGTGTTGCTCCCGGTCAAATTGGTGGCAAGGAAGACAATGGCGAATTGATTATGCTTACCGGGTGGGCGTTGCTTTTTCATCCCGATTTGTTGCATGGAACGGCGTTGGAGAAAACAATTAGGAAATATACCTTCTTTGATTATCGCGTCTATAAATCATTGAATATGACAGAGGAGGAACATAATATATTCAAATCGTTAATGCAACAGATAAGCGACGAACTTACTAAGCCTTGCGATAGTGTTCAGGATGCAATACTTGTTGGATATATTGGTTTGGTGTTGAATTTTTGTCAAAGGTTTTATAATCGTCAGTTTGCAACTCGTCAGTGGGAAAATTCGGATATTCTTATGCGTTTTGAAGAGTTATTGCGAGATTATTACGACAGCGATTTACAGCTTACGCTTGGTATGCCTACTGTTCAGTATTGTGCGGACAAGTTGTGTATGTCTTCAAATTATTTCAGCGACACAATAAAAAAGACAATAGGCGACACAGCCGGTAATTATATTCGTAGGTATGTTATTCAGACTGCCAAAAATTTCCTTGCCACTGGTGAAGGTGTTGCACAGGTTGCCTATAAATTGGGTTTCGAATACCCTCAACATTTAAGTAGAATGTTTAAAAAGCAGACTGGCATCACTCCTTCGGAATATTGTGCCCAGCTAAATAAGAAACAATAGCACAAGTAATCGTAAAGCGTATATAGTTGATAAAACAAAAAAGGGAACATATCAATGTTCCCTTTTTATTTTAACATAAAAACTCTTTACTAATCCACGTCCGAACCAATAACAGGATTTTCGGCAATAAACATTGTTCCGTCCTTGCTTATCTCCATACGTGATTCACTATTGGTGGCAGGCAAAATATTTTCCATAAAAACGATATTACAAGCGAAAAAAATAATAAGTGAAATCAAAAAATTAGTGTTAAACATCAGCAAAATAATTACTCACATCAGTAAAATAGTGTTAAACATTATTTTTGTGATTAGTGCTGAGAAGTTTTGTTCTATTGTTGAAAACTTTTTCGGGGCTATATCAAGATTGATTTTCAGTGTAAAAGACTGATAATCTTCGTTAAAACCAATTATAGTTTTTGTAACTTTTTTACTGTCTATGCGTAAAAATGGGATAAATAGGTAAAAAAAGTATATTTTTGGTATTATTTGGACTTTTTTTAGTAAATTTGCAACGTTTTTAAGAAGAGTCGAAAAGATAAAAACAATGTCGTTGTTAGTAGGTGTAGAATATTGTAAGACAGATGCACAAGGCAGATTTAAGATGCCTGTTGCGATAAAGAAGCAATTGGATATTGCTTCCGACAATCGTTACTTTATTCGTAAGAGCATATACAACAACTGTTTGGAAGTCTTTACTTACGATAATTTTCAAAGCGAAGTCGGAGTTTTGAGGCAGAATCTGAATTTGTATGACCCTGACAGCAAGAAACTTTATCGTAGATTCATCGAAGGCAATATGTTGGAAATGGATTCTTTTGACAGGCTTTTGATTCCCGATGCAATGCGAAATTGGGGGCATATACAGAAAGATATTGTAATTATCGGTTCGGGAAGTTTTCTTGAAATATGGGACTTGGAAACGTACAACAAAGCCAACGAAGATAATTTCGATTATCAGTTATTGGCCAAAGAATTACTATCAAAAGCCAATGAACCGGTCAGAGAATAATACATATCATATTCCCGTGTTGCTTAACGAATGCCTTGAAGGATTAAATATCAATCCCGACGGTGTTTATGTTGATTTAACCTTTGGTGGTGGTGGTCATTCAAGGGCAATATTGGAGCGTTTGAGTGATAAAGGACAGTTATTCGCATTTGACAAAGATAAAGACGCCATAAAAAACGCTATTGATGATGATAGGTTTTTTCTTATCAACGACGATTATTCCAATATGGCAAAACAGCTCAGGTTATATCGTATAACACAAGTCGATGGTATATTGGCAGACCTTGGAATATCTTCTCACCAGATAGACGACATAGAAAGAGGTTTTTCGTTTCGTGGTGATGCTCCGTTGGACTTACGTATGGATACCGACAGGGTATTTACCGCTGCCGACGTGGTCAATACTTATTCGGAAGAGGAGTTAAAGAAATTGTTTTTTGCTTATGCCGAACTTCCGAACGCGAAACAAGTGGCAAGTACTATATGCAAAAAACGTAATGAACAATATATCGGCACAACCAATGAATTGTGTGAAGCAATCAAAGGTTTGACGAAACCGAATGTATCAAACAAGTTTTTCGCTCGTGTGTTCCAAGCACTGAGAATAGAGGTCAATCACGAGATTGAGTCATTGGAACAAATGCTTAATTCTGTTGAAGGAATTTTGAAAGTCGGCGGCAGATTGGTCGTTATATCCTACGAATCTTTGGAGGATAGAAGAGTTAAACATTTAATGCGGCAAGGAAATATTGAAGGTAAGGTGGAAAAAGATTTTTACGGCAATATTCTTTCTCCATACAAGGAAATAACTCGCAAGCCAATAACTCCAAGCGAAGAAGAACTTAAAGAAAACACACGTTCAAGGAGTGCGAAATTAAGAATAGCAGAAAAGAAAGATAAACAAGATAAATAACGAAACAAATTAATAAATAAACGAAAAGCAACAATTAAGAAATTTATTAGTGTAAAGACATTTAACCAAACAGCGATATGGGAATTGTAAATAATATATTAACCGGTAAATACATTCAACACGTAACTGCACCAAGGATAAAATTAATTGTTTTGTGTGTGGCGTTGATTGTGGTGTATATAGCTTTTCGCTACGAGTGTGAAGGGCAGATACGAAACATATCCCGTTTGAGTAAAGAGTTAAGCGAAATTCATTCCAAGTTGGTAAAAACCAAGAGTGAGTATCAAAAAACCATTTCCATGCAATCTTTGAATACGAGATTGAGCAGTCGTGGTGTTGGTATCAGCGACGAAGCGGTAAAAGAAATAATTATTGTGAAGTGAAACAAGGAATAGGAAAAAGATTGAATCTAAAAATTCAAATAATATTGGTAACAATTATTATTTGTTTTGGTGTAATTTTTTTTAAGGCTCTATCCCTTAAAACATCAAGCAGAGCGTTGTTTGAGACGATAGAGAACAAAAGAATTATTGCCGAACATTCTTTTCGCGCACCAAGTGGCGATATATATTCCTTTGACAACACAACGGGCGAACTTCTATTGCTTGCCACCAATCAACGTTGCTATGATATTTATATGGACTTGGGTCAAGGCGTTATCAGCGCCAAAGGCTCAAAAAGACAAACAGGTTGGATTATAGATGAAAAAAAATGGAAAACTCAATTAGATAGTTTATCTATCAAACTTGCCAATCTTTTCCCTGAACGAAACAAAAACCAATGGAAACAATACCTTCAAACCAATAGAAACAAGAAAAACAGAGGAACACTTATCGCCAAAATGGCAAGTGAAGACAAATACAAAGAACTTAAATCCTATAAACTCGTACGACACGCTATTTTCGGAGAATTGAAATACAAGCGAATTTATCCTTATGGCGATATGGCTCGTAGAACAATCGGTATTGAGTATATAGACAACGGGGAGCCTAAACGTAACGGTATCGATGGCTATTATGCAGAACGTTTGCAGGGTAGTGTAGGCAAAAGATTGGAAAGGAAAATCGCTCCGGGTTTGTGGATTCCTATCAACGACACAATGTCAATCCGCCCGAAGAATGGTGATGATATTATAACAACGATAGATGTTCCTTTGCAGGAGTTGGCACAAAACGCCCTTAGAAAGTGTTTGGATAGCAATGATGCAAGACAAGGAACGGTTATCCTTATGGAAACCAAAACAGGATACGTTAAGGCGTTGGCTTCATATACAAGAAAAGACGAACACGAATATTATGAGGATTTGAATGTCGCTGTCGGCAGTACCTTTGAGCCCGGAAGTACATATAAGATAGTAACGGCAATGATGCTATTGGACAAAGGGCTGTGCGATACTGCAATAATGGTTCCGACAGGAATGAAAGAGTTTAACGGAGCAAGCAAACCGATATACGATGTAAATAAAAAAGGAGCTGATAAACAAGTGTCGTTGGCTCGTTCGTTGGAAATATCGTCCAATGTAGCCATAAGTTCGTTGGTTTATGATTTATTCGGTCGAGATATTCACTCCCGACAACAGTTTGCAAGGGAATTGCAAGAATATTTCCCCTACAAAAAATTAGAGTGTGATATAAAAGTTCATGAACCTCAACCAAAGATAGGTTCAAGTAAGTATGTCGATGATATGTTGCGTATGTCTTTTGGTTACGTTACATCAATCACTCCCTTGCAGCTACTCGCCTTTTACAACGGTATTGCAAACAACGGCGTGATGCTTAAACCCAAATTTGTCAAGAGTGTTATGAGGGACAAGAAAATAATTCAAAATTTTGCTCCCGATACAATCAAAAGACAGATGTGCAAACCTGCCACTTTAAGTCAAATTCAAAATATTTTGAAAGGTGTTGTCAAACACGGCACAGGTAGAAGGTTGTCTTCGGCATCTTATGGTATTGCAGGCAAGAGTGGTACGGCGGAAGTGAATTATACCGGCACTGTCAAAAGTAGAGACCGTTTGCACAGAGCATCATTTGTGGGATATTTCCCGGCCGACAACCCTCAATATTCTTGTATAGTCGTAATTTGCGAGCCCAAAGGCGGCGTAACGCATGGAGGAGATTTGGCTGCCCCTGTATTTAGGGAAATAAGCGATAGAGTAATGGGTGTTAATGCACAGAAAACCGAACTTACCAAAGCAAATAAACCGAAGCAAACAGAAGTTGTTGATGTCGCACTTGCAAAAGACCAAAGAAAAATGCAAATATCCAAAGCGTTGGATACGAAAACGACGCCTAATGTTAAGGGTTGGAATATAAAGGATGCAGTATATGTTTTACAGAAATTAGGATACAAAGTTAAGTTTGAGGGTTACGGAAAAGTTACGTCTCAAAGCATTGCGCCAAAAACAGAAGTAAAGCAAGGCTCTGTAATCAAACTGACTTTGTCGCATGGAAAGGATAATTAAAATGAAGAAATTAAAAGATATATTACACGGATTTCAATTCAAGACTTATGCTTTGCAATCGCAGGGTTTGGTTGAAACACACTACAATAGCGAAATAGAAAACAAGGATATTGAAGGTATTGCTTTTGATTCTCGAAAGGTGAAATCAAACTTTTTGTTCGTTGCCGAAAAAGGCGAAGTAACCGACGGACATCTTTATATTGAAAAAGCAATAACTAATGGTGCGACAACAATTGTATTTGACAATCTGAAAAGTATTGATACTGCAAAATTAATCACTCACATCAGTGAAATAATATTAAACACTGATGAAATAGTGTTAAACACTAATTTGGTCTTTATTGAAGTTGATAGTTCGTCTTTTGCTTTGGCTCAAATTTCGTGTAATTTCTATGATAATCCTTCACATAAACTAAACCTTATAGGTATAACCGGCACTAATGGAAAGACTACAACAGTTACTCTTTTGTATGAGTTATTCACTCGTTTGGGATATAAATGCGGTAAAATCTCGACAATAGAAAATATAATCGTAGATAAAGTTCTTCCGACCGAAAGAACGACCCCTGACAGCATAACTCTGAATGAATTGATGAGTGAAATGGTTAATCAGGGTTGTAGGTATGTGTTTATGGAGGTAAGTTCTCATTCTGTTGTGCAAAATCGTATTGCCGGATTGAATTTTACAGGAGCGATATTCTCCAATATAACATTGGATCATTTGGATTACCACAAGACTTTCGCAGCATATATCAAGGCTAAGAAGAAATTTTTTGACGATTTACCTAAAACCGCTTTTGCTTTGACCAATAAAGACGACAAAAACGGTATGGTAATGTTGCAAAACACCAAAGCAAAGAAATATTCTTATTGTTTGGAAAATGCCGACAGCGATTTCAAAGCCAAAGTGCTTGAAGACTCTTTTGCAGGTATGTTGTTGGATATTGCAGGCAAGGAAGTGTTTGTGCCAATGGTGGGACGATTTAATGCTTATAACATATTATGTGTTTATTCGACGGCCATACTTCTTGGAGCAGACAAAATGGAAGTTTTGAAAAGCATATCATTGTTAAAAGCAGCGAAAGGAAGATTTGAAATATATCCTTTGAAAAACGGTGCATACGGAATAATCGATTATGCACACACACCCGATGCGGTAGAAAACGTGTTAGGTACGATAAACGATTGCAGGAATTTGTCTTCAAAGCAGGCAAAAATATTTACAGTGATAGGTTGCGGGGGAAATAGGGATAAATCCAAGCGACCTCTTATGGCTCAAATAGCATATAAGATGAGTGAAATGACAATTCTTACAACGGACAATCCACGTAATGAAAAGCCGGAAGATATTATAGAAGATATGGTAAAAGGATTGGACGAAGATTTTACAAATAAACTTGTCGGCGAGCATAAAGTAATAAAGATTACAGACAGAAGAGAAGCTATAAAAGTGGCTAAACTAATGGCTCAAAAAGGAGATATAATATTGGTAGCGGGAAAGGGACACGAGAATTATCAAGAGGTTGAAGGAGTAAAGCATCACTTTGATGATAAAGAGGAATTGCTTAGCGAGTAATTTGGTTTAAGTAATTGTTTTTAGAATAAATGATATTAGAGAAATAATATATAAAAAGAAAAACTGAGAATCTATGTTGTACTATTTGTTTAATTGGTTAGATGTAAATTTTGATTTTCCGGGAGCGGGAGTATTTCAATATATTTCTTTCCGTGCGGCATCGGCAGCAATAGTGTCGCTGCTTATAACGATAATATTTGGAGGCAAACTTATAGGATTACTCAAAAGACAACAGATAGGAGAAACCGTCAGAGATTTAGGGCTTGCAGGTCAAAAGGAAAAGGAAGGTACTCCAACTATGGGAGGACTTATAATTTTGTTTGCCATACTTGTGCCGGTGCTTTTGTTTTGTAAATTAGACAACATATATATAATAATAATGTTGATAACCACCGTTTGGTTGGGATTATTAGGTTTTGCAGACGATTATATAAAAGTCTTTAAGAAACGTAAAGAAGGAATGAACGGCTGGTGCAAAATAGCAGGACAGGTGGCTTTGGGTATAATCGTAGGTGGTATGATGTTTTTTAGTAACGATATAGTCATCAAAGAAAAACAAGATGTTGCCACGTATTCGCAAACGCACAATTTACAAGTGGAAAGTGCTTATAACAAAGCAAAGCAACAATTCACCAAAGAAAGTACAAGAAGTACAAAAACGACAATACCTTTTGTAAAAGGACATGAAATAGATTATAGCAAATTAATCAAATTCGTGGGTAAGGATTATAAGGATTGGGCGTGGATAATTTTCATTCCGATAGTTATTTTTATAATTACCGCTGTAAGTAATGGGGCAAACTTAACCGACGGAATAGACGGTCTTGCGACAGGGACGAGTGCGATAATAGGTTCAACGCTCGGCATCTTGGCATGGATTAGCGGAAATATAATATTCGCCAATTACTTAAATATAATGTATATACCAAATATTGGAGAATTGACCATATTTATGTCCGCCTTTGTGGGAGCAACCATAGGATTTCTTTGGTACAATACATATCCTGCACAGGTATTTATGGGCGATACGGGTTCTTTGGCAATAGGAGGAATAATTGCGGTATTTGCTATATTGATAAGAAAGGAATGGCTTTTACCTATACTTTGCGGAATATTCTTATTGGAAAGTGTGAGCGTTATGATGCAAGTATCGTATTTCAAATACACTAAAAAGAAATATGGAGAGGGACGAAGAATATTTCTCATGACACCGATACATCATCATTTTCAAAAAAAAGGTTGGCATGAAAGTAAAATCGTACAGCGATTCTTTTTAATCAGTATAATATTGGCAGTAATAACAGTGATAACCTTAAAACTAAGATAAACAACTATGACGATAGAAGATTTAGCATCGGCAAATCAGGCGAGTAAATATACATTGAAATCAGAGAGAACATACGCAAACATAAGACAGATGCGAAATAGCAATCTTATGCGTGGTTTTCTTGTAGAGCATAATGCTAACGTAACAAAGGTGGCCACCATAGGAGGAGTTGATTTCATTGACGCTACAAGTATTGCTAACATTAATGCTGCATGGTTATTTTTCGAGAAACTCAATAAGAATGTAGTTTGTGTAATTTGTGCAGACAAGGGATGCGAAGCCAATATAAAAAGACAGATATATGAAGTTGGCATAAAACTAAAAAACATAATCTTTACCGATACAGATAAGCAAAACATCGAAGAGAATGTATGGATTGCTAAACATATATCGAGTAATGACGATTGCGTAGTATTTTTGTCATTCAATCAAGACGAGACAACAAGACGTGAAATGGCAAAATTATTTAGTGATACTGTTATCGCAATGTGAGAAACTATTTGAATGATATTAAACACCATGGCAAGGATTAAAGGTAAAATATTAAGGGGTGATGCCGGCATTTGGACTTTTTATATAGCATTGATTTTTATCAGTGCCGTAGAGGTTCTCTCTGCTATGGGAAAATTGATAGGACAAGGTAGTTATTGGCCGTTGTTTATCCGTCATTATGCGTGGTTGGCCATAGGTTTTGCTGCTTGTTGGATTTTTCACACGATAGATTACCGAAAAATAACGCGATATTTGAAACTTTTACTCATAGTGTCCATTGTACTTGTGATATTACCATACCTTGTAGCGTTGATTAATCATCAAAGTATATCTGTTGCAAGGTGGATACGCATACCTATGGGCTTTTTAACGTTTCAATTTCAGCCGTCGGAAATAACTAAATACATTACCATATTTTATATTGCCTGCGGTATGGCATCAAATCAAGACAAAATAAAAAGTAAAGAAGTTTTTTGGTCTTTAATGCTTCCGTTACTTTTGGTATGCGGTTTGATTTTCATATCTAATTTTTCTACAACCATATTAATATTCGTAACGTGTTTTATACTTATGTGGTTAGGGGGAGTTAATGGCAAATATTTGACACTAACAGCCGTTGTTTTGGTTGCGGGATTGGCTTTATTGTTATTGATTGCATATGTCAATTCCGATGTTGCAGGATTTGGGCGTTTAGGCACTGTCATAAGCAGATTAAGTGGCCGTGTGGATAATGATTTTACGGAAATCAACCAAATAAATCAAGCATTAATCGCAGTATCTACCGGAGGTTTGGCAGGTAGTGGTATAGGTCAGAGTGTTCAATCGAGATTTTTGGAAGAAGGACATAATGATTTTATATTTTCAATAATTTTAGAAGAAGGTGGATTGTGGTTAGGCGGTTTTGTAATCTTATTTTACATAGTACTAATATATAGAATGTTTATGGTTGCAAGACGGGCACAGGGTTATTTCGGATTGTTCGCTTGTTTGGGTTTTGCGATAGTTATGGCGTTGCAAACATTGATTAATATGGGCGTTGCAGTCGGATTACTACCCGTAACAGGACAAACATTACCTTTTATATCTTATGGCGGTACTTCGTTTTTGTTTGCAAGTATTTGTTTGGGAATAGTACTCAATATAAGCAGAACGGCGGATACAACGGAAACAATATTTTCTCGTGAAGAAAAATTGCAGGTAGCACAGCAGCAGATGTCCAACGATAGTGAAAAAACTAACGATGAAGAGAAAACAATAAATTCAGACGATTCACTGGAAGATAAACAATGAATAATAGAAATACGGTAACAAAACATAAAATTAAGTAATATGAGAGCAATAATCAGTGGAGGCGGAACAGGAGGACATATATTTCCTGCAATAGCCATAGCCAATGTAATCAAAGCACACGACAACACAAGTGAAATACTTTTTGTCGGAGCGGAAAGTAAAATGGAGATGCAGAAAGTTCCACAAGCAGGCTACAAAATTGTTGGCTTGAAAATAGCAGGTTTCCAGAGAAAAAAGATTTGGAAGAATATTACATTGCCGTATAAAATGATTGCTTGCTCATTAAAAGCGAAAAGCATAATAAAAGACTTTAAGCCCGATGTTGTAATAGGCGTTGGCGGTTATGCTTCTTGGGCTATATTGAAACAAGCACAGAATTTGAACATTCCTACTTTGCTTCAAGAGCAAAATTCTCTTGCAGGCAAGAGCAATCAAATGCTTGCCAAGAAAGCCAAAAAGATTTGCGTGGCTTATGAGGGCATGGACAAATTTTTTGAAAAGGACAAGATAGTATTTACCGGTAATCCGATAAGAAAGAATATCACGTTTTTGCAAGACCGTATGGCTGAACTTAAATCAATGGCGATAAAAGAATTTAGTCTGATTGCCGATAAGAAAACTATACTTGTTACCGGCGGCAGTCTTGGTGCAGGCTCGATAAATAAAGCCATAGAAAGCCATTTACAATATTTTATTGACAATGATATACAACTATTGTGGCAAACAGGTAAGTTTTATTACGATGGAATAATCGAAAGAACGAAATCATTGTTGGAAACTTCGCAAAAAGCAAAAGAACTTATACATATTAACGAATTTATTTTCGATATGGATAAGGCTTACAGTGTTTGTGATGTTATAATTGCTCGTGCAGGTGCTTTAAGCATAAGTGAGTTATGTTTGGTTGGCAAACCTGTTGTCCTTGTACCTTCTCCTAATGTTGCGGAAGATCATCAAACAAAAAATGCAATGGCGTTGGTAAATAAAAACGCAGCCATTATGATTAAGGATTGCGAATTACAAGATAAAATGACGGCTGTTTTAACTGATTTATTAAAAGATGAAACCAAAATGGTAACTTTGGGCAAAAATATCCTAAATCTTGGTGTTAAGGATGCCGATGAAAGAATTTTTAAGGAGATTAAAGCAATTATTGGCAAATAAAACGAAAAACACAAAACGAAAGCAAAAGAGATGAAAATATATTTTCTTGGAATTGGCGGAATAGGTATGAGTGCAATAGCCCGCTATTGTAAAATGAGAGGCGATGAGGTATTCGGTTACGACCGTACTCGCACCGCTCTTACAATAGAATTGGAAAAAGAAGGTATGCTTATCAACTATGACGACATTGAAAAAAATGTTCCAAAGGATATAGAATTGTGTATTTACACTCCTGCAATACCAAAAGACAGCAAACAATTCAATTATATCCAAACACTTGGCATTCCCATGGAGAAACGTTCCGTTGCTTTGGGACATATAACCAAGGATAAAAAAGTATTGGCTGTTTCCGGTTCGCATGGTAAGACGACAACGTGCGGTATGATTGCTCATATCTTATCTAATTCCAAATACGGTTGCAGTGCTTTCTTGGGAGGAATACTAAAAAACATAAACAACAATTTTATTTTCAGCAAAAATTCTGAATTTGTCGTTGTGGAGGCTGACGAATACGACAGAAGTTTTTTACAATTATATCCTTTCGTGTCTGTTATCACAGCAGTAGATGAAGACCACATGGATATTTATCATACTTACGAAAACCTTTACAATGCTTTCTTACAATTTGCTCATCAAACCAAAGACGACGGCTTATTAGTTGTAAAACAATCCTTAAAAATCAAAAACGATTTGCCACAACATAATTTTTCCGTTCAAACTTATTCTTCCTGCGAAAGCGATGCGAATAATCATATAGATAACCTTAGAATAATAAATGGCTGTTACCATTTTGATTATTATGACAAGGAGGAAGTTTTTCAAGATATGCAAATGATTTATCCTGGTCTGCATAATGTGGAGAATGCTGTGGCAACGTTAAGTGTTTGTAATTTTGCACTGAAAAGCATAGACGTTGAACGAGAGGAACGAGAGGCAATACTGAGAAGCGGTTTGAAAAGTTTTTCTGGTATGGAGAGGCGATTGGATTTTAGAATAAGAGAAAAGGATAGAGTATTTATCGATGATTATGCACATCATCCGCAAGAGATTGCTAAAACCATAGAATCTTTGCGTGGGCTTTATCCTAATGAAAAACTTACGGGTATTTTCCAACCTCATCTTTATACGCGTACAAGAGATTTGGCAGATGAGTTTGCACGTTCGTTGGAATTGTTGGACGAAGTTATTCTTTTGCCGATATATCCTGCAAGAGAAGAACCGATAGAGGGTGTCGATTCCAAACTTTTGCTTGACAAGATAAATAATCCGAAGAAGCATTTGACAGACAAAAATGAATTATTTTCGCTGTTAAAGACACTGAATCCGAAATTTTTGATTACTTTTGGTGCCGGAGATATTTCGTTCTTGGTTCCCGAAATAGAGAAACTATTAAAAAACGATATGATATAACGAAAGAAAACAACGATAATAAATAAACGAAAATTAATAAGGCTGACTACTAAATTAGTGTGAGTGATTAATAAAATAGTGTGAGTGATTATTTCACTGATGTTAAACACTAATTTTGCGATAAGCCGTAAAAATTTTCGGATTGAAAGACAACGATTAATAAAACTATTGAAAAAAGAAACAGAAGTATAAAAACAAAGCAAATAAATATTACCGAAGATTGCAAAACAAACAGGTAATAAAACGAATTGAAAGATGAAAAAGCGAGTACTCACAAAGATAGGTATTATTGCAGTGGTGGTGGTGATAGCCGTAGGAGTTCCGTTAGCCATGGGATATAGCAAGGTTGCGGGATTGGAACTTGTGGTGCAGTATCCTAATACGAGTGCCGAAGATATTATAATCAATAAACAGAATATAACCTCTACTCTTGCCAAACAATATGGCGATTTTACGAAATATCAAAGGCGTCAAATTCCGGAAGACGACATAAAAACGTTTTTGGAGAAAATGGATTTTATTGACCACGCCGTTGTTTCTGTTTCTTTGTCGGGAATGTTAAGAATAACCGTTATGCAGAAAATGATTATTGCTAATATTTATACTTCAAATGGCAGTCATTTTTATATAGATAACAAAAGAAACATAATATACCCGAAAACGGACACAATAACCGCACGATGTCTGATTGCTAACGGCGATTTCGTTAATACTAAAAAAAACGTTATCGATTCCACAAAAGACAAAGATTTGGAGGGGGTTTATTATCTTGCAAACATTATTTCGCAAGACGATGTGTTGAAACAATCAATTAGTGCGATATATAAGAATAAAGACAATTATATTTTGGTTTTGTACAACGAAGATTGCAGTGTTATTATCGGTAAAAAAGAACAATGGAATGAGAATTTGAATAAATTACATCATTTAATATCGTCTCCGAATGCCGATTTGAGTTTATATACTTCGATAAACTTGACTTATCATAATCAGGCGGTATGTACAAAACCGATAAAAGAACAATAGGATAATAAAAGGAAATTATAGATATTATGGAAAATTCACAACAAAACACAACAGTTTCTTCGATGAATGACAAAGAGAAAATGGTAGTTGGTATTGATGTCGGCACAACTAAGATTGCCGTTTTCATTGGCAAGAAAGATGAAAACGGTAATGTGAAAATCATCGGTATGGGTAGAACCGATTCCGTTGGAGTTGAGCATGGCGAGGTTAAAAACATTGTTGAGACGGCGACAAGTATTAAGATTGCCGTGGAGATTGCGGAAAAGAAATGTAATGTCAAGGTTAGCGAAGCCTATGTAGGTATAGCGGGACACAATATAAAGAACACATTTCAGAGAGGTTCTAAAATTATCAACGAAGAGAACCATATCATAACGCAAGAAGATGTTGATGCTTTGCTTGAAGAACAAAAAGTGAAGATTTTACCTCCGGGCGAGAGCATCATAGACATCGTACCGCAAGATTATATTGTCGATGGCGATACCGGTATTGACAATCCTGTGGGACGTATCGGTAAGGTCATAGAATGTAATTACAATCTTATCAGCGGCGACCAAAACAATGTACATAATATATATATGAGTGTCGAGCGTGCAGGGTATAAAGTGAAAGGATTGATATTGGAGCCTATTGCAAGTGCGGAAGCCGTAGTTAATGATGAGGAGAAAAGTGCAGGTATTTGTTTGGTGGATATAGGTGGTGGAACGACGGATATGTCAATATTCAAGGACGGTATTTTACGCCACACGGCGGTTATACAACTTGCGGGCAATAGCATTACGACCGATATAAAGGACGCTTTTAAGATAATGCCGCCACAATCGGAAGCCTTGAAAACCAAATATGGCGATTGTTTGCAAATTGAAAGTCAGAAAAACGCCATTGTTCAAGTTCCGGGTTTGAAAGGACGTCCGAGCAGAGAGATAACTCTATTTGCTTTGTCGGGAGTTATCAAAGCTCGTGTGCAAATGATATTGCAACAAGTGGATTATGAATTAAAGAATAACTCATTAAAGGAACAAACTTTCGATAAGATACTTATTGCAGGCATTGTTTTAACCGGAGGTGGAAGCAAACTAAAACATATAGCACAATATACGGAGTTTATTACGGGAATTTCAACTCGTGTGGGCGATCCTGATGAAATTTTCCTTTCTGATAAAAGTGATGAGTGCAGCGACCCTATGTATTCAACTGGTATAGGTTTGGTGATAAAGGGATTTGAGTTTGAGCAAAAGTATCATTCATCTGACAATGCAGAACCAAAAGAAGAAATAAAAGAAGAACAAACCGACAATCAGCCTATTGTTGAAGACAAACAAAAGAAGAAAGATAAGAAAAGCAAACAAAAGAAAGATAAAAACAACAGCAATCGTTTGGTTGATTCTATTGCTAAATTCTTTTCTAAGATATTGGACGAGAGAGTTGAATAATGTGATAATAAAAACAAATAAAACCTTAAATAATTTATTAACAATTTGCTGTTTATAAAAATATGGGACAATAACATTCCAATTGCTGAAATAATAGTAATTTTACACCTTGAAATATAGCGTGGTTATTGCGTTTTATAAACGCGAATGTAAAAAAACAAAAAATGCCAATGGAAGATAATAGAGATTTTCAGATAACTCCTGATACGGATCAGCAGAGTTCATATATAAAAGTAATAGGTGTTGGTGGTGCCGGAACCAATGTCGTTAATTATATGTATAAGAAAGGTATTGTCGGCGTTGATTTCATAGTTTGTAATACGGACAAACAGAGTTTGGATATGTCGCCCGTAGCCACGAAGGTCAAACTTGGCGATAGAGAGTTGGGAGCAGGAAATGACCCAACGGTAGGACAACAAGCGGCTATCGCAGCAGCAGATAAAATCAAAGCCGTTTTAGATAACAATACCCACATGTTGTTTATCGCAGCCGGTATGGGAGGTGGCACAGGTACAGGAGCCGCTCCCGAGATAGCAAAGATAGCAAAAGAAATAGAGGTTGATGGCGGTACGGATGAGATACTTGTTGTTGCCGTTGTTACAACTCCATTCGGTTTTGAGGGAAGAAAACGTAGAGACCAAGCTAAAATCGGTGTTGAGAACTTAAAGAAGATTGTCGATTCCATTATCGTTATCAACACAGATAAGTTAAGAGGCAGAGGTAATATGTCTATGTTAAGTGCATTCAATATGGCAAACGACGTATTATTCACAGCTGCCAAAGGTATTGCCGAGATAATAACTGCCAACAACGCATATATTCATGTCGATTTCAAAGATGTTCAATCCGTTATGAGCCATTCAGGTGTTGCCCTTATGGGTAGCGGTATCGGTGAGGGCGAAGAGCGTGCATACAAGGCAATAGAAGCGGCTGCCACTTCGGACTTGTTGAACGATGATAACTTGGCTGATACGAAGAACATATTATTGTACGTTACCTACGCCTCCGAGGAAAAGTACCATTTGCAGATGGAGGAATTGGACACTATGACCAATTACATCAACGAAATTACCGGCAACAACGATGTGGATTTGATTTGGGGTTGGGGCTTTGACGATACTTTGGAAGACAAGATTGCAGTTACTTTGGTTGCAACCGGTTTTGAGGATAAAGAAATTTATCACGATTTGGAGAGATACCCAAACAAAAGTATGCTTTCATCCATTGGCACAAAGACAGAAAGCACGAAAGTGGAGGTTTTGAACGTATCGCCCACTCCTGAAATAGTTTCTCAGAACCCGTGTGTAAATACTCAGACCAAATCTTTTGTTTCTGACGTGCAGCCAAAACCAACTACCAACCCTGCAACACAGAATGCAATCGAAAAAACAGATGTTTTGGATATCACTTTGACGCAGGTTAAGGAGCCTACACCACAACCAGCCACTAAAACACAGACAGTCAAGATAAACTTGGGTGAAGATTTTACTCCTCAACAAAACAATTCTTATAATGCAAATCCTATTTCACACACAGATGTAGAAGACAAACAAGCGATATTGGACAAATTCGCCGCAACGGAAAAAGAACCGGATTATACCATTAAGGACGATGAATACACGGTAATGTCGAAAACGTCAATGTCAGATTTGTTTGCAGTCTCGAAAGATGATTTTGATTCTCCTACGCCTTACACCAAAAAGACGGAAAACACAACGGAGGCCTCCTCACACATGACGCTTAGGGACACATTAAATGTTCAGCAAAACAGAACGAACATAGTGGAAAACACCGAAAACAAACAAAAACGTATCGAGCGTATAAGAGAACTTTTGAAGAGCGGTAAGGTTGATGAAGTTCAGAAAATACATCCGACGGATGAGAATTTTGACGAACAACTTTCGGCGATGGCAAACAAAGATTCGAGAATGGAACTCAGCCGCGACGGAGTTATGGTTATCGCCGAAAATCCCATAATCGGTTCGGGCGTTGATTAATATATCAATAACGAAGTGAAAGGTTTCATAGAAAATATTAAACTTAATAATCTACTTACTAACAAATATACTGGGTAGTGGATTTTAAGAATTGATTTTGAAAACACAACTTCGATAGCGAAATTTTGATATTATACCATAATGTATGCAGATGAATTTTTAGAAATTTGTCTGCATATCTTTTTGTCTCTATTTTGGCTATGGGGAAATGAAGATTGCAAAGCGGAAAACAAAATTTTCAAACTTAGAAATAAACACTGCAAAGTATTAAGAATAAATTTTATTTTGATTATGATTTTCAAAAACTATATATTGACAATTAAAGAATTGATATATAATACTTAGGACTTGATATTTACGAGTCGTTTTCTTGAAATTTTTGTATAAAATGCTGCAACTTTCGTCCAAATCGTTGAGACTTTCGTCTAAATCGCTCGCAAACGCAATTCAACTTATCGCAAAGTTGTGGTTCAACTTATCGCAAACTTCACCCTCAACTTATCGCAAAGTTGAATCACGTTTCTCAGCGTTTTAGACACAAGTTGCAGCGTTTTAGCCGAAAACTCTAACGATTTAGCCGACAATATCAAGGGCGAGGGCGAAAAATTAAGGCAGTAAGGATGAATAATCAGTCGATGAACGCAAAAAAGGGAGCAAACAAATGGTTTGCTCCCTTGATGTTTTACGAATTAAACTATGCTGTTTTTTTTAATTCGGTTATACACTTTATGTATTAAAGTGTGTTGTGATAATATATGCTATATAATTAAAGGTATTGAGCCATTTCTTGTTGCATTTCTTTGGCCTTTTCACCTGCAACTTTATCAAAGTTATCGGAATTGTCGGCGAAGATTATTCCTCTTGAAGAATTAACCAACAAGCCGCAGTCCTTGTTTAATCCGTATTTGCATACATCTGCCAAAGAGCCTCCTTGCGCTCCCACGCCCGGCACCAAAAGAAAATGATTAGGTACAAGGCGGCGTATTTGTGTGAATTTCTCTGCCTTTGTTGCACCACACACGTACATCATATTCTCTTCGTTACCCCATTCTTGCGATTTGGTAAGTACTTTCTCGAATAAACGCTCGCCGTCTTTGGAAGAGAACATCTGAAAGTCCTCACTGCCTTTATTAGATGTCAATGCAAGCAAGATAACCCACTTACCCTCATACTCCAAGAAAGGTTTTACAGAATCTTCGCCCATATAAGGAGCGACAGTCAAAGCATCGAAATCAAAATCGCCCTCCTTGGTAAAAAAGGCTTTCGCATACTGCTTACTCGTATTGCCTATATCACCACGTTTTGCGTCGGCAATAACAAAGCATTCGTTTTGTTTGGTATGCAGATATTCCATCGTCTTTTTCAAAGATAACAATCCGCTTATTCCATAACTTTCGTAAAAAGCCAAGTTCGGCTTGTAAGCAACCGTATAAGGCAATGTCGCATCGATAATACGTTTGTTGAACTCGAAAACCGGGTCTTCGCAACTCTTGACACACTCCGGCAATTTGGTTATATCACTATCCAAACCCACACATAGAAAACTTTTCTTTCTATTAATCAAATTAATTAACTCTTGTCTTGTCATATCTTTTGTTATTTTAGTCTGTGTAACGAATTTATTTCTTGTAATGGTTTATCAAATATACGAAGCGGTTATACAATTTTTCGGCAACTTCGCTTAAATCCAATTCGGTGTTTAATTCTTGCTGCATACTCGTAACCCCTTTGTCGGTAAAACCGCAAGGATTGATGTAAGAAAAGTATTTCAGGTCGGTATTGACGTTAAGAGCAAAACCGTGCATGGTTATCCCTCTTGAACATTTGACACCGATTGCACATATCTTGCGTTCTTTTTTCGTACCAACGTCCAACCATACGCCTGTTGCACCTGCAACTCTTTGGCAAGAGATATTGTATTGAGCCATAACGTCGATAATCATCTGTTCAATCAAATCGATATAGTCTCTTATGCCCATATTCCACTCATCAATGTTAAGGATTGGATAGCCCGTGATTTGTCCATGACCATGGTAGGTTATATCTCCGCCGCGATTGGTATGAAACACTTGTGCATCGATTTTTTTCAGGAATGCTTCGCTCACCAACATATTACTATCCTTACCATGCAAGCCCAATGTATAAACATTGTTGTGCTGGCAGACGATAAAGTCTTGTTTAATGTCTTTTTTGCCGTCTAATTTCATTTGAACCTTGCCATTGAATAATTCCGTCTGCTTATCAAGAGCGGTTTTATAGTCTATCGTGTGCCAATTGATGTAAGAAATATTTGTATTCATCTTTGCCAAAAACTTAATGTAGGCTGCAAAATTACGAACTTTTAGCCGAATAAAAGTGTGTTTAAGTGTTTTAATCAAAATAATGTGTGAAACTGTTTTATTAGTGTTAAACAAAAAATTATTAACTTTGCACATTATTTTGATAATATGTGATGTTAAAAAAGATATTAAACACATTATTTATGAAATTCTTCACCGCACTTGCGGGGTTTTCGATAATCATACTCGTAAGCCACTTGTTGGGAACTGCGGGTAAGGGGCAGCAAGCCGTTATTGCGTTTAATATCAATATTATTATGTTGGCTCTTACGATGCTTGGCAACTCCACTTTGGTTTATTTGGCACCAAGAAAGAATTTTTCGCAGTTGTTTATTCCCTCCTTGCTGTGGAGTTTGGTTTGTGGTGTTATCATTGCTGTTTTAGGCGAAGCGGGATTATTGGGAACATTTGCCGGAACGGCAGAAACCAAGAAATTCTTTTTGCAAACGGTGGGTATATCAATTTTGGCTTCGGTTACGGAAATCAATTATTACTTCCTGATGGGCAAACAACAAGTTGTCAAAGCCAATAATCTGAAACTGATTTATCCGCTTACCAATGTGGTGTTGATTGTAGGTATGTGGCTGTGCGGACGTTTCAACGATATTTCACAATATGTGTTCTCGCTGTGGATTGCTTATATTTTGAGTCTGATATATGGGATTGTAATTCTTAAAGATGAGTACAAAAATCTGTATTTACTAAATAAAAACGAGTTTAAGCAAGCCGCAACAACGCTATTCAAACTTGGAGCGGTAAGACAAGTAGGCGGTATCGCACAGACTATGGTTTATAGGGTGTCGTTTATGTTTATGATTTATTTCTTTGCTAAGCAGGGCGAGGTGTTTAACGGCATCTACTCCAACGCAACGTCCATAAGCGAAGCAATACTATTGTTCGGAACGTCGTTGGCATTGGTGCAATATTCTTCGCTGTCCAATACACAGAGCAATCAAGAAGCCAAAGAACTTACAATAAAGATGACGATAGTCAATGTGTCGGTTACGGCTATTGGACTTTTGGTCGTTTGCTTTTTACCTCAAAAGTTTTGGGTGTGGCTGTTCGGTGCAGGATTTGAACAAGTAGGATATTATATAAGGATATTGGCAGGAGGAATATTACTTTTGAGTTCCACAAGCAATATAACGCAGTATTTCGCTTCGCGTGGCAACTTTTCCATTACGGCATGTGCTTCGATAGTGTCATTAGTTGTTACGTTGATTGCAGGTTATTTCCTTATACAAAGATATAACATATTAGGCTCTGCCTTAACGGCAGTTATGGCGTATGCAACCAGTTTTATAATTGAATTTACATACTTTTTGAAATGGATAAAAAGAAAATAATAATTGCAGTAACTCTTATTCTTTGCTCTTTAACAAGTTTCGGTCAAAGAAAAGCGGATTACGAACCATTGTCAAAATCTCAGCAAGCGGATATAAACAGTATTATCGTGGCAAACAGTGTTTCGTCGTTCTTTGTTAATGATTGTCTGCCGATAGGTCCAATCAATCTGACGAACTTTTTGAATATCGTTTCTTACAATCCTGTTGAGGGGACTCGTATTCGTTTAAGTGCAGAGACTAATGACAAAATGTTTGCTGGTAATAAATTTTTAAGAAACCGTTTGGCATTTTCGGGTATGGTTGCTTATGGAACAAAGGACAATGAAATAAAATATGCCGTGGGAGTTGCGTTTAATTTTGCGAAAAAACCTCGCGGTGTCTATGGATTTCCTTGTTCAACGCTTACCATTAATTGGGAGGACAACACTTATATGCCGTCTTCACCCAACTATGATGTCGCTTATTTCTCGTTTGGCGATTGGGACAGGTTTTATTTTGCAAAGAAAAAGCAATTGACCGTATCTTTTCTCAAAGAATTTTCTTCTTACTTTGCTATTCGTCCATACGTTTATTGGCAAAAAATAGATTCGTATATGCTCTATGATAATGGATATACGGTTGAGCAGCTTGATCCTGCTTACGATTACATCAATAAGGCAGGAGGTATAACATTGTCTTATACTCCAAAATCCAAAAAGGGAGAAGCGTTGAATATATTGAACTCTCGTTTTTATTCTTTGCCTACACAAATTATGGTTGATTATTCCTACAATCGCAGAGAATATAAATCAACTAATGATTACTCACGTTTGGAAGCGAGTGTCCAACATCGTTTTCAGTTTTTGCCAATGTGTTTGGATTTGAAACTTACGGGCGGTGTTATCTTGGGAAACAGCGGTCGTTTTATGCGTTTTACTCCAAATTATAGGGTTTCTTCTGTCAGCAATATCTTTGGTTTTAATCTTTATTCGCCTAATGAATTATCGTTTAGTTCGTATTTGCAAACTTTTACACAATTGAATTTTGGTGGATTGTTGTTGGACAATATCAAATACCTAAAACAATTCAGACCTAACGAATTTATCAATTTCAAAGCCTTATTTACGGAATACGAAGACACTTATTGTGAAGTCGGTGTCGGAATAGATCATATTTTAGGCTTTTTAGGTTTTGAATTTGTTAAACGTTTAAGTCAGGACAATCCTTATGGCATGCCTGAATGGGCAATAAAAGTTCGTTGCAATTTGTAAAATCATTCCATAGTCTTGCGTTGTCAATAAAATAATATTAACAAATATTTTGCTATATTATTAAAAAGTCGTACTTTTGCACGAAATTATATTTCGTAGTATGGATTTAAGTAAAAAGATAATAGGCACTGGTTTAACGTATGATGACGTGCTGTTGGTTCCGGCGTACTCTCAAATTATACCGAGAGATGTGGAAGTTAAAAGTAAATTCTCTCGTAACATAGAAGTAAATATTCCTATTGTTTCGGCGGCAATGGATACCGTAACAGAAGCCAATATGGCTATTGCATTGGCTCAAGAAGGTGGCATAGGTGTTCTGCATAAGAATATGTCCATTGACAGACAGGCAAAAGAAGTCTTAAAGGTAAAAAGAAGCGAAAATGGTATGATTACCTCTCCTTCTACTTTGACAAAAGATGCCACCGTAAAAGACGCCAAAGCAATGATGACGAATCTACATATAGGCGGTATTCCTATCGTTGATGAACAAAACAAACTTATAGGTATAGTTACCAATAGGGATTTACGCTTTGAGAAAGATACCAAGAAGTTATTGGCAGATGTTATGACCAAAGAAGTCGTTACTGCAAAGAGAGGCGTTTCCTTTTCTCAGGCTGCGGATATATTACAAAAACACCGCATAGAGAAGTTGCCTATTGTAGATGAAGAAGGTCGTTTGACAGGTTTAATAACTTATAGAGATATTATTAAATTAAAGGAGCGTCCTAATGCTTGCAAAGATTCTATGGGAAGACTTAGAGTTGCAGCAGGTATAGGTATTACAAAAGATATGTATGACCGAATTGACGCAGTTGTTGCAGCGGGCGTTGATGCAATAGTCATAGATACGGCTCATGGACATTCTTTGAATGTAATAAATACGGTTAAACAGGCAAAAGAAAGATATAAAGATATAGATATAGTTGTTGGGAATATTGCAACGCCCGAAGCAGCTCTTGCGCTGAAAGAAGCAGGAGCAGATGCTGTCAAAGTAGGTATAGGACCGGGTAGTATCTGTACAACACGTATCATAGCAGGTATAGGTATGCCTCAATTAACGGCGGTGTTAAGTGTTTGCGATGCTTTAAAAGGAAGTGGTATCCCTGTTATTGCAGACGGAGGTATAAGATATTCGGGAGATATTGTCAAGGCATTGGCAGCAGGAGCAAGTACAATTATGGCAGGTTCATTGTTCGCAGGTACAGAAGAATCACCAGGAGATACTATTATAATGGAAGGCAGGAAGTACAAGACTTATAGAGGTATGGGCTCTTTGGACGCAATGCAAAACGGAAGTAAAGACAGATATTTCCAAGCAGACGAAAAAGACACAAGAAAATTAGTTCCAGAGGGTATTGTAGGTAGAGTGCCATACAAAGGTTCTGTTGTGGAAGCGATATATCAATTGGTTGGTGGTCTGAAAGCAGGTATGGGTTACACGGGAAGTGCAAATCTTGATGCTTTACACGAAGCCAAATTTATACAAATTACTAATGCAGGTTTTATTGAGGGACACCCTCACGATATTACAATTACAAAAGAAGCTCCTAATTATTCACGTTAAAATGAACGCAAGGAAAGTATTCGGAATATTGATTTTATGTGTGTTTATTGCAGGAAATTTATTTGCACAACAAGATAAAGAAATACTCTTTACAATTGCAGATAAAGATACTGTAACGAAGGCAGAGTTTATGAGTATGTATGAGCGTAATGCATCAATTGCCAAAGATGATAATACAATTGACGATTATCTTAACTTATACATCAATTATAAACTCAAACTAATTCAAGCCAAAGAATTGGGATTGGACAAAGATTCATCTACAATCAAGCAAGTCGAAGATTATAGGGCATCTATAATCAAACCATATATCAACGATCCGTATGTTATGGATTCTTTGGCATTACAGGCTTATGACAGAATGCATACATTGGTTAGAGCGTCTCATATACTTATTGGTATTCCTGCAAATGTAGCACCCGAAGATACCATTCAATACTATAAGAAAGCACAAATGATATATCAAAAAGCATTGAAAGGCGAGGATTTTGTTGCTTTGGCAGACCAGTATTCCGAAGACCAATCGGTAGATCCAAAAAACGGAAATAATAGTCATGGTGATTTGGGATATTTTTCGTCAATGACAATGATTTATCCATTTGAAAACGCATGTTTTGAATTAATCGACACAACTACCGGTAAACTAAAAGACAGCGTTACATTTTGCAAGACGGCATTTGGTTATCACATCATAAAAGTTTTTTCTGTAATTAAAGCTCCTTTTACAAGGCTTAATCTTGCACATATATACATAGACGGCAAGAAACACACAGAGCAAGAGGCGAAAGATTTGATATATGAAGCTTATAATAAAATTCCTACTCTTGGATTTGACTCCGTGGTAAATGTTTATTCTGATGATAGTTTCTCAAAAGTTCATAAAGGTGTTCTTCAAAATCAACCGCCAAACACTCTTCCTGCCGAATACATTGATATGTATTTCAAACTGCCAAGAGAAAAGGTTAGCGAGCCATTTCAAACGAGATTTGGTTGGCATATTATAAAAATTTTAGGTACAGAACCGATACCTTCTTATGAAGTTTTGAAGTCTCAGATATATAAAAGAATATCCAAAGATGATAGAGGTTTTTTGGCGATAGAGCGTTTTATTGAAAAATCAAAAGAAGCTTACGGTTTCGAGGTCGATCAAACAAACTTAACGAAACTATCTAATTACGTAACCGATGATGTTTTTTCAGCAACGTGGCAGATACCCGAAAAGAAAGCAGGCTACACAGAATTTAAGAATAATTTTTTGTTTTCGATAGGTGATAAGAAATATTCTTGCCAAGATATGATGGAATATATATTTGAACATCAAACAAAAGTTACTCCAAGTCATATTCAGAAATATATCAACAGTCAGTTTGATAACTTTGTCAATGAATGTGTTGTTAATTATGCTTCGGCAAATATAGGCAAACAATATCCCGAGGTGGATAGGGCAATGGAAGAATTTGAAAATGGTGTCTTGATATTTGACTTGACGGATAAAATGGTTTGGTCTAAATCTTTGTCGGATACAATAGGAATAGAAAACTATTACAATGCTCATAGTTCAGAATATTTGTACGGCGAACGTGCTGATGCCACGATTTGGACTTTGGATAAAAGTTTGAAAGCGGACAAAGTGATGAAATACATTGTTAAGAACAAAAAGAAAGGCAAATCAAACGATGAAATCAAAGATGCCTTGAATAAAAAGTATAGCAAAGACGGTAACAGTAAAAAGAAAGTTTTTTACACTTGGTCTCGCTTTGAAAAAGGTTCAAGTAATGTTATTGACAAGAATATTTTTGCGAATTTGAACAATATAGCAACAATACCATACTCATGTATTGATACTTCGTCAATTACCAATAAAAATATGGTTATTGTTGTCAATGAGATTTTGCCTGTAAGCGTTAAACCTCTGTCTGCTTGCAAGGGGTTGGTTACAAGCGATTATCAAGATGTTTTGGAAGCAGAATGGTTGCAATCCTTAAAAGAAAAATATCCTGTTAAAATAAACACTCAGGTTTTGAATAGTTTGAAATAATGACAATGTTATTTACATTATTGGTAACATTACGATAGAAAAATTAATATGAAAAAGAGTATAATAATTGCTTTAATTACTTTATCAGTCTCCCTATTTGGTCAAACGTTTCAAGAGATTGATGGCGTGGTTGCCGTAGTTGGTTCTTCGATGATAAAGTACTCTGATTTGGAGGTGGCATATTTGCAAGGGAAGAATAATCCCGAAACAGCTAATGAGACTCGTTGCAGCATTTTGGAAACAATGCTTTTGAACAAACTTATGTTGCATCAAGCGGAATTGGACTCCGTTGTTGTTACCGATGACGATGTGGAAAATGAAATGAACCAAAGATTGAGGTATATGATACAAGTCTATGGTTCTCAGGAACGGTTGGAGCAGCAGATGAAAAAAAATTTGTCACAAATTAAGGAGTATTATAGAGACGGTATAAGGGAAAATCTGATGATTCAACAAACACAAAGTAAAATTACGGGCGATGTAACCATAACGCCAAAAGAAGTTGCCGATTATTTCCAATCCTTAACGCAAGACTCTCTGCCAACAATGGAAGAGCAATATGTACTTTCTCAAATTGTGATATATCCTACCATTTCCAAAGAAGACAAAGAACAGGTCAAGAATCGTTTGAATGATATTAGAGATCGAATATTGAAAGGTTCTAAATTTTCAACTATGGCTTCTTTGTATTCTGATGATGAGGTATCTGGTAAAAAGGGCGGTGAGTTGGATCCTTTTTCAAGGGGTGAAATGGTTGGCGAATTTGAATCTATGGCATTTTCCCTACAACCTGGCGAAATTTCTCCGGTATTTGAGACAAAATTTGGTTATCATATAATTCAAATGATAGAGCGTCAAGGCGACAGAGTTCATTGCAGACATATCCTTTTGATACCTAATGTTTCCTCAGCCCAATTGTACCAAGCAAAAGTTCAATTGGATTCTATTAAAAGACTTATCGATGATGGTAAAATATCGTTTGAAGATGCTATGATGAAGTATTCAGAAGACGAAGGCAAGATAAATGGCGGTCTTATCATTAATCCCAACAATGCTTCTGCAACATTTTCATTAGATGCGATAAATACAACCATCAATAACGTGGATAATGTTGATTTTGCTTCAATGCAAGAAGGTGAATATACCAAACCGATAGAATTTAGAACCGAACGTTCCAATGCATATAGACTTATAAAAGTCAAAAAGAAAATGCCTTCACATAAAATTAATCTGACAGATGATTTTGATAGAATACAAAATGTTGCATTGAACAAAAAACGAACGGATTTAATACATTCTTGGGCAGCAAAAACGATAGAAAAATCATACATACGAATTTCCGATAAGTACAAAGACTGTGATTTTGAACTAAACTGGAATAAAACTAAATAACTAAATTCAACATAAGCACAATGGATAAAGCACAAGCCCTGATAGAACTATCCGAACGTTGCAACAATCTAAAACAAGAGATTGGTAATGTAGTAATAGGTCAAACAGATATAATTGATAAAGTTTTGGTTGCTATGTTTTGTGGCGGTCATTGTTTATTGACCGGTGTTCCGGGTTTGGCTAAGACATTACTTGTTAAAACTCTTTCGCAGGCTATTGGGGCAGATTTCAGTCGTGTTCAATTTACACCCGATTTAATGCCGAGCGATATAACAGGTACAGAGATTTTATCCAAAGAACGAGAGATGCAGTTCGTTAAAGGTCCCATATTTACCAATATTCTTTTGGCTGACGAGATAAATAGAACCTCTCCAAAAACACAAGCAGCCCTTTTGGAAGCAATGCAAGAACACATGATAACGGTAGGCACTAAAACATACAAATTAGATGAGCCGTTTTTTGTTCTTGCAACTCAAAATCCAATTGAACAAGAAGGCACATACCCTTTACCGGAAGCACAACTTGATAGGTTTATGTTTATGTTGGTTATGGATTACCCTACTTTCGACGAAGAGATACAGATTTTGAAAACCACCACGACCGACTATTCATATACACTGAAAAATGTTATAGATAAAAACGACATAATTCAGATGCAATCGCTTATTCGCCAAATACCGGTCAGTGATAACGTATATAATTATATAGTTTCGTTGGTTGGAAAGACGAGACTGAATAATCCTGGGAACAAGATTGCAAATAAATATCTTATGTGGGGTGCAGGTCCTCGTGCTTGTCAATACATAGCCGTTGGAGCGAAATGTTATTGTGCGTTAAAAGGTAAGTTTTCCCCCGATATAGAAGATGTCAATGCTATTTGCAAAGATGTTTTGCGTCATAGGATTGTCTTGAATTATACGGCACAAAGTGAAAACCTTTCGTCAGATGATATTGTCGATGAAATTATACGTGAGTTGTGATAAATAACATAGAAGATTAGATACAATAATAACATTATGAAAAAATTTGTTTTACTTATCTGTTTGTCGGTACTTGTATTTTCGGCACAGGCACAAAGAAAAAAGAAAGTCGTTGAACGATTTCCTGCTACAATGGAAGCATTCATAACTTTCGATAAAGGTAGTTCGTACTACACCAAAGAGGGCTTGAACAAGTTAGATAGTATATATATGGTCGCGTTTGATAAAGAAAACAAACGTTTTTACAAAATGACAATAACAGGTTTTGATGACGGAGAGGAGATTAGCGAAACAACGACAACTCTTGCAAGGGATAGAGCAGTTATGGTGTTCAAATACTTTTCTTCTCGTGAGGAGACCGAATATATTATCAAGCGTACTCCATCAACACAAATCGTTTCGTGCGTTGGCGAGCAAGAATATTACATAAAATACAAGATGCCTTTCGATTTTCGTTGGATAAATTTGGCTACTGCCAACAAAAACGATTTACCGGCAGGCGATTGCAAGGGTAAAGTTCATATTTTGTTGGAAGAAGACAAGGAAAGTTGTGTAGGAGATTTTTTCGATTATGATTTCCCTACCCAGGATACGGTGCTTAAAGGCAGATACACCAAGGTAACGATTCCCAAAGGGGCAATAGAATTTGTTCATCATACAAAAGATACTTTGCAAGGCGATTATACTATCAAGTTTAAGGATGTTATGAGTTTTGATGATTTGGCTGACAACTATTTTTTAGTTCCTCACAAGAAGCAATACATAATTAATGCTGGCTACATCGTTATAGCACCTTCAACGAAGCCCGACTTTAATACTTGCGTTGGTAAGGACACCATTCAGCCGAATATTGATGTGAGAGTTTTCTTAGATAAACACCAATGGAGCAGTGGTTTGAAATTTTATGGCAAGGCATACACTCCGAAAGGAGAGACAATATACAAGCCTATAAGTACCAAGAAAATCAAGGATAAAGAAGCAGACGAGATGTGGATACAATGTATGATAACCCCGTTTCAATTCGACACCATATTTGTTGGCAAGAAAATCGAACAGAAAGAAATGAGCGATTATTTCTATGCAGGCAAGAGTGAAGAGCCGGGTAGTTTTGAATGTATGGACGGTTGGTTGAAATGCTACAAACTTGACAAGCAAGGCAAATATGTAATAAAAGACAAGATGCAGGGCATTTTAAGAAAACCTAACGCACGATAGAAATTAAGATTTTCACATCAAAGGGACGAACATATTTTTTACGATGTTAGTCCCTTTGATTTTTTTATCACTATATATAATCACGAAAACGAAAAG
>NWBO01000060.1:0-986 GCA_002633275.1 Bacteroidales bacterium Phil12
TGGTCGATGCGCAGCATTAATCCCATTTGGTCAAAGGTGGTGACATAGTTGCCGGTTATCTTTACTTTGGCTTCAAATTCTCCACCATAAGTTGCATAATAGAAAGGTCCGTCGTCCACTGTGAACCCATAATGAGAAATCCTCCAAAAGTCTGTTTTTGCAGGAACATCCATCACTAAGGTTTTGCCATCTTTTATTTCCCATTGTTGAGGCTCATTCAGCCAGTTCATTTTATTCAAACTTTGTGCCATAGAAGAAGTTGTTACTGCCATAAAGGCTATTGACATCATTTTGATTTTTAAATGTTTCATGATCATTTCTTATTTGATTATCTTTGTGGTGCAAAGATAGGTCATACCTCCGTGTGCAACAATACTGAATAATAACCATTTTATAAGATGGACGTATTACAAAAGGAAATAGATGAAGTTTATGCGACACAACTGATAGCCGATGAAATATTGGACAATGGAGTTGTAGAGCAACATCAACGCTTTATTCATTCATTGACGGAGATTAATGGTGGATGTGCTGTTATTTCAGATCTTTCGAATAGGAAAAGTTACATTGCCGTTCATCCTTGGGCGCATTTTCTAGGCTTAACTCCCGAAGAAGCTGCTTTGAGTGTGATTGATTCTATGGATGAAGATTGTATTTATCGGCGTATTCATCCTGAAGACTTGGTAGAAAAGCGGTTATTGGAGTATCAGTTTTTTCAGAAGACCTTTTCGATGTCTTCCGAAGAACGGTTGAAGTACCGGGGAAGATGCAGAATACGTATGATGAATGAGAAAGGAGTCTATCAGTATATTGATAATTTAGTGCAGATTATGGAAAATACTCCTTCCGGAAGTGTATGGTTGATTTTTTGTCTTTATACCTTGTCTGCAGATCAACGAACGGAGCAGGGGATATATCCCACTATTACCCATATGGAACGTGGAGAGGTCGAAACGCTCTTTCTTTCGGAAGAACATCGCAATATC
>NWBO01000060.1:1056-2376 GCA_002633275.1 Bacteroidales bacterium Phil12
GCAGCTGCCCTTTATATTAGTGTGAATACAGTCAATCGACACCGGCAGAATATTTTGGAGAAACTCTCTGTCGGTAATTCGATAGAAGCGTGTCGGGCTGCTGAATTGATGAAACTGTTGGATTTGTAATCCAATAAGATAGTATTGTTTACTGATTTCTTTCTTCAGATTCGAAGCTTATCTGAAGAAAGAACAGAACTTATTTAAAACAAAAGCAGCAACTCATCAAATCTTTTCACCTGTTTCAGATGGTCATGTGTGAATGTGTCTACTACTTCATGTTTCCACATCACTTCAAAAGGAATATGTATGCCATATCCTCCCAGCGATAGAACAGGTTGAATGTCCGATTTCAGAGAATTGCCAATCATGACAAATTCGGAAGGAGCAATCTGTAAGATATTCAACATTCGTTGATATTCTTTCTCTGTTTTATCGGACATCACTTCAATGTGATCGAAATAAGAAGCTAATCCGGAACGTTCCAGCTTATTTTCCTGATCGAGTAAATCTCCTTTAGTGGCAACAACTAATTTGTATTTACCTTTCTCTTTCAATACTTTAAGCGTTTCTTTTACTCCCGGCAATAGTTCAATTGGCATTTTCAGTAATGATTTGCCTAATTCAATAATATGTTGGATGTCTGTTCCTGAAATCTTTTGTCCACTCACATGCAAAGCTGTCTCTACCATAGAAATGGTGAAAGCTTTGGCTCCATATCCGAGATATTTCAGATTATTCATTTCTGTTTGAAATAAAGCGGCTGAAATATCTTCAGAAGTGCCATAAGGCTTTAATAGGTCTGTATATTGTTTCTCTATTTCCTGGAAAAAAGGTTCATTGCTCCACAAGGTATCGTCTGCATCAAAAGCAATGACTTTAATAAGTTCTTTCATCGGTTTTCGTCGTTAATGGTGAATTTTAGATCATTTGTTTGGTATTTCGTATGCAAAGTTACAATAAAAAGGGGAATAAAGGCAGACGGTTTGTTTTTAGAACCGAATCTCCATTTAATTTCATAGAAATCTCTATCTTTGTTACTCGTTTTTTTGAGTTTGAATTTTAATTGGATATACAATAATGAAAATAGGAGATAAAGTACGCTTTCTTAGTGAGGTAGGCGGTGGAATCGTAACTGGATTCCAGGGAAAGGATTTTGTGTTGGTGGAAGATGCGGATGGATTTGATATTCCGATGCCGATACGTGAGTGTGTAGTGATTGAAACAGATGACTATAATATGAGACGTAAACCGGGTTCGTTAACTCCGAAACCGGAAGAACCCGCTAAGCCGTCTAAACCGGAAATGCCTGTCATTCAG
>NWBO01000061.1 GCA_002633275.1 Bacteroidales bacterium Phil12
AAAGAGAGCAGTGCAGGAGACTGGACTTTGGATGTAGAGCTGAGCGGAGATTTAAATCTTTTGAAGCCATTTTCGATAACAGAGCCTAAAAATGGTTCTGCTGAGCCTGCTGTATTTACGATAGAAGATTTGAAGTCTGGCTCAAGACTCGAAGTGAATGTTAAAATTTTGAACGGAAAACTGGCAAAATACAAAAATATTCAGCCTTATTACGTTGAACTTGAGCCAGGAGCTAATTCTCTTGATGTTGAGCTTGAGCGAATAAAAAAAGACGCAGAAATTGCTGGAATCGAAGCAAAAAATTTCAGTATCTGTGCAAAAAAGGGTTCAGTCGAATACAATTATTCTGACGGCAATGTTCCAGAATTGACTTATGAGAATAAAATAATTGAATTTTCTCTTCTGTGCGAAAAAGAATTCGATTTTGATTCGTATTCTTACAGCTGGTATATGAACGGAGAAGAAATTGTTTTTGCAAAAGATAATCCTTCTTTTGAACTCAACTTGATGCAGAATGATGATGTTGTTTTGACAGAAAAAGGCGGAGAACAAAAAAACAATAGCCTTACGTGTTTTATAAGTTCTGGAGAGGAGCTTATAGAAATTGAATACATCTTTGTTTTAAACGAAAACTCTTAAATCTGCTAAAAATCTGTCAGGTTAATCTAAAAAACTAAATGTTTGGAGAAAAAACTATGAAAATTAAACGCTTTTTACAAGGACTTGCGGCTTTTGCAATAATTGAGCTTTTTGCAGGATGTACGAACATTCTGGACTCAAAAACTTCTGAAAAATCTAAAGAAAACACTTCTGTTTCAATTAATTTTAATGCAAACGGACGCTATATTTCGGCTGGAAGCTTTGAATTAAATAAAATAACTTCGTGGAAAGTAACTTTTGAACCGAAAGGCGATTCTGGCGAAAAAGACATTGAGCTTACGTGGTCTTCTGAAACTTCGGATTCTGGCTCAAATTCAAGCAGTCCGTCTCTTAATTATAGCGAAGGTGTTCTTAATGCAAAACTGATTCCGACTGGAATATACGATATTACTCTCGAAGGAAGCTATTCTGAAGGAAACGGCACAGTAACCGTTAGCGGAACAAAAGAAGATGTTACAGTTTCTTCGGAAACTGCAAAAAATAATATAACAGTGATTGTCGGACTTAAAAAAGACAGTTCTGTCAAAGGTAGTCTTGAGCTTTCTTTTAATACAACAGATATATCAAATTATGCTCCTGCCTTGCGTGTTACACTTAAAAATATTCAAACAGGCGATATTGAGTATTCAACTGATTCAACTGATGAAAAAACTCTTGATTTTTCAGCTTCCGATAGCAGCGGTTATACTCTTACTGGAACAGATATTGCTCCAGGATGGTACAAACTTGAGTTTTATTATAGTGACAGTGTAAAAATAGAGATTCCGGGCGACAAAATGCTTCTGGAATAAAAACGACAGATTCTGATATAAAACTTTCTGTTACGCACGAAAAAAGATACTATGCGACAAATGACAATTCTGAAAGCGACCAGAAGATGAATGGTCTTTCTGTATCTTCAAGAAAAAATCTTACGGCGCTTTTGGAAACTTTGACAGAAAACTGGCCTGACGTGCCGGAAGTCGATATTTTTATGGACAAAGTTCCTGAAATTGACATAAAAACTTTCAATGAATTAAAGAAAACACTTGGAGATTCAAAAAATCTTTCGATTTATTCAGGAGAAAGCACCTCGCCAATTATAGCTGCTTATTTTAATGCTGATACAAATGCTGTTAATACCGATCTTTCGGGCTCTGCTTGGCTTGTTGCAACGGACGGAAATAAAAATTTTGAAATAACCAATCTTAGCGTAGGTCAAGATCAGGTTAATTCTATTGATATTAC
>NWBO01000062.1 GCA_002633275.1 Bacteroidales bacterium Phil12
TTCTTTCAATATATCCACCAATATAGGTTTCACTCCGCTGACAAAACACTCAACGGCAATAACCATCAGGATAAGTCCCATTAGGCGCATCATCACATTGTTTCCCGTCTCACCCAAAATTTTGACCAACCGCGTGGAAGCACGCAATATGAAAAAGGTAATCAGATAAATAAAGGCAATCATTCCTATAAGAACTCCTTTCATCTGAATGGTGTGGGCATCCTGCATCAGCACAATGGCATTGGCTATGGCACCGGGACCACAAAGCATCGGAATTCCAAGAGGAGTAATGGAAATATCATCGGCATAAGTCTTGATTTCCTCGTCTTTCAGCTTCATTGGAGTATAACGGGCTTGCAGCATATCGAAGCCAATCTTAAAGATAATAACTCCACCGGCAATACGGAAACCATTGGTAGAGATACCGAAGAACTTAAAGAGGAACTGTCCCGCAAACGTAAAGACCATAATCGTAATAAAGGCAACCAAAGTGGCGCGCGATACTACCGACTGCCGTTCACGGTCCGTCATTCCATGCGTCATGGTCAAAAACACCGGCATGGTGCCGAGAGGGTTTGTCAACGTAAAGAAGGAGGTAAAACAAAGTAGAGCGAAAGGTAAGATTGTGTCCATAGCTGTATAATATACGTTTCTGCAGACAAAAGTACAATTAAAAATTTCAATGTCACAAAATCTGCATCAATTCTTTCAGATTACTGATATGATAAGTCGGTTGAAAAGGCAGTTCTTCCTTCCCGGTTACATTATAAAACACTTGGTGCATACCCACTCCTTTGGCTCCTATCACATCATTTTCCCAACTATCGCCTATCATCAAAGAATCATGCACCTCGGATTGTGTGGCAGAAAGTGCAAAATGAAAGATTTCGGGCCAGGGCTTCAAGATACCGATGTCATCAGAGAGAACAATCTTCTTAAAAAAGCGGTCGATACCTGCCGAACGCATCTTATGACATTGCAGTTCTTGGAAACCATTGGAAAGGATATAGAGGTTATATTTCCCCGCCAAATATTCCAGCACCTCATAAGCATGCGGCATCAGCCGATTTTTTGTGGGAATGACCGAAAAGAAATCATCAGAAAAAGCCTCAGCCAAAGCAACATCCCTCGCCCCTACTGCCTCCAGAGGATATAGGAAACGCTGGCGGTTCAACTCTTCCTTACTGACCTGCCCTCTACCGTATTCTTCCCAGAGTTCTGTATTACGATGCTGATAAAGAGTATAGAAATGCAGGAAAGAGCGAAAGAAACGACCATAGTCATACTTGTGATACATTTCTTCGAATGTATCACGTGCATTAAGGGAAAATGCCCAAAGCGTATCGTCCAGATCAAAAAAGAGGTTTTTATATTGAGATGCCATAACTTAAAGGAAAGGTATATATAAAAATAGACGCAGATTATCAATTCCAATAACCTGCGTCCGTTCTGTATCAATCTTATAACAGTGTTATTTTACTTGGATTACCAAATACTTGGACACACTCCAGAAGTCTTTCGGATTTGTAATCTTCAAAGTCAGCTGTCCTTTATCATCTTTCTCCAACGCATAAGAGCCAGCAGGATGAGTGGTCAAGATATCAGCATCTTTGGAGTATAGTTTAATCTCTTTTGTCGTACGGATATCCACTTGTGTAAAGTAGTCCTTGTTGATATCAGAATCTTTCAGCACCTGGCCTTTTTTGAAAAGCCCGGTATTTGTCAATATCTTCTGGTCTTTCAGCTCCTTCTTTGTGCCAAACACAAACCAAGCTGTGTTAAGTGCCTTATCTTGCTCGGCAACGGTTTTGGCCTTCGCCTCATTTTCGGCAGTCAATTCCTCCTTCTCACTAGACAAGCCGGTCACGGCAGCATCCAGTTCCTGGATACGGATATTCTTGGAAGCCAGCTCAGCCTGCAATTCTTCAATACGCTGAGTCTTTGCCACCAACTCCTGAGTCAAAGATTCTACAGCTCTCTTCAACTGAACAGAGTTGTTTTTGCTGTTCTTCAACATAGATTGCAGTTTGGCAATCTGCTCCTTGTTCTCTTCCATCTGTTTACGGATAAATTCAATGTCCGACGCAATCTGCTGCTTGGCATTCAAAGAGCCTTCTGCCACAGCGCCACGTTGCAAATCCACACGGCTCTCCGCCGCATTAATCTGGCGGAATCCCTCTGAAATATCATTGAAAGTACCCATCATCTCGTCTAATTCAGCATTACGCTGAGTCAGTTCCATCAATAAAGAATCATTTTCAGCTTTCAGCTGGTTCTTACTGCCACCAGAGAAACTGTCACACGAAGCCATTACAGCC
>NWBO01000063.1 GCA_002633275.1 Bacteroidales bacterium Phil12
TTTTTTCAAAAATAATTCCGTTTAGGGGTGTTCGATTCGGACTCAAGCACGTATTATAATAAACGAGGGATAGAAAACACCGTTTTTCTATTTAGTGTAAAGAATATATTAAGAGGGAAAGTGATGAAGCAGTTTATTTTATTATATCTGTTATGCCTGCCGGCATACCTGTTCGGACAAACCGTATCCGAGACTCAACTGACCGTCAGGGGTCGTGTAGTAAATACCCACAATGAAACATTGCCCGGAGCACACGTGTGGTTTATCCACCCAAATGACACTTTACAGAAACAGGGCACCGCAACGGATGCCGACGGCAAGTTTACCATCCAACTCCCTGCCGGAAGATATGAAATGCAGGTATCGCACATCGGATATGCACCTTATACGGCAGAAGTGCAGGCTACCCAAAGCATGACACTGCCGGATATTTATCTGAACGAATCGGGTAAAATGATGGAAGAAGTCAAAGTAACAGCAAGACGAATCACCTATAATGTACAAGGGTACAAAGCCAATATTCAATCTTATCCGTTACTCAAAACACAGACTCTGGAGAATGTATTGCGCTTCCTGCCGGGACTTTCCGTGCGTCCGGAAGGCTTACTGTCTTATGGAGAAAATGTGCTGGCCGTATACGTCAACAACCGGAAAGTACGTTTCCACGGTAAAGATTTAATCAGCTATTTAAGCACATTTGACGCCAAAACCATTCTGTCGGTAGAAGTGCTGGATAGTACTGCCGAACCCGGTGCCACGGCTGGGATGGGTTCGGTTATAAAGATTACCACCATACATATTGAAGATGGCGGAATGGCTTCCTTCGGATTATCCGGTTCCGACGGTTCTGTAAATGATTTTTCTATCAGCCCCTATCTGAACGCACAGCAGAAAGCAGGAAAATGGTCGGCTTATGCCGTAGCAAGTATAGACCCACACACCAAACGTACCATTGAGCGCGCTTCGGAAACCGATTACTACGCTAACGAATCGCAACGCCTCGAAAGTCAGAATAATACTTTTAAATCGCAGCCTTCCATGTCCTATACCTTGGGAGTTGGTTACGATTTCAACAAAGCCAGCTCGCTGTTGCTAGATGGTGGAGTACAATATCGGAAACAGTTTGCATCCAGCGAAACGCAAAATGAACTATTCCAAGGAGGAAACTTGGATAACCAAAGCAAAGGAACAACTTGGCAAAAGAACAAACGTCAAGGTTACAATCTATCTCTAGAATATAATTATACACTGTCCAACATAACGTTTCAGGCAACGGCTTCTTATGCCCAAAACAAAGATGATGAAGAAAACAACAGAGAACAAACAGCCTCGGAAGCGCCCAATTACACAATAAACCGGTTATGGGATAACAAGGATTACCGGATATGGACCATGCAAACCGGAGTCAGATGGAACATCAATACCCGACATCGCCTCTCCCAGTTTATTGACTATTCCAACTGGGACAACACCTCACATACGGATGCCCAAGCTTCCATCGACGGACAACAAGACCCTTACAACACCTATCTAAGCAATTACTTATATAAAGAAAGTTCTTTTTCAACCAACACCAGCTACGGGTATGCCTGGAAAACACTGGATGTATCATTAGGATTCAGGATGAAGCATACACGCATCAATCCACTGCTTCAAACTTCGGAAGAGGTATCTTATAAAAGAGACTACACCGATTTTCTGCCTTACGCCTCCATCAATTACTTAATAAATCAGGAGAAAGGGCACAAATTAAGTTTCCAGTATGCCCGCATCATC
>NWBO01000064.1 GCA_002633275.1 Bacteroidales bacterium Phil12
GATGTCGGGGCAATTCTCCTTAAAAGTGAAGCCGAGAATAAGGAAATTAGCGTTTTTAACTAAGAGCCCTTTAAGGTTCATGGTTTTGATTACTTGGTTAGCGACGTACGCGCCCATACCATCGTTTAATCTGCGAGCGGAAAACATAATTCGAGGCAGCACACCATAGACTTGTGCTTTCTGTATCAAGTAATATGGATCGACCGATATACAATGTCCGCCAACCAATCCCGGCGAGAGTTTAATAAAGTTCCATTTGGTGGAAGCCGCCTCTATAACCTCATGCGTGTCAATACCCATAGCATTGAAAATCTTTGCCAACTCATTCATAAAAGCGATATTCACATCTCGCTGAGAGTTCTCTATAATCTTTGACGCCTCCGCCACCTTAATGGACGATGCTTTGTGCGTGCCATTGATAAGAACGGAATTATAAACCGAATCAACCAAATCAGCGATTTGTGGAGTTGAACCCGAAGTAACCTTTTTGATTTTTTCAACGGTATGTTCTTTGTCTCCCGGATTTATTCTCTCAGGCGAGTAGCCTGCATAAAAATCTTTATTAAATGTTAAGCCGCTGACCTTTTCCACAACCGGGATGCACTCCTCTTCCGTAACTCCCGGATATACCGTTGATTCATAAACTACAACATCACCTTTTGAAATAACTTTACCAACAGTTTCAGAAGCCCCTATAAGAGGTGTTAGGTCGGGACGATTATTGTCATCAACAGGTGTAGGAACGGCGACTATATAAAAATTGCATTCTTTTATATCTTCAAGGTTTGAAGTGCATTTGAACCCGTGATTGTCGATTGCATCTTGCAGCAGTTCATCGCTTACTTCAAGCGTTGCATCGTGTCCCTGCATCAAATCTTTGACACGATTAACATTCAAATCATATCCAAATGTCTTGTACTTCGTTGAAAACAATCTTGCCAACGGCAAGCCCACATAACCCAAACCTATTACGGCTATTTTTATATCACTATTTATTTCACTCATATTAATAACTGCGGCACTGAATACACTATTCAGAAAATTAGTTATACATTCTATATTTCCCCGAAGTTATATCGTCTAACCACGTTTGATTATTAAGATACCATTCAACGGTTTTTTCAAGACCTTGTTCAAATTGCAAAGACGGTTGCCAGTTCAATTCGTTTTTAAGTTTGGAACTATCGATTGCATACCTTAAATCATGACCTTGACGATCCGATACAAAAGTTATAAGTTTATCGCTATATCCTTCCTTACGTCCAAGCAATTTGTCGGTAGTCTTGATTAAAAGATGAATCAAATCTATATTTTTCCATTCATTAAAACCGCCGATATTATATGTTTGGGCGACTTTGCCTTTATGGAAAATCAAGTCTATTGCTCTCGCATGGTCTTCAACAAACAACCAATCTCTGACATTTTCGCCCTTACCATAAACAGGTAAAGGCTTTTCGTATCTGATATTATTGATAAACAAAGGTATTAACTTCTCGGGAAATTGATAAGGTCCATAGTTGTTTGAGCAATTGGAGATAACCGTAGGCAAACCATAAGTATCATGAAACGCTCTTACGAAATGGTCGGAACTTGCTTTGGCAGCACTGTAAGGACTATGAGGATTGTATTTGGTTTGTTCCGTAAAAAAAGTATCTCCAAAAGGACCGCCACCCGGTTCATTGCCACCCTTAGGATTATTCATCTCCAAAGCACCATAAACCTCATCGGTGGAAATATGGTAAAACAATTTATTTGTCGTATCTTTCCAAACCTCTTTGGCGGCTTGCAATAAAGACAATGTGCCAATGATATTGGTTGTAGCAAAAGTGAAAGGATCTGTTATGCTTCTATCAACATGACTTTCTGCTGCAAGATGTATAACGCCGTCAATGTTTTTCGTTCTGAAAACGCTGAGAATGGTATCAAAATCACAAATATCCGCCTTGATAAAATGATAATTAGGCTTGTTCTCAATATCTTTCAAATTGGCAAGATTGCCTGCATAAGTCAGTTTATCCAAATTATATATTTCATAATCGGGATACTTATTTACAAAAAGCCTTACAATATGAGAACCAATAAAACCCGCTCCCCCTGTTATCAAAATATTTCGCTTCACTACGCTTCCTTGTTTATGATGTGCATCAAATATTGTCCGTATTGATTTTTTATCATCGGCTGTGCTACCTGATGCAATTTTTCTTCATTAATCCAACCTTTGTCGTATGCTATGGCTTCCAAACACGCTATTTTCAAACCTTGACGCTTCTCTATTACCTCAACGAATGTACTTGCTTCGCTCAAAGAGTCGTGAGTACCCGTGTCCAACCAAGCAAACCCCCTACCCAATTGTTGCAAACGCAACTGCTTACGAGATAAAAATTCTTGATTGACGGAGGTTATTTCCAATTCTCCGCGTGCGGAGGGTTTGACTTGCTTTGCTATCTGAACAACATCATTAGGATAAAAATACAATCCCGTTACCGCATAATTGCTCTTAGGTTTAGTGGGTTTTTCCTCTATACTTAAAACATTGTTGTCATTATCCACTTCGGCAACACCATATCTTTCCGGATCTTTAACCCAATAACCGAAAATAGTCGCTTTACCCCTTTTCTCGGCATCTTCAACCGCACGAACAAGCATTGAGGTAAATGAACTGCCAAAGAATATGTTATCTCCCAAAACCAAACAAACGCTATCCTTACCAATAAACTCTTCGCCAATAATAAACGCCTGTGCCAATCCGTCAGGACTTGGTTGCTCCGCATAAGAAAACTTTACTCCGTAATCACTGCCGGAACCAAGCAATCGTTGAAAACCAGGTAAGTCTTGTGGTGTCGAAATAATCAAAATCTCTCTTATTCCGGCCAACATTAAAACCGAAATAGGATAATATATCATCGGTTTATCATATATGGGAAGCATTTGCTTGCTTACACCCTTCGTTATCGGATACAGCCTTGTCCCACTGCCACCTGCCAATACTATACCTTTCATTCGATTATTTAATTTGATAGTTTATCCAACAACTAACACCCAACAAGATATACTAATTATTTGCTATAATTACAAAACCTTAGTTCCCTACGTTAATCTTATATAACTTAGGTTTAATAACTTACAGACTTGTTTGGGATAATTATCACCCTCATTTAGTACATTCATTACAAATCTTTTGCAAAGGTAGTAATTATTTATAAACTAAGCGTTAAAAAACAATAAAATTTTTCAAAAAGTTATAGTTTTTATATTACGAAAAATTTTACCACTTCCTATTATCAAAATTTTATTTCATTGATTTACCAATACTTAATTTATTCCTACTTTTATAATACTTGTTTGGAATTTTATAAAGTAATTGAGCAGACAAATAATGTTGAATATTGCCGTCAATACGTGTATTTCCCGAAGATATTTCCTTAGTATTGCTATAACGAATAAAGATATAACGAAAATAAATAGTGAAATCCGTAAAATAATCAAAGCAAACATTTGCGTAAATCCTATGACCGGTATTGTACAACATAGCAGAAGAATACGCCAACGGCAAATTGTATTCATAAACATAAAAACGATTATCGTAATCCGAAGTGTGAAAATACGTATAACGCATATTAAAATTCCAAAAATTGTTACTCGGCTTGTAAAGTAACTCCGCATATCCAAAATATCCGTTATTCTTTTTTGAAGCATACGTAAAAGAATGAGAATACCCGACACGAATCGCAAAAGTCAAGCACTCGTTTATCACATACCTATATCTCAATTGATATTGTGATACTATATTGTCCTTAACAGCCTTTGTCTTATCCTCCAACGTTACATTGTATTGATGATTATTCAATCTGAAATAAAAATCAAAGATATGCTTGTTAAAACTATATTCAACCTGTGCTTTTGCCTTATATCCATACGAAGGTTCGTCCGCACGATAAGACGGATATGGGAAATAATAAATATCCCCAGCCAAGAAATACGAAAAGCGTTTGGAAACATATTTGGAATAATCGAAATAAAAACCTCGTTCGTTTTGATTACCGGAATGGTAACCAATGGCATCGGCATAAATGTTTTGATAACGTTTGTCATAGTTGCGAACCAAAAACGAAAGTGAGGATTTATATCCAAGCGATACCTGAACACCAAGCAATTCACTAAAAGCATTGTTCTTACTCTTGGCAATTTCAGAGAAAAACAAACAATTCTTGTAATTATACGCAACATTCAAAGCAAGAATATTGTTGTCATTTCCCGAAAAATAGTATTGTTGATATTTTTGTGTGCCATGAATAATCGGTTTGTCGTAATGATATAATAAGGATGTAAATCCAAAAGTCAGACCTCTATGAAAATAATTCAAATGCAGCCCTCCCATTGTTAAAGTGTTTGAATTTTTGTTTTCAATCTCACTTTCGGTGCGATGATAACCTGTTTGTTGAACACTCTTACCATTAAAATCAACAGCGTTATATGATGCAAATGCCACCAACTCTATTTTGCCAAAATCCCATTTGGTTGCCAAACCCGTATTGTATCCATACTCCAACGAGGAACGAAACGGTGTTATATTATTGTTAGTATGCTTTGCCCCATAACTATCCGACAGATAATTAATAGAAAAATTTTGTTTCATCGCCAAGCCTTCCCCTAAATTCAGACGATAATCTCCGATTGTCAGTTGCTTCAAATATTTTGACAAATCCCGTATAGTCAAAGATATACTGTAATGGTCGTATCCGTATGTCTTGTTTTTGTAATATATCGGCTCGCCATAATCTTTGTCGCCCACCAACGAAAATTCCAACCTGTCGTAATAAGCCAATTTATACCGAAACGTGGAAGAAAAATTGCTACCTACAAAACCTTTTTTGTCATCTCGTGTAAATCCGTATGGTGTTTTTAGATTTTTTGCGTAATTTAATCGGAGCGATTGCTTTGAATAATTCATTATGCTGTCCAATCTTAAAGAATGTATATAAGGAACTTTCTGTGCATACAAATATGGCGAAATCCTTTGTATTGTCAGAGAATCGAAGGTATTGACAAATTTCAATTCATTAACAGAAAATATCTGTCCTGTACGCCGAATATAATTCTGCAAGTTAAAAATCTGTGCGTTTGTCAGACCCAAAAGCACCATATCCTCAATTGTCAAAGAGTTTATATTGTACCGCTGTTTCTTATCTTGAAAAGACTGCAATAAATCCTCCGCCTGTTCGCTGCTTATGTCCAAATCCTCCAAGATTTGCAGAATATCGTCCTCCACTTGCGCAAAAAGATTTCCGCAACAAAGAGATAAAAACGAAAATAACACAAGAGTAAAAGTTTTCTTCATAAACAATTGTTTTATATAATCAAATCGGGAACAAAGTTACGGAAATTTTGATATGGTATAACTATTCCCATAAATTTTTTATATGATATGGTTAAATTAATTGGGGACACCAGTAAATTAGTGTTAATGATTAGTAAAATAGTGTTAAACACTATTTTTTGTTTTCTCATACCATTAAATCGTTAGTATTCTTGCGAATTTATTCTTTTATTTTTGAGTCAATAATTATCGTAACGGGACCGTTATTACAAAGGTTTATCTGCATATCTGCGCCAAAACGACCAGTGGCGATAGGTTTTGCAAAAGCGTTTTTCAGTGTCAAAAGAAATTTCTCATACATAGGCTCGGAAAACTCAGGCTTTGAACTACGAAGATATGACGGACGATTGCCTTTCTTTATAGAAGCAAACAAAGTAAATTGACTTACGACCATAATCTGCCCATTCGTTTGATTTATATCCAAATTCATAACGCCGTTTTCATCATCGAAAATCCTAAGCCCTAATATCTTTTTAACGAGCCAATCTATATCCTGCTGCGTGTCGCTATCCTCCACCGCCAAAAGTATCATCATACCCTTGTCAATACCAGAAAATTTCTCGTTATCAATAAACAATTCCGCATACTTACATCGTTGAATAACTACTCGCATATCCGTGATATTTTTAATTAATCGTTCATTATTTTCATAAGAAGTTCTATTTCGCTTCTCCTCAAAACAACAAAATTTTTCAAAGCAAAAAACTTATTTATCCAACACCTCGTATTCGGAATTATTAGACTTGTAAGTTTTTACCATATCCTTGATATTGGCAACTATTTGCATATTTGTCTTGTCATTAAAAGGCTTTTCGATAATTGAAGACAACTCTTTTATATGTGATTCCACTTCTTGTTTTTCAAACTCTTCGTTTTTAGCGATAAATATCTTTTCGTGATAAGTAGGCAATGTGTTTTCAGTACTTGTCAAGAGTTCTTCGTAAAGTTTCTCTCCGGGACGAAGACCTGTAAATTCTATTTTTATATCCCTCTCCGGTTCCAAGCCTGATAGTTCTATCATCTTACGAGCTAAATCGTAAATCCTAACCGGCTTACCCATATCAAAAAGAAATATCTCGCCATTTGTCCCCATAGTAACAGCTTCCAAAACCAATCGAGCCGCTTCGGGAATAGTCATAAAAAATCTTGTAATATCTTTATGTGTAACCGTAACAGGACCACCCATAGCAATCTGATGCTTGAATGTCGGAATGACAGAACCATTTGAACCAAGCACATTACCAAAACGTGTAACGATGAATGAAGTCTGATTTTCTTTTCTTATGCTGTTCAGATATTGAACAAATATCTCGGCGTATCTTTTAGTTGCCCCCATTACATTGGTAGGATTTACAGCCTTGTCTGTTGAAATCATTATAAAACGTTCAACATTGTATTTCAGACTCATCTCTGCGATATTTTTCGTTCCAAACACATTGGTCGTTACTGCTTCATACGGGGCTCGCTCCATCATAGGTACGTGCTTGTATGCCGCTGCATGAAAAACTATCTGAGGATTGTATTTTTTGAATATATCTTCTATGTGCTGACGGTTGCGTATATCTGCAATGACAATATGTGCATTGATTGAGGAATACTTCTCTTTTAATTCGTTCTCTATATTGAATAAAGGTGTTTCGGCATTATCCAAAAGGATTATCTCAGGCGAGTATTTTGTTAATTGACGAACGATTTCGCTTCCTATACTTCCCGCCGCTCCTGTTACCAAAATGCGTTTTTCTCCCAATACATTACTTATCGCCATCGTATTCGGTTTGATTTCCTTGCGCCCCAAGAGATCCTCAATCTGTATTTCCTTTATTGATTTCTCATTCAATTTACCATCAACCCAGTATTTAACTCTTGGAACTGTCAATACCTTAATATTATTTTGGTGGCAAAGTTCAAAAATCTTTGTCTTTCTTTCGTTGGATATACGTCCGGTGGCAATTATCAGTTGATCTATATCTTTGTACTTTAATATGTATTCTTCTTTGTCGGTACTCCAAACTTTTATACCTTGAATGGTTCGTCCGGTCAGTGTTTTGTCATCGTCAAGAAAACCTTTGATGTAATACTTTGTATCGGACGACATCAAAGCATGGGCTGTTGCCATTCCGGTATGACCTGCTCCAAAAATAATTGTTTTAATCGTAAAACAAGAATCCGTCCCCGTATGATAGGCTTTCTCAAACAGCCACCTGATAAACATTCTGAACATAAAAAGCAATATAAAGGTTACAAAGAAATTTATCATAACCAATTGCTTTGGATAAAAATCGTTCTCGCCGTTGCCGATAGTGAATTTATATATATAATTAACAACAAGCAGCAAAGCATTCGCTACAACCAATGCCGACAAAATCCTAATCATATCGGAAAAGGAAGAATAACGAATAATACTCCTATCTATTTTGAAGCATAAAATACTTATGATGCTAAACGAAAACGTCAGGACTATAAATCTTATGGAATAACTGTCAAACGGAAAATTAAACCACTGCTCTCTTATATCCATCAACCAACCTGTGAAAAAAATAGAGATAAGTATCAGAATCGAATCCAATGCCACCACTAACCAACGTGATATATATTTTTTATACATCAGCCTATTGATTAGTTGCAGCATCTTTACATATAATTTATTCACCTCTGAACTTATCTTTCGTGTTTCACAGAATTTTTTCAACCTCAGTTATCAATGTTCGCTATACACAAACAGCAAATGCCCAACGACTATGTCTGACAATTAAATTACATTCCTTTTTGCATATGCAAGAAACCGATTTCCTTATCATCAAGAAATCTATATTGTCCTCTCAAAAGATTTTTCTTAGTCAAGCCCGCAAAATAAACTCTATCCAATTTCTTTACCTCATATCCCAAAGCTTCAAACAGACGTCTTATGATACGATTCTTTCCTGAGTGAATACTTATGCCGACTTTCTTTTTATCCATTGGAGTATTATTCAACCAAGATACATCATCGACTTTCATCACTCCGTCTTCGAGTTCAACACCTTCTAACAAGGTATTAATATCTTCTCTTGTCAATGGACGATCCAATTCTGCGTTATAAACTTTTTGAGCACCGAAAGAAGGATGAGTAAGTTTCTTTGTCATCTCTCCGTCATTGGTCAAAAGTAAAAGACCTGTGGTCATTCTGTCCAATCTGCCGACAGGATAAACACGTTCTCTGCACGCACCGTCTATAAGTTCCATAACAGTTTTTCTTTGTTGCGGATCGTCAGACGTTGTTATATATCCCTTAGGTTTATTCAACAAGATATAAATCTTTTTCTCGTTTTTCAAAACACGACCATTGTATTTGACAACATCTGTCGGCTGAACCTTATATCCCAATGTGGTAACAACTTCGTCATTAACCTTTATAACGCCGGTAGTAATGAGTACGTCGGCTTCTCTTCTCGAACAAATGCCTGCATTGGCGATATACTTATTCAAGCGTACCGCCTTGTCGTCTTTTTTAGGTTGAACTTGATTTGGGGTTATATTTTTGTTTTTCGATATAACTCTTTCGCCTTCGTCATTATATTTTACACGAGGACGTTTTGATGAATTGTTTTCGTTTTTATACTCCTCAAATGCACGAGGCTTTCTTTCCTCTCTGCGATTAAATTTATTGAAACGAGAGCCTCTGTCATTACCTTTTTTACCACGATAATTGTTTTCAAAACCATCATTTCTTTCGTAACCCTCTCTCTTTTTGAAACCGTCGCTTCTCTTGTTGTTTCTATCAAAGCGTCCTCCTCTATCATTGTTCTTGGAAAATCTGTCGGAACGCTCTCCATTAAAACCTCTTTGATTCTTACCCTTGAAAGAACTTCTCTCTCCTCTGCTGTCTTTTCTGTCATTTCTTTTGTAGGAATCCTCCTTGTCAAAACTTTTTCTGTCCCGAGAATATCTGTCCTCACGACGATTATTTCTGCGATTGTCTTCTCTATTCCAATCGTGATTGTTTCTCTCTGCCATAATATTGTTATATTGATATAAACTGCAAAATTAATACTTTTGTGCGAATTGACAAAGTTTTAATGTAATTTAAGAACAAAAGATTATGATTTTACAAAACGAAAATCAGCACTTGGAAAAACAATAAGTGTTTTCACAAAATCAGTGTTAAACACTAATTTGCTAATCATTAACACTAATAAATTAGTTTCACTGATTATTTTCATCTTTTTTAATAGTAAATTATCAAGTACTTACAACAACGATATTTTATTAATTATTACATCTTTTTTAATAGTATAGCAAGCCTTATTTTCAATAGAAAATTAAGCGTAAAGAAAATGGAATTTTACAAGAGTTATAAACACAAAAATGTTAAAAAATGTAAATTTTCCGGAAAATCTTTTGTCAGTTAATTAATTAGTCGTAAATTTGCAAACTCTAAAAATGTGTCGGTTCAACCCGTTAATCCATAGCCGACATAGTATTTTAGAGGATTTGAATACTGAAAATATTTCTTATTGGCCTTTGAAATATATTGAGGTATTTGATTTTTGTTTAATTTATAAATTAAAAGTTTTTTAACAAACAATGAGTACATTAAGTTATAGAACACAAGTTGCGAAACCAAGTTCTATTGAGAAAAAATGGATAGTTATTGATGCTGAAAACGAAGTTGTCGGTCGTCTTTCAACAAAGGTTGCCAATATTCTTCGTGGAAAACACAAACCATCTTACACTCCTAATATGGATTGCGGAGACAACGTTATTATTATTAACGCCGAGAAAATTAGATTTACTGGTAACAAACTTACCGAAAAACAGTATGTTCGCCACACCGGTTATCCGGGAGGACAGAGATTTGCTACACCAAGACTTTGGTTAGAGAAATTCCCTATAAGAGTATTGGAACATTCTATAAAAGGTATGCTTCCAAAGAACAAATTAGGTGCAAGATTGTACAGAAATCTTCACGTTGTTGTAGGTCCGGATTACAGCAAATACAATGGAGTTAAACCGGAAGTTGTAAATCTTAATACTATTAGATAATGGAAGGCGTAATAAACACAATAGGAAGAAGAAAGACTGCTGTTGCAAGAGTTTATATGAAAGTCGGCAGTGGTAATATCGTTGTTAACGGAAAAGATTACAAAGAGTACTTCACGACTGCTCCTTTACAGTACATCGTTTCTCAGGCGTTTGAGACTGTAAGTGTTATGGGTCAGTTTGATGTTAAAGCTAATCTTGATGGTGGTGGCGTTACAGGTCAGGCTCAGGCTTTGAGAATGGCTATCGCAAGAGCATTATGTGAGGCTAATGCCGAGAACCGTCCAGCTTTGAAGTCCGCAGGTTTGTTGAGAAGAGATTCTCGTATGGTTGAAAGAAAGAAACCGGGACAAAAGAAAGCAAGAAAACGTTTCCAGTTTTCAAAACGTTAGGATATTATTTATATATTCATATATATGGTTTAGTATCCAAATCAGTAAGATTTGTGGCAAAATGCTACGACTACTTACTGATTGATTTAGTTAAAGTTTAACAAGGAAAGTAAACAAAGAAAAGAAATGTTAGAATTTGAGAAAATGTTAGAAGCAGGTGTTCATTTCGGACACTTGAAAAGAAAATGGAATCCTAAAATGGCTCCTTACATCTTTACGGAGCATAACGGAATGCATATTATTGATTTGAACAAAACAGCTGCTAAGGCAGAAGAAGCATCTGCTGCTTTGAAACAAATCGCAAAGTCAGGCAAACAGATTTTGTTCGTTGCTACAAAGAAACAAGCAAAAGACATCGTTGCCAACATCGTTAAAGAAGCAAATATGCCTTACGTTACCGAGCGTTGGCCGGGTGGTATGCTTACCAACTTCGCAACAATCCGTAAAGCCGTAAAGAAAATGGGTAATTTGGATAGATTACTTAACAGCAAGGAAAATAATTCTATCTCAAAACGTGAGCGTTTGCAAATCACCCGTGAAAGAGCTAAATTAGAGAAAAACTTAGGTTCTATTGCAGGTTTAACACATTTGCCGGCAGCATTATTCATCGTTGATATCAATAAAGAACACATTGCAGTTGCAGAAGCAAAGAGATTGAACATTCCTACTTTTGCTATCGTTGATACCAATTGCAACCCTGACTTGATTGATTTCCCAATTCCGGGTAATGATGATGCGTCAAAATCTATCTCTTTAATCGTTGATTATATGTGCAAAGCCATCGAAGAAGGCGTTCAAGAAAGAAAACTTGACAAAGAAGCACAAGCAGAAGAGGCAGCAAAGGACGTTGAAGTTAAAGAAGAAAATGCTGAAAACGCTCCTAAACGCAGACCAAGAAAAGCAGTAGCAAAGAAACCTGCCGATAAAGAATAATAAAAAAGGATAAGACTATGGCAAACATAACAGTTCAGGACATTAATAATCTTAGAAAACGTACCGGCGTAGGTATAATGGATTGCAAAAAAGCATTGATAGAAAGCGACGGTGATGTTGAAAAAGCAATAGAGTATCTTAGAGAAAAAGGTCAAAAACTTGCAGTAAAGCGTGCAGATAGAGCTGCAAACGAAGGCGTTGTTTTGGCAAAGACTACTGATGACAAAACTTTTGGTGCAGTCATCATGATTAACTGCGAAACAGACTTCGTTGCAAACAATAAAGATTTCACTGCTTTTGTACAAAGCGTTATCGATGCTGCTATCGCTGCAAAAGCCAAAACTATTGAAGAAGTTAATCAGCTAACGATTGACGGAACGAAAGTTGAGACTTTAATCATCGACCAATTAGCAAAAATCGGCGAGAAGATAACTCTTTCTGCTTACAAAGCAATTGAAGCTCCTATTGTTTATTCTTACATTCACCCGGGTAACCGCACTGCATGTATCGTAGGTTTGAACAAGACAGGCTTTGACGAAGTGGGCAAGAATATCAACTTCCAAATCGTATCTATGAAACCTGAGGCATTGACAAAAGAAGATTTCTCTGCTGAGGTTGTTGAAAACGAGATGAAAGTTAATATCGAAAAAACAAAACAAGAGCAAGTTGAAAAGGCTGTTGAAGCCGCTTTGAAGAAAGCAGGAATCAATCCTGCTCACGTCGATAGCGAAGAGCATATGGAAAGCAATATGGCAAAAGGTTGGATAACAGCCGAAGATATTGCCAAAGCAAAAGAAATTATTGCTACGGTTTCCGAAGAAAAACGTGCTAATTTGAACGAAACTATGATTCAAAACATAGCAAAAGGACGTTTGGAAAAATTCTTCAAAGAAAACACTTTATTATCACAAGAATATTTTATCGACAACAAGAAATCTGTTGCAGAGTACCTTAAATCCGAAGATGCAGACCTTAATGTTACTGCATTTGCAAGATTGGAACTTGGTGCATAATCATAAGATAATTTAATCTTGTTAAAAGAGGGACAAATGAACGCGATTATCCGAGATTTGTTCCTCTTTTCTTTTAAGAAATTTAAATTACCTCAAATATTAAAGTCCAATAAAATTTATCTCTTACTTTTTAACAAAAATACCACACCAACAAGAACACATTAAAGTGGTTATTGTCGCAGCGTGTTTATTGTGTAACAAAAATATCACTTAGGTCTATGCAAATTGGATATGGATTTTATCGAATAAAAATTAACATTATTATTAAAAAATCACAAAAGTTATCTATCGTACGAAAATTATGTAACTTCGCATCCGAGAGCCGTGGTAGATATTGTTTGTATTGATTTTACAACAACATTATAAGCTTAACAATTTCATTAATCTATGAATTTATAAATATCATAAATTTCAAGTCGAATATGAAAAAATTTATCATTACCATCATTACATTATGTATGACAACTGTTGTTTTCGCTCAAAACATTACAATAAAAGCGAAATATGACGAAAGAGTGGAATTGATAAGTATTCTATGCCATCTTGCCGGATATAGGGAATACAATATGAATATGGGCGGAGAGTATATTTCCGATATTGACAACTATTTCTCTGAGGTAAAAAATCATCAGGCAGTTCAAATGATGGCATCGCTACGCAACAGCAATAATATAGGTTACGATGCCCCTATGTCTTTTGCTATTTACCTTGATAAAAACAACGGTTTATTTGTTCTACCCTCTGACAGTATTGTTCCGGAAAGAAGATGGCAAGGCGTGGATATGAAGCATACTCTTGAACTTATAAACGATTTCTACATACAAAGTGATTTTGCAACTTTCTTCAAACAACACAAAACATTCTATCAAACAATTTGCAATGAATACAATTCTACTATTATCTCGCAATTCAATCAAAATTGGTATGAACATTTTTATGGAGTTCCTCCTACTGATAATTTTGAAGTGATAATAGGTTTTACAAACGGGGGCGGCAATTATGGACCGGCAAAACAATTACCAAATCACCCTCGCGATGTATATGCTATTATAGGGTTTGCGTTAGATGAAAACAACAAACCTTATTTCGTGTCGAACCCCGATACTTACATCAACACACTTATACACGAGTTCAACCATTCATTTGTTAATCCTCTGACTGCCGATTCAAACAATGCAGCACAAATGGAACAAACAGGCAAAACATTAATGAAATTTTCAGAAAATGTAATGCGTAAAAATTCATACGGCAATTGGCAAACTATCATAAACGAATCTATCGTAAGAGCTGCCGTGATATTGTATCATATTGATAATGGCGACACATCTGATAAAATCCGCCAACTTGTGATTGACGAAATGGCAACAGGATTTAATTGGATGCCTGAATTGGTAAACTGTTTGCAATCTTTTTCAAAGCAAAAGAAAAAATATCCGTCATTGAATACATACTATCCAGTAATAGCAGATTGTTTAACATCTTATACCAATAAACTTTCTGCAAAAGTTAATACAATTGATTTCAAAAAGTAAAACATATTTTTACTTGTGTTCTCAAAAAGAAAAATTATGTTTTTATCATATATTGTATTTTTGCAAACATAAATAATTAAAATATTGTTGGTGTAACGACAACTTTTTCTTTACACTTATTACTTTACCAGTGTTAAACATTATTCAAATAATGTTTAACACTATTTCATTGATATTTAATACTAATTTTACGTTATTGCCGTCGAATAAAATTTAATACAAAAATTTTTTCCGATTACGATAAATAAAAATATTTGTATTTATTACTCTATTTGTAAAAAAAAGTTTATCTTTGCAACTCTAATTAATGTTTATCAAAACTATGGGAACAATTATTATCTATGCAATAGTTGCAATGGCTGTAGCAGGATTGGTTCTATCTTTAATCCTTTACTTCGTAGCTCAGAAGTTCAAAGTAACCGAAGACCCGCGTATTGATCAAGTTGCAGAAGTTTTACCCGGTGCCAATTGCGGAGGTTGTGGCTTCGCAGGTTGTAGAGCTTTGGCGGAAGCGATAGTTAAGGCAGGAGATATGGAAGGTAAAGCATGCCCTGTCGGTGGAGCCCCTGTAATGGCAAAAGTCGGCGAAATTATGGGACTTGCTGCAACCGAAACCGAACCTATGGTTGCTGTTGTCCGCTGTAATGGTGGCAAGTGCAACACTAATCAAAAAGTTATATACGATGGTGTAACCGATTGCATGAGTGCCAATCAGAATTTTTCGTCAGAGGGCGGCTGTGCTTTTGGTTGCTTAGGCTTGGGGACATGTGCAAGTGTGTGCAAATTCGATGCACTGCATATCAATCCCGAAACCAAATTGCCGGAAGTAGATGAAGACAAATGCGTGGCATGTGGTGCTTGCGTCAAAGCGTGTCCTCGTAAGGTTATAGAATTAAGAAAGAAAGGCAAAAACAATCGCCGCGTCTTTGTTTCATGCGTAAATAAAGAAAAAGGTGCTGCAGCAAAGAAAAACTGCGATGTGGCATGTATCGGTTGCGGTAAATGCGAAAAGGAATGTCCTTTCGGTGCAATAACCATCGAAAATAATCTTTCATATATAGATTTCAACAAATGTAAGTCGTGTCGTAAATGTGTTGCATTATGTCCTACGGGGGCTATTCACGCAATTAACTTCCCTCCTGCCAAACCTAAGACTGAAACAACAATTGCACAGCAACCAAGTCCTACACCTCAACAGACTACAACGGTGGCAACAGACACAACAACAGTAAAAACAGAACAATAAAACAGATTATGACAACTTTTAGAAAAGGAGGAGTTCATCCGGAAGAAAATAAATTGGCAAAGGATTGTAAGATTGAGATTATGCCTTTGACCAAGAAAGCGGTTGTTTTCGTTTCCCAGCATATAGGTGCGCCTGCTACTTGTGTCGTTCAAAAAGACGATAAAGTCAAAGTAGGTACGCTTCTTTCCAAAGCCGAAGCGTTTATTTGTGCCAATGTTCATTCTCCATACTCCGGCACAGTAACAAAAGTAGATGTAGCGACGGATTTCAACGGATTTAAGAAGCCTGCTATATATATAGACGTAGAAGGCGACGAATGGGAAGACGGAATTGACACATCTGAGGCTATCGTAAAAGAAATAAAACTTGATTCCAAGCAAATAATAGACAGAATGAAAGACCGCGGTATCGTAGGTTTGGGGGGAGCAGCATTCCCAACAAACGTTAAATATATGATACCGGAAGGCAAAAAAGCGGAGTTCTTACTTATCAACGGTGTTGAGTGTGAGCCTTACCTTACTTCGGATAATAGGATAATGATTGAGAATACCGAAGAAATTTTCATAGGTATTGAGATTATGAAAAAGGCGTTAAACATGAATAACGCCATCATTGGAATTGAGAAAAACAAACCTGAGGCCATAAGAATAATGACAGAAATGTCGAAGAATTATTCAGGCACTAAGGTTGTGCCTTTGGAGATGAAATATCCGCAAGGTGCGGAAAAACAACTTATCAATGCTTTGACCGGCAGAGAAGTACCAAGCGGAAAACTGCCTATTGAAGTTGGTTGCGTGGTTGATAATGTAGCCACCGCACTTGCTATATACTACGCGGTACAAAAGAATAGACCACTAATAGATAATGTACTTACTTTTACGGGCAAAAGCGTTACCAATCAGAAAAATCTTTTGGTGCGTGTGGGAACTCCGTTGCAAGAAATCATAGATTATTGCGGAGGATTACCAAGTGATACAGGTAAATTGATTAGTGGCGGCCCTATGATGGGTAAAGCCATTATGGATACTTCTGCTCCAACGGTCAAAACAACGTCCTCCATCTTGGTAATGAGTGAAAAAGAAGCCAAGAGAAATCCTCAGACTGCTTGCATTCGTTGTGGAAAATGTGTATCGGCTTGTCCTATGGGATTAGAGCCATTACTATTGGCTACACTTTGCGAACAAAAACGTTGGGAGGAAGCGGAAAAAGAATGTGTTATGGATTGTATTGAATGCGGTTGTTGTTTATTCACTTGCCCAGCCAATCGTCCGCTTTTAGACTTGATAAGAGTCGGCAAAAATCAAGTGGGTGCAATCCGCAGAGCAAGGTCTCAGAAATAATCTTAACGAAATGTTGAACTAAATAAAACAGATATAGATATGGCATTACTAACTGTTTCAGGCTCACCTCATGTACATAGTACAATGACAACCCAGAAAATAATGTGGGGAGTGGTGATTGCGTTGTTGCCTGCATTCTTGGTGGCAATATATTTCTTTGGCATTCCGGCCTTAATGGTAACTCTTGTGAGCGTTGCCTCATGTATGTTTTTTGAATGGCTTATCGGCAAATACTTGCTCAAAACTCCAAACACGGTTACCGACGGTTCGGCTGTGATAACGGGTATGCTTTTGGCGTTCAACCTACCGAGCAGCGTGCCTTTATGGATGGTTATTATAGGTGCGTTGGTTGCAATGGGCGTTGGTAAGATGACCTTCGGAGGATTGGGTAAAAATCCGTTCAACCCTGCATTGGTGGGACGTGTGTTTATGTTCTTGTCATTCCCTACTGCTGTTGCGTTAAGCGAGTGGCCTATGCCTAACCCTTTGTTTGCTTCTTCCGTAACAGATGCTTTAACCGGTTCTACAACACTCAGCCTTATCGCACACGGAGGAGAATTGCCGCCAATAAGTGATTTGTTGCTTGGTGCAACAGGTGGTTCTTTCGGAGAGATTTCAGCAATAGCAATACTTTTGGGTGGTATATATATGTTATGCCGTAAAATCATTACTTGGCATATCCCTGTTGCTTTCTTGGGTTCTGCACTTATCTTTGCAGGTATTCTTTGGCTCATAGACCCTACGCAGTTCGTTAATCCATTGTATCATTTGCTTGCAGGCGGTATGATGTTGGGTGCTGTGTTTATGGCAACGGATATGGTTACTTCCCCTGTTACACACAAAGGACAATTGATTTTCGGTGCGGGCTGCGGAATTTTGACAATAATCTTCCGTTGTTTCGGCCCAATGCCGGAGGGCGTTTCTTTCGCCATTCTTATTATGAATGCCGTTACGCCGTTGATAAATAAATTCGTTAAGACCGACAAATTCGGTTATAAAAAGTAAAACAGAAGAGTTATGGCAAAGTTAGAATCTTCAATAAAAAATATGGTAATGAGTTTGACTTTCGTTTCTCTTATCGCTTCGGCGTTATTGGCAGGAGCATACGCCTTGACGAAAGAGCCGATAGAGAAAGCAAAGCAAGACAACACCACAAACGCAATAAAAGAAGTTTTGCCCGATAAGGATTGCCAAGTCGGAGATATAGTCGAAATAAAGTTAGACGGCTACGAAACTCCTTTCATTATTCACCCTGCAACCAAGAATGGCGAATTAACAGGGGCGGCCATTGAAACCTATTGTACCGAAGGCTATGGCGGAACGCTTAAAGTTATGGTTGGAATGGACAATGAGGGAACTATTTCCAACTACTCCATACTTGAAACGTCCGAAACTCCGGGTTTGGGAGCCAAAGCAGGAGAATGGTTCAAGGCAAAAGGCGATATAAGAGGCAAAAATCCCGGAAAAATCAACTTCACCGTTAAGAAAGACGGCGGAGATATAGATGCCATAACCGCATCAACTATAACATCACGTGCATTTTTGAAATCGGTTCAATGTGCATTCGATGCGTTCAAACAATACCAAAACAAATAGGAGGCTTTACTATGAATGGATTAAAGATTATAATAAACGGAATAATAAAAGAGAACCCTACCTTTGCTTTATTGCTTGGTATGTGTCCGACACTTGCAACTACAACATCGGCATCAAACGGTATGGCTATGGGACTTTGTACAATGTTTGTCTTGATGTGTTCCAATATGGCAATATCGGCAATCAAAAATCTTGTTCCGGATAAGGTTCGTATTCCTGTATTTATCGTTGTAATTGCAGCCTTTGTCTCTATTTTACAATTGGTAATCAAGGCATATTTACCTGCATTGGACTCATCGCTTGGTATATTCATTCCGTTGATTGTTGTCAATTGTATTATTTTGGGACGTGCAGAAGCCTTTGCTTCCAAACACAATGTATCAGATTCATTGTTTGACGGCATAGGCATCGGATTAGGATTTACATTGGCTTTGACCTTGCTTGGTTCTTTAAGAGAAATATTGGGAGCAGGCTCAATCTTCGGCTTAAAATTATTCAGCGGAGACGGAATGTTACTATTCATCTTGCCTCCGGGGGCATTCATCGTTTTGGGCTATTTGATTGCAATAGTAAATAATATCAAAGAAAAGAAGAAATAATAAAAGATATGTTTTACTCTGAAAATAACCGAAAAGAATAATAAAACTAATATATAAAAATGTATGCAGATACAACGAACGAATTTATCTGCATATTTTTTATCTAATACCATCGAATTAGTGTTAAACATTATCAAATTAGTGTTAAATACCGTTGAATTAGTGTTAAACATCAGTAAAATGATTTCACCTATTAATTCGGCGGCATCGTTTTATCAAAAATTATTTCGCAGTTTTTAGAACAAAGTCTTTGATGTCGTCTAATACTTGCGAAGACAAAGTCTGCTCTATTATAGCGTACTCATCCGGCAAACCAGTGGTGCATTGTTGGAACAAATGGTTTAATTCAGGATATAATTTGTATTCTACTTTTTTGTTATGCTTCAAATATTTTTTCATTAAAGGAATATTCTCGTTCGACAATACCTGAATATCTTTTTCGCCCTGCAAAACCAAAATAGGCATTTTCAACTTGGTTAAATAATCTTGCGGATTGAATTTACAGAAATAGTCCAACCAATAACCATTAAGGCTATTTGTATCATACTTAGTATTTTTAATGGTATTGGTATTCATTTCAATTTGTTCCTTTGTGTAGTGCTGCGCTTTTAACATCGCTTCCGTTTGAGTTACCAAAATATCTTTACCACTAAGTGCCGGGGCTGCCATAAATATCAGAGCTTTTATATCCTTATATTTCGCACCCAATATCTGAGCTATCAGTCCTCCCTCGCTATGTCCGAGAACAATTATATTATTGGCATCTATCTCCTTTTGTTCTTTAAGCATATTGATAGCACAACGAGTATCTTCGGCAAAATCCATTGTTGTTCCTCTATACATATTGGTATCCTTTGAACCAAATCCCCTATCGTCGTAACGGAATACAGCAACTCCATGTTTTGTTAGATAATCGGCAATAACAAAGAACGGACAATGACCGACAATGTTTTCATCTCTGTCTTGACAACCCGAACCGCTTACGAGAACAACACACGGAAATTTTCCATTACCTTTTGGATAGGTGAGTGTTCCGTGAAAATCATAATCGCAATTGGGATTTTTGAATTGTAGTTCCTTGATAACATAATCGAAAGGAGGCTGCGGAGTTTGAGGTCTTTGCATTGTATATTGGCTTTCAGTCTTATTGAAAGTTATGTCTGTGAAAAACGCACCTTGTTTGAAAGTACCTTTAAGTGTTTGTCTGTCTTCGGAATATTTCAAACGCATACGAACACTCAAACTTTTGATATTAACCTTTACACTATCTTCGGTGATTTTTGTTTTACTTGCCGCAACAAGTTCTTTTGTTTGAGCAGGCGAACCCATAAAGACAAGTGTGGTATCTTTTTGATTTATTATCTGCAACGTTATTGGCAAAACCATTGATTGGATATGCAAATCACCTTTGAAATTAAGTGTATCTTGCGCCATCGAATACATTGCACAGAACAAACACAATATGATTGAAAACTTTTTATACATATACATCTATTATTAATTTTATAAGTAAAATACAAACGTGTTGTTTAATTCAATCAATACAATACGTTTATATATTTATAAGGAATATTTTAGTAGTTTCTTGCGAATATTACTCTTCTGTGAGAAGGCTTGCCGGAATAAATACATTTGCCCTCTTCAACGGGAGCATCAATAGGGATACAACGGATTGTGGCTTTGGTTTCTTCCTTGATTTTCTCTTCGGTTTCAGGAGTGCCGTCCCAATGGCACATCAAAAAGCCGCCTTTCTCAATCTCAACTTTGAAATCTTCCCAAGTATCAACGTTACGCGTCTTGCTTGCACGTAAATCCAAAGCCTTTTGGTATAAATTGCTTTGTATAAATGCCAACAATTCCTCTGCTTTGGCAACAATCTCGTCTTTATGGATTATCTCTTTCTCGCAAGTATCTCTTCTGAACACTTCAACTTTGTCTTCTTTCAAATCCCTTGCACCCAAAGTAACTCTGACAGGTACGCCCTTAAACTCATATTCATTGAACTTCCAACCCGGCTTAGTCTTTTCGTCATCGTCGTATTTAACTGTGATGCCCTTAGATGAAAGTTTTTCAATAACATCATTAGCTATCGCATCAATCTGCGATTTCTCTTCATCAGTCTTAAAGATTGGCACAATAACAACTTGTATCGGAGCAAGATATGGTGGCAACACAAGACCGTTATCATCAGAATGGGTCATAATCAACGCGCCCATCAAACGAGTAGATACACCCCACGAGGTTGCCCAAACATATTCCAATTGATTTTCCTTAGAAAGGAATTTAACATCAAATGCTTTGGCAAAGTTTTGTCCCAAGAAGTGCGACGTACCTGCTTGCAAAGCCTTGCCGTCTTGCATCATCGCCTCTATGCAATATGTTTCAACCGCACCTGCGAAACGCTCGTTGGCAGATTTTATACCTCTTACGACCGGCATTGCCATATACTTTTCAGCAAAGTCAGCATAAACGTGCATCATCTTTATGGCTTCCGCTTCGGCTTCTTGTCTTGTAGCGTGAGCAGTATGACCTTCTTGCCATAAGAACTCCGCCGTACGCAGAAACATTCGCGTTCTCATCTCCCAACGAACAACATTAGCCCATTGGTTGCATAGGATTGGCAAATCTCTATAAGATTTAATCCATTTACGATAAGTATCCCATATAATTGTTTCAGATGTAGGACGAACGATGAGTTCTTCTTCCAACTTAGCATTTGGATCAGGTATCAAGCCTTTGCCGTCAGGACTTTTAGCCAAACGGTGGTGGGTTACAACTGCACACTCCTTGGCAAAGCCCTCAACATGTTCTGCTTCCTTTTCAAAAAAAGACTTAGGGATAAACAAAGGGAAGTAAGCATTTTGATGTCCCGTGTCCTTAAACATCTTATCCAACGTATGCTGCATCTTTTCCCATATCGCATAACCATAAGGTTTAATAACCATACATCCTCTTACAGAAGAATTTTCAGCCAAATCGGCTCTAACCACAAGTTCATTGTACCATTCAGAGTAATTTTCTGCTCTTGTTACAAAATCTTTCGCCATTATATTATTGTATTTTGGTATAGTTTTTGTTAAATTTCCGTTAGTCTTTTCGCAAAACCCTTGAAAAGACGTTGCAAAGTTACAAAAAGTTAAAAATATAAGAGAATTTTAGGAGGTTATTTTATGAAAATCTTGAATTGGAAGAACACAGCATTTGGGTTGATTATCGTTTGCTCGGTATTTTTATTCAACTCTTGCGGAATTGAAAGTTCCGTTACTGCTTATGACGATATTTACGCCGACGATGAGCAGATTGCTTTTGAAGAGCAAAACTATAATAGAATAATTCAACAAAGCACATATAAAGATTCCCGTTACAATCACGAGGCTAAACAATATAGAGAACAAGTGGGAGTAAATCAATCACAAGACACTATTCAAGAAGATTTCGATATGGACGATTATTACGATTATGCTTACACCGCTCGTCTGCATCGTTTCCATAGTAATGCTCCTATATACGATAATTATTACGATGATTATTATACAAATCTTTATTGGTACGATAGAGACCTTGCCCTTTGGGGAACAAGCATATATTTAGGTTATAGTTGGTGGTGGCCTTCTTACGCATTTCGTTGGGGTTGGTATGGCAATCCTTGGTATTACGATTGGTATGGCTGGGGCTGGCATCACGGCTGGTACGACTACGCTTGGGGTGGCTGGTGTGGAGGATTCCACCATCATCACCACGGTTGGGGAAGAGACCCTTGGTATTATAACTCTTATGATAATAATTCCGGTTTTTATCGTCCTACACATGACGGCGGTAGTTTCACAAGAGCAAATGCAAGAGGTAACATAACAAGAGGTGATAACACCATTTCAAGAAATAACAACTCAACCTTTGCCGATAAATACAATAACCGCTACGGTAATACCATTACAAGAGGAAATGCTACCAATAACTCTACTATCAGAAATAACAACATCATTTCAAGAAACACTTCAAACATAACAAGAAACTCCTCAACAATATCCACAAACACAAGTTCGAGATTGCAAAAGCCTGTTACACGTTCTACAAATAATTTGAATAGGAATGGTAATGTTTCAAACAAAGGCGGTAACTCCGGGGAGATAAACAGAAACTCAACAATAAACAGAAATAACAATTCTACAATAAAGCGTAACAACAATGGAGCAACTCAACAAAGACGTTACACTCCTCCTGCACAACGTCAGCAAAGAAGTTCCGATGTTCGTCGAAGCAATAACAATAGATCTTCATACACTCGCCCTAACTCAAATAGGAATATGAATAATCCGTCTCGCTCTTCTTCAACATCACGTTCTTCTTCCCGTTCAAATAGCAGTATAAACAGAAGTAGCAGTTCTTCTCGCTCTTCTTCAATAGGCAGAAGCTCCGGCTCTCATAGTGGCGGCTCTATGTCAAGAGGCGGTGGTTCACATGGTGGCGGCAGAAGATAATAAACAAGCAATAAATAATAATTTCGATATTTATAAGTTATATTAGAAGTTTAACACGAAACAAAAAAACACAGATATGAAAAGAGCATTAATTTTAGCATTTGCAGCCTTGTCTTACTTTGGTGTAAATGCGCAAAGCGAAGAGTTTCCTTTGTTTTTCAGTCAATATGGTATGAACGGAACGGCAGCATATATCGGTAAAGCAGGTGCAATAGGAGCATTGGGCGGAGATATTATGGCTGCACAATATAACCCCGCAGGTTTGGGTCTTTATCGTTCAAGCGAGATTAGTTTTTCTTTCGGAATAGATGCTGCATCTTCCAAAACAACGTGGAATAACCTTTCCGCAAAAGATAATCACCCTACATTCAATTACGGAAACATCGGAATGGTACTTGATTTCAATAACGGCAAAAGTCCTTTCCGCCACGTACAAGTCTCATTCGGCGTAAATCGTTTAATGAATTTCAACAACCGCACGAAAGTTTATCGCAATGGTTTATCTTCTTCTTTTATTTGGGATAATGTAGAGCAGCAGTTGATTAATGATTACGCAAACAATCCTAATGGAATTTTCAAAGATGATTGGTATCAGTCTTATGTTATAGATTTTGATACAACGAACGGTCAAAATTCCATTTCTTCTATCTTTGACGGTGGAAATGGCGACACTTATTCTCAAATCCGTACATTTAGAGAGAGTGGTTCATTAGATGAATTTTCAATGTCTTTAAGTACCAATTATGAGAATTGGCTTTATTTGGGTATGACCATGGGTATTCCTTTTGGCGATTATACTTGCAAAACAACCCTTACAGAAGTTATCGACCAGACAGGTGATTCCTACACATATTCACAAGAACAACGTTTATCAGCAACAGGTATTAACTTAAAATTAGGTGCTATCGTTCGTCCGACACAATGGTTGCGTTTGGGTGCTGCAATACATACCCCTACTTGGTACAATGTTACAGATGATTATTACAGAAACGTAACTTTCGTTAAGTCTGCCGGCGGTTGGTTCCCTACTTTTGAATATTATATGCAATCACCTTGGAGATTTATGGGTAGTGCCGCAATCATTTTGGGTAGTTCCAAAACTCTTGTTCAGGGAACAATTTCTGCCGATTACGAATATGCCGATTATAGTTTTATGTCTTATTCTATTGACGACTCTCCTGTGCTTGAAAACTCATTAAACAACAATATCGAAAATATGTTCGGAGGTGCAAGTACCTTACGTATTGGTGGTGAATTGAGATATTCCAATCTTCGTGCAAGAGTTGGTTACGCTAACTTCGGTAATCCGTTCAAAGGCGAAGATATAAACACTTCTGCATCGGAATATATCACTTGCGGTATTGGTTTTAGAGGCAAAATATTCTCATTCGACCTTGCATACGCTTACGGCACGACCAACAATAGAAATGTTTATTCTTACGATGTATATGACATAAACGCCGATCGTTGGTATGGCGATGACAATCCTGCAAAATCGGATAGAAAACATTCTTTGATTCAAGCAACGTTTGCAATCAGATTTTAAGCACTACAAGATAAAACCTTTATAAGTGGCAGCATTTTAATGTTGCCACTTTTTTATTTTCCATATTGTAAATATTAAATTTTACAATCAGACCTTACTAAAAACACATCTTTAATTAAAACATCAAAAACACGTTCTAAAATTTTATTTGATATATTTATAACCTTTTTATTATATTTTCTAAAAATTTTCCCTAATTTTGCAATCACAAAAATGTGAATATAATTGTGATGAATACTCCGAAAAATATTGTATCATATAATTTAATTACCTCACTTACAGTTTTATGGGGGGGGGGGGATTTTGTTAAAAATTTATTTTTATTAACACCGATTGCAGAGCGTCAAATCCTGCGTTTAATTCTTGTACTTTCATTTTTGGCAATACTCAAAGGAAAACTTTGGGTACTTGTCTGCGTAATTTTTTACCTAATATCACGAAATTGGTGTTTAACATCAGTAAAATGGTGTTTAACACTAAAAAATTATTGTTTAACATCAATAAACTCTTGTTTAACACCAATAAATCCTTCTCCCTTTTTATTAAAACAACAAATATTTCGATAATGGCAAATAATAGATGCAACAAATTAACATCTGATTAAAATCTACAAATAATAATGAAGCAAATATTTACAAAACTTATACCCAAATTCTTCGCCCGATCACTTAACGGCAAAAGTGCGGAAATTTTATACGATAAAGCAGAAAAACTCCATAAAAAAGCCAACGAACTGTTCAAATTAGGTTATAACCACCCGAAAGAATACAATGCTGCTTTTGAATTATACAAAAAAGCAGCCGATCAAGGTCTTGCCGAAGCCCAATGTAAGTTAGGCGTATGTTATTACTATGGGAAAGGAATTAAAAAGAGTTCCTCCGAAGCCATAAAGTGGTATCAAAAAGCCATTGAACAAGGAAACGCAGAAGCATTGTATTACTTGGGACGTTGTTATTATGACGGTAAAGGCGTGTTCAAAAATTATTCTCAAACTGTGGAATATATGAAAAAGGCTGCCACGCTCGGATATGCAAAAGCCCAATACGAATTGAGTATGTGCTATTATTATGGTAACGGCGTGGAAAAAGACTATGCCGAAAGTTTGAAGTGGATAATCCAAGCTGCTGAAAACGGTTATATCAAAGCTCAACGAAAATTGGCTTTATGCTATTGTGGCAGCGAACACACAAGCCTAAACGACGCTAAGAATAAACACAATGATTATAACAACATTCCTCAATACAATATCAAACAAAATTACGAGCAAGCCTTCAAATACTTTTCGTTGGCTGCCGAACAAAGCGATGGTTATGCGTCGTATATGCTTGGCGAGTGTTATTACAATGGCTATGGCGTTGAGAAAAATTACGATACCGCTCTAAAATGGTTTCAAACCGCTGCCGAGCAAGGTTCTCTCAACGCAAAAGACAAACTTATTAAATTAGGCGAAAGTTAGACACGCTTAAACCGAATTTTTTGAACGTTTCAATAAACGCATATTAGAAAGCAATACCTCAACCGCACAAGCTCAACACTTCTTTATTGAAGTCATAAAAATAATGTGGGAAATCAAAAAATTAGTGTTAAACATCAGTGAAATGATGTTTAACACTAATTTACCAATCAGGGACACTATTTTTCCAATATTACGCATTAGTAAATAAATGCCTGATTAAGGAAAATAAAAACTTCAAATATTTTTACGCAATCTAAAAACGGAAATATATAAAAGGATTGAATCCCGATGCGAGGATATACGATATACAAGTAATAAATAATAAGAACATCAGTATGAACATAAAAATATGTTGCCTTGAAGTATAACTTTCTTTTTCAAAGAAGAACTGTTGTACTTTGTTCAACGGCTTGATTGTAAAGAAAAATGAGAAAAATATCGCAATAAATACCATCGGTATAAAGATAGGTTCAATCATATATAAATCCATCTTCCTAAAAGTAAATAACGACCTTATGACATAAAACCATCTATCCATATCACTCACTGCAAAGAGCGACCAACCAACACTCACAATCAAAAAAGTTATAATAACGGACGGAATGCTACCCAAACGATTTAACAACTTTTTCAATCCAATCTTGTCTAAAACAATAAAAAATCCGTGATACGCTCCCCAAAAAATAAAATTCCAAGCCGCACCATGCCAAAGCCCACTCAAAAGAAAAACTATCCAAAGATTGAAATAATGGCGTGCTTTGGTTTTTGTTCTGTTACCTCCGAGAGGTATGTAAAGATAGTTCATCATAAAATCGCCGAGAGTTATATGCCAACGTTTCCAAAACTCGGATACATTTTTTGAGATATAAGGGTTGTTGAAGTTCTCAGGATAATGAAAGCCCATCATTCTTCCCAATCCTATCGCCATATCACTATAACCGGAAAAGTCAAAATAAATCTGAAAAGTAAAAGCTATGACGCCTAACCAAGCCTCAGGAGTAGATAAGTCTTCAAACACCCAGATACCGATTGTATCACCAAATAATAGAGATGCTTGCGTTGCAATAAGATTGGCAATTATTGCTTTTTTTGCCAATCCTATAACAAAACGATAAAATCCGGACAATTTATCATCGTATGTTGCCGTTCGGTCTTCTATTTCAGAGGCAATAGTTTTATATCTCACAATAGGTCCTGCTATCAACTGTGGAAATGAAATAATATACAAAAGATAATTGGCATAATTTTTTGCCTTTGCACATTCTCCCCTAAAAACATCTACACTATAAGTTATACTTTGAAATATAAAAAAGGAAATTCCTATTGGGAGTGCTATTTGTTTCCAATAAATAGCTGTCATACCAAATGCAGTTAATAGCTCATTAAGCGATTGAACAAAGAAATTTGCATATTTGAAGACTACTAACAATAGTAAGTTCAGTATAATAGATATGACAAGAAATAATTTTTTGCGTTTTATGTTGTCTTGTTTTGATAAAAGATTTACTATAAAATAATTTATCAAAGAAAACGCTATAAGCACAGAAATAAATTTAGGTGCTCCCCACGCATAAAATATAATACTAAAAAACAATAGGGTATAGTTTTTGAATTTTTTTGGTGTTAATTCATAAAACAAAAGAAACAACGGTAAGAATAATGTCAAAAATGTGCCTGTTGAAAATACCATAACTTGTTTTTTTATTTATTGCCAAAATAATGCTTATAGACAGTATCGGTAAAACCTTTATCATAATCCAATGTCGTACCATTGGTAAACAGAACCATTATAACATCGGCTTTTGAGAGTTCATCGATAACATCTATTTTATCAATAGTTGTTGTTTTATCGCCATCACCTGCATAAAACACTTCGTTGAAATAATACCAAAACTGCGAGTCTTTGAAATATTTATCAAAGAAATTCAAATAGAACAACTGCCACACAAAGGAATCGCCAATAACCACACATTTCAAATGTTTATCACTTCTTTGTTCATAATGAAAATAAGGGTGTGTCAGTTCTTCTTTTGGATGTTTGAATATAAGATTCGCCGCTTTATAAATATCGTTTTCATTTTCCCATTCTGTATAATCTTTGGTCATACTATCCAAAACGACTTTCGGCATAAAAGGATATTTCTTTTCAAAATATCTACTCAATGAATCAATAACCTTATATGCGGCATATTTCGTGTAATGGATACCATATTTTGAAAAAATAGGAGTATTATCTGTTTTTCGCAATTCAATAAAATATTTATCAAAATCAATATAATCCACACCCAACGAATCAAATTGTCGTAAAAAAGTAGTTTGGGGAGAAAGGTTCATTCTTAAATGGGAAATATGATTTGGTAAATATTCGGGATACAAAGAACCTTTTCCGGGTGCTGCAATATAGATAAAATCTTTGCCTTGTTTGGTTAAAGTATCTTTAATCTTTGCAAATTTCGCACTTTTCTCTATAAAATACGGCATTTTTTCTGTCCATTGACCATATAAAGCATTATAAATATGTCCTTTCTCATAAAGCACACCTTCTTTCCCGCAAAACAAAGAACTATTGAGGGTAGCATTGAATAAAGAGTAATTTATTTGATTGTGAAATCTTACAAGGCCATTATAATAAGTTGAGTTTCTATTGAGATATGTATCAAAATCCTGTTGAAAACTACCTTCCAAGAAGTTTTTAACAGAAATCACCGGTCTTTTTTCTTTCTCCCACCAACCTCCGAGCTTTTTGCTTTTATACAATTTGAATACACTTCCTACACATAGCAATATGAGTAAAAACAATAGCACGAAGTATAATACTTTTTTTGTTTTCATATCCTAAAAATTAGACAATGCTATTTGCAATTCATCGTCCAATGATGTGTAAAGTTTATAGAAAAACTTGTCATCATAAAGACTCTGTACTATGTAGCCTTTCATCAACAATTTTATTTCTTCCGCTTCTTTGACAGACAGGCCTTTTACAACCACACCATTCTTTGCAGCGTAAGCCAAAAGGTTTTTATACAAAGTATTATCTACGCTGTAACGTTTAAGAAAATCGTTGCCGTCAGTATATTGCTTAAACAACGAGCGGTTGTTATCGACATAATCAAAACAATATTTGTATATCAAACCATTCTTGAATAATGAAGTGAAATATGTAGAACGTTTCAAAAGGGAATAAGGTATTGTTATGTCGGGTTCAATACCTCCGCCACCATACACAAATCTGCCTTTTTTCGTCTTGTATTTCAATGTTTCATCATGAGCGACCGTATCCATATCACCGTTGGCAAATCTTGCAATAAAATCTTCATAGTATTTATCCGGGTCGCCTTTAATGTATGGTCTTTGAATACATCTGCCACTCGGGGTGTAATATCTTGCAATGGTAAGACGTATGGCTGAATTGTCGGGAAGAGTTTTTTGTTCTTGCACCAATCCTTTGCCAAATGTTCTTCTGCCTATAACTTTACCTCTATCGTTATCTTGAACGCAACCGCTGATGATTTCAGAAGCCGAAGCAGACAACTCATTAATCATAACAATCAATTTACCTTTCTCAAACAAACCTCCCGATGTTGCGTAAGCGTCATTTCTTCCACGAAATCTGCCGTTAGTATAGACAATCAAATCTCCTTTTTCTATAAATTCATCTGCAATAGCAATGGCTTGGTCTAAATAACCGCCGCCATTATCTCTTAAATCAAAAACAAGTTGGTTCATACCTTGTTTTTTCAAATTACGTAACGCATTGGCAACTTCTTCGTGCGAAGTAGCCGTAAATTCTTCCAATTTGATATATCCGGTGTTTTGGTTTAGCATACCATAATAACGCACGGCATTTGTTTTGATAACATCTCTTTTTACCGTAAAGTCTATCAAATGATTTATACCGCGACGCTTGATACCAAGTTTGACTTTGCTACCACGCTTACCTTTCAAAAGATGAAGTACTGTGTCGTTAGTAATTTGCTTAGGCTGTCTGCCGTCAATCTTAACGATTCTATCGCCTGCCAAGATACCGACTTTTTCACTTGGCCCGCCGCTAACGGTACGAACAACGGCTATCGTATCTTCAACAATACGAAACTGAACTCCGATACCGTCAAAATTACCTTTCATTTCATCGTTTTCTTTCTTAACTTGGTCAGCAGTAAGATAAACACTGTGCGGATCCAATTCAACAAGCAACGCTCGTATTGCATCATCGGTCAAAGAATCTCTATTTGTTTTATCCACGTATTCCCTATCAATCAAATCCAAAATATAACTGATTTTGGCATTCTTTGAATAGGACGTTTGGGTATCATCATTCTGCTTTCCAATTACAAAAAAACCTATAGCCATACCAATAACTATTGATACGGCTACTATTAAAGGTATATATGATTGTCTTTTCATTGATATTTTATGTTTATATCAACCTTGTTAGAATATATTCTTTGTTGAAATCAAAATCAATAAATATTTCTACTATCCTTTGCAAGATTATTCAGCCCAAGCTTTCAATTCTTCAAGTTTCAATGCAGGAATATCCAATTTGTTCTTCTTTCTTAAACCATTTAAGTCGTTAAACAATTTATTAATATTGCTGTTTTTCAAGTTCTCCATACTTCCTATTCCTGCTTTGTGCATAAGGTCTATCCATATTTGAGGAATACCTTTATCAATAAATTCGTCATCTGTTGAAACGGCTGCTTGAACCTCAGGTTTCATTTGAGGGAAGAACAACACGTCTTGAATAGAATTTGAGTTTGTCATCATCATTGCCAAACGGTCTATACCTATTCCCAATCCGCTTGTAGGAGGCATACCATATTCTATTGCGCGAAGGAAGTCCTCGTCCAAAACCATACTTTCGGGATCTCCACGTTTGCCCAACTCCAATTGCTCTTCAAATCTGTGTCTTTGGTCTATCGGGTCGTTCAACTCTGTATAAGCATTACAGATTTCTTTACAATTGCAAACGGCTTCAAATCTTTCGACCAAACCTTCTTTTGAACGATGTTTCTTTGCCAATGGCGACATCTCGATAGGATAATCATATATGAATGTCGGCTGAATTAACTTACCCTCACAAGTTTCACCAAATATTTCATCAATTAACTTACCCTTACCCATAGTCTCATCAATAGGAACATTGAGTTTCTCAGCAGTTTTTCTTAATTCTGCTTCGTCCATATTGGAAATATCTATGCCGGTGAAATGTTCTATGGCTTCATACATCGTGTAGCGTTTCCAAGGACGTTTGAAGTCTATCTCGTTTTCGCCTACTTTAACCTTTGTTGTGCCATGCAAGGCCAATGCTATTCTTTCCACCATTTCTTCAACGGTGTTCATCATCCAAAAATAGTCTTTGTACGCAACGTACAACTCCATTTGTGTAAATTCAGGATTATGGAAACGATCCATACCTTCGTTACGAAAGTCTTTCGAGAACTCATAAACTCCGCCGTATCCACCAACGATAAGTTTTTTCAAATACAATTCGTCTGCAATACGAAGATACAAATCCATATCCAATGTATTGTGATGTGTTTTGAAAGGACGAGCAGCAGCACCGCCATACACAGGTTGCAGGATTGGGGTCTCTACTTCAAGGTATCCTTTTTCGTTTAAGTAATTACGCATCGTATCCACAATCAACGTACGCTTTACAAATGTGTCTCTTACTTGCGGATTAACAATCAAATCTACATAACGCTGACGATATCTTTGCTCTGCGTCCGTAAAAGCATCATAAACCACACCGTCTTTCTCCTTAACGATAGGCAGAGGTCTTACACTCTTACAAAGAACCGTCAATTCCTTAACGTGAATACTGATTTCGCCCATTTTTGTACGGAAAACAAAACCCTGAACTCCGATAATATCTCCTATATCCAATAGTTTTTTGAACACAATGTTGTACATTGTTTTGTCTTCCTCAGGACATATTTCATCACGATTTACATATAACTGAATTTTACCTTTCTCATCTTGAATTTCGCAAAAACTTGCTGCCCCCATAATACGTCTTGACATTATACGACCTGCAATTCTTACATCTTGGAATTTACTTTCGTCTTTGTCAAAATTATCTTTAATTTCTGTTGTTGTAACATTTACATCATACATTGGAGCAGGATATGGATTTATTCCCAATTTACGTAATTCTTCCGCAGCTCCCCTTCTTTGCAATTCCTGTTCGCTAAGTTCCATATATTTTAATGATATTAAAAATTTTTGCAAATTTACGCATTTTTCTATTATTTTGAATTAAAAACCTTAAAATTAACGTGAGTTTGACGAAAAAATTAAAACAGTCCAAGAGGCAATGAAAGGATTACACTTTCTGTGATAAAAAAGGTATGACTTTTCTGAAATTTGGAGAAATCAGTTGCTAATTTGAAAAGTTGGATACAAAAGGTACAAAAAGTCCCGACTTTTTAGTGTAAAAAGTCCTGACTTTTTGGGGTGAAAAGTCGGGACTTTTTGAGTAGTCCGCATTGATATTTCCGAAATTACAAGCCAACTTTCTGAAATTCGCTGCCGAAAAAACAAATTCGCTGCCAATGAAGATTAAATATTTTCAATGCTAATATCTGAACGATACCTATAAATTTGTATAATTAATATCTCCTATGTTTGTTCAAATGCAAAAAAACATTTGAAGAATTTTCTCACATTTCCATAAAATGAATAATTCATTTATTCCCAATTATTAATTTCGCCGAACTCACGTAAAATTATGGTAAGTATCCCGATAAATTGGTGCTTTTTACAAATCAAAAATGGAATGAATTGCAAATTAAAACGGTTTATATTGTTGTTTTATCGCTTTTTTTTAATCTTTTGCTTTGCTATTTAACGCTAATTCCGTATTTTTGCACCTGCATTTTGAGTTTATTACACAGTAAAAACAAATAAAAATACACAATAAGTATGAAAATATACAATACGTCCCAAATCAGAAACATCGCTTTGGTCGGTGGTAACAAGAGCGGTAAGACCACTTTGGCTGAATCCATAGCCTTAAACGCAGGAATCATAAGCCGTTTAGGTACTGTTGAAGCAGGTAATACTCTTTCCGATTACAGAGAAATTGAAATAGAAAGAAAATCTTCTGTTGTAAGTACTTTGTTGTACGCAGAAACCAATGACAAGAAGATAAATATTATAGACGTTCCCGGATTCACGGATTTCCAAGGCGAAGTTGTTTGTGCATATTCAGCAGTTGAAGCAGGCGTTATCCTTGTTAATGCTCAAAACGGCGTTGAAGTCGGCACTGAGATAGCAATGATGCATGCAGAGAATATGAACATACCTGTTATGTTCGCCATAAACCAATTGGACGCAGAGAAGGCTGACTTCAACCAAACTCTTAACCAATTGAGAGAAAACTTCGGAGAAAAAATCACTTTGATTCAATATCCTGTTAATGCAGGTGTAGGCTTTGATAGTTTTATTGACTTGCTTACCCAAAAAATGTACAAATATCCAAAGGGAGGCGGCAAAGCACAAATCAGCGACATACCTGCTGACCAAGCCGACCACGCAAAAGAATTACGCGACGCTTTGGTGGAAAACGCTGCAACAGGAGACGACGCTTTAATGGAGAAATTCTTTGAAGAAGGCGACTTATCCATAGATGACATTCGTAAAGGTTTGAAATTAGGTCTTGCTTCTCGCTCAATATTCCCTGTTATCTGCATCTCTGCAAAAGAAAATATGGGTGTTGATCGTATGTTGGAATTTATCGGTAACAATGTTCCTGCACCAAACGAAGCAATAACAAGATTGGAATACAAAGACGGTGGCGAAGCATCTTACGATGCAACCAAAGAACCTGTTATGTTTGCTTTCAAAGCCGCTAACGAACATCACGTAGGCGAAGTTACTTACATCAAAGTCTTGGAAGGCGAACTTGCAACGGGAGCAGACGTTGTCAATTCCGTAAATTCATCAAAAGAGAGAATATCTCAACTCAATATCAACGCTGGAAAGAACCGTACAGCCATAGATAAAGTTGTTGCGGGCGACATAATCTCAACCATCAAATTAAAAGACGTTAAACTTGGAGCCACACTTACCGGTGCTAAGAACACAGGCGTTATGGTTAAAGAGGTTGTCTTCCCTGAACCAATCTACACTACTGCTATTCGTGCCGTTGAAAGTAGCGAGGACGAGAAACTTGGAGCAGCCCTTAACGACTACACCGCTCACGACCCTGCAATGCACAACTACATAGCACGTGAAGCAAAACAAACTATCGTTGCCGCAATGGGAGAGTTCCACGTAAATACTTTGAAATGGTACTTGGACAATGTTTATAAAGTTAATGCCGAGTTTTACGCTCCTAAAATTCCTTACAGAGAAACGATAACCAAGGACGCTGAGGCTATGTATCGTCATAAAAAGCAGTCAGGCGGTAGCGGTCAGTTCGGAGAAGTACATCTTTATATTCAACCTTATTTCGAGGGTATGCCAAACCAAACGAAATATCCTATCCGTGGCACTGAGACAATCGAATTACAATGGGGTGGTAAATTAATCTTCAACAACTGTATTGTAGGCGGTGCTATTGATGCGAGATTTATGCCTGCTATCCTTAAAGGTATAATGGAGAAGATGGAAGAAGGTCCTTTGACAGGTTCATACGCTCGTGATATAGTTGTCAATGTGTTTGACGGTAAGATGCACCCTGTTGATAGTAACGAAATGGCATTTAAACTTGCAGGACGTAACGCTTTCAAGGAGGCATTCAAGAACGCAGGTCCAAAGATTTTAGAGCCTGTATATGACTTGGAAGTTAATGTTCCGGCAGATATGACAGGAGGTGTTATGACCGATTTGCAAGGACGTAGAGCCATCGTTATGGGAATGGACACCAAGGGCAGTCATCAGGTTATCAAAGCCAAAGCACCGCTTGCTGAGATGAACAGATATTCCACATCGCTTTCTTCTTTGACCTCTGGTAGAGGCATGTTCTCAATGAAATATAGCGAGTACCAAGCAGTACCAACCGATGTTCAAAACAACTTATTGAAGGCTTACGAAGAAGCAACAAAAGACGAAGAATAAAAGGGAACTTTTTCATAAAATTAAAAAATTTAATTTTAGGTATGCAGTTTTGGACTGCATACCTTTTTTCTTTATCTTTATTTTTCATTTTCGCGAACACAACAACATTTTACGATACCTAAACTTTTCATTTTCTCAACTTAGAAACCCAATTATATAACTCCTAAAATTGCCGCCAATCTCACCAAATCGTGTTTTTCATCTCAATCCACAAGCCCGCCGACTTAAAAACATTATTCGCCACCTTTATTTTTTGTGTTTTCCAACTAAAAAAGGGAAGTAGCCTTAATTTTTGCGACATTTATTTGATGTTTATGTCTCCAATAGTGAGGCTGGCATAGACTAACAGTTAGGGTTCTATATATAGCCGTTATTGTTCCAAACGCTTAGATTAGTGTTCCATCACATACCAAGATGTATTGTTTATTGTTCTACATATTGAGATATATAACGCTAACATAAGCAGTTGGAACACAAAACTCAACATTTGAAACACTAACATCAAAAGAATAAACATAAAATAAGGTAAGAAAAAATAAAACACTTAAACAAAAAATTTCCACCAAAAGGCGGGGATCAATAGTGTAAAATAAAAATGACTAAGCCTTGTATAAGGGCAAAAATGAAAATCTAAATTTTACATTATTTATATATTAAATTAAATCTATTCTTCACTTATATAAGGCATATGAAAACAAAAATCAAAATAATGTAGCTTATATAATAAACTTGAAGAATTGAAAATCTAAAATTACTTTCCCGTATGACCAAAGCCGCCTTCACCTCGTTGAGTGTCGGAAAGTTCTTTGACCTCAACAATAGTCGGAGTTTCGTGTTTGGCAATAATCATTTGGGCGATACGCTCGCCGTTATTGATAACGAAATCTTCGGTCGAAAAATTGATAAGCAAAACTTTTAATTCGCCCCGATAATCTGCGTCTATCGTACCCGGCGAATTTAAGACCGTAATACCGTTTTTCAAAGCAAGACCGCTACGAGGTCGTATCTGAGCTTCACTTCCTGCTTCCAACTCAATAAACAATCCTGTCGGAACCAAGCATCGTTGCATCGGCTTAATAGTTATAGGCTCCGATAAATTCGCTCTTAAATCCATACCAGCCGACAATCGCGTGGCGTAACTCGGCAATGCGTTGCCGCTCTTGTTTATTATCTTCAATATCATAGTTTCTTAGTATTTTGCAAATTTGTGTGCAAAGATAATTATTATTTCTCAAACCAATAACGACCAAACTCAAAAAACTACGTCCATTGTTCAATCAGTAAATAATGATAATCAAACGATATTAAGGAAAATTGTAGTAATTTTGCACCAAATACAAAAAAGTAAAGAAAAGAAATACAAACCAACAAATAAAAATTTTTGAATACGATGAGAGAAATAATTTTTGCAACACACAACAAGCACAAAACTGCCGAAATTCAGCAGGTGATAAATGATAAGGTAAAGATAATTTCGTTAGATACTTTGGGGGAGAATAAGGACATTCCCGAGACAGGCGACACATTAAAGGAGAATGCACGACAAAAGGCGGCATATATTTACGAAAAGTACGGCAAGGATTGTTTTGCTGACGATACGGGATTGGAAGTTGAAGCGTTGGACAATCGTCCGGGCGTTTATTCGGCACGATATGCGGGCGAGAAGTGTAGTTTTGACGACAATATCGATAAACTTCTTGACGAAATGGAAGGAAAAACCAATCGCAAAGCACGGTTTCGCACAGTTATATGTTTGATTGAGGGCGGCGAGGAAAAGTATTTTGAGGGAGAATGTCGCGGAGTTATCACTACCGAACGTTATGGTAAGAAAGGCTTTGGTTATGACCCGGTGTTTATTCCCGATGGTTACGGCGAGAGTTTTGCAGAAATGTCGGGAGAAGAGAAAAACAAAATATCTCACCGTGGTATTGCGACAAGAAAACTTATAAACTACTTACTTGGTAAAGATAAATAGACCTCAACACGGCAAGAAATTCACTCGAAAGAAAACAATTGTCAAACAAAAGAAATAAAAATTCAAACAAGCGATGCTTAACGAAAAAGATTTTAATGAAGAGTATGTTCTATCGGTGGCAAAGAGTATGGCTGTTGCTGCACGAACAGCCCCTAAGGCGAGAGGAATAGACAACTTGGTTATTGGTATTTGCGATAAAGAGGATATAAAACGAATAAGTGAGCAGTTGGTTAAAGATTACAACGACACAAATGGCAAGGAAGCATTTTTATTAAGAGATTCTCAAAATATTTTGGACTGTGATTGTATGCTTTTGGTAGCTACGAAGACAGCAGTTTTAGGGTTGGATTGTGGTTATTGCGGGTTTAAGACTTGTGAAAATAAGGTTAAAGCGAACAAATCAGTGCCGTGTTTTTTCAATAGTGAAGATATGGGGTTGGCGATAGGCTCTGCGGTAAGCGTTGCTGCGGACAAAAGAGTAGATAGTAGGGTTATGTTTTCGGCAGGTAGGGCGGCTATGCGTTTAGGTATGGTGGAAGGCTGCAATCAATGTCTTGCCATATCGTTATGTGCAAAAAGCAAAAATCCATTTTTTGACAGAAAATAAAGGAAATTTAACCTTTTACTATAATTAAAAAAGCACGCTTTATTTTAAGCGTGCTTTTATTTTATTTACTTGATAACACAGGCTTTGAAAAATCAATATCAGATAAACTTTGTTGCCCAATTTCAACTAAATTACATAAATTGAACTTGTCTTTGTATTCTTCATTAATAGTCTTCAAAACTTGTTTCGTATCTTTTGAATATATTATCGTATAAGGATAACCATTATACAGAAATACATTAGAAGTATCTTGTATTAAAGCACCTACTATATTTGTTACCATATCTTCATTTGCAGTAGAAATTTGTTGTGTCGTATCACGAATAGAAAATAATTTTACATTATCATATTTGATAAACTCTTCAAAATTTGGATTTCTAATCTTCCATTCATCAGATAACGTAACAAGTAAATATTCTATATCATCACCATTGTTTGATTGCTTGTAAAAAACATCATTAATATATCTAAAATGTCTTTCACATTGCCCGCACTCAGTATCATATATAAATACAACCTTGTATTTGTCATTACTTTTTTCTATTTCTTTCTGCAATTGTTTTACTGTTACAAATGTAGGAGATTTCTCTTTGTCGCTTTTACTACAAGACGAAATAGTTAATATGTCTACAAGAACAAAAATGCTGAAAATAATTTTACGATATTGTCTCATATCTCATTAATAACATTTGTCAGGAGTACATATTTGTGGGTCTTCTGGAAAGTTTAAATACAAAGTATCCAATTTATTGAAATCTATTTCATACAATTTTTTGCCTTGTATCTCATAAAGGTCTGTAGGACGAATACGTTTTTCTCCATTAGAATATACACGGTAGGTTTTCTTTAACTTATTATCTTTACTAACAATAAAATTAGTTGGCGTTCCTAATCGGTCATTGATTTTGAAATCATCATTATTAAATATATAATTAGCCGTATTAGTCAATTTATTTTCGTAATCCGAATATACTGCCGTTGTATCATACATATAATACTTAGGAAATCTACTCCACCCCGTTCGCTTTAAGTCCTTATCTGAATGTTTTATTCCTCCTGTATCATCTAAAACAAAATACCATTTAACATCTTTATCACCAACCCGATTATATACATTTTGATATGTATAATACATATGTTGAATACAAGGACCACAACCCGGACCCCAAAAGATTACAAATTTATAGTGTGTGGTATCGGAAAGAAGCATTTCTTTCAATTTATCAACTGTTAAACCGGTATAATCTGGCTTGCTTTGTGCTATTTTTATTGTTTTCTCACTTTCCGGTTTAATTATAGTAATACAAGATGTAAAACAACACAATACAACAAATACAACTAACAATTGTGTGAATATTTTGTTCATAATTTAAAAGAATTAATTCGCAACTTAATAATATTATACTCAAAACCGTTGCGTTGTCGGAAGTATAAGATGATTTCTTTTGTTAAAACACTCTAATCTATCTCTACAAGAAACCTGTCTGAACATTAGAATTAGATTTATTTAAGAGACATATTTGCGAGAGTGTATCCTATAAAGAAATATGTCTCTTAATGAGGCTGAATTTATTTTTCCCAATTAGAAAGATGTACTCAGAATTGTACATCTCTTTGCATATAGATTTGTAACAAACATTCAAACCACCTCTGACAATATCGTAAGAGGATTTTATTAAATTTTTGACATTTGTTACTCCTATTATCATAGTGTTTTTACTTTGAAAGTGCAAAGATACAACAAAAAAAAATTAATAATCAAAAACTTTTAGCCCAAATCTTGATTTTGTTTCTTGGCTTTCTTGCTGCCTTCGTACATCTCAAATTTGAAGAGTTTGCACTCTAAATTGCCGTTATACACATCAATCTTGCGGCTTGGTTTTAATCCTATTTTTTTCAACGCAAAAACATTGCTGCTTAACACAAATGCAGTACAACCAGTGTAATGCTGCTTGAACGTATCGCCTATTCGTGAATACAAATCCACAATATCCTCAACCTCCAATCGCTCCCCATAAGGCGGATTCATTATTACCAATGTTTTACCCTCCGGTCTGTCGCCCTCCTCCATTGCAGAACGAAAAACGTTGATGTCAAAATTCAATTTGGCATACTTTATGTTTTCTTTTGCCTTATCAACGGCTTCTTGCGATACATCACTCGCCCATATCTCGTAATCAAACTCCGTTATCTTGCTATCCGCCGCTTCTTTCTCCTGCCGCCACTGAACGTTGTTGTATTCGCTCCATTTCTGAAAGCCGAAACGTTTTCTGAAATACTGTGCAGGAATATTCATTGCATACATCGCGGCTTCTATCGCTATTGTTCCGCTTCCGCACATAGGGTCGATGAAATTGCAATCCCTATTCCAACCGGACAACTGAATGATGCCCGCCGCCGTTACCTCATTGATAGGCGCCTGACCCGTCGTTTGACGATAGCCACGTTTGAAAAGTTTTTCGCCCGATGAGTCAAAAGATATTGTTACGTCATTGTTGGATATATGCAAGTCTATCTTCAAATCAGGATTGTCCTTGTCTATCGAAGGTCTTATATCAAAATATTTCCTAAATCTGTCGCAAATGGCATCTTTAACCTTTTGGGCAGCATACAACGAATGATTGAAAACTTTTGAAGACACCGAAGCGTCAATAACAAACGTTCCATCGGGGTTCATAAACTTTTCCCATTGCATCTTATATACGTTGTTGTACAGTTCCGCCTCATTTTTTGCCGTAAAAAAGGCGATAGGTTTCAATATAGCGAGTGCCGTTCTTAAACAATAGTTCGCACGGTACAACAAACGCATATCTCCATAAAATTCCACCGCACGATGCAGTTTAGTTATCTGTTTTGCTCCTAATCCTTCCAATTCTTTGCAAAGCACGTCCTCTAAACCATACATCGTCTTTGCTACCATTTTGAATTCTTTGTCCATTTATTTCTTTGACTTATCGATTCGTTTTACTAATTATATTTTGAGTTTTTCCAATATCACTAACTACGAAATTAATGTTTAATATTATTTTATTAATCATTAACACTAATTTATTAATCACTCACACTATTTTAGTGGCTTTGCCTATAATTAAAAATTCTTTACTTACCGAATTTTTCTTTATTGACGATAAATCTATCGCAATTGCCTTCGCCGATTTTTTCGCCGTTGGCGAAAGCCTCACACAAGAAAAACAGTTTTCTGCCGTCTTGTTTTGTGAATGTGGTGTCGATTGTTATCTTTTCGCCGACCTTAGATGATTTCAGATGTTTTATATTCATCTCAACGCCGACAGATGTGTAACCATCGGGAAGATATGGCTTAATGCTTTTACTGCTTACTTCTTCCATAAGAGCCAAGAGTTTCGGAGTAGCCAGCACCTCAACATCGCCGCTTCCTATGTTCAAAGCCGTGTCTTGTGGCTTTACAACATACTCTTGATGTGATTTGATATTTATCGGGATAATTATTTCCATATTATATATTTTGTAAAAATTCTTTCAATTTACGATTGCCAAAAGTATCGATAAAACCTTCTATGTTTTGGGCATAGTTTATCGTTTGTTGGGTATCCAATACTTGATTTATGCCGCTGATTAGGTTTTGAACATCATTGTTTTCAACAACAATGCCTGTGGAATTTTGCAAAACCTCTTCCTTTATGCCGCCAACGTCGGTAACAACCACGGGACGACGAAAAGCGTACGCAGTCATCACAACGCCACTCTGTGTTGCTGAATAATAAGGCAACGCAACCACATCACAAGCCGCAAAATAAGGTTCAATGTCTTCGTTGGCGATATACTTATTAAATAACATAACATCGTTTTCCAAACCATACTGTTTAATCTTGTCGGTATAGGCTTCGATATTGCCGTAACACTCGCCTGCAATGACAAGTGTTATGCTTTCTCGCTGCTGTTTAATATCCTTAAAGGCTTCAATCAATTTATCAAGACCTTTATAAGGACGAATAAGTCCAAAAAACAATATAACTTCCTTGGTTTTGATGTTAAGAAATTCTCTTGCTGAAGCCTTGTCGTAGCGATTTAAGTTGTAACAATCGTAAATGGATAACGTGGTTACGCAAATAGGTTTGTTTGGAAAATCTCTTTTAATCTCTTCGCTTATATACTTGGAAGGAGCAATAAAATACTGAGCCTGTTTGAAAGTCCTCTTAACGATAAATCTTTCCCAAACATGCTGTTCGTGGGAGATGTAGTTGTCGGCGAGAAAACACACTTTGATGCCTTTTCTTCGGGTAAGCCAAGCAATAGTTCCCAAACAAGGACCAAAGAAAAACATCCACCAAAGAAAGATTACCACATCGGGATTTTCTTTCTTGATTTCCTTATAGGCTTTAATCCATGTAAAAGGATTTATCGAGGAGATAATATGTTTTATTTTATCGGGGTGAGCGAAATTGATGACTTTGGAATTATCGTATTGCGTTTTGCCGGGAAAAAGCAACTTAGGGTATAACATTTTATATGAAATACATTTGTAGTCATAACCCATACCGCTTATAATATGGTACAAATATGCTTCATCTAACGCCTGACCGCCGCGAAAAGGGTGGGCAGGAGCAACAACAATGATTTTCTTTTTATCGTTTTGCATAATATTATTCAAATTGCAGTGGTAGTTCTTTTTGTGCTTTATAAAAATCCTCCGGTATGCCTATATCAATAAAGTATTCGTCATACACAAAACCGAAAATATCACTTCGTTTCTCCAAAACCTCTTTTTCAAAAGAAAACTTCGCAGGCAAAGACCGTAAATCCAATAAACGCTTATTCAAAAAATACACTCCGCCATTTATCAAGCCTTGCTCACAAAACTCTTTCTCGCCAAAAGAAATTATTTTGTTGTAAGAATCTATTTTTACGTTGCCATATCTTTCAAAATTAGTCATAGGTTTTAATGCCAACGCAAGAGGAGAGTTTTTTGTCTTATATTGGAAATACAGTTCATCTATTGGCACTTTGAAAAACGAATCGCCATTGATAATCAGCACATCTTCGCTTTTCGTTCTCTCTATTGCAAAACGTATGGCCCCACCTGTACCCAACGGCTCTTGTTCTACAACATAGTTTATCTTGAAAGAAAAATGTTTTTCTATTGTTTCTATCCAATGGATAACCACCTCGGCTTTGTAACCTAAGGAAAACACAACATTTTCAATATTAGTGTTGCTTAAATATCTCAACCAATATTCCACGAACGGCTTATTATCAACCATTGCCATACACTTCGGAACATCGCTCACAACACTTCGCAATCTCGTACCTAAACCGCCTGCCAAAATAACAACGTCCATAACAACGAATATCGTATTGAATTATCCATTATAAACTATCCAACCATGAGGACCACCGTCCGAAAATTCAAAAGGTATAACCTCGCCGTCCAAATCTTTCAAGGCTTTTGTAAGTGCATACTTATTTTCGGGCTTGACGATAAAGGTTATAAAACCTCCCCCACCTGCACCGCTGACTTTACCTGCCAATGCTCCTGCATTATATGCGATATTCATGATATTATCAATCTTGTCGTTGGAAATACTTTTAGCCAAACGCTTTTTATCTTCCCAGCCTTGTTTGATAATATTGGCAAAATTTTCCACATCTCCGAATAATATCGCTTGTTTCATATCTCTTGCACTTTGTTTTATCTTATGCAGAGCATCTATTGTCTTGGTGTTGCCTTGTTTGGTATTGTTTTTTTGTTCATCGATGATTTGAGCCGATTGTCTTGATGCACCCGTATAATAAAGAACCATACTTGCTTCAAGTTCATCGACAATCCAGCGTTTAATCTTCAACGGATTGACTATCACTTTGTCGTCTTTAAGAAACTCCATAAAATTAAAGCCACCAAAAGCGGCTGCATATTGGTCTTGTTTCCCTCCGCTAAAATTCAAATCCAAACGCTCTATCTCGTATGCCAATCTCGCAAGTTCATAATCACCCATAGGCAGACGTAACCACTCCACAAATGCTTTAAGTATGCAGACAACCATTGTTGAAGAAGAGCCCAAGCCACTACCTGCCGGTGCATCGGAATATGTAATCATCTTAAAAGATAATGCAGGCAAATCAAAATCCTTTACTATCCTATTATAAACACCTTTGCCCAAATCCAACGTTCCATTGATAGGTAAAGTCTTTGCACTTGTGTATTCTTCTTTTTTATTAATATCTTTTGCCTCTATTATTATCTTACCGTCGTTTGTAACTTCCAAATAACAATGAGCATATAAATTAATCGTTGCGTTAAGTACCAGTCCCCCATACATATCACTATAAGGAGAGACATCTGTTCCGCCTCCTGCCAAACCTAACCTCAACGGTGCTTTACTTCTTATTATAGTATTCTTTTGTTCCATAAAAGTCCTTTCATTATTGCAAAGTTACACAAAAAGCCAATAACTGCTTAGTTTTTGTATAAAATATATGCGTTTTAGTGTTTTTGATTTATCGCTTTATATAACCTTATACACTCTACCAGGCTTGGCAAGAACCAAATCACATAACTCCATATTCAAAAGACTTGACGATAAATCATTGAAAGGAACAGCCAATTCGATAAGCAATGTATCTATATCCATTTCGCCTTTGTCTTTAAGAGTGTAATATATCTTTTTTTCCAATCCTCTAAGATTTATTCCTCTATCTTCTTTTGTTTCCTTAAATAAAGACGGTGTGGTATTATGTTCATTCCACGCCATAACGTTTCCAATAACTGAAAGATTGGACATTATATGCGCTCGGTTACTATTTATAAGGAAATTGCAGCCTTCTGAATTTTTGTCATCAATCCTACCCGGAACAGCAATAACTTCTCTATTGTAATCATTGGCAAGTTTTGCCGTCAATAACGCTCCACCTGTCTTGGAAGCCTCAACAACTATCACCAAATCGACCAAGCCTGCTATGATACGGTTTCTTGCAGGAAAATTAAATCTTAATGGAGATGTTCCTGTAAAATATTCAGTAACTATTGCACAACCTTGCGACTGCAAAATTCTTTCGGCAAGTTCTTTGTGTTCTCGCGGATATATGGTATCCAAACCTGTTGCCATAACGGCTATTGTAGGCAAAGATTTGTTCAAACTGTAAGTATGAGCTATCGAATCTATACCATACGCCAAGCCGCTCACTACATAAACTCCAAGTTTGTGTAATTGCTCCACCACTTGCTCGGTTACATCTTTGCCATAATCGGAATATTTTCTCGAACCCACCACAGCAGCCATACGAGTGTATTCAAAATTAACATCACCTTGAACAAAAAGACAAATAGGTTTATCATTGATTTGTTTTAATCTGTTCGGATAATTTTCATCAGTGTAAAAATAAGAATTGATATTGTATTTCTGCATAAATTCCAATTCTTTCTCACACTTATCAAACATACTTTTGGAAAGGATGTCTTGTATCGCTTGCTCTTTTGTCCCAAGAATAAAACGCAAGTCTTTTTCGCCTAATTCAAACAATGCTTTCGGCGAACCAAGATTGGAAATTATCGTTTGAACTGCACGATTCCCCAATCCCTTTATTCGTGCTACTGCCAACTGATATAAATCTACCATATTAAAACGTTTCTAAAAATCATTTATATCACACGTTCCGACAACCGATACACATCCGACTTTCTCAACACAAGAAATGCTAAATCTCTTTTAACTCTTTCCATAATCTATGAGCGGGAAGACCCATAACATTATAATAATCGCCTTGCAATCTCTCAATACCAATCATACCAATCCACTCCTGAACACCATAAGCACCCGCTTTGTCAAATGGAGAATATTTTTCAATATAATAATTAATCTCTTCGCTGTTCAAAGGTGCGAACTTTACTATTGTCTGCTCGCAAAAAACAATATTCTTCTCTGCCGTCCTTATGCAGCAACCTGTGATAACTTTATGTTCTTGATTTGATAAATCGTTCAAAATACTTTCGGCATCGTTTCTATCCTTTGGCTTGCCAAGTATTTTATCTTTCAAAACCACGATTGTATCGGCAGAAATAAGTATTTCATTATTGTGTATCTTACCATTAAACGCCGCTGCTTTTTTTTGAGACAAAAACATAGCAACCTCACTTGCCGACAAATTCTTTGGGTATGTTTCTTCACACTCACATGTTACCACCGTAACATCAAAGCCCATTTGTTGCAAGATTTGTCTTCTCCTTGGCGAATGGCTATTGAGTAATATTTTTTTATTTAATACTTCCACTGAAATCAAAAATAAACAAATATTTACAATAGAACATCAAAAAAATCAACGAAATCATAATCATTCCCAAGAACACATGCAAATCATTATAATCCGTCTGCTTTTTCGCTTTTGCCAACATAACCATATAGTATATCATCGGACCGATAACAATGACCGCCAAAGTAAGAATATGTATGAACTCCATTTTGTCGCTATGAATACAAAGGAACAGAGCCGTCAAGACGATAAACACAATGCTCATTACCTGCAAAGCAATCTTAGAATTTTTCTCTCCAAGTCTGACACCAAAAGTATGATAATTCATCTTCCTGTCGTCCTCCATATTGGTCATATCGCCGGTAATGTCTTTAATCATTGTAAGCATAAATACCAAAATGGCAATAAAGATAAACACATAAAGAATATCCACCCAACTAATCGCCATAGGGTTCGGAAATTCGTAACTATAAGGCACAACAAAATCCCAGTCGTGTGGAATTTGCGAAAGTACGACCAAAGCATACATAAACGACAAGGCAATGTTTCCACTAAGGAATTTATATCTCAAACTTGTGGCATACGAATAGCCCAAAGCGACAAACAAAAGCCCTGTAATGATATAAAAATAATTGTACTTTGTCATAACAAAAGAACTGCCGCAAGCAATAATGCCAACAGCCCAAAGCACAACCCAAACACCTCTCAACCGCACTAAATCGGGGAATTTTTTTATTTCAAGACCTAATTTGTTCGTTGTCTCTTGCTGCAAAACTTTTTGTTTTTCATCACAAAATTTCACCAACACATTGTTGCCTGCCATTAAAAAACATAAACCGAAAGCAAACATTAAAAAACTTTCCCAAGTTATTGACGGCGGCAAATTCCATTGTGCATAAAAAGGAATGATGATACTTATACGAATTATGATAAGTGCCAAAAATGTCGCTATCAATTCTTTCCAACCAAGAAGATTAAAAAATTCTTTCATCGCTATGCTATTCTATTTATCCTTGTTTATAAAATTTTTTCGGTTATGCCTGCAAAAATCAATAAAGTTTATTTTAACAAAAGCAATTTGGAATAAAAATACACCTTTGAAACCAAACGAAAAAATAATTCGACTAATCGTTTTACCGATGTTTAACACTATTTCGTTAATGTTCAACACTGATTTACTAATGTTAAACACTAATTTTTTAATATCACTTATTATTTTTTAGCGTCAATTATTGTTTTTGCAATATCAAATATTACTTGTCTCGTGTCAAGAACTGTCCTTGCTTTTTATAATAAAAATTCAGTAAAATAAGACTTAAAATTCTCTACTTTCTATTTCCTTGCCTCTTTCATCATAGAAAGCCCATTTTCCGGTCTTATTGCCATCTTTGTATGTGCCTTTCTCAACCAATTTACCCATAAAATATTTTTCCCATCTGCCATTCAAAACACCGTCTTTGTAATCTGCTTTTTGGTACATATTTCCGTTTTCGTCATACAATGTCTCGGTGCCGTTTTTTAAGCCGTCGGAGTAAGTAACATCGGTTTTGTGAGAGCCGTCAGCGTTGAACATCTCCCATTTGCCGTCCATATTTCCGTTAGAGAACTCACCACGCATCTGTATCTCGCCATTGGAAAAATAAGAAATCCAAACGCCTTCTTCTTTTCCGCCGACATATGAGCCTTGATGCAAGATACGGCCGTTTTCATAATAAGTCTTCCAAAGACCTTCACGCCTGCCGTGAATATATTCGCCTTCACGCCATTTTTCTTTGGTCTCATAATAATAAACCCAACGACCTTCTTCCAAATCATTGACAAAATTTCCTTCGCTATTCTTATTGCCGTTGTCTCTATAATAATAAATCCAATGACCATTGCGTTTGCCGTTTTTCAAAGTGCCTTGCATTTCGGGATTGGAGTTGGAGTACCACCATTTGCAATCGCCGTCAAGTTCGTTATCCTTATAAAATCCCTGCATCTTGACTTTACCGTTTTTATGATACTCTTTATAATCGCCTTGTCTTTTGCCGTCGATAACTTTGCACTCATAATAAAGTTGTTTGTTATCATAATAGGCTTTATTTTCACCATCGCCGGTAAGAACTTCCTGTTTTTTCAAATCTCCATTACTATAAAACCACTGCCAAATGCCAACTTTCCAGCCTTTATCGTCATACTTTCCTTTTGAAAGCACTTCGCCGTTTTCATAATACCAAACCCAATTGCCGACTTTGATATTTTTTTTATTTTTGAAGCCTTGCGTTGCCACTTTACCGCTTGCATAATATTCTTTGAAAGCGACGGTATCCTCGTTTTGTGCATAGATGCAACTAAACACAAACAAGGATAATATGAATGCAAATGATTTGTTTTTCATTTCGATATTAAGGAATAAACGTAAAGATATGGTTTTATCAATCTGTTGCAGGGTGAGAATAGATGATATTAAGTTTTGGAGGGTTGGAAGATTCCATTCCATTCAATACAACTCTTGCTCCTGAGGAAATTCTGCCGTCGGGAACCAAATAAATGATACAATCTTCGTAAGTACCTTTCAGATAACTTTGCAAATAACTTGTTACGTCCAATCTATAAGCGTTTATTGAGGCATCATAAGTATTACCCAACCAATTCTTGCCTGCCAATTCATCATCTAAATAATAGTATTTATCGCCTTGCTTTCTAAAAGTATTGATACGTTTTGGAAATAGATATGTGGCTGTATTTATATCAGCAACCGGAAGTATCAATTCAGCACGGTTCAATGCCGCTCCTTTAACACTGTCTTGATTATACCATTTTTCCAAATCCATTAAATTAAGTGTTGCCTCGGCAACACCCATTGTTGCCAAATAAATATACGTCTGAGTTTTCAAAGTATCGTCAGCAGAAACATTGCCTAATGCCGCCAACGAAGAACCCGTATAATTTCTATCCACGTGCATAAAACGTCTTCCGTTTTGTGTGAAGTTAATCATATATGTACCTCTGTTGCCGGCATTATCATGGTAATATACAAAAATTCCTGAATTGTCGGATTTCATATTTACTCCCGCCAAATAAGAATCATTGGAACTTTTAGCACTTATCTTTATGCCTTTGAAATCATTTGTGAAATCACTTTGGGTTTCATACGTTCCTTTTTGCAATTTATCAACAAAATCGCTTTTCAATGTCATTCTCAAATGGGGTACTCTTTCCGATGTATCACCTTGAAGCACCACTCCGTGCAATGGGTCAGACAAAACAACACCGGAGAATATCTCAATATCGGTTGGTATATTGTCAAAAGCATATTTCTTTGTTGAGTCTATCTCTTCTTTCAACATACTAACACTTATTGTCATATTGTCTGTCTTGATTGCAGTGTCTTTTCTAAAAGCACCTAACTGAGAATAGGCTAAACACAAAACGGCAGAATCTATCTCGCCTATATTAGCAAAATCAAAGCCGCTGTTATCCTCTAATCCAAGAGAAGTATAGATTGATGTTCTTATTTCACCGAATTGACTATCCTTGTAAGAGCCTAATACAAAATTGTCATTTTGGGCTGTTTCCAAAGAATCGGTCTTAAACACGGCACTATTCAGTCTTACAATCCCGTCAGGGGCTTGCAAAATATCCATACCGCCACTTGTTTTTACTAAATCTAATCCTAATTGATTGTCTTCATTGACACAAGAAGCAAAAATAAATACGCACACTAATGAAACGATTAGTGCATTAATCTTCCTCAATTTCGATAATGGAGTCATAATAATCGTTAATAGATTTATAAAATTCTTTTTTGTCTGCTTTGAAAGGTACTATTGTTTTTTTGTTTTCTTTTGCAAATTCTATCAGTTCCTTGCTCACTTTTTCCTGTCCTACAACCACGCCGTCGGCGTATGATATGGCTGCTTTCATAATATTTTCGTAAGTAGGCTCTTTATAAAACTTCCAATCTTTTTGAGTTCCTCCTTCGCTTTCACGTTTAATCTTTCTCATCAGATTAACGTCCAACATATCGGTGAAAGGTTCTCCCATAAGGGTTACAACTATCTTTGAAGAAGAAAAATATGGATTGTTCTTGTATTCATCTGTACGTTTTACGAAAAATGGCAACATCATAGAGAACCAACCATTGCAATGAATCAACGAAGGTCTCCATGATAATTTCTTTACTGTTTCAAGCACGCCGCGAGCAAAGAATATGCTTCTTTCATCGTTATTTGTAAGGAATTTACCTTTTGCGTCTTTGACATCAGCTTTCATTGTAAAGAAATCTTCATTGTCTATAAAATATATCTGCATTCTGACCGTAGGAATAGATGCCACCTTGATGATAAGCGGGTGGTCTGTATCATCTATTATGATGTTCAGTCCAGACAATCTTATAACTTCGTGCAATTGATTTTTTCTTTCATTGACATTACCAAATCTCGGCATAAATATACGCACCTCCTTACCTTGTTCAAAAGCATATTGCGGCATATATCTGCCAAAATCTGCCATTGGTGTGGAAAGCATATAGGGATATATTTCCTGAGATACGTACAAGATTTTCGCTTTTTCCATATCCTTTTTCCTTTAATGCTGCAAAATTACAAAAATTAATTCAAATATCGGTAAAACAACACCAATTATTTAATTTATAACGAAAAAACAAATATAAACGTTCAAAAATTCTCTCAAATGAATATAAATTCTTAATTTTGCAATCCAAACTAATTGAGAGTTACGTATTATTTATTTTAATTTTGTTGCAAACAACTAAAAACACATAAAATCAAATGAGAAACATAATTTTATTCGGTGCTCCGGGTGCAGGCAAAGGAACCCAAAGTGCAATCATCAGAGAAAAATTTGACTTTGCTTACATCTCAACAGGAGAAATCCTTAGAGCAGAAATCAAAAAAGGCAGCGAACTTGGTAAGCAAGCAGAACAAATCATCAATCGTGGAGAATTGGTTTCAGACGAGATAATCGTTGGAATGATTAAATCTTTCATAAGCGAGAACAATTCAAAGGATTTGCTTTTGGATGGTTTTCCTCGCACGGTGAAACAAGCCGAAGCCTTAGACGAAATCCTTAAAACACTTAACAGAGGCGAAGCCAAAGTTGTGGAATTGGAAGTTAATAAAGATGTTTTGATGCAAAGATTGTTAAAACGTGCAGAAATCGAAGGCAGAAAAGACGATAACGAGACAACAATTCGCGAACGTTTCAATCAATATGACGCTAAAACAGCAGCCGTTGCAGATTACTACAAAAAGAAAAACAGTTACATATCTATTGACGGCGAACACGGAACACCCGAAGAAATTTCCGTTAAACTTATAGACATTTTGAAAAAACTTTAATCGAAAATTGTTTTATAAATCTTTGTGGCTTGTTTGTAAGATTTCAGACAAGCCACATTTGTTTTCGACCGATTTTACACTCACACCACATAGGTTAAACGATTTTTTTAGTACTTTTGCAAAAATTTTCATATAATGACAAGTAATTTCGTTGATTACGTAAAGATTTATTGCCGCAGCGGTAAAGGTGGTGCAGGTTGTATGCATCTATTGCACGCTGCCAAAGAATTTAAGGGAGGTCCCGATGGTGGAGACGGTGGCAGAGGTGGTCATGTGATATTAAGGGGTAATGCTCAATTATGGACTCTTTTGCATTTGAAATACACCAAACATGTTATCGCCAAAGACGGAGAACCCGGCGGTCAAAACCTTAGACATGGTGCAAATGGTAATGATAAAATAATAGAAGTGCCGCTTGGTTGCGTTGTCAAAGATGCTGAAACTGGCGAACAATTATTGGAAATAACAAAAGACGGTGAAGAAAAAATCCTGTTTTCAGGAGGACGCGGCGGCAAGGGTAATGATTTTTTCAAATCTTCAACCAATCGTACTCCACGCTTTGCCCAACCCGGCGAAGAAGGTGTTGAAAAGTGGATAATCATTGAATTGAAGGTTTTGGCGGATGTTGGTCTTGTGGGATTCCCTAATGCCGGCAAATCAACATTGTTAAGCGTTGTATCGGCAGCAAAGCCCGAAATTGCAAATTATCCATTCACAACATTAGTGCCTAATCTTGGTATCGTCAAATATCGTGATGAAAAATCATTTGTTATGGCTGATATTCCCGGCATCATTGAAGGGGCAGCCGAAGGCAGAGGATTGGGTCTAAGATTTTTACGACATATCGAAAGAAACAGTATTCTTTTATTTATGATTCCTTGCGACACCGACAAGGATATTAACGAAGAATACAATATCTTACTAAACGAATTGCACGAATATAATCCCGAACTGTTGCATAAAGACAGGATTCTTGCCATTACCAAATGCGATATGATGGACGATCAAATGATAAGCGAGTTAAAAGAAACAATACATGTGGATTGCCCGTTGTTTTTCATTTCTGCCATTGCGAACAAAGGTATAACGGAATTGAAAGATTCGATATATAAAGCAATAATTGAGACGTCCAATTAGCCAAAAGGCGCTACTCTAAAAACATTCTTGTTTATGTTAGACCGAATACTTGATTTTGATACGTGTTTATTCAGACTGATAAACCATTGCCGAAGTGGTTTCGGCGATTGGTTTTTTAGTATTTTCTCTGCACACATCACCATAGCTATTGCAGTAGTTTTAATAACTATTTACGTGATGTTTAAGAACAATTTCAAGTATTGGTACTTGTATGTTTTGGTTATAGGTCTTTGCTTTTTGTTAGCCGACAGGATTTCGGTAATGTGTTTCAAAGATGTGTTTTGCAGGCTTCGCCCTTCCCACGCTTTAAGCGATGCAATAACAGTTAAACTCAAACACTTTTCTTATCTAATATACGACAACAAAGGAGGATTGTACGGCTTTGTGTCTTCTCATGCGGCGAATACCTTTTCTATAATCACGGTAATGTTTCTTATTATGCGAAAACATAAAGCAACAATTTTCTCTTCTTTAATTATAGTTTGGGGAGTTTTGACGGGATATTCAAGAGTGTATTGCGGTTATCATTATCCGGGAGATGTTTTGTGCGGGGCATTGCTTGGTATTGCCATTGGCGTAGTCATATATTTTATTTACAAATATCTATTCAACAAATTGGAATCTTTTCATAATAACAAGACCTGTAAGACCAAAACCAACGATTAACATTTCAATAAAAAGAATAATCAAACGATGAGCGACATTAAAAAACTTGCGGGACAAACGGCTGTTTATGGTATTCCCACAATTGTAGGCAGATTTTTGAATTACTTTCTCGTACCGTTATATACTTACAATATTGCTACATCTGCATACGGTATGGTTTCGGAATTATACGCCTACGTCTCCTTTTTAATGATTATTCTTACCTATGGTATGGAAACGGCTTTCTTTCGCTTTTCCCAAGACTACGAAAAAGGTAAAGTGTTCAACACCGCTATGCTTTCTCTTTTCTGTTCCTCTACTCTGTTTTTGATTATAACTTTTGCGTGCCTTAACCCCATAACCTCCGCTTTGGAATACAACAATCACAAAGATTATATAGTTTTATTTCTTCTTATCTTGGCGTTAGACGCTTTGCGTGCCATACCTTACGCTTTGCTTAGAAGAGAAAACAAAGCCAAACGCTTCGCAATGATAAAGACAATAGACATTTTCTCAAACATATTGTTTAATCTGTTTTTCATTGCTCTGTGTCCATTTCTTTTGAAACACTATTCGCCAAGTTTTATAGCCTCTTGGTTCCGCTCCGACGACTTGGTATTTTACATATTCTTATCAAATTTCTTCGCTTCTGCCATTTCATTTATCTTACTACTGCCCGAATACAAGACATTTCGATTTGATTTCGATTTCAAATTACTCAAAAAAATGCTTGCATATGGTTTTCCTGTTATGATTGGAGGATTGGCTGGAATGGTTAATGAAACCTTTGACCGTATCGCACTGAAACATATAGTCAATGTGCCAACCGACATGGACGCATCTCAAACCTCTGCATGGAAGATGTCGCAAATTGGCATCTATGGTGCTTGCTACAAACTCTCTATTGTAATCTCTTTATTCATACAAGCATTCAAATTTGCCGCAGAACCGTTCTTTTTCTCCAAGATGAAAAAGAACGACGCCAAACGAAGTTATTCATCGGTGATGACAGCGTTCGTAATGTTTTTAAGCCTTATTTTCCTTGTGGTGATGTGTTACATCGATATTTTTCAATATTTCATGGGCAAGGAATATCGAGTCGGGCTTGCTGTTGTACCAATCCTTTTAATGGCAAATATATTTCTTGGAATTTATTATAATCTGAGCATTTGGTACAAAGTTACTGACAAAACCAAATGGGGTGCTATCATAGCCGTGATAGGTGCTGTGATAACCTTAGCGGGTAATTATTTATTGGTTCCCAATATGTCGTATATGGGTGCCGCAATCACAACGTTGGTATGTTACATTACAATAGCCTTGATATGTTATTTTGTCGGGCAGCATTATTATCCTGTCAAATATAATATCAAACGTTGTTTGATGTATATTCTCCTTGCGTTGGTGCTATACGCATGCAGCGAAGTGTTACATCGTTTTGATTTAGGCACATTTGTCAATATTTTGGTTGGTACAATACTTATTGTCCTTTATCTTGTCATTGCCTACAAGAAAGACATAAAACGTATGCTTCAAGAAAGATAGAACCTCTTTTCACAAAACAAGAAAATAATCAGTGAAAACATTAAATTAGTATTTAACATCAGTGAATTAGTGTTAATGATTAGTAAATCCGTTTCACTAATCTCCTAAAATCTCTATCTAAACATTTAAAACGCTTATGTAAATGCATCAAACGCTTAACAACGTTTATGAAAAATAGCCATTTGGAGTTCAAGAATGGCCATTTTCATACGATTTTCCGAGTGTTTTAGACGCTAATCTCAACGATTTACACATTTTATTAAGCTTTCAAAGGCTTACTTAAAAATTCTAAACACTTATTGAAAGTCGTTTAACGTTTTCTGTAAATACTCCAATCTCGGTCTTTAGCTTGCATATCTTGAATAGTCTGAACTTCCTTGGCGATAAGGACGAAAATATCAAGGTCTTTGCTCTGCAACCATTTGATGCCGTCGTTATCCTTTTTACACGCAGCCGTGAAGTATATAAGGAAATCGTCCTTAGTGTCGTTTATCCACTTCTGAGCATCGGCGTGCCCATCAACGGCAATGGTTACTATCGCTATCGGAGCAAATCCATTATCAAACAACCAATGCAAAGCCTGCTCATCGCCGCGAACAACATTACTCCAAGCCGCAAGTTCAGGATAGCCATTATTAAGCAAGTACTTAAAAAATTTCTTATCTCCTTTAAGCGACTGCAACAAAGCCATCAAAATCTTTATGTCGTAATGCAGAAAACTTTTCACGTTGTTATCTTAATTTAGCACCGATTTTATTTTCCAAAGTCTTAACAACTTTATCGGTAACAGCCTCTATTTGTTTTGCGTTAAGCGTCTTTTCTTCATCTTGTAAAATGATACTTATCGCATATTGCTTCTTGTCGGCTTCTTGTAACTTGGTGTATTCGTCAAACAAGGTAACGGATTTGATAAGTTTCTTGTCGCAATCCTTGACAATCTGCTCTATGCTTGCAAACGAAGTATCCTTATCCACAACTAACGCCAAATCTCTTTTGACAGCAGGGAATTTGGAAATATTTGCATATTGTACTTCTTTTTTAGGCATAATTTTGATGATAGCCTCCCAATTCAAATCGGCGTAGAACACATCTTGTTTGATGTCGAAGCGTTTTTTCAAATCAGCATTAACACTACCCAACACGGCAATAACTTTCTTGCTTTCTTTATTAACAAGCGACAAACCTTGCGATAGGTACTTGGTTCCGCAATCCTTTTGTTCTATTTGTTCTATATTGTTTATATTTATGCGCAAACGTTGAAGCACATTGAACACGATATTTTTCAAATAAAAGAAATCTGCATTCTGTGCTTTGCCTTGCCAAGAGTCGTTAGACAATTTTCCGGTAATGAATAACGACAAATGTTTTTCTTCTTTGAAACGTTTATCAACTTTCAAATTATCGGGTGCTCCTATATTCTTTTGGTAGCAGTTGCCGAACTCAAATGTTTTAAGGTTGCTTACGTTTCTGTTTATGTTAAATGCCAATACTTCCAAGCCGCTATACAATAAAGTCTGACGCATAACATTCAAATCGCTCGAAAGAGCATTGAGAATCTTAACGCTTTTTTCGATAGGGTAGTCCTCATTGTTTTCGTAATAAGCCCCAACACTCAATGAATTGTTCATCGTTTCGTTAAATCCGTTTGCAGCCAAGAAAGAAGTAATGGTATATTGTATTTTTTCCTTGTCTGGTTTTGGATTGTAAGACAAAGAAGATTTAACATTGTATGGAAAATCAATATTGTTATAGCCGTAAATACGTAGAATCTCTTCTGCCAAATCACAAGGACGGGTAACATCTACTTTGTTGGTCGGGACAAGAGCGATAAGGTGTTTATCGTCCATATCTTTAACCTCAATGTTTAAGCCTTCAAGAATATCTTTGATTTTGTTTCTTTCGATAACTTTTCCAATCAACGAATCCAAATAATCAAAAGACAAATCTATGCAAGCCCTCTCAATAACTTTCGGATAAACATCGTTAATCTCACAACTTATCTGCCCGCCTGCAAGTTCTTTAATCAACATTGCAGCACGTTTCAAAGCATAAACAGTGATATTAGGGTCTGCACCTCTTTCGTAGCGGAACGAAGCATCGGTACTCAAACCGTGATATTTTGCTCCCTTACGTATAACAACAGGATTGAAATAAGCACTTTCTAAGAATATGTTCTTAGTTTGCATTGTAACGCCCGAATCTTCGCCACCGAATATGCCACCCAAACACATAGGCTCTTTGGCATTGCAAACCATAGCCTCTTTACCGTTAAGTTTTCTTTCAACTCCGTCCAATGTTACGAACTTAGTTCCTTCAGGCATAGTCTTTACATTGATTTCATTACCCTCGACTTTATCCAAATCAAATGCGTGTAAAGGCTGACCAACTTCCATTAAAACGAAGTTCGTTATATCCACAACATTATTTATTGATCTAATGCCAACTGCGTCCAAACGTTCTTTTAACCATTTCGGCGATTCTTTAACCTCAACGTTTGAAATCGTTAGGCCAGAGTATCTGCCGCAAAGACTTTCGTCTATATTTATTGTTACCGGCTTTGAATTGTTATCTACTTTGAACTCATCAACACTCGGCACAACTAAATCTACTTTCTCATTTCTTTGAGAAGCAAGTATTGCCACTAAATCTCTACCAACGCCTATGTGAGATGTAGCATCCGAACGGTTAGCCGTAAGACCTATCTCCAATATTGTATCTTCCTCCAAGTGGAAATATTCTTTGGCAAGCGTACCCGGTACTCCGTCATTCAAGACCATAATACCATCGTGGTTATCGCTTAACTGCAATTCCTTTTCTGAACAAATCATTCCCTCTGACGGCTCACCTCTAAGTTTAGATTTCTTTATCTCAAAGCACTCATCACCGTCATAAACCTTTGCTCCTATCGTTGCCACAACGACAATCTGTCCTTCTGCCACGTTCGGTGCGCCACAAACTATATGCAACGGCTCTGCCTGACCCACATCAACAGTTGTGATGTGCAAGTGATCGCTATTGGGATGAGCCACACAAGTCAAAACCTTGCCTATTACATACTTCTCCAAGCCACCTTTAATGGATTCTATCTTTTCCAAACCCTCTACTTCCAAACCTGAGAAAGTCAAAAGGTCTGCTACCTCTTGTGCATTATGAGTTGTCGGCACATATTGTTTGAGCCAATTATATGAGATTTTCATTTCGTATCTTTATTTAATAATTTCCAATTCGTCAATAAGATTTTTCGCTCCCAAATACTTATCTATTATCAACAGACAGTAACGTACATCCAGCGTTATGTTTCTACAAAGATCTTTATCGTAAAGAATATCCGACATAGTTCCTTCCCAATTGCGGTCAAAGTTCAAACCTATCAAATTGCCCTCTGCATCCATAACAGGAGAACCTGAATTGCCGCCAGTCGTATGGTTGGTTGCGATGAATGCAACTCTATCTCCATACGGAGTCATATCATTATTATAATAAATATCTTTTAGTCTCTGTTCAACAACGTAATCATAAACATTAGGATCTTCTTTTTCCATTATACCCGCAATAGTTGTGTAATGGCGATATGTTACTCCGTCCTTAGGCTTGAAAGGTGCGATATTGCCATATGTTACTCTTAGTGTCAAGTTGGCATCAGGAAATACTCCGTCGTTCATCGACACATCTTCGCTTGTTCTTGAAGAGTTGAATTTAGCCAAATAATCTGCCGTGTATATTCTATAAAGACTGTCAAGTTTCGCATTGTTTTCTTTCAAATGTTTAGATGTCTCGTTGATATATTGACCCATAATCGGAGAGAGCAACTCTATTGCAACGTCATCGACAAGTTTCTTGTAATCCTTGCGCTTATAATTGTTTAAGATTTTAACAATTTTTTCAGGATTGTTCAATATGGTTTTCTTATACACCATTGCAAAGTAATCCTGTGCAGAAACCTTACTCATTCTGTCTCTTAAAAATACATAGTTATCTTTTGCGAAATCATCATAGAAGATTTTCATAGTGCGAACGAATACCAAACTATCCACCGAGCGATGAGAAGCGAAATCATTATCGTAATATTCTTGCAAGGACTTTGCCAAACTCTTTGCTTGACTTGAAAGCATTTCTTCACTTATTGAATTATCCATCGAAAGGTCTATCAATCTCAACAAACGCCTTGCGTTAATCATCATATCGCTTGACAAAACAGCTTCTCCGATGTAAAGATTTTCCATTTTGTACTTACGATTGGCGTCATACACTTGCTTAAACTGTGGCATCAACAGATTTCCCACTTCTTGCTGCTGCTTTCTTTCAACAGCATTCAAAAACTTCAATCCCTTAACCTCACCTTGCCATTTCTTCCAGCCATTTGCAATAGAAGCCACCTCAGATGCGTAACGCAAACGCTTAGCCGGTGATTCCTCTTGGGCTGCTTTGTATATGTTAAGGATTTCCGTTCTTAGTTTGATGCGAGCCGGGTCTTCAATATTCTGAATATCCTCAACAGCATAAGAAGTCAAAAACTGTTTAGTCGTACCCGGATAACCCATAACAAAAGTAAAGTCTCCCTCCTGCTTATCTTTCAAAGAAATCTTCAAAAACTTCTTCGGTGTGTAGGGCTTATTGTCTTTGGAATACTCAGCCGGCTCATTGTTGCTGTCTGCATAAACACGAAATACCGAAAAATCTCCCGTGTGTCTCGGCCACATCCAGTTGTCAGTGTCGCCACCGAATTTACCGATATTACTTGGCGGTGCTGCCACCAAACGAACATCTTTATAAATCTTATTTACATACAATATATATTGATTGCCGTAATATATAGGCTTAACATACGCCGACAGATTCGTACCCTTTGTAACCTTATCCACAATATCCCTTATATTCTGCTCAACGATGCCCTCTCTTTGCTCTTCCGAGATATTTTTACTCACGCCTTTCAACACCTCAGCGGTTACATCTTTCATATATTGCAACAAAGTAACCGTCAATCCCGGACAAGGCAATTCTTCTTGCTTTGAATAAGCCGCAAAACCATTTGTCAAATAATCATGTTCCACTGTGGAATGTGCCACAATCTGCCCATATCCGCAATGATGATTGGTAAATACAAGCCCTTCACCGCTCACGAACTCGCCCGTACAACCTGAACCAAACAACATAACCGCATCTTTTATCGAAGCATTGTTGGCATCATATATATCTTTCGCCGAAATCTTACAGCCTTTGGACAGCATATCCTTTTGGTTCTTGTCTAAAAGCATCGGTAACCACATACCCCCTTGTGCAAGCAACTCGCCAAACGGCATAACGCTCAGCACAGCACAAAAAATAGTTATAATTCGTTTTTTCATATATTTTTTTTATTTAGAGTTGCAAATTTATAAAAAAATCGTGAAATACCCTGCAATTTCTCATTAGATTTCATCTACCACCTTGCTCGCCTTAAACAATATCGTCATATTTTGAATTTTTACAGTCGCTATCGCGAGTTTGGGGTTTGCCGACGTTATTTAGAGTTTTATATATTGATTTTCCTATTTTACATTTTGTAGTTTTGAGTTTTATATATTATGATTTCAATGCCATAAATTGAAGTTTTTATATAAAACAGTGAGACTCTCGTCTAAAATAGTGCAACTCTCGTCTAAATCAGTGAAAAACGTGATTCAACTTATCGCAAAGTTGTGGTTCAACTTATCGCAAAGTTGAATCACGAGTCTCACTGATTTAGACGAGAGTTGCACTGATTTAGATAATAACTTCACTATTTTAGATGCCAACTTCAATTAAAAACCTTAAAAATCCGCATCTTTATACATAAATCTACGGCAAGAAAACAAAAGAAAGAGAAAATCTACACCTTTTTTGTTCATGTGATAATCTGTGTCGAAAGCACAAGTATCCGGAAGTACGTGATGAGTAAGAGGAACCAAAAAAGGATATCCGTTTTTATCCAAAAAAACATTCAACCGTTTTTGCTTGTACTTCTCGTGCCTTAAACCCGGAGGCACGAATAACAGGAGGAATAATAATTACTTTGCAGCCTTTTTTTTCAATTTCATATAATTGTCGTACAAAATACAATCCAAAACTTTCATCAAATTCCCCTTTAATTGGTTGAGATGAAATAAAACTACTTGGCAACGTCCAATGCAAAACTTCATCTCCATATTCATTGAATCCAGATGCCTTGTAACCTTTTTTTGAATAACCCTGCATAGCACTCTCTCGTATAACACTCGGTATTCCTAACAAAACTTGTAAAATTTGATGCCCATTCAATAAATCACATTTCGCCCAATTGCTGTAAGCAATTAATGGAGCCAATGTTTGCGGTTCTCCACACGCTGTCCCATAAAAATGTTCATACTCGGGTACGAAAATAACAATATCTCCTTTTCGTACATATTGCTCCACATCATCTACCATAAACTTCAATCCGATTCCAGCGTGCAATCCATAATTCAAAACAGGAAGATTAAAAGAATCTTCTATTCGTTTCGAGTCTAACCCAAAAGCCAAATTACTCCCGCCAACGAACACAATACGTGGCGAAGGAGTATTGTCTAATAAATAACATTTTTTATTGTATGCCATAATATAAGCATCTTTATTGTACGGAACACAAAACAATAATAAAACAAGCGACAAAACCGCCACACAACCGTAGATACATATTTTTGTTAAAAATCTCTTCATTTTACTTAAAATTGAAAATATATAAATGTAGTTTGCGAAACCCCAAACAACAATATCATAAAAACTATACACAGATAAACAATCATACGAACGATAGAAAAGGACAACAGCCCCTTACAGTCCAATTGCAGTGCAATGTCTTTGTTGCGTTGCAGCCATTCCACCGCTAACAAGAAGATTATATAAAATAACTCCTTTATTCCATATTTTGGCAAACAAAAACTGAACTCTGAAAACATTCTAAAAATATATTCAGATGCCTGATGTATTGTGGTAGCACGAAAAATAACCCACCCGACAACCACAATTCCGAAAGTACCTAACATTTGTCCTAATTCTTTTACGGAGGGAAACAATTTACCTTTGGCAACTATATCTTTGTATTTCCTATTCTTTCCCAACAATAAAAGAGGCAAAAAGAACAACGCATGATATACTCCCCAACAAATAAATGTCCAATTAGCCCCATGCCAAAAGCCACTTACCAAGAATATAATTAATGTATTACGGAAACTATGCCATTTGCCATTTCGACTACCGCCCAATGGAATGTAAATATAATCACGGAACCATGTAGTCAATGAAATATGCCACCGTCTCCAAAACTCAGCAATATCACGAGAAAAATACGGATAATTAAAATTACGCATCAAATTAACACCAAACAAACGAGCCGTACCTATCGCTATATCCGAATAACCAGAAAAATCTCCGTATATCTGAAATGTGAAAAGTATAGCTCCCAAAAGAAGAGTAAATCCATCCAACGTCTGATACTGCACAAAAATAAGATTAACCGATGCGGCACAATTATCAGCCACAACCATTTTCTTAAAAAATCCCCATAGTATTTGTCTTACTCCATCGACAGCCTTTTCATAATCAAATTTACGAGAAGAAATAAATTGCGGCAATAGATTAGAAGCCCTCTCAATTGGTCCAGCAACCAATTGTGGGAAGAAACTAATAAAGGCGAAAAACGCAACTATGTCATAAGTAGGCTTTATTCTACCTTTATACACATCAATTGTATAACCGAATGCTTGAAAAGTATAAAAACTTATCCCTACCGGTAACAATATATCCTTTGTTACCCAATCGACCGTAATACCAAAACCTCGCAGCAAGACCGCAAAGTTTTCTCCGAAGAAATTAAAATATTTGAAATAAAAAAGAATTAATAAATTAAATACAATACTTACTGCATTAATCAACTTTCGCTTTGCCACACAGCCTTTATATCGTTCCAACAATATTCCACTCGAAAAACTACATAAAGCAGTAATCGTTATTAATACAAGAAAACGCCAATCCCACCAACCATAAAACACATAACTTGCTACAACTACAAACAAATTTTGGTACTTCGCAGGCTTGAACACAAACCAATAAAGCAAAAACACAACAGGCAAAAACACCAAAAATTCAAAGGAATTAAACAGCATATTGTCAATCAAGCCCCAATTCCTCAAAAGACTATTTTTAATCCATTACATAAAGAAAGCGTGGAACTTAAACCAATGAAATACATTTGAAAACAAAGGATAGAAAATAGAAAGAAAAGCATAACAACTGCAAATAAAATCATTGATATACAGCGGTTTTATTACTGTCTTGTTTGGGAATAATCCTTTAAATCATCTTAAACTCTTGCAAGTTTCTTCGGGATTATTGGGAACATTTGCGGGAAACATATTACCTTTGCACATAGAAACATAAAACCGACAAGGACATGAAGGTAAGCGTATATCTCAGAGAGGTTAAAGAGGACGGGAAACAGGGTGTTTCATGCATCTGTTTCCGTGTACGTGATAAAGAGATTGACATCAAGATCGCATCAGAGTTGCAGGTCGTTGACAAGTATTGGGACGGTGGTGCCCTCAGATATCGCCAGAACACAGTCGTGGACAAGGACGAGCAGAAACATATCCCAAAACAGATAGCCGCTATCATTGAGCTTATAGAATCATCCTTTGACCGGAACAAGGCTGACAGCAACTGGCTAAGACAGTCTATTGAGGATGTGCTGCACCCCAACCGCGCTTACGAGCGTAACCATCCCACACTGTTGGCGAGAATGGCAGAATACATCAAACAGCACGATGGAACCAAACAGACCAAGGCTCAAATAGAAAATTTGCATCACAAACTGATAAGATACGTGGCTTACAACCGTGAGATTGCCGGAAACCAAGACTTCAATCTGTTTGTTGAAAGCATCACATTGGAGGACATGAATGATTTCCGTGAATATGTCGCCAATGAGCACCTATTATATATGGAATACCCGGAGTTCTACAAGGACTACATTCCTGCACAGTACAAACCCCAAGAGAAATCCAGTACCACAATCATAAACACGATGAATCTTCTGTGCGTGTTCTTGCATTGGTGCAAGAAAATGGGCTATACGAGCAACGAGGTGTTCTTGCAATATGGATGCAAAGTCCCTGTCTATGGCGATCCGTTCTTCCTTTCCATTGAGGAACGCAACATCCTGTATGACGCAGACCTCTCGGAAATTCCACAACTGGAGGCCATCCGTGACATCTTTGTCTTTCACTGCTATATCGGCTGCCGTGTCGGAGACCTGTACCGTCTGACAAAAGAGAATATCAAGGACGGTTTCGTGGAATACATGCCTCAGAAGACCAAGAAGTGCGAGGCGAAAACTGTCAGAGTTCCCCTGCATGAGAAAGCTCAACGTATTCTTGCCAAATATGAGAATTACAATTCGGATAAGCTATTGCCGTTCAGACCTGTATATACATACAACAATGGTATCAGGGAACTCTTGAAGCATTGCGGGATTGACAGGATGGTGACGGTACTTGACACCCACGGCTACAAGACCGTGCAGAAGCCTTTATATGAGGTGGCATCGAGCCATACGGCACGAAAGACCTTTGTCGGCAACCTCTACAAACAAGTTCCCGACCCCAATCTAATAGCGTCCATGTCAGGACATGTGGAGGGTAGCCGTGCCTTTGCCCGATACAGGAACATTGACGATGACATGAAGCGCAAGCTCGTGGAAATGATAAACTAAGAAATACATCGACTATGAAAGTGACAGCATTTATAAGAAAGACTGCGGCGAAAAACAACGTGACCGACCTCGCACGGGTGTATTTCCGTTTGCGTGACAAAGGCGGCGTTGACATCAAGGCTGCAAGCGAACTCTCCATAAGCCCCAACCATTGGTGTGCAGAGAAGCAGGGCTACAAATCCCGTGTGGCACTAGTCTCTGATGAGAAACGGATAAAATTTGACGAAGAGATACAGAATATCACACGTCTCATAGCCAAGGAATACCACCGCGGTGTGGACGGCAAGTGGCTGCAGTCATTGATTGAGGAATACCACCACCCCGGCATCAACTCCCATGCAGGAAGCAGGAACGGCGAGTACCGCTTAGTGACACAGATACAACACTATGTTGACGAAACCATACTGGCATCGGACAGCCGCAAGCACCACTTGGCCAACATTGACAAGATTGGCAGGTACGAACTATTCCAAAGAGAGGTGATGCACCGCCGTGGATTTCAGCTTAATGTTGACACGATAACCGCAGATGACCTGCGTGACTTGAAGCGATGGATGCAGGAGGAGCATACCTATGGTGAGCAGTTTCCGCTTTTCTATAAGGATATTCCCGAGAGCAAGTACAGGCAGGAACGCTCGGAGAACAGCATTACAGGATGCTTCTACCGGCTCCGCACCGTCATCAAATGGTGTATTAAGAAGGGTATGACTAAAAACAATCCTTTCGACCAATATCAGATAGCGCAGCCCATGTACGGTGATCCTTTCTTTCTGAATCTGGAAGAAAGGGACAAAGTGTATTACGCAGATCTGAGTGACCTTGACCCGTGCTATGCCGTCTATCGGGATGTATTTATGTTCCAGTGTCTGATAGGCAGTCGTGTGAGCGACCTTAATTCTCTGACCAAGGCAAACCTTGTGGACGGATGTATCGAGTACATACCGCAGAAGACCAAACATGAGCATGCCAGCACCGTGCGTGTACCCCTCAACCAAAAGGCGAAGGACATACTTGCCCGTTATACGAACCTTGATGATGCCCTGCTGCCACGCTTCACACAGACTATGTATAACAAGATGATAAAGCGAATCCTAAAATATGTGGGTATTGACCGCAAGGTATTGACCCTGAATCCGAAGACACGGCAGGATGAGATGCGTCCGCTTTGGGAAGTAGCCACAAGCCACACGGCACGGAAGACCTTCATCGGCAACCTATACAAGCAGGTGAAAGACCCCAACTTGATAGCATCTATGTCGGGGCACTCCGAGGGAAGCCATGCCTTTGCTCGGTACCGCAAGATAGACGATGACATGAAAAAGGAACTCGTAAACCTGCTTGACTGACGTATATGATGGCAAACAATGAGAAGAGCGAGAAGTTTGAGGCGTTCAAGGCCGGACTTCTCAAATGGAAGAACGAACATAGGGAAGAGTATAACGAGTTTGCCCGTAGCATGACAAACTGTGATGAGACACACTATTGCCACATATTCAAGGCCGTCGTCTGTCAGATGCCGCATATCGCCAAGGAGTGGGAATTGTCGTGGGGCGATGACAGTGATGAGACTTTTGACTCCATGTTCATACTGGTTACCAAGGAGAACCTTCCACAGCAGATTGCAGATATGTTTGCAGTTTCTGCCTTCAATGAGGAAACGGGAGGCTCTGAATTTTGGAACAAGGCAATGCATCTTATCGGAAAGAAGCCAAAGACAAAGGTCAGGCTTTCTGCTCCTCTTTTACTGAGTTGGCTATTCTACGGAAAGAGTTTTGAGAGTATGGTGGCGTTGATAGAGCAACAGATGTCCAATCCATCTGTTTCCCGGTCTGACAAGCTGAAATGCTCACTTGCTGCTAAAAGCATCATTGCGGCGAGCATAAAGAACGGCTATCGAACGAGGAAAGACTGGAAACAGTATCTTGCGATGGAAGAATCGGTCAAGAAAAACAATACCGGGGAATGGGCTTTACAGGATGTGGTGAAGGATATGCCTAACGAAACAGACGAGAAGTCGGAAATAGGGACTGAGAATGTATTCCATACGACCGCAGGACGTAAGAAGTCCAAGGAAAATCCTCTTATAGACTATCTGCCAACTGATAGTTGTGAGGCTGTTATATCCTGCATCCGGGAATTTATAAAGGCACATACGTCAGCCATGCAACAGGCTCTTCCATACTTCGTGTTGAAAGATATGCGGCTCAGGCTTCCGCTCAACAATGGTGTGGAATATGCCATAGCCTTGACAAAACAGTTCCATGATGTCAAGGAACTACGTAGTGAACACTCGATAAGGCAGGCTGTAGGTAAACTGGCAGGGGCAGACACACAAATGTTAGTCAAGGACGGCAAACCGCAGATATGCCGGTATATAGAAAGTGACGAGTATCAAAAGATATTAGGACTACTGAAAGAAGAATTGAGCAAGGCCCTATCTGAAGGTTTTGAGACTAATCCGAACATACCTGTTTCATAATATCAGCCTTAAACGTAGTTACCTAACCACCCTTTTGATATTTTTTGAGGTACAGACTTGGTTGCTTTGAGCAGACAAAAGTAACCAAGTCCGTATTCGTGAATGGTGCATATTCCATGCGTCAAGGGGAATTTATTGCATATTACCGTTGTCATAAATTGTCTTATTTGTCATGACAATTAAGACAATCCGCTTTCTTTCAAACCCTTACATTATCCCTGTAATTTTGCACCGTCAAATCTTTCCCGAGGTTTGGCGGTGTCTCTTTTTCATGCGCCATCGGAAGAGAGGCATTAGGGATTTCAAGTGATGGCCATAGTATCAGAATCAAAAACATTATAGTATGGCTATAAATTTACAATCCTTGGTTGAGCAGGGTGCGAATGTCAAGATAGAAGTCACCGCTGCCGACCTCAAGATGTTCGGCGAGGGAATCGCAGAGCGAGTTATCATGGCTTACAAGCAGGAGATAGAGAGTAAGGTTCCTCAGGAGGAAACCTATTATAACACACGTGAAGTGAAGGAACTCCTCAATGTATGTGACGGTACACTCAACCTGTGGGCGAAACGTGGCTACCTCGTCCCTGTCAAAGTCGGCAACAAGAATATGTATGCAAAGAGCGATGTGCGCCAGGTCCGGACAGGAGGAAGAGGTGACAGCGTGACCAATTATTGCAAGAGAAAGGAGGCATGAGCATGAGTATCGCACAAACCACCTGCAATCGGGTCATGTCCGATGTGCAGGGCATCAAGGACACGGGATTTCCTTTGGACGCTTTTCCCCAAAAAGTGCAGTCCATCATTCTTGACATGGTGAGGTACGAGAACTTCAAGGTGGAGTATCTCGCACCTGCCATGCTCTCGGCAGCGTCCTCTGCATTGGGCGGAACCTACTATGTGAGGGTGAAGGGGCAATGGATAACCAATGCCGCACTCTATATCATCATGGTTGGAAGACCGGGGCTTGGCAAGACACCGCCTCTTGAAATGGCGTTCCGTCCCATACGGAAGAGTGACAGTGAAAAACTGGAGAAATTCAAGGCTGACATGACTGCGTACCAAAATGCAGTCAAAGAGGCAAAAGGTGACGACGGAATAGAAAAGCCTGTCCTCTCACGGACATTGGTATCAGACTTTACCCCGGAAGCTCTGCTCCGTGCCCATTATTACTCACCACGTGGTGTGACCATATTGGTGGACGAAATCATGGGGATGTTCAATTCCGCGAACCGCTACAACAATGGGCAGTTGATAGAACAGTTGCTGACAGCGTGGAGCGGTGGCGCATTGGATGTGATGAGGGTAAACAGCCCCATTCCCTATCATATTGAGAACCCTTGCATCAATATGATTGGAACCACCCAGACAAAACGCATGGGTGAACTGATGAAGAAGGGATATGAGGAGAACGGACTGCTCGACCGCATTCTGTTCACACTGCCCAAGATACAGCAACTGACTCCCTGGACGGAAGGAGAAGACGAGGACATGCACCGCCGTTCAGCAACCGCTGTCGAGGCTTGGCAGGGCATCATTGACAAAGTGCTTTCCATTGATTATGATACCAGTAGCGAAACAAATGAACAAAAATACCACCTCATAGACATGGAGCCGCAAGCGAGAAACACGTTCTTCTCATGGCACAATGCCACTATTCAACGGACAAATGCCATCTTGGATGACAACATGATTGACTCCAGACCGATGAAAGCCCCGGTTCATGTCTCACGCATCGCACTCATCCTCCAGGTGTTAAGCTATGCATGTGGGGAAAGCCACCTCCGTTTCGTGACAGAGCAAGCCATTCATGGCGCCATACGAATGATGGATTATTTTGATGATTCCTACCACAGAATCCGTGAATATGTCGCCAACGATGCCTGTGACGAGCCGTCAAAGGAACTGCTTTCGATGCTGAACGATCCGTTCACCATCTCAGAGGCTCTTGCGGCAGGAAAGCAACTCAATGTGACAGACCGCACAGTAATGAACTATCTGAAAGAACTCTCCAAGAATCGTCTTGTGCGGAAAATCAAGCAAGGCGAGTACAAGAAAACCTCTTTTGAGGGATTGTCTGTAGGCAGTTCGGAAGAAAAATGAGACCAAACTGCAATGGATAAACCTCTGTTTCACATTTCAGTTTCTTCAGTTCTTCAGTTTGAGAGGAATAAATAAGTCAAACAAAAAGGTCTGAATGTTATATCTCCATTTCTGCAAAACTGAAAGAACTGAAAACTGAAATCAATGCAATCTATTTTCAGAAACGGATATGAGACAATACAAGTATCACCTTGAGAAATATCACACAGGCAGTAAAAGAACGTGTCCCAAGTGCGGAAGAAAAGCATGTTTCACCCGATATGTAGATAATGACGGAAGGCATGTATTTCCTTATCATGTCGGGAGATGCGACCATGAGCGGCTTTGCGGTTATCACTTCTCACCAAGGGACTATTTTCAAGAAAACCCACAAATGTTCAAAGCAATGACTAACGAAAAACAAAACATGACACTGGCTTCTTCAACTCCACAACGAGAGTCACAGCCATCATTCATTGACAAATCTGTCATGGAGCGGACGCTGTCCCATTATTCCATCAACCCGTTATACACTTTCCTTGTCAGAACTATCGGCAAGGAAGAGGCAGACAGGCTTTGTCGCCTTTATCGGATTGGCACGTCAAAGAAATGGGGTGGTTCCGCCGTATTCTGGCAGGTGGACTGCCAAGGCTCTGTCCGCACCGGGAAAATCATGTTGTATGATGCCAAGACGGGCAAAAGGGTGAAAGAACCACAGTCGCACGTGTGCTGGGTACATACAGAGATGAAGTTGAAGGACTACCATCTCCGTCAGTGTTTCTTTGGCGAACATCTCCTTCCCTTATACCCTGACAAGCAGGTCTTCATTGTAGAGAGCGAGAAAACGGCAGTCATCGCTTCCCATTTCATGCCGGACGTGTTGTGGATAGCCACTGGAGGAAAGAACGGTTGCTTCAACGAGCAGGCCATTCATGTCTTGGCTGGTAGGGAGGTTGTGCTGATGCCCGACCTTGGTGCCACGCAGGAGTGGCAGGGCAAACTGCCTATGCTGAGAAAGGTCTGCCGTTCCGCATCCGTCAATGACGTGTTGGAAACAATAGCAGCAGATGAACAGCGAAGCCTGGGACTTGACATTGCAGACTTCCTTCTGATGGAGGACACTCCACGGATGATTTTGCAGAAGATGATAGACCGCAATCCTGCATTACAGACGCTCATAGACGAGTTTGGTTTGGAACTCGTGGAGGAGCCGTGACGGGACAGCTTGCTGTCTTGAAGAAAGGGATTTTATAAAATGCCGTAGCTTATTAGGGCATTTTCTTCACCTCCCCTCTGCGAGTGGCGGAGCGAAAAAGTCCCATAAACGGATGGACGGCGGCATCCACAACGGAAAGACGGCATTTTATAAACCCTACAGACAACAATATATCACCAACAAAAAAGATTGAAAGATGAAAGAACAATATGCAGTTTGCCACCTCCAGCGTGGCAGTGGCAACGACAGCGGAATGTCGTGCCACATTGAGAGAAAGGATGCCAATGGCAAAACGTATGTGCCGGACAATGCGGACAGCAACCGTACACATCAGAACAGGGAACTCATTCAATTTCCTGACGAAGTAAGGAACAGGACTGAGGCCATACAGCACCGCATAGACCATGCAGGGTTGTCACGCAAAGTGGCGAAGAACCAGTGCAAGGCCATCCGAATTATCCTGACAGGAACACACGAACAAATGATAAAACTACAGGATGAAGGGAGGTTGGACAAGTGGGTGGAGGCTAATCTTAGATGGTTGCACGAGACTTTTGGTAAGGAGAATGTCGTGTCCTGTATGTTGCACATGGACGAGAAGACTCCACATCTGCATGCCACCATAGTCCCCATCGTCACCTCAGAAAGACAACGAAAAGAACGTGAGGGCGAACGGAAGTACAACACGAAATCTGGTCCACGGCTGTCAGCAGATGATGTGCTTAAACGTGCCAGACTTCGTGAATATCAGGACACGTATGCTGCTGCCATGAAACCATTCGGGTTGAAGCGTGGTATAGTCGGCTCTACCGCCAAGCATGTTGCCACATCCACCCATTACAAGCAGCAAATGCGACAGTATGAGGAAGACATCGCCAAGTTGCAAGATGAGGTGGAGAAAACTAAGGAGGGCAAAAACACCATCCTCGCCTTGTTTGGAAAAGGTGAACTTGCCAAAGCGAAAAAGGAATTGGCAGCAAAGGATGAGGAAATTAAAAAGCTGCAAGCCAAGATTGCGAAACTTGAGGCGGAGAAAGTCTCTCTAAAACAGAAATATGAATTTGACATCGCCAAACTGAAGAATGGCTATCAGAAGGAAATCGATGCTGCCATCAGGCGTGCGGAGATTGCAAAGTGGAAAGCTGTCGAGAAAGATGCTGTCATTGAGAGGCAGAAGAACAGGATTGAAGAACTTGACCGCAAGGCCAATCCTCAGCGGTACCGGCTCTCATCAGGAGCGGAACTCATCGGTTATCGCTTCCTTGGCAACAACCCTTATACCGTCACCCTGAAAATCTGGACAAAGGTTAAGGAGATTGAGCATACCGCCGTTACCTACCTCAGCGACAGCGACAAGCGATTGCATGCCTTCTGCAATGGGGAACTGACAGAACACGAGTTCGTAAACGCCTGTTTCAGTGCCGCCGAGCAAGTCAGCGAGATACAAGCCAATTTACTTAGTGCTGCTATTGAACTGGCAACAGGCAGTTCTGCTCAACTGCACGTAGGCACTGGTGGCGGAGGTTCAACATCAGATATACCGTGGGGCGAAAGGAAAAAGCCGATACGTAAACGATAATGGGATAAAAACATTACCCCAATAGTTTTTTGTGAGAAATTCTATAAAATCAGTGCTTAAAAGTGAAATATTTACCAAATAATTTTGAAATTTATCATTTTATGTTTATCTTTGCACACGATAATACATAATTTGCGTCATGGAAAAGAAAGGATGCTCTAATCGACTACGTGTCGTTTTAGCAGAAAAGGAAATAACAAATCGCTGGTTAGCGGAGCAAATAGGTGTTACAGATATGACTGTTTCACGATGGAAGACTAACAAGATTCAACCATCCATGATGCAGTTCGTGGAAATTGCCCGATTGCTCAAAGTTGACATTAAAGACCTCATAGAGGCTGATTTTAATTATGAAATAGAATAAGCATGGAACGTTGGTCTAATATTTCTAATGAAGATATTCATTCGGGGAAATATGTTTTTCGTGACATCTTTGATGTATATGATTATCTTCATGTAAAATGTAGATGGGGTTTTGGATGGTATGCTGCCCGAAATTTTGAAATCATGCAGATTGAAGATAATAGGCTTGTTGCAGCTCCTATGCCTATGTCTCCTTTATTTCGTGGACAAAATTGTTTTTATGCCCCATCTTTTCCTTCGTTATACAGGAAAGAAATGTCCGAATTGGATTTAATAGAACGAGAAGTTAAACTTGAAGATTTTAAGATTATATTAGATGAAAATCCTGAAATATCAGATCTTAAAAATGACGGTTTAGTTGTTAACTATATGGGATTAGCCCAACACTATGGGATTGAGACAAATATTATTGATTTAACCAACAGTTTTGCGGTAGCTGCATTTTTCGCAACAACAACTTATGATGCAATTAGCGGAAGCTATAATCCAATTACTTGGAACATAACAAAAGGTGTCATATATTTTATGCCTACGGGTGGGTTACTTTCTAATTTCAACAAGAAAGGTAAAGATTATATACTACCTATTGGCATGGAAGCTTTAGCGCGTCCTGGAGAACAACGTGGATATGGTGCAGAGCTTGATAAAGGAAAAGATTTTAACGCAGTTTGTCCTATTAGGTTTTTCTTTTGGCAAAATCCACAATGTTCCATAAAATGCTATAATTATTTCGCTGGAGGAAAACTATTGTTACCTTATAATCCTATGGCTGAGAAAGTTAGAGAAATGAATAAGTATCGTATATATGGTGAAGATTCTTTGCAAAAGATAACGCATCTTCCAGAATATGATAAATATCCTTATGAATGGATTAAAAAATCTTTGGAAGATAGAGGGTGTCGTTTTAGTCCAACAACTCCATTCAAATATACCAAAACAGAATTAGCATATATCACAAGATGCTACCACAAGAAATATCCTGGCAGCTTTCCTGATAGTAACGAAAAAATAACAATCATATGAGAAAATTAATAATCGGAGACGTTTCGTCGTCAGGCAATGTGCTTATTATGGATGAAGATCGTTTGTGTTATCTTGTGAGAAACACAAGTAAAGGCGCACAAGGTCTACGTACAATTTCTAAGAAACTCTTGGAAGAATTTGTTAATTATATTAACAAGCACCCGGATGCAACTGCTAACGAAGCAAGAGAGGAATTAGCAGGAAATAGTCAAATAGATAAATTTGAATATGGATATGCAGCAACTCTCGTCACGATGGCAAAGATGGTGAGAGGTGAGAGTACATTAGCAAGCTCGCCCTCTAAGCTCGTTGAACCTGAAAAAAATGATGCGCCACTTCAGCAAATCTATTATGGTGCTCCTGGTACAGGCAAGAGTCACGTCATTAAGGAGTTAACAAAGGGTGCAGAAGTTATCCGTACCACCTTTCATCCCGATAGCGATTATTCTACCTTTGTTGGTGCTTATAAGCCAACAACAAAGTCTGAGCCTAAATATACAGCTTATGGTGAAAAGGCGGTCATCATTAAAGATGCAGATGGCAACCCCATCTATGAGGACAAGATTGTTTACGAGTTCGTGAGTCAAGCATTCCTGCAAGCCTATGTCAACGCATGGAAACAGTATGCTCAGACGCAAAACGGAGAGACTCCCAAAGAACAGTACCTCGTGATTGAGGAAATCAACCGAGGTAACTGCGCACAGATATTCGGTGATCTCTTCCAGTTGCTTGACCGCAATGGCAGTGGCTTCTCCGACTATCCCATCAAGGCGGACAACGATATGAAGAAGCAACTCGCCAAGGCTTTTGCGGGATTGGAAATAAATCAGCGTGATAACATAAACAATCTCTATAAAGATAATGAGGAAGATATCGTAGGTCAAGTCTTAAGTGGCGATAAACTGTTATTACCCAACAACCTCTACATTTGGGCTACGATGAACACAAGTGATCAAAGCTTATTCCCTATAGATTCAGCTTTTAAGCGTCGCTGGGACTGGCAATATATGCCTATTGGTAAGGGGTATGACAATAATGGCAATGAATATAAATGGTTTATTGAAATAGCTGGTAAGAAATATTGTTGGTGGTCATTCCTTGAAAATATAAATGCTCAGATTGCAGAAGCTACTCAATCAGAGGACAAGAAACTAGGTTTCTTTTTCTGCAAAGCAGAAGACAACAAAATTTCCGCAGAAAAATTCGTTGGTAAAGTCATCTTTTATCTTTGGAATGATGTATTCAAAGATTACGGCTTCGAAAGGGACATTTTCAAAGATGTTGATGGAACAGAATTGTCTTTTGCAAAGTTCTATAAGTCTGACGCCAAAGGTAATGCCATAGTACAAGAGGATAAAGTTGAAGTATTCTTGAATAATCTCAAAGTGGATTTGCTTGACTTTACAGATAACATAGAAAATGAAGAGGAAGACGAGGAGGGTAACAATAAAAATTCTGATCCAGCAAGACGTGATTATACCAAATATTCTATAAATGGTATAGGAGCTTATGGAAAGAACAAACTTGCTTCTGAGTGCGTAAAGAAATATATAGAGCTTAATCCGTTAAAAACAGCGGAAGAAGTTTTGAATGACTGGCTTAGTCTGGGCTATATTGTTCCACATTTCATTGAATCAAAAGAGCAATACGATGCAAGAACAGACAATAGCAAAGACCGCTCTATTGATATTCAATGCAGAGACACAGTCCTGTGGGTTGCTAAAAATGGTTATGGCAGCAATGGAAAAGTTCTTGTGTTGAAAGATGCTGTAAACAACAAGAATTGGGGTATCACAATAGCCGAAGTATAGAATCATGCGTATCATCATAGAAGAACATAAATATGCAGTGGCTGACGTGAAGGACGTTCTCAAGGGTATTGATGCTCTTGAGAACGTAGAAGGTTATGTCAGTGTCAACTATGTCGGATATTTCTATAACACCGACAAAGACATTCGTGACTGTGTGTTTATACTTCCGAAGGTGCTGCTTGAAGACAAGAACGGGAAGGAACTTGTATTTGGCAAGTACCGTCCCGAAGATATTATAAATATTGATGCAAATAACCCATTCACTCAGCAGGAGAAGAACTTCATCTATGAGTTTGCCGTATGGATTTATCGTGCTATTGTCGTGTTCCACAACGATAAGCGAAATAACACCTCAATCGTATATCACAAGAAAATAGCACAGGCTGGTAAAGGCAGCAGACATCTTAGCAATACTTTTCTTGACATTCTGCTTTCGCTGATTAGGTTTAATAAAGAAAACCAGAATTTCTTCTTCTATGTGTTACGTAATCTTCACGCAGGCTTCAACAAGATAAACTGGACGAAGACCATTGCAACCACAAATGCTATCATACAAGATAACAATGCTGTATATCTGAATCCCATAAACAAGAAGAGGCTGATTAATTTTGACGAAGAGCTGCTTGTAATCTATTTCTCAATCTTGAATTACATCAGCGAGTACTATGGCTTTTCGGTGTCTATCAACTGTAATATCCAACTTATTACAGGAAAACGTTTTCAGACCTATCTCAATGGGATGGGTAAAGTCAAGCTTCGCCAGATAAAATGCAAGTACTTCTCAGATAAAGCGCTGCAACTTTGGGACTTATGCTATGCTTTCTTTGACACTGCACGCCAAATTTATGTAAATGCAGAGCAGAAGGAATACCTATTAGTCAAAAACTTTAATATTATATTCGAGTCTATTATTGATGAGCTTATTGGTGACAGAAACATTCCGGCAGGCCTGAAAGAACAAGACGATGGAAAACGTGTTGACCACATGTATTCTTATCAAGGACTTACAACAAATGAGGAGGATAAGCCTATATATTACATAGGTGATTCTAAATACTACAAACGTAACAACAACATCGGAAAAAAGTCTGTTTATAAACAGTTTACATACGCCCGTAATGTCATCCAATGGAATCTGAATCTCTTTATGAATAATGATGGAGATGATAAGGATTTGCAATATGACAAGAAAAATTTTAGAAATGTACCTAAATTGCGTGATAATGTGACCGAAGGTTATAATATCATTCCCAATTTCTTTATTAGTGCAAAACTCAACGAAGAATTAAACTATAAAGATGACATTGAGGTAACGGACAGAAACAAAAGCGACTTCTTGAACAGACATTTTGACAATCGTTTGTTTGACCGTGACACTTTGCTTATCTGCCATTATGACGTAAACTTCCTTTATGTGATTTCTCTGTATGCCCGAAACAATACGCTGCAAAAAGGGGCGTGGAAAGAGAAAGTTAGAGATAAGTTCCGCAAACAAATTCAATGTATGCTCGAAGAGAAATACGACTTCTATGCAATGCGTGCCCGTCCGGGAGTCAATGCTGAAGAATATATAAAGCATAACTTCAAGAGCGTTGTAGGCAAGGTTTATACTCCATTCGCAGATAAGAATACTTATTCACTGGCATTGGAGAGTAGCGACCCCGAAAGTAATAATGAAGCAACCAAGGCATCTTTATCAGAATTTTTCTTTATAGAGCCGTGCTGTTTAGGGCAGAATCCTGATGAAGTTCTTCCTGCTGTTCATGGTGTTACTTCTGTGAGCCTAACACATAACGATTTAGCGTTATGTGTAACTAAGGAAGGCATACATTTCGATAATGCCGTAGAGAAGATGAAGCAGACTGGTAAATTAGGCATTGCATTGAACATGAACGGTGCAACACTTCAATTGGTTGAAGGATTTACATCTGCAAAGTATCTTATTATCCACAACAAGAGCAACAAATACGCTGCATTCTTCGTTGATGGAAAAGGACCAAGACTTGTTTCCGCCAATGAAATGACAGATATGGTGATGACAAAGAAAGGCTCATCCATCTATCTTGTCTATAATGCAGAATTGAATGCCATTCCTGCATTTGGGAAATTGGATTTCACCCCAATTACCAAAAGTGGTGATAGCTATTCGCCTCACTTGTTGCCAATAAGTAGTTTACAGAAAGAAAATATTAAAGAAAACATAGACGCATGAATATAGATATACAGAAACTCATAGGAGAAGCAACATCCTACGATAAGAAACAGATGCTTGAGGTCAAGCGTCCTAAAAGTTGGCTCAAAAGCGTATCTGCCTTTGCCAATGGTGATGGCGGCACTTTAATTTTCGGTATCAGTGATGGTGATCATATAGTCGGACTTGCTGACGCTGAAGGTGATGCAGAGAAAATCAGTGAGGAGATAAAGAGTAAACTTGACCCTATTCCGGCAGTCAACCTTGAATACAAAGATATTGACGGAAAGAAACTTGTATTGTTGCATGTATATCCAGGGCAAGAAACGCCATATTATTATATAGGCGACAAGCAGCGTTTGGCATTTGTTCGCATAGGTAATGAATCTGTTACAGCTGACCGAATTCAGTTAAAGAGCCTTGTTATGAAAGGTTCCGGACGTACATTTGATGGACTTCCTTCTTCATATAGATTTGAAGATATGGCATTTTCAAAACTTAGATCTGTCCATTATAAGCGGCTGCAAAGGTCGTTTGAGGATAGTGAGTTCACCTCTTGGGGCATTGTTGATGAGAATGGCAAACTTACCAATGCTGGTGCTTTGTTGGCTGACGAATCGCCAATGAGACAATCACGCATATTTTGCACTCGCTGGAATGGACAAGATATGACAAGCGGTTTAGGTGAGGCTGTAGATGATGTTGAACTAGAAGGCTGCGTAATTGGCCAGTTACAGGATGCTGTTTCTTTTGTCAGAAACAATTCCCGAAAGAAGTGGTGGAAAGAGAATGACCACCATGAAGAACTTCCCGATTATCCCGAGCGTGCCGTAACAGAAGCAATAGCAAACGCTATCATTCATAGAGATTACATGCAGATGGGAAGTGAAGTGCATATAGATATGTATGATGACCGCTTGGAAATATATTCTCCTGGTGGTATGATGGACGGCAGACTTATCCAAGAGCTCAACCCAATGACCGTACCATCAAAAAGACGTAATCCTCTATTGGCAGATTTCTTCAGCCGTCTTGGACTTATGGAACGCCGTGGCAGTGGAATGAAGAAGATAATCAATGCTTATAAACAGTATGAGCATTTGGCGGACTATCGTTCACCTGAATTTACGTCTAATACGTCCGAGTTTCATGTAACGCTTTGGAATTTGAACTTTGACGGTAATAATACCACCACAGACGGCGTATCTCCAGAGGTAGAGTTCATAAAAGAGCCTATGGAGTTCACAAAAGAGTTCATAAAAGAACCTATGGAGTTCACAAAAGAGTTCATAAAAGCAAGTCGTCAGATATATAAGTTGATATCCATGAACCCTAAGGTCAGCACTGTTCAAATGGCAGAGTCAATGGGACTATCCACACGCCAGGTCTTGAAATACATAAAACGTCTGCAAGACCTGCACAAAATTGCCCGTGTAGGAGGGCGCAAGGCTGGAGAGTGGAAAATCATAGATGAAGAATACGAGGGATTTTTTGATCGAATATAATAGCAACATACGCTGATTATGAACAAATTGATGGAAAAACAACGTCAACATTGCAAGTCTGCGATATAAAAAAAGAATACAACCCCGAATTATTAAATAATAACATCATTATGAAAATAAGAACAGATTTTGTGACAAATAGTAGCTCAGTGAGTTATATTATAACCATGGACTTGGATATTGTTAATTGTTTTATAGACTTTTGGGCTGGAACGGAGTCTATGAAAGGTATACTCAGAATGGCAGTAGCTTTACGTGATTTCATGCTTGAAAATGGTACTGTGAATTATTTGCACCAACATGAGATATATTCATGTCTTATGGGATTTGCTGATGATGACGGAACATGTATTACAAAACAAATATTAGAGGAAAACGGCGATAATACTGACCCTCTTTTGATGAAAGAAGACGATCTCTTCAATTATATACGAGGAGAGTTGATACACGAAAAGAAGTTAAGCACCATGTTGGGAGGCTTTGGTGCAACACAAGTAGAGCAATACTAGTGATGAAAAGAGAAATAGGTAATTATCACTTTGTTGCAGACGCTAAAACAGGTATAACATTTAGGTGGGGAAAGACACTTGATGATAATCCTACATTTGCGCCAGTACCTGAATTGGCAGATATATCCATATCAAACCATTGTACTAAGGGGTGCTCTTTTTGTTACAGAGATAGTGGGACAAATGAGGAATTTATGAAGTTGGATGATTACGTTCATGTGTTGGAGAATATGAACCATCCCAAATACGGGAATGTTTTTCAAATAGCGATTGGTGGTGGCGAGCCTTTGGAACATCCTGACTTTTTAGAAATAATTAATGAAACATGTAAAAGAGGTATTGTTCCTAATTTTACAACCAATGGCATCAATCTCACCCCAGAAATATGTAAAAAAATAAAAGGGAAAGTAGGTGCTGTGGCTCTCTCGGTCACATCTGTTGATGAAATTCTTTCTGATAAGGTAAGTATGCTGAGAAATGAATTTATTAGGGTAAACATACATTATGTACTGTCTGCTGGTAATATAAAGGAAGCAACATCTATCGTGAAAGGTGACTATTCGGATAAATTAGTAGGGATAAATGCACTCATATTCTTGACTTATAAGCCAGCAGGAAGAGCCTCTTCCAAAAATATTATTAAAGCTGGAAAAGAATTAGATGGTTTTATGAAAGCCATTGATAACAAAAGCATGAAAATACCAAAGATTGGTTTTGATGCCTGTTTTGTACCTATGCTAATGTACTATACAAATATACGTCCCGAACTAATAGATAGCTGTGAAGGGGGCTACTTCTCCGTTTATATTGACCATAATATGAATGTTTCACCATGTTCTTTTAGCGGAGATAAAGATTGTTATAGTCTGAAAACATATGATTTTTATGATATATGGCAGAACAAATTTGAAATGTTTAGACAAGAACATAATAACCAATGTAAAAATAGCAATTGCAAAGCACACTATATGTGTCGAGGTTGCTGTCCTTATTATCCTGAAATAACTACTTGCTATGCCTATTAGAATAGATTGGAATAAGTTAAAATTACTACCACAAGATGCTGATAAGTCATTTGAGGAATTCTGTTACCATATTGTTAGCCATCTATATGGGCAATATGGCACACTTGGATATTTCTATAATACCCCAGGTTCCGAATTCTATATTGAATTGAACAAACCTCTAAATATCGATGGTGTTGAATATGCATCAGGGGATGTTTTGGGATGGCAGGCAAAATTTTGGAGAGGAGAACATGATGACGAAAATTCATCGCTTAATATGATACATATTGGAGAACTGGAAAAAGGGTTCAATACTACGGTAAAATATAAAAGCAGTATTAAACTATGGGTGATATGTACTCCTGGAACTTTTGTTCAAAGTCAATGGGATAAGCTATATGATAAACTAAAATTAATAAAATGTGATTGCCAATTTACATCTTGGCATAGAGTGACATTTGAAGACTTTTATCAGCGAGATCATAATAATATTAATGGTATTTTTCGGTACTATTTTGGTGAATCTTACGCTATTAAGAAAACAATTGACGACATATCCAAAGACACGTTGTCACGTTTGAATAAGAAATTTGATATAGACCTACACACACCAACTGACTTTGAAGACTCTCTTTTATCAATTGCAAATAGCGATAAGGCGAAGGTGCTATTGGTGGATAGTATTGAAAAACTTACATGTCACGTTGCTGGTGACAAAAAGAAGCCTACTATTGAAAAGAGTATTTGGTACTATGATAAATTCAGTCAGAATTATTGGAATCTGTATATAGAAGATTTTAGTGAAAGGGAAAATTTGGTCTCTCAATTAGATGGTTTTCTTAACAACAAAGACCATATACTGGAAAATGTAGTAGAGATCAAATTGATAATTGACAAGTACGAAAACAAAAGGAAAAGCCGAGTTGATGCTATAAATAAAGAATTAAAGAATACTTTTAACAAATACGGTAGTAATCAGATGCTTATAAACTCTATTAATGAAATGATTGGTCGCGTCAATAGATTAGAACGTCTTATCACACCGTCAAAAGAAAATGATAATACTTGTATTTCGGCTATCGTAAATCGGATAACAACAAAAGATATATCTGTTTTTGCGGAAGCAGGATATGGAAAAACACACTTTGCATGTTCATTGACTAGTAATATGCTTAATTGTGGAAAACCCGTACTCTTTTTAACTGGCTCGACATTTAGAAATTGTAATGATTGTGAATCAAAAATAAGAAGCCTATTACATTTATCTGAACAGAATACCATATTTGATGTACTAGATGCACTTGACTTTGTAGCAGAGATGCATCATTGTCGTTTACCTATCATCATAGATGGGTTGAACGAAACTGTACCGTATGCTTACAGATGGAAAGAAGAGTTGCCGCCTTTGAAACGCAAGATAATAGAAAGACAAAACCTGATATTAGTGACAACATGCAGGGCAAAAGAAGATTATATCCAGCTTATTTATGGCGAGAGCAACTATGAACAAATAGAAAACCATGTGCTGCTACCGGGAATCCACCCAAAAGACCTTAGCAATGCTACGAAACTATATTTCAACAAATATAATATTAAGCCAAATAATCAAACAGCACTTAACTGTTTTACAAATCCTTTATTATTAAAAGTTTTTTGTGAGGTCAATAAAGGTAGGTGCGATTTTGAGTTGAATGACTATGTGCTTGCGACTTGCATGAAAGACTATAGTCAAAAATTGATAGACAACATAGCAACAGAAAATGGAAAGATTAATAGAATTAAGCGTCATCAAATTGAAGAAGGCCTGAATAAAGTCGCTATGACCATATGGAAAAAAAACGACCGTCAGTTAGATTTCTTCAATGAGTTTGCAAATATTTTCGGAAGCAGTGCAGAAGACTTCCTAAATGAAAGTATGTGCTTTATTGCAGAAAGGTTTGACGGTCGTGACACGATACAGTTCGCCTACGATTTGGTTGCAGGATTCCATATAGCTAAGGCTATTGTAGATAAAGCCACTAATGCCCAGCAATTCTGTTATTTTATAGAAGAGCATTATGTTATGTTGTTCGGAAAGCAACGGCACACTTTGGCAGAAGATATTGTAAGAAGCTTGTTTTATCTTGTCCCCATCTATTATCAAAAACAATGGTATGAACTGATGCCTAAGGCTGAAATAATTTCAGTTGCAATTGAGCATCTTGATATAATAGCATCAAACTCTGAAGGTGAAAAATCTTTAATAAAATTACTTGATAGTAATTATACTCCAGAGATAAAAGAGCGCATTTGCAGCTGCTTGTATGATAGAATCTTTTATCATCATAATATCCTGCATCTGTCTTTATTTATACCTTTATTTATAAAAATGAATGCTTTAGAGATAGATACATGGTGGAATAGCAAATTCGCTGGTTATGAAAAACTTAATGATATATGGGGCGTTTTACATGATAAATTCTGGTCAAATCATTATAACCCCAAAGACAAAATTGCTTTATCTTTACTGCTCTGTGGAATAGTGGATAGAGAGTATCGGGATAAGTTCTATAATAAACTGTTCGAATTAGTAGAGGAATACACTGAACTAGGGTTAAACTTATGTCAATCAATAATTAAAATTAATGACTATTACATATTTGAGACTGTAGTATCAATTGTTGCTGGAGTAGGATTGAGAACAATGGATGCCAGATTACTTAAACGTTGTATTGATATTTTAGAAAATTATCTCAAGTCAAGTACGGCAAGTCATATTGTGTTAATAGACAACTTGGACACGTTGTATTGTTATGCTAAATCAGTGTTTGATATTGAATATGATAGGAAACTACTCTATAAAAACAAGGAAGAGTATTGGCCTGTTGAAGATGAAGAAGGGATTAGCTGGTATAATCTCTATGATTATGACTTTGACAAATATAATATAAGACCCTTATACAATAGCGGATATCGCATGACAGCTACTTTCACTCCTAAAGAAATTTATGGAAAATTATGGGCAAGGATAAAATCAAAGGGATATGATAAAAGTGCTTATGTTGCCATACAAAATACTGAAGATAAATATGTTAAATATAGGCGTGAACTTAGAGTAAATTATGCACATAAGATTGGTAGGGGCGTATTAATGGAATTATATGGATGGCTTACGGTGAATAATAGTATTGCCAATGTATTTAAGAATTCATTTCGAACATCTATTATAGATATAGATCCGACGCATCCTAAATTTCACCCTAAACGAACTTTAATCACTCAAAGTATGCTTCCAAAAAAACTGCTGGAATTAACATGTTGGATGAAGAAAGATCATGTTAATGTAGCAGAAAAATTATTTTTTACCACACTCCCATGTCATAATGGTAAATGGGTATTAATGAGGGGATTTTGTACACAAAAGATAGAGGAACGATACGTTAATCTGTATCTTTCGGGTACAAGTCAGCTTATACCATGTGATATGTCTGAAGATGAAGCTAAAAACATCAGTTTAGATGATGCTATTGATTATAGTAGTGCTTTTGCTAGTGAATTATGGTGGAGACATTTAGAATATACTGAGGACTATGTTTCTGATGCTATTCTGCCAAGCCTTTTGGTAAAATATAGTTTTTCAGGATGGGACTCTTCGCGCTTTCAATACTCTAATTTCTATATGTTGAACCTTGAAATAGCAGAAAAAATAGGCTTGAGGTTTAATATGCAAGAAATGTCTTATTATTTAGGTGAGGAGCAAGTGTCTATGTATTTTGTTAACGATGAAGGTATGTATTTTTATCTAAAAAGTAATGTTGTAGATATGATACTTAAAAATTTCAATGCAAAATTACGCCATCATATCTATGAGAGTCGTTTTGTTATTGGAAATCCACCAAAAGACAAAGTAGAATTAAGTGACAATCAGAAATTCAAGGAATGCGAAAAAGACATATTTTACTATCTATAAATTGGAGAACATTATGGCTCGTGCTAACATCTATTCACGGAGTAAAAAGTATATAGATTTAATCACATAGTTATGTGGGCTTATTCAAATAGGATTAGCTTTTAAATTATCCGGGAACTTTATGGTATCAAATTACAATAGATTTAATCGAAAATATCTAATAAGTAGAAAATTAGATATTGTATTTTGGTTCAAGCGTGAGGAACTGATTTGTTTATTGACTTTAAGGTATCGCCAAACACCCTGACCAAACATAAACAACATATCCCCACGCAACACCTATACATACAGCATATGCTGTATGTATATAGCATTGGTGAGCGTTGCATATTTATCCTTTGGTCTAAAATTGGCGATTTTAAAAGTCAGGATAAAGCAAAAACGCTTCCTATTTTCAAAATGTTATTCTCAATAACGCCTTAGAATAACGTTGCAAATTTATAAAAAAACTATGAAATACCTTTAATTCTTGCATAAATTTCATCTATTGCCTTTCTCACCTTAAATAATATTCTTATGCTTTGAATTTTTAATACCACTGCCTTCGATTAGCGTTTCATACATATTCAAAACGTTTAGGTAAATGTATAAATCGTTGAAGTCTTTGTCTAAAATGTACAAGTATATAATATATATGTTGTATATTATCATATATATATTATCTCAAATCAGTTTGGTTTAGACGAAAGTCTCAACGATTGACACGAAAACTTCAAACAATCGCCCTCAAATCTAAAGGCTTTATTTATGGAACTAAGGCTATCAAATACAAATTAAAGAAGATAAAACAAAAGAAAGACAGAGAAAATCTACACCTTACTACATATAGGGCAAAAATTTGAATGCGTAAAATGAAAAGGCGGCTATATCTTGCCAATCTCAGGTAATATTATCAAAAAGTTTGCATCCCTTTTATATTGGTCAAGAATTGGTAACAGAAATTTTTAATGGTATAATCATTTTTTTCATAAAAAATTTTGGTACTCGGAAAAAATGTTATAATCTTGGGACGTAAAATCTCAATTAAAAGAAAATGAAAGAAATATCCAATATATATGAAATTTTTCAAGTGTATTCTTCCGAATATATTTGGCTCATCGGGAAAAACAAATTCAACCTCATTTAAGCCGTCTCCGATAACTTCTATTGAGCGGCATTTTAATATTAAATATTTTATATTGATTATTATATATAGTACAGAGAAAAATTAATTGAATAATAAGTTTTATTATGAACACAAAAAGAATATTTTTAGTAATAGGGTTTTCGTTCGTAACATTGTTATGCCACTCGCAGGATATTTCGGGAAAATATTATTACAATCAATCGGAATCCAATATCGAAGAGTTGATTTCTAATTTAATAAGAAGATAATCCTATAATGTTAATGATGTTGTCCGACTCCGTACAATCCAAAGAAATTTTTAAGATGTTGCCAAAGCAAATTACAATATCAGATACCAAAATTTCTATGATTCATGACGGGAAAGAACAACTAATATCAAATGATATTCAAATCAAAAATAATGGAAAAAATAATGGTACCATTATTTTTGTGAATACCGAAAATAAACAATCTGATGAAATAACCTACTCTGTCAAAGATAAACAAAAGGTTATTAATTGGCACGGGCTTATATTCAAAACAAATTAAATTAATTATCATGGAAGACCTGCGTTATGTAGGTCTTCCATTTGTTTTTGCTGTATGTAGTAATTTTATGCTAAACTCAAAATACAATAATGTGGGGAAAGTAAAAGAAAGTAATGTTGATTAAAAATTCTTTTGGGGTTTAACAAGATTATATGCTCATAAAAATATTTCTATTGTATTACACCGAACCGGTAATTTAGGATATATTAGATATATTTTCATTCAAGTTTATATGCCAAGAAACAAATTATTTGTAACTTTGCAACACAAATCAAGGCATCATTATCAGTGCAATGAAAATAAATATTTGTCAAATCAACACAAAAGCCGCCAATATCAATAGCAATAAAGAGAAGATAAATTCCATATTGCAAAGCAGCGGCGAAGATACTATCAATATCTTTGGAGAATTGTCGCTTACCGGCAGTCCGTTGTACAACAGAAATATTTATACGGACATCTATCAACAAACATCTATGGCCGGCGATGAACTATGCAAAAGTGGAAAATCGTTTATCGTGGGCACAATAGCAAAAAGCGAAGACCTATTATATAATTCTTTGGTATTTGTGGATAAAGGAGAAGTCAGAGGTTTATCGACCAAAAGAAATCTCGGACGTTTTGGCCGGAATTATTCCATAGGTAACGGCATAGAAGTTTTGAAATATGAGGATAAGAAAATTGCATTCGGCTTCTATGAAGATGTTTTGAACTTCGCCAAACGAGGAATTGAGGTCGATACGTTGATTTTGGTGCATAACAATCTTTTTGAAAAGGATTACGACAACGATATTGAAAAGGAATTAGGCAATTATGCAAGACGATTGAAAGCAAATATTGTCTTTGTGTCTCGTATCGGTGTGGAGGGCAACTTTGTTTTTCAAGGCGGCTCGTTCGTTTTGAACCGTAACGGGGATATTATTTTACGGGTATCGGAATTTAGTGAAGCGGTGTGTGATATTGATTTGTCAGTGTTAAACAAAAATATCAAGCCGATAAGACAGTGTTACGAAGAAAGAATTTTCAATGCGTGCGTGTTGGGTATCAGAGATTACTGGGCTAAGAGCGGAATCAAGAAAGCGGTTATAGGATTGAGCGGGGGTATTGATTCGGCGGTGGTTGTGGTGTTGGCTGCCACGGCGTTGGGAAAGGAAAACGTTACGGGAGTTTTGATGCCAAGCGAGTTCTCATCGGATCATAGCGTCAATGATGCAAGGCAGAGTGCTGATAACTTGGGAATAAAGCATTATGTTGTACCTATTCAAGGGATATTCTCTGCGTCTAAGGAGGCGTTAAAGGAATTGTTGAGTATTGAAGCCAAAGACACAACGGAAGAAAATATTCAAGCCCGAGCAAGATGTATGATTGTTATGGCATTTGGCAACCGTTTGGGGGCAGCGATGCTTAACACGTCAAATAAAAGTGAGAGTGCTGTGGGTTATGGAACACTTTATGGAGACGACAGCGGAGCGTTAGGCCCTATTGGAGATTTGTATAAGGAAGATGTATATAAGTTAGCCCGCTGGATTAATAGAGATAAGGAGATAATTCCAAATAATTCGATAACCAAAGCACCGAGTGCGGAATTGCACCCTAATCAAAAAGACTCGGATACATTACCTGAGTACGATGTTTTGGATAAAGTGCTTAAAGAACATATAGAAAACCATTTGAGTTATAAAGAAATTGTGGATAAGGGCTATGACGAAAGCATTGTGAAAAGAACTTTACACCTTTATAATATAAATGAGTGGAAACGTCGTCAAGAGGCTCCTGCATTAAGATTAAGTAAAACATGTTTTGCAACAGATATTAAAATAAATTTCTAATCAATGAGCGATTCTATCAAACATGAGTGCGGTATTGCGTTGTTACGTCTAAAAAAACCGCTTGAATATTACCAAGAGAAATATGGAAATACGTGGGCTTTGAACCGTATGTATCTGTTAATGGAAAAGCAACATAACAGAGGACAGGACGGAGCAGGTTTCGCAACAGTGAAATTCGACACCGCACCGGGCAAACAGTACGTGGATATTGCTAAGTCTAACGCACACCAACCGATAGCAGAAATCTTCAAAAATGTTTTTGCGGATTACAAATCTATTGTTAAAGAGCAACCCGAAAAAGCAGAGGATATAGCGTATTTGAAAGACAACGCAAGATTTTTTGGTGAGTTGATGATGGGACACTTACGATACGGTACATTCGGAAAAAACGAAATAGAAAACTTACATCCATTCCACAGAGAGAGCAATTGGAAGACCAGAGACTTATTAATCGCCGGTAATTTCAATCTTACCAATATTGACGAGATGTTAGCCAAGTTGATTTCATTGGGGCAACACCCTGTAAAGACGGCTGACACGGCAATTGTGTTGGAGAAGATTGGTAAATTCCTTGATAGGGAGGTGCAAGAGTTGTTTGAGAAACATAAACTCAATAAAGAGTCCAACATACAAATAACCGAATCCGTTTCAAGAGAAATGGATTTGCAAAAAGTGTTGGCTAATTCAGTTAAACATTTTGACGGTGGCTATGCTTTCTGTGGTATAACGGGTAATGGCTGTGCTTTCGTTGTAAGAGATGAATGTGGAATACGTCCTTGTTTTTGGTACGAAAATGACGAAATTGTTGTTGCTGCAAGCGAAAGACCTGCAATAATGACGACTTTTGATGCAAAGATTGAAGACGTCAAAGAATTAACACCGGGTTGTGCATTAATTATCAACAGAGATGGCTCAGCGGCCGAAAAACGTATTAAAGACGAAAAAGTCCCTAATAAAAAATGTTCGTTCGAAAGGATTTATTTCTCACGAGGAACAGATAAGGATATTTATTTGGAAAGAAAGGCTTTGGGCGAAAGAATATTCCCTCAAATACTTGATGCAATAGGCGGCGATGTGGCAAATACCGTTATTTCGTACATACCTAACACGGCTTCGGTGGCTTTTCAAGGTCTTGCCAAAGCATTTGCCGACTATGTGGATAAACAAAGAATAGAAAAGATTTTACAAAATAAAGACAACATAACTCTTGCTAAACTTGAAGAAATATTCGCTACAACCACAAGAAGAGAATATATCGTTGTCAAAGACGTAAAACTTAGAACATTTATTACTCAGGACAACGAAAGAGATGATATGGTTGCCCACGTGTATGATGTTACTTACGGACAGATAAAAGAATATCAAGACAATTTGGTAGTTATTGACGATTCTATTGTAAGAGGTACGACCTTGCGTCAAAGTATTCTATCAATATTAGATAAGTTAGGACCAAAGAAGATTGTCGTTGCTTCGTCGGCTCCGCAAATTCGCTACCCGGATTGTTATGGTATCGATATGTCTCGTTTGGGAGAGTTTGTGGCATTCAACGCTGCGATAGCCTTACTTAAAGAGCAAGGCAAACAACATATCATCGACCAAGTGTATGCAGAATGTAAAAAACAAGAGGAACTTCCAAAGGAAATGGTTGTAAATCACGTTAAGGATATTTATTCTTCTTTCACCGATGAACAGATAAGCGACAAGATTGCACAATTAATAACACCTAAGAACTGCCGTGCTGAAATTAAGGTGGTTTATAATACCGTTGAGGACTTACATCTTGCTTGTCCGGAGCATACGGGCGATTGGTATTTCACCGGAAATTACCCTACGTATGGCGGAAACAAAGTTGTCAATACCGCTTTTATCAATTGGTACGAAGGAAACAACAAGCGAGCATATTAAATGAATACCGAAGTTTATTGCAATTAATAATTATAAAAAAATAACCATTATGAAAAGTATTCTAAAAAAATTAATCATCGTTCTTATTGGCGTGTCATGTTTCAGTGCTTGCGCAATAACCGACAAAGACAAACCTATTACGGTAAATCAATTGCCTGCTGCTGCTCAGCAAGTGATAAAGAAGAATTTCTCTAACAACAAAGTCGCAATGGTAAAACAAGAGAAAGATGTGTTGAAAACAAGTTATGATGTTGTATTTACCAATGGCGATAAGATTGAGTTCGACAGCAAAGGCAATTGGACGGAAATCAATTGTAAAAACTCCTTTGTGCCGTCAGCATTGATTCCTGTGCAAATCAAGAATTATGTTCAACAAAATTATCCGGACAACAAGATTATTGAGATTGACCGAGACAAAAAAGAATACGATGTCAAGTTGTCAAATGGTATTGAAATCACGTTTAATACCAAGTTCCAAGTGATAGAGATGGATTAAAAACATCTCTTATTGTTGTAAAGTCTGACAAGCACTTACAATATGTAAATATACAGATAAACTTTCCTAATGTTTATCTGTATATTTTTTGATTTACCGATACGAAAACAAGACAAAATTTTTTGAATGGTAAAAAGACAAAACCAATATGAGTTTTCATAAAAATAATCACTCACATCAGTGAAATAGTGTTAAACACTAATTTATTAATCACTCACATTAATTTACTAATATCACATATTAATTTTCATTCATCCAAATACGATTTAGCGGCTGCGTAATTCCAAAGAATAAATACATTTTCATAGTAAAAAGATAGTGTTTGAAATAAATTTTGTAACTTTGCCAAGTCAATGAGTGTCTTATATGCGACAATCTCATTAACAAAAAAGACAATGGGGACAATTCCCACAAAAGAGACTTTAACAGAATAATAATTTTAATACAATAACAGAATGAAATCAATTATCAGAACAATTACGTGTTGTGCTTTTGCACTTTTGTTTTGTGCAACAACTATGGCTCAACAAGGCGAATGGGCAGGTTTGGTTAAATACAAACTTACTTGGACGGGTAACGTACCACAAGGCGTCCCTACTACTTTTGAAGCAAAGATTTTCAAAAATTTGGAAAGCACAGACTTCACTACTCTTCTCTCTTTTGGTGGTCTTGTGAAAAGCATCACCAACGCCAACAACAATACCATTTCTCTTATGATGGACTTATCAATGTTACCTGATGAGGGTGCAACGGAAGGAATGTCGGGTAAGTGGTACTGCAAAGACAAAATAAATTTGGAAGAAATGAAAGGCAAAATTTCTTACGAATACACAGGCGAGACCAAAGAGATTGCAGGTCTTAAATGTCAGCAAGTCAAAGTTATTTCAAAGGATAACGACGGCAAGGAAGAGAGTGAATTGATTTATGTTACCAAGGAATTAGGTCCAAAGGTATGTCAGACTTACTATCCCGGCTTGGACGCTTTTCCAATGGAGTTCCCAATGGAATTAGGTGAGATGTCTGTTACATTACAAGTTACCGAAGCATTGAAAGGTAAGGCTTCTCAAATGGATTTAATGGTAGAAAGCGGCTATGAAGAGTTGCCACAAGAAGATTTCATTGATATAGTAAAACGTTTGTTCGGTGCAATGGGACAAGGTGGCGAAGACGGTGGCGATGATGACGATATGTAATTTTAAGTCCTACAATGGCAAAACAGAAATCCAAAAAAACAAGAAGTAAGTTAAAAAAGGATACCCTAAAACAAGAAGAAAACGTTTTCACTATGGTAAAACAAGGATTGAAGAGTCCTCAAATGCCATTGGTTGTAGGCGTTTTCCTCTTCTTGTTTGCTGTTTTTTGCCTTATAAGTTTTATCTCTTTTTTCATTACTACGGCTGTTGATTACGACTCCGTAAAAAATCTTTGTGCATCTGACCTTATCACAGGAGAACAAAACATCGGCAACTGGGGAGGTAAATTAGGTGCATACATATCTTATCTGTGCATAACGCATACATTTGGTATCGGAGCGTTTGGCTTTATACTGCTTTTGATACTATTCTCTTTAAGACTGCTTAAAGTTCAAATTCCTTTGTTTTCCAAATGGATTGTTGCTACCATTGTAATTATGCTTTGGGCTTCAAGTGTAATGGGATTTGTTGTAGTTGTCTTTGAAGCGGAGGCATTAGAAAATTTTGCAGGTATTGTCGGCATAAGCGTCAATCAAGCACTTAAAACACTTATCGGTAATATCGGTTGCGGCTTTGTACTGCTCGCTTTTACGATAACAATACCTATGATTCTTTTCGGTGTCAAATACCTTTGGGTACGCAATGCCGTTAAATCCATTACTCAACACAAAGAAGAACAAGAGGACGAAGAAGAAATATCTGACGACGAAAATAATAAAAAAGAAGATAACAAACCAACAGAAAAAGGGCAAAAAGACCCAACACCAATAAAACAATCTTTATTTTCACGATTTTTCAAAAAGAAAACCCAAAAAGAAACTTCACAAACAAAAGAAATAACGTCAAATACCGACGAAAAAGAAAAATCGCAAGAGCAAAACACCTCAACATCGCATACCGGACCTATAATACTGCCGATAAACCACACTCCTACTGCAAATACATTTACCCAACAAGATGTCGATAAACAAGCCTCTGCAATAAAAGTAAGGTATATTGATGATAGCGAAACAGTGTTAAACACCAATTCACTAATGTCTGACACTAAAAATTTAGTTTCCCACACTAATTTAACGAATAGTGATACGCAAGAAACAACTTCTCAAACCAATGTTTCGGATAGTGAAAACGAAACACCAAACGATACAATTGACAACCCCGAAACATCTAATATTCCTTTCACTGTAAAGACGACCACCGATATTCCAAGCGAAGAACCAACGCAAGAAAGCAATGAAATAGTTTCTCCTATTCATCACAGCATCGAAGAGCCTTACGACCCTTATGAGAATTTGTCTCATTATAAGTTCCCGACTACGGATTTTCTTATCGACTACGATAAAAATAACACTGTCATTTCCGAAAAAGAATTGATTGCCAACAAAAACAGGATTGAGACTACGCTATTAAATTATCAAATCAAAATATCTTCCATTGAGGCGACTGTCGGCCCTACCGTTACACTATATGAAATAATTCCTGCTCCGGGAATAAGAATTTCCAAAATAAAATCTTTGGAGGACGATATTGCTTTAAGTCTGTCCGCTTTGGGCATAAGAATTATCGCACCCATACCGGGCAAAGGCACTATTGGTATTGAAGTTCCTAACTCTAAGCCGCAGGTTGTGTCAATGAAATCCATGCTTGAATCACCTCAGTTTTTGGATAACAAGTTTGAGTTGCCTGTTGCCATAGGCAAACGTATCGACAACACACCTTACGTTGCAGATTTGGCAAAGATGCCTCACTTACTTATGGCAGGAGCAACGGGACAAGGTAAATCAGTCGGCTTAAACGCAATCATATCTTCGTTGTTATACAAAAAACATCCGTGTGATTTGAAGTTCATCTTCGTTGATCCGAAGAAAGTTGAATTGTCTTTGTACTCAAAGTTAGAGAAACATTACTTGGCGAAAGTTCCTAATGGCAAGGAAGCCGTAATCACTGACGTTAAAGACGTGGTTTATACCTTGCGTTCTTTGTGCCAACTAATGGATACAAGATATGAACTGTTGAAACAAGCCGGTTGTAAGAAAATAACAGAATATAACAAGAAGTTTATCGCCCGCCGTCTAAACCCTGAAAAAGGACATAACTATATGCCTTATATTGTTGTTTTCATTGATGAGTTTGCAGACCTTATAATGACGGCAGGCAAAGAAATCGAAAAACCTATATGTCGTTTGGCACAATTGGCTCGTGCGGTGGGAATACATCTTATTATAGCCACGCAAAGACCAAGTGTCAATATCATCACAGGAACTATCAAAGCGAATTTCCCTGCCCGTGCGGCATTCAAAGTCAGTTCCTTGACAGACTCTCGTACAATCCTCGACACCAAAGGAGCCGAACAATTAATAGGTCGCGGCGATATGCTTATAAGTAATGGCGGTGGTTTGATACGTTTGCAATGTGCTTTGATAGACACCGAAGAAATTGAGCAAGTCGCCGATTTTATCGCAGAGCAACAAGGCTTTGATGAGTGTTTCTTACTTCCCGAAGTCAAAGAAGATAGCGATGCGGACGAAAACACCGAAAAACGTAACGTCGGCAATGAGCGTGATGCTTTGTTTGAAGATGCCGCCCGCGTTATCGTTATGGCTCAACAAGGCAGCACATCTCTTTTGCAACGCAAACTATCTCTTGGCTACAACAGAGCAGGCAGGATTATGGACCAATTGGAGAACGCAGGCATTGTAGGACCTTTTAGAGGCTCAAAAGCAAGAGATGTCTTGATTTCCACCGAAGAGGAACTGAATAATATCATCAATTGCGAGAAGAATATTCAAACCAATGATGCAATAACCGATACTAATTTCTTAGATAATAATTTTAATAACCTCCAAAGTGAATAGTATTTCTTAAACTCTTTGGCACAAACTTTGAAAAAACACAATTATGAAAAAATTAATCATATCCATATTGGCTTTATTACTTACGTTTTCTTTATTTGCGCAAACCGAGAAACGTAACGGCGTTGTAATAGACAAAGGTGCTCAAAAGATTGTCGGCGATGTTGTTGCTCAAATGAAGAAAGATACGCCTTTTTCCTTTGCATTCACTTACGACATTCAAGAGAATAACGCCAAACAAAAGGGCAAAGGCACTTTTATCAGCAACAATGGTAAATACAGCGTTGTTACCGACCAATTTTCCTACATAAGTAACGGCACTACGATGTGGAACTACAACACAAAAAACAACGAAGTCGAAGTTATGGACGCAGAAGACGGCAACACTATGTTTAATTTCACAAAGATTATCGGTAACAGCCTTAAAAACTTCCGCCCAAAACTTATTCGCCAGGAGAAATTCGGTGGTGTAAATTGTAATATTGTTGATTTAACGCCTATGAAATCGTCTGCAATCAGCAAGATTCGTATTTATGCTTCGAACACTAACAACCGCCTGCACAAAATGGAAATTTCCACCTACGAAGGAGCGAAATATATCTACACGTTTTCAAATTACAAACCTAATATCAACGTAACGACTTCCTCTTTCACATTTGACAAGACCAAACACCCGAAAGTCAAAGTCGTTGATTTACGCTAATTTTTCTTTTGAAGAGTTTTATAAATTTTAGCATAATCTTATAAAAATCCTTCACTGCCTTATAAAATTTTATATAGACTTATATTAAAGTGAGTTTAACGAATTTAATTATTAGAATGCATATCCCCTAAAATGCGAGAATAATTGTTCAAGTGTTTGCAACATTTGAACAAAACATAGGAAATATTAATCACACAAATGTCATAGACATCATTTATAATAAAAGTTTTGTAAATATTAGTCTTATATTAATTTCGCTGAATTCATTATTAAATAGTTAATAGTTGGAGGGTATCAATAAGATTAGTCGCTCTCATGGACGGTTTCCTTGCCATGAGGACGGATTACTACAACGCTGTCAAACTGTTCGTTGGAAACCAAACCGTCTCCAAAAGTTTCACCTCCTTGTGTGTAGCGACGAATGGGTTTATGGGTATAAACGATTTGTTTGTCCTGCTCCCAATACAAATCTTTACAATATATAGTGTCGTGGTTATTGAAATTAATAATCTTTATGGAGTCCCGTAGATACACAATATCCCTCGTTGCAGTATAATTGACGGCATAACGAGCTGTAAGTGTAGCTTTGTTCGTATGGTCTTTATTGTAAAACAAAACGTTGATGCCCTTCGGAAAAACCGTTCTCGCACTATCGCCCGAATAATATTCAACGGTTTTGCTATTCAACCGTGCATATACATCACCTTTCTCCGAACGATAAAGAACAATATTAAACAGAGTCTGCACGGGTTTCTTATGAAAATTTTTGTTAGGCTGATAAGTTTGTTCTTTTGAACAGGAAACAAAAAAAGATATGGACATAACAATGAATATGTATGCCCATATCTTATAATATTTAGAGTAAATTCTCACTGTTCTTGTTAAGTTTTTATTTATTCTTAACTATATGAGAAATGTTTTAGTCTCTTGTACGGATTGTTGTCGAACCGCCAATCCAACCACCGACACCTGTACCTGCTCCTACGGATTTGCCTTCAAAGAATATGTCTTGTTTTAATGGAAAACGTCCGTGTGCTGCATTCATTATACGTTGTGCATCGGCTGCAACTCCTGGGTCTAAGTTCTTTGCTCTTGCAGCTTCGTCGTATGCAGCCCATGCAGCTTCCCTGCCTGGTGTTGCAAGGTACATACTTGCGATAAGTACAGATGCTTTGCCGGCGTATGATTTGTCGTAACCGACAGCACGTCTTGCGGCTTCTCTTGCTGCGGAGTAGTTTTTGGATTTAAGCAATGCGTTTGCAAGTGCAAGAGCCGATTTTGTTTTGATGCTGATGTCAGGAGAAGTCTTCTCTGCTTCTTCCAAATACTTGACAGCCTCATTATATTGTCCTCTTCCGATAAGCATTTGACCCATTAGAGATGCGGTTCTCGGTGTAGGTTCAAGTTTATGCAGGTTTTCTGTTGCGTTTAAGAACAATTCTTCGGAAGTACAGCCTTTACGTTCCAAATTTGTTGTTATTTTCTTCAACAACGCCAAGTCATTAGGATTTGCATTGAAGCGGTCTTGATAGATTGGGACGATTTTTGAGCAAGATGCATAAGGTTCAATCAAAGTCTCCAAAGCGTTGATATTGGAACGAGTGCTATTGACTTCTTTTTGCAACTTAGCCATAAGTTTAGTATCGTTCTTTTGTGTTGCTTCGTCCAATTCATTTGAAGATTGTGTCAAAGATTTCTCCATTGCATCGGAAGAATAATCATAGACATCAAACAAAACACTCCATTCATCATTGCTTGCCTTCGAATCTACAAGGTAGTTTATTGTGGCTTTCAAATACAACACGCAAAAACTTTGATCCAATAATGCGTTGTTTTTGTCGGCAAGTTCTTGTGCTTGTTTGTAAAGATTATATGCCTGTGCTTTCTCATTAGGTTTGCATTGTTCGTACCATTGTGCCTTTCTTGCTATCGCATTCCACATTTCTCCGTCAAATTCTCCCCACTTGTCAAACATATTCAACATCTCGTTGAAATAAGTTTCCTTATCCTGAGGTGCAGCAGTCTTGTATAGGTTTGCCAAGATGTTATAACCTTGCTTGTATGTGTTAATATGATACATCGGGCACACTTCCAAAACTTTTTTCCAAGGTTCGTAAGCATCTTTATAGGCCTTTTGTTTATAAAACTCCTTATATAGAGAATTGTTCATCATACATTCCGTACTATCTTGTGGAGTTTTACCATACTTTTGGGCATTAGCCGTTGTCAGACTAAGGCTTACAGCCGCCAATGCCAATATCAAACTGAATTTTTTCATTTTAATTTATACGGTTTTTTTGTTGTTAATATTCGCTTTGATAGTTATTAATAAAAATTTTGCAGTGTTTATAATCGTTTTCGCCGTTTGCGGTGTTAGTTTTGCTTACCCACGAATACGTTTTGGTTATTGATATTTACGTTTTACAAACCAACGATCTCTTGCAGACAAGGATAATCCTATTTTGAAATAGTTCTCTTTTATAAGATTGTTATCCGTTGTGCCTTGCCTTCCATATTCAAAACTAAGATTGACTTTGGTACCTATTTGTTTGATAGGTATAGCCAAGCCAACACTGACCGCCATATCGTTTATGCGTTTATCTTGCAAAAATATGTAACCATTGTCGTAACGGAAGCCAAATCGATACGCAATCCTGCGGAAATAAGCAGCACTTGCGATGTTTGGAATATATTCCGCTCCGATATTAAACTGCCAATTGTCTTTCAACGAATTTTTGTTCTGTAATTCAAACTCGAAATCGCTCCATTTGGTAAATGTAAAGTCAGCTTCTGCAAACAATTTGTTAGGTCTGTTGTATGAAAGACCAAAGCCAAGTTTCATTGGCATCGTTATATTAGCATCATCTTCCTTATATTGTAATGTGTCTTGCAAATAAGTAATTCCTCCGTCGGTGTAAAAGGTGTAAAACATCTGACGTCTGTCTGCCGAGAGCTTATATTTTGGAGTAAAGGTAAGACCTATGCCCAAAATATCTTCGTTACCAAAACTGTGAAAGTATTGAACGCCAAAATCCACTCCGAAAGATGACACATCAAAGTTAGTCTCCGTTCTGTTATCAAGAAATCCTGCTGTGTCTCTGACATGTCCCAAAGAATCTTTTTGAGTCAAAAATTGTAAGGTTGAAGCCCTATAAATATTACCAAAGTAATATGATGCACTCGCTCCAATAGATAAATTGTCTGTCTTGGTTTTCAAAGGTTGATATGCAAGAGCCAAAACAAAACGGTCAAGTCCTCCGTTTCCTTCAAAAGTCTTTACGCTGTTGATTGAAGAAAACAATGTATCAGAACCTAAATAGTTTATATCCGTTACAGGCGACAATGCCAAACCAACCTTTAATCTGTCCAAAATCGGAAACGCCAACGAAATATTGTTTATCGCCCCAACGACAGCATTAGAAGACGTTTTGGCGTTTGCAATATTGCGGAATGTGAAATCAAATCCCATATTGAAAACAAAAGTCTGCTTGTCAATAGCGAATAAAGATGCCGCATTGGTTATATTAACCTCGTTGTTTCTTGCAAATGCGTAGCCGATACCACCCATAGAAATCATACTTTGGTTCTGTCCTCTGCTCGTGTAACCTATTCCAAAACGAGAATACGGCGACGATACGTCATATTGAGCCTTTGCAACGTTTATGTTCCCAACAACGGCAAAAGCCAATAATACAATAAACAATATTTTACTTGTTCTGTGTTTCATTAAAATCATATATATTTTTCAATCCCCAAAAGATTAGATTCTTTTCAAACGTAACATTGTTTTTAAGTTTGGAAAGAATGAACTCTCCGCTGCCGCCCGTAATCACGACTTTAATATCAGGGTTTTCGGCTTTGTAAAGATTGATAGTTTGTTCTATTTCTGCAATCGTACCATTGATAATGCCGCTCATAATACACTTTTCTGTGGTGTTGCCTATCAATTCCGTCTGCTCAATACTATTAAGTAACGGCAAATTCGCCGTAAAATTATGCAAGGCTTTATATTTTATATCCATTCCGGGGCAAATACTGCCACCACGATAAGTGTTAGTTTCGTCCAAATAATCGAAAGTTATGCAAGTTCCCGCATCGATAACAAGAACGCTCTTGCCAAATCTTGCTTTCGCTCCCGCAACCAAACAAATCCTGTCTTGACCCAACGTATTGCTTTGATAAGCGTTTGTAAATGAGAGTTTGGTGTTGTGATTTATTGAAAAAATTTTACAAAGTTTAGATAATTCGCTAACAAAAACCTCATCGCTTTGTTTGTCTTTAACCGACGAAAAAATACATGCACTAATCGTAAAATTAGTGTTAAACACTAATTTATTAATGTCAGACACTAATAAATTATTTTCAGTGATTATTTCAGCCGAATCACATACTATGTTTTCGCCGTCAAAAACCACGAACTTGTCTTTCGTATTTCCTCTGTCGATTGCCAATAACATTATAACGGTAACGGATATTGGCTTAGAAATTCAGACAAGTTGAAATACGGAAAATACGTCTCTCTTTGCATCCAACACTTATCCAAATCCAAAGCATTGTTATTAGAATCAAAAATATCGTAAGTCTTTTTCACTAATACGCCCTTATCGGTGTAATAATACTCACTACGTTCAAAAGCAACCTCTGCACAACCCGAATTATAAGTGTTGTACTTGCGAACAAAGAATATAAGTTTGCCGTCTTGATTGTAAATTCGTTCATATATATAGTCCCAAGCCTTATGGTTCTCGTTATAGAGGGTTTGACGGATAAAAGTAAAGTCATAATCCTCGCTGTCCTTACCTTTTATAACATCGAATTTCTGAGAAAGGGTATTCTGCTCCGTTTCATCATATTCCGTGATATTGCTATCATTATTATATATAGCAAAGCGAGTACCTATGGAATCCTCTTCAAACATCTCTTTAAGGATATCAAGGATATTTTCGGTAACAGCCACACTCAACTCGCCCTCTTCACTATCCACTTCGACTATCAAGGACTCCGAATCTATCTCTTCTTCTTCGTCTTGCTCCGCAAGTTCGGTATCTATTTTTTCTCCACCATCGCTCATTGGTTCTTGTGCATACAAATCAACACATGAACCAATGAAAAACGAAAGGATTATAAATCTTAAATATTTCATTATTTTTAGTTCAACGGATTACTCGTCCATAAACATAGGGTCCCAAGGTGGAAGCATTGTAGGTTTTTGTTTCAATATGTCCAAAATATTTTGAGGAACATATTTTTTATCAACAACCAAACGGAACATATATTCATTGAACCATTCATCTGTCATAATCAAATGACCTTGATAACCTGCGTTGGGACCCCAAGAGTTTTCAACCATCCATTTTGTAGGTTTATTGGTAGTAGGGTCAATATCGACAGCAACCAACGTCATTGCGTGTGAAGAACCCGAAGCAAAGGTTTGGATTCTTTGTTTTTTATCCATAGAGAATTTAACGTCGAACAATGTCTCGTAATCATAATTGTTCAAATCCAATGTTCCAGCTTCGCCGTCATAGAATTTACCGACATCGCAAGAGAAATACATCAAAGTGGAGTCTTTAATGGAATTGATTGCACAAGTCTTGATGTCGTCGGCAGGCAAATTGATATAAAGCCAATTGTGTCCGTCCATAGTGTGGCGGTCGTTCTCTATTTCATATAGTTTATAGTATTCGCGTGAAGGGTCGTTCATAAGCATAACGTATGAATTAACAAGGTCGATACCGATAAACTTATCGTAAAAACTTTTAGGAGTAAATTTCTCGTTATTAGCGATAACCTTGCCGTCTTTGTCTTTAAGAGTGTATGTAAATTCGGTGATAGGTTCTCCGTATGCCATAACCAACATCTTATATATCTCGGCAAGCATTTCGATTTTACGATTTTCAACATTACCTTTCATACTACGCAACTCCAAAGCATCTTCTTTAAGTTTCAAAGTAATAAGGTCGTCTATACGTGAAGTGTTATTGGAATTGTATGTCTCAGGCACAACGCTTGCAGGCACAACGCCGTATTTTGTTACCAAATCGATAACACCGCAAAACGTTCCTCCGTCAGACAATGCGTTTTTCAACAACCATTCATTATCTTTGCTTGTCAGAGGTTCATTCTTGTGTTTGATGATTAATGACAAGAACAAATTACTTTTCTCTAACTGGTCGTAGAAGAATAGATAATTTTGAGACAATTCAAAAGCTCCCAAATTGTATTCTTGAATCATTTTGTTACGAAGTACATTGAATCCGCTGAACATCCAACATCTTCCACTCTGCTTTTGATCCGTTATTCCCTTATTAGGAACTCGGTTTGAAAATTCTCCATTAACGTTTATCTTGTTTGTCGGATTTATCGCCAATTTACGAATGTCGTTGTTGGCAACAATTTTTCCCAAAGCCTTGTTAGTAGATTTTTTCTCGTATGATGATTTGATTTTGTTCAAATCACTTACAGACAACCCGCCTACACCATTCTGTGCAAAAAGACTCAATGATAAGCCTAATGCCAATATACTAAAAACTATCTTTTTCATTTCTCTTATTTTTCCATTTCGTCTCCGATAACGTTGTCATACACTTTGGCGTATTCGCAAACGCAACCGAAATCTTCGTTATTTACCTTGATTTGTCCATTAGTAGTCTTACCTATCAAAGAACAAGGAACATTATATTTTGACAATATTGCGTTAAACTCGTCTTTCTTATCCTTTGCTATTGTTACCACAATACGCGATTGACTTTCGCCAAACAAGAAACTATCCAAACGAACGTTTTTGTCTGATGTGATGTCAAATCCCAAATGATTGACCATAGAAGACTCCAACAAGTTCATAAACAATCCGCCGTCCGAAACATCGTGTGCCGATTGCAAGATTTTGGATTTTATCAACTCTTTAACACATTGTTGTAAGTTAAACTCTTTATCCATATCGAAATAAGGGACATCGGATAACTTAACACCACAATAGTTATAAAGATACTCCGAAGAGTTGATATCATCAACAATCTCTCCCAATAAATAAATGTCTTCGTTTTCGTTTTTGAAATCCAATCCCATTTGATTGGTCTTATCAACCGTACCAACCATACCTATAACAGGGGAAGGCATAACTGCTTCAACAACTCCGTTGATTGAGGCTTGGTTGTAGAAAGAAACATTACCACCCGTAACAGGAGTAGAGAATTTAATACAAGCCTCGCTCATACCTTTGACGGCATTAACGAACTGCCAATAAGTTTCAGGTTTATACGGGTTACCGAAATTACAACAATTGGTTACTGCCAATGGCTCTCCGCCTGTACAAACTATATTGCGCGCTGCTTCGGCAACAGCCATCTCCGTTCCTTTGAACGGATCGGAATAAACATAACGAGAATTACAATCACAAGTCATAGCAATACCATTCTTGCAACCTTTGATATTGGCAACGCCACTATCTGCCGGACGATTGGTTGTCATATTCCTTGTTCCAACCATAGTGTCGTATTGCTCAATAACCCAACGTTTGGAAGCAAGGTTTGGATTCTTAACCATAGCCTTTGCAATATCTTTTGCTTCATTAATCGTAGGTTCTTTGATGCTATCGATTTTGAAATCCTTACGTTTTTCGTAATAAGCAGGTTCTGTATATTCTCTATCGTATTGAGGTGCGCCGCCGCCAAGTACCAATGTCGAAGCAGGAACTTGTGCAACCAATTCGCCTTTCCAATAGAAATAAAGCATATCCTCATCTATCACTTCACCAATCTTCTTACAATTCAAATCCCATTTATCAAAGATTTTCTCAACAACTTCTTCCTGTCCCTTCTTTACTACAACAAGCATACGCTCTTGGCTTTCGCTCAATAGGATTTCCCATGCTTCTATGTTCTGCTGACGCAATGGAACTTCGTCCAAATTGATTTTCATTCCGCTGCCACCTTTCTCACTCATTTCTGATGTTGAACAAATGATACCGGCGGCACCCATATCCTGCATACCTACTATCGCTCCGCTACGACCTAATTCCAAAGAAGCCTCCATTAATAATTTCTCTTGGAATGGGTCTCCCACCTGAATCGAAGGTATATCGTCCGCACTGTTTTCAGTAACATCGGCAGAAGCGAATGTTGCTCCGTGAATACCGTCTTTACCCGTTGCCGAACCTACAATATACACAGGATTGCCTGCACCTTTGGCAACAGCCGATATAAGATCCGATTTCTTCATTATACCAACGCTCATCGCATTGACCAACGGGTTATTCTCAAAACATTCATCGAAGAAAACCTCTCCACCCAACACAGGAACACCGAATGAATTGCCATAATGGGATATACCTTTAACCGTACCACGGAATAAATGTTTTGCGTGTTTTGAACTTAACTCTCCAAAACGTAAAGCATTCAATTGTGCAATAGGTCTTGCACCCATAGTGAAAATATCTCTGTTGATACCGCCTACACCTGTTGCAGCACCCTGGAATGGTTCTACGGCACAAGGGTGATTGTGGCTCTCAATCTTAAACACACACGCTCTTCCGTCGCCAACATCTACCATACCGGCGTTCTCTTCGCCCGGAGCAACCAATATTTGTTTGCCCTCCTTTGGTAGTTTCTTAATCCATTTGATACTGTTCTTGTATGAAGCGTGTTCGCTCCACATAACAGAATATATACTCAATTCGGTAAAATTAGGAGTTCTTCCTCCAAGATACTCTTTGATTTGTTCAAATTCCTCCGTCAATAAACCCAATTTATGAGCGGTCTCAACGGTAACTTCTTCAGCCTTTATCATAGTACTATGTATTTTTTCGTTTTGCGGTGCAAAAATACAAAAATTTCATATAAAAATACGTTATACCCGTCTAAAAAATACTTTTATACATATAATTATGTTGTATCATGGTTTTGAAACCTTATCTTCTCGACTCAAAAAAATAATATCGCAAACTACGAAATTAGTGTTTAACACTATTTCGCTAATGTTTAACACTATTTTTGTGGTTTATGGATTCGCTGTTTTCAATTATGGATTTATGTATTTTTCTTGCGTTTTGTATGATTTTTTACGTTTTTTTGAATTTTTCTCAAAAATAATTCAATTTTTTCTTGGTGAATTAAAAAAATGTTAATATCTTTGCCGAACCAAAGCAAGCGAAACGTAATAATAACAAAAAAACATAGCGAATGAATGACAACTATCATCTTTTAATTTTTCAGCATCAAATTTTTTTAGAGAGTATTTTAATAAATTTTTTGCCCCAGCATTTTTCACAAAGAATGTTGCGGTAAAATCTTTTTGTATTTCCCAAAAACTTTTTTGATACATAGATATTCTTTTAAGGGACAATAAGAATTTAATACATAAACCAATAAAACAAAGAAAGGAGTAGATTTTTTCACAGTCCCATTCAAAAACACGAAGCATCTAAAAGAGTTTCATTTTCGACGGATAAATAACTTTGCAAGCTGTTATTTAGTCGTCATAACATAGAAAAGCCTGCGTAATTAAAACACATAAAAAATGAAAAGAATCATGAAAATTGTAGCCGTTGCTACATTATTATTCGGAACAAGTACAGTATTTACTGCTTGTAACAACGAAGAAAACGAACTTTCCAAAAATCAACAAGGAAGATATTGGAAACAAGAAAACGTAGAGAGGACTCCAACCGCGAAAATGAAAGAAGGTGAGTATGGTCACTTCCTAGTAAAAAGAATAATTGATGGGAAAGAAATTGAATTTATCGTATGGGGATTTAAGGATAGAATCTCTGGACAAATTGACATTTCAACTATAAGAGAAATCTTAACCTCCGATGGTCGTACGGTTGATATACTTCCTGGTGGTACAACTTTACATCCAAATGGTGAAGCTCATTTTATCGTGAGAGATCCCCGTGGTAATCGTGATAATGACATTCATCTATACATTACTTATGATGAATTTGTAAGTTTCTTTGTACCTGAATATTCTGTTATTGAAAGAGATTAATTATTTAGCACTAGTAGTATTACTTTTAATTTAAGTAATACTACTTGAAAATTTAAGACGAAAAAGACAATGAAAAAAATTATTTTATTATTTAGTTTTATTTTGTGTGGAATTATTACCACCGCACAAGAAGCGAATATGGATTACTATATTCACTTGAAAATAACTCCGAACACTACATTATACTTTACCATATATTGCTTTGAAGACGATACTCCAATATATATTGTAAATGGAGATAAAGACACAACGATGTATTTTCCTAAATTATATTTGGACAAAAAATCTGCGAAACAATTTTTTAATAAAAAAAGTGTTGACTTACAAGTATTCAAGATAGCAAATGTAAAAAACGAAAGTGTTGATTTTTATATTTATGGTGATGTCGCTTATTTCCGATGTCAAGAACAATCTAATGTGCAATCTATAAATATAAAACATAATCCAATTCTTGAATGGTTATCCGTTCAAGATACTCCGATAAGTTCATTAGATGTAAGTAATAATCCAAATCTTAAAGTGTTACTTCTATGCAGTAACAATCTTACATCACTAAATCTTTCCAATAATCCAAAATTAAAACTTTTGGCTGTACATGGCAATCCATGGACAACAGAAATGCTTGACCAAATAATGTGTTCTTTAACGGATAGAACTGGTAAGGGCGACACTATTGATACACAAAGCCCAGACGATATTGGCAAAGGACAATTGGAATTGATTTCTAGTCCAAATGACAAAAATTATAACAAGTTTATGCAAACCAATCTTGCGAATGCAATAAACAAAAACTGGGTATTAGTAGATTATAAATTGACTGAGATGCCTTTGCAAACAAATGGCGATTACGATTGCAGTTCAGGTACTGAATACGTTGCCGAAGCAATGGATCTAAATGTTTTTCCTAATCCTGCATCGGATATATTGAATATTTCTTGCAATGAAATAATCAAATCCGTCAACCTTATCAATATTCTTGGACAAGAAGTGTATCACCAAAAGGGTAATCAACCAAATGCTCAGATAAACACTTCAAAACTAACAAGCGGTAATTATATTCTGAAAATCGAAACATTAGAAAACATAATTACCAAGAGTATTATTATAAATTAGAATAACAATTATGATTTTGAATTAACGAAAAAACTTTGTAATCCGACGAATAAATAACTTTGCAGACTGTTATTTAGCCATCATAATTAAAAAAGCCTGCGTAATTAAAACACATAAAAAAATGAAAAGAATTATGAAAATTGTAGCCGTTGGTACATTATTATTTGGAACAAGTGAATTTTTCACTGCTTGCAACAATGAAAATGAACTTTATGCAGACCAACAAGGGCGATATTGGAATCAGCAACATGACGAACAAATTGTTAAAAAAGTGGCGGAAAGTTGATGGTACCATATATTTATTGAAAAACGTGATGCCAATGGCAATTATTACATAATTGAAATATGGGTGTATGGTACGTTTGATACTTCAACGGGCACTGCGTTAGCAATGGATTTGGCTCATCAAAACGTAGTTACTGGAATTATTTGGCGTGCCGGAACACAGTATAGTACTTTCACTGGAAATTTATATATTCCTGGAGAAAGAGAAAACCCTGTACGAGAGAAATTTACTTTATTAGATCCCGATCGTAACATCATTGAGACATTTACCCCAGTAGAAATGGGTAGGTTCTTTGTTGGCGAACGTATTGACAATGAAATAAGATAAGTTATCGTTAAAACCCGAAATATTTGGCAGTGATATTTGCAGTAATACTGCCAAATATTTCATAAATTTTAAAAGACATGAAAAATTTAAATTTAATATTTTTAGCATTATTTACTTGTTTGACAAGTTTTGCACAGGAAGTTAATATGAATAATTATACAGTATTAACTGTCAAAACAGGAAAAACTGTGGGATTTGCAGTAGATGGTCTTCAAAAAGATGTTCCAGCAAGGATTATTAATGGAAATTTAGATACTATAATCAATATGAGCAAGGGGTGGTATGTTAAATCTGATTTTGAATTTATACCTACGACTGATAGTGTTTTCATTTATGGTGATGTTGCAGAACTCTATTGCCAATGTGCGTATGAAAATATAACAGGTATTGACCCAACACATAATCCGATGTTGCGATTTATTAAGGCCGATAGAAACTCTATATCCGAAATAGATTTAAGCAATAATCCCGATTTATGGTACTTATGTATCTTTAATAATAAACTGAAATCTTTGGATTTGTCTCATAACCCAAGAATAAAAGTCCTTTATGTAGATGGCAACAATTGGACTACAGAAGAATTTGACAAGATGATGTGTTCTCTGCCTGATAGATCCGGACAAGGTAGTTACTTAAATAGAAATCTTGACGGAGGTGGAATGGGACTTATTGAGACTGTATATGACACTAAGGACAAACACTACAATGATTTTATGGCAGCTAATTCCGAGAATGCCAAGGCAAAGAATTGGAAAGTTGCCAACGGCTCTCACGTAGCATTGCCTGAAACAAATGGAACGTATGAATGTCCTACTGTAGGTATTGAAAACGTTGTTGAAGCAATGGAACTGAATGTTTTTCCTAATCCTGCATCGGATATATTGAATATTTCTTGTAATGAAATAATCAAATCCGTTAGCCTTATCAATATTCTTGGACAAGAAGTGTATCATCAAAATATTGGTGTCTCTAACGTACAAATTAATGTCGCAAACTATTTGAGCGGTAATTATATTTTGAAAATAGAAACCTTAGAAAATGTTATAATAAAAAATATCATTTTACAATAGTTTAGTTGTAATAATATTATTTGTTTTGTGTCGCCGCTTTTCAAGTGGCGGCAATTTTTTTTCTGACTACTATCTTTCTGCTCTGTGGGGATTATTCAAAAAATCTTGATACGTCAGGCGTATGCCGTCTTTCAATTCAGTGGTATATTTCCAACCAAGTCTTCGTGCCTTGCTTACGTCTAACAATTTACGCGGCGTTCCATTAGGTTTGGTTTCGTCCCAAAGGATTTTACCTTTATAACCTACGACATCCGAAACCAAAGTAGTCAAATCCTTTATGCTAATCTCCTTACCCGTACCGGCATTAACAGTTTCATCGCCCGAATAATTGTTCATAAGAAAGACACATAAGTTAGCCAAATCATCAACATACAAGAACTCTCTCAAAGGAGAGCCGTCGCCCCAACAAGTAACGCTGTCAAGATTGTTTTCCTTTGCCTCGTGAAATCGACGTATCAAAGCCGGCAACACATGTGAGTGTTCGGGGTGATAGTTGTCGTTAGGACCGTAAAGATTGGTCGGCATAACGCTTATATAATTAGTTCCGTATTGCTTATTCAAATATTCGCAATATTTTAATCCCGAAATCTTAGCCAAAGCATAGGCTTCGTTTGTTTTCTCCAACGCAGACGTTAAAAGGCAGTCCTCTTTCATCGGCTGAGGTGCTAAACGCGGATATATGCAAGACGAACCCAAAAATTCTAATTTCTTACAGCCGTTTTGCCAAGCAGAATGAATGACATTCATCTCCAAAATCATATTGTCGTACATAAAATCCGCCAAATGATTGTTATTAGCCATTATTCCGCCGACCTTTGCCGCTGCAAGAAAAACATATTCTGGTTTCTCTTTTTCAAAAAAGGCTTCCACATCTTGTTGTCTTCTCAAATCCAATTCACTATGCGTGTGAGTGATTATATTATTGTAGCCTTGTTTTTCTAATTCCCTGACAATGGCACTGCCAACCATGCCCTTATGTCCTGCAACGTATATCTTGCTATCCTTTTCCATTACTTTATAGGTTATATTGATAAAGCAGTTTTAAGTTCAAAATTTTATTTTTTTACGAAATCCATATCATAGCGAACCATTATCTTAACCAAATCTTCAAACGACGTTTGACGAGGATTCCACCCCAATTTCGTCTTTGCTTTGGTCGGGTCGCCCAATAGTTGCTCCACTTCGGCAGGACGAAAATATTTCGGATCGACTTCAATAATGACTTTTTGCGTTTTGCTATCCACTCCTTTTTCATTTATTCCCTCGCCTTGCCATACCAAATCTATTCCGACTTCTTTGAACGCCAAAGTACAGAACTCTCTAACCGAATGATATTCTCCTGTTGCTATTACAAAATCATCGGGAGTGTCTTGCTGCAACATCAACCACATACATTCGACATAATCTTTGGCGTAGCCCCAATCTCGTTTTGCACTCATATTACCAAGATACAATTTATCCTGCTTACCTTGTGCAATACGAGCCGCAGCCAACGTTATCTTACGAGTTACAAAGGTTTCGCCCCGTCTTTCGCTCTCGTGATTGAATAGTATTCCATTGGCAGCGTACATACCATAACTTTCGCGATAGTTCTTGGTTATCCAATAACCGTATAGTTTGGCAACGCCGTATGGTGAGCGCGGATAAAAAGGCGTGGTCTCCTTTTGCGGAATTTCTTGAACCAATCCAAAGAGTTCGGATGTTGAAGCCTGATATATTCTGCACGTCTTTTCCAATCCGCAAATCCTTACCGCCTCAAATAATCTCAACACTCCGATAGCATCTGCCTCTGCCGTATATTCGGGAACGTCAAAAGACACTTTAACATGCGATTGTGCCGCCAAATTATATATCTCGGTAGGCTTCACAGTGCTGATAATACGTATAAGTGAAGACGAATCCGTCATATCTCCCCAATGCAGGTTGATAAGTCGTTTTTGTTTCATATCCCTCACCCACTCATCCAAATACAGATGTTCTATCCTCTGAGTATTGAAAGAAGAAGAACGCCTTAGTATTCCATGAACTTCATACCCTTTTTCCAACAGGAACTCCGCCAAAAAGCTGCCGTCCTGACCCGTTATGCCGGTGATAAGTGCTATATTTTTCATATCGATTTGTTTTTTCGTTGTCTGTGTGTTGCTGTCAAGCAAGGCTGTCTTGTTTATCGGTAACTATTTCTTTTCATCCAATCTCTGCTGCCACTTCCAAGCGGAAAGAGTCATTGAATCTATATCTTCTTTTGCCTGCCAACCCAATTCTTCTTTTGCAAAGGTGGTATCAGCCCATATTTGTATGATATCGCCTGCACGTCTGTCGGCAAAAGACCAGTTAAGTTTTTCGCCCGTTGTCTTTTCAAAAGAATTGATAATCTGTAAAACCGAATAGCCGTGTCCTGTGCCGATATTGAAAAACTCCAAATCCTTTTTGTTTTTATGTTCTATCATTCGCTTCATTGCAACCACGTGAGCCTTTGCCAAATCCACAACATGGATATAATCTCTTATGCAAGTGCCGTCGGGTGTCGGATAATCGTTACCGAAGACTTTTAACTCCTTACGAATACCTGCCGCCGTCTGTGTTATGAATGGCAACAAGTTGTTTGGAACGCCGTTTGGCAACTCACCAATCAACGCACTCTCGTGAGCCCCGATAGGATTGAAATACCTCAATGCTATTGCCTTTATATCACTTGCCGAAGTAATAAAGCCAAGCATTTGTTCGGCTATTTGTTTGGTGTGTCCGTATGGAGAAGTGGCATCCTTTACAGGTGAAGTCTCTTTTATCGGAAGCGTATCCGGTTCGCCATAAACGGTGCAAGAAGAAGACTGAACAAAGTAATCGATTTTGTACTCTTTCATATTGTCAAGCACGTTTAACAAAATACCCAAATTGTTCTTGTAATACTCTATGGGCTTTGTCATACTCTCTCCCACTGCTTTGAATGCGGCAAAGTTTATCACGCCTATAATATTTTTCCCATAAAGTTCAAAAACCTTTTTGCATTCTTCAACATTTGACAAGTCTGCTTTTATAAATTCGGGCCTTTTGTTTGTTATCTGCTCTATTCTATCCACAACTTTTTCCGTTGAATTGCTTAAATCGTCTGCAATAACAACATCGAAGCCTGCATTCTGCAATTCCACGCATGTATGGCTGCCGATAAATCCGCAACCGCCTGTGATTAATACCTTCATTTTTTTGTTTTATTTGGTTTATAAATTCTATTTCTCACTGTTTCGTATGATATATACGCTTCGCAGACCTTAAAGACCTGCCTGCTTATATATAATGTATGATTTCGGTTTGCAAAGGTAATGTTATTTTTTGGATAAAACAAAAAGTCCGCCGTTTATTCGGCGGACTTTACTTCGGTTATCGGTTTCGGATTACCAATCTTCTTGAAATTCATTGGCATATTCACATTCCATATACAATTCTTCTGCTTTCTTATAGTTCTGCTTAACTCCCTCGCCCTTTTCATAAAATCCTGCAAGTTTGTACTGCATTTCCACATCGCCTTTCTCAGCCGCTTTCTTAATTGCCTTAATATCCACCTCCTGCCACCACTGCCGACAGCCCGATGCCCAAGCAGAGGAGAATTGTTGTTAAGATTTTTATTTCTTTAATGTTTTATTTGTTAATAATCTTTTTCCTACACGTGTTGTATATCCAAATTAATCTTTCTGAACGACGCCGCTTTGAGTTTCTTATCCACCGTTGTACTCATTTTGTACTCTACCGTTACTTTTGTTATCGTGTCACTCGTCAATTCCTCCGAACTATCCACGGCTTTTGCCGTTATTTTCGGCGTGAAAATGCCCAATTTGTCCAACTTTACCTGAAAGCCGTTAGCCAATGCCTCGCGTATAACCAACGCAAAGCCGTTGATAAACCGTTTCGCCTCATTGTCCGAAATCGTCGATTCCACCGCAATCTGATTAGCCAAACTCTTTGTACTTACAACGCCTGTACTCGAAATCTTGGGCGTATAAACAAGTTTCTTCTCGTTCTTTACATAAACCACCCGTTTGACAATTTTGTATGGTATGCTTGCCATAATGTTTTATAATTTAATCTGTTAATAAATTTTTCTTTACTGTTTTTCCAACGTTTTGCACTTAAATATGCTCGGTCTCGAATTGTGAATAATATTTCAGTTCTACGTCGTCCATCATACGTTTCAATTTCACATCGGGACGGAAATTGATATTCACCCTTTGAATTGCATCCGCATTTACTTCTTCGGGAGCATCGCTCGACTTGGTTTTCAATGACGGAGTGAATGTTCCCAATCCTTCGACCTTAATAGTCTGACCTCGCAACATCGCTTTGATTATCTGGTCCGTCAGTTCGTCCATTGCCAGCAACACTTCGGGCGCTTCCATCGACAACGCTTTGGTCAATTCCTCTGCAATATCGTCTTCCGTCAATGTCCCCTGAACCCGTTGCCGTGCAACATACTTTTCTTTCTTTTCTCCTTTTACCCAAAGGGTTTTTTTGGTTTTATAATAATAAAGTGCCATAACTCTACTGTTTTTATTGGTTAATATTTTATGTTATTTGTCCGTTTTTTACTTCTATTCTTATCTGTTTGTTTGAAGTTTTTATTTCCTTGTTTGAAGTTAATTTTCCAATCAGTGGTAACTAATTTCCGCAATAGCACTGACTCGCGTCCCGAGTAGCACTGACTCGTGATGTGGATTGCGATATCCACCGCTCCGGATTGCGATATCCATTAATAGCGGATTGCGATATCCACAACATGAGTCAGTGCTACTCGGGACGCTCGTTTCCACTACTCACGACGCAAGTCAGTGCTATTGCGGACGACAACTCGCCTTTGCAAAGCAACAACTCGCCTTTATTGAACACGAAATTCAATAGTTCTCTATTAAAAATCAAATCGTTATACATATTTTTGCGATTATTTACCTGTTTTAGCGGAAGATTTTTTCGTAACGGCTTTCGGCCAATATCCCACTTTTTGCAACGAAGCATTTTTCAAAGTCTTTATCAAATCCATCGAAGGTCGAAAAGTACATCGCACCCTTTCGACGCTATTCAAATCGACATCATCGGGATTGTTTTGTGTTTTGGCGTCCAATTTCGGGTGAAGCCAGCCGATATTGCCCAACTGAACGGCACTGCCGCGTGATAAATGCTTCAAAACTTGGTCGCTAAACTCCGCTATTGCGAGTTCGGCTTCGTGGCACGAAAGCGTGCTGCTAATTTCTATCTGTTTGCAAATGCTTTCGGTGGTCATCGGAGATTTTTCCAACAAGGCGGCTATGTATTTTTCTTCGATTACGCCGCTTTTCAAGTTATTGACACGCCGCTTTTTTACAAAGTATTCAAGTTTCATATCCGTTGATTTTAATTCTTTATAAAGTTAATTTCTCTTTGTTTCGTATTAATCGTTTTATTTTTTGGGTTAAACCTCTTTTATTTGCTTACTGCCGTAACGCAAATAAAAAAGGTATGCGGACACACTCAAACGAGCGTATCCGCATACCTTATTATATATAGTAATATTGAAATCTTCTGTATTTAGTATCGCAAAATTGAAAATCCCCCCCCCCTCAACAGGGTTCTGAATGAGGAAGTTACGTTTTTAATTGTGATATTTGCGATTGTTTTTGCCATTGTTTTAATTCGTTTAACGGTTGCAAAGGTATAAAATGTTTTTGATATGACAAATTTTTCAGACGAAAATTTTTGTTTCTCAATTGTTTCGCAACAATTTTCTTATCACAAATGTATTTGTTTGGAAAATATTTGTAATTTTGCACATTATTTCAAATATTATATTGATATGATAGGAGTAAATAAAGTTATTTTGATTGGGAATTTGGGAAAAGACCCTGAAATAGTCTTGTTCGATAATGTGAAAAAAGCGTCTTTCCCGCTTGCGACTACGGAGCAGTACAAAAATCATGAAGGCATAAAAGTCGATGAAACCGAATGGCATAATATAGTTTGTTGGAGAGGTTTGGCAGATGTGGCAGACAGATTTTTGAAGAAAAGTATGCAGGTTTATATCGAGGGTAAATTGAAATCGCGCGTTTGGGAAGACAAAGAGGGTAACAAACGACGCACCGTTGAAGTGGTTGCAGAAAATTTCAAGATACTTTCCCGCAACTACAACCAAAGTAATACAGGTATTGCCGCCTCTTCGGAGACTTCTTCCATAGAAGATTTCAATAGCGATAACTTCTCTTTTGATTCGGATTCGAGACTTTCAAATCTTTCGCAGGATAATATCGACGACAATAACAAAACAAAAATTCTGCCTTTCTAAAAGTAGGGTTTTAGGTTAAAGAGAAGAGATGTTTTTGTAAAAACAAACAATAAAAATATACGAAATATGAAAAAGATTTTATTAATCGCTCTTGCGTTTATAACAATGCTTTTGTTTTCTTCGCCTGCCAAAGCGCAGACAAATGGTGGGGGACGCAAATATTTGAAAATACAATTTTCTCAGCCATTGGGAGAATACAAAGATTTTTACAATGTAGGTTTCGGTATAGAGACGGGGAGAATGTTTCTTTTTGACCTTGGCATTGCCAACGGAGTGATAGTACCCGGGTTGGATATTTCTTTTTCCAATATCTCATTGAACTTCGGAAAAGATTATAATTACGCCGGCAACTTTACGACAAAGAGTGGTGTTTTGTTGAATTACGGTGTCAAGTTGGGACCTATGATAACGGTGGGCATTACTGAGGGTTTGGTTGCGGATTTCGCAGTACAGTACGCCCCGACTGTCGTTTTCAGTTTGGGAAGAAAAGGTCTTAATCCCGAGAAGTTTGAACACAATATCGTTGCCGAAAAATCCGGATATTCCGTTTCTTTTGCACATCGTGTCAGTCTGAAAGCGGATATACGTTATAATCCTTTCCTTTTCGGTGTGGAGTTTATTTTAGGCAACACAACACTTAATTACAATAAAGCCATTATCCCCGAACTTAGCGACCCAATCACTCTTACAGATAAGAAAGAACTTGGTTTGGGAACATTGATGTTGAATTTTGGTTTCACATTCTAATAGATTTATGTGGTTTAATAAAGGTGCAAGATAGGAAAACTCTCTTGCACCTTATTGTATGGTGTTGATTTTTTGTAATTTTGCAGTAGAAAACATTAATAACATTTTTCATTTATGGGTAATATTGTAGCGATAGTAGGACGTCCGAATGTCGGCAAGAGTACATTGTTTAATCGTTTGACAGGTAAAAAGAGTGCAATCATTGATCCTACAAGCGGCGTAACTCGCGACCGTCATTATGGCAAAAGCAACTGGAATGGTAAGGAGTTCAGCGTTATCGATACGGGTGGTTATATGATTGGCGGCGATGATGAGTTTGAGAAAGAAATTTGTGAGCAAGTCCGTATCGCTATTGCCGAAGCAGATGTAATACTTTTTCTTGTCGATGCCAAAGAAGGAATAACTTCTATGGACGAAGACGTCGCCGATATATTGAGAAAAAGCAATAAAAAAACGTTATTGGTGGTCAATAAAGTGGATAGTTTTGCCAAGTCGATGACGGTAAGCGAATTTTATTCGTTGGGATTGGGCGAACTATACGAAATATCAGCCGCAAACGGCTCGGGAACGGGTGAGTTATTGGATGAATTGGTCAAGGACTTTACGGACAAAGAAACTTTTGATGATGAGGAAATGAACTTACCTCACTTGGCTGTCGTGGGACGTCCGAATGTCGGCAAATCATCATTTATCAATATGATAACCAATCAAGACAGAAACATCGTCAAAGATATTGCCGGAACAACAAGAGACAGTATCAACACAAGGTACAACTTATTCGGTTTCGATTTCATTATCGTCGATACGGCAGGACTTAGAAAGAAAAACGCGGTAAAAGAAAACATAGAGTTCTACTCCGTGATGCGTGCCATTCGCTCATTGGAAATGTCGGACGTATGTATATTGATTGTCGATGCCTCTGTCGGTTTCGATGCACAAGACTTAAATATTTTGTCTTTATGTGAAAGAAACAACAAAGGCGTTGTTGTCTGTGTCAATAAGTGGGATAAAGTCGAAAAAGACACCAACACAATGAAGCATTTTGAAGAAGAAATACGCAGAAAGGCCGCTCCTTTTACCGATATTCCTATAATTTTCACTTCCGTGATAAACAAACAACGTATCTTCAAAGCTCTTGAAACTGCAAGAGAAGTCTATGAAAACCGTCAAAGAAAAATTCCTACCAGCAAATTAAACGAAGATATCCTCCCTATTGTTAAAGAACAAAATCCACCTGCCGAATATAAAGGCAAGCGTGTAAAAATAAAGTATATCACTCAATTGAAAACGCCTTACCCACAATTTGTTTTTTATTGCAATTTACCGCAATACGTTAAGCAAGATTACATACGTTTTTGCGAAAACAAATTAAGAGAATACTATAATTTCAACGGCGTTCCTATAACAGTATATTTTAGAGAGAAGTAATCTTGTTTTCTTTATTAATACGAAAACAACATATTCACAAAAACGAGTGTCAAGAAGTATTTTCCCGACACTCGTTTCATTATTCAATAAATCGGTTGCTTATATCGTTACAGCCGTTCCTGATACTGCAACCATAAGCATACTGCCTATGTTTTCGTAGTCTATATGTATTCCCACAACAGCATTTGCTCCTCTTTGCATTGCTTCTTGCGACATATTTTCCATTGCAGTTTCTTGTGCTTTCATAAATACTTTTTCGTACGAATTAACTCTGCCGCCGACAATATCTCTTAAACCCGCAAACATATCTTTGAACGCATTTGCACCAAATACTGCCCTGCTTGTAACTATACCTTTGTACTCTTTGATTGAATGACCTTCTACGGTCGGTGTTGTTGTCAAAATCATAATTGCTGTGTTTTTGAAATTAATATATTGCAAAGGTACTATGTTTTTGTCAAATACCAATTTTTCTTTCCATAAAATTATTGTACTTTTGCATAACAATTACGTTTTTAGCGTTAAGAGTTCAACAAAACATAAATAAAAAACAGTTATGCGAATAGATAAATGGCTTTGGTGCGTTAGGATTTACAAGACAAGAAGTCTTGCGGCAGAGGCTTGTGATTTGGGTAAAGTAACAAGAGATAATGTAACTATGAAACCAAGCAAAGAAGTCAGCGTCGGAGATATTATAACGATAAACCTCAACCCTTTGAAAAAGACCGTAAAAGTCAAGGAAATTTTGAAGAACAGAGTCGGAGCGAAAGATGTAGCCGCATATATGGAAGACCTTACTCCTCAATCGGAATATGACAAAATTCAAATGATGCACGATATGATGTTTGAAAAGCGTGATTCCCATATCGGCAGACCAACGAAAAAAGACAGAAGAAATATAGAAAAATTCAAAAACGCCGAAAACGACAGTATTTTTTAATAAATCAATGCCACGTTTTCGCTTCAAGATTTTGACATAGGTAAAGAAAAAATTCGTTATGGTACAACGAAAATTTTTGTACCACTTATCGCAAAATTAGTGTTAAACATTAACAAAATAGTATTAAACATGGGTGAAATAATGTTAAACATGATAGAGAAGACTGTAAAGAGGAATATAAGACAGAGTAAAAATTGTAGGGTAAAATATGGAAACAGTTCTGAGTTTGATGTTTTGATTGTGGAAATCAATGATGGCGAAAAGATACGCAAATACTCCATAGACGCAAAATACCTTTCCCCTCAGAAAGATTCTATTCGTTTCTATCCTGAGACAAAGAATGGTGTGGTTACAATAAAATGGAATCATGAAATTGAAAACTACGTAAACGAAGTACAATAGACTACGATTATTTTTAGTCAAACAGTTCAGTTATATTATGAATGACTTTGAAGAATATATAAGACAAGGCGAACCTCATAAAAGAGAAAAAGGTTATGCGTGGCAAACCGCTATCGGCTTGCAAGCTGTTGATGACTTAAAGCCATCCGAATATCTTATACAGACGGCACGCCAACATATTGAGGGGGATATAACCATAGAGGAAGCAAAACAACTGATTGATAGTTACTATCAGAGTAAAACAGTGAGAGCTGACATTGAGGATAGAACGGAAGAAGCAGATAAAGTATCTGCACGTATCACCGAAATATTATCGGAGAAAACGTTTACGTTCTCTCCCATTGAGTATATCACAATTCATCGCCGGCTTTTTCAAGGCATTTATAAATTTGCCGGAAAGGTCAGAGATTATAACATCACTAAAAAGGAATGGGTGCTAAAAGGTGAAACCGTTCTATATGCAAGTGCCGATAGCATACGTGATACTCTTGATTATGACTTTGGTCAAGAAAAGAATTTTAGCTACAAAGATTTGAATATCAATGAAGCAATCTCACATATAGCTAAGTTTATTTCCGGGGTTTGGCAAATTCATGCTTTCGGAGAAGGAAATACCCGTACAACGGCTGTATTTACCATAAAATACCTACGCACTTTCGGGTTTGACATCAGCAACGAAGCATTTGCCAATCATTCGTGGTATTTTCGCAATGCCTTAGTCCGTGCTAACTACAATAATTTGAGCAAAGGCATCTACGCTACTACAGAATATATTGAAGCATTCTTCCGAAACTTAATTCTACATGAGCATAACGAATTAAAGAACCGAACAATGCTTGTACAGGAATCTTTCCTGCAAGATACTAAAAGTACAAATTCTTCAAACGAAAGCAATTCAAAGTGCAATATCTGCACTTTGAATTGCACTTTGGAAGAAATAGCGGTGCTTAATTTCTTACGAGAACAGCCAAAAGCTACACAAAAAGAAATTGCTACACATATAGGCAAGTCTGAGAGAACTATAAAAACCATTACCGTAAATTTGACCGAAAAGGGTATCATTGAACGCAAAAATGGTAAAAGAAACGGCTTTTGGAAGATAATAACAAATGATTAAAATAAATATTCGTAACTTTGCAGTTCCAATTGTAGAGAACAAAAATGAATGTAGAACGAAACGAAGAATCAGATTGCAAATGGTATGTTCTCAAAACCATTTTTTCAAGAGAAATGAGAATAAAGGAACTCTTGGACGAGAAAAACATAGAGTCCTTTATTCCGATGAAATATAAAATAAAGGTTGTAAAAGGAAGAAAAACGAAAGTCTTGGCTCCTGCCATCAACGATTTTGTTTTTGTTCATACCGACAAGAAAACTCTTGAAGACTTTAAGCAAGAAGTTCTGACGAAATTTTCCTACAACACTTATTTCTTAACGCGTAAGGAGGGCGAAAAAAGAAAAATTGAGACCGTTCCCGATAAACAGATGCAGGAATTTATCAGAGTTACCAACCATTTAGATGATAATATAACATTTTACAACCCCGAAGAATTGGAGTTGAAAAAAGGTATGAAAGTCCGCGTTATCGGTGGCATTTATGACGGAATTGAGGGTGTGCTGTTGAAAATTCAAGGCAAAAGAAACAAACGTATTTTTATGGAAATACCCGGTGTTGCGATAGCCATTTCGTCCGTTACTCCCGATTTAATTGAAATAATCAAATAATTTTCGTTTCGCTGCACGTTTTTCTTATCCATCATATATTAATATGATGTGTAATTTGCCGAAAATATCGGCACTTATCGTTTTGCTATCGTGTTTATCGGCTTTAATCAAATGAAATTTCATTGACAAAACGAATATAAAAAGAAATATTTTTATACCTTTGCAAAAGACAAAATCAGATAATAATCAATTAATACATAATTACAATGGCAAAAGAAGTTCAATCGGATGTAAATACCGAGAAGTTAGAGAAGTTAAAAGTACTTCAATCGGCGTTAGACAAGATAGAGAAAAGTTATGGTAAGGGTTCGGTGATGAAACTTGGCGAAAGACATGCAGATAAAGTTGAGGTTATACCTACGGGTAGTCTTTCTTTGGATGTAGCGTTGGGTGTGGGCGGCTTACCAAAAGGCAGAATAATCGAGATATATGGTCCCGAGTCCTCAGGTAAGACAACTCTTGCAACGCATTGCATTGCCGAAGCACAGAAACAAGGTGGCATTGCAGCCTTTATTGATGCCGAACATGCTTTTGATGCTTTCTATGCACAGAAACTTGGCGTTGATATAGACAATCTTTACATCTCTCAACCCGACAATGGCGAGCAGGCATTGGAGATTGCGGAAAATCTTATCTCATCGGGGGCGATAGATATCATAGTTATCGACTCCGTTGCCGCACTTACACCAAAAAGTGAGATAGAAGGCGAGATGGGGGACAGTAAAATGGGCTTGCAAGCAAGACTTATGTCTCAGGCTTTGCGAAAACTTACCTCAACAATAAGCAAAACTAAGTGCTGCTGCATATTTATCAACCAATTGAGAGATAAGATTGGCGTTTTGTATGGTTCGCCCGAAACGACAACGGGAGGTAATGCCTTAAAATTTTATTCTTCGGTTCGTTTGGACATAAGAAGAGTGTCGCAGATAAAAGACGGCGACAAAATTTTAGGCAACAGAGTAAAGGTAAAGGTTGCAAAGAATAAGGTTGCGCCACCATTCAAAACTGTTGAGTTTGATTTGATGTTTGGCGAGGGCATATCGCGTATTGGTGAGATATTGGATATAGCAGTAGAACATAACATAGTAAAGAAGAGTGGTTCTTGGTTTTCGTATGGAGAAAGTAAATTGGCACAAGGCAGAGATGCGGTAAAAAATCTTTTGAAAGATAATCCGGAACTTGCACAAGAGATAGAAGACAAAGTCAGAGCAACATTAATAGAATCTTAAATTTTGATTATAGCGACAGCCTCATTTGAATTGTTCAGATGAGGCTGTTGTTGTAAATTTCATAAGTATTAACAAATAAAATTTATTGGTCATGAAAGCAGAGACAAATCTGACAGAATTAGTGAATCTGTATTCATTACAGAAAACACTTCGTTTTGAATTAATCCCTCAGGGAGAAACATTACAAAACATTGAGAAAATGGGTATTCTTACACAAGATAACCAAAGAACAGACGATTACGAAAAAGTCAAAACAATAATTGATGAGTATCATAAAAGATTTATTGAAATATGTTTCAAAGACTTTGTTTTAGAGGATTTAGATAAATATCAAGAACTTTATATAACCAAAAATCGTTCTGAACAAGAAAACACCGAGTTTCAAAAATTAAAAACAAATCTAAGAAAACAAGTTGTAAATAGATTTAAAGAAAACGATAAGTTAAAACGTTTGTTTTCCAAAGAATTTATCAAAGAAGACCTTGTTGAATATCTTGACGGCAGAGACGAAGACAAAACAAGAGTAGAAAGATTCAAAGACTTTACTACATATTTTACCGGTTTCTTTGAAAATCGCAAAAATATGTACTCAGATGGAGAACAATCAACTGCCATTGCATACAGACTGATTCACGAGAATTTGCCTAAATTCATCGATAATCTCTCCATATTCAACAAAATAGTGGAGAGAAATGAAATAAAAACAAAATTCTCTACCATTGTCAATGATTTGAACTGTCATTTACACTCACCTATCAATAGTATTGAAGAAGTTTTTACTATTGATTATTTCAATAAAACTCTATCTCAAAAGCAGATAGAAGATTACAACACTATTATTGGTGGAGTAAGCAAGAACAACGAAAAAGTACAAGGTCTTAACGAGTATATCAACCTTTACAATCAGCAACAAAAAGATAAAAGCAATAGACTTCCTTTACTAAAAAAACTATTCAAACAGATATTGAGCGATAGAGAACCAATCTCTTGGTTACCCGAAGAGTTGAGTAGTGACAAAGATATGGCTAACAGTGTTTTGAATCTATACAAGGAGGTGTATGAGATTATCTATAGCAACGATAATTCATTGTATAATTTGATTACATATATTGACAATTATGATTTATCAAAGATTTATATTTCTAATGACCAATCTTTAACAACTCTATCACAACGCATTTACAACCGTTATGATATCTACACTTTTGCAATAAAACAAACACTAAAAGAACTAAATCGACAAAAACGCAAAGAAAATATTGAGAAATATGAAGCGCGTATTGATAACCTTTTTGAAAATTGCGAGAGTTTTAGCATCGAAGAGTTAAACAACATTGTCAAAAACACATATAAAGAAAATGAAGAGATTGACACAAGCAAAACTATTGAACAATATTTCAAAGATTTTGGTGCTATAAACAAAGAACACATTCAAAAAGAAAATCTTATTTTGCAATTAGAAAATGCTTTCACTGTTGCGAAGCCTATACTTGAAGCAATAGACGATAATAACAAGGGCATCAGTCAAGACAAAGATGCTGTGGATAAAATCAAAAATCTTTTGGATGTTTTGAAAGATATTCAGCATTTTGTTAAGCCGTTATTAGGTAGCAATATTGAGGCGGATAAAGACGAGAATTTCTATGGATCATTCTCCGATATATACCAGAGATTAGATAAAATCACTCCTATATACAATATGGTGCGTAACTACCTTACAAAGAAACCATATTCAGAAGAGAAAATAAAACTGAACTTTGAAAAAGGTAACTTGCTAAACGGTTGGATCGACAGTTACACTGAAAAAAGTGATAATGGCACTCAATATAGCGGATATTTGTTTAGAAAACTTAATAGTATAGGAGAATATGATTATTATTTAGGAATATCACTCGATACCAAATTATTCCGCAATACAGATAATGTTGAGGAAAATGACAAAAGTGAATTTGAACGATTGGATTATTATCAACTAAAAAGCCAGACTTTTTTTGGCAATTCCTACAAGGGAAAGCAGACATACAACAAAGATAAAGAAGATATGATTACAATTATAGATGATTTTATTGAACGATTGCCAAATATTCATCCGCTAAAAGAGAGAAGCAAAAACAAACCTGATACATTTACACCTAATCAATATCTGACATACTTTAAAAACTATCAAGAAGAATACAATTGCCTGCTAAAAGACAAAAAGTTTAAAAACAAAAATGAAGAGCTTATTAAAAATATCATAGAGACAATTAAATCTATTAACCGCCTTCCAAAAGATAAAATTAAAGCCATAATTTCCAAAAATTACACGGTATTCTCAGAAATAATCTCTGACATACAAGATACTCTCTTAAAAGAAAAAATCTTTAACTATATATCCGTTAGCAAAAAGGCTATGGAAGCGGCTGCGAAGAGGGAACAAAAAACACTATACCTATTCAAAATATCAAACAAAGATTTATCATATGCAGACACGCATTCTAAGGGCGATAGAAAATCACGAGGCACGGAAAATCTACACACTATATACTTCAAAACTTTAATGTCAGGAGAACAAAATGTTTTGGATATTGGTGCCGGTGCAATCTTTTATAGGAAAAAGACCGAATGGCTAAAATCCTCTCCAACTCATAAAGCCAACGAGAAGATACAAAATAAAAATAGCCACACAAAAAGTGAGTTTGAGTACGGTCTAATAAAAGACAAAAGATATATCGAAAACAAATTTTTATTCCATTTATCATTAACACTAAATTATCAATCAAAAGGAATAAAAAATATCAACCCTATTGTTAATAATATGATACGCAACAAAGAAATTAAACATATTATTGGCATTGATAGAGGAGAAAGAAATCTGCTATACCTTTCTCTAATTGATTTGAAAGGCAATATCGTTAAACAAATGTCTTTGAACGAAATTATCAATGAATACAACGGCAATAAATACAAAACCGACTACCACGATTTATTAGCAAAAAAAGAGGAAGAAAGAAAAAAGGCTCGTCTTTCTTGGGGAACAATAGAAAATATCAAAGAATTGAAAGACGGATACATAAGTCAAGTTGTTCATATCATCTCACAAATGATTGTCAAATACAATGCTATTGTTGTTTTGGAAGATTTGAATTTTGGTTTTATGCGAGGACGTCAAAAGATTGAAAAGCAAGTATATCAAAAATTTGAAAAGAAACTAATCGATAAATTAAATTACTATGTAGATAAACAAAAAAATTCCAACGAAATAGGCGGTCTGTTCCACGCTTTGCAACTAACCAACAAATTTGAGAGTTTCAAAGATATGGAAAAACAAAATGGTTGTCTATTCTATATTCCAGCTTGGAATACAAGCAAGATTGACCCAGTTACTGGATTTGTGAATATGTTTGATACTTCTTATTGTTCCGTTAAAGAATCAAAAGTTTTCTTTTCTAAATTTGACACTATTCGTTATAACGCAAAAGACGATTTGTTTGAATTTGCCTTTGATTACGATAATTTCACAACGAAAGCGCAAGGAACTAAAACGCAATGGACTTTATGCTCATTTGGTCAAAGAATTGAAATATTTCGCAACAAAGAAAAGAATAATACGTGGGATAATAAGGAAATCAATATCAATGACGAATTCAAACAATTATTCAACGAATTTAATATTGATATCAATATCAATGACAATCTGAAACAAGAGATTCAAAAGCAGACAAGTGCAGAGTTTTTCAAACGTATCATGCATTTAATGAAACTATTGCTCCAAATACGAAACAGCATAACAGGTTCAACTGAAAAAAATGATGATTACATTATTTCTCCTGTCGCCGATGAAAACGGAGTATTTTTTGATAGTCGTAAAGTCAATGAACCCGATAATTTACCAATAGACGCCGATGCTAATGGTGCATACAATATTGCACGCAAAGGCTTATGGGTTGTCAGACAAATTCAAAACACAAAAGATGAAGACAAAATAAATTTGGCTATATCAAATAAAGGGTGGTTGAATTTTGTTCAGCAAAAACTATATTTGAATGATTGATTACATTCTTATATCAGAATTGAATGATTTTATCTTTTGTCCGTATTCCATATACCTACACAATGCGTATATGGAAACGGACAAGGATTTCTATTCCGCCACGCCGCAAATTCAAGGAACTATTGCTCATGAATCGGTGGACAACAAAAGCAACAGCACAAGAAAAGATGTATTATTGGCTCTGCCTGTGTTTTCCGAACAATTTGGAATTATGGGGAAAATAGATGTATATAAAATCAAAGAACAATCGCTTATAGAACGTAAATATAAATTAAACAAAATATATAGAGGACAAATATATCAGTTATGGGCTCAGTATCTGTGCCTTAAAGAAATGGGATACGATGTAAAGAAAATAAGTTTTTATGAAATATCTACAAATAAAACATTGCCTATCAATCTGCCGACGAAAGATGATATAAAAGAATTTACGGATTTCATCGAACAATTTCGGTCTTATGATCCCAATTCCGCAATACAGGTCAATAATAATAAATGTACTCACTGTATATATTGCAACCTCTGTGATAAAACAGATTTAGAAAATGTTTTCCAATAAAGATATAGAAATGCGGTCTATCTTTGTAATTAATTGTATTAAAGATAGAAATTTGCGAGTTAGCAATGGAGAACTTTTATTAGAAGAAATAGAAGAGTCTGCGCATAACAAAATTTTGACCAAGATGCCTTTTCAAAAATTATTGGCACTTTTTATTGTCGGGCATATCCATATAACAACACCATTAATAGAAAAATGCAAGAAATTCGGAGTTGCTTTAATTGTTGTTAAACCCAATTGGCGTCCTGTGTTTTATTGGTCAGATTCGGCAGAAGCCAATTATTTATTGCGTATAAAACAATATAAATTTGATGCTGATGATATTTCTTTGGCTCGCAATATTATCACTAATAAGATTAGCAACCAAAAAATTCTTCTTGTTAAAACAAGGCGAAAAGATATTCTGACACTTAATGCTATTAATTGTTGTATTAGATATCTTGAACTAATAAACATAACTGCTAATTATAAAGAACTTTTGGGTATAGAGGGATTGGTCGCCAAACAATTTTTTTGTGCTTATTTTCAAGACTACAATTGGAAAGCACGACTTCCTCGTACAAAATGCGACTACGTAAATACCATATTAGATATAGGTTATTCTATTCTTTTCAATTACGTGGAATGTTTTTTGCGAATGTTCGGTTTTGATTTATATAGAGGTATATTTCATAGGCAGTGGTTCAAACGCAAATCTCTTGTGTGTGATATAATGGAACCTTTTCGTTGTATTATTGACAATGCTACAAGGACGGCTTTGAATCGAAATCAATTCACAGAAAAAGATTTTAATTTCAGTAAAGGAGAATTTTTGCTTAAACACGAGCGCAGCAGTTATTATACAAAAGTGTTCTTCGATGAATTAATTTATTATAAAAACAGTATTTTTATGTATGTCAGGAATTACTATCGCTGTTTTATGCGAGAGTCCGTTCCTGAAAATTATCCAAAATTTGAAATATAATGTTAGTAATAAGTTATGATATAAAAGATGACAGAAAGCGTAGTCAATTCTCCAAAATGCTTGTACGCAATGGGGCTATTCGATTACAGTATTCTGTTTATGAAGTTAATAATAGCAAAAGAGTTATGGACAATATTTCGCTTCGGATTGATGAATTTATGAAAGATTGTGAGGGAAGCGACAGCATAATTGTTTTTGACATAGCGGCGATAAAATTAAAAAAGTATGGTAATGCAATTCATAGAGACAAGGATATTGTTTATTTTTGATATATTGCAAACCTCGATGTTTATAAATATAAAACAAACTTCAACAATTTAATTCTTAATCATTTATAACTTTTTATATTTTTAGGTAGGGTTTATCAGTTATGTTAATTAACAAAAATAATTTTTTCAAATCTATTGCTATATCATAATTTCTTTATACCTTTGCAAAGTCTTAGATAGTTTTTGCTGTCTATAAGACGAACTAAATTTCTACTATTGTAGATTCCCTACCCATAACGATGCACATATCCAGTCTATAAGACGAACTAAATTTCTACTATTGTAGATAAAAAAAATAAATAAAAACAAGATGAGACAGGTCTATAAGACGAACTAAATTTCTACTATTGTAGATAGTCAGAATAAAATCTTATGTGAATATAGTCTATAAGACGAACTAAATTTCTACTATTGTAGATCACTAGGAATAACAGAAATGGCTAACAATGTCTATAAGACGAACTAAATTTCTACTATTGTAGATTCAAGAAATCATAATCACGTACAAAACGTCTATAAGACGAACTAAATTTCTACTATTGTAGATTTGCCAATAAGAATAAAGAGTTAGAACGTCTATAAGACGAACTAAATTTCTACTATTGTAGATTATCTTACGTAATAAGCCTTAACATCTATGTCTATAAGACGAACTAAATTTCTACTATTGTAGATGCATACATGCAACAGCCTATGTCTTCCGTCTATAAGACGAACTAAATTTCTACTATTGTAGATACATCTTCCGCACGTCTGTATTCAAGGGTCTATAAGACGAACTAAATTTCTACTATTGTAGATAAATGTCTCAGTCAACGTCTGAGACTGTCTATAAGACGAACTAAATTTCTACTATTGTAGATAAAGACCGCCACCAGTACCAAAATTAAGAGTCTATAAGACGAACTAAATTTCTACTATTGTAGATACATCCATTCACCTATTTCGTATTTATGTCTATAAGACGAACTAAATTTCTACTATTGTAGATAATTAATTTCTTCATTCCAGGCATCATTGTCTATAAGACGAACTAAATTTCTACTATTGTAGATAAGGTTTCACGAAACTCTGCAAAACTTAGGTCTATAAGACGAACTAAATTTCTACTATTGTAGATTAATCTTGTGAGTGAAAATGATATAATTGTCTATAAGACGAACTAAATTTCTACTATTGTAGATGGTTCAGACCCCGCTCAACTTACTAAAAAGTCTATAAGACGAACTAAATTTCTACTATTGTAGATTCATCAATTAGAAAAAGGTGCATCTATTGAGGTCTATAAGACGAACTAAATTTCTACTATTGTAGATTGTTCCTGACCTTTTCGTCCGGCTTTATCGAGCACCTGAATGGCGGCGTTAGCCTCCTCGAACGATACGCCTGCTGCCTTGGCAGCCATACCGCTTTGCTTCAATGCCTCCTGTATCTGCGGAAGTTCCGCAGAACCCTCCTTTGCTGCCGCAGCCATAACGTTCATCATTCTCGCCATCTCTTTTTCCGCTGCGATAGGGTCGTCCATAGATACCTGGAACTGGTTCATTGCAGTCGTCAATACTTCGGCTGCCGCCGTAGTATCTCCGCCCATTGTCTTGGATAATATGGCGATATTCTCGCCCATCTTCTTCATCACCTCGGGCGTCTTACCCAATTCAGGCGATAATTGAGACAACAATAATTTGAAACTCTCAACACCCTGGGCTGCATCCGTGCCGAATTTCTTCGCAACATCCTGTGCCATATTGCCGATTTCACTCAATCCCTCGCCCGTAACACCCGTAATTGCCGATAACTCCATTAATGATTTATCGAATGCCACAGCAGGCTCATTCATACCTTGCAATATTTTTCCAAAACCTCCAAGTGCCTGTGCCGCTTGATTACAAAACAATGACAATTTGCCAAATTTCTCTATCATTACATTCACCGTCTTATTGCTTGTTACACTAAGATTTTGAATGTTTTTTGACAGTTGATTTACGACATTATTTGCATCGCCTGTAATATTTATTTGTAATATTATTTGGTTGGTTGTCATTATTTTTATACTTTTGCAAAGTAATTCAATATTAAACTATTTTCATCATGTGGGATATTATCGAAAACATATTGGTTTTTATCGGTGCTATATTTCTTATATTATCGTGTATTAGTGTCGTTTATATTTTCGTTCAGATATTTTATTGGAATGTCATTGACCACAGCGGCAGAGACTCTTATTGGAAATTTTAATCCTTAAATAGTTCTGCAAAGTTTCTTAACCTCCATTCTTCGATAAACAACGCTTCGTTGTATCTTTTTGCCCAAGTATCTTCGTCCATATTTTCTCCGTCA
>NWBO01000065.1:0-1284 GCA_002633275.1 Bacteroidales bacterium Phil12
AGCAATAGCTTCATTCAAGGTTATTTCCCTTTCCTTCTGTGCCGACAATGCCAACGGCAGGCAAACGGCAGCAAGAGCAAACAATATACTTTTCTTTTTCATTATGCACAGTATTTTCCACTATGAGAGAATCAAACGATGTGCCAAAAAAGTAAAGTTTTTATTATCAACAGATTAGAAAATAAGAATAGTGTCCATTTTCGGACACTATGCCCAAAAGTGAACGTTCGATTATTCGCAGTAGTTAGGAAGGCGCACAGTGAAACGAGTGCCTTTACCTACTTCGGAGGTGACGGAGATGGTACCATTCAGACGTTCGATGATGGTCTGACAAATACTTAATCCCAAACCTGCTCCTTGGGTGAAATTATCGACTTTATAGAATCGTTCGAATATATGACGGATACCTTCTTCAGAAATACCGACTCCGGTATCCTCCACAAAGATGCGGGTGTAGCCGGGAACCTCATCATCTTCATAGCCGAAAGTAATGAAACCGCTGCCCGTAAATTTAGCAGCGTTATTTATCAGATTATTCACGACTTGCTGCAAGCGTACATTATCTGTCGTAAGATATTTCTTATCACTTTCGGGCATACGCAACACCAGTTCTACTCCCGGTGGCATATTCAAGCGTTGAGAATCATGGACGGTCTTTAATAACAACGGCAGATTATGCTCGGCGAACATAAATTCCATGGTTCCCGATTCGATACGTGACAAATCAAGAATATCATTAATCAAAGCCAGCAACAGGCCACAATTCTTATTAATGGTTCCGATAAACTGGGCAATCTCTTCGCTTGTAAAACCACTCGTATCGCTTAGCAAATCGGAGAAACCTACAATCGCATTCAGCGGAGTCCGAATCTCGTGACTCATGTTGGCAAGGAACGCCGATTTCAGTTTGTCAGCCTGGAGGGCTTTATCACGGGCCTCTCTCATCTCCTGCTCGGCAGTCTTATATCGCTGGATACTCTGACAAACACCTAATATATTGTACAATGAATCTTGTGTCAATCCCGTGATTACGGAAGAACGATATTCCCACCATTCATACTCTCCGTTGACATTCCGCTGACGGAAGTTCAGACGGGTATTGGAATCTTCCCCGGTCAATGCTCTGTTAAACAACGGTCTTATTTCTTTCAAATCGTCAGGATGGATAGTGCGATCCATTTCATCACGGGGGATGGTAGTAACCGATTCATCGTATCCGAGACGTTTCAAGAAACCTTGCGGGAAAATAAAACAGTTCGTTTCCATATCAAACTGCCACGGATA
>NWBO01000065.1:1396-1565 GCA_002633275.1 Bacteroidales bacterium Phil12
TCCTTTGAACGGATCGGGACTATTTCCCCCGACACCGGGAAGTATTTATCACTATGCACTTCTTTCATGAAAGCTCCCTGGGGTATCTTCACACTTTCTCCTTTTGAAGCTACCTGCTTCAGCATTTTATGAAGAATGTCCTGACCGTTATAATATATCTTGAAGATGC
>NWBO01000066.1 GCA_002633275.1 Bacteroidales bacterium Phil12
ACGCTGCCGGAAGAGGCCTCGTACTTTAAATGCTTCCCCGCCGTCTGCATAAGGACAAGTACGGAAAGACCGGAGGCGATGGACAAGGGGAATTTCATACTTGGTTCGATAACGGAAGAAAGTGTCTTACAGGCGGTTGATACGGCGGTGGAGATGCTGAGTAACGGCGACCTGGGAGCCAATGTTCCGGATTACACCGAGGAAAACGTCAGTACTAAGGTTGTGAAGATTATTCAGAGTTATACAGAAGTTGTGAATAAAGCTGTGTGGAGAAAATCATGAAAATGATTATTTAAATGCTCAAAGCGTCTTATAAATATCAATTCATAAAATAGTGATTAATGTTTGAATAATATTATAACTATTATAGAAGGAATTGTGTGTAAAACAAATGAACAGTCAAAAATTTTATTTAAATTTAATGATAATATTTATCGGAATTGCATCTTTAACTTACAATACAAGTATACATTTTTTAAGATCTATTGGATATGGGAGTGTTATTGTATTATTTTGTGCGGGGCTATTGTTGTTTATTATCAATAAAAAATTTAATAAGTTGACACAACCATCAGTTATCGTGCTTGTTTACATTATATTTTTCCTTTATTTGTTAGGAATGGCAAGAAATTTTACTTTTATTGCCATAAAAGATCTTTGTTTATTTTTAATTTCTATGATATTTTTCTTGTCATTTTTAAAAATAGATATGAGATTTTTTAACCATAAGTTATGTGCATTTATTATTGGAATCCAACTTGTAATATTATATTTTCCTTTGCTATTACATACAGGATTTAGTTCAATAGATAACGGGTACAAGTCTATTTATTCAACTACTACATTTCTAGGAATTTTTTCGTGCTTAATGTCAGAAATCGCGTTACTTTGTTGGGTGCGTTTTCAAAATAAAATTTGGATTACATACGTATTCTTTTGGGGATATTTGTGTTGGGTTAGTAAAGTGAGAACGGCGCTTGTCGCTATGACGCTTTTGATTGGATTGCTTTGTTTTAGTAAAATTGCTTATCAATTAAACTTGAGGAAAAAGTACGGATATATACTAAAATGGGTAGTTATATCAAGTATTTTTTTGTTCATATTTGTCTATCCAACCATACAAAAAACGAGTTGGTTTCCTTCGTTATCTTTGTTTGTTTACGTAACGACTGGCAAAGTGTTAATGTCAGGTCGAGATATTATTTGGAAAGATGCATTTAATCTTATACAAAATAAATGGCTATTAGGATATGGACTAGACTACTCGTATTTAGGCGAAATTTCAATCCATAATTCATATTTGAATATATTACTTCAAGGGGGCATATTGCAGTTGTCTATAATTATTATTTTTATAAACCTACTACTAAATTATATTATTAATTATAATAATGATTTTAAATTATTATGTTTAATATGTTGTCTAGTAAATCTCTTAATGTGTGTAACTGAAACAATGTTATTTGGGGGACAAATTATAATTCAAATATTAATTTGGGTAATTTGGGGTATTAGCGTTAACAAAGAGGTTGGTGCATATAAATGAGAATAAAACAAAAACGAATATTATATGAAATTCATCATGGAATTGGTGACGTAATTCAATCTCTTTCTACTTTAAGAAATATAAAAAAATGTTATCCGAATAGTATCCTAGGCGTAATTGTAGGATCAAAAGCCTGTAAAGAAATTGTTAAATTATGTGATTATGTAGATGATATATATGTTTTTTCGCTAAAATCTATGAAATTACCGGACGTATTAAGGTTCATTTATGAAAATAGAAAAAAACATTGGGATATTGGTATTGTTTCACCAATTACTAATCAGATTATTGGTCCTCTCTTTATCAAATTATTGGGTTGCCATGAGGTTGTATATATGGCCCAAAAAGGTAATTTTTTTATCCGCGGAGGTATTCACGTACCCCTATTTAATGGACATAAAATAGAACAATGCTTAAAATTATTGGAAGCGATCAATATCCCTATAATCGATAAAATTCCATTTCTTCCAATAAATTCTCAAATGATCCAATTTATCGAAAAAATGTGTATGGCATTCCACAAAGAAAAGAAAACTATCGGAATATGCGTGGGTACCAACCCCGTTATTGAGAAACGTAACGGAAAAGAAATAATCCATGATATAAAAAAATGGGAATTACAAAAGTATTTAGAGCTAATTTCAATGTTGGAAAATGATTTCAATATACTATTGCTTGGGGGAGCGAAAGAAGAAGAGGAAATCATGGATAAATTCCCTCATTTATTAGAGCAGCCCAATTGTTATATAGGAAAAACAACCATTCATGAAACAATAGCTCTTATATCACAATGTGACGCTGTCATTGGTGGTGATACTGGGATGATTCATATTGCAGATGCCCTTGGTGTGAAGACTTTTGTCATTTATGGCCCAACTGATCCTGCAAAAGTTGGACCAATCTCTGGGAATTCTACGCCAATATCATTGGGCTTAAGATGTCAGTATTGTTATGATGAGCCTAATAACTTATATAAATGTACAGATAATGTGTGTATAAAACATATAAATGTTGCAAGGGTATATGACACTGTTTATATGATTATGAAAGGCTGAGGGATCAACGAAACTAATGGCTGTTGAAATCGAGAAGAAAGACGTAGTTTGGAATTATCTAGGGACAATCGCTTCTTTGGGTAGTAATTTAGTTATGGTTCCTATATTAATGTTTTTTCTTGATAGCGATTTACTTGGCTTATGGCAAATATTTACAAGTATTGGCGCAATTGCTCTTTTGTTAGATTTTGGATTAACGCCTACACTTGCTCGAAATATTGCTTATGTATGGAGTGGTGCACAGGTTTTAATTGAATTTGGTGTACATAAAACAGAGGAACAACCTGTAAATTATGAATTACTTCTTATTGTGATTAAAGTGTGCAAATATATATATTTGATTATTGCTGTATTGTCTTTTGCCCTGCTTTCTGTTTGTGGTTCTTTGTATATAAATCACATATCGGAAGCTATTGGCGGGCAGTTATATATATTAGCTTGGGGAATATATGTTATCGCAATCTTTATGAATCTATATTATTACTATTATTCATCTATACTTATTGGAGTCGGTGGAATTGCAGAAAATAATAAAGCTAAGGTAATTGCGAGTATTGTTCAAATTGTATTGTGTACTGTTTTATTGATATTTAGAGCTAGTATTTTGGCTCCTGCACTAGCCTATCTATTATATGGAGTATTATATAGAGGACTTGCAAAGAGATATTTTTATGAATATAACAACATAGGTGATAATCTAGAAAAAATTAATATTAAGGTTAAACTCAATGTAATAACGAAAACTTTTTTTATAATATGGCATAACGCATGGAGAGATGGGTTGGTATCATTATCGAATTATTTAATAACCCAAGCCAATACTATCATTTGCTCCCTTTTTTTCAATTTAGAACAAACAGGTATTTATTCATTATCTCTACAATTTGTTACAGCAATAGGTTTATTATCTAGCGTGCCGTATTCTACATATCAACCTAAAATACAATCTGCGTATTTGAACAATAACATGGACACTATAAAAAAAATAATGTCAATAGTGGTCACATTATATTGTGGCTTCTTTGTTGTTGGTATGGTTGGTCTTATTTTTGTTGGGATTCCGATATTGCATATTATCAAACCAAATTATGTATTTAATACGTCAACGTTGGGCATAATGGGCATTTATATGTTTTTACAGAAGAGATATTCTCTTTACACGTCATATATTTCCAATACAAATAAAGTCCCCTATGTTAAGGCCTTTTTATTTTCAAGCATGTTAAGTGTGGTTTTATCATATATCCTTTGTGCTAAAACTTCTTTAGGAATATGGGGTATCGTGTTGGGGCAGTTAATATCTCAGTCTCTCTATAATAACTGGTACTGGCCTCATAGTGTTAAGAAACAATTAAAATTGGACACGATTCAGATGTTAAAAACAACAAACATGGAGTTACTTTATTTTATAAAGAACGTATGTTAGTTACGTGTATATCAAGTATTTCTAAAAGATTATAAATACAAAAAATAGAAATGCAATAATATTTAGGGGGATAATTTGTATGGTAAAAGACTATTTTTGTAAAAGTCTAGAAATAACAAAAAAAATCATTGAGGATGATGCTTTTTGTCTGTTGATTGATTATATTGCTAATATTTGTATAGACGCATATAGAAATGATAAGAAAATTTTAGTTTGTGGTAATGGTGGAAGCGCGTCCGATGCTCTCCACATGACAGGAGAATTAGTTGGCCGTTTTCAGAAAGAAAGAAAAGGAATTCCTGCCATTGCTTTAAATGAAAATATCGCAGTCATGACAGCGTTGGCAAATGATTATAGCTACGACCAGATTTTTCAGAAGCAGGTTGTTGCATATGGAAAAACTGGAGACATATTAATTGGAATTTCTACTAGTGGAAGTTCTGTAAACATAGTGAATGCTATTATTCAAGCAAAAAAAATGGGAATTAAGACAATTGGAATGACTGGTGAGTCTGGCGGAAAAATGAAAGGGTTATGCGATTGCCTGCTTAATGTGCCGTCTAGTGAAACTGCGCATATTCAGGAAATTCATATTTGTATTATTCACGTACTTTGTAAAATAATCGAAGAAAAATTGTTCTGATATACATGTTTTTATGAAAGAAAATGTTTTAGCGAAAGGTATCGTCAATACATGCATTAGCTCTAGATATGGTGTTTGTGGAGGATAAGATGGATATTACGTTTGAAAAAATAAAGAAAAAAAAAGTTTTAGTTATCGGAGACTTGATGTTAGATCGATATTATGAAGGAGATGTTAAGAGAATTTCTCCTGAAGCACCTATACCAGTGTTAGTACATAAAAATACTAGGGATATCTTAGGTGGTGCTGGAAATGTTGCTTTCAACCTTTTAGCAGCTGGTCAAGATGTAAGCGTGGCCTCTGTTGTTGGAAATGACGAAGCAGGGAATATCATTTGCGCTATATTTAAAGAAAAGGGAATTTCTGTAGATGGGATTCTCATGACAGAACATAGAATGTCTTCACTAAAATCTAGGTATGTTTCCGGGAACCATCAGCTCCTAAGAATGGATTCTGAACAAATAAAAGTGCTTACGGATTTTGAAACAACCTATATTGAGAAATATATTCTTACATATATCAATAAATGGGATGCAATAGTCCTTTCTGATTATTCTAAGGGTGTCGTATCGAAAAAATTATGCCAGCATGTTACTGCAATTGGCAAACGCTATAATATAAAGGTTTTTTTCGACGTAAAAGAAAACGACATTGAAAAGTACAAAGATGCTTATCTAGTTAAACCAAACAAGAAAGAACTCGAAATGCTTTATGGGCACTCTATTTTTACATGGAAAGAATTAAAAACAGCGATGAAAGAACTTAAATCCTTAATTCGTTGCAACAAACTCATGGTTACTCTTGGTTCAGATGGAATGATCATGTTAAATGAATCTGAAGAGTTTTTACATGTTAATGAAAATATTAAAAATGTTTACGATGTCGTGGGGGCCGGAGATACGGCCCTGGCTTATGTTGTTGTTAGCATGATTAACGGGTTTGATGATTATCATTCATTAGAGCTCGCAAATCGAGCCTCATCAACTAAAGTGACAAAATTTGGCACGGTTCCTGTAAGTTTAAATGAGGTGCTTGGTGTTTATAAGAAGGAAAAGAAAATAAAAATAGTAGAACCTTCATTTTTTTGTAACGATAGTTGGAGAGAAGGCAAAAAGATAGTCTTTACGAACGGTTGTTTTGATATTGTCCACGTCGGGCATTTAAGTTACTTAGAAAAAGCAAAACAACTCGGTGATATCTTGATTGTTGGTGTAAATTCAGATAATTCAATAAAAAGAATAAAAGGGAAAGATCGACCGATTAACTCTCAGTGTGATCGCCTGGAATTGCTTGCAGGGTTTGAATGTGTTGACTATGTTGTATTATTTTACGAGGATACACCATTAAACCTTATAAAAGCGATAAAACCAGATGTGCTTGTAAAAGGTGCAGATTATACAAATAAACTCATCGTAGGACAAGATGTTGTTGAGAAAAATGGAGGACAGGTGTTTCTTGTAGAGTATGTTGAAGGGAAATCTACAACTGATATTATAAAAAAGGTGCAGAATAATAATGAATAAAGCTGTTTTTTTAGATAGAGATGGTACTCTTAATGTTGATTTTGGATACGTACATAATATTAAACATTTTAAATTGCTTCCTGGCGTACTATATACTTTAAAAGAACTTAAACAAAGGGGATATTTATTGATTATCATTACCAACCAATCTGGCATCGAGAGAGGTTACTACACAGAAAGACAGTATATTGAATTTGAAAACGAAATTTACTCGTTTTTTGAGGATAGAGGTGTAACAATAGATGACATTTTTCATTGTCCGCACTATATAACTATTTGCAATTGTAGAAAACCAAAAGTTGAACTTTTTTATAAGGCTAGAGAAAAATATGATATTGATTTTATGGTTTCTTATGCGGTTGGGGACAGAAAACGAGATTTATCTATCTGTAATATTGAGCCCGTGAAAGGGATATTGATTACAAATGCCAAAGATGACTGTTACGTAACTGTAACTACTTTTCCTGAAATATTAAATTATATACAATGACAAACCGCTTGATGATTGTCATATTTGTGGTATTATTTAAGCCAGGTGTGCGGACAATTATTTGGACTAAGGCGCTATTGGGCAGTCCCTAATTCTGTGTAAACAT
>NWBO01000067.1 GCA_002633275.1 Bacteroidales bacterium Phil12
GCGCGTCTACCGGTGCTTTCACAACTCTGTTCACAATCAAAATATCACGTCCGAAAAGAGAGTCGGCTATTTCGAAAAAATATTTACCATCTACATAATGCACTTTGAAAAAGCCGTCCATTGTTTTGGCTTTGCCGGTGATTACTTTTGCGTAAGGTTGCAGAGCATCTTTCTTACTCTTGGCAATGGAGTCAGCCTTGGCTTTATCCACCGCTTCCGTCTTGCTCTTCTTTTTCTTCTTTTTCTTGAAGATGTCCGTCGATTGTGCTCCGGCCAATGGGATAATCATTGCCAGAATCATCAGAATTGAAACTAATTTCTTCATGCTTTCTTTTTTAATATTTATATACAGATACAAAGATAATAATTATTCGATACCGGCAATGCCATACATATTTAAGTTGTTGATACTAGACATCTTTTCATTCGGTTTGCCTGAAATAGTATATTCCTGTCCATCAATTGTCAAAGTAAAATTATAGGTATAAGTTAGCCCTGTTTCAAAAGGTACGGCAATCATCATATAACAGGTCTCCAAACTGGCACCAAAATACCCGGCAGTTATCTCGAAGCCGCCATTAGGAAGATTATAAGTAATACTGTTTATCGGAGTACCGGAAATTTTACCTGTCGACAAATCTACAGTTGCTCCATCTTCGTAGGCAATCGGATGGTCACAGCTCACCACCACTTTAGTAAATTTCTTACCGACAAAAGAATCCGGGCATCCCGCACCCGGTAAAGTGATTTGAGAAAACAATGGTTTGAATTCTCCCAAAGAAACAGTTGCAGCAGAATAGCTAGATGTAGTAGCCGAAGCATAAGCAAAGCTATAATTACGATGCGGCATAAACTCTGATTCATAATACTCCTGCACAGCTAAGTTGGGCAAAGCGACAGCCTTATAATCTTGTGAAGCTGCGTTATAGGGCGTATAGGCATAAATAGTGTGATCGCCACCCTTAAATCCTGCAGCAAGTTCGGAAGAAGGATTCAGCGTAATATCTTCAGTCACACGACTATCACGATCATATACTATATACGTTTTACCATCCAATTCTGTAGTAGTAGCCACCGCTACTTCCGACGGAGCATACGGCAAGTTTTCCTGCGGTTTGCCATCGGACAACACATATATTCCTATCTTGTCCGCTTCAATCCATCCCTGGCTTCCATGGGAATACACATTATAAGCACCGGAAACAGCAATTTTCCCCACTACGGGAATATCTGCATCTTCTTCTTCACCATCGTCACTGCTGCAACTTACTGAAGACAATACTAAAGCTACACAAGCAGCAAAATAAAACAGTCTATTTTTCATACTTTTCTCGTTTAAATGATTAATTATTTACTGATAGGTTATTTTCTTTTTCCAATTAATATTCTCCTTCATAGTTCGTGCACCATACCATGCCTTTCACATCGCCAAACCCGCTAAAAGTCTTCAATTCCAAATCGGGAGCAAAACCTTCGAAGAGACGTACCATCTGGCTCGTGTTTACATCGATGATGGCGATATCCCCATTTTCCTGCGAAAGTGCCAGCCGGAAATTCGGATCAGTGCTATTTCCCCCATAGCCATAAAACTCACAAACAACAGGACTTCCACTGATGCCGGTGATACGGCTGCCTGCTGTGTAAGCCAGCATATGGCTGCGCATCTGCATACTGTATATATAGAGATTCTTATCTCCATCGGTAAAGTAGAAATAAGGGTTCTTTTCAAAATTGGAGGACATCTTAATGACACTTTGCGGAGTCAATAAGGAGCTGCCGCTGAATCCGTATTGATCCGTACCGGTTATCAGGTGAGAGTTATTATCCATGTCTTTTACGGCAAACTCGTGCAAATCATAATTTCCGGTTCCCTGCACGTCAATCAGCGACACGTAGTT
>NWBO01000068.1 GCA_002633275.1 Bacteroidales bacterium Phil12
GATTCACAGAAGAATATGATTACCAGTGGAATCTCACAGTTCTTTGTCATTCTGCTTTTTCTGATGCTGGGAGTACTGTTATATACGTTTACAGCACAGCAAGGCATTGGGAATCCGGAAAAAAGCGACGAGTTGTTTCCGATGATTGCTACCGGAAATTATTTTCCCGGCATAGTCGGAATATTATTCATTATCGGACTGATAGCCTCCGCCTATTCTGCAGCGGGTTCTGCCTTGACGGCACTGACCACTTCTTTTACTGTAGATATTTTACATGCACAGAAAAAAGGAGAGGCGGCACTTAGCCAAATACGCAAACAGGTACATATCGGTATGGCAGTTGTGATGGGAGCAGTCATTTTCGTATTCAATCTGCTGAACAACACCAGTGTGATTGATGCGATTTACACATTGGCCAGTTATACGTATGGTCCTATCTTAGGGTTGTTCGCTTTCGGCATCTTCACCAAGAAACAAGTTTATGATAAATATATTCCGTTGGTAGCTATCGCTTCTCCTATTCTTTGCTATATCCTGCAACGAAATTCGGAAGCATGGTTCAACGGTTACCAAATTAGTTACGAGCTGCTATTATTTAACGCTGCATTTACTTTCATCGGACTTTGCTTCCTCATTCGAAAGAAATCAACGATGGACAATACGACAGTTCTTTAATATTAAGATGAAGATGAAGAAGAAAATTAATTGCTTCATACCTTTCGGCACTCCGGAAGATACCATGCAGACAGTAAAGGAACTACAAGTGTCAGAGCTAGTAAATAATATCTATTTATTAGGTTCGGAGCCCGGTAAGAAAGCTCTTCCGGGTTGTGAATATCTCTCTGTTAAAGGGTTCTATTCCACAGACACAATGAAAACAATTGCAGCCAATGCCAATACGGAATATACTCTGTTCTACTTGAAACAAACTCCATTAAAACTGGGACTGTATGCCTTGGAACGCATGGTGCAAATCATAGAGAACGATAAAAAGAATGGAATAGTTTATGCCGACCACTATCAGCTGATTAACGGAGAACTTAAACAAGCACCTGTCATTGACTACCAATTAGGAAGCGTCCGGGATGATTTCGATTTCGGTTCCATGCTTCTATTCAGTTCTTCTGCCTTCACTAAAATAGCAGATGCTTTGCGTGAAGAGTACAAATACGCAGGACTATATGCTATGCGTCTATTCATCTCTTACAAATATTCAATTGTGCACATCAATGAATATCTATACACCGAAATTGAAACAGATACCAGAAAAAGCGGAGAGAAACAATTCGACTATGTAAACCCCAAAAATCGGGAAGTACAAATTGAAATGGAAGCTGCCTGTACCGAATACCTGAAATGTATTGATGCTTATTTCATGCCTACTTCTTCACGGCCTGTAAATCTTCACAGCGAAAACTTTGAATTCGAGGCATCTGTCATCATCCCTGTACGCAATCGTGCTCATACAATCCGCGATGCTGTCAATTCGGCTTTAAACCAACGGACCACTTTCTCTTTTAACATTATTGTTATCGACAATCATTCCACCGATGGAACGACGGAAATTCTCCAGGAACTAAGTAGCGATAAAAGATTGATCCATATCATCCCCCAAGAAAATGATTTAGGTATAGGAGGGTGCTGGAACAAGGGTATATGTCACGAAAAATGCGGAAAGTTCGCTATACAGTTAGATAGCGACGATTTATATAAAGATGAATCCACTTTACAGAAAATCGTAGACACCTTTTATAAGGAAAGCTGCGCAATG
>NWBO01000069.1 GCA_002633275.1 Bacteroidales bacterium Phil12
CACTAATTTTGTAATGTTAAACACCATTTTATTAGCATCACGAAAGAATTTTTCGCGAATAAATCAAACTATATTCAAAACAAATTTCAATAAATTATTTACCCCTACACATTATATATAATATGTAGGGGCAATCTTTATTTGTTTGTTTTAGAATGCGACTCTTAGCGTTAAATCTATACTATTACTTGACATTTTTGGCACATCTACCAGCGTTTCGTTTGGTTCCGTACGGAATATTGCAGGCGAATAATTTATATTCAAACCCACACCTCCATACCAAAACGTAAATCCAAAAGGCAATGTGTAATTACGCCATTCACCTGTATATTGACCATACGCAAAATTTATCTCCTCCACACCTACGCAGAGATTGGCACTTAAAGTTACTTTATTATTTTGATAGAAGAAATATTCTGCTCCAATCTTACCGTTCCAACTATCCATACTTGCATGAAGATTATCTGCAGCAGCCAAATCATTCCCTCTGCGAGCCTCAATACCTATATAATACGACCAACTATTATTCCAAAAGTTATTTATTCCGCAACCAAATCCCCAATATAGCATCTGCATATCATCAAAATTCCCAACGAAAATTGATTTAGATGATAAGAAATTATTCATATCTGATAATCCTGTTGCATAACCACCCGACACAAAAGTATTAGTCATAAACCTATTTTTATGTAATCTTAAATAAGATTTGTCTTGTGCATTAAGTGTTACTGTGGCAAATAACACAGCAAACACAAATATTGATGCAAGCGTTATTATATTGTATTTTTTACTTTTCATTGTTTTATAATTTTTTGTTAAACTTATTTTATTTATTAACTAAATACATTTATACTTATCTTCGTTTCTTTTATTTTTGTTTGAATTTTGTCGGGGAGTACATAACGAAAATTCATAAAAAGCACTCCCCCACACTTAAATTATTTTTATGTATTTGACATATAAATAAAGAAGCATACATATATAATATGTGGTATGGTTTATTTATAAGTAAGTTTTTTATTTTGGAATTTACATAACTGAACAATGGATTTTCAAAACAAAACCATAGCAAACCGTCGTCGTATTCTCGTATTAAATTTTGTAAATATTTCACAAGTATATTATCTTTAATGACTAACTGGTGCAAAGTTACAAAAAAATCAATAATAAGCGCTACCTTATTATTGATTTTTATATTTAATTAATTTATTTCAGACAAAAATTTGCTGAAAACAGTAGAAAATACAGCCTTTGTTATTGCAATGAACTCAACTCCTGTCGTAATGTTTCCAACTTGGTTTCGCAATCGGCTAATTTCTTTCTCTCCAACTCCACAACGTTTGCAGGAGCATTATTTACGAATTTTTCGTTTGATAGTTTCTTACTTACAGAGTTTTTGAAGCCCTCGTAATATTTTATCTGCTCATTGATTTTCTTTATCTCTTCGTCTTTATTGACGTTTTGGGCAATAGGAATATAAATTTCGGTCGTTCTAACCATTAACGAAAGAGTTCCTTCTTGCTTTTGTTCAACAAAAACGATTTTGTCTATATTGGCAGTCTTTATTATTATGCTTTCGTATTTGGCAATCAAAGTTTCGCTATCGGATTTCTTAACAAAACATTCCAAAACTTGTTTTGGAGAAATACCTTTGGAGTTTCTAAGCCCACGAATAGCGGTGATAACTTCCTTTATAAAAGCAAACTCTTCGTCCATAGGATTATCTTCACTCGTAGATGTAGGATAAGCAGCGTTCATTATGAAATCATTTTCTTCTCTTACTCGCAAATTATGATATATCTCCTCTGTGATAAACGGCATAAACGGATGAAGAATTTTCATCAAGCCCTCAAAAATATCTATAACCTGCTCATAAGTTTTTTTATCGATAGGCTTTTGATATTCCGGCTTAACGATTTCCAACAACCACGAACAGAAATCGTCCCATATAAAGGTATAAATATTTTTCAAGCTCTCACTCAAACGATATTTGGAAAAATCATCGTTAATACTGTCTATCATAACATTCATACGCTGTCTGAACCAATTTATTGCCAATTCAGATGCTTGTGGCTGTGTCAAATTATCCTCAACAGTAAAGCCCTTAACCAAACGCAAAGCATTCCAAATCTTATTAGTAAAGTTACGTCCTTGTTCGCAATAACTGTCATCAAACAACAAGTCGCCACCGGCAGGAGAAACCATAAGCATACCCATTCTTACACCGTCAGCACCATATTTATCGATAAGAATAAGCGGATCCGGGGAATTGCCAAGAGTTTTAGACATTTTTCTGCCCAATTTATCTCTAACCATTCCGGTGAAATATACATTCTTGAAAGGCACTTCATTTCTGTATTCCAAACCTGCCATAATCATTCTCGCAACCCAGAAGAAAAGAATATCGGGAGCAGTAATCAAATCATTGGTAGGATAATAATACTCTATCTCTTTGTTATGCGGATTTCTTATTCCGTCAAAACAACTCATCGGCCACAGCCACGAAGAAAACCATGTGTCCAAAACATCGTCCTCTTGTCTCAAATCCTCAATCTTATAGTTCTCGTTAGGATAAAGTTCAATGGCTTTGTCGTATGCTTCTTGCAATGTTCTGCCTACAACAAACTCTTTGTTCGGAAGATAGTACGCAGGAATACGATGACCCCACCACAACTGACGCGAAATACACCAATCCTTTACGTTTTCCATCCAATGGCGATACGTATTCTTGAATTTATCAGGCCAAAACTGAATGGTATTATTTTCAACAACCTCCAAAGCATCTTTTGCCATATCGCCCATACGACAGAACCACTGCATGGAAAGTTTTGGTTCGATTGGAACACTTGTTCTTTCGCTCAAACCAATCTTATTGTCGTAGTCTTCTATCTTCTCAATCAAACCCTCGTTTTCAAGGTCCTTGACAATGGCTTTTCTGCAATCAAACCTATCCATACCTTTATACTCCATACCATTGTCATTCAAAGTACCGTTGTCGTTAAAGATATTGATTGCATCAAGTTTATGTTTGATACCTATATTATAGTCGTTGATATCGTGGCAAGGAGTAATCTTCAATGCACCTGTACCAAAAGTCATATCAACATATTCATCGGAAACAATAGGTACGACTCTTTTAACATGAGGAACGATAACCTTTTTGCCTTTCAAACTGACAAATCTCTCATCATTAGGATTGACACAAACGGCAGTATCGCCCATTATGGTCTCTGGTCTTGTGGTTGCAACAACTATATATTTGTCTTCTCCCTTGATATAATATCTTAAATAATATAGTTTGCTGTGTTGTTCTTTATATATAACCTCTTCATCGGAAACAGCTGTCAAAGCCTTAGGATCCCAATTCACCATACGAACACCGCGGTAGATAAGTCCTTTGTCGTACAAACGGCAGAAGACATCCATAACCGCTTCGCTCATATCACTATCCATTGTGAATTTGGTACGCTCCCAATCGCAGCAGCAACCTAATTTTCTAAGTTGTTGAAGTATTATTCCGCCTTTTTCTTCTTTCCACTGCCAAGCGTATTTCAAAAACTCTTCGCGTGTTAAATCGGATTTATTGATACCTTTTTCCTTCAAAAGATTAACAACTTTGGCTTCCGTGGCAATAGATGCGTGGTCAGTGCCGGGTATCCAACAAACATTTTTACCATTCATTCGCTCTTTTCTGCACAACACGTCTTGAATTGTTTCATTAAGCATGTGTCCCATGTGCAAAATACCGGTAACGTTTGGTGGTGGAATTACAATGGTATAAGGTTCTCTGTCATCGGGTTCGGAATGGAATAAATTGTTCTCTATCCATTTGTCATACCACTTCTGTTCTACATTTTTCGCAATGTATTTAGATTCCAATTCTGCCATAGTTGTATTATATGTTTTTATAGTTTATCAAAATAATCGGCAAAATTACAAAAAAACAAACAAATGTATTGTAACTTTACTTGTAAAATAAACTAAATAAATTTTTATTAAATTATTCACAAACTACATAATGCAAATATTCTGTTGTATAGTCTGCTTTAATATGCCTTGTTTGAGAAATGTTATCTGCTTTGAACCGAGAATATTTTTTTTCAAAGCATCCATATTTTCCACGTTTTGACATTATGCCTTTTATTTCCTCAAAAGACATAAGCCCTTCGTTATTATAACTCAAAAAAATATATTTCGCATTTGCATTGTTTATCAAGTCCGTAAACGTTTCTTTTACTTTTCTTTTATTGCAATAGTCTGATTTTTGCATTGTATAATCACGCATTCCCGTTTTGCCTTTCAAAGTTGGATTATCATACTTTGCAATAGTTTCCAAGACGTGATAATTGGCACAATACTGCCTTTGGTTATATGGTGGGTCTAAATAAAGTATATCTTCTTTTATTTCCCGTATCAAATCATTTGCATCATTATTATATACAAAATGAGTTTGTGCATTATATATCATCTCGGCAGATTTCATTACAAGAGGTTTTTGTGCCGAAGACTTTATTTTTTTCAAAAACGCACCATACACCGAGGCAGTATTAGCCACTTTGTCAATATTTTCTATAAGTGTGGCAAGTAAAAAATAATATTCCTCTTCCGTTAATTTATTTGCTTTGAACCAATCTTCTATTTTCAGACGTATTGCATCACATTTACTCCCATTATAATCACTGAAATACAATCGATATTCTTCATTATCCTGATGATTGCCTTTGCAAAAATTGTTATACACAAATCCTTTTATAGGTGTTAAACTATCCAAATATTCACAAACTACATCTTTTCTATATTCCAAATCAGTGCTACTAAAATCTATTTCATCTTCTAATCCCGCAAAAACAAGTATTTTGTGATTGGCAATATATTGCATAGATAAAACATAACTATAATATTGCAAATCATTGGAAATTATTTGATAACCTTTCTTTTTAAAATATTTCCCAACATTTGCTGTACCTGAAAACATATCGCAAAACGTCTTACAATCATCGTTTCCTATAACCTTTGCAATACTTTTGTCTAAAAAAGACAATAAAGAATATTTGCTGCCTATATAATTCATTTTCTAATTATTATTCGTTAGGATAAAGTTTTTGCATAATAAATTCCACAGTATGTTCAGAGGCTTCTTTGCTAATTTTCTTCGCACAAGTTTTTCTATATTCCACCGGGTCGTATTGATAACAACCTATACAACCCAAATCGTTGGTGTAATTCTCATCTCCTTCATAAAATGAGTAAGGATTACCCTTTATATTTTTAGCATCCCAACGTTTATCAGTTTCTTTGCAGTTTTTACAAATCTGTCGTTTTATATCGTTTGCCGCTTTGCATAATGGTTGAAAATCTTCTAATTTTTGAGTGTTAGAATTTGACACTCTCAAATCATTCTTTCTTCCGTCTTTATGGTCAATCTCAATTTTCGTATTCTCGCTGTTGCCATTAACACCAAGCATTACACAATTTTTATCTTTGTAATAGTTTTAATATCTTGTCTGATTGTTTGATTAAATGATTTCTCAATATTAAATCCATTTAATCGTATTCTATCGATAGAATTACCCTTTGTTAAAGATTTATCAGATTCTATTACATAATGTTTGGCAAGTGAAGAACTTTTTCTACACCACGAACCACCATTACCAAGTTGCAAATCTTTGTATTCCCCAACGAACTCTGTAACACCTACCCAACGACTTACACCTTTTTTATTTGGTTTTGCTAATTCTAAAAATAATTCTGTTTTCGTCATAGTTTTACAAAACGTCTATTACAATTTTTTAAATACAAAAATATATTCGTGCTTAAAAAGAAAATAATCGCTCATCAATGCTCTATATCTCCAAATACTTTGCTGTCCTAATTTACCTCTGTTTCCCTCAATATTTTTTACGATAGTACCTTTTAATTTTACATTGAAATGCTTTTTTATTGCATACATAACATAAAAGCCCAATGGTATTACTTCGCTGTTTTTATATACATCACCCATAACCACAGCAAAATATTTGTTTTTTTGTAAATATTTCAAAGCATTTGCAAAAGCAATAATAATTTTATCTATAAAAAGTTTTACGTCCGTTATGTTTGATAAATCATTATCTTGCTGTGTGAATTTAACAATATCCAAATAAGGTGGATGAGCAATGATGAAATCAACATTATTTCTATTAAAGTATTGAAAATTATCAACGATACAATCATCAAACATCTGCGTGTTTGTTACATCGCAATTATTTATCTTGTATTGCAATGTACTATCAATCATCTTATCATTTGCATAATCGATAATATTCTGATTAATATCAAAGCCTACGTATTTGCGATTGAGTTTCTCACATTCAAACAATGTTGTCCCGCTACCGGAAAATAACTCCGATACTAAATCTTGCGGCTTAGTGTAACGAGAAATTAGTTGATAAGGTATTTGAGGAACAAAATTACCATGATAAACATTTGCATGTTTTCCTTTTTTATACCTTTCATCTATCAACCACAGACTATCTATATTTATATCTGTTGTTTTCCAGTTATCTTTTGTTATACCATTATCCATATAATCGGCAAAATTACGAAAAAACGACAACAAAACAGATAATTTATTTGCAAATTATGTGTTTCGAATATTATTTTCTAAGAAAACGATAAAGAAAAACTCGCCTTGAAATCGAATATAAAAATAATGAAAAGTATATCCGTAGGAACAATCAACAACGAAAAAAACGAGGTATGTGTTTTCGCTGAATTAGTGTTAATGATTAATAAATTAGTATGAGAGATTAATTTATCAGTGTTAATAATCAAAAAAACTTGCTATGCTCACAAAAATAAGATTAATAATAAGGAGCATAGCAAATCATTGTTAAATTTATACAGTCATACCACCATCAACAGAGAATGTTGCTCCATTGACGTAAGCACTCTCATCGGAAGCCAAAAATACAAACATCGCTGCTATATCCTCAGGTGTTCCCAAACGTCCGACAGGTACTTTGGCAATCATTCCGTCCAAAACTTCCTTAGGCATCTTTGCTACCATTTCGGTTGCAATAAATCCGGGAGCAACAGCATTAACCGTAACGCCTTTTCTGCCGAACTCTCTTGCCAAAGTCTTGGTCATACCAATCAAACCTGCCTTTGTTGCAACGTAATTGGTTTGTCCGAAATTACCATATAATCCTACAACAGAGGAAACATTAATAATTCTTCCGCAACCTTTTTCCAACAACATAGGAGATATACATTTTGTGCAGTTGAATGTACCTGTCAAATTGATGTCAATAACGCTCTGCCAAATTTCAGGAGTCATTTTTTTCATAGTGGAATCGTTTGTGATACCTGCGTTATTCACCAAAATATCACAACCACCTTTTAATTCCTTTACCTTTGCTGCTGCTTGTTCAACATCTGTGAAATTGCTGACATCAACAGGCATAAAAATCATTTCATATCCCTGTGCTTTGGCTTCTTCAATAAAGGCTTCGCCTTTTGCTTTGTTTCTTGCCCAAACGACAACGTCTGCACCTTCTTTTGCAAAACGTAAAGCAGTTGCTTTACCTATGCCCGAAGTTCCGCCCGTAATAACGGCGATTTTTCCTTGTAATCTCATGATAATTATATTTTTATTTTGTTTATCTATATTCTGTTTTTGTGCAGCACATTGCCTTTTGTTTTTAGGAACGCATCACACAAGCAAAACAAACAACATTTACTTATTGAACTTTATTTTAAGTTTTTCAATCATATCCGTTGTCATCTTGGCCAAATCGTATTCAGGTTTGAAGCCCCATTCGTTTCTCGCACATGAATCGTCCATCCAGTTTGGCCAAGAATCTGCTATGGATTGTTTAACCGGCTCAACATCGTAAGTCATCTTGAAGTCAGGATAATGTTTCTTAACCTCCGCATATATCTCCTCAGGATCGAAGTGCATTGCCGTTACGTTGAATGAGTTTCTGTGAATAAGTTTGGTAGGATCTGCCTCCATAATATTAATAGCCGCATTCAAAGCATCAGGCATATACATCATATCCAATTGAGTTCCTTTTTTCAACGGACAAACAAAATCTTCGCCTTTAACTGCTGCGTAATATATATCGACAGCGTAATCCGTCGTTCCGCCACCCGGAGGACAAACGTAAGAAATCAATCCGGGAAAACGTACCGAACGTGCATCGACACCAAATCTCTTGTAATAGTAATCACCCAACAATTCACCCGTTACCTTGGTTACTCCGTAGATAGTACCAGGACGCTGGATAGTGTCCTGTGGTGTTCCGTCCAATGGTGTTGAAGGGCCGAAAGCACCTATCGAAGAAGGTGTGAATAATGCACATTTCTTTTCTCTTGATATTTCCAAGCAATTTATCAATGCTCCCATACCAACATTCCAACCAAGCATAGGATTTTTCTCTGCCGTGGCTGAAAGAATTGCTACCAAATTATAAATGGAATCTATTTCGTATTTATCGACGATTGCTGCTATTTGCTTAGCATCACAAGCATCAACCTTATCAGTAGGTCCTGATTCTTGGATTTGTTTGGTTAATCTTTCAGGGTTCAAATCTGTTGCAACAACATTGCTATTTCCATAAACCTCTCTTAATCTCATCGTAAGTTCCGAGCCTATCTGTCCGCCAGAACCTAATACCAATATTTTTTTCATTTTATTTAATACGTTTAGATATCTTTATATTATATTGTTATATCCAATTTTCAAACAAAATACTTATAAAAATCGCCATTTTTTAGAGGACAAAATTACAACTTTTTATTCTTTTTGAGCGATAGTACGTCAAAAATTTCAAAAAACTTTCAAAAATTTCACAAAACGCCGACAAACGACCTCAACTCCACACTCCAAAAATCAAGTATATTCAAAGAAAAATAAAACACCACTTATGACAAAAATAATCACTCACATTAATTTATCAGTCATTAACACTAATAAATTAATCACTCACACTAATTTTACAGTTAGGGACACTGATAAAATAAGCAATGCAATAAAGAATTTATATTGTGATAACACTTATCACACTTGTGCCAAATTGACAAAAATTGTAAGAAATAAGAAAGGTTTTGTGGTAATAAATGAATTTTGAAGGGTTTTGATTATGGTTGTTCAAAATAAGTTTTATTTGGTATAATCAAAAAGATCGGTCTCTCGTGAAGAAAACAAATCCAATTGATTCTTTGCCTCCACCTCAGGTGCTGCCACATTTGCCGCAAGGAAATCTTTAAGAATTTTTTTCGCTGCCGACTTTTTTGTTATGTCATTCAATCGAGCATATCTATCCAATAAAACCATGTCTTTTTGTGAAAGAGTAAGTTTTAACACACTCAAAGATTTTGAAGGCATTTGTCTGTTTGTTTTTTTCATATTGCAAAATTAATATAAATTTCCGTATCTTTGCGTTTTCAAAATTGAAAATTATGGATTTATATAAGAAACTTCAAAATAAAGATGCTTTTTTTCTATTGGCCGGCCCTTGTGTTATAGAAAATGAGACCATGCCTTTTGAAATTGCACAGACTTTAACGGATATAACCAAACGCCTAAACATCCCTTTTGTTTTCAAAGCGTCTTATCGCAAGGCTAATCGCTCAAAAGCCGATTCTTTTTCTGGAATAGGCGATAAAAAAGCATTGAGTATATTGAGAGAAATAAGAAATAAATTTTCCGTTCCGGTTGTTACAGATATTCACAGCGCAGGGGAAGCCGAAATGGCGGCAGAGTATGTGGATATTTTGCAAATACCTGCCTTTCTTTGCAGACAAACAGATATTATAATGTCAGCAGCCAAAACAGGCAAGATTGTAAATATCAAAAAAGGGCAATTCCTATCGGCTGAGAGTATGAGATATGTCTGCGAAAAAGTATTGGAATGTGGCAATGACAAAATAATGCTTACCGACAGAGGTACATTCTTCGGTTATCAGGATTTGGTTGTCGATATGAGGAGTATTCCTATTATGCAACAGAACAATGTTCCAGTAATTATGGATATAACTCACAGTCTCCAAAAGCCTAATCAAACGGCAGGTGTATCGGGAGGCGACCCAAGTATGATTGCAACCATTGCCAAGGCAGCCATTGCCGTTGGAGCGGACGGTATATTTATGGAAACACATCCCGATTGCAAAAACGCAAAAAGCGACGGCAAAAATATGTTACCATTAGACGAAGTGGAGCAATTACTTTCCAATTTGCTCATATTAAAACAAGCCGTTAATAAACTTAAATAGAATAAATTTTTCTTTGACACTCTTGCTTTTTTGAGTGAGAGTGTTATTTGTTTTCGTACAATGAAAGAAAGTAAAATATTATTTGAAGGGAAAACACTTATATACCCTACCGACACTATATGGGGTATCGGCTGCGACGCACGAAATATTTGTGCCATTGATAAAATCAAAGCCATAAAAGGACGAGACAACACAAAAAGTCTTATCGTCTTAGTTAAAGATATAGCGATGCTTAAAAATTATGTGGAGAATATTCCGCAGGTTGCAATAGATATGATTTCGTCTTCACAAGAACCGACAACGATAATATACCCACACGCAAAGAATTTACCTATAACTCACTTGTCTTTTAATAATTCGATAGGCATACGAATACCTGACAATGATTTTCTGCAAAATCTTTTCGCCGAGTTCCCCTATCCGATTGTCTCCACATCGGCAAATTTTAGCGGCAAGCCCTCTCCTACCTGTTTTGACGATATTGACAAAGAATTTCTGTTAAAAGCGGATTACGTCAGCACTTTTGACAGAAATTCCAAGCCTACTTCTCACGCATCTTCCATATATCTTATAGACGATAACAATAATTTGAAAAAGATTAGGTAGATAAATTTTTTATTTATTTGAGATTGTTATTGTTTTTTCTATACCAACATCACTGATAAATTGTTCGTCGTGACTGACTACAAGCAACGTTCCCTTGTAATTCTTCAAAGTCAAAGCCAATATATTCATACTTGATATATCTATATTGTTTGTTGGCTCGTCTGCAATAATCATATCGGGAGCATTCTCACTGACAAGCAAGCGACATAAAGCAAGTTTCATTTTTTCTCCACCGCTAAGATTTTCAGTCTTTTTGTCCCACGTTGATGAAGTAAATAAAAAGCGATTCAACAGTGTCTTTAATTCATGTTCGGGTTTCTTGGAATTGCAAGCCTCCAACTGACCATAAACACTCAATTCATCATCAAGACACGAATATTCTTGGTCAAGATACAATATATTCAGCGATTGAGAGCGGAATATTTCGCCACTTGTAGGCTGCAAATCTCCTGTTATCAATTTAAGCAGAGTACTTTTACCGCATCCGTTATCACCTTGCAGTCTGATACGCTCACCACTGAGTATTGATAAATTAAAAGGATGTTTTTCTCCTATAATATACCTATTATCGTATTTGAAAGTAATATTATTTGCTTCCAACAAACGCTTCCTTCCCGAAAGAAGAGAATTATCTACGTTTATTTTCATTGACGTATATTCATTAATAGAAGAACGTATTTCATGGATTTCCCTTTTCATTGTTTCCAATTTCTCTTGTTGGGCTTTGTTTAACAGAGATGTCGTTGTCTCTGACTTATCACGAAGATTTCCCATAGATATGCGTGCCACACATTTCTTTGCACTGTGTTTTTCTCCTCTCGAAGCATGTTTTTGCTGTCGCTCCATTGTCTTTCGGGCAGACTCTTCGGCTTTTGCAAATTCTTTCTGCCGATTTTCCAAACGCTGCGTTTTTGCGGTATTCTCCGTATCAATTACCAGCCTATACTCATCATAATTCATCGGATAGAATTGCATTCCGTTTAAAGACATCTCATAAATAGCAGAAAGCATATTCAAAAGCGTCCTATCGTGACTGACAACAATTGTTGTGCAATTCGTGTGAGTGATATACTCATACAACAAATTTCTACCTTTCGTATCAAGATGGTTGCTCGGTTCGTCCATCAAAACTATGGACGGCTGATAAATATCAATACCGGATAGAAACACTTTTGTTTTTTCTCCGCCGCTGAGATTTCCCATAAGCATATCGGGACTGATATACCCTATTTGCCACCGCACAAAGGCTTCCTCCAAACATTGCTGCAAATCCCAGTGGTCATTAAGTACTTCATAATCTTCCTCTGTACCGCAACCTTCCAATATTGATGACAAAGCCTTTAACTTATCCGCTAAACCCAGTGCCTGCGAAACAGTCATATCATCAAATTGTCCGAAATGCTGTGGTATCATATATGGTTCATCATCACAAAACACCGTTCCCGTAGTCGGAGAGATTTTTCCCGCTATTATTTTCAAAAGCGTGGATTTCCCTACGCCATTATTTCCGACTATTGCACACTTCTCTTTTGCTGAAATAGAAAAACTGATGTTTTGAAACAATATATCTTTATTGGAATGTACGAATGATAAGTCTTGAACTTGTAGGCTCATAATTATTTGAAATCATTAAAGTGTTAAACAATAAAAAACACGCATAGGTCATAGATTTTGCCTATACTATTACTGAGATTTATGGTATAACCTTTATTTTTACATGATTGCAAATAACAAATTTTTTGCAAAGATACCACTTTTTTATAATATGACAATATTATGCGTTACTTTGTTTGATAATATTTCGTTTATTAATACAATTACATTGTCAATAACCGACAAAATAATCAGTGATATTATTTTACTGATGTTTAATATTATTTTATCAGTGTTTAACATCAGTAAAGCGAAAAGTGTTATAGCAAAATTGAGAATTAATAAACGTATTTTATTTAACCAATGCTTCGATAAGATTATCGACAGAAGAGATAAATACAGGCTGTATCTTGTATTTTTCAATCAAACTGTCTTTATTGTATTTGCTTAAAAAAACCTTTTCAAAACCCATAGCCTGCGCTTCACTTATCCTACGGTCGATATAAGGCACAGGACGAATTTCTCCGCTCAATCCCACTTCGGCAGCAAAGCAATACTTGTCATCTACGGCTATATCCTGATGAGAAGAAATGATTGAAGTCAATACGGATAAGTCTATCGCAGGGTCATTGACACGCAAACCGCCCGCAATATTCAAAAACACATCTTTATTGCTTACCTTCACTCCCGCTTTCTTTTCCAAAACTGCAAGAAGCATATTCAAACGACGAATATCAAAACCATTGCTCACACGTTGCGGCGAAGAATAATATGTAGGAGATACCAAGGCTTGGGTTTCGATAAGTATCGTTCTTCTGCCTTCCAATGTTGCACAAATGGAAACACCACTCAAACTTTCTTCTCGTTGCGAAAGCAATACTTTTGAAGGATTATCAACAGCTATAAGCCCAAAAGACGACATCTCGTAAATACCTATTTCGTTCGTTGAACCAAAACGATTTTTTATTGAACGTAAAATTCGATAGCCGTAATTCTTGTCGCCCTCGAATTGTAATACGGTATCCACCATATGTTCCAAAATTTTAGGGCCTGCAAGAGTTCCGTCCTTGGTAATATGCCCCACAAGAAGAATAGGTATATTGTAATATTTGGCAAAGTCAATCAATTTATCGGCACAAGACCTCACTTGCGTTATACTGCCTGCAAAAGAATCTACTTCCTTTGACGTCATAGTCTGAATAGAGTCTATGACAATCATATTTGGCAATATTTCTTTGGCAGTATCTATAACGGAATCCACATCGGTCGAAGCCAACACAAGACAATTATCGGACGAAATTTTCATTCTCAATTGTCTTAGTTTTATTTGTTCCAAGCTCTCCTCTCCCGATACATAAAGAATTTTACTACTTTGGCAATTCAAGGCAACTTGCAAGAGCAATGTACTTTTACCTATTCCCGGCTCACCGCCAATCAACACCACGCTACCTGTAACCAAACCGCCGCCGAGTACTCTATTGAGTTCAACGTCTTTCAAATCCAACCGATGCGATTCGGAGTATTCTATTTGCGATATAGGTTTTGCTATTTGTTTTATAGGTTGGGAGCGTTTGGCAAAGGTTGAAGACGATGCAGCTGTTACTTTCTCTTCCATAGTACCCCAAGAACTACACTCCGGACACTTACCCAAATAACTTGAAGACTGGTATCCGCAATTGGAACAAACAAAAACTTTTCTTTCTTTCGCCATATCGTGATGTAATTGTGTTGTTTCTTTTATCCGAATGTGTTGATATTTTATCGGTGTATGTGTTAGTAAAAATTTTCTCGCTAATCAGTAAAATAATCACTCATACTAATTCAACAGTGTTTAACACTAATTTTTTAATCTCAATGATTATTTTCGTACTTTTTAATATTAGTGTTTCGATGTGCGAAACACTAAAAATTTTAACTTGGTCTGACGTTTATTTTATATTTAATTTCTTTTTGCTTAGAGAACTTTTTTTGGTCTTTCTTATACTTCTTGTGATAAGGACCATAAGGCAAATCCTGAAAAGCATAAATCTGCATCTGTTCCATAACACCAAGGTCATAAACTTGCTCACTGTCCAACTCCATATCCTTATTGTGATATTCCTTTGGCGGTATAGGAGTATCATAATTAAACTCCAACTGACGAGCAAACAATGTATCAAAAGTCTTTGTTGAAATCAATGTGTAATGAGCCACAGCCTTTGTAGCCGTACTCCAATAAGGATTATCGAAACGATATACGGTTATAAACATTACTGCATCGGCATCATAGGTCTCTCTCAAAGATTTGATGTCTTTTGTTTTCACATATTGTGAACTAAACATCGTGTCCTTTTTGTATGCTTCCATTGTAGCAATTGCCGAATAAGGATAATAACCACGTTTGCCTATTTCCTTAGTTGCCATAATCAGAAGCATTTCATCGGCTTTCTCGTATTGGGAACGATTCCACGGATAAAGGATAAGTATATTCTTTGGAGCCTCTTCATATAATTTGTCGTAGGTTTTACTTCTTTCTATTTTCTTTGGGAAAAGTTTTCTCCACGTTCTCTTTATTAAGTTCGGTTTCTTAGGTTCGTTATAATAAGTTACTCTTTCTACTTTATTTCCTAATGAATCTATGCTGTCGGGAAGATTTTTCGCTTCCATCATATATACAACCTTATCCATAGTTGAAAGTTTCTTGGATTTTTGTTGCGATATATCGTCTTTTTTCTTTTTGAATTTTTTAAGAAAATCAGGTGTGTTATCCTCCTTTTCATCTGTCGGAACGACAATATTACTATTGTCTGTCGGATTACCTAACAAATCTTCCAAAGTCTGCGATGTTGTATCCGCCAAATCCTTTGCGGCATTAATCATTGTATCAACGGGAACGACTATTGTTTTATTCTCCTCTTCTTCTACATCGTTCTCCGTTTTGTCTTCATTTTCTTTTATGGTGTTTAGTAAAGCGTCTTTTTCCTTTTTACGTTCTTCTTCTATTCGTTTCTTTTCTTCCTTTGCGGCATTCTTTATCAACTCTTCTTGTTGCTTTTCTTTCTCTCTTTTTGCCTTTTCGTCTTGTTTTTTCCTCTTATCCGCCTCTTTGTTTTTCTTTTCGTTGGCTTTTTTCTTCTCTTTTGCTTCTTTTTCCAATTGTTTTTTGGTTTTCTTATCCTGTTGCGATTGTTTTGTCGTCTGTGTTTTTAGATTTGACTTGTCCTTATCGTTTTCCTTTGCTGGTTGCAAACGACTTATATTAGGCTCAACCTTTGCTATTTCAGGCTTATTGGAAGAACAGGCAATCAACAACAAAACCGATAAAGTCAATAAAATATATTTTTTCAATGATTTCATAAATTCTTTCTAAGATTACAATAATTTTTATTTGATATTGCACAAATGATGTTTAACACTATTTTACTGATGTTTAATATTATTTTACTGATGTTAAACATTATTTTGCTGTTATTTGATACCGTTTTTGCGTTTGATACTCTCCACGAAATTTTTGCTCTCAGGAAAAAGATGAACTTCCTTATCGAAAAACGTCAAAGCCTTAACCGTGTCGCCTTGCAACAACAAAAGTTGTGCATAATCAACACAAACTCCCGGAGGTAAGGTATTCTTTTTCTTAGACTTCTTTTTCTTGTTTTTATCTCCCTCTACCAAACTCTTATATCCCTTAACAGCCTTTTTTAATTCCTTTTCGTCAGTGGCGACAGTGTATTTGAACGCCATTTCATCGTAACCTTTATATTTATACAACTGCTTTGTACAGGAAGAAAACAACACAAGACAAAGAAATATGATTGCAATATTTTTCATATACGTATCTGTTTTAGAATTGCAAAGTTAAAAAAATTTTCAATGAACTTTAATAAATTTATTGAAAAACAGAATTTCTCATAGGTTAAAAACTTCACACGCACGCTTGAAAATACCGTTGGCATAGGCTATCGCCATACCGTAATTGGTTATCGGGATTTTTGCTTGTCGGAACACCTGCAAACGATTCATAAGTTGTTTTTGCGTAGCCATACACCCGCCACACTGAATAACCAAAGCGTAATCCTTAACATTATCCACCATATCCGTCAAACCAGCCAAAACCTTAAATTCAAGGTCTTTCTTCGTGTATTTTCTTAACATCATAGGAATTTTGACCCTGCCGATGTCCTCACATGTAGGCTGGTGAGAACAATTCTCCAACAACAGAATTTTGTCGCCGTCTTTCAAATTATCTATATGCGGAGTTCCTTTCAAATAATCTTCAAACGCTCCTTTTTCCTTGACCAAAAGAATAGAGAAACTTGTCAAAAAAATATCCTTCGGAACAATGGCATCGACAATCTTAAATACCTGCGAATCCGTTATCACAAGAGTCGGTTTGATGTTTAACGTTCTTAAAGTGTATTCCAATTGCTCGGGTTTAACAACTATATTCATACAATTGTTGTCCAACACCTCCCTAACCATTTTAACTTGCGGCAAAATCATTCTTCCCTTTGGAGCAGCGGAGTCTATCGGCGTTACCAAAACAACAAAATCCTTTGGAGTTATTATACCATTCAACACGCCTTTATTATCGTATGGATTTTGTTTAAGATATCTGCCTATAAGTTTTGTTAATTCGGTTTTAGTGTTTGGCAAAACGGAAGTTAAAAGAATAAAATCTTTAAAATATTTCTGTATTTCGTTTTTTGTCGTTTCGTTTATCGGAAAAATATCTTGCTTATTATAAACGATGATATAAGGAATATTTCTATTAACAAAAGTATTGATAAGATTTTTTTCAGTATAGTCAAAACTGTTTTCACTAACCACGATAACGGCTAAATCCACAAGATTTACGGCTTCAAGTGTCTTGGTTTTTCTTTGCGGCGAAAGAATTGTGTTATCGTCCAATCCTGCCGTATCTATCAGCATTACTGCACCAATGTCATTCAACTCGATAGTTTTCTTTACAATATCGGTTGTAGTACCTCGTTGCTGCGAAACGATTGCCGTATTCTGTCCCGTCAAAACATTAATCAACGAACTTTTCCCCACATTACACTTACCGAAAAAACCTATATGTGCTTTATTCTCTCTGTATTCCATAACAAAATTATTTTTGCAAAAGTAATAAAAACAAAGAAAAATTTTTTATTTAACACTGCAAAAATAGTTTATCACATAATTTTTTTAATGTTTAACACTATTTGAATGAAAATTATATTAATTTTGTCGGTTGTTAGAATGATGAAATTTAATATTATAGATTATGAAATACATTCTTTTTGATTCCAAAATAAGAGAGACATTGAAACCATTGACTTATACCCGTCCAGTTTGCGATATAAGGTGCGGTATAATGACAATAAGAGAAAAATGGGAAACACTCCTTAACGCCAAAACATATACATTTACGGAGGATTATTTAAAAAACAAATACGAATTTGCTGTTGATGACAAAATGATTTTTATTGACGGCAAGGTTATACCAACAAAAGATTTAGTTCAGAAAATAATAAACTTGAATTTAGGAGAAGAGATTTATTACGAAAATCAACTTATAGCAAAATGCGAAAGTGAAGATAGTTTTTACCAAAAAGTATCTATCAATAAAAAACGTATAAACTACAATCTTTCGTTAAACATGCTTTACTCGTTGGTTAGCATCTTTACATTGAATGGAGAAGAGATACAACGAGATTTTGATATTCTAACGCAAGGAAGACAATCTGCCACTTTGTCAGACACAAATAGAGTAATAGGAAAAGAAAATATTTTTGTCGAAGAAGGTGCAAAAATAGAATTTGCCACACTCAACGCCCAAGAAGGACCAATATACATCGGAAAAGATTGTCAAATTATGGAGAATGCCGCAATAAGAGGACCGTTCTCAATGCTTGATAAATCTGTTATAAAGATGAGTGCAAAGATATATGGACCTGTTAGTTTAGGACCTGCGTGTAAAATTGGCGGAGAGGTTGAAGATTGCGTGTTTATAGGTTATTCCAACAAGGCTCATGACGGATATTTTGGCAATAGTGTGCTTGGTGAGTGGTGTAATATAGGTGCAGACAGCAATACGTCAAATTTGAAAAACACTTATGATAATATCAAACTTTGGAGTATCGAGCATTCCACCTTTGAACCTACGGGAGTTATTTTTTGCGGAACTATTATGGCAGATCATGCAAAATGCGGTATAAATACAATGTTCAACACTGGCACGGTTATTGGGGTAGGAAGTAATGTCTTTGGTTCGGGTTATCAACGTAACTATATACCTTCCTTTATATGGGGCGGAACCAAGGGGCTGAGACGTGATTATGATGTAGAAAAGGTTATCAAGACTGCCGAGATTGTTGAAGCAAGGCGAAATGTCAAGATGTCGGAGGCAGATAAAAATATTCTGAGATATATCTACAAAATAACTCACAGCGACCGAGATTTTTTTGAATAAACACTAAACAAGAAAAAGTTTTAATGGATTTAGAGAAATTTGAGAACTTATTGAAATTAGCTGATAGCGACAAGGTTGATATGTTACCATTGTTACATTCTTCGATTAATGAAACACCCGATGTGGATTTAAGTGATGTAGAACCGATAATTCCATTGTTACCCGTACGTGGTAATGTTGTGTTCCCAATAATATTGATGCCTATTGCCGCAGGCAGAAAAAAAAGTATTCAACTGCTAAAAGATAGTTTCAAAGACAAGAAAACTATCGGTGTCGTATCTCAAAACAACGACAAAGACGAGCCAACTATGGACGATTTGTTCAAAGTGGGAGTTCTGGCAAAGGTTCATGAAGTTTTCACCTTACAAGATGACAGTGTTATGGTTGTTTTGCAAGGTATCGAACGTTTCAATCTTACCGAATTTATCGACGGCAAAGATTATTGGAGATGTACTTGGAGTATCAATCCCGATGGTTGCAAAAAACTGTCAAAAGATGCCGCTATATTGTCCGATACGTTGAAAGATATGTTTGTTCAACTTTTGGGTATGATGCCTAATGTTCCATCGGGAGCGTTACTGGGACCCAAAAACATAAAGAATCCATATTATCTTTTGAATCACGTTGCCGCACAATTGGATATAAAACTTGAAGACAAACAAAAACTTTTGGAGATAAACGATTTCAAAAAACGAATACAAAAAGTTATCGCTTATCTTTCGGAAGAAATAAAAAAACAAGAGATAAAACAGCAAATTCAAAAGAAAGCCTCAAACGATCTAAACAAACAACAACGAGAATACTACTTAAACCAACAATTAAAGACTATTCAAGAAGAACTTGGAGGCAATCCGACCGACCAAACCATTAAGGAATTAGTTGCTAAATCCAAGAAAAAAAAGTGGTCAAAAGAAGTTCAAGAGGCTTTTGATAAAGAGATAAAAAAACTTGAAACAATCCACCCGCAAAGTCCTGACTATTCTATTGAGTTGTCATATATCGGATTTATGCTTGATTTACCTTGGGACAACGTAAGCGAAGATAATTATAATATTGACAAAGCCAAAAAGACCTTAGATGAAGACCATTACGGATTGGAAAAAGTCAAACAAAGAATTATTGAGCATCTTTCGGTTTTGAAAGTTAAGAAAGATATGACTGCACCTATTATCTGTTTGGTAGGTCCTCCGGGAGTTGGCAAGACCTCTCTTGGTAAAAGCATTGCCAAAGCAATGAATAGAGAATATATCCGTGTTGCTTTGGGTGGTGTTAATGATGAAAGCGAGATACGTGGCCATAGAAGAACATATATAGGTGCAATGCCGGGACGAATTTTGAAATCTTTATCGAAAATCAAACACTCTAATTGTGTATTTGTTTTGGACGAGATTGATAAGATTATGGGTATGAGTGTTAATGGCGACCCTGCGGCTGCAATGCTTGAAGTGTTAGACCCGGAACAAAACACGGCATTCCATGACAACTATTTGGATATTGATTACGATTTAAGCAAGGTAATGTTCATTGCAACGGCAAATTCTCTGCAAAACGTTCATCCTGCACTAATCGACAGAATGGAGATAATAGATATTTCCGGTTACATTGAGCAGGAAAAGCTCCAAATAGCAAAACAACATCTTATTCCTAATAATATCAAAGCAAATGGTCTGACAAAAAGACAATTTGCCTTAAACGACGATGTCTTATCATACATTATTAATAATTATACACGCGAATCGGGAGTAAGACGATTAGATAAAGTTATTGCAAAACTTGTCCGTTCAAGAGTTGTTCAAATCGCTTCCGAACAAAATTACAAGAAAAACATAGAGATAAAAGACTTGCAACCAATCTTGGGTCTTCCGACTTCATATCACGAAAACAGTTTGGAAGAAGATTCCGTCGGAGTTGTTACGGGTTTGGCTTGGACTGAGGTCGGAGGAGAAATACTTTTCGTTGAATCTTCTGTTTGCAAGGGTAAAGGTGCGATAAATCTTACGGGTAATTTGGGTGATGTAATGAAAGAGAGTGCTTTATTGGCTTTTGAATACATCAAATCCAACGCAAAAGCCTTAAAAATCAAAGAAGATTTGTTTGAAAACATAGATATAAACATTCACTGCCCTGAGGGTGCTACGCCAAAGGACGGTCCTTCAGCTGGAATAACAATGCTAACGGCTATGCTATCTGCTTTGACTAATAAAAAAGTTAGGCACACTGTTGCAATGACTGGGGAGATTACGTTAAGAGGTAAGGTTCTGCCTGTCGGAGGTATAAAAGAAAAGATTTTGGCTGCCAAGCGAGGTAAAATAACCGATATTATCCTTTCAAAGCAAAACCAAAAAGACATAGAAGATATTAATGCCAAGTATTTGGAGAGTATGTCATTCCACTATGTCGATACAGCCAAAGACGTTTTACAACACGCTTTTGCAAAGTAGTCGAACAGCAAGTTTATAACCATTATATATAGATGTATTAAGGATTGTCTTATCGGCAATCCTTTTATTTTTATTTTGATTTTTTGAACCTTTTCTTTCATTATTTTTGCAATAAATTCAAAAAACACTTATAATACTTGCTGTTATTCAATTATATTGTTGTACATTTGCAACTGATGTATAGCAAATTTATAAACTAAAAAATATTTTTATCAAATGAAACCTTACATTATTTGCCATATGATGTCAAGTATTGACGGCAGAATAGACTGTGATATGACCGAACAATTGGAAGGAGGCGATGCTTATTACAGAATACTTGAACAATTAAATGTCCCGACAAGAATAAGCGGCAAGATAACAGCCGAAAGGCATTTCGCACTATCGGGCAGTTTCGTTGCAAAAGACTCCGAGCCAATCAAACAAGACACATTTTGGAAAGCGGTTGAAAGCAAAAACGGATATAGTGTTGTTATGGACACCAAAGGCTCTTTGCTTTGGTCAAATGACGAACAGATTGACGACAAGCCTTTGGTTTGTGCGTTATCGCAAAAAGTCAGCAAAGAGTATCTTCATTATTTAAGACAACGAAACATTTCTTACATCGTTGCTGGCGAAAATCACATAGATTTGAATAAAATAACCGAAATATTAGCCAACGAATTTGATTCTCCTCGTATAGCAATTATAGGTGGTGGAGCAATCAACGGCAGTTTTCTAACCGCAGGCTTATTGAATGAAATCAGTTTAATTCTTGCACCCGGTATTGACGGCAGATTAAATCAGCCTTGTCTTTTTGATGGATTGAAAGAAACTGAAAGCCCAATAAAACTAAAACTTGTTGAATGCACCCCGATAAACAACACCTTGTGGATTAGATATAAGGTCAAGAAATAAAGTTACCTGCAAAAGAAAACAACGGATATTTTAATTTTTATTTTATATTTTCAACGGTTTGATATAACCATTTAATGAATAAACTTTTAGTGAGTTATTTGAGAAGTTATGGTAACGACTTAGAAACCGTGCAATTTTCAGTGTTTTGCTATGTTCTGTTGTTAAATAACCCTTTCTTTTACAAAAGCAAGGAAATAATCTAATACATACAATGTAGAGGGATAAATAAAGTTGCGACTATTGGTTAAGTTTGTTTAATCGCATTACGATTGATGTTTGACTTCTTCCCATTTTTGCTGCAATATACTTAATACTCTTGCCCTCATTGTGTAGTTTCAATAGAAATTGGTCTGCACTTCTTGTCCATCTTTTATTAGCATTGGGGTGTTTTACATAACTTTCTTCTGAGACCTTTTCAGGGTGCAAAAACTCATCTACAAATACAGAGGGGAAACGCTTGTCGTATAGTACAAATGTTTTAATCTTTGCTCTTGTTATCGCCACATAAAACAATCTACGCTCTTCTCCATACGGGAATTGGTCACTTTTAGTGAGTACATAGTTAAGTACAGGGTCATCACTCACGAGAGAAGGGAAACCATATGTATCCTCGTTACATTGTAAGAGTATTACATAATCCGCTTCAAGACCTTTTGATTTATGTACTGTCAAGAACTCAATTTTTCTTCCTCCTATCACATAATAGAATCTATTACCCTCTTTAATGGATTGATACATAAAAGAGAGGTAATAATCATCAAAGGAATAACGCCCCAACAAAAATATAGATTTATCTGATGGAATAGAAGCCACAAGTTGTCCTATCATATTGCAATAATCTCGTCTATCGTAAGAATGGAACTCTAACTCTGTTTTCATTTCAGAACTGAACGAGTGTATATCCTTTTGTATTTGTGCTTTATTGCGTTGTATGAAGCGTGAGGACAACGAAACCAAAGGCTCTCCAAATCTATATGTGGTTTCAATTTTGTTTATCTCTGTTGCACCAAAGTATTCGGGAAATCGATTAAAAAGTGCCATATCACTTCCTGAAAAACGATATATGGATTGCCAATCATCACCTACACAGAACAACTTTGCAGACGGATTCCCATCTCTCAATACTTTTAAGAAATTGTAACGGTCAATCGATATGTCTTGAAACTCATCCACAATAATATAATCATACTCAACAGGGTATGAAGTACGACATATTTCCGTGGCTTGAAGAATTGCATCAGTAAAATCAATTTGGTTACTGTCATTTAATGCCTTTATATAACATTCATATACAGGCAAAAATATGTTCTTTATAATAAATACGCTTCGTTCATCATTGGCTTTTTTCGCTCGCATTAAAACCTCTTCGACTGATTTGCAACTTGATTTCACCAATGTTACGAACGTAACAACAAGGCGTATAAATGCCTTTTCTTGCTTACTGCTCTTGGGTAAAACCAATTCATATAATTCTTCATCGCTTTTTTCTTGAATTGGTACACCTGCATCTTCTAATATCTTTTTAAGTTTATTTCTTATATCAGAATAATGGAAATCCGTACTTGATGTTACCAATAGTTGCGTACCAAATTTTTCATGAGCCGCTTTCTTCCAAGTTATACCATCATTATATTTTTGATTGGCTTCTTCGTGTGTCATATTCTTGTCTTTTGCAAACCACGCAGGGACAAGACTATGCTCATCTATTCCGAAATGTTCCAAATAGATGCGTTTGGTTAATCCTGCTTGCACAAAATATATTGAGAAATCGGGACGATACTGCGAATGCATTTCATCTGCCAACTGATGCTCGTATTGTTCTTCATATCTGAATTTCACTCCAAGTGAAGCTAATATAAAACATATCTTTTGTTCTTCTTTACTTTTTACAGATATCATTCTGCCGTCCATATCAGGAACAATTACCTTTATTTGTGAATTCTTTTGTTCGGATAAGTACACACGTCTTTCATTTTTACATCGTTCCCAATCCGCTTCATTATTTTGATAATCAACAAAATATTTTAATACACTTTTCTTAAAATCCTCATCCTTTAATAGTTTGTGGTATATTTCTATAAAAAGAGCATCTGTATTGTTGCAAATAGAGGGTTTTATTCCTGTTGTTCTACCGATAATATCAATGGCTAATTTATGAAATGTATAACCTTTCAAACCATCGGTAGCCATTCTCTCCGTAAGTTCGGCTGCTGCTTTGTTCGTGTAACTAATTAGCAAAATTCTATTAGGTGCAATACCTTTTATTTCTGTTAGATACTTGACTTTTCCTACAATAGAAGAGGTCTTTCCACTACCTGCACTACTAACCACTAAACAATTATCTTCCTCTGAAACAATTGAACGTCTTTGTTGTTTATCCAATGGATATTTCAAACAATGGTCAAAAAACTCTTTATGCGTATCAAGTAAGGAATTTATTACCATATCATTATGTTGTTTGACAAGCCTATTAATATTACCAAAGTCACGAATTAGGTTTGTGATTGTTACAGATGGCGTGATATTAAAAACTTCAAGTTTCTTAACAAGTGAATATGCCTCTTGAAAAAATGATATATAGTAATTAGTAAAATCTTTTTTTTCTGTTGTTGATATCACCTTACCATAAAAAACATTGTTTAGGTCTGTTGAAATATCTACAAATATACTGTCATTGAGTTTATCCAATTCTTGGGCTTGCTCATCGTTGAACTTCTCTCTATGAGCGGTTATTCGATTTAATTTTTCTGTTAATTCTTTGGATTTGTTTTTGAGGTGTACTCGTATTGCTACTATTATGAAAATAGCAACAAGACAAATCAAAGATATGAATAAAACTAACTGCATATCCGAAAATAATAACTATTTAAATTTCTCAATCCATCCATCTATAATCATCTACTTTTGTACTCCATTGGAATTTCCACATATCTCCTGTATTATCATTTATGAGATAGTATTGATACATACTTGTCAATGGTTGAATAGAGAATATACATTTTTCATTACATCTTCATTTTATGTTATGTCTTCCAGTTACTAAAGACCTATATACGCTCCGAAGCGTAGAACTGTATGCCACACTCTTACTTGAAGGTCGTAGGAAACCTTGGATACGGATGTAACAATAGCAGCCCACGCTATAGCGTGAGAACCACTATGCTATCCTTGTATCCAATTTGAAAATTTCCTACGTTTTCAAGTACAAGATGAGCATAACGCTTCTTCTTTTTCTCGTATATCTTGGAATGGATTGCCCCAATCCGAATACAAAAGTACAAAAAATCTGTGATAGAGTAGTCCTTTATCACGGACTTTGTTATGATTTACAGATTAATACCTTTAACCCAAATCGGTCATTAGGAGAGTATATTTCCGCAATAATAATTGTAAATTATTGAGAATTTGCATATTGTAAACTTAATTTTCTAACAGTAGTCATTCAAAAGATGAAATTGTAAACAACTGCTTATCTATACTATACATCATAAAGAGAACCACAATCCCTAACGACCAATTTGGGTCTATTCGGTAAAATATATGGTGATAACAGTGAATTAGTATTAAACATTAGCAAATTAGTGTTAAACACTGGTAAAATAACGTCCCAAACTAATTTCCCTGTTAGAGGTAGTGTTTTTATTACAACAAAAACAAAGACCGTAAGCAATGCTTACGGTCTAAAATAATGCTTGAATATTTAATCAAAAAATCCTTTCAGATTTTTTCCATTAATACATTCCGCCCATACCACCGGCAGGCATTGCAGGTGCAGCAGGTGCAGGTTCTTTGATTTCACTCAACACACATTCTGTTGTAAGAATCATTGAAGCGATAGATGCTGCGTTTTCAAGAGCAACACGAGAAACCTTTGCAGGGTCTATAACTCCCGATTTATGCAAGTCTTCATATTTATCGGTTCTTGCATTGTAACCCTCATCGCCTTTTAATTCCATAACCTTATTAACAACAACGCTACCCTCTAAGCCTGCGTTTTCAACAATTTGACGTAACGGTTCTTCCAATGCACGTCTGATGATTTGGATACCTGTATTCTCGTCTTCGTTCTCGCCTTTAACGTTCTTCAATGCAGCAATAGCACGAATGTAACCTACTCCACCACCAGGGATTATACCTTCTTCCAATGCAGCTCTTGTTGCGTGCAAAGCGTCATCAAAACGGTCTTTCTTTTCTTTCATCTCCACCTCAGAAGCAGCACCAACATAGATTACAGCAACTCCACCTGCCAATTTAGCAAGTCTTTCTTGTAATTTCTCGCGGTCATAATCGGAAGTAGTTTTCTCAATTTGAGCCTTGATTTGTGCAACTCTTGCTTGAATTTGTGCTTTGTCGCCACTACCAGACACGATTGTTGTATTGTCTTTATCAACGGTTATCTTAGCAGATGTACCTAACATTTCCAATGTAGCATCTTCCAATTTGTAACCTTTTTCTTCGGAAATGACCGTACCACCTGTCAAGATAGCTATATCTTCCAACATTTCTTTTCTTCTATCGCCAAAGCCCGGTGCTTTAACTGCTACGATTTTCAAAGAACCTCTCAATCTATTTACAACCAATGTTGCAAGAGCTTCTCCGTCTATATCCTCAGCAATAATCAACAATGCTTTACCAGTCTGAACAACTTTTTCCAATACAGGTAGTAATTCTTTCATATTGGAAATCTTCTTGTCGTATATAAGAATGAACGGATTGTCATATACAGTCTCCATTTTCTCTGTATCAGTTACGAAATAAGGGCTTAAATATCCTCTATCAAACTGCATACCTTCAACAACTTTAACCGTAGTCTCCAAACCTTTTGCTTCTTCTATGGTGATAACACCTTCTTTCTTTACTTTTTCCATCGCTTCTGCAATCATCTTACCTATTGCAGAATCGTTGTTGGCTGAAATCGTAGCAACTTGTTCGATTTTCTCCTGAGCGTTACCAATCTTGCGAGAACGTTTTTTAATATCCTCAACAACAGCAGCAACAGCCTTATCGATACCACGTTTCAAATCCATTGGATTTGCACCTGCTGCAACATTTTTCAAACCCGTATTTACGATAACCTGTGCAAGTACGGTAGCGGTTGTTGTTCCGTCGCCTGCTTGATCACCGGTTTTGGAAGCAACTTCTTTAACCAATTGAGCACCCATATTCTGAATATTATCTTCAAGGTCTATTTCTTTTGCTACGCTAACACCGTCTTTTGTGATATGTGGAGCGCCGAATTTTTTGTCTATTATAACATTTCTACCTTTTGGTCCCAACGTTACTTTGACTGCATTTGCCAAAGCATTTACACCTTCTCTTAATTGCTCACGTGCTTCCGTGTTGAATTTTATTTCTTTTGCCATTTTAATTATCTCCTATTTTGTTTGTATTAATTTATTTGTTTTTGTCTTACGAGCGATTAAATTGATAATTAATGAATTTACAACTCGTTTTGTTAAAGTAATGCTGTTTTAATCCATATTTATAATAACTGAGTTAGTTGAAAATTTTTAGATTATAGCATAAATATCGCTTTCACGCATAATCAAATACTTTTCGCCTGCAACTGATATTTCAGTTCCTGAATATTTTCCGTAAAGAACTTTATCGCCTACTTTTACAGTCATAGGTTCATCTTTCTTGCCTTGTCCCACTGCGACAACTTCACCTTCCATTGGTTTTTCTTTTGCTGTGTCAGGGATAATGATTCCGCTTAAAGTCTTTTCTTCTGCCTCTGCCGGTTTAACCAAAACTCTATCTGCAAGAGGCTTAATGCTTAATTTTGCCATTTTCGTATTTATTTTTTTAGTTCAACATTTCGTTTTTGCGGTTCGTCGGTTTATTTTTTCAAATCCTTTAACTGATTTTCTTTCTTCTCTAAAAGATTTATCACAACCGACAAAGACCATTTCAATTGTTTTTATGTTTTTCCTTTCTATATGTTTTAATGTCTTAAACACATCTGCCTATTATTCCAATTATGTGCCAATTGTTCTTTTATGACAAAATGACATAACACCTTATCATGTAAAAATAAAAAACATAGGTAACAACACACCTTTATTGTATGTCATTACCTACGTTACACCAAAGAAATTGTAACTTACGTTACAAGATTACTTTTGTTGTGGAGTTGCTGTATTTGCGTTATTTGTATTTTGCGTTGCAGCAGGTAAATTTGTATTCAGACCGCTGTTGTTCGTATCTTGTACTGCTTGACGAGAAGGAACCAATGCCGAAGAAAGAATACATAGAACAACCATAACAACAGCCAATACCCAAGTTGTTTTTTCCAAGAAATCCGTTGTTTTTCTTACTCCCATTACCTGATTTTGTGAAGCAAAGTTAGCAGCCAATCCACCGCCCTTTCCATTTTGTACCAAAACTACGAAAGCAAGCAATATTGCTGCTATCATAATTAATACCGTGATTACTATAAACATTGTCGTTAATTTTTTTTGTTATTTTATTCTGTTAAATATCTTTTTTATTCGTTTTACGCCTATCAAAGCAAAATTTTTCAAATCAAGTATTCCTTTATCAATTGTTTTTCAAAATCTCTATTTGATTTGCATAATACATTCTTTTATCTGGATTTTTCTCCATAAGTTGAGTGTAAATATTTATGGCATTTGCTTTATCGCCTTGTTTTGCATAAATCTTTGCCATAGTTTCAGTAACAATACTAAATTCTGTCTTCGCACTCTGCTTTATGGCTTTATCCACATTTTCAATCTCACTATCACTCACCTCACCTATATTGGTCTTTGGATTTTCTATCTTCAAAAATCTTTCCAAAAGTTCCTGTCTTGTTGGGTTATCACTCAACTGTTCATCTTCATATGAGTTGATTTGAGTCATAATATCTTTCGGCGATTTAGTGTTTAACACTGTTTCAGTAGTCATTGAAACTAATGAAATAGTCTCAATGATTATTTTAAGATAATGCCTATCCGAAACATAAACACCTGCCAAAGCCAATAATTCTTCTTTATTAAACGACTTTAATATATGTGCGAACTTGGCACACAATACTTTGAAAACACTGCAATAAGGATACTTTTCACTCAATCTTTGCAGAATAACCAAATCCTGCATACTAACGATGTTATCACCCATTGACAATATTTCTCCAAGTCGATTCTTATCCATCAAGATTGAATTTTAAGTTGCAAAATTACAAAATTTTTGTTTTCCCACAAAAAAAACTAAAAAAAACATTGCTATAATAAAAAAACTTTGTAATTTTGCAAACCGAATTTTGAGAATAATAACTAAGAAAATACAATAAGCGATGAAAAGAACATTTCAACCATCAAGAAGAAAAAGAGTTAATAAACACGGTTTTAGAGAAAGAATGTCTACTACAAGCGGAAGAAAAATATTGAATGCTCGTCGCAGACACGGAAGAAAAAAACTAACGGTTTCTGACGAAATGTAATATTAGACAAAACTGTATTATCAGAAGAAATCTCAGCATTGTAATTAAGTTTGCAGTGCTTTTTTTATTTCAAAAAGAAAAGAAAACAACACAATTACTATCTATGGGTAGAAAAAAGGAAAAATTCACAATAGAAAATGCCGCAATAACGGGCTTTGCTGCCGAAGGCAACGCCATTGTAAAGACAGACGACAAGGTTATATTTGTGCCTTTCGTCGTTCCGGGAGATGTTGCAGACATTGAAGTGTATAAACAAAAGAAGTCTTATTGTGAAGCAAGAGTGCTTGACATCAAAGAGTTTTCCGATAAAAGAGTTGCACCGAAATGCCCGCACTTTACTTTTTGTGGAGGTTGCAAATGGCAGATGCTTGATTACAAATATCAGTTGGCATACAAACAACAACAGGTTGTTGATAACCTTACCCGTATCGGCAAAATAAATTGTGAGAACATATCCCCTATCGCTGCTTCGGATAATATCTTTTATTATAGGAATAAACTTGAATTTACTTTTTCAAACAAAGCGTGGGTCAAAGACTTTATCAAAGGTCAAGAACCTCAACCTGCGTTAGGTTTTCATGTCAGTGGCTTATTCGATAAGGTGTTAAACATCGACAATTGCGTGCTGCAAGATGATATTTCAAACCAAATCCGCAATTTTCTTCGCACTTTTACCATAGATAATAATATACCTTATTATAATATACGTGACCACAGCGGAATGATGCGTACTTTGGTAATAAGGACAACTCAGCACAAAGATTTAATGGTACTTGTCGCTTTCGCTGTTAATGATAAAGAAACAATATCCAAGGTTATGACAGCCTTAAAGGACAATTTTCCTCAGATAACTTCTTTGCAATATTGCATCAATGACAAGATGAATGACTCTTTGGCAGACAGAGATTTTATTGTATTTAGCGGCAAAGACCATATAATGGAATATATGCCAAGATACAATAGCGATGAATCGCCTATTCAATTCAAAATCCGCCCTAAAACATTCTATCAAACCAATGCGCCGCAAGCTTTGAAGTTATACACCTTTGCTGCCGATTTCGCACAAATAGAAAGTAACGATATTGTATATGATTTATATACCGGCACCGGCACTATCGCCAATTTCGTTGCCGCAAAGGCAAAGAAAGTCGTGGGAATCGAATATGTTGAGGACGCTGTGGAAGATGCCAAGATAAATAGCCAAGAAAATGGAATAACCAACACAACATTCTATGCCGGCGATATGGCAAAAGTACTTACCGACGAGTTTATCCTCTCCAACGGCAAGCCCGATATAATCATCACCGACCCTCCACGAAACGGAATGGATAGCAAGGTAGTCGCTCAAATATTGAAGATTGCCCCGAAAAGAGTTGTATATATCTCATGCAACCCGGCAACACAAGCGAGGGACTTATTACTTATGAGCGAAACATACGATGTAGCCGAAATTCAGCCTGTGGATATGTTTCCTCATACTCACCATATCGAAAACATCGTCTTATTAACCAAGAAATCTTAATTGTTCGACACAACATCTTATTTATATTTAGTCAAATCAAATGTTTTGAAAAAAAATTTGTTCTTGGGGCATTTGATTTGACGAATTTGTTCTTTTTTTGAAAAAAATAACAAAAAAATTTGTTGGTATAAAAATATATTATATCTTTGCACCATTGTTTAAGCATTTATAAAACAGATGGTACAGAAAATTCAAAATACCACAACTTTCAAATTACACAAAGCAGATTATTTATTAAAATTTGTTTTCGTAAGTGTATTATCTGTAAAAATTATAACAGAATTGGATTTATTTTTCCACATATATTCAAGTGATTTTATATATTCAATCTGCAAAAACAAAGCAGTTCTCAATTGGAGTCGTACGGAATAGAAATTTTCTTTTATTTGTATTCCCAGACTCCTCAAATTTCTCCAAAAACATAATTTTAATATTTTGTTCAAACAAAATTATGAAAAAAGAAAACATTATGAACAAGTTTATTTTTAGCAAGAGTGCATAGTTTCAAATAAATTTAGTAATTGCACAAAAAAAATTATAAAAATATTTAGTAATATGAAAAGATATTTTAGACAAGTTGCTTTTGCCACATTATTGGCTGCAACAATTATTTTCGTTGGATGCAAAGACGAAAAAAATGAAATAGATACAAAAAACACTACACAAAAAACATTAGTACAATCAGATCCAATTCCAAACGGATATTATTACGGTAAATACTATCGTAACGATGGTACTACAATAAGAATAACACTACAAATTATAGACAACCAAATTGTAGGTAAATGGGTTGATGGTCAAAGGCAAGATGTCAAAGGTCAAGAACTTATTTACGGAAAAGATAACAAAGCTTCGCAAGAAAAATCCATTGATTTGGCAATAAAATTATCAGAAAAGTATCCTTGCGTAGCAACATACGAAGCAGGGGAATCATTTGATGATCCAACGATTATTGTATATGCTGTTGAATGGAGCAATGATACTCCTTGTTGGTATGAAATTTATTACAATTAAAAATATACTGCTATGAAAAAGTCAATTTTAGTAGTTATTTCCATAATTACAATAAGTTTATCCTTTGTGTTATGTTCGTCAATACAAGCTCAAACGAACAAAGTTGATAAAACTGTAAAGACAAGAGAAGCGAGGGAAATTACTATGAATGTTGTTGTATCCAAAGACCAAATCAAAGATACTATTAATGCCTTAGAAAGGCAAGGTTGGTCTTATCATGGTATGGCATTAAATAAAGATGGAACTTGGACTGTAACAGTCAAAAAATGGGTATATGACAACAACAAAACATCTGCAATAGTAAATTCTGCAATAGTTTCTAATAGCAATCAACCTCCAGATGGTATGTATCATTCAACTGTAATAAGCAAAAAAACAGGGAAAAGTGCCGTTATGAAATACTTAATCAAAAATGGTAAAATTGAGAAAAGGTGGGTTGATGACGTAGAATATAACGGAGAACACTTAATGCCAAACGAATACTATTAATTTAATTGATAATGTATCTGATTGCCCCTACAAAAAAACATTGATATAACAAGAGCGTATTAAATTATGCTTTGTGATACACAATAAGGAGTGTAAATTCAAAATTACACTTCTTATTTTTTTCGCTGCTCATTAATATATAATGCTCCTCAGAATTAATTTCCATGATATCGTATCTAAACATCCTTGTTAAAGTTTTATTTGTTTGAGATTTCCTCTCAATTTATTGAAGTTTTTGTATCCAAGTTTGTGTTTTTTTTCATAATTTAAGATTATTGTATAAAAGTTCAAAGAAATAAAAGAAAAAGTAATTATAGGGAAAATTTTTGTGAGTATTTATTTTTTTATTTTCATTAACTAATTACTTAATGTCAATATACGGTAAAATCTTGTTAAATGTCGCTTCGTCCATAATATGAATGTTTTTCAAATCATCAACCGACTTATAGTCTCCATAGTTGTTTCGAAAAATGATTATCTCTTTCGCAATAGCATAATCAATGTACGGGTGCTTGACAAGGTCTTTGATGTTTGCCGAATTGATATTGATTTTCTTTATGACCTTATTCTTTATTGTGAAATGATTCTTTATCATTTCGTATCGTTTATCGTCCATTCCATACACTTCTTTCAACTGCGAAACGGATATATAGCCGCCAAGTTTGTCCCTATACTTGCAAATCCTGTTTGAAAACACCGAACCAATCCCCCGAATCATTTGCAAATCCAATGTGTCGCAATCATTCAAATCCAAAATCAAAGATTTTTCATTACTTTTCGCCGTGTTGTTCATGACCACCGCATTTGTGTAGCCATTGGGAATTGTTTGCAATGGCAAAGTATCCGTTTTTTCAACGATTTTATTTACTTGCTTTCCATTTTGGTAGTAAATATTAACAATATTGTAACGTTTGGCTTTGGGATATGCGGTATCTTTCTTTTTGCTTTGTCGCTTAGGATAATACTTTTCCTCCATATTGTCGCGAAGAACAACTATATCTGCATTGAAACAAACCACGATACCCGCAATAATGCCAACAAATACCAAACTGCCAACAATCAACAAAACTTTCAAAAGATGTTTCTTGCGACTTTGCGAAATATCATCCAACTCTTCTTGGGAAAGGTATCGCCAATCTTTTCTAAAACCGTATTTCCAAGCCTTAAAGTAAGGGTAGTTCTTTTTCATATTAAGTATAAATTTGGTTTTCTTACAAAACTCGTTTCAATATCATTATTAAGAATGATTTACAAATGCAAAGATAGTATTTTTATTTAATTCGTATAAATTGTAAGGAAGTCTTTTGAAAGAAAGCATATTTTTAAGAAAATAATTCAAGGATTTTGAAAAAAATATGTACCTTTGCAGCATAAATCATTAAAAATAAAAGAAATGAAACTATCTATTGAATATTCAAACAAAGATATTCCAAAAAGCGAAGATATTAAAACTTTAACTGCACAAGCACTACAAGCAAAGCAGACTATAATAAATCGCAACGGCAAAGGTAATGACTTCTTGGGTTGGGTGGATTTGCCCGAACAAATAACAACGCAAGAGTTAAACGATATAAACGTAGTAGCAAAGACACTAAGAAAGAAAAGCGAAGTATTCGTTGTTGCAGGCATCGGCGGTTCGTATCTTGGGGCAAGAGCTGTTATTGAAGCATTAAAGAATAATTTCGATTACGCTCTTAGCACCACTCCCCTTGTGTTGTATGCAGGCAACACGATGTGCGAAGATTATCTAAGCGACTTGATGAAGGTTTTGGACAAAAGAGATTACACTCTTTGCGTTATATCAAAATCGGGGACAACAACAGAAACAGCCGTAACATTTAGAATATTACGCAATCATTTGGAACAAAAATACGGCAAACAAGAGGCTAAACAACGTATCGTTGCCATAACCGACAAAGAAAAAGGCATATTGAAAAACATCTCTGATAAAGAAGGCTACAAAACATACGTTATTCCTGACAATGTTGGGGGAAGATTTTCCGTTTTAACGCCTGTCGGTCTTCTGCCTATCGCTGTTGCAGGCTTTGATATTACGACTTTAATCAATGGTGCAAGACAGATGCGTAACGAATTGATAAATCACAACAGTTCTATCGCACTTGACTACGCAATAAATCGAAAATATTTCTACAATATCGGAAAACAAATCGAGTTATTGGTCAATTATCAGCCTAATTTGGTTTATTTCAACGAGTGGTTCAAACAATTGTTTGGCGAAAGCGAAGGCAAGGACAACAAAGGCTTATTCCCTGCAAGCGTAAGCAACACTACGGATTTGCATTCCATGGGTCAGTATATCCAACAAGGAAAACGATTGATGTTTGAGACTGTTCTGCATGTGGAAAACTCTAACAATCATCTTTCAATCCCACAACAACAAGACGATGACGATAAGCTGAATTATTTAACCAAGTTTTCACTAACTCAAATCAACCACAAAGCCGAAGAAGGAACACGCATGGCTCACTTGGACGGAGATGTGTCGCAAATTCAGTTGTCTATCGATAAATTGGACGAAGAAAACCTTGGAGCGTTGATATATTTCTTTGAATTTTCGTGTGCAATAAGCGGTTATATGCTTGGCATCAATCCTTTCGACCAACCGGGGGTTGAGTTTTATAAGAAAAATATGTTCGCTTTGCTTGGCAAAAAATAATTAACAACGTTATAAAACAATTAAACACAACATTATGAAAAAATTCATTAACAACCTTAGTTTATCTGCTTTATTGATTTGCTTATTCGTTGCAATCAATGTCTTGGGACAAGAAACAAAAAGAATCTTGTTTATCGGCAACAGTTACACCTTTGTCAATAACTTGCCGGAGGTCTTTACCGATGTTGCTAAGTCTCAAAACAAAAAAGTAGATTGCCAGTCCGTTGCACAAGGCGGAGCAATGTTTCAGACCCACACCACAAGCACCGATGCCGTGCCTAAAATCCAAGAAGGCAATTGGGATTTCATCGTCTTGCAAGGACAAAGTCAGGAAGTGGCTTTCCCTGACGGTCAGTTTATGTCGCAGGTCTATCCTTACGCAAGGCAATTGGATTCTATCGCAAAGAAATATAATCCAAAAGCAAGGGTAATTTTCTTTGACACTTGGGGATATCGTTATGGCGATGAGATAAACTGCCAATATTATGACGCTTTTTGCACCTTTGAATCCATGTCCAAAAGGCTTCTTGACAACTACAAACTTATGGCAAAGAATTTCAAATCCGATGTATCCCCCGTTGGAGCAGCTTGGTTAAACTCTTGGCAGGCGGATTCAAACATCGTGTTACACTCTTCCGACAATTCACACCCGAATATCAACGGAACGTATTTGGCAGCCTGCTGTTTTTATGAGATAATCTTTAAGGAGAAAATCTCAAACGCTTCTTACCCTTCATCTATTCCTCAAAACATTGCAGAATACTTGCAAGATATTGCGAGCAAAACCACATTTGACAAATTGGACTCGTGGTGCTTTACTAAAAGCGACACCGTTTCTGCGTTGAACACTATAACCGAAAACAGTGCCTTTGATTTCTGTGCGTATTGTTCCAATGGCAATATAACGATAACGCCTAAAAATTTTGGCGGCAGTGCTGTCCTTGAAATCTACTCCACCAACGGTTCATTGTTGTTTAAGAAAGACATAACCGTCAGCAACAACGTTCCACAAGTATTCAATTACTCTTCAACACCTACAAAAAATATGATAATCGTCCGACTATCCACCGCCAAAGGCACCAAAGTTTTGAAAGTACAAGAATAAAAGTAAGTCTTACTACACTACATTATAAATCTTGCATTGCAGCATAATTACAAATTATCCGTCAATGCAAGATTTTATTTTAACGAGAGTTTGATGAAAATTAAATCAGTGCAAGTTTCTTGTCTAACGAGCGTTGCACATTGATGCAAGTTTTTTTGAGAACATATAAATTATATTGTTTCTATCGTAACAAAGGCAACGAAAAGCCAAAACTTTCTATGATAAAAAGCCAAGACTTTTTGAAATTTGGATAAATTCACTGCTAATTTTGAAAACATCGGTACAAAACATACAAAAAGAGTAACTTTTTAAGGTAAAAAGTTACTCTTTTTGAGTAGTCCGCATTGATGTTTCTGAAATTACAAGCCGACTTTTTGAAATTAGCAGCAGAAAAAACAAATTCGCTGCCGATGAAGATTAAATATTTTCAATGCTCATATCTGAACGATACCCATAAATTTGTATCATTGATAAATTTTCTAATGTTTAATATTATTTTCGTAATGTGTGTGATTATTTCCGTAGTGTTAATGATTATTTTTCTTGTTTCTTTTGTTTTTGTCGTAAATGGACTTGGCGAGTGAATATCGGCAGAACAATCAAACCTACGATGATGTAAGGGTAATATGTGAATAGTCGCCAAAGTAATGCCAACACTCCCTCAAAACCTTCTTTCAAAAATCCGTTTAAGAACAGCGGAAAAGCAAACTCCGCAACGCCACTCGACCCCGGTGTCGGGGATATACAAAGAACTATCCACATCACCAATTGACGTACATATATAACTGCGTGATTTGTTATCTGCGGACTGAACGCTGCCAATATACAATTCAAAACCAAAAAGCGACAAGACCACGACGCAACCGTAACACCATAAACCTTTAACCAATAAAAAAATGATTTGTGCTTAAATTCCTCAGCCGCTGTCAAGACATCATCGCCCATTTTGTTGAATTTATGTTGCCAACGTCTGAAAAGCCTTTTGCTGCCAAGGTTGTAAATAAAGTTTTTGAAGCCTTTGGGATAGAAAAATATTGCAGTGAGAATTATTAAGGTTAATAAAACCATAAAAGTATATCCGATAATAAAAACATGTGTCTCGGAAATACGCATACCAAATACAGAAAATTTGAATTTTGTTGCAAAGGACATGGACAATCCACACACCAAAACCATTATAGGTGTTATGATAATATAGAAAAGTTCATCCAAAAGAGTGGCAATTAACACCATTGCCGTACTTCTACCTGCACTCAGTCCCGATAAAGGCAAAATAAACAAAGCAACGGCAGAGCCGCCAACGGATGTAGGCGTAACGGTAGAGGAAAACTCCCACAGCATAATGATATGAAACGCCTGCTTCCAAGACAGTCTATTGTCCGAAAGCATACGTATTCGTATCATATAAGTTAGTTCCCTGCCACACTCAAACAATAATGCCAAAAGCAGACAGAATACAGTGTAAGATGTGAAAAGACTTGCAAGGTCTGAGAATAGTGAAGAGTTTTTATTGTACTCCCTTGCTATCATATAAAACCCAACACCCAATCCTATGAGAATAGGTATTATTATTTTGTTAAATCTAAAAACTCCCAAAGGATTGGAATCCTGCTTTGCCATAATTGTTCAAGTGTTTTATTTTTCGTACTTCCCTATAACGGTGTATGGACATGGTAGATTGTTCTCAACATTATAGTTGTAAATCGCACGATGTAAATAATCATATAATGCCCAATAATCCTTGCTTTCACACCACGCTTTGGTATCTATTGCAACCGTTCCCGGACCTATACGAAACCAAATTGTAGTTGCAGGAGTTTTAAGAGTAAGTTCGGATTTGTACGCAATTTCCAATAAATCTTTCTCAATCTTTTCGATATTTACTTTTTCGTCGGCAGCAACCTCCAAACGCACATCAACTCTTCTTTTGTCCATAGTTGAATAGTTGGTTACGTTGCCACTTGACAATGTTCCGTTAGGAAGTGTTATGAGTTTGTTATCAACAGTGAGAATTGTCGTTGAGAATATCTTAATACCCTGAACAGTTCCCTCCATTCCTTGTGTTGCAATGTAATCGCCCAACTTAAATGGGCGAAAAACCAATATTATTATACCGCCTGCGAAGTTTTGAATCGTTCCGCTCAACGCCATACCGACAGCCAAACCGGCCGCACCCAACAAAGCAATGAATGAACTCATCGGAATGCCTATATATCCGATAACGGCAATGACAAGCATAATTTTCAAAGCTATCGAAACGGTCGATGTGATAACCGGTCTTAGAGTCGCATCAACATTTTTCCTTTCAAAGGCGTGAGCCAATTTCTTTTTGAGAAATTTGATTAATCTGAACCCGATATATAATATTATCAGACCTATTACTATCTTTTTAACGGCATCTAATCCGTTTTGCGTAAACCAATTGACAATCGAATTGACAATACTATTTGGGTCGCTCGTTGAGATTGCTTGTAAAAGTAACATACTTGTTTTTCTTTTTAATTATATAATTGTTTTCTTTATTGCTTATATCCAAAAATCAGTGTCCCTAACTGATAAATTAGTGTTAAACATCAGTAAATTTATATGAGACATTAATTTATCAATTACCGATACCAATAAAATTTTGTCAAGAATACAGACAATAACTCATTGTTTTGTATTGCTCAACGCTGTGCAAAATTACAAAAAATTACTATTTGTCCTTTGTTATACAGTGATTTTTTTGATTATTGCAAACACTTAGCAAATTTTAACACCTACTATTATTTTGGATAAACTTCGGAAAATTGTGAAAATTGAAATGAAAAATTACTTTATGGTTATTGTTACAAAGAGATTGGACTTTGCATCAAAAGTGCTTATTATTTTGTGATTGTTTTTGGTGTAATTTTGATTGATTGCAAAGGTTGGTGGCGTCAAATCTATTGTTGAAAAATTGTTTGCAATACCAGTTCCCGTCATTTTAACATAAGATTCCTTGATTGTCCAAAGTTGAGTGAAAGCAATATCAAATATTTGCTCCTTTGCAAACAGAGTCTTTATGTTTTGAGAAATAGATTTTTTGGTTTCGCTATTTTGAGAAATATATTCCTCAAATGTTTTATTTTCGAGAGCGTTCAAATATGTGGCTTCGCAAGAATGAAATTTCTTTTGAGCAAGTTCGCTTTTGCCGAGCCTCAAATATTCAATATCAATACCTATCGGCGAAGAATGAAGAGCTATGGCGATATGATTTTTGGTATTGGAAATAGAGAAATGTAAAAAAGGATTGTTTTTGAAATAAGGCTTTCCTTTGTCTTGCTTTGCTATTGTGAAATCAAAAGCAAAACCATTGTTTTGAAGTGTGTGGATTAAAAATTTTTCTCCAAGTAAAGAAATGTTTTGATGATTAGTCAAAGCGTTGTCCCAACCAAAAAGATTTTTGAGGGTTTCGATGTTTTCTATTTGTATAAAAGGAAAATCCATTGCAAACAACAAATTAAAAAATAGGCTGACAAGGAAATTTTCGTCCTTATCAGCCCAAGCAATTACAAAGAATTATTCAATACCTAATAATTCCACTTCAAAAATCAATGTACTGCCGGCAGGGATATTACCAACGGCTTGGTCACCGTAAGCCAACTCAGACGGGATATAAAACCTTGTTTTGCCACCGACTTTCATCGTCTGCAAACCTTCTGTCCAACCTGCGATAACTTGATTTAACGGAAAACTGATAGGTTCTCCTCTTTGAATGGAAGAGTCAAAGGTTGTTCCGTTAAGTAATGTTCCGTGATAATGAACCTTAACCGTATCGGTAGCCTTAGGGCTTTCACCACTGCCTTCACTTAAAACGGTATATTGAAGACCCGATGCGGTTTCGATAACATTAGGCTGATTGCGGTTGTTTGACAAAAATTCTCTACCTTTTTGTTTTTGTTCAGCGGCTTGTTTTTGCATTCTTTCCATTTGTTTTTTCTGCATCTCTTGTTGAAAAGCCTGCATAACTCTACCTTTTTCCTCATTAGTCATTGGATTGGAGGATTTGCCTTCAAGAGTATCTTTCATAGCCTGAACCATAACCTCGATATTCAAATCCATTTGCTCGTTCATAATACTACGAGCCATATCCTCGCCAATAATGAAAGAAACCTTGTCTTTATCGTTATTTAACTGCATTATCGTAATTTGTTTAAGGGTTAATTATTTTACGATTTTCAATTCATCAATCAATCTTTGACAATTAGCAAATTTATCAATGATGAATAACACGTATCTTGCATCTACACATATCGTTCTTTGCAATTCAGGTTCAAATGCTATATCTCCACTCATTGCTTCCCAGTTTCCGTCAAATGCCAATCCGATTAATTCACCGTTTGCATTGATTACAGGAGAACCTGAATTTCCCCCTGTAATATCGTTATTGGTTAGGAAATTAACTATAAGTTTTCCATCTTTGTCAGCATATTGACCATAATCCTTATTTTCATAAAGTTCTTTTAATTTTGCAGGAACTATGAACTCATCATTTGTCGGGTCTTCTTTTTCCATAACACCTTCCAAGGTCGTTGTGTAATCATAATGAATTGCATCGGCAGGATAGTAATCCAAAACAGAACCATAGGTCATACGAAGAGTAAAGTTAGCGTCCGGATAGCGAACCAATGACGGATCCATATCTCTAAGAGCCATAACAAAGTTTTGTCTTGCGTCTGCAAAATCTGCATTAGCTTTTTCTGTCTTTTCATCACTGCTTGTTAATGCTCCATACATAGCCAAAGTTATTTGATACATCGGATCTTTTCTTAGTTTTTTTACCTTAGGATTTTTCATAAACTTATTATAGTTTTCTTCGTTGGCAAAAATACTTTTCTTGAAAATTTCATCCGTTAGTTTATCCACACCACCAGCTTTTGCAATAGCGTCTTTGATAGCTGCTATCTGACAATCGGCAGGTAAATCATTTTCCATTTGCAGCAATGCACGGAACAAATCTTTCTCAGTTGCTTGGTCGTAACTCTTGAAATGTTCTTTTCCCATGTCTTTTAATCTTTCAATAAAGTCCTCAGTCAATTTTTTACTGCGTTCAGCCACATCCATACTTAGACCTTGGCGGAATGCGAACATACCACGTTGAGATAGATACAGTCCTAAATTATGATACCAACTTGATTTGTTTTGTGCTGACGACATTACGGTACGGGAAGCATCTCTTAAATTTTTGATAACGTCTTTATATTGTTCTGTCTTGCTACCACCGTTTTCTATCCACTGTTCCAAACGGTCTTCTATGTCTTTTTTCTTGTCATATACGTGCAAACGTTTCAAGCCACGGCTTTCGCCCTGTTTGTTTTTCCACATATTCATCATGGAAGCATAGTCAGAAGCATATTTCAAACGCACTGCATTGTCGACATCCATGTGTTTTTTCATTACAGGAAGCATAGCACTGCCTGCTTTATAGATTGCAGGGTTTGTATATTGCAATGTGTTTTCTATTTCATAAGAAGTCATATATCTTTCAGTGCTTCCCGGATAACCCCATATCATTGCGAAATCCTTTTCCTTAACACCCTGAATGTTTATAGGCAAAAAATGTTTCGGTTTCAATGGAACATTGTCTTTTGAGTAGTCAGCAGGCTCGTTATTCTTATTTGCATAAATTCTGAAAATAGAAAAGTCGCCCGTATGTCTTGGCCACATCCAGTTATCGGTATCTCCGCCGTATTTACCGATGGAAGAAGGTGGAGCACCTACCAATCTGACGTCAGTATAAACCTCATAGATGAACATATAATATTCATTGCCTTCAAAGAAGTCTTTGATTTCTACACGGTATTTACCTTCTTGACTTTCCTTTTTAACCAACGCATCGATTTTGTCTTGAATGTCTTGTGCAAATCTACTTTTGTTCATAGCCTTTGCATTGTCGCCCAAAATTTCTTTGGTAACGTCTCTCATTTCTTTAAGGAAAGAAACATACAATCCGGGAATAGGTATTTCTTCTTCATAACTGTTTGACCAGAAACCATTAGTCAAATAATCGTGTTCAACTGTCGAAGAAGACGCTATTGCATCGTAACCGCAGTGATGATTGGTAAACATCAAACCATTTGGAGAAACAATCTCGCCTGTACAGAAATTACCCATTTGAACAATTGCGTCTTTAAGCGAAGAATGATTTATATCATACAACTGTTCTGCCGTAAGTTTCAAACCAAGTTTCTGCATATCGGCATAATTCAACTGTTTGAAGAACATAGGTAACCACATTCCTTCATCAGGTGGATTCAATGGCTTAGGTGTCGGGTTGGCAAAAGTCATAAACGACGCCATTGCCAAAGCTGCCATACTAAAAATTCTTTTTTTCATCGTGTTTGTCTTATTATTTTAAGTTATTATTTTATTTGCTTTATTTGTTTTCAATGCACCAAACATTACTTATACAGTAGTCTTCTATCTTTCTTTTTAACCTATTTTTTAGCGAAAAGATGCTTTCCTTTTATTGTTTTCCTCTATGTGTTGTTACCTGTTATCAGAGCCTTTACTGATGTTTAACACTAATTTTCCAATGTTAAACATTATTTTATCAGTGTTAAACATTAATTTTCCAATATCACTTAATAATTTTGTTCGGTCGCTTTGTAAAATTTTCTTTTGTATCTACTAAATTAAAGGTTGCAAAGTTACAAACATTTTTTTGAATAACAAAATTCGGATTTCGTATGTGCAAAAAGGGTAAATAGAAATTAATTTTTTTGTTAGTTATAAAAAATACTATATCTTTGCAAATTATTTTGAAAAGTAGGTAGGTGCGTTTTTGTTCGTAACTATCGAACGATTAAATTAAGACAAAAAACATTAAAACAATAAGGATATGAAAAGATACACTATGAACATGTCAATGGATTCCAAGTTTAATCCGATGAGTAAAGACTTTTGGGTTAAGATAGTTGTAATGACGATTGCCATTTGGCTTGTGTCTTTAACATCTTTGGCACATGTTGAAAATCCTTTATGGGCAATTTTGGCGGCTCTTATAATAAGTCTTTTGAATGCTTTTCTTCGTCCTGTATTGTCATTGATTTCTTTGCCGCTTATGGTAATGACTTTTGGTTTATTCTCATTGGCGATTAACGCAATCATAGTCCTTTTGACTTCATTACTGTTGAAGCCTAATTTTATGGTAGAGGGCTTTTTCAATGCTTTGTTGTTTTCGATTGTAATCACCGTTCTTTCGTTTTTGATGAATATTCCGATTAAATTAAAGAAAGTTAAAGACGATATTTACGGGGATAACGATAGACGAACAACGAACAAAAATATAGACGACAATTATAATAAATCCAATCAATCAGGTTCAAATCGTTTTGATAGCGATCCTTTCAACGATAATCCAAAGGATAAGAATTATACCGATTATGAAGATGTTGATTAGGATAACGAACGTTTTTTATTATATATAAATTATGAAAATTTGTAAAACAGTCAGCGAATTAGAAAGTGCGGTAAGCGCATTCAAAACAGCGGGCAAAAGTATAGGATTGGTGCCTACCATGGGAGCATTGCACGACGGTCATATTTCATTATTCAATCGTGCAAGAAATGAAAACGATGTCTTCGTTGCAAGTGTCTTTGTCAATCCAATACAATTTAACAATAAAGAAGATTTCGAGAAATATCCCCGTGATGAGCAAGCCGATTTGTCGGTACTTGAAAATTGCGGTTGTGATATGGTTTTTACTCCGACGCCCGAAGAGGTTTATCAGAATGAAACTCCCGAAACTTGGGCATTTGGAGAATTGGAGCAGGTTATGGAGGGCAAGCAAAGACCGGGACATTTTTCGGGAGTAGCGAATATTGTTTCTCATCTTTTTACATGGACTAAGGCAGATAGGGCTTATTTCGGAGAAAAAGATTATCAGCAGGTTTTGATTATAAAGGATATGGTTCGTCAGATGGGTTCATCTATTGAGATAATACCTTGTCCTATTTATAGAGAAAGCGACGGTCTTGCAGCCTCTTCAAGAAACAAAAGACTTTCTCAACAATCGCGTGCCATAGCACCTAAAATTCACGAAATACTTACTAAATCCTATCAACAGAAAGATTTTTTGTCTTTAAGCCAAATAAAATCTTTTGTTGAGACTGAGTTCGATAAATTAAAAGAATTTGAATTGGAATACTTCACTTTGGCAGATGCAGACACGTTAAAGATTGTCAAAGTCAAAGAACCTAATCAAAAAGTAATAGGATTTATTGCTGTTTGGTTGGACGGAGTCAGATTAATTGATATACAGAAATATTTTTAAACCATATAAGATATGAAACAAATTATTGAATGCGTACCTAATATTTCAGAAGGTAACAACGAAGCGATAATAAATCAAGTTGTCAGCGAAATAGAGAAAGTTGAAGGCGTTAAACTTTTGGACGTTGACCCGGGTAAGACCACAAACCGTACGGTAATCACTTTTGTCGGCGAACCTGAACAAGTGTGCGAGAGTGCTTTTCTTGTTGTAAAGAAAGCACAAGAGTTAATAGATATGCGTAACCACCACGGCGACCACCCGCGTTTTGGTGCAACGGATGTTTGTCCATTGATTCCTGTTGCAAACATAACAATGGAAGAAGTTGTGGAATATGCAAGAAAATTGGCACAAAGAATAGCAGCAGAATTGGAAGTTCCTGTTTATTGTTACGAGAGTGCAGCATATACTCCTGAAAGAAAGAATTTGGCAGTTTGTCGTCAAGGCGAATATGAGGCTTTGAAAGACAGAATATCTGTTGAAGGTCAATGCCCTGATTATGGTCCAAAGGTTTGGAGTGAAAAAGTAGCCAAATCAGGTGCTACGGCAGTAGGTGCAAGAGATTTCCTTTTGGCTGTCAATTACAATTTGAACACAACATCTACACGTCGTGCCAATGCTATTGCTTTTGACGTAAGAGAAAAAGGTCGCCAAAAGAAAGAGAACGGCAAAGCTGTTTTAGATGAAAATGGTAACAAAGTTTGGATACCTGGAACATTGAAAGGCACAAAAGCCATAGGCTGGTATATTGAGGAATACGGCATTGCACAAGTTTCTATGAATATCACCAACGCTACTCTTACTCCGTTGCACGTTTGTTTTGACGAAGTTTGCGAAAAGGCTGCAAAAAGAGGTATCAGAGTTACGGGCGTTGAAGTTGTAGGCTTGTTACCTAAGAAAACACTTATCGATGCGGGTAAATATTATTTGGCAAAACAACAAAGAAGTCGTGGTGTTAGCGAGGAAGAATTAATCAAGATTGCCGTTAAATCAATGGGACTTGACGATTTGAAACCGTTTAATCCGCAGGAAAAAGTTATTGAATATTTGATTGAAGATCATTCAACCAAAAAACTTGTGGATATGACTTGTAAAGCCTTTGCCGACGAGACAGCAAGCGAATCGGCTGCTCCGGGTGGCGGTAGTATCGCTGCTTATTGCGGTGCTTTGGCTGCTTCGTTGGGAACAATGGTTGCCAACCTTTCTTCACACAAAGCCGGTTGGGACGCAAGATGGGAAGAGTTTTCTGTTACTGCAGAGAAAGGTCAGGCTTTGAAAGATGAGTTGATTCATCTTGTTGATGAAGATACCAATGCTTTCAACAAGATTATGAATGCACTTGGTTTGCCAAAGAAAACCGAAGAGGACAAGGCTGCAAGAACAACTGCAATACAAGAGGCTACAAAATATGCTATTGAAGTTCCTTATCGCACATTGCAGAAATCTCGTGAGACGTTTGAGATTTGCAAACTTATGATTGAAACGGGCAATCCTAACTCTATCACAGACGGAGCCGTTGGTATTCTATGTGCAAAGGCAGCATGTGTCGGAGCGTTTATGAATATGAAAATCAATTGTGCATCTTTGGACGACAAAGCTTTTGTTAATGACATATTGGCAAAGGGCGAGCAATTGGTAAAAGAAGCTTGCGATATAGAAAAAGAATATACCGAAATGGTATTAGCTAAAATCTAATCAATAATATTCTTAAAACAAAAAGGAACGATTATATAATCAATCGTTCCTTTTTGTTTGATTTAACGTGAGTTCAACGAATTTAATTATTAAAATAAGTGAATTTGTTAAACTCACGTTATTTTAATATGGACGACCAGTGTCTTTTCTTCTCTTCAAATGAAAAATGGGTGTTCATATAACTTGTACTAGGCATAGATATAAATTTAATATGTTCGGGAATATCTCTGGCGCCTATAAGATCATTAAACTTTTTCTCAGCCTCTTTACCATTGAATACTATTTTTTGTAGCGATGGGTGAGTTGTAATAAAACCTACGATGTCGTTAGCGACAGGATTCTTGATGTCAGCGTCAAGACTTCCTTCTCTATTAGCAGAACAGAGGACATCCCAAAGAGCGATATGATGTTTCTTTAACATCGTAACTCTTGCATCGTAAGAGAGTAGTAATGTCTCGTTGAATAGTTCAGCGATGATTTTCCAAAAATGGTTGTTGGGAGAAGCATAATATTCGCCTTTTTGCAACGAAATACTCCCTGGTAGGGTTCCTAAAATTAGAATCTGAGAGCTTGAATCTGCAATTGGGGCAAAACCTTTCACTATGTTCACTGTGGAGTGATTTTTTTCGATTATTGCTTTTTTATTCGACAGTGTTTTTATTCGATTATTATTGGAGTGCCTTATTTCCCATCTGCCCGATATTTTTAAGGCATTAGGAATAAGGCCTTCGCGCAAAAGCTTACGTAGAGACTGACCCTTTGTTGAGTAAGTCAAAATTCCATGTTCTTCTAAAACTCTGGAAAGTTCATTAGGTTTCACATATTCCAAGCCATTCTTTTCAAGATACTCATCTTTTAGATGATATAATTCTGTTAATGTCTACCATTTTGTTTTTCTGCAATAGTTGTTATCACCCTTATTTTCAAACTAACTGTGAAATTATAACAAATTCGGCAAATAGCAATGGTTTTTGCCATAAATGTTATAATTGATATGATTTTTTATTCACATCCATCCAATAAAACTGAGCATTATTAATATTAAATATGAGTATTACCTGCCATATTTGTTATATATCCTACGAGGACTTTTATAATATTAAAAACATAGAACTTTGGACAACTTGTCGGTTCTATTTACCGATGCAGAATGTTTATTTGCCCACGCAAACTATGTTTTCGTTGTGTAAGTTGTTGTATATCAATATGTAATTTTTTGACATGTATTCACGGGGGACAAACGGGGGACAAAAAATCGCATAAAAAAAGAAAGAAAAACAATAAAACCATTTCAGAAAAGCCACACTGAAATGTCAAGGACAAAATTTGTCCCTCGCTATCTTTTTTGTTTGTCCCTCATTGTCCCTTGGGTTCAGGGTTAGATTCTGTATTGTTTCAGCGAAACACTACAACCATCATATAAGCAATTTTAAAATCAGTAGACAGAGAGTAAATCTTGCATACCAAAAGAAAAAAAAATAAATTATTTCAGAAAACCACACAGAAATCTGGGGGGGGGACAAAATTTGTCCCTCGCCATCTTTCGTTTTGTCCCTTGCTGTCCCTCTTTTTCATGGTCGGGTTCTGTATTATTTCTGAAAAGCCTTCATAAATAAGTTTAGTTTGGTTTTTGTATATCTAATCAAGTTCTAAACTAAACCGCTTGATAATCTCAAAATCTGAACATTTTGGTCGTCTTTTTTCTTTTCGTCAGCAAAGACTTCTTTTTAACTCGCTATTACTTGAAATGCAGTTCACCGTTTATAGTGTTCATTTTATGCCCCCACTATCCATTTTCTTCTTCCACATCACTTTCGGGCTGGTTGAATAAGAATTGTGTCGCGAAGGTATATGTCCTGTCTTTCTTCTTCGCAAGGTCAAGCCTGCCGGTTCCTGCCAAAATCTCCACACTCGATTTTCAACTGAGGTAGTATTTTGCCAATGAAACCTTGCAAGAAGAGCCGGGACACCTTGCAATGCGACATAATTTTAATCAAACCCGAAAGTAGCTGATGCGAACAGAGGGAAAAGTAAAAATTCAAATCAGAAGCGATTATGGCAAATTATGCGACAAACATCTTCTACGCAAGTACGGAGAACGAGAAAGACCTTGATAAGGTAGAGAAATTTTTAGATGAAACTTTTTGCGACTGTTATCTTGACAGGGCAGAGGACAGTATTGAGGGAGAGTTTTTCTCAAAGTGGGATTATCCCGAAAAAGAGATAAACGAAATGATTTCTCTTTTGGAGAGCAAAGACAAGATTTATATCCGAGTGCTGACACACGAGCTGTGCAACGAGTATGTGAACTTTCAGGTATTCTCAAACGGAGAATGGTCTTACAGATAACCCTTAAACACAAGCGTACTATGTATAACGAAGAAGAACAGGCAATAGACATTATCGGGTGTTCTTGTACTTTACTGACACCTTACAAAGGATATACTGAGGGCGAAGTGGTTGGCGATTATGGCTCAGAAATAGTGGTAAGGCTCAACAACGGCAAAGAAGTAGTGGAATACCGGGACGAGGTACTAATCTATGACTAATGGAGGATTGACTTATGATCACACCGATAGCGACAAGATTTGTGGATTGGGATATTCCCGAACTTTCAACCCTACAAGACAGCAAGGTATATCAGTTGAGACAACAACTCAATGATGGCGTTCCTATGTGCCGACAGCAGAAGAATTGGCTGACAAACAGCGTGAACAGCAATACCTATTTCAAAAGGTCAGTTCCACTTATGGGCTACCGCTTTGACTTTTCGGATGTGCTGAAACGTTTCTTTGTCAAGCAATATGGGCATATTGCAGAATACTATGCCGTTGATAAAACCTCATTGAGGGCATTCCTTTGTGGCAGGATTGATGAAATCATTGAAATAACCGATTAAAATAAAAATATTATGCTGTACGATTATGGACAAGAAAGCAAAACGCCAATGCTTCTGACTTTGGCAAATGGCAATACCATTGAGGACGAATTTATAGGCCTACGGATAGATACCAACACATTACCCAAAGGGAAACTATGGTATCACATTCGGCATACGGACGATGATTGGACGGAACCTGCCTCATTGAAGAATGGTTGCGTGGTGGTCAATTTCTGTGGTACGTTCATTTGCGACCCCATCGACGATTTCCCTTGTGGACAGGAACTGGAGATAGCCGACTGGTCATATATGGAATGATGACAGGCTTCAGGCGAATGGCAGCACGGAGAAAGTTTCTCTATGTTGCCATTTCTGTTATTGACCAATATGCCATAAATAGCAATCGACTTTTATAATCCGGGCTTGTAGAAACAAGCCTGACTACCTTTTGTAAATTAGCATTATTCCGGAGAAGCCGGCAATACACCTTTTAAAGATTCGATAGTTCATACTTCGCCAATAACGACCAAGGCTGCTTTGTCTGGCGATAGCGGGACTTCTGCTTTTCTTTCTCTTCTTGGGCATCCCTGTCTTGTCGGCCGTTGAAGTAGAAGGCGACTATTCTGATGCGGTTTTCGACTGTTCGTCAAGTCGGTCTGTTTTCCGGAGCGGCACACTCCACGGCAGAATGCTCTTGGTCGGATTACGATATAAATGCAGGCATTGTCCGGCATCCACTTTTGGCGGCAATACTCGTTCCTCTCCAATCATACTTCTTCTTTTGGACTTACAGCCGGAGCGTTTATTCAAACTTACATTTACGGACGGATGCTGTCCACTCACGAAGCCTTGCTAATTTTTTTATCAACCCGTTTCACAACCGCCTTTGGTCGTGTTATCACACATTTTTCCGTTGCAAAGTTAGTATGCAGCCGGGCACGGCTAAAGAGCCTTGGTCAATGGCGTAGCTTCACAAATCTTCCTTTATCGAGCCCATGGTTTTGACGGCTTGCGCTAACAAAAATAAAGCGTATTTGATTGCTATCCTTGTCGCAACCCTATACTGCACTCACTTATGTTGGCAGCGTAAAAATAATTTTAATAACAACTTAAAGCATTGTAATATGAAACAGATTGAGAACAATTTTGCAGTATCAGGATTCGTAGGTAAGGACGCAGAAATCCGTCAGTTCGCAAACGCAAGCGTGGCACGCTTCTCATTGGCGGTAAGCCGTCAGGAGAAGAATGGAGAGGAAACAAAGCGTGTTTCCGCTTTCATCAACGTGGAAGCCTGGCGCAACAACACCAGCACCGATTCGCTCACCCAGATAACCAAGGGCGTTCTGCTGACCGTGGAGGGCTACTTCAAACCCGAAGAGTGAACCGACAAAGACGGCGTAAAACATAATCGCATCGTCATGGTCGCCAACAAGTTCTATCCAACGCCTGACAAGGAGGAAGCTCCGGCAGAGCCAGAGAAGAAAACGAAAAAAGGCAAGAAGTAATTCCTGCCTCGCCTTAAAAAACAAAGCGGCTTTGGTCGCTTTTGTTTTTGCTCGTAGATTTGCCTGTTATACATTGATGTAAATATTTATCGGTTATAGAATAATTGTTGTAGTTTTACGGAAGCATCTTTCGACAGAAATTCATCGGCTTGAATTGTACTAATATCCTCATCTTCAAGAAATGGCATACACTCATTTTTTACTTTTAGTGGGCCTTGAATCAATGTAAACACATAGTAGCAACTATCATCAACGGCATATAGAGAATCTTTATCTTCCACGAAATATGCTGCATCGTCATCGCCTACGGCTATGCAATACATCAGATACAGCTCTGTTTCATTTTCGCCTTTGCGTATGAACATTACTTTATCTCCTTTTTCTGGAAAATTGTGGTATTCACACGGTTGGAAACCTCCCCACCTAAAATAAGCACAGCCATGATTTTCTATGCAAGTGGTAAACTCTTCGTATGCTTCATCATCCAGTTCCAAGGCACGCAATAGATGGTCTGTATTCTCATATTCTTCCTCGTCTTTGCTGATGATATATATCTTCATCCACAGACTGCCTTTATAGGGGTTGGAGCCATTGACTTGACTAAGTTCACATTCAAAAACTTCTGCCCAACCCATATCCATCATGTTAGCCAAATGCTTATTATCCGATCGAGGTACATATCCCAAAATGTAGTCAAAATCAAAGTCATCAGGGTCTCCGTCATAATCATCTGCCAGGGCTACAGCAATGGCATTTTTGTCGTGCTTGTTATCTTTCTCTCGTATCAATGCAAGTTCTGCACCCTCATATAGTTCATTCCAAACCTCTTCAAGGTCATGGAATGTAATTCCCGCGATCTGACACTCCTTGTAGAGAATACGATTTTTACGTCTATAGATGTGTGGAGGACCAGGCATACCCATAGTTACTTTTATCAATTCTGATTCTTGGGGAGGCATGACATCACCTTGTAAAACAAATCTATCAACATCATCCAATTCGCTATTGTTCTCCACATCCAGCATTTCAATATTCAAATCAATATCCGAAATTCCTTTTCTTCCAATTGTTTTTGAAGGTCACGAAGCTCAGCATCGCATTTAGGGCAGGTGCCAAGACAATCTCCTTGATGTGTACATTCAGATGGTGTGTACTCCAAGTTATATCGTTCTGCAATCTGTTTCCTGATTGCTTTTAGTAATTCGCATTTTTCTTTTCCTGTGCTCATAGCATTATTACTTTTGGGGATGTTTTGTAATATATCGTCTTAACTACATTGGTAAATCCAAATCGTTTCTTAATGTCTTCAATAGTTCTATCAACGTCACTTTCATTATTAAACTCTGGAATGATTGGCACTTTAATCATTACTTGGTCATTCGTGACACATCGTTTGAGAATTGCCAAATGTTGCTCAATCACTGGTGATACACAAGTGTATGAATAATAAGTTTCCGGATCTAATGATTTGACATCCACAATCCAGTAATCTACCACTTTGCTTAATCTCCTGATGTTTTCAATAGAACAATGCAAAGAGGTTTCTATGGTAATCTTCCATAGGTCGTTACAAAGTTCGTTGAACTCTTCGATAAATTCAGGATATAATGTCGGTTCTCCACCTCCAAAGCATATGCCTCCGTCCGTTGATTGAAAATAGATGTTGTCTATCTTTACCAAATCATATAGTTCCAGAGGAGTAAGCATCATAATGCCTTCTCGCAGAGTTTTACCATCATCCTCGTATATTGGCTTATGGCACTTCTCGTTTAGGCAATATATACATTTGAGCGGACAACCCATGAACGTAACCAAAGTCCGTCTGTTCCCATACGAAGCCTGCTGATGGCAAAAATGGGTGCTTTGTTGGTGTTGCTTTTCATAAATGATGTCTATTGTGTAATAGCTATTTTTATCAGTCCATCAAGGCGTTGCTCAAAAATGCGGTATGCCTCTTCGATTTGCGAAAGGGGGAAGCGGTGGGTAATGAGTGGGGTGGTGTCAATTTTTACCTCTCTTATAAGTTGTAACACTTCTTCGCAGTCACAGCCGTCCACACCACCAGTTTTGAATGTCAGATTCTTGCCATACATTTGTGGAAGCGGTAGCGTTTGTGCTTTATCATAAAGAGCCACAATGGTAATGATGGCATTTGGTCGCGCACACTGCCATGCCAATCGGAATGTATCTTTGCCTCCAGCCACTTCTATCACCCGGTCTGCTCCGCCGTGGTCGCTGTTTTGGGTTACAAATTGCAGACATTCGTCGGGCGAGGTAATAAGCACATCGGGATAGTGCTGTTTGATAAAGTCACGTCTCACCTCTGATTGCTCACACACAATGATGCGTTTAGGCTGTTTCAGCATTGCACACAATAATGTACATATGCCTGTCGGTCCGACACCGATAATCAAAACAGTGTCATCTGCCGATATTTCACTGATACGTGCAGCCCAGAATCCGGTTGCCAATATATCGCCTACAAACAGAGCCTGTTCGTCTGTTACACCATCGGGTATGCGGTTAAGCCCCTGATTAGCCAAGGGGACACGCACATATTCCGTCTGTCCGCCGTCTATTCTGCATCCCAACGCCCAATCGCCGTGAGGTGAAGTGCAGTTGTTTACGTATCCGTTTTTGCAGAAGAAGCACTCTCCACAAAATGTTTCCACATTTACTGTTACCCTGTCTCCCACCTTCACATTGCAGACTTCATCGCCAAGTTCTTCCACAACGCCAACCATCTCATGACCAACGGTAATGCCCTTGACCGCACGAGGCACACTACCATACTTGATATGTAGGTCGCTTGAACAAATACTACTCATTGTTACCCTTACAATGGCATCTGTTGGTTCTTACAAATGAGGCTTTAGCTTATCAAGCAACTCAAATTTTCCTCTGTTAATATATCTGTATGCTTTCATTTTAAGTGTTATTCTTATTTACCTCTATTTTGATACACCTACGACCTTTAAGTCCAACTGCGCCATTCCAAACCAACTCTCTCGCGAGGAGTTCAGCATCGCTTTGACTTACAGCAGTGACGACTAAAGTTTCTTTTTCCTCAAATTCTGTAGTTATATCTAACGTGTATTTATGTATCAAGTCAATCTGATTACTTTCCAAAGCTCTGTCAACTGTATCAGAATACCAATTTATAACGGATGCAGGTGCTTTACGGATGTCTTTCAGCATTTTTACTTTCACTGTAGCATCCGTTCCGTCAGGATTTACTTTCCGAAACCGCTTACAGCCGCACGCACAACACCATATCGGAGGACGACGAGGTATATTGTCTCCACCCATAATGGCTTCTTTTCTGTATTGAAGTGTAAACTCAATTTCAGTCATATCTCCAGTACCATACACTATATCAACAACTCTTTAACCGCACTCCGGACATTTTGTTGGCTTGCGTGTTACGTTGATAATTCTTGGTATTCTATCATCTTGCATACTCATATCTTTGAAGTATTTGCTTAATTGTTTCAACATTTGTCGTATCTGTTGTTAAAATACGGTGTGGTCGCATATTGTATTTTTCCAATGCTTGGTTTTTAATTCTATCTCGATTTTGCTGTACTTCATTATCCTTATGAAAGTGCCAACCATCCACTTCAATAGTTTGAAGCGGTTGCTTCGTAAGAGAGTTGTAGATAAGAAAATCTACATGAGAAAACGGACTTTCAACAAAAGCCTTTTCCTCTTCATTTAGCAGGCTGTTATCATTTATAAGCCTTGATAAGGGATAATGACATAATACTTCTATATTTGTTAACCCCAGTTCTGTAATAGCATTATTCAAAGTGTCGTAAAGCAGATTTTCAGACAGATTTTCTGATACCGCAGGATGTGATGATTCGTATGCCAATCGCTCTGCTGTATATTGCTTGTATAGCAAATCAAAAACAGAATGTAACGCACTCTCTGTTACTTCAAAATTGTTGTATTGCACATAGCCAATCAATTGCCCTAAAATCGAATCTTGAGGCATTTCATTTCCGTTTGTAACAATACATAAATGAGTTTTGGCACGAGATATTGCTACATTGAGTAAATTAGCATCATCAGAAAACTCTGTAGGACTATTATCCACCATACTCATTATAATGGTGTCACATTCTCGCCCTTGATATTTGTGTACGGTACTGGCAATGTCTTTCCCTATGGTTTTGTTAATCTCCTCTGCCTGCAATCTATAAGGAGTGATAATACCTATACTGCCTTGATTGATATATTCGGGCAACACTTCATTCGTGATGACATCTATCTCTCGCTGATTGAAATGACCACGTGCATGATTACCTTTAGGAGTACGCACCACCTTTAGCACATTCTTTTCAGCATTATTCTTTGTCATTGCAACAAGCTCCCCATTGTAGAATCGCTGGTTACAAAATTCTATGATTTGAGGATGACAACGATAATGCTCACGTAATAATGTTACAGGAGCATCCTTGAACACCTCTACGCATGACTGCAAGAAGCTATGTGTGGCGGTATTGTATGCGTCTTCTATATGGTAAAAGTCTTGAATGGCACGAAAAGCTTTTTCCTCTTCCTGACTCACTACATTGGGAAGCTGTTTGTCATCACCCACAATCACTGCGTTCATTGCGCAAGAAAGAGCCAATGTCCGGTCTTAATATCTACTTGTGAGGCTTCATCCAAGATAACATAGTCGAAAACCATATCTTTACTGATACAGCTTTTGGCAGAATAGGTTGTGCTTAGAACCACCGGATACTCTTTCAAAAAGACTTCCGTTTTAGGCTTTATGTCCTTAATCGTAAATTGTTGCCTACTTCCGTTCTTATAGCGTTTGGCAATCTTGTTTTTAAGCAATTCAAGTGATGAAGAACGTAATTCATTAACGCTTTTCTTTATGTCAATGGATTGTAATGGGGGTGTAATGGTGCCTAATTCAGATTCTATCTCAGCTCTACGTGAATGGTAGTAAGCTGATTCCAAGCACAGAATCACTTGCTTCGGATTACGCCCTAAGAACGAATACATTTTCGTTCCCATGGATATAGACCATTTTAGGCGGAACCAAAAGCCAGGCTTTTGGTCACACTCAATCATCCTATTGTAAAGGTTGAGCAACTCCATTAGTTTGGAGGATGTCTTACCCTTTAACCATTGGTAATCAACTGTTACCTGTTGGATGTCACTATTGTATCTTTCTTCTTTCTGTAATGCATCAAGCTCCGATCTCAATTTGGCTTGACGCATTTGGGCTTCAAAACCCCGTGAGACCGTTTCTAGTGCATGTTGTGATTGTTGTTTCACCAACTTCTCATCTATCGCCCAACCATTCATATTCGGATATTTTGGTTGGTTGGCTATAAATGCCTCTTTGTTCTCTACGCTACCTAACTTGGCAACAATAAATCCAAGATTCTCTTTATTGAGTTTTTCTGTTACATTTTCAACAGCAGAATTATTGTTTGAAACAACGAGCACACTCTTGTCGCTCATCAATAAGTTACTGATGATGTTCAAGATTGTTTGCGTTTTACCCGTTCCAGGAGGACCTTGGATGATACTAACTTGATGTGACAAGGCTGCTTCTACTGCTGCCTTCTGACTTGCGTTACAACCAAAAGGATAGTATATCTGTTTAGGCTCTCGGTATGAAGCCAACTTAGTTTTATCACCCAAATAGTGAGCCAACGGAACATTGTCACGCTTTACATCAATCAAGTCATATTGCGCAGATAAAATGTTTTCTTTATTATCAGTAAGCAATCCCGTCTCTGCAGCCAGTTTACGCAAGTAGTCCCACTTAGAACCTCCATTCTTATCAATGTGGGTGCGGGTGACGTACACATCCTTCCCATCTAAATTTTCATAGTACCCATTGGTGTAGGTTACATGAAAGAATGTATGTCGTTCATCTGAAAAACAAAGCAACTTTGCAACATTGGAGATGTGCTTATTATGGATGTATAAACCTTTCTCATTTAAGTCGATAGACTCTGGATTTGTCAGGAATAGTAGCCTTGAATGGTTATAATTAAACATTTGTGGTGAATACGAGAACCGAACAGTCCAAAGGCCGTTCTTGTTATCGCTTATAGATGAGACTTGTTCTGTGATAAACATCCGTTTATCGCCACGTCTCTCTAAGTCTACTATCATGTATAATTGCGAATCCATAGCAGAAATGCATTTTTTTATTTCTTATCTTTTATAAGTTTCCAATATTTTGCAAGCATCCAAATTTCTGAAGATTCGTTGCCATTAGCTTCAGCTAACTGCTTGATTTTCCTCTTAAAATCATCAGGTTTTTTGAATGAAAGCATCTGTCTGTTTTTATTAAGGATACTAATTATTGCATCATCTTCTAATACCTCTGTAACTAAAAACTTAAACAAGTAATCTTGATAAGTCTCCAAGTCGTTCCCTACATATTGGAAAATCCAAGGAGCTAATGCAATTACCTTTCCTTTGGTTGACTGATTTGTATTGAATTTATTTAGGGTGTCTATAAAGAAATTTTTCACGTCACAACCTAGGATATTACATATAGACAATAACTTATCAATAATACCTTGATTAGCAATGGCAGTATTATTAGTTACACAACTATTTATCTGCTCTTTTATCGCATCAAACAAGTTTTGATTAATTTCTGGGTGGTACATGACATAATAATCAGCTAAAGTGTGCGTGTTTTTCAAGTCATCACACCAAACCTCTTGAGATTTGCTTTGCAAAGTTGAATTTAGAGCATTTAATATTGCAACTGATAAATCATTTTTTACATTAAGGCAGTCTTTTATTAGTTCCGGAGAGAAAACATCTTCACCTTTATAGTGAACAGACCATCCATCAAGTTTAGTCAACAAAGCCTTGGCTTCAAGTGAATAATGAACTTTTATAGATGTATAATTTTCCAAGCAATTTGTGATTGATGCTCTACTATGAGCATTATAGCTATTGGTCAAATGTCTTACAACACTATTTGTTAGTTTACTATCGTATGAACTATAACTTACTAATAGATCACCATAATTGATATACCATTTAATGGTATTTGAGATAGAAATAATATCTTGGTCAGAGGGTGAAGATAGCATTGTAGAATATGGACTGTATCCTTTATACTGGTACGAGCCGCATTTGGACATACCAATGCATATTAAATCATAGAATATTGGATTCTTACTATCGATGCTATTCAATATATTATAGATAGCCGAGTCGGCCATTATAGAATCTGCATTTTCTATATAGGTTCGAATCTCTTTCAGTCGCTCAATACATACTCTAACATCATCTACGTTGTTACCAGAGGATTTTAGATTTTCGAGCAGTTTTTTCTCAAAGCGATTCAATTTATATTCATGAGCTAATGTCTTATTGATAAATATGGATTTCCAATCCGAAATACTTAAATCAGAAAGGTATTCGTCTAAATCTTCTTCAGGACAATAATATCCATAGTCATTGTATGAATCTTTCGTGATTTGAGTAAGTTTCACGAACAATGCAGGTGATATTTGCCATAAACATTCAAGGACACAATCTAAATGAAATGAGTCTACTTTCCGCAAGGCATCAATGCCTTGTATATAAGTCTGGCAATCAAAACTATCTTCCTTTATGCTTTGGTATTGTTTAATCAGCATAGAGATATAGTTTTTCCTACCTGTTTGTGATATATGAGAAAGTAAGATTGTGTGGAAAGGTTTGTAACGTGTGAAGTCTGCTTTTAATGAGTGAATACGATGGTACAGACATTGCCAAATATAATCGAGAACGCCTTTCTCAATATTAGATAAATCAGCCTTTTCGAGTGCTATTGTCGCATTCTCAATGTTTGTGACATCTAGAATAGTCATTTCTGCAATACTTTTAAAGGTAGAGTTATCTTTGGCTAATTGGTTAATTATTTCCACTTCATTATTATCGAGAGCTGTTTTCATCTGCCGAGTAAAAACAATATCCATTGATTTCTCTACAGGTAGCTGATAATGTATAGCCGACATAAATTTAGGCATATCGGTATCATTACTATAAAGGCAAGACAAATTCCCTAAAAATGAAGGAGACAAAAGTTCTATTGACGGTTTAGCTGAAATTTCATCCTTGCCAAAAATGTATAATGCTAAGTATCTATCAGGAATAGATAAATCAGAGTTAAACTTCAATGTAATTAGTTCGTTTATAAAAGCAATGATGTTGCGAGGTGTAATTTCTGGGGTCATAGCGTCATATATTTGCGTAACCTCCTTATCTGGAGATGCTCCTTTGCCAAAGGCTTCTTTCCATTTTTGATAGAAAAATGCTTTCCAATCAGACATGATAGGAGGAGCTACACGATGTACCACACTAAATGTCTTGTTAATAAAGTCATTGCCGTAACAATAGCTATTATCGGTATTATCTTCCGATTTGAAGGCATTTATGATATGTGAACGGTCAAATGGTACAATTATAACAAGATTATCAAAAGACTCTTCTGCAAAAAAAGAGTGTATAGCAGCCCAAAACTCTTGTACTTTAGCAATAGGAAGCCTATCCATGTTGTCAAAAACAAGAATTACTTTTTTACTATCCCTGATACTCCCATCTAACTGATGCATCCATTCCTTAAATTGTGAAGATGAAGGTTCTTTTTCAGAAATCACTTCATAAGTTGATTCTTCAGAAATTTTACCCTTGTACACAAGAAATAATTCCTCAAAGTAAGACGAGAATGATGTGGTTCCTGTTATTCCATATTTTTTATCATCGCAATGCTTTTTATAAACAACATAAACGATACCAACAATGTAAGGTATCATAGACGTAAGAATTTTTCCCAAAATACAATTGTCTGGGACTAAAGAAACAAGCCAATTTATTAATGGGGTTAATGCCACTAATAACATACCGACTTTAATAGTTGTGCTAAGTCTTGGAACCTTTTTGTTATGAGTGCTTTTCTTTTTGGAAAGAAGTTCGTTAAGTTTTAGTTGCCAAGAGTTGTCAAGACATTCATAGTCATTAATCAGAGATTTTGTTATTTCCTCTAATATGGTACGGCGTTGTAAATCGGAACTGTGCCCCCAAGCATCATAGGTGATAAATGGAAACATTTGTTTCTTTTTATCACTTATCCCTGCATTGAGTTCATTAGAAATGAGCTTTACTAAATTTGATTTACCTGATCCCCATCCACCATCAATTCCAATCATTTGGCAATGGTTACCATTTTTAATCTGTTGAGCAATTCTTTTAGATATTGCTTCATGAGATTTACCTATAAATAGGTCTTCACCGGCAGGTGTCGTTCTTAAATACGAAGGATGCTCTGTAATCATGTTCCTATTCAAAGAATTAAATACCATGTAGAGGGTGGTTCCTCTACATGGAAGATTATATTACTTCGTTACCGCATTATACAAATCCTGATATGTCTTTACCACGCTATATACCACCTCGCCTGTGCTGATGGCAGCAAAGTGGCGACGGGCACATTCTATCTTAGCCTCTTCCGCCTTGCGTAGTTGAGATACTTCTATGTCGTTGCCTTTGGTTTCTGCCACAAAGTAAACGTGTTTCACGCTACCTTCACGGAATGCAACTGCCCAGTCTGGATTGTATTTACCCATAGGGGTATTGATATAGAATCCTCCTGGCAGTTTGGTGTAAACCACCACATCGTATTCCTTTTCCAATGATTCGGCAAAGGAACGCTCAATACCTTGGCTGTCTAAAAACACTAAATCGTACAACGATTTTTCACTCTCAATAGCATCCTTACCTAATGTACCACGCAGAGTTGCTTCCTCGAAAATGTCGCTATCAAATGTATTGTTTCGCTTCTCATAGCGGATGTGCTGTATTAGGGAGATTGCTTTGCAATCGTTGATGATACGCCCGGACTTAATGATAAACTCTTCAGGGTTGAGCTTGAACTGATGGAAGGTGGTAGGTTTGATGCCTTGCAAGATGGCTACAATGGTTCTTCGTGTCAAACCGGTAGCTTGCACCAATTCGCCAACGAGGTCGTATGTAACGCCACTTCCCACAGCCTCAGTCACATGGATGGTTCTTACTTTGGCTGCTGACATAGCGGTGCCGGCTTCCAATTCCTCACGGTCACGGATGCCTTCCATTCCTCCGCTTTCCACCACGATGCGGATTTCTGTTACGTTCAGATGTTTGTCCAGTTCATCGATGGCGTTCTTTATCAGTTTAGAGGTCTCGAAGTTCACATTATAATAAGTACGCGTATTGATGCGTTTCCAAAGCTCCTGCCACTCCTTCTTGTGGAAGTTGTCGGCATTGAATTTCGCCTCTTTCTTTTCCCTTCCGTTGGTAGGCTTCACACTGTCGGGGTCGAATACCTTATCCAGCTGTTTGATGATAAATGATTTTAGTTCGTTTGCCTCGCCAAAATCAAGCTGTCTGGCTTTTTTCTCATCAAAATACTTCTGGATAAGTTTGCCTTTCTTGATATACCCTTGGGCTATCAACTCTTCGTGAATATCTACTGCCTGTTGTGTGGAGATTTTTATTGTTGTTCCGTTTTCTGTTTGCGACATTGCATCGGTAAACAGATTGGCTGTAACTATCACGGGACGAGTATCGCAAGCCTCGGCTATTTCGGTCTGCAACTGCTTGGCAAAGTTATCATAGCTTTCGCTGGCAATAACTGTCAGAATGTTGGTATTGAATACGGCATCACCCAATACATCGGCATCTTGTCTTTCTCCGTTGGCATTGACACAAAGACGCATACCGCGTCCCACTTCCTGACGCTTCTTTATCTCGTTGACAGTGTCTTTCAGCGTACAAATTTGGAACACGTTAGGGTTATCCCAACCCTCTTTCAATGCAGAGTGAGAGAAAATGAAACGCACTGGGCACTCTTGGCTAAGCAAACGCTCCTTATCTTTCATAATCAGGTTGAAACCACGCTCCTCGTTTTCACCTTCCTTGTTCTTAGATTCTACGCTAACTCCTTTTTTGTCCACGGAGAAGTAGCCGTCGTGAATGTTGTCGCACGCATTCTTAGGGTCGGACAGAAAACGCATATAAGCTCCATCCGTAAATGTAGGCATCATTTCTTGTAAGGCTCTTTGGTATTCCTCCTCAAACATCTCGGCAAACTTTCCTTTCTCCACACCTTCTTTGCTGTAGATGCGGTAGTTATCCACATGGTCGATGAAGAACAGCGAGAGCACCTTGATATGTTTGGGGAACAACTGACGTTCACGTTCCAAATGTGTTTTGATGGTCTCACGTATCTGCATACGGCGTACCAACTCTTCGTTGGCCGCACCTACGATGTCCCCTTCATGAAGCGTCAGTCCGTTCAGGAAATGAATTGTGCCGGTCAGTCCGTCAATGCGCTCCACAATGTAGTTGTCCTCGTATTCGTGCAGTCCGCCACTTTGTTCTTTCAGGTTGAAGCCTTCGTTTACTAAACGAATCACCTGACGGGTGCCGCTGTTTGTTTTCATGTCGAAACCGATGCGTGCCTGCGGATTGCCTTTGCTAATAATGATTTCATCCAGATAGACATAGCCGTTGGTAGCGGTGGAGCCCAACTGATGCACACCACGCACTTCCACTTTCTTTACAAGTTTCTTGTTGTAGGCATCAATGGCATCCAAACGGAACACCATATTATACATGTCGTCCTTGCGGTTGGTGGCACTATACAGAACCTTGAACAACGGATTGAACAGCTGGATGCCCTTTCGGGTGGCATTGCCCTTGTCTGTACCCAAAACACTCTGCGGCTCATCAATTATCATGATGGGATTGGTTTTGGCAAGGATGTCGATGGGACGACGCGACCCGAACTCGTCACGGCGCGAGAAGATTATACGTGCGGCAGCATCTCCACTGCGTCCTTCCTTGTTCTTCTCTTCGTTCATCGAGGCATTGAAGGCTTGCGTGTTGATAACCATCACGTGGATGCCGTTATCCTGGGCAAAGCCGTCAATCTTGGAGAGCTGCTTGGAGTTATAGATGAAGTATTGCATCCGTTTGCCATACTCTCCGGCAAAATGTTCTGCCATGCTTTCAAAGCTCTTGAACACACCCTCGCGGATGGCAATGCTGGGTACCACAATGATGAACTTGCTCCAGCCGTAGCGTTGGTTCAGCTCATACATGGTTTTGATGTAGGTATAGGTCTTACCTGTACCCGTCTCCATTTCCACGGTAAGGGTCAATCCCTCGCCTTGGATATGTTCAATAGGCTTCAAGCCTTGCGCCATCTGTATGGTGCGGATATTCTCGCACTGGCTTTCACGGTCGAGCACAATGGGGGCGTTGCCGAAACCCTCCACATTGAAGAAATCGCTTTTGGTACCTTGGTTCACAAGGAAGTTGCTCAGTCCGTCGCTCTTGGGCTGACCTTGGAACACATCCGTCACGCAACGGGCGGCTTCTGCCTGGAATCGTTGGTGTTTGTATTTAATTTTCATTACGCTCTCCTTTCTTTCCTATATTACCAATTCGTTTGATGGAGTCCAGATAATCCTGTTCCACATCACTGATGGTGCGCTGTTTGTATTTGCGGTATTCATTGGTAGCATGTTCCATAGCCTCTGTGTGTGATACCTTGCCTGAATCCAATAACAGTTGTTCTCCCGACATGGTAAGAATCCTGTCCAGATAGTTTGCCCAATCGTTCATCGTCATTGGTTGCTCCCGTTCTGCCTGACGCTCTGCAAAGTCTAAATATCCGGACACCAACTGCCCCATGGCACGAAGTTCCTTCTCATCCATATAATTCTTGGCTGTGCGAGCTTCTGACAGAGTAGGCTGATTCCCTTTGAATGTAAGCAATCCCATAAAATCCTTTTCGGCATCGGCACGTTCTACAATCAGTTCGGCTGCCGTATGGCCGTGTATGGCATAGTGTATCTTGTTCTGCACTTTCTTGAAAAACTCTTGCGAAACGGAGGCTCTTGGGTCATAGTCGATACTGGTGGCATAAATTTCCAATACTTGGCGGTATAGCACCTTTTCTGTAGCACGGATGTCCCGGATGCGTTCCAACAGCTCTTTCCAATAGCCACCGCCTCCAAGTTGTTTCAGTCGTTCATCGTCAAGAGCGAAACCTTTAATCATATACTCTTTTAACCGCTGCGTAGCCCATTGACGAAAACGGGTTGCTATGATAGAGCGTATGCGATAACCAAGGGCGATAATCATATCCAGATTGTAGTATGCTGTCATATATGATTTACCGTCGGAGGCAGTTGTTCGGAATTTCCGAACAACTGAATCTTCTTGTAATTCACCCTCTTCAAATATGTGCTTAATATGCTCGCTTACGTTCGATTTACTAGTTTGATACAGCTCGCACATTTGCGCTTGCGTAAGCCATAAAGTCTCGTCTTCTAATTTTACATCTATCTTGGTCAAGCCTTCGCTATCCGTATAGATGAGTATTTTGTTGTTCTCTTCCATAACAGCGAATTTAAATGACCTTGATACTCTTGAATGCTTCGTCGTCTGTCCAGTCCATCAGTTGCTTGAACTGTTCGTAGATGTTAATCTTTTGGGCATCTTGCGTAAAGCAAGAGTCGCGGAAGAGTACACGCAGCGGTGTTTTGTCTGCCATAGCTGTTACAACCTTGTCGGTAATGCCTTCGGAGAAGCAAGCCACAAGGTCGCCGTTGTTTATAGTGTAAATGGTACATCCGTCCACCGTCTCACTGGTCATGGGCAGGTCGAGCGTTACTTCCCAGGCAAGCATGGCACCAAAGAGCAGGTCGAGGTCGGTGCGGTCTTGTTTGATGTTGTCGGCAAATAGCTGGAGCTGGTCTTGCTTGTAATCCTTGGGGGAGATGGATACCTCTTCGTAATTGCTGCTATCCAAACGGAACACACGGAAACCGACATCAAGGTCTTGCGTGGTCAAAGGGGATTCTTCCTTGATTTTCTTTCCGGCACGGCGGATGCGCTCTTTGCCGATTTCGGGGATAGTTTTGTAACCGGCATTGAAGGCTTCGCTGTCTTCGTTTGTCTCTTCGGGGAGCTGCACCATGATATACTTACGATTCCCTCCGTCTTCAGCATTAAGTTGCATAACAGCGTGGGCAGTAGTGGCAGATCCGGAGAAGAAGTCAAGAACAATTGCACTATTATCATTGATTATTCTCAGATAAAACTTTATCAAAGAAGATGGTTTAGGATAAGAGAATACCTTACCCTCAAATAAAGAAGTAATCTCTTTTGTACCATCTTGCGACATACCGATATTATCATCCAATTTTGTTGAGACCGCAATTCTTCCAAAAGTGTCTCCTGCCTTTTTTATATCATCTTCTTTCCAATAACGTAATACAGGTTTTGATATATTGAGAAAATCATAATCACCAGGGAATACAATACGGTTTTCTGCTATATATTGTGGAAAACCTTCTTTTGTTACCCTCCAAACTGCTTGTGGGTTTACTGGATATTCCTTGCCATTTTTAGGATTTATCATAGTAAAATCACTATTGGGCCTTTCTAAGGCAGTTCTTTGGGTAGACATATCATGAACCCTCCAAGGACGATTAGGGAAGTCTGGAGTTTCATAATACTTTCTTTCCTTTCCTTCAATACTTGCAATAAAGAGGTTTGATTTAGCATAGACTATTGTCCATTCGTAGTCCTGAGAAACCCCAAATGGAACATCTGATTTTGCAGTTCTTTTCCTCCATGGTATTTGTGCTACAAAATTCCCTTCCCCAAACAGCTCATCACAAATATTTCTAAGATTTCTTACCTCGTTATCATCAATTGAAATAAAGATAACTCCATCTTCCATTAGCAAAGAACGAGCAACCATCAAACGAGGGTAAATCATCGAACACCAATCCGAATGAAACTTACCGTTGCTATCGGTATTCTTGCGATAGCGGTTGCCCAGTTCGTCGATGTTGCCTGCTTCCAAATCCTCTTCGGCGGCGGTGCGGGCGAAGTCATCGTCATACACAAAGTCATTGCCTGTGTTGTAGGGCGGGTCGATATAGATCATCTTTACCTTGCCCAAGTAAGAACGTTGGAGAAGTTTCAGCACCTCCAGGTTATCCCCTTCGATATAGAGGTTCTTCGTGTTGTCCCAGTCCACGCTGTCTTCGGGCACGAGGCGCAGCGTCTTGTTGATGGAGCGTGCCGCTTCCGTTTTGGCGGCATTCTTGCCAACCCACGTAAACTGATAGCTTTCGCAATCGCCATCCACTGCATTATCGCCAAGCAGCGCACGCAACGCCTCGAAGTCCACCTTGCGAACTACCTTGCCGGTCTTGGGGTCGAGTGCCTCGGTAAATACCGAAGGGGCTATGCGGTAGAGCGCATCTATATTGAGCTGTGCACCATCCACCGAATTGAGGTTCAAACGGTTTAATATAACTTTATCCATATATTAGTCTATTTTTTATTCAAAGCTTATTTGTAATCTTTTTATTCCCAATTCTATAATCGGTTTCGTTGTATTACCAAGTTTGTTGACTATATTCCCATAGTCAATAATTAATTTTATTGCATCTGACAAATGCAATCCTTCTATCATCTCGATCTGTGTATTTATATCTTTATCCCGATGTGCATCTATTCCATTTCTAATTAGATGTATTGTTCTCTCTAAATTTGGTGAGTTCCTTTCGTATTGCCGTAAATTCCCCATCATCATAACTTGCGAAATTAGCTTTTAGGAATTTAATAATTTCAGCAGTACTATCAACCAACCTTTTGGATGTTTCATATATTGTAGTGTACGCTGATTTTATTACAGATCTTTGTTCCCATTCGTCAATATCATTAACAGACAAACGTTTGATATATTCCTTCATCTCAATGCTTGCCATTTGAATATGACCAAGTGTATTCCATATACTCAAATTATCTTTAAATGCAGATTTGCGAGATTCGTAAACTAATAAAGAATGTAAACTGCATTTTTTCATTTGATTTTCACAAGCTGTTATATTCTTCTTACAATGATTTATGCTAAATCGTATTTGTTCTATACAATCTTGTTCATTTTGCAATGTCTCATTGATTGCATTTTTTAGTTCTTTTGCATTATTGCTTATGCGTTGCTGTAAATAACAATCCAAGTAGCTATTTTTATATATCATAATTATCAATTTTAAATTTGTTGGTTTTTTCTTGCAAATAGGCAACTTCTTCTTTCAATGTTCTTGCCTCTGCATTGAGCTGCATTTGTCGGTTGAATTACTTTTCCACCCGTACTTTCTTCTGCAACGCTTCAATGGTGCGTTGCTTTTGTTTCAATGATTCTTGCAACTCAATGATACGCTTTGTATCATCCGCTGAGTGAGTGCCAAATCCCGAAATCTGTCCGGCAAACGACTCATACACTTTGTCGAGCGACGTGCCTTCAATCCTTAGTGCCAGCGATTCATCGTTCATCCACTCCGTGCGGAACGACCGAATGATGCGGAACGTGCCTTTAGTTTCGTCTATCCACTCCTTATAGTTCAGCAACAAGCGGTATTGTCCCTCGAACTGCAACACAAAAAGTACGTGGCGTGGCATCTGTCGGTCGATAAGCCAGAATACATCGTCAGGCACATCCTCCTGTTTCAATGTGACGTGAAAGACCGCAATCTCATGTACCGTTTTACCATCTTCGATATTCAGTGTAGATGGAGCCAGTTTTGCAAACCAGACAATCCTTTCAATGTCATCTACAACCCGAGCTGTCATTTTGGCGTTGACATCCAAATGACGATAGAAGGCAGTTTTAGGAACAGGCTTTCTTACCAATGTCGTTTCTGGGAGATTAAACATATCAACTCAGTCTTTAATTGCGTCTATATTATTTATCCCATGACAGCGTTCGTATGAATCCCATAAGAATCGTACAAGAGTAGTACTACTTCCTATAGCTAAACTTGCGTGACGAGACTCGAGTCCTTTATATGAGCTGGACTTACCATGCCCACTTCCATACAGATTTCTCAATTCAGCAACACCTTGTGCAATAGCTTTAAGATTACCGAGAATAGCCTTTATAGACTTGGCTCCTTTAACATCATCAGGGATGTTTTTGGGCATGATATTGAAATGCTTGAAAGTTTCATCTACAAGTCGAGGAACTTCCCAATCTTTATCTACAGTACAGTTTTCAAGTTCGAGTATTGTTTTACAACAGCTCTCAATCAGCTCTTTAGCCTTACCAATTGCTTCTGTTGGATTCTCGTCCTTCAAATTGAGCATTAAATCTATTTGAGCTGATATATAATCACTATCAAAAGCAACTTTCAAACTTTCAGCTGTAGTGGTCATGACCATTGTACCAGCAACCTTATCAAGTATGCCACGGCATTTTTTGTAAGCAATCGCACGGTCTTTACGATTCTCTTCATCACGTTCCTTCATTGAAGAAAGTTCGTAGTGTCTGATCAAATCACTAAGTAACTTTATTTTATCTTCGTATTTTGCGTCTTTGATATAAGCGATCAAAGATTTGCCCTTTGAAAGTTTATATGTTCCACAAAGCGGAACACCTATACTTTCATAAGTAAAAGCATCAAAATTTGCAGTATTAAAGTCTAAAAACCAACCATCTTCATTTAAGAAGTTGATTATAGTACCTATTTCTATATCTGATATCCTCATTTCTCTTTTATGATTAAGAATGTGATTAATTCAAAGTCATCCAGTCCCTTTATCTCGCCTTGCAGTGCGGTTGTCTCGCCCAAGGAGAAAAGACTTTCTATATCGCTTTCACTCTTCACCGCCACTATGCTTTCAATGGCAGACTGGAGCAGGCGGCTGTAATGCTCCATCCGGCGTCCGTCTGCTGTCTCCCGGTTGAGTGCGGCAAATAGCACAGGGTCGTGCTCTGTCTTGTTCTTGCAGGCATGACGCATGGCATCAAGCAACTGTTTGGGATGCAGATGGTTGCAAATCACTTCGCCTTGGTCGGACAGGTAAACCATATAGAATAGATGCAACAGGTTCTTGCGGTCGATGTTTACCGCATTGCTACGGTTTTTCAAGATGAAGATGACACCGGGCTTGACAAGCGAAGTACTTTCCACCACGGCACTCATACCCATAGGGGTATGTTCTATGTCAGGATGCTCTTTCAGATAGGAAAGCAAATCCAGACGGAACTCGTTCAGCCCCAAGTCCATGATATTGATGCCCGTATCCATTTCTTCAATATCTACCACAGCCTCTTGCAGACGGCGTAACTGGTTGCGCCGGTATTCCAAATCGCCTTTCTCGTTCACACTAAGCAGGTTGTCATCGCCCGTAGATGTGAGCACGGTGGCTTTCATACGGCTTTCCACTCGTCCTTTCAATTGGATATACTCGTCCAGTTCCATATCGGGCCAATAATTGATGAGCTGTATCTGCTTGTTGCGCGAACCGATACGGTCTATACGTCCGAAACGCTGTATGATACGCACCGGATTCCAATGAATATCGTAGTTAATCAGGCAGTCGCAATCCTGCAAGTTCTGTCCCTCGGAAATGCAGTCGGTGGCTATCAGCACATCAATTTCTTCGGTAGCCTTTGGGAAAAGACTGTCGCGATCTTTCGAGCGTGGCGAGAACCAGGTCAATACATTATTGAACGACAACGGGAACTTAGGAATGGTGCAGCGTCCGTCTGTAGTTCCGGTAATCAGAGCCGTATTCAATCCACATTCCTCTTTGATGCGGTGAGCCAGCTCGTTATAAAGATAATCGGCTGTGTCGGCAAAGGCGGTAAAGATAATCACCTTTTTATTATTATCATTGAACGGATGCGCAAACTTCTGTTTCAAATCCTCTGTCAACCGCTGCAACTTGCTGTCGTGTTCGGGGGTTATGTCTTCCAATAAGAGCAGGAGCAGTTCCAGTTTTTCAAGGTCGGACTTCAAGTCTTTACGCCATGACACATAATCCATGTCACGCAGGTTGATTTTCGATTTACGGGTGGCAAACACATCCGCTTCGCTATCTACCGCGTCCCAATCGTGGGTAAACGAAGCAACGTCTATTGTCGTATCGCACATTTCCCCTTCGAGGCGGTCTATTGCCGATATAGTCTCCTTTATATAATCGCGAATGCGTGTAAGCGTAAGGCAGAAAGAGTTGACACTACTTTCCAGTCGTTTCAACAGGTTGGTGGCCATCAACTTGCGCAATCCATTTTCACGTCCGTCAATGCTCAGGCCTTCTCCCTCGAAGTCGATGGAATAATTGGCTTTCACACTATCAAACACATACAGTGAGGGCGTGTAAATAGAGAGGTTCAGTCCATTGAGTTGTCCGGCAATATCTTTGAAATTGATGGCATTACTTAAATCCGTCAGTTGCGGACGACGTGAAAACGGAGCCAGGCGAGCAGGGAACTCACCAATATCTTTCGTATCGTAATACTTAACGATATGGCTTCGGCTGCTGGCGATTGTCACGGCATCGAGCAATTGGAAAAAGTCAAAACTAAGGTCTTGAAGTAATCGTTCTGTGGTACGTTTCTCTACTTCCAGTTTAGCCCATTTGTTGTAAACCGTCTGTGCATTGCGGAATATATCGTCAATGTTGCGGTCAATATCCAGTTCGGCATTGATGTTGTCGGCCTTACCCTCGTAGGCAAGTTGAAGTTGGTTCTTCAAATCGTTGAAACGGTTGTTTACCGGTGTGGCACTCAGCATTAAGACCTTTGTCTTTACTCCCTGACGAATCACCCAGTTCATCAAACGCTGATAGCGGTTTTCCTTTCTTTCGCCATCGTTCTCCATGATTTCATCCTCTTCGTCCACATTTCCACCATTGCGGAAGTTGTGGCTTTCGTCGATGACGATTAAATCATAATTGCCCCAGTTGATATGCTCCAAATCGAGACCGTTGCTCAATCCACGGTCACGTGACAGGTCGGAATGGAACAGAATATCGTAGCGCAAGCGGTCGGCAGCGATGGGATTGTTCTTGTAGTTAGCACGGAAAGTCTGCCAGTTGTCATTCAACTTTTTGGGGCAAAGCACCAATACCGACTTGTTGCGGTTTTCGTAATACTTGATAACAGCAAGTGCGGTAAATGTCTTTCCCAAACCGACGCTATCTGCCAAGATACAACCGTTGTACTTCTCTAATTTATTGATAATGGCAAGGGCGGCATCGCGCTGGAAATTGTATAGTTTGCCCCAAATGATACTGTTCTTGAACCCTGTACGTTCATTGGGCAATACATCTTCTGAAATATCCTCCAAAAACTCGTTGAAGATATTATACAAAGCTATGAAGTAGATATATTCAGGAGCATTCTCTTGATAGACCGTTTCGATATATTCAAGGATACGGTCGGTTACATCTGAAAATTTCTCATTGTTTTCCCATTGCTCATTGAATATGTCGAGATAGGCTTCGGCAGTGGGAGAAGGCAACACATTGACCATGTTATACACTTCGTTACCACGCTCACATCCTAACTGAGTGGTCGTAAAATCATTGAATGGCAGATAGACGTGCGAAGTTTCGCCTTGCGTGTGCAGAAAACCACCCATCTGTTCCTGCGAAGAATTGGAACGGAACTTCACCTTCCTGCGAATCCAATCGGCGCACTCTTTGGCAATGGCTTTCTGTGAGAGCTGGTTGCGAAGCCTCACTTCAAACTCTGTTCCGTAAAGGCTTCTCTCTCTATTTAGTTTGGGAATATAGTACTCCCGTTTTTCTTTCTTAGTTTTCTCTTTGATAAAGGTTGGTGAGGTAAAGATAAAGCGCAACTCTTCTATATTCTCTAATTCCTTTTTCAAAGCCTCAAACGCATATATGGAAAATGAGGCGGCAGCCACAGACACACGGCTACCCTGTAATAGACGAACTTTCAAGCCGTCCACCACTCGCTCATTGATGTTGTTTATCAGTTTGGGCTGCTTCATGTTTTATTTCAATTCTTTTTTTGAGACCATAATAAATCCTTAACATCAATCTCCAATGTTTCGGCTATTTTAAGTAACATTTCCAGTGATGATTGCGATGTATTAGTACACCATTTTGAAACGGTTGTCTGGTCTTTGTGCAACTGTTCCGCAAGCCATTTGGCAGTCCGTTTTTTTTCGACTAATACTACTTTTATTCGATTGATGTCTTGTTTGTTATCATTCATATTACAGGTATCATTATGTTCGATTACAAAATTACAAAATATTTTTGAGGAAAACTCTATGTTCTATATAAAAAACTCATAAGACTTGGTGCAAAACACCTATTTCAGGTGTTTTGCGCTAAACTTTGTTGGCAGTTGTATTTCTGTTCACTCAAATGTATAAAAGAAAAGTGAGGATTGGTTGGTTCCAGTCCTCACTATCAAAGGAAAAGAATAACTATTAGTTATAACGACTATTTCACCTTATACTTCTGTATCTCCAGAATCATCTCCTTGACATCTTCGCCGACCTGCACAAAGTTTTTATAAAGGATACGCTCCCGTTCATCCCTTGATTTGAAGGTGTAGAACTTAGGGAGAGGAACATATCCGGTTTCTTCCTTTTTTATCTCCTTCATGTCAAAATCTGTCTTGCAGTAGAATTTGGATGTCTTGAACTCTTCGCTTTCCTGGATATTCATACTGCCACCGCTTCCGGTCTTCGTCTGCACGAAATCACGTGCCGTCTGACCGCATATCCAGCCGGTAGGCATATCGGAGGTTTTGGATGCCGGAACAAGGCTGTCCATATTCTCATTGAGGTTGATGGAGGTTTTGTCCCGGTCGATGGTCACGCCTTTTTTGAGCTGTACCACCTTACCGAAGATGTCGAATGACAACCATTCCAAGGTCTCTTTGGAACGGGCAGAACCGCTGACCACATTGCCGACAGTAGTGATAATCTTCTGCATACCTACCTTGCCATAGTCCGCTTCGAGCTGCGGCAACTCCTGAAATCTCAACGCTACCGATACCTTGTTGCTTCGTGCCGTACCGATAAGGCGGTCTATCTTGTGGAAATACAGGGTAGGCAACTCATCCACGATGATGCTTACCGGGATATTCTTGCCCTGTCCGGTGTTTACTCTTATAACAAGACGATTGAGGATAAGGGCGTTCAGCGCACCGATGATGCTCTCCATTTCCGGGTCATTTGCAATAAGCAGGTATGAGGGATTCTTGGGGTCAGAGACTTTCAAATCGAAATCATCACCGTCCTTGTGGAATATCCAATAGCTCTCCTTGGTCGCCAGACGCGAGGTATAGACACGCAACGTACCGATCATACCTTCCAACTGTTCCATTGCCTTGTTCTTCAAGGCGGTCTGAAACGGACCGAGCAACGGTGCCACTTCGTTGTCGGTCTCCAACACCTCAAAGATGGTCTGATAGCTCTCGTTAAGGAACGAAAGGATATGTGGCATATCGGAATATTTGCCTAACCAATAAGCCGGTTCTACATCCTCGCCAGCGGAATTGAATACACGCCCGGTGGTGATCATCCGTTTGGTTTGTTTGTCCTGTACCTTTTCCGCCATGAGCATATTACCGTCCTTGTCGAAGGGCTCTTTGCCCCAGTTGCAGAAGAAATAGATACAGGCTGCCAGGAAGTTGACAGCGGAGGTCTGGAAGAACTGGTCGCTGCCACCGCCTCCTTCTTTCTTGCCTTTCTGCAAGGACTCAAGCAGGGTTTCTGCGGTTTCGGATGCGGCAGCGAGGTTGTTGATGTATTTCAACTGGATAGGATTTACCCTGCGACTGTATTCCACATCCACGAAGTTGATGATGTTTAAGTTTTGTGAGAATAAAACAAAAGCATAACAACTGAAAATAAAGTAATCAAAAGAAGTGTAATATACTGGTATTCAATTATAATTGATTGTACTTTTTGATTCCTTTGGCAAAATATAAATTTCCATAAATTCCTTATATTTGTTGCGCATTTGTTACGCGAAACAAATTATTTATCGTACCTTTGCCGTCGAAAAACAATACGCCGCTTGGCGGCAAGGCAAATTGTATGATTTATGGGAAGACCGAAGAAGACAACCAAGGCTAAAGAGCCTGTGCGCATCCGGGAGCGCAAACTCGCAAACGGCAACAGGAGCCTCTATCTTGACATCTATTCAAAAGGTGTGCGCAAGGTGGAATCGCTTGGCGTGTATCTTGTCCCGGAGAACACGCCTCTTGACAAGATACAGAACGAACATGCGAGAAGCGTTGCCGAGAAGATAAAGTCCGAGCGCATTATCGCGCTGCAGAACTACGGCATAGCCAACCTTGACAAGGTGATGAAAGCCTCGATGCCTCTTCTCGCGTATCTTGAGAAATACGCCAGTGAGGGGAACGGACTGACCGAATCAACCATGAAAGGACGCAAGTTCATGCGGCGCAAGGTTGAGGAATACCTACGTTCAACCGGACGGCTCAACATATCTATGCTGGAGGTAGATTTGGATTTCTGCCGTGGCTTCATCAATTTCCTCCGTACGGCAAAGAACAGGCGTCTGAAAAGCGAAGACAGGACAATAAGCAACTGCACGGGACTACAGACACAAGCCGTGCTTACAGCCGCGTTGAACACGGCACTGCGTGATGGTATCATCGATCGCAACCCCATGACCTTGCTGACATCCAAGGAACGCTTCCATCAACAGGAAATCGCAAGGGTCTATCTCACCATCGACGAATTGAAAAGAATGATGGCCACTCCCTGCGATGACGTGGAACTGAAAAAGGCGTTCCTGTTCGCCTGTTTTACGGGGCTGCGTCTCAGCGACATCCGCACGTTCACATGGGACAAGGTGCTGACAACACCCAACGATTCCACCCGTTATATAAGGGTCAGGATGCTCAAGACACAGCAGGTAATCAATGTGCCGCTTTCCAAGGATGCCCTCGGCTACCTCCGTGAGACGGAAGACCACGACGAGCCAATCTTCCGTCTGTCAAGCGCTGTTTCCGTCATTGAGCAAAGACTGGCGGAATGGGCGAGGAAAGCCGGGGTGGAGAAACATGTCACTTTTCACGTGAGCCGGCACAGCTACGCTACGATGATGCTGACCATAGGAGTTGACATTTATACTGTGAGCAAGCTGCTCGGCCACAAGAACGTGGCGACCACACAGATATACGCTAAAATTATCGACCAGAAGAAGATAGATGCCGTCAACATGATGGACAGGTTCTTCGACAAAGACAGGCAGGCATGAAGATAGAGATAAGGACACGGGAGCTGAAGAACGGCAACAGGACAATATACCTTGACTATTATGACAAGGGCAAGAGGTGGTACGAATATCCCAAACTGTACCTTGTCCCCGATTCCGCCCCGTATGCAAAGGAACAGAACAGGAACGCGATGGACAAAGCCGTCACCATCAGAGCCAGACGGCTGCTCGGCGAGACACCAGAAGAGGACGGCAACCTTTTGAAGGAGGCTGACAAAATTCTTGTCAGTACATGGATGGATGAATATGCCAAGGCCATACACGCAAACGCAGGACTTTCTTCCACATATCTCAAGCACTTCGACACCCTTATCCGCATGGTGAACGACTATCTCGCATACATCAAAAGTCCACGTCTGACGATGGACTGCATAGACAGGGATTTCTATAGGGGATTCCTGCACTATATGACAGATGTCTATGAGTGCCGGACTTCCAACGGAAATACAAGAAGGCTGGCCAAATCAACCATGCACCTGTTCCAGTTGAAGATGAACACGATGCTCAACCAGGCGGCAAGGGGCGGTGTTATCAAGTGTAACCCTTATCACCTGCTGTCAAGAGACGAGCGGATAAAGAAGCCGACAGACCAACGGGACTTCCTGACCCGTGAGGAACTGCACAGGCTGATGGAGGTTAAGACACAAAGCACCACGACCAAGATGGCATTCATATTCTGCTGCTTCACCGGTCTGCGATACAGTGACTTGAAACAGTTGAAGTGGGGTAACATCGAGAAATCACAGTCCGGGATGATGATAAGGATAGAGGCGATGAAGAAGACGGAGAAGCCCGTGACCGTCCCTTTGGGTACTAATGCGATGGCATGGATGCCTGAGCGTGGTGACAAGACACTTGACGATTATGTCTTTGACATTGGCACATGCGGAGGTTGCAATGCCGCCTTGAAAACGATGGCGAAAAGAGCCGGGATAAACAAAAGGGTCTCCTTCCATACGAGCAGGCACTGTTTCGCAACGCTGACCCTCGCCGCCACGAATGACATCGCAACGGTAAGCCAACTGCTTGGGCATACCTCTGTAGCGACAACACAAATCTATGCGGAGGTGTTGATGGAGGACAAGATAGCCGCCGTAAATAAACTGAATGACATATTTTAATTTGACAAGACTCTTTTATGAAACACCTTTCAGATAACTTTCTTACGATGCTTTTGCCGCTTACAATGGTAGCCGCAACCGCATTCAGCATTGTAGCCGTCATTGCTTTTCGTATGGAAGCAGCCACGGCTGGGTTTGTGTTTTTCACCCTCTCCACAATCGGGTGGATTGGTCTGATTGCAGAACTATTCCTTTTATATAGCATCATCATAGACAAGTGGTTTTCCAAAGACCGCTCCGCCCTGACCTCCTCGTGGTTTGTTCTTTCGCTGTTGCTCGCCTTTATATTTACTCCGGACAAACACATGGACTGGAGTACGTGTATCATCATGCTTTCACTTTTTGCCGTGGTTTTCCTTTTGCCCTGCATCATCGGAATGGCATACGGAAAACGGATAAAGTCATGGATGATACAAAGGTGGAATAAACTTATCCCCAAGAATCAGCAGAACATGGATGGATTGATTGAGAAACAAATTGAAGCAGTAATCTCAGCATCCACTCCACCTTCCACAATGAAACAGGAAGATGAAATCAAGCACTACGATGCTCTTGTTTCCCAAGTGAAGCCGGAACTAATAATGAAGATGCCCGAAACCTTGCAGACCAATGATGCGTTGTTTTTGCTGGTACTGTTCCGAGAAGACGGTTATCTTGATACGGATTTCCAACCGCTGATGAAAAAGGAGGACGATGAAATCAACCAGACGCTCTACGCTTATATCGTCAATGCCCTGTGCGCAGCCCTCAAAATCAGGAAAGGCAAATGGGTTATCTTTGAAAAATTCTGGCCACTTAACAACGGCGCACAGTTGGCAAGCAACTTCAAAGCCGCCTCAAAAGATAATCCGTCAGAACATCAAAGGCATATTGCCAAACTCTTACGCAAGGCTACTCGCTTACGTCCGAAACTTGACACTTACGACCTTGAAGAGTTCAAAAAGATCTGACCGACTTTAATTCCAAAATACATTTTCTTGTTCCCGTCCTCCTAATCCGATGGCGGGATTTTTTATGTCCGTCCGTGAACAAGACTGTTTCTTTCGGCTACTATCCGTTGCTTTGTGTGATAATCTGGGATTATAGAGGGTTTAGAGTTCCTTTATAGCTCGTTTTTACCTCATTTATATTTGCGTTTATAATTCGTAAAACACTCTGTTTGTGTCATTTATACTGACGGTTTAGAGACAAATCCGCCATACCTTTGCACTGTCGCCATGACAAAGGCGTAACAGAATATTCATCAAATAATATACGCACATGACAGAGCAAAGAAAACTTTTAAGTACCAGGGAGGCGGCCGAGTATTGCGGCTTCAAGCTCTCCTACTTCCGCAAGCTGATGATGCGCCGGGCTATCCCGATGTACAAGCCGACGGGCAAACTATGCTTCTTCAAGAAAGAGGATTTGGACGCTTTCCTCACGGGTGTCCGTATCTCCTCACAGGAGGAAATCACCGAGGAAGCCAGCCGCTATCTGGCAGGACGGAAGTAAACAACCTTTTTTATTTACATCAAAAAGCAAATGTAGTATGGAACAGAACAGGAACATGGAACAGGGCGGCACAGCCGCAGCCGTTCCGGCAGAAAAGAAGAACGAGAACCGTAAACGTGAAGTAAGCGGTAAGGACGCACAAATCATCCGCGCATTCTTAGAGAGTGTTGGCATCTACGAGGCAGACGCTTTACGGGTGAGTATTGTTATCGCAGGCGGCAAAGTGTCGGCAGACAACATTTCCGCAGATGACCGTCTTGCGCTCAACCGCTATCTCAACAGCAGTACGGACAACGACCGACTGACAGCGGAGAATGCGCAGGGACATCGTTTGAACCGTGCGTTTGGATTGATGGAACGTGTGGCGGAATTTTGCGACAAGCAGCAGCTGGTGACGGTAAATAAGACATTGCTTTCCATTGCGGTTAACGCAGAGGATATCAATCATGCCGTATCAAGTCTTGCCAAACGTCCGGTATCCGTACAACAGCCACAAGGAAATTCTGGAAATAACGGAGCAAACGGAACAGGCAAGTAACCTGCGCAAAGGGTGAAAAGGTTCTCGGCTTACATTTATACGACCTCTTTTCTTCTTCCCTTCTTTCAGAACAAGAACAATTTGAAGTTTGATATATCAATAGCGTTTACCTTTTTCAGCCGATACACAATTATGGGAAGATGAAGCCGTGCAGGGGACAACGAGAAAGCAGACAGGTATTTCCATACCAATTCCTGCACGACTTCATTCTTTTTCAAGCAACAGTAATATCACATTTATAAAGACAAGATTCAATGAACAAGGAAACATACAGATTCATGTCCCCGGCAGGTGTCGCGTCCCTGTCATTAGTTTTTTCTCACAAGGCATTGCAATGGCTGTGCGGAACAACGAGGGATGATGACGGCAGGGAAACAGGCAACTTTACGCTGTTTGGCGACCTATTAGCGAGAATGGTACTTATAGCCGGAGAGAGCAAGGGCTTCCGAAGACCGCTCATGCTTTTCGCTGGTCAGGCGCAGTATTCCGAAGAACAGCTTTCCGCGCAATGGAATATAGGCAGGAAGCGCATACGCAACCTGTTGGACGCACTCACGGACATGGGGCTTATCGATACTTACCGTTCAAGAGTGGCATCCGTGATGACCTTCCCGTGCGTCCGTGGGTGGACAACAGCTAATGACAGCCACACAGACAATACATTTTTCCATGAACAGAGGGAAGAATAAGAGTCGAATGACAGACGGGAAAACAGCCGAGCCGACGATGACAGGGCAAACAACGCCCTTCCTGTCGTTCCGTAGTCCGGCAATAAGCGGCATCCGTCCCGTACAGGAAGTGACAGACGGACGGGAGGAGTGGCATGGAGCGATAGCGTTGAGTTGCGAGATATGCCGAGGTATTACCGCCTTCGGACGGTATTACCACGACGCTCTCGCAACGGTTCGACAAACCGTTGTCCCAGCTGCTCGCAGGCTCGCACCTTCCCTTTTTTAGATACCGTTTCACTACAATTTCAAGGACACCGGTTATATATGGAACACGAAGATACTTTAATACAGGAGAATCCTGAATCCGGGCAGGAAAAGCCCACCCCAAAACGCGACAAGGTGGTGGTCACCAAGGTCACGGAACAGGAGCTTTCACAGATTAAAAGCACCGCCGGGCAGTGCGGCATGACACGCAGCGACTTCATACGGGCAAGAGCACTCAATTACAGACCCAGGCAGCGGCTTTCGGTTACGGAGATGGACGGTCTGAGGCAGCTTGCGGCTTGCAGAACGGACATGGTGAACTTCGCCAACGCCCTGCACGGATTGAATGATGACGAGAAGGTGCGCCTTTTCCGCCATCAGCCCACCATGCTCGAATGGTACGAGAAAGTGGCGCAAGTGACAGACCATGTCACCGATTTCTTGCAGTCCGCACAGAAGGCGAACAGCTATCCGGCAGGGACAACGGACGGAGAGACAGAGGAGGATGCCGTATGATAGCCAAGGCAAAATCCATTAGTCACGGCATCAGGGCGATGCTGTACGTGTCGGGGGAATCGAGGAACAAGAAACATCCCGAAAAGATAACGCGCATCTGCGACAACTTCATGCCGCAGGGCATGGACGCTTCGGGCATCTGGACGGAAATGAAGTTTGTCACCATGGACCGCCCGGACATCAAGAACAACGTCATCCGCTTGGAGATAAGTCCGGCAATGGAGCATACCGAAGATTTTACGGTCAAGGATTGGCAACAACTATGGAACGACTTCGCGGCGGCTTTCGACAATCAGGAAGTTCTGAATGAAGACGGCGAGGTCATTTCCGTACCGACCAACATATCGGGCAGCAAGTCCAGTGTGTGGCTGCACAGGGAATCTGACAGCGGCATACCTCACCTCCATGCCATCGTTTGCCGGATAGACGAAAACGGGAACATCAACAACGACCATGCCATCCACATCCGCGCACATCGGGCGGCTGAACAGGTTGCCCGGCAAAGGGGATGGATAACTGCCAAACACATACATGAAAGCCGTATTCCGCAAGTCAGTGAGGACTGTATAGAGGCTTTGCGTGAACTGGATGAATGGTCTTGGGAGGGCTATGCGGAGAAACTTGCTGCCAAAAGCTACGAACTGCATCTGCGCAAGGATAAGAAAGACGTGATACGCGGTTATGTGCTTCATCAAGGTTCAAGGGCTCGGAACTTGGAAAGGGGCGCAACCTGACCGCATCCCGTATCGAGCGGACTTGGGAGAAACTGCATCCCGAACAGACCAAACAGGAAAGTCCGACACCGAAACAGCCTGTTATAACGGCACCGAAGCCGTCTGTTCACAATGAAGCCGGGCAAAAGCCACAGACCGATGCAGAACGGAATAATCCGGTTTATGAGTATTACACGGAGTGGCAGCCCGACCGCCTGCGCACGGAGTTTGAGCATGACGGAAAGAACTACAACCGCTATATCCCCGAAAAGGTGCTTGACTGTCTGAATGACGAGTTCGATTTCCGGGAGCTGGCCAACTGGCAGGCTTTGCAGAATCTGGCGATTTACTTTTTTACGCTTGTCGCTTCTCCTTACGGGGAGGTTTCCGGCGGCGGTGGAGGCGGCTCGCAGTCCGACCTCAAATGGGGACGCGACCCGGAAGAGGACGAGATCGACTTCATGCGTCGTTGTGCGCGAGAGGCTTCGCACAGGCTCGGCCTGCAAAAGAAATCAGGAATGAAACGTAAATGACAAACCAATAAACATCAGTGACAATGAGACAACCCGATACGTCAGCTCTACGGGAGCGGCTTGCCAATTATACACCCGAACAGGAATTGGAAGAGGACAAGCAGGAACTGGAAAAACTGCT
>NWBO01000070.1 GCA_002633275.1 Bacteroidales bacterium Phil12
TTTTTGAATGCTACGATATGACCGAGAAGCTTTATAAAGAAGTGAAAAAAATTGCAACGGAGATAAATAACTTTTTAAACGAGGAGAATTCAGATGAAAGAAAACAAATATGATGATAATATATTTTTTCAAAAATACAGTCAAATGAGTCGCTCACAGCAGGGACTAGCCGGTGCAGGAGAATGGGAAACATTGAGAAAGCTGCTGCCGGATTTTAAAGATAAGCGTGTGCTTGATTTAGGATGCGGCTATGGATGGCACTGTATTTATGCGATGGAACACGGTGCTTCTTCTGTTGTAGGTGTTGATATTTCTCATAAAATGCTCGAGGTAGCCAAAGAAAAAACACATTTTCCACAGGTTGAATATAAATGCTGTGCTATAGAAGATGTGGAATTCCCAGAGGAGAGTTTTGATGTAATATTAAGTTCACTTGCGTTTCACTATGTAGCAGATTATGAGATTTTAGTAAAAAAGATATATAGAATACTGAAGTCTGGTGGTAAGCTAGTTTTTACGGTTGAACATCCTGTTTTTACTGCCTATGGAACACAAGACTGGCATTATAACGAAAAGGGAGAAATATTGCATTTTCCGGTGGATAATTATTATTATGAGGGCAAACGGACAGCTGTGTTTTTGGGAGAAAAGGTTACAAAATATCATAGAACACTGACCACATATCTAAATACACTGCTTTCAAATGGTTTTATAATAAATCAGATTGTGGAGCCGCAGCCGCCGGAAAACATGATGGATATTCCGGGGATGCAGGATGAAATGCGCCGTCCCATGATGCTGATTGTATCGGCCAACAAAAAAATGGATAGATAGAACGAAAACACCTATAAGGTATAAATGGAGGCAATTTATGTTTAAAGAAAAAATTATTATAGAGATGAAAGAAGTATTCAAAGAAATTCCTTTTGGCATAGAGCATACTCTTAAAGTTTTGAAAAATGCAGAAGATATAATGAACGGAGAAAATATCGGAGAGGAAGAAAAAGAATTCATCAGTATTATTGCTATACTACATGATATTGGTGCGGTTGAAGCACAAAAAAAATACGGTTCTATTGATGGTGTCTATCAAGAAAAGGAAGGACCAGCAGTAGCGAAAGAAATATTAAAAAAGGTAGACTATAACAAAAATATTGATAGCGGGATGGAAAGCCTATTTCCTGTCGCTGAGCGAAGAGGATAATTCGCTTGGTCTATTTTTCTTGCACTTTTGCTATCCCTATAGATGACATGGTGTAGTAATATTGTAGAATGGTGGTCTGCAAAACGACCCTGAAAAGGGTCTCACCTCTGTTAACCGCAATGTCGAAGACTTGTGGATGGCTCGATGGCTCCTATACATCCGACCCCAGCGGGGTCGAACCGTATAATCTGTAGAAAGGTTCGACCTCCGTTGGGGTCGTGGATAGGGAAGGCAGCTCCGATCCGCACATTTGATTATGTGCGGTTACTTAAAGTTCGACCCCCGTTGGGGTCGTGGACAGGGAAGACAGCTCCGATCCGCACATTGGACTATGTGCGGTTACTTGAAGTTCGACTCCCGTTGGGGTCGATGGCTCATTGTTATTCTGAATCTTAGCAAATCCTCTCTTTTTTAATGAACTATGTGCTTGATCACTGATTCACGCAGATAAATGGATAAAGTATTGGAAAAGAAACATAACTGTCAGCAGTGCCCACTGAGGCGGCGATACGACCGTTCACCCAAGTCATTGTTGGGTCGTTTTTGGCGATGGCACATCAATTTCTGTCCGGGATGGAAAGCCTATTTCCTGTCGCTGAGCGAAGAGGAACGGCATGTATTGAGAAAGCAATACGCTTTTCATAAGCCTCAAATCCGCAACTAAGTCCTTCATCGTCCTATTTACGTGTACACGTTCTCTCATTACTGAATTATTAGATAAATTGAGGCTGAAATACCCACTTCTGCCTACAATACCCCCTTACCCCACAATGCGACTTGAGACAATACGCAGTATCATACCCATAAGTTGTAGTCGTCATCCAAAATCAGTCTGGAATACATCTGCGTAAGCATTATTACAGGTATAGATATTCAGCACATACCACCTTGATGTTCTGATCCATTTGGCTGGTACAGAGACAAATCTGAAGACAAACGCTTTTATGCGACTTGTTTTATTGGGTCCGAACCTCTTTACGTCAAGTCTTTGGATAATGACCTTGTAGAAGTTACGGATAAGTGCTGTAAGAAGAAGGAACACTGTGTTCTCTGCCATGAAGGATTTGGGCAATCTGGACCATCCGAAACCATTGTTCATGTCATCGAAGATGCGCTCCTTTCCTCCGCGGAGGTTATAGAACTCGACAATCTCTCTTACGGAAGGCTCGTAGTCGTTGGTCAGGATGCAGCGGTATGTGTATTCTCCTTCCCAGAGGTCAAGCTCACCGTCCATCCGTTTCCGCCTTTGAATCACAAGCCGGTATGTCTTGCCTTTCCACTTCTCTACAAGAATGGAATTCAGCTCAAACTCAATGCCGTTGATTTCTCCCCTCTTCCAGACTCTGAGAGCGAAGAGGTCATTGTAGAGCGAACTACAGCGGTTGGCACGGATATAGAAGGTCTTGCAGTGGGTGGCAACCTCTTCCACGATCTCTTCAGAGCACGAGCCGCAATCAGCTCTGAAACGATTGATAACAAGATTGTTCTGTTCAAACCTTTCGAAGAATCTCTTCAGCGTGTCCTTCTGATGGAAACGGACGTTTGTGTTGCCGTCGCTGTTCTCAATGCCGACAATCAAATCTCCAATAACCGCCACACCTGGTCGATAACCAAGGAACTTCTTGTATGTATGCTTTGCATCATATTTCTCTGTTTCTATGAACTGGTGGTCGAAATCAACATCATACATCTCACCCTCTTTCAGCTGACCAGCTGCACACATACAATTGAGCAGTAAGGTATTGAGGGTGTCAGCCGTATTGAAATCGTAGTTCTTACCCGTATCTGACGTGTATGAAATGTTCTCCTGCGTCAGTTCCTTTATCGCTCTGAGGATAGTGTCAGAGCTGCAGGTACGAAGTGTCGGATGAAGCGAGAGATGGGGCATCAAATGAGTTGTGACATCCTCAATACATGAGCCGCCACAGAAGTAGATGCTCATGAGAGAACGGATGATTTCGCTGTATTGATAACCATACAGCCTGCATCTTAGACCGAGGGTTGTGTCAATTACATATGACAATGTGGAGTCAAATTGCTCCATCATTGCAAATATTCCTCCAAAAGGAGTGAGTTTCTCAGATTTTATTGCTTTCTTTGCCATGTCTGTCGGGTTTGATACATATTTTGATTTGCAACACTAAGATAGGTGAAAAATCTGACATGACAAAATCCTGAGCAACTTTTTGTTGCTCAGGTACTTAAAAAGTTATATTTATAATAGTGTTGCGGAATTAAGGTATAATTAATGATGCTGATGTTGTCTTTACAGCGGCACAGGACATTGATAAATATAACAAATCCAAGAAAAAATTGCATGAACAAAAGGTTAATGAACTATTATTGGATTGTAGCGATGCACACTGTTTCGCTGATGATATTGCAATTAAAGATAGATTAGGAAATTGTAAAACATGGATAAAAGCAGATACAACATTTGAAGGTTTAAAACAGATATTGTTTGAGCCGGAAGATAGAGTTCGTGTTCAATCAACAAAGCCTGATGAAAAAAATATATATCAAGTTATAGATAGTGTAACTTTAGATGAAGAAGGTTTTTGGCATGGGACAATCCTTCTAAATCCGAATTTAAACACTATCGTAGGAGGACGTTCTACTGGTAAATCTTCTTTGCTTAAAGCTATTGCTGCAAAACATGGGAATAAGGAAGTTGATAAAGATGATTTCATAAGACAACATTTGGATGGTATTACTATTCGCTGGCAAGATGGGAATGACCAACTTGGTCGAGAGATTGAATATTTCCGTCAAAGCTATATGCATGATATTGCATTCGATTCCGATAAGACAAATCAAATTGTGGAGAATATAATACAATCTAAAGACGAAACGGGTTTATTAAGAAAGTATTATGAACATTTGACAGATTTATCTAAGGCTATTTCAGAAGGAGTATTTTCAGTTTTCCAAATGCAGAAAGAAATAAACTCTTTAAAAAAGTCGTTATCTGAAAAAGGAAAAAGGGAAGGTGTCAATCAACAATTAAGTTTATTAAAAGCAAAAGTTGCTGATTTACAAAAAGGTGCAGAATTAACTCCTGAAGAGAGATTGGCATTAGATGCTTCAATAAAACAAGTTCAAGAGAAGAAAAAATTGATTGCAAATGCAGAACAAGATTTATTAATATTTGAGAAAATTCTAATATCCACTCCATTTGATGCTTCATATGAGGAAAAATGTCAATTTGGGGGGATGCAGTTCGGCTTAAATCAATCTGAAACATATAGATTATTTAATGAGCTGAGAATCAAGACTGAAACAGAATGGAATAAAATAATCAATCAGCTTAAAAATAATACGATAAAAGCAAAAGAACAATTATCATCTGAAATACAAACTATCATAAACTCAGAGATTTATAAAAAAGGAGTCCGCATATTTGAGGAAAATAAAGAACTCAAAGATTTAAATACCAAAATTCAAGAAGAAGAAAAAACTCTTGCCGCTATTGATACGATGCAGAGTAAAATTGATAAAATTTTACAACAACGAAATAACTCAATTTTACAAATAATCAATGCTCATTGTTCTTTTAAGAAAAGTGCAAATCAAGTTTCAAAACAACTGTCAATTTCGTATGACGGCCTTGATATTCATATTGATATTAATTTTCATAAAAAGGATTTACAGGATTTTTTGGAAACCAGACTTAATCAAAGAGGGTATGAACGACAAGGATATTTGCAAGAGTTGCTAAATAATTATGACGATAATAATGAAAGCAATAGCAATGCCTTTTTGAAGGACTTGCTAACAGGTGATATTCTGTTAAAGAATGGGTATGATGCACAAAATGTTGCTGTAGAATTTTTATCACGGAATTGGTATAGTCTTAATTATGGCATAACGTATCAGGCTGATACTTTCGCCAATATGTCAGAAGGGAAGCAAGCTTTTGTCATTTTGAAATTACTCTTAGATTTTAGCGACAAAAAATGCCCAATACTTATAGACCAACCCGAAGATAGTTTAGACAATCGTGCCATATATAATGAATTGGTAACATATATTAAACGCAAAAAGCGAGAGCGTCAAATAATACTCGTAACACACAATTCAAATGTTGTGGTTAGTGCTGATGCAGAGAATGTTATTGTGGCCAATCAAAATGGTACTGATACACCAAATTGGGGCGGTTTTAAATTTCAATATATTCATGGAGCATTAGAGAATACTAAAAGTAAAGATGACACAGATTTGCAAATATTATCTTCTCAAGGAATACGAGAACACATTTGTGACATTTTGGAGGGTGGACGCGAAGCCTTTGAAAAACGAGAACAAAAATATGGATTTAGAAGATAGCTTTTTACAATATGCGTAATTGATTATTTACTATAAAAACTCCGATGAAACAGCAAATTCATCGGAGTTTTCACATTCATACCTTTTGGATTTCTCCTATGCAAATAATCTCACTGTGTTTGTAATACCCTATGATGCTCGGTGAAAATTCTATTTTCCAATAGCGATTTGTTGAATGCTTGTTCCATCATCACCCTGCAATATGATTTTCCCATTTTATCTGATTACATTCATATTAAAAAACTTGTGAATACTATCGTAGATTGGCACAATGGTTTCTTTGCCTACTTTCTTATCCGCCATCATGCTCATGAAAGAAAGTAGGCGGCTTTTGCCGCCCACCCACTCAAAAACGGGTGTGAAGTCCCGTTACCATCGTGAACATTTCCTCCAGCATATCGCAATATATCCCCTCGTGCGTTTCAATGTCCTTCGTCCTGCACTCAAAGGTCTTTTTGCTGAATGTCTTGCGGTAGAAACGCATATTATAGAGGTCTGCCCCTCCGTCATAGATGATGTCAAGGCGGTTGGCACTCGTCTTGTTCCTCGCAAGGCTCATGCGTAAGCCGTTGCCCATGTCTATGAAGTCTTTGCTTCCCGTCATGGCGGCAAAGCGTCTGCCGCCTATCTGCTCCAAAATCGTCTTTGCTATCATATTCATTCTTCTTTGGGTGTTATGTTCGGGCGGTGCGGACACCGCCCGAATGTTCAAAATTCTGTTTTCTCGGCTATGGGCGTGTTTCTTTCCAACCATGTTTTCACACACTCCATGTTGTACTCGCTCGTTATGACTGCCGTATGGGTGTCAATGGCGGTAAACCGACTGCTCTCATAGTCCTCTATCCACCCTTTAAGGGTTTCAACTCCCCACGCTTCGGCATCATCAAAGATGCCGTCCAATTCCGTGATAGGCTTGCCGAACTTTACTATCAGCGTTTGGTAGCCTGCTTCGTTCATCGCTCGTCCTCCTTTCCTCTTTTTGCCGTCAGCCACTTGTCCCGTGCGGCTCGGCACTCGTCCAACGTGGGTTTGACACAAGAGAACAATTTCCCGTCCGTGTGGCGGTAGTCGTACTGCACAAGTGTCCGCTTGCGCCTGCCGATACCTGTTTGGAATTTCTCGTACTTCTCCGTACCTGCCTCTGTGCAGGTACTTACTCCGTTGATGGTCATTCGTGTACTCATAATCGTTGCTTTTAGATGGTTAGAAATGTACTGACAGCACTCTGTTCCGCATCACCATTTCGGGGTTGCTTGTATAGCGTTGGTGCAGGTAGAAATGGTGTGAGCCGTAGCCGTAATGAAAATACTTGTCAAGTTCGTGTTTCTCGGCAAAGTCCTTGACGCTCGCCCTTAACTGCTCCTCACTCGTTGCAAGAGTGAGGAGGTTCATAAATTCAAGGAACATCGTGGGGATTTTATCGTCCCACAAGCATACCATGCTTTCAAATCTTACTTCCATATCGTTTTGTATTATAGGTTGATATTATGCTGCGTTCATCCGCTGTTGTATCAGTCCGGCATTGTCCTCCACAAGTCGGATGATGCGGTCGTGGTACTCGGTGTTGGAATTGCATACCCCTCTGCTCTGTACCACTTTCAGCGTTGTAAGTGACACTTCTATCGTTTCTATCCGCTTGCCGTCAATGGTGGCGGAGAGGATAAGGGAATTTGCCTTGTCGTGATAACCGCCCACACAATGGTGCATCATCCGTCCTTCCTCTACCATTTCCGCCACGCTTTCAATGACCTTGATGCAGATAAGGCTGTCTGAGAATACAAGTCCGAAAAACATCCCTTTGGCTTTCAGATAGTCCTTCTCGTCTTCAATCGCCCTTTGCCGTTCTTTCTCCGTCCGTTCACGTTCTCTTTGCAGGTTGCGCTTTGCCACCCACTTGTCGTGTTCCGCTTTGAGGTCGGCAGGGCAAACGTACTTCGGGCTGTTCGTGTCCTTGCCGAAATGTTGCAGTAGGTTTATGGTATCTCTCCACATTGAGCCGTCCGAAATGGTGTAGCTGTTGCGGATGCAAATCTTGATGGAGTTCCAATACTGCCCCATATCAAAGGAACTGCGGATGTAGTAGCGCAACATAGGATATTGTCCTGCCTTCAAGAGTGTTTCGGCTCGGCGGTCGGAAAGGATAGCCGTGAAAAGGTCGTAGGGCAGTATGTTGTGGTAGTCCCCCTTGAAGCCGTTGCGTTTCAGTTCGGGAATGACCCTTTTTGTCGGATAGGTGCAGACGGGGTCTATGTCGTATGCTCTGAACGTCTTGTTACTACGGATTTCCATACTGCTCCATTCGTTCCATAGGTCGCAATAGAGAAGGCTCTGACAACGCAACCTTGCCACGGTTTCCGTCTTGCCATCGGGGGCAATCCACCGCTGGACTACCTCGCTGATGGAATACTTGGCAGGTTGGCACACCTTCCGCTCAAGATGGACTGCGAAGAAACGGATTACTTGGAAATGCTTGCAGGTCGTGATGATGGAGAAGTATTCCATCTCCTTGAACACTCGCTTTCGGGTGTCAAGCACTTCAAGTTCCTTTCCGCAGTGGGGGCAGGTGCAACCGCAAACGCTCTCCGCAAGCGGATGTCCGCCTTTCCAACGGTGTCCGCACTCGGTGCAAGTGAGGATGCCGCCTTTTGTCCTGTGGGCATAGTGCTTGAAGCAATGTTCGTATGCGTATGCCGTCTGCCTTTCGGTCAGTTCGGGTAGCGTGGGGAATAACTTGGCTACCTCTTTCTGTATGCGTGTCTTGGGTTTCATAACATATCAAATAATGAGGGTTCTTGTATGGCTTGTGCGGTCGCTTTTGTTGCGGTTCTCGGCTTGTTGCGGTTCTGCAACTTGCGGACTTCCTCGTCTTGGTACTGTCGGATAGCCCTTTGCCGTGCTTCCGCCTTTTCCTCTGCTGTCAGTTCCACTATATGGTTCACGGCTACTTGGCATTGGATAGGTTTGCCCACCTCTATCTCGTTTTCGTCATAGTAGTGTACGGCTTGTCCGAATATCTCCCCGTCCGTGAAGCCGTTGCAACCGCTTTTCTGCACGTAGTTCAGAATGTAGGTCACGCAATCGTCTATGTTCTTGGCAGGGTTGCGGTAGTTCTTGGCAAAGAGCGCATCTTCCTCCGCACGTTGCTCCAAATACATCTGTATCGTTCTCTTGAAATGGTCTGTTCCTTTCATAATCGCTGTCGTTTTAGATTGTTTCTTTCAAAATCTCTCTCCAATAAATCGGCTCTACCTCGCTCAGAAGAAAGTCTGTAAAGTCCTTCCGTGCGTCCTTGTTCAGTTCGTGGTAGAGTTCACGGAATACGGATATGTTGCCGTTGAGGTACGTTTCCACCATATACTCAAAGATGTTGTCCACCTCGTAGTATCTGCATTGTTGTACTGCGGTCTTGCTGCTTCTCTTTGCCATATCGGTAGGTATTAAAGGGTGAATAACCAAAGGACGAAGCCGAAGAAGGCGATAACCGAAAGGACTGCCACGATTATGCCTATTACCACTCGGAACACTCCGTTTACAATCTCTCTGATGATGCCCCAAAGGATGCCGAACATCCCGAAGGCGGTGCGCACGATAAGGGTACATATCGCAAGCCCTATGTATTGCGCCATTTGTCTGAAGTCTGCTGTTGCTGTCATAGCCGTATCATTTGTTAAGTTCCACGATGCTGTCAATCCTGCCGTAAAGGAAATTGCGGAGTGCGGTCTTGTCGGTAGCCTTGTATTCCGCCCAATGCCCATACTGCTTCACGATGTAGGTTCGGAGAATGTCGGAGAAGTCAAACCTCCAGCCTTGCAGGGGGACTGCGCTTTTGAAATAGGTGTTGCTGTTCACTTTTTCGGTGAGCCAATCCTTTTCCTCTCGGTTCATCTGTCCTCCGTTGTTCAGTTTTTCACGCAGGATGTAAACCTTGCTACCTTTCAGTGCTTCCAATGTCGGCACTTCCCAAGCCACGAATTTTGTTGCTATTGCTGTTCCCATATCCGTTTTGTTTTTTGATTTTTATTTTTAATGCGGATTCAAGAGCTGAGGGAGTTGAGTTTCAAACTATCTTATCTGCCTCTCGTTTATCCGACATTTTTTTTAATGCGTCTTTCTGTCGCATCGGTCGTTTTCGTTTCGGGTGCTCAACAAAGGTAGGGATTAGGGAATGCAAGGTTTTTCGGAAAAATACTACCCGAAGGGCTGGAGATTTTTCCAGAAAACAGGAGGCTTGACCTTGCTTTCCCGTCAAATCCCGGAGTTACCTTTGCACCCAGCACGAAAATGACTGCCTGATGCGGCTCACTGAAAGGCGCAAAAATGGAGGTAAACGGAAGTAGAGGCAGATTAGACTGGAAAACTTCAAAAGGGAAATCCGTGAAAAAGAAACCACCCAAAGAAGGGAAAAGACACAGCCGGTAGCGTGAAACCGGGCAAACCACTGACAAGGAAGTATGTTTTTATCTGTTTGACCAAACGAGTTTGGTCGGATGGATAAAATCATTCTTCCCGGTTTGCCTGCCGTGAATGACGGCTTGTTCCATTTATGGAATGTGCGGTCATACACGGCTTTCCGCTTCCGGCTCAAAGGGACAGCGAAAAAAGAAAAATCGTCAGACCCCCGTAAAAGCACCCCTTTGGCATAAGCACAAAAGAAATGGGCCTTGCATCATCAGTCTAAACTGTTGTTTAGGCGTGAGGCAAAGCCCTTTTCTCACCGCTTATGCAATAGTCGGCACACGGTCGTTCAAAATCCTTTTGTACGATGGTGTGCCGACGAATAAAATCGCTTTTACGGAAAAAGTAATGCTGAAATACACATAAAAAGGATAGATAAGTCACCGAATCTTTGGGCTTCTCAAATAAAATATCTACCTTTGCAATAGAGTTGTTAGGAGTAGCAAACCGCAGTATATCAGTGAACTTGCATTTTCGCTAAATCGTTACCTTAAAATACCATTACTCTCATTCTACTCTGACATTCAATCAGATATAAGTTTTTTGATTATCCTCTGCAAAGAAAGCAAAAAAAAAGGAG
>NWBO01000071.1 GCA_002633275.1 Bacteroidales bacterium Phil12
GGTTGGTATGACTTTTGCCAATGAAGGTTATGCTCAAAAGACAATGGTAAACATTGCTCTTGAGAACAAGACTGTTGATGAAGTACTGACGGAGCTGGAACAAGGTACCGAATTTGTTTTCTTCTACAACAACAAGCAGATTGACGTTAAGCGCCGTGTATCGGTCCGGGCAAATAACAAAACCATATTCAAGGTTCTGAACGATGTATTCAAAGGAACCAATATAGGCTATAAGATATTGGACCGTAATATAATCCTTTATGATAAAGCTGTAGGAGCTGATGGGGTACAGATGGCTTTGCAGGCTGCGACGGTGAAAGGTTCTGTGGTCGATGCAACCGGTGAACCGGTGATTGGTGCCAGTATCTTGGTGCAGGGAACTACCAACGGTGTCATAACAGACATTGACGGTAATTTCATTCTGACCAATGTGGGCTCTGATGCTACTCTTATAATAAGCTATGTAGGTTATAAGACACAAAACATAAAGGTTGCAGGCCGAAATTCGTTCAAGATAGTTTTGGTAGAAGATGCTGAGATATTGGATGAAGTGGTTGTTGTAGGATATGGTGTACAGAAGAAAGAATCACTGACCGGTGCCATTGCAGCCATTGGTGCTGATGAAATAGCTACGACCAAGACCGAGAATCTGATTAGCAATATTCAAGGTAAGATGCCGGGACTATTGATTCGCCAGAAAACCGGAGAGCCGGGAACTTTCGACAATATGGTGAGCATTCGCGGTTATGGTGACCCGTTGGTGGTAATTGATGGTATCACGCGTGAAGGTACTGAAGAACTTGCACAGCTGAATTCTGAGGATATAGAAAGTATCTCTATTTTGAAAGATGCTTCTGCCGCTATTTATGGTATGAATGCGGCTAATGGCGTAATCATTGTTACTACCAAAAAAGGTGTGGCCGAAAAGACCAGAGTATCTTACTCGGCATTGTTCGGTATGAAGAATGCCACGGGTATGGAAGAAACGGTAGATGCTTATACTTATCGCATGTTGGCCAATGAAAGGGCACGTAATGACCAGGCTGCCCCTGAATACACTGACGATATTCTGGAACTGTATAGAACCGGGGCTAAGGGTTATACAGACAATAACTGGATTGACATGTTTATGAATAAACTGGCGTTCCAGCAATCGCATACTGTTTCTGTGAGAGGCGGAACGGATAAGGTGAAATATTATGTGAGCTTCGGCTATAATGGCGATAATGGTTTGCTGAAGAGTGGTATCCAATACTATCATAGATATAATCTGAGAAGTAACCTGACTGCAGAGCTTACGAAAGGGCTGAAACTGAATGTGAATCTGTCCGGGCGTTGGGATGAAACCCAAAGGCCGAGAGAGGATTTTATGTGGACTTTTAAGACTTTGATGGTTAATGACCGTGGTATCGGTACTCATACGATTAATAATCCCAATCATTTGTCTGCAATCGGTCCTGAAAACAAGAATCCTTTTGCGTTGGTTGATCCGGATATAGACGGTTATCGCAAGAACAGAGGCCTGACGTATTCTGCCGATGTGGAATTGAATTGGCAAGTTCCTTTTGTAAAAGGGTTGGCATTGAGTCTTTTGGGGTCATTTGACGGTAACAATCGTAACAACTCTTCTTTAAATCGTTCTTATCCGTTGTATGATTATTATACAGATGCGCCTGCCGGTACGGGAGGTAGTACTGATGCTTATTCCAATACGATGAGAATATATCAGAAGATTTATGGCAGGTTGCAGGCTAATTATATGCGTTCTTTCAATCAGCACAATTTGAATGTGACAGCTGTGGCAGAGTTGAACAGTACACGACGCGATGAATTATCCGGTTCCCGGCAATATTCAGAGTTGTTTACTAATGATATTTTGAATCAGGCAAGTCCGGGTACAGCTACCAATTCAGGGTATCGTAGTTTTGGCCGTTTGGCAGCCTATCTGATGCGTGCGAACTATGATTATGCCGGTAAATACTTGTTGGAAGTAGTAGGGCGTTATGATGGTTCTTATCGTTATGCTCCTTCTAAGCGTTGGACGTTCTTCCCGTCGGTAAGTGCCGGATGGCGACTTTCGGAAGAAAGTTTCATCAAGGACAATTTGCCGTTTATTACTAATTTGAAAATCAGGGGTTCTTTTGGACAAAGTGGATATGATGCCGGTGATCCTTTCCAATATGTATCTGCTTATAATTCGGCTTCTAATGGTTATGTTTTTGATGGTGCCAGCCAGATTATGGGTATGGTAGCTCCTGGTGTAGTGACTGACCGGCTTTCTTGGGTTACATCTTCTATTTCCAATGTAGGTCTGGATTTTGACTTATGGAACGGTAAGTTGAGTGGTACTATCGAGTGGTTCAATCGTAAGAATGAAGGCATTTTGGCCGACCGTGCACAATCTGCTCCTGATACATTTGGTGCAAGTTTCCCGAAGGAAAATCTGAATTCTAACCGGAACCGGGGTTTTGAGATTGAATTGGGACACAGAGGACAAATCGGTAAGGACTTCTCATATTCAGTAAGTGCTAATTTTACGTATGCCCGTGAAAGAAGTCTGCATGTGGAACATGCAGAATATACCAGTTCTATGGATAGATGGCTGAATGGAAAGGAAAACCGTAACAGTAATGTGATGTGGTTGTATAAATACGATGGCCAATATACTTCTTTGGAACAGTATGAAACGGCTCCTTTGATTGGTGGGAACTTGGGTAACTCTAAGATGCTTCCGGGTAGTTACAGATTGCTTGACCTGAATGGTGATGGTAGAATTAACAGCAGTGACCGTGTTCCGGAGTTTTGGGCAACCGGTGCAAATCCTCCTATCCAGTATGGGTTGACTTTGGCGGCTTCTTATAAGAATTTTGATCTCAATATGCTGTTTCAAGGAGCTTCCGGTTATTCCATCGGATATGCCAATGATGATGTTTGGGGATATGGTGGCAAGACAAATAAATCTTATTTAATTGCGAAATATGTAGATCGTTGGCATCCTGCAAATATAACAGATGATCCGTATAATCCTGCCACACAATGGGTAGCCGGCTATTATCCGGCATTACGCCACAATTTCTCCAATACTTCGGATAATGGTAGTAGATGGAATTATGGTATTTCCGTTTGGCTTCCGCAAGCTACTTATCTCCGTTTGAAGAGTATGGAGATCGGTTACAATCTGCCAAAATCATTTATGAAAAGAATCGGGTTGAACAGTGCCCGTATCTTTGTCAATGGTTCAAATCTGCTTACGTTCTGTAACAAGGCTTTGAAGGATGCTGACCCCGAACGTGAGGAAAGGGATTGGGGAGCCAACCTGGCATATCCGTTGATGAGAACTTATAACTTTGGGTTAAACATAAACTTTTAATTCTGAAATACCATGAAAAAAAATATTTTATCGATATTCTCGTTATGTGCATTGATGGGATTGTCCGGTTGTAATGCCTTCTTGGAACTTGAACCGCTAGATAAAGTGTCTCCCGATCAGTTATTGGAGACAGAAGGTGGTGTAAAGGCACTATTGGCAAACATATATACCATGATTCCTATGGAAGATTTTAATTATCGTCCGAACGCTGGTTTTAATCAACGCGGTTATGATGGTGTGAATGAAACTACTAATTTAGCATTTCTTACCGACGAAGCTACCCGTAGTGACGGAGGAGTGGATATAGGTTACGAAGGATTCAATTATTGGCCCTATGGAGATATTCGTCAGGTGAATATTTTTATGCAGAATGTAGAAAAAGCCAAAGAAGCAGGAACAATTTCTGTTGCAGATGCGGATCGTATGACTGGTGAAGCCCATTTTGCACGTGCTTATATGTATTATGGGCTTGTAAAAAGATATGGAGGCGTTCCTCTGATTGACAAAGTGCAGGACGATGATTATGCCGATGGTGGACCGGGCGCTGTGGCAGTTCCCCGCAGTACAGAGTTGGATACTTGGAAATTTGTATTGAATGAGTGCACCCTTGCTGCTGCTACTTTGCCCGATGCGACTTCTGGTTCGGATTTGTATCGCGTAACCAAGTGGGCAGCTTATGCGTTGAAGTCAAGAGTTGCACTTCATGCAGCTTCTGTAGCCAAGTATTGGAATCTGGCACCTTTGGCTGGTGAGGCTGTCACTCAGAAACTGGTGGGTGGAATGACTTCTGCCGATGCCGATGCATTCTATAAAGAATGTATTGAAGCATCTAAGTTCCTTATAGAGAATTCCGGTAAATCTCTTTATAAGCCTGCTCCGGCTACTGTTAAGGAGGCTGCATCAAACTTCCAGGCCTTGTTCCTGAATGACCAGAATGAAGAGGTCATTTTCAGTAAAGCGTATCTTAATGGAACAACCAATACTAATCAGGGACATAGCTATGCTCAGTTTAATATCCTTCCTCAAGTCAATCCGGGCGCTCTGAAATATGGACGTTTCAATCCGATGTTGGAAATCGTTGATTTGTTTGAAGATTATACGGATGACGGCACGGGAAAAAGTGCAAAGATTGTAACTCGTACGGATGGGAATGAAGATGCTTATATCCCTAATTTCCATAATATGAATAATGCTTCTGTAGTGAACACCTTGATGTCAGTACCTTTTGTTAAATATAACGATTTGTATGAACCGTTTGCCAACAAGGATGCACGTCTGTTGGCAAGTGTGGTTGTGCCGGGTTCATCTTATGCCGGCACTGAGATTATTATCCAGGGCGGATTTATTAAGGACAATAATAGCTATGTGGCTTATTCAAACGAGTCTACTCAGAAAAATGGAACAACATATTATGCTTTAGGAGCCGAAGGTGAAACCATGTTCTCTGGATTTAATAATGTGAACAGTGGTGAGGATGCTAATTGGACTGCTACAGGTTTTGGAGTTCGTAAGTATATGCCCGAGGGCGAGAGCATGTCTCCCGACCGTCTTTCGTCCACTACCTCTTATATTGATATGCGTTTGGCAGAAGTCTACCTGAATTATGCTGAGGCTGTTGTGGAAAATGGTAGTGGATTTGGCGATAAGGAATTGGCTGAGAACTATTTGAATGCTTTGCGACGTAGAGCCGGACATACCGACCGGATATCTTTGACATTAGAGAGTGTTTTGAAGGAACGTCGTGTGGAGATGGCGTTTGAAGGAAAGCGTTTTTGGGATATGAATCGTCGTAGGGAATTCCATACTGAGTTCAGCAATAATAGAATTCGTAAAGCTTTGGTGCCGATGCTTGACTTGCGTGGTGCAGAGCCTAAATATGTCTTTGCAAGGGTGAACTACTTTGGTGACGAAACAAGAGGAGGGCGTACTTTCCAGAACATCAACTACTATAGGGGCATACCTAATATTGCCACGAATGGTTTAGTTCAGAATCCAGGTCATTAATTTGAATAATATTAAGTAGAAAGTTATGAAAAAGATATTGTTATTTGTGTCATGCTTCTTATTTGCATTGACATCTTGTGAAATTGATAATTATGAGGGACCGGATGCTTCCATACATGGTTCTATCCTTGACGAACAGACAGGTGAACTTGTAGGTTCTGATATGGAAAACGGTAATGCAATTAAAGTGAGGGAGCATGGATTTACTAATGCTACGGATCAAACCTGGTATATCACAAATACCGGAGAATATCGTAACAATATGGTTTTTGCTGCCACTTATGATGTTCGTTTTGAAAATGGGAATTTTTATCCATTTGAAGTGAAGGATTTTGTTGTTAAGTCAGGGGATAATGTGTATGATTTCAAGGTTATTCCTTATATTCGCGTCAAAAGTCCAAAAGTAGAAAAGAATGGCAATGTAATTACTGCTACATTCTCGTTGGAAGCTGGTAAACAAGAAGTGAAATTGAAAGAGATTCAGTTGTTTGCTTTTTCAGATATGTGGGTAGGTAACAATGTGAAATTGACGTTGAATGGAGGGACTGATAAGCAAGTGTTTAGTCCGAGTACTGCTATAAATAGCGCTGATATTTATACATTGTCCATCGATCTGGGACAAAATGCTGATGTCTTGAAATACAGCAAGAATTATTATTTCCGTATTGGCGCTCTGGCTGATGTTTCGGGTGTGGGCACTGTACGGCATAATTATGCGCCGGTAGTAGTTATAAAATTGTAATTTATAGCAGAGGGAGACGTTCTGCTTGACGGCAGAACGTCTTTTTTTATCCATACATTAAAAATAAGACCATGAAGAAATTGAACACGATTATTTTAATTTTGCTGGGGATGATATGTACTCAGTTGTATGCTGTACAATTGAATTCGATTTATCCTCTAAAACCCAATGACTCCGAAGCTTTTTATTTCACTCCCGAGAACTATCCTATAAAGGCGGATGGAAAGATGGATGTATCGGATGCTTTGCAGGCAGCGATTAATCAAGTGAAGAAAGAAAAGAATTTCGGAATCCTTTTTATCCCTGAAGGTAAATATAAAATCAGCAAGACCATTTATATTCCTACGGCTATTCGTTTGATTGGCTATGGAAAGAATCGCCCGGAATTTATTCTGGCTAAGAATTCTCCGGGTTTTCAAGAGGAAGTAGCTGATGATAAAGGAAAAGCTAAATACATGTTCTGGTTTACGGGAGCCGTTGTCAAGGAAGGTGAGAAACCCCGTGATGCCGGTGCCAGTACGTTCTACAGTGCCATGTCGAATATCAACTTGCGCATAGAAGATGGTAATCCGCATGCAGTGGCGCTACGCACACACTTTGCCCAACACAGTTTTATCAGTTATGTGGCCGTATACATAGGTAAAGGCAAGGCTGGTCTGTTCGATGTGGGCAATGAGTTGGAAAACGTTGCTTTTTACGGGGGAGATTATGGCATTTATACGACAAAAGCCTCTCCCGGATGGCCGGTAATGATGGTCGACTCTTATTTTGAGGGACAACGTGTAGCTGCTCTTCGTTGTCAGGAGTCCGGTTTGGCAATGGTGAATCTGTATGCCAAGAATGTTCCGGCTGTATTTGATATTGACCCTAATTATTGCGACAAGTTATTTTTGGAAAACAGCTATTTTGAAAATGTAAGTGGTCCGGCAGTGGTGATTACCAACGAGAACAACAGCAACAATCAGATAACCTTTCGCAATGTATATTGTAAGAATGTACCGACCTTGGCGAAATATACCCGTAGCAATACGGCCACCCATGTTGCTCATAAAATCTATAAGGTAAAGTCATACGACCACGGCTTGCAGATGGATAACATGGTGGATATGCCGGAATATGAAACGTTGGTTGATATTGAACCGATACAGAAGATGCCGGTTGCCCAACTGATGGACATCCCTGCACTGCCTGCAATGGCAACATGGGTGAATCTGCGCGAATTCGGTGCAAAGGGAGATGGGGAAACGGATGATACGAAGGCCATCCAGGAGGCTATTGACAAGTACGATAATATCTATGTGCCCCAGGGCTGGTATCGCATTACCGAAACTTTGAAGATGAAGCCCGATACCAAGTTGATAGGCCTGCATCCTTTTGGCACTCAGTTCCGGCTGGACGAAAGTACTGCTGCATTCAGTGGTTTTGGCGGTCCGAAAGCGATGGTAGAATCTTCGGAAGGCGGTGCAAATATGCTGGTGGGCATTGGTATCAATACCGGCGGTTATAACTATCGTGCTGTAGGTGTGAAGTGGATGGCAAATGCAGATTCTTATATGAATGACGTGAAGTTTGTAGGCGGGCATGGCGGTTTATGGAAACCTAAACCGGGTGTTGAGGAACCACGTGGCCGGTGGAACAGACCGGCTCGTATCAGTTCTCCCGATAATCCGGTAGCGGCTTCGGGCATGGATCTTGCTTGGGACAACCAGTATTGGAGTCTGTGGGTGACCAACAACGGTGGTGGCACCTTTAAAGATATCTGGACAGCAAGCACATATGCCACCAATGGTTTCTATGCCAACAATACTTCTACTCCGGGGCGTATCTATGCCATGTCCATCGAGCATCATGTAAGAAATGAAGTACGTTTCAGCAAGGTGTCCAACTGGAAGGTGTA
>NWBO01000072.1 GCA_002633275.1 Bacteroidales bacterium Phil12
AATTTAACTTCAAAAGAAGCATTTGTTATAGATCCTCCTTTCTCTTGAGAAACGACATCATTGAAAAGTACAATACTTGAACCCTTTGTCTTTAAAGTGACCAACGCATTGCATCTCTCAAATGGGTACGTGTATGATTTTCCACCATCAATTTGTATATCCAACTTAATTTGATGTTTCCCAAAAGATATTGGAATATTAGATTTCACATTTTCATCGCCACGTAAAGAAAGACGCCCTGTTAAATCCTCCTGATTATCAATATATACAAAGCATTCATCCACATGTTTACCTGTATTATACTGATAATCAAAATAAGGTTTTGTGAATAAGTTCAGATTAACCATACATATATTATCACTTGCCCCATCACTTAACAGTCCTTGCTGCGCATCTCTTTGCATCAATGCAGTCTCTTCATATTCCATAAAACCATTACCATCACATGAGATAGCAAACAAAGGAATAATTAAAAATAACATCGATTTGATAATTTGTTCTTTTTTCATGGTATTACATTTTATTAGTTCATTAATTGAAACAATAGTCGAAAATCTCTTATTATTTCTATCTTCTATATTATTTGTTCAACTCAATACATCCCATAATGAAAGGTCCTGTTGCTTTAGCATCATTATCTCTCATTTTCTCTCCTATATAATACTCAAAACTACCGTCACGATAAGGCTTACCGCCTAATCCACCCACTTGGCAACATCTTGTCAATGTCAATGTTCCGTCCGAATTTGAGATTAGTAGTTTATCACACAGACCTTTAAAGGCCTTTTCTGCAATGGCACGATACTGACTATCAATATATCCTTTATTCACTGCTTTCATATAAGCATACATACATTGTGTCGTAACAGAAGCTTCCGGGAAATTACCGGTACGTGAAGGTTGATCAATCACCTGATACCATAAGCCATTTTTATCTTGGTATTTTGAAAGAGTCTCCGCTAATTCCTTCGTCCATTTAATCATATCAGCATAGCCTGAATGATCTTGGGGAATATATTCCAAAGCATCTACCAAAGCCATAAACCACCAACCAATACTACGTCCCCAGAAATTAGGAGAATGGCCTGTTTCCGGATCAGCCCAGCGCTGACTCCGGTCCTCATTCCATGCATGATAATAAAGTCCCGTCTTGGTATCGTATGTATGCTGATGGCAGAGAGTGAACTGTTTAACAGCCTCATCAATCCATTCCGGACGATTAAATTCAGCTCCATATCTAGCCATAAAAGGAGAAGCCATATACAATCCATCCAACCACATCTGATTAGGGTATATTTTCTTATGCCAGAAACCTCCATCTGTTGTACGAGGTTGCTTTTTTAGCTGATCTATCAAATTCTCGATAGCCAATTTATATTTCTCCTTTTTGGTTTCATTGTACAAATCAAACAGAACTTTTCCGGAATTGATATAATCCAAATTATAGGTTTCTTTCTTATATAAATGAATCTCTCCTTTGTCGTCTACCAAAGAATCAGCCCATGCCTCTACATAATCAAAGTACCTACGGTCTCCTGTTTTCTTCCAAACTTGTAACATCGCACAACAACCTACTCCTTGCGCATAACCAAAATACAGGCGTTTTCCATGATCCAGCTGCCACGCTTCCGGGAAACGACGAATTTCCGAATCGGCAAACAGACGATAATAAGTGTCGGGAGCAAAAGTATCCGTACGGAAAGGAACTGCCGGAAGTCCGGCTTTATTAAACAGATTCACTCTAAAGAAAGTCCCATAACCGTAGCGTACAGCTACAGGTGCAGAGACATAAGTTGAAGAAAGTGTTATCAAACTTCCATCAATTACAGCTTCAGCCGGATAAAACCGCGCATCATTGCCGGCAATAAAAAATCCTTTTACCGGTTCATTGCCGGGTGTCTGCAGGCCACCTTCCGCAAATGCAAAATCTAATGTAATTTCTCTCCCATTCACTTTCATTGATTTGTAGAGAGGTCCTGAATAAACAATCTTTTTACCATATTGCTTTGCTAATGCCCAAGCTGCCAGCCGTTCGCCCGGTGCAACTTTATTTCGTGGATGTATGTCGGTAGAATCGGCTGCATCCGTCACTACTGCCATACCAATATTTTCAAGTCCACTTAACCATGTTTTTAATTGTGCTTCACGAATACCTGCCGGTTGCTTGTAATGTGGTGCAATCTGTACGAAATAGAAAGGCATATCCGGCTGATTCCATTCTTTCCGCCAACTATTAATCAGGTTAGTAAATACTTCCTGATATTTCTCATAGCGAACAGAGTTGGATTCTCCCTGATACCAGATATTTCCTTTGACTGTATACCCTAGTATAGGAGCAATCATACCATTCCACAAAGTAGCCGGAACCTTACACTTATCTTTTTCCCTACTCACCCTTTCTTTTGAATATTGTTTTAAGACATCAGCATACAACGGATTGTTTTCCATCACTTTCATACTTGTCCAAGATTCAGCATGTGTTCCTCCCCAAGTAGACTGAATTAATCCAACCGGTGTACTCAATTCTTTATACAATTTACGTCCAAAGACAAATCCTACAGCAGAAAAGTCTTTCAGATTCTCCGGATTACAAACCACCCACTTTCCAACGCAATCTTCTTTTTCACCATCAGGTGCCAGTTGATGCTCTACATGAAACAGGCGGATTTCCGGAAAATCAGCATCTTTCATTTCTTCCGCTTCATTCAACATTCCTGTTTTCCATTTCACTTGCGGATTACGGGCTACGGGAAATTCCATATTTGACTGTCCCGTACAAAGCCAAACTTCACCTATTAATATATTATTGATCCGGATCTTATTATCACCTTTCAACATTACAGATTGTCCGGAAGTAGCAGCCGGTGTTTGTATCATCAGTTCCCAATGACCGTTTGCTAAAGCAGTCACCTTGTATTTCTTATGATCCCATGAAGTCTTTACCAAAATCTTTTCTCCGGGACGTGCTTTTCCCCAAAAACGTACTTCCGCATTTTGCTGAAGTACCATATTATCTGATAATATAGAAGGAAGTTGTATATCTGCATGAATACCTATTGGAAAGAAACAGACCAATAACCACAGACAAAAAATAATTCTACAGAATTTCATTGTATTTTATAGTTTTAGATTCAATATTTTACTGAATAAGCACATGTCAAAGATACCGCATTACATGGTAGAGTTAAAGAAAAGGAATATGGAGAATTCGACTTTCTTATGTAAATTCATATGTGTACAGCCCATCACACGCCTATTTTGTACGATTTTACAGGCTATGTACGATTTTCCAGTCTTTCTACCATTCTTTTTTAATTCACTTTATTTATCTCAACCTTTCTCATAACCAATGCATCAATAATATCTTCATCTATCTTCACATCTTTTTTAGCCGTAATAGTCAAATTGTCAAAACAGAAATTGGATAATTTATATTGTTTTGATTTCTCTACAGCAAAAAAGGAATCACAATCCAGATGAATATTACGCATTGTAATATAGCTGGAATACGAGACTGGCATATCCTTGCGATCTTTCAAATCATAAAACTGTGTCCAAGGAGCAATAAAGATACAATTGCGGACATTTCCTTTTATGTCTTCAACGAGGATGTACTTATATTGTTGGGGAGTATCCGGACGCATTTTCAACCACAACAGGCGTTTAGCCTGATCCAGATTGCAGCGTCGAAGAATTATATTATGATTATATATCGATTCGCTACCGCAAGTCAGCACTCCGTGACAGAATCCAAAAGTACAGTCTTCAATGATAATATCACAATTGCCACCATTATCGGGATCTTGATCAGCCCATGGTCCTTTGCCACCTTTTAATGCAATTGCGTCATCATTAACCGACATATAGCATCCCTTGACAAGTACATTTTTACACGCATCAATATCGATTGCATCCGTACTTGGAGCCTTTACGGGAAAAGAAGGTGAAAAGATATGCAAATTCAAAAGTTTTACGCTATCACACTTATAAATGTGAGTTGTCCAAAACGGAGAATTAACAAGTCGCACATCTGAAACTTGTACATTATTGCTATGAGATATATGAAGTAGACGAGGACGCAATTCATCCATATTAGTACATTTAGGAATAACACGCCTCCGCAACCAGAATGACTTCCAATATCGTTCACCGTTTCCATCAACTTTTCCTTTTCCGGAAAGGGTGAAACCATCTACCTTATCAACATTAATCAAAGCTGAAAAGTACTTTAGGTTCTGTCCCTCCATCCGTGTTTCTATTACAGGAAAGTTGCTAATATCGTCACTACCTTTTAATATAGCTTTCTCTTCCAAATGCAAGTGTGTTCCCGGCTTAAAGAACAGCGCACCACTAAGATAAGTACCTTCAGGTATAACAATGACTCCGCCTCCATTATTAGACGCCAAATCTATAACAGCCTGAATTTTCTCTGTCTGTAACAGTGTACTATCATTCACTACTCCATAGTCGGTAATCAAGAAACTCTTTCCTAATCCATTTATATCAGTTTTTTCATTTTTGTAAAACCAATCCGGTATAATTTTACCATCGGGAAATTTTTCCTGACTAAACAGTTGCAGACTGCAACATGTCGCTACTATTAAAAATGCTGACTTTATCATTTTCTATAT
>NWBO01000073.1 GCA_002633275.1 Bacteroidales bacterium Phil12
TTATGACACACCTCCTTATATAGTATCTATACTATTCCTCATAACACAATAAGTTCTGCAATTGGTTGATGATGTTTTGTTTCCATTCTTGCAGGAAGTCAGCAAAAGCGGCTTCATCTTCCAAGAATAAAGATACTATCAGGTTCTTGGCAAGAAATGGATAGCTCAATAGGCTGTAGACAGTCAGAAATACAATATGTATCGGAACCTTTTTAAGTTTACCGTCTTCCATTGCTGTCAGTATACTGTCTTTCACTTGGGATAAAGCATCTCCGAACTGAAGTTCTTTTGCAGTGGCAAGCAAGTGGTTTACATCACGCTGTATTTCTCCGCAAATGAATCTGGGAAGACAGGGATTACTTGTGAAAAGCTCAATATACTCATCCAGAATCATGCTTAGTCGCTCCATAAATGGGATATCCTGTTTTACTATATCCTGTATTTTCGGCATTAAAGACATGACTATCGAGCCGAACACGGCTTTGAACATCTTATCTTTGGTTCTGAAATAATAATGTAAAGTGGGTCGGTTGATTCCTACCGTTGCAGCAATATCACTCATGCTGGTCTCCACAAATCCTTTTTCTATAAAAAGTTGTTGGGCAGTTTTTATTATTTGCTGCTCTAAATCGCTATGTTCCGTTGTAGCCATAATTTTAGTTGTTTATGTTGTCAATAAAAAGTAATAATCTGTTTGTTATGTTCACATCGCTGACGCTACTGTCAAAGTCTAAAGATAGTATATTCATTTGAGGGCACAGCGATTTTATACGTTTTTCTATTCCTTTTTCTACAATGTGATTGGCAATGCATCCGAAAGGTTGCAAGCTAATGACATGATTGACTCCTTGGGAAGCAAAGGATAGTATTTCACCGGATATCAGCCAACCCTCTCCAAACTGGGTGCCCAGGGAGATGACTTGTTTAGCTTTTTCTGCCTTTTCAAAGATTGATTCGAACGGCGTGAAGTAATTGAAATTTTTGCCGATTTCATTCACTTTATTAATCTGCTTCTGGACTTTCTTGTATAACCAGTCGATAACAAAGTCGGGAGTGAGTTTTCGCTGCAAGTGTTGGTTCTGTCTCACTTTCAGGTTGACAAATCCCTGCATGAAGAAATCACTTATCAGTGGCGGAATCACTTCGATCTTCTGGTTGATGAGCCATGAGGTGACGTCCTTTTGAGCAAAAGGGTTGAACTTCAGGAATATTTCTCCAACAATACCTACTTTGTGACAGGATCTCTGTTCACAGATTTTGTTGAAGTCTCTGGCAGCGAGATATGAGTAGCTCAACAAGTCCTCCGGTTTATTTTTCTGGATGATGGGCTGTGCTGTATCCAGATAAAGATCGCGCAGACGGGCGGCCTGTCCCCGTTCTTTCTCACGAACGACGGCTGCATAATAGAATTTAGCGATACAATCACTGTATAACACAGACGCAAGTATGATTGGCAAAACCTTGAGCCAGTTTACTTTAAAACCGGATTGCTCATTTTCAATACCACTGCCGAAAGCAAGTGATACCACCGGTGTATTGGTGTATCCATTCTCAATCAATGCCTTTTTTATCAGTGAAATATAGTTGCTGGCACGACATTGTCCACCGGTTTGTGTGATGGCAACGCACGTATTGGCAGGATCATAACGTCCGCTTTTAAAGGCTTTTACTATGTCGCCGACAATCAATGTTGCCGGATAACATACCTCATTATTGGAGTATTTCAATCCCCAGTCGCAAGATGCGGTGTCGCTCAACGGTAACGTTTCCATTTCATATCCGGCCACTTTCATGATGGATGGAATGAGTGGTGAAATGAAAGGCGTAAAGAATGGAGCGAGGATTTTCTTCTTTTTGTCTTTCTTGGTGAAAGGAGCAGTTGAAACAAATGGCTCGGGATCTTTCGCTTGAGAATGTTTCAAACTGAAATTCAAGCTTTCCACCAACGAGCGGACTCGTAATTTGATGGAGCCGATATTATTAACATCGTCTATCTTGAGCAAAGTAAGATTCTTGC
>NWBO01000074.1 GCA_002633275.1 Bacteroidales bacterium Phil12
AGTCAGTACTATTGGAGCTGGTGATAACTTCAATGCAGGGCTGATCTACGGATTACTCAAATACGATGTCCGATACCGCGATCTAAATAACTTGAATGAAGAGATCTGGGATAAAATAATCCAATGCGGGAAAGACTTCGCAGCTGAAGTTTGCCGAAGTTTCAGCAATTCGGTTTCGGTGGAGTTTGCACAAAAATACAAGTGATATTACAAATAAGGATTTGGATATAAGTAATTCATCCAGCGAAATCCCTATTTTCATAAAATCCATATTAAGTTAATCTGTCAACCTTAACTTAATATGGATTTCCTTATCTTTGCAAACAACCATATTCAATAAGCAATCTTACTTAATATATGAAAAGATTTATTTTACCTCTATTGATAATCTTTATCTTCATCAGTTTACCAGCAAAAGCAAACGATGAAGTAAAAACATTGTTAAAAGTATTAGATAAATCTCTACAAAACAAAGCTAGTTATACCCAACAAAAGCAAAGACAGATAGACAGCCTGAAAATAATATTAAGACAATCCAGGGATATTCGAAAGAAAGTTGGGACAGCACAGTCTCTTTGTTTTGAGTATTCATCTTTCCAAAAAGATTCCGCTTTAGCCTATGCCATCCACATGAACAGGTTCGCTCAAGAAAGTAATGACAAAGAACTTTTAATTGAAGCTAAACTGGATTATTCAAGAATATTATCTTCGATGGGCTTTTTCAAAGAAGCTTTGGCAATTACCAATTCGATGCAACAAAAGCAACTATCTCCTAAACTCAAAGCTGAATATTTTCTCGGACAAGTCACGATCTACAATCACCAGAAAGCTTTTGCTTCCAACGAGGACGATTCACAAGAAAATGATCTGATAGCGCAAATATATCGCGATTCGCTGCTCCAATGCAAAGAAGTCCCATCAAACGTACGAGCTTTTATAACCGCACCAACTCTTCTTTTCCATAAAAAGTATGATGATGCTATTCATATACTGGACAGCACTTATCAAAGTTATACACCCTATTCAAGAAATGCCGGAATCATAGCATATTCTCTGGCATCTGCCTATCAAGGTAAAAATGATCATGAGAATACGATTAAGTATTTCGCAATATCCGCCATTTCTGATATATTAAATGGAGCTAGAGAAAACCTCTCTTTAAAAATATTAGCCAAACTAATCTTTGAGAGTGGGGACATAGACCGGGCATCTAAATATATGAAAAATGCAATGGAGGACGCTATCCTATGTAATGCGAGAATTAACACCATCGAAGCCTCAGATATGTATCTTTTCATAGATAAGGCATTTCAAGAAAAGGAGAAACATAAATTTATCATCATAACGGCATTGCTCATTGCATTATGCATTGTCTGCATTCTGCTATTCATCCTGTCCGTACAACTGAAAAAACAAAAAGGTAAAGTGGAACAAGCTAATGAGAGTTTGTCTTATCATCTTTACGAAATACAACAAATGAACTCAATATTGGCAGATAACAATAAAATCAAAGAAGAATATGTAGGGCTGTATATGGAACAATATACCAGTTATATCAGTAAAATTGCCAATTTTAAGAAAAGAGCACTCAAAATAGCCAAAAGTGAAGATATAAAGAAAGTAACCTCTTTCCTCCACTCCTCTCTCAATAC
>NWBO01000075.1 GCA_002633275.1 Bacteroidales bacterium Phil12
TAATTTCTCAATCAACGTGCCGCCGGCAACGGCAACTACAAGACCAAGCACAACATAGATAACAGCTACCTTCCACCCGAAAATGCTCATCAGAAGCACAAGGCTTCCCAAGTCAACCATCGGAGAGGAAATGAGGAAAGAGAATGTCACTCCAAGCGGAAGTCCCGCACTTGTAAATCCAATAAACAGCGGGATTGACGAGCAGGAACAAAACGGTGTAACCGTCCCAAGTAGGGCGGCGATTATGTTTGCCCATATCCCGTGAAATCTTCCGAGTATTTTTTTAGTCCTCTCCGGCGGGAAGTAGCTTTGAATATACGATATAATCAAAATCAACACGCCTAAGAGAACCATGATTTTAATGGTGTCATAGATAAAGAACTGAATACTGCCGCCAATCTTGCCTGTTGTATCCAATCCGCAGGCATTTAGAATTGTGCTTATAAGTCGGTTCAGCCAGTGCATACCAAGGATTTCATTTTGAAAGAAATCCCACGCTGTTTTAATTGCTTCCATAATTAGTTCCTTTCATATAGTTATATTGAAATGTGTCTATGAGATAAAGATATGATAAGTCGTGCAAGAAAATGATTCTTTTATCAATCTTCGCAACACGACTTGTCTTCACATTTTACATAAACACTTGTAAGCGCCTTCAAACATTTAGTTGCATATTCTGCGCCTTCGGTTGAGATTGAGTAGTGAGTCCATTTCCCTTCTTTTCGTCCAACTACAATACCGGAATCGCAAAGAATTTTCATATGATGGGATAATGTAGGCTGAGTCACATTAAGTTCTTCCAATAACCGACAACCGCATTTTTCGCCTGTACATAAGAGCTTTAGAATACGTATGCGGTTTTCATCACAGAACGCCTTAAAAATGATGGCGGTTTTCTTTTCGTCTAAATTCAATCAATTCACCTCCCATAGATAATTGTCTATTTATATTATACTCATCGCATAGATATTTGTCAATGGGTTTAGCAAAAAAAATAAAAGATGGCTGCTCGTTTGAGTAGCCATCAAGTACATTATTCAAAATCTGTTATTTCTAAATCTTTCAAATAGACATTGTGCGTGTGATAAGTAAAACACATCAGCAAGTCGCTGTCTCTATTATCTTTTGCTTCGAACATAGAAAAGTCATCGGACAAGATAAAAATAAGTCCAAGCAGTTTCTTTATATATCCATTATATGAAGCATAGTTCATATAGAGAGATGCGGTATATCCGTCATCGTCCTCTATCAAATCTGCGTCAATTTCATAGGTTTCCGATAACTCACGGACTGCCCATATAAATTTATCTTTATTTGCTATACGCTTTTCATTGGGTACAGTCCTTCTGTTCTGTTTCATAAACTCAAGAAATTCATCCGCTGACATCAAGTTTTCATTATCGTCATAATTCTTGTTTTTCATTTCTTCTTCAATTTGTTCAAGCGTAGGTCGGTCAAACCTATTGCTGAAAATCACTCTTTCATTCCCCATCCTCTTTTGCTCCTAAGTTGATTATTTGGAGTTTTTTCTTCTTGGCTCTCTCATAGGTCTTGGCAGCACCGCCCCAAGAATGAGTGACGAAACAGATTGCATAGCCGGAATTATCCACCATATATCTGTTTCTTGCGGGAATGGCTGATTTGAAATTGTATTTTTCAAATCCGTCGGGATATACTATCGAATCGAAAAGCTCTTTGTCATAAACATTGAAAGAGAGATAAGGGATAACGATATAGTTCTTGATGTGCGGATACTCCTTTTTGAGTTCATAGACACAGCGACCGCATAACCTGTCAAAGCCGCCTTGCCCTCCACTAAGAAAATCTGTCACGCCCTTTTCGATTAGCTCTCGTATCGCATTTTTGAGCTTTTCTGCGGATAATCCAAAACATTCATTATGACCTATAAAGGTAGCTGTTGTTTCCAAAGCCATTGTAAATCACTCCTGACATAAGACATTATAACACAAATTTCTTTGAAAATCATCACTAATAGTTGTTTTATCTTCCGTGAGGTTGGTGTATATCGCTTTCAGCATAATCTATACTAATAGTTATAGAAGTACACCAAAGGAGGTGATGTGATGCAGCTTGATACAATCGGCAAGAATATCAGAAAGTATCGTCTTATGAAAAAGTTCCGTCAGGAGGATTTAGCTGAGAAAGCCGGACTAACAACAAATTATATCGGTATGGTCGAGCGTGGAGAGAAAATTCCATCACTTGAAACCTTTATTAAGATACTAAACGCTTTGGAAGTATCGTCGGATATGGTTCTTACTGATGTTTTGGAAACGGGATATACCGTCAAAAACTCCATACTGAATGAAAAACTTGCCAAGCTTGCTCCTGAAGATAGAAGCAAGATATATGAGGTTATTGATACCCTATTAAAACACTCAAAGCAAATCGCACCATAAATCACGAAAGTTCGCCTTAATCAGCGGACTTTCTTTTTTTGATGAGAAAAAAATTATACTTTCGACAAGTATTGCGGGACTTCGACAAAACGGTTGTGGTATAACTATAACTGTTAGTGATAGACAATCACCACAAGACATAGGAGGAAGTATATTGAAGAACATAATTAAGGAAGTTGCAAAAGCACACGGAATAAGCGAACAGGAAGTAAGAAATGAAATGAGAGTTGCTATTAGGGCGGCGATGAAAAACACAGACCCTACGGCACAGGCGTTTTGGAAACAAATTGCACCGGACGGCAAAGAGCCGCCGGTTGAAAAGGTTATAGCTTCCATAGCCCTGATGGTACAAAACAATAAACTGTGTAGTTGAGGTGCAATCGCACCTCTTTTTTAATATAACGAATGGTTGGTATCGAGATTGTCTAAAAGCGAAAAAGTGCGAAATATCAGTAATTGTATTGAAAATGAGAGAAAAATATGCTATACTGATATATGCGTAACTATATTCTTTTATAAGCCCGATGAAAGGAAGGACACAGATGGCAGTTACATATAAGAAACTGTGGCATATTTTGCTTGACAGAGATATGAAAAAGAAAGATTTACAGGAAACCGCAGAGCTTACAAAATACACAATGCGTAAACTGGGCAATGATGAAGCCGTTACAACAGATACCCTTGCTAAAATATGCAGAGCTTTGAACTGTACTGTTGATGATATTATGGAAGTTTTACCCGAAGATAAGTGATAAGTCCGTTTTATGGGACAACACTATTGCTAAAATGATAATGGATATTTGCGACGATAAGTTTTCGTTATAATAAATGGAGAAAGGATTTGTGTTATGGCTACCGGAAATAACGCCAATATCGGCTTTGAAAAACAGATTTGGGACGCAGCGTGTGTCCTTTGGGGGCATATCCCCGCAGCAGAATACAGAAAGGTTATCGTAGGTCTTATTTTCCTGCGTTACATTTCAAGTGCTTTTGAAAAACGCTATCAGGAGCTTGTTGCTGAGGGCGACGGCTTTGAGGACGATAGAGACGCCTATGTAGAAGATAATATCTTCTTTGTGCCGGAGGACGCTCGTTGGAGCAAGATTGCTTCTGCGGCTCATACACCGGAAATCGGCACTGTTATTGATGACGCTATGAGAGCCATTGAAAAAGAAAATACAACGCTTAAAAATGTATTGCCTAAGAATTACGCAAGCCCCGATTTGGACAAGCGTGTTTTAGGTGATGTTGTTGACCTGTTTACCAATATGGATATGGGCGATACAGAGGAAAGCAAAGACCTTCTCGGCAGAACTTATGAGTATTGTATTCAGCAGTTTGCCGCTTATGAAGGTGTTAAGGGCGGCGAGTTCTATACTCCGGCAAGTATTGTTAAAACAATCGTTGCCATCTTAAAACCGTTCAAGAACTGCCGTGTATATGACCCTTGCTGTGGTTCGGGCGGTATGTTCGTACAGAGTGCTAAATTCATTCAGGCTCACAGCGGAAAGCGTGGAGAAATCGCCGTTTACGGTCAGGAGTCTAATGCCGATACTTGGAAAATGGCAAAGATGAATATGGCTATTCGTGGCATAGACGCCGATTTCGGACCGTATCAGGCGGATACATTTTTCAATGACTTACATAAAACGCTGAAAGCAGATTTCATTATGGCAAATCCGCCTTTTAACCTTTCGGGCTGGGGGCAGGAAAAACTCAAAGAAGATGTTCGTTGGAAATACGGAACACCGCCTGCCGGCAACGCCAACTATGCATGGATTCAGCATATGATACATCACCTTGCACCGAACGGAAAGATTGGTCTTGTGCTTGCAAACGGAGCGTTGTCATCTCAGTCCAGCGGCGAGGGAGAAATCAGAAAGAACATTATTCAGGCTGACCTTGTGGAAGGTATCGTCGCTCTGCCGACTCAGCTCTTTTACAGCGTTACCATTCCTGTTACGCTTTGGTTTATTACCAAGAACAAAAAACAGAAAGGCAAAACCCTGTTTATCGACGCCCGCAAGATGGGTTATATGGTTGACCGCAAGCACAGAGATTTTACTGATGAGGACATTCAAAAACTGGCTGACACATTTACGGCGTTCCAAGAAGGTACACTTGAAGATGTAAAAGGCTTCTGTGCTGTTGCTGACCTTCAGGAAATTGAAAAGCAGGACTTCATTCTGACACCGGGCAGATATGTTGGTATTGAAGAAGTCGAGGACGACGGAGAACCGTTTGAAGAAAAGATGACCCGTCTTACTTCTGAATTATCAGAGATGTTTGCTAAGTCTCACGAACTGGAGGACGAAATCCGCAAGAAACTGGGGGCGATTGGGTATGAAGTTTGATGAGTTGCGTTTTGATGAAATCACTCTTAATTATGATAAAGAAAGAATTCCCCTTTCAGCAATGGAAAGAGAAAAAAGGCAGGGTAAATACAGATATTATGGAGCACAAGGCATTATAGATTATGTTAATGACTATATCTTCGATGGTAAGTATTTATTGATTGCTGAGGACGGAGAAAATCTAAAATCAAAGAAACAGAATATTGCTCAAATCGTAGAGGGACAATTTTGGGTAAACAATCACGCTCATATAGTTAAGTGTAATGAAAAATGTATTTTGGAATATTTGGCATATCTTGTAAATTGTAAAGATGTTTCAGGGTATATTACTGGTTCAGCACAACCAAAATTATCGCAAGCTAACCTTAATGCAATGACATTTAACATACCACCAGTAGCTTATCAAAAGAAATGTTTGAGTGTTTTATTGCCGATAGAACATAAGATTAAGCTTAATACAGCCATAAACAATAATTTAGAGCAGCA
>NWBO01000076.1 GCA_002633275.1 Bacteroidales bacterium Phil12
CACTAATTTTGTAATGTTAAACACTAATTTTGTAATAACACTTATAAATAATATATCATTTTATTAAATTCGACTCTCCTATATATTCAATGTATATATTTCCCATAATCAAAATAAATAACCGTCCGAAAAATAAAATCTTCGGACGGCTTGTTTATCTGATTATATAAAATCCTCAATTGTTGCAATACAAGAATTATGTGGCAAGTACATCACGGATTGTATAATGTTTTATCGTAAAAATTCAAAATATCAATACAGATGCGGCGCATAGTCGTAGCAGGATTTTTAGGGTTTATGTCTATGGCAGTCGTGTAACTGTTTATGGCATCTTGCCATTGCTCTTGCTTTTTGTATATATTGCCTTTGAGATACCATGCCATATCATCGTCTTTATGCGTTTGAAGAAAACTATCAACAAGTTCCATAGCCTTACCATAATCCTCCTGTTCCGTCAAAGACCTGACATCATTCAATATATATTCATTATTTGCTTCCATTCCAATATTCTTTTTTTACTATTCAGCACTCAATTGCACATTAATTATATATCATAAATGTACCCGCCTTTTGCATCAAACGATCAGGCGAATCCGAATGATGATATGTAGCATACCAAGTATAAACGCCTGACTGCACAACCTCTCCTTTATATGTACAATCCCAAGCCTGCGTTATGTCATCTGTTTCAAACACTAACGTTCCCCAACGATTAAAGATTTTCAAATTAAAGTCATAAATATTATCCACAACAACCTTGAACTGTCTGTTATCGTCTATATTTGAATGTATGTAAATACCTGTCGGAGCCCAAATATGATGTTCGCGAACAACGGATATAGGCGTCGTTATCGAATCAACACAACCATATCCCGTTATACCTGTCAAAGTTACATAATAAGTAAGTACGGTATCTTCCACTTCAAAAGTGTGTCTGAAATTCTTATCCGTTGAAGTAGCGCCATCGCTTATCGTCCAAATCCTATCCACAATGCCCGTCGTTTTATCATTGAACACAACAACAGGAGTCAGTTCGTCTATATAATCAGGTGTCATTGTCATAACAGGTATAGGTTTCTTTTCAACATATACCGTCATTGAAGCCGAGGATTCGCAATGCAATTCCGGATTGCTATATGCCGTTACCGTGTATTTCGTTGTTGCCTCAGGAGAAACGGTGTATTCTGGCAAATTTCCTTGATTGACTGACGCGTCGTTTGAAGACCAAATATATCCTTCTGCTTCACCGATAACACCGACTTTTGCCATTTCCTGCTCACATATCTTTGCATCTTCATAACACTCTACGACAGGTATAGGATATACATTGACAGTAGCCGATTTGGTCGTTGCACAAGCAGCGACGTCAGTCGTTACCGTTACGACATATTCTGTTGTTTGGTCTGGTTTAACCTCAATGGTCTTTGTAGTCTCGGCTGTTCCCCAAGTATATGAGGTTTCTCCTGCATCATGCTCCGCAGTTAGTTTTGTAGAATTGCCATTACAAATATCTTTCGTTCCCGTTATATCAACCACAGGGTATTTTACAACAGTTATCTGCGATTCGTCCGTTGCACTACAATTTCTGTTGTCCGTAAGTTTCAAAGTAAGCGTTCCTGTTGTTGCAGGCTTAAAATCTGCCGTCATCGAAGAACTTACCGGATTGCCGCCAAAAGTCCACAGATATGTATTGGTCTCTACTAATTCGTTCAAAGCCTCAGTATATATAACATTCTTACCATCACAAACTGCGGTATCCTCGCCTATACTTACATTTACTTTTCTATTGACTATCCAACAAGAGTCATATCTCTGACAAAGGGTGTCATTAGTGTTACCGTTCTTAAAGTTGATTACATGAAATTTGTAAAACACTTTTTCAACATCGGGGTCTTGCGGAACGGTAGCAGTACCATTAAGGATTTGCTGTGCTGCAAGGCTCGTCGGCTCAACAAAATGATATTCATCGCCACCTGTAAATCTAAAAGTAACTCTATCTCCTGCACAAATGGTATCATACATCGAAAGAGAGTCCGCATTCATGGCAACCGTACCTGCATTATCGGCACTATTGTGTGAAATAGTCAAAGAAGGAACATTCAAAGGGTGAATCAAAATAGAGTCCCAAACATCAAACTCCAAGCCGTCCTCTTGACGAGTAACATTCATCTTGCAATAATACCAAGTATCGCCTTCGTCTTCACTCGGATTGGCAATAACCTGATTATTGCTGTTCGGCGTCAATTGCTGCATCTCATCTTTTTTTGCACCTTCGGTATTTTTCTTGTACCAAGTGTAATAGTAAGATAATTCTCCGACAGGTTTTATACGCCACGCCTCATTGGTTGCTTCCCAAACGGTGTTATTGTAAGATTGAGTTTTTGGCGTACCTCCATTAGGTGCATATTGATTATTGGTAATGGCAAGCGATTCCGTTGCATCTATATTCTGAATACCCAAAATTGCGTTAGAGCCATTTGTTGAAGTTTTTGCAGGTTTTCTTTTCAAATAAAACTCTATAACGTTTGTTGTTTCATACAAAACAATCATAGAAGAAATATTGGACGTATCAGCATTGCCATAATTACCGAAAGAAGGTATATCATAAAAGGTAAGAATACACATACGACAAGGATATTCACCTGAGAACTTGATATACATCCCTTGATTCCCGGATGCATTACCATAATGAATATCAAACCAAGGCCCGTTTATGGAATTAAACGTAGGATTCTTATAACTTCCCCACATATCTCTATTATCTGGTAATGGTTGTGAAGTACTATAAGGACAATACAAATAACTTCCCGCAGAAGGAGGAGCATAAAGATTAATACCTTGCTGTTGTGCATACGCAAGCATGGGACTACTGCTGTTAAACATATGAAGACCGCCATTGGAATTAGGCATTACCGTGGAGTAAGACTCATCGTAAAAGAAAAATTTGAAGCCCGGTGTATCCGAATCCGGATTAGGCGGAAAATAGTAATCAAAGTTAAATAGCGCTCCCCAACAGTCATCAACAGGTAAATTCAACTTTTCTCCTAAATTGTTATTTGTAGGATTGAATGCAATAGGTGGATCGTATGCTATTTTCTCGTAAGTATAATATCCATTGTCAGGGTCGGGATAACCCGGTGCAAAACCTATGGGCAAAAGTATTCTCGATGCAGTATCGCAAGTAAGCGTTATACCATCTGTACGCTGCGCAGCCGAAAATACTACGGTATCTTCTCCAATTAATTCTTGAATTTCAATATTGGCACAACCCTGAGCCGCATTCTGTGCAAATACATTTGTGGAAACGCAACAAAATATTGCCAACGACAAAACGACAAATAAATTCTTCAAGTTATACATACTAATGATGTGTGTTTATCTTAATAACTAAATTCCTATTACTCAAATGATAAAAATATCATGTATTTTTATCAAAATAGTGTCCCCAATTATTTTCCCAATGTTTAACACCAATAAATTAATGTTTAACATTAAAAATGCAAATTTAAGAACTTTTCAGCAAAAAGACACTCTTTTTATATTTTTTTTGCAAAACAAGTACTTTTTTAGAGAATAAATCGTTGGGATAATACGCAATAAAAATGCGTAAAATAGTTACGCAAAACAAAAGCGATTGCAAGGCAAAGCGATAAAAACATTAAAAAAGATAAAAAAAATTTTGTCAGTTCAAATAAATGGCGTAATTTTGCAAACTCAAAAAAATTGTTACAACGATGGCAAAGAAACAGAAAGACGTTAGAGTACAGGTTATATTGGAATGTACAGAGCAGAAAAATTCGGGAGTTGCTGGAATTTCACGTTATGTTACAACAAAATCAAAAAAGAATACTCCTGAAAGATTGGAATTAAAGAAATACAACCCTTATTTGAAAAAAGTAACGGTTCATAAGGAAATTAAATAATAAGGAGATTAGAAAATGGCAAAGAAAGTAGTTGCAACATTGAAGACTAAGGACGGTGCAAGTTTTGCAAAAGTTATCAGAACTGTACGTTCAAAGAAAACCGGAGCATATATCTTCACGGAAGAATTAATGCCCGCAGACCAAGTTAAGGAAGCATTAGCAAAGAAAAAGTAACTTAACAATAGCATTATTTCAAAAAAAAATAATCGGTAGTTGGTTCTTCTAAAAATAGGAATCAATTACCTTTTTTGTATAAAAAGAATTTATGGGAATTTTTTCATTTCTAAAAAAAAGCGATAAACAAACCTTGAATCAGGGTTTGCAGAAAACGAAAGAGAGTGTTTTTAGTAAAATTTCCAAAGCACTAATCGGAAAATCCACTATTGACGATGATGTTTTGGATAATTTAGAGGAAATTCTCATTGGTGCTGACGTCGGCGTGGATACCACTCTGAAAATAATAGACAGAATACAGCAAAGAGTGGCGAAAGACAAATACATTTCAACAAATGAATTGAACACCTTGCTTAAAGAAGAGATTTCATCTTTGATGCAAGAAAACGTTATAGGTAACGAGCCTTTGGATTTTTCGTTCCCAAAGGGAGATGTACCGTACGTTATCTTGGTTGTTGGTGTTAATGGCGTTGGTAAAACGACAACAATCGGCAAATTGGCTTATCAATTCAAACAGGCAGGCAAGAAAGTTGTTTTAGGTGCAGCAGATACTTTTCGTGCGGCAGCTATCGACCAATTAAACATTTGGGCTCAAAGAACAGATACTGAAATAATCGCTCAACAAATGGGTTCAGATCCTGCAAGCGTTGCTTACGACACATTAAAGAGTGCATTGAGCAAAAAAGCCGATGTTGTGATCATAGATACGGCAGGACGATTGCACAACAAAATCGGTCTTATGAACGAACTGAGCAAGATAAAAAAAGTTATGCAGAAATTAGTCCCTACCGCTCCCAATGAAGTGTTATTGGTCTTAGATGCTTCAACGGGACAGAATGCTATTGAGCAAGCAAAACAATTTACTCAGGCAACGGAGGTTTCGGCATTGGCTTTGACGAAATTGGACGGCACAGCAAAAGGTGGTGTGGTTATCGGAATAAGCGATATGTTCAAAATTCCGGTCAGGTATATCGGTCTTGGCGAACAGATGCAAGATTTACAGATTTTCAACAGAGAGGCTTTTGTTGAGACTTTGTTTGAAAACACAAGTATTGCAGAAAAATAATTTTGCAATAAAGCAATTTACGGTGTTTAACACTAATTTTTTAGTATGAGTAACTAATTTACCAATGTGAGACACTAAAAAAACAATGACACACTTCAAAAAAACACACATCAAACACAAGAAAACGGAATAAATAAGCGATTTTTTCGTTTATAGACATAAAAAAAACAACAACAAAATAAAAAAACAACAATTTTTGAAAACGACTAATAGAGTAACTAATAAAAAACAGTAATAGAAATGAAAAAAATTTTAGTTGCAATAGCAGCAGTCGTTTGTGCCTTAAACTTGAATGCACAAAACCAACAAGGATGCAAAAATCAGCAAAATTGTCAAAATGACAGCACCAAAACAAATTGTTGTATGACAAGTTCGCATCACTTTACTATGTCGTTGGGTTATGGTTTCTCACTAAGTGGCGACCACGATAATCTACTACAAAACTACAATACTGTCGAAAACCACAATTCAAAGATGCGACACGGTATTGATTATCGTTTGGATTATGAATACAACTTCCACAAAAATTTCGCCGCAGGTGTCGTTTTCAACATGTATAACGCTTTCGATTCGTATTATGAGGGAGACAAGATGTTAGGTTCTTCTTCTGACGATCGTTGGATTTTCTTTGTCGGACCGTCATTCATGGCTCATACCAATGTTATCAGCGAACGTTATGTGTTCTTTGCAAAAGCCACAGCGGGACTTATGAATTTCCGTAACGTTCAGCGTTGTTTGGTTAATTCAACAGATTTACTGGGTAATCCTTCTCAAAGTATGGTTGGCACGACTTACAAACGCTATACATTCGGTTATGGACTTAGTGCAGGAGCAAGTTACATTTTCAATAAATATTTGTCTTTGGATTGCTCGATAGGTTATATGGGCGGTAGCGTTAGCAAAGTTAAAGCCAATGATAAAACTTTTGAATTGGACGAAAACGAAGATTTATCAAGACTTAACATAAACGTTGGCATTAAAATCAAATTGTAAAAACAACACAACCATTTACCAAGGGGTCTTGATTTCGCTTTTTATGGCTTTGATAAAAGGCATATCAAAGTAACGATTTTCGTTTTAAGAAAAGACACTTTGGTAAATGGTTAAACAAATGATATAGGTTTGAAAAAAACAATCAAAATAAATTTTGTAAGTCTTGGCTGTTCAAAAAACACTGTGGATAGCGAAACACTTGCAGGCAGATTGTCAAAAGAAGGTTTTTCGGTAGAATTTAATATGGAAAGACCTTCTTTTGATTTCGTTGTCATCAACACTTGCGGCTTTATCGACAAGGCAAAAGAAGAGAGCATCAACACCATTTTGGAATTTGTTCAGTTGCGAGAGGAGCTGATAAAGAAGAAAAAGAAAGGATTTAAGATAATAGTTTATGGATGCCTTGCTCAAAGATACCAAGACGAGTTGAAAAAATCCATAAAAGAAGTAGATTTTCTTACAGGTATAATGTCCGATGACAAGATATTTGATTTTATTTTGAAAAACTCTCCAAAGCCTACCTCAACTATCCAAAACAAAGACCTCTCAACAGAAACCACAAAACCTATAACCGAACAAATTTACAGGCGACAATTATCCACTGTCAAACATTATGCTTACCTAAAAATTTCGGAAGGTTGCGATCGCCGTTGTGCTTTTTGCGCCATTCCGCTGATTAAAGGCAAACATATCTCCCGCCCTATCGAAGACATAGTTGCAGAAGCCCAAGCACTGATTAAACAAGGCGTGAAAGAACTTATACTTATCGCCCAAGACACATCATATTACGGATTGGATTTGTATAAAAAACGTATGCTGCCAGAACTTCTCAAAGAACTGATAAAAACAAATATTCATTGGATAAGACTTCAATACTCCTACCCTAACCAATTCCCTGTCGAGGTATTGGATTTGATGCAAAAGAGCAGTAAAATCTGCCATTACCTGGATATGCCCCTTCAACATATCAATAATAGAGTTTTGGAGGCGATGAACAGAAATATCACCTCATCGGAAATCATTTCCTTGATTGATAAAATACGTTCAAAGGTTAAAGACATCGCTTTTCGTACAACACTTATCGTTGGTTTTCCAAGCGAAACGAAGGAGGAATTTAATGAATTGAGCGATTTTGTAAGCAAGATTAAATTTGACAGAATGGGTGCTTTTACTTATTCTAAGGAAGAGGGTACTAAGGCCGGCGAGATGAAAGACAGCGTTACTCCAAAGGAAAAACAAAGACGTTTGGACGTTTTAACGGATATTCAACAGGAAATATCTTTTACTCTTAACCAACAAAAAATAGGTAAGACTTTTGAGACCATTATCGATAGAACCGAAGGCGAGTATTTTATCGGCAGAACACAATATGATTCGCCCGAAGTGGATAACGAAGTTTTGATTGCAATCAAAGACTTTCCCAACACAAAAATAGGAGAATTTTACAATGTTCTTATTAATGACGCCACCGAATTTGATTTGTATGGTGAGGTCGTTGGGTAAATTTTTAGCATATTTTTGATAATTATTAATATATAGGTGTAAAAAGTGTTGTTTTTGCCATTCACTACATGGATATTAAATAGCAAAAACATATTAATAAAAAGCGTTTTACTTATATTTAACACCAATAAAATAATGTTTAACACTAATCCACTAATGTTAAACATTAATTTTTTTATTTCACATATTATTTTTTGCTCAAATGAAAGTCGCAACATTAAACTGCAAAAGAAAATTGTCGTCATACGACTTTTAAGATTTTGGTGATTATTTCATCGGATTTTGTGAAATTGAATAAAAATTCGCTCGCCATTTATAAAATTTTCAGAACACATAAAATTCATATCTAAACACCTGATAGCAATTAAATTTTGCTTCAAAACAGAAGAAAACCACAAGATTTTTTTCGTTTGGCATATTTTTTTATTTTTCAAAAAAAGTACTCTTCAAAACCGTTGTTTTATCAACGCTTAATGCAGTTATCAACAATTGATGTTAAAAAGTTTTGAAAGGAAAACGGACGTATCTGATTTTTTGTCTGTACCTTTGCTAAACGAAACCAAAGGGAAGAGAGATTTTTCCCGATATAGAAAATAATAAAGCATAAACAACATAGGTTTAATAGGATATGAACACTGTACATATTACGAAAAGAGATGGAAAACAAGAAGTATTTTCCATAGACAAAATAAAAAATGCAATAAGAAAAGCGTTCCTTGCAACAGGTGGCTATGCAACCGAAAGTGATTTAACGGAAATTCTTTCAAGAGTAAATATCAAGGACGGAATGACCGTTGAAGAAATTCAAAATCAAGTAGAGGTCGCTTTGATGGCTGAAAAGTATTATGCAGTAGCTAAATCCTATATGCTGTATCGTCAAAGACACCAAGAAGATCGTGAGACGACAAGCAAAGTAAAGTTCCTTTTGAATTATTGTGCTGCCGAAAATGCAGCGACAGGCTCAAAGTTCGATGCCAATGCTAACGTTGAATCAAAGAATATTGCAACCCTTATCGGGGAATTACCAAAACAAAACTTTATTCGTTTAAATCGTCGTTTGCTTACCGACCGCTTGAAAGAGATGTATGGCAAGGATTTTTCCGATAGATACCTTTACTTGTTGGAAAATCACTTTATTTATAAGAATGATGAAACATCTTTGGCTAATTATTGTGCCTCTATAACGATGTATCCTTGGCTGCTTAACGGAACAATGTCGATAGGTGGCAACAGTAAAGCCCCGACGAATTTGAAGAGTTTCTGCGGCGGTTTCATCAATATGGTGTTTATGGTTTCTTCTATGCTGTCCGGTGCTTGCGCCACTCCTGAATTTCTTATGTATATGAACTATTTTATACAAAAGGAATACGGCGAGGATTATTATAATCACGCAAACGATGTGGTTGATTTATCTTCAAAGAAGCGTACTTTGGACAAGGTTATCTGCGATTGTTTCGAGCAAATCGTTTATTCAATTAACCAACCGACGGGAGCAAGAAACTTCCAAGCCGTATTCTGGAATGTCGCGTACTACGACAAGCCTTATTTCGAGAGTTTGTTTGGCGAATTTGTATTTCCTGATGGTTCTAAGCCTCATTGGGAAAGTTTATGTTGGTTGCAGAAACGTTTTATGAAATGGTTCAACAAAGAACGAACACGTACCGTTCTTACATTCCCTGTTGAAACTATGGCTTTGTTAAGCGACGGAGATGATTTCAAAGACAAGGATATGGCGGACTTCACTGCCGAGATGTATGCCGAAGGTCATTCGTTTTTCACATACGTTTCGGATAACGCAGACTCTCTTTCGTCTTGCTGTCGTTTGAGAAACGAAATCCAAGACAACGGTTTCTCTTACACTTTGGGTGCAGGCGGTGTTTCAACTGGCTCAAAGAGTGTTTTGACAATAAACCTAAACCGTTGTATTCAATATGCCGTCAAACAGAACATACCATACGTTCAATACGTTGAAGGTATCGTTGATTTGATGCACAAAGTTCAAACCGGCTACAACGAAAACCTAAAAATGCTTTACAATAACGGAATGCTTCCTTTATTTACGGCAGGTTACATCAATTTATCTCGTCAATACCTTACAATAGGCGTTAATGGAATGGTTGAAGCCGCACAATTCCTTGGCATAAAAATCAACGACAATCCTGAATACGAAAAATTCGTGGCAGATATATTGGGTACGGTTGAGAAACTAAACAAAAAGTATCGCACAAAAGAATTGATGTTCAACTGTGAAATGATTCCTGCCGAGAATGTAGGCGTAAAGCACGCTAAATGGGATAAAGAAGACGGCTACCAAACATTCCGCGATTGCTACAACTCATATTTTTATATCGTAGAAGACGATTCTTTGAACGTATTTGATAAAATTCGTCTGCACGGCAAACGTTATATTGAGCATTTGACGGGCGGTAGTGCGTTGCACTTGAATTTGGAAGAGCATCTTTCACAGGCACAATACAGACAAATATTGAAAGTAGCTGCAAAAGAAGGTTGCAATTACTTTACATTCAACATTCCAAACACAATATGTAATGATTGCGGACACATAGATAAACGTTACTTAAAGGAGTGTCCTGAGTGTGGCAGCAAGAATGTTGATTATTTGACGCGTATAATAGGTTATATGAAACGTGTAAGCAATTTCTCTGTTGCTCGTCAAAAAGAGGCAGCCGACCGTTATTATATAAATGTAAATAAAAACGAGAAACTTTTACAAGAGCCGTTGCCAACTCGTCATATAGAGTTTTCTAAGGAACAAGAAAAAGCCATTTCCGACACTTTGGCTTAAAATATAACGACTGAAAGAAGTATTAAGATGTTAAAATATTTCAATTACGATATTGTCTTTCAGGAAGTCCCTAACGAAGTTACGTTGGCTGTAAATTTTTCCCTTTGTCCCAATCATTGTCGCGGTTGTCATTCTACGTGGCTTTGGCAGGACAAAGGGGAAATTTTTGATGTCCATACTTTGGAAAGTCTCATTAAGATGTATCACGGCAACTTTACCTGCTTCGCTTTTATGGGCGGCGACAACGACCCGCAAGCCATCAACGACCTTGCCCACCATATCAAACAGAATTTCCCCGACATCAAAACCGCTTGGTATAGCGGCAAAGAAAACATCGACCCCCATATCAATATTTCCAACTTCGACTATATCAAGATAGGCCCTTACAAAGAAGAGTGCGGCTCCCTAAAAGACAAAAACACCAATCAAAAATTTTACAAATTTTCTGTTGACGGCAAAGAAGATATTACATATTTATTTCAAAAGAAGTAATCTTTATACTTCGCGAAGCGGCGATTTTATTTATATAACACTCCCACAAAATAAAAAGACATTCGCAAACAAAATAAAATGGGCAGGAAAATTTAATCTTCCTGCCCATTTGTTTATTATTTATTATAAATCGCCCTCATATTCCGTTCTGTTGTTCGTATTTTCATAATACAGATACAAATAATCCATAAATCCGTCCTTTAATGCAATCCTTACAATCGTTCCGTCCTTTGCCTCAAACACTGCTTTGGGCGTTTCTTGTGAAGAAAGCGGTTCGCTGCTATAACCAACCGTTGCCTGTCCGTCGGAATCAACCGACACTTTCTCTTTATAACCAATCTTCTGTCCAGACACATACATATATTTTCCGCCATTCGAGAACCAATCATACAAAGCATTATACTTGTCCTCAATATTCCAAAAGGTTTTGTAATATTGTACTTTAATTCCCCACACTTTATCGTTTTGACTTTTAATCCAAAGTTTAACCTTTCGTCCATTAAATTCTCCGTCCAAACAATCTTTATGACAATTGTAATCAAAGCCTTTGGATTGCAATTGTTCAATCATCTCGGTTTTAGTTCCGTCGATTGGCACACCCATAAACTTCGGTGTTGAGCAAAGATTTTGAGCATTTATCGAAAGTACAACCACAACGCTCATAATAATGATACTGAAAACCCTTTTCATCTGTTTATTGTCGTTTAATTGTTATTAATTTCTTTTCTTCTTGTACTTGCTTGGCATTGCAAAAGTAAAAATATTTCGTCTAACTCACGTTATAATAAGTAAAGAAATTAAAGATTTATTTGCTTTTCAAGGTGTAGGAAACAAGAGCGGAGATGTAAAAAACTTCTTGATATGTATTGGAGAAAAAGTATTTATCGACATAGTTCGCCCTGCCGTAATTAAATTCAAAGCCCACAGCAATATTGCAGCCCAACTCATAACGATAGGTAGCCTCTATGCCGTAAAACAATTTGCCGTTGATAGTTTTTGTTCTGTCTTCCTTGCCAAATATTACCCTGTTTCTGTCTTTTTGAAAAAGCAAATTACCAAAACATAAAGACAATCTAATCATATTACGCTCGCTTTTGCTAAGAAAATTGTAGCCCAAAGCAAGTTGAATCAAGTTGGTGTTCTCTTGATAAGAGGCAACAAAATCGCCGGTAAAGTCCGTTTCGGTCGCATATGAAAGGTTGGTAAGTTTTAGTTTGGCGAAATACTTGTTGTTTAAACCGCTCTCAATAGCAAAAGACAACGACAAAGGAAAATTATCGGGAGTTTCGGTAATAGTGCCGAAATAAGTGTCGGGATGCCTACTAAATCCTATATTTAATTGACAACCTACACTGTATTTTGGTACTCTTTGAGCATAAACGTAAGGTATAGAAAGCAGACAAAGAAAGAATAATATGTTTTTTATTGATTTTATCGACATATAGCAACACTAAGAGAACAGAATTATAGGACTTTTATTGTTTTTATCCCGAAGAAAACAAAAAGAGAGCCTTTCTTTTATCAGAAAAGCCCTCTTTCATTTAAGTTATTTAACGTTTTATTTCTTTTGTCTGTTGGCTTGCGGTCTTGTTAAGTCCGTCAATTGTCTTTTTGCCAACATCTCGCATTCGTACTGAGCGTCCTCAAAAGTCATTGGGAAAGGAGGAGTTTTTTGAGTAAAGGCACTTGCTCCGTGCAATGAACCCGTGATACCCAATTCTCTTGCAACTTTCAAATAACGGATAGCATCGATAACAACTCCGGCAGAGTTTGGAGAATCTATAACCGACATACGGGCATCGAATGTTACAGGACTGCCGCCAAAACCTTCCAATTCCAAATGGAATGTTGCTATTTTGTTATCCTTATAATAAGAGATGTATTCAGACGGACCGGCGTGTAAGAATGAATCATCGGTTGGAATGTTTCTTATGTCGTTTTGGCAACGGATAACATTCTCTTTGGAAATTTTCTTACTCTTCAAACGACTTTGATTAACCATATTCATAAAGTCCGTATTACCGCCGCAGTTTTGTTGTATATGGCATTTTACTTTATGACCGCGGGCGAAAGCCAATTCTTGCAACATTTGTGAAAGGATACTTGCACCGAATTGAGATTTCATATCATCGCCAATCAAAGGAAGTCCTGCATCGATAAACTTCTGTTCCCAAACAGGGTCGGAAGCAATAAAGACAGGAATACAATTCAAGAATGCAACGTGAGCATCGATAGCGCATTGTGCATAAAACTTAACGCCTTCCTCACTACCTACCGGCAAATAATCAATTAAAATGTCGGCTTTGGTATCTTTAAGAACCTTAACGATATCAACAGGCTCGTGTTCGGTATCGACAACAAAAGTCGTATCCTTCGGATATTTTTCATAATCAAGCATATGTTCGGAAACGCCGTCCAACAAAGGAGCCTTCTGAACGATTACATTGCTTTTTGGAAACTTTTGCGGATCGATGATGTTTATTGTACAGTTTGGCTTAGCATATATAGCCTCATCCAAAGTCTTACCAACTTTTCTTGCGTCAATATCAAAAGCAGCAACAACTTCTATATCCTGAGCGGTGTAACCGCCTATGTTTGCTGCCATCATTCCCTCAGGAGCGTTTTGATTAGCAGGGTTGCCGTAATATTCCAATCCCTGTATTAAAGCAGATGCACAATTGCCTATACCTGCTATCGCAATTCTAATCTTTTCCATTTTAATTCAAAAAAATCTATATATTTTACTTTTATGTTAATATTCAAAAAAAATAGTTACATATTGCATAAAACAATGCGACCCTTACTGCAAAAAGTGTTCCACTTGCATTATATCTGTAATAATCACATCGGCAAACGGAGTGTTTGTCGGATTGTCTTTCCAGCCTTGACCTTTCAGCCAAATGGTGGAACAACCAAGTTGTTTGGTAGGCATAATGTCTTTCTTGTAAGAATCGCCTACAACAGTTGTGTTTTCAGCCTTACTTTGCAAACGCTCCAAAGCATAACTCCAAAGCCTTTTGTCAGGTTTTGAAATACCAACAACTGCACTCTCGACAACATCATCAAAACAGTCTTTGATACCGAAATCCCTCAAAACCTCATCTAAATTACCATAAAAATTGGAAACCATACCTATATTATAATCCTTTGACAAGCATTCAAGCATAGGTTTTACGTTCGCAGTATTTTGCTTTGCAAACAAATAACACGAATTGGAGATTTGCTCAACATGGCGTTGGTCTTCGCTTATTATATTGTTGTTTTGAAGAAAATCATATTGAAAAGCGACCTTTACAAGTAAGGTATCAAGGAAATTATCCATAGATTCGATATTACGTGTTGCCGCTATCTGTCTTTCTCCATACACATAGGCATCACGCATCTGATTATCTGTCAAAAAGCTGTTGTATTTCAAGTGTTCTTCGGCAAATATATGATACCAATGTATGCCGTTGGTATCGAGAGTTGCCCCATAGTCAAATATTACCGTCTTTTCTTTCATATATAGTTAGTCGTTTCTGCCAAAACGTTTTATTTTTATCATTATAATTCCAATAATTATCCAAGCCAATTCAGTTATCCTTGTTACCATACCAACAAAGACGCCCATACTTGCCGTAAGTCCTATGCTGTTTAACGCAAAGGTCAATCCCCCTTCTCGAATGCCTACCTGCATAGGAAAAACAAAAACAATATTGGCAATTAAGGACGTTTCGGTGTTGATTATGATAGAATCAATCATATCTATCCCAACTCCAACAGCACGCAAAATTACTAAAATTTCCAAACATGAGAAAATCCTTGACAATGTTTCGTAAAACAATGCCTTATAAAATTCTTTTCGATGTAGGTTGAATAAATCCGTAAATTGTTTGTCCGTATCCGATAATGTCTGTTGAAATTCTTTTGTCATTTTCTTTTTTACAAAACGTTTCAACAGTGGAACACGACATAAAAACTTGAAAAAACCTACAATAATACCTTTCTTGTATGCTTTGATAATGTATATTATCGCAATTATGCTGATACCGATGAATACCAACGAAGCAACGAAGACAAATCTCGGTGTTCTGTCGTATGCAAAAAATATCAAAAGCAGAAAACCTATTATCCAAAACACGAAATGCGAAAGAATATGCATCATTGCGTAATTAAGCACGCTTGAAGTCGCTCTTTTCGTTCCCAAATCCTCCTTCATGGCCATTATTCTGTAAGGCTCGCCGCCCAATGCCATAACGGGAGTTATATAATTTATCGCATAGCCGCTTATCGTCAAACGGAACATTCGTAACCACGACACTTTTTTCTTTTCTTCCGGTGTCAGGTACGATAATGTCCGCCACGACATAGTATTCAACGGATAAACCAATAGCCGCGTGGCAACGATAAGGAATATCCAAAATCCGACTTTTTTAAGATTTTCGACAAGGACACTCCAACCCAAATTGTAAAGCATTATCACTATTATAATAATACCCACAACGAAAAAGAACATACCATATTTGTTTTTCTTGTCCATAGTCGAAAATTCCTTTGTTTATATATTGGTTTTAACGCCGTCTTTTAACTGTTTATCGAATGCACCAAATAATTTTTCCTCTTTTAACACTAAAAAAATAAGTACTGCATTCATTACAATAATGTCAAACAAAAAATAAAGCCAAACCATATCGATAAAAAGAGTGAAAAACAAAAACATTACCCTTGTATTGAATTGCAATATATTTGTTAAAGGCATATATTTCTTGTTTTTCTGTCTTATATCCTCAAACAATGTCGCCGATAGTTGATTTCTATCCAATGAAGTCAATGTAATCCAAAAAGATTGGAATTTAGGAGAGAAAAACTCCTGTGTTTTAGTGTATCTGTAATAAAACCACAAGGATATTTTGTCGATAGGATTTTGCTTGAAACTTGTACGTTTGTAATCTTCTTTAAGTTTAGCACTTGTATCGTGTTCGCTACCCGAATTTCCCTTTGCAAAATACAGATGAATATTACGATAATAGTCTGCCATACCTGCTGCCAAAATATGAGAAGCACCTGCAAGAGAAGCAATAATCCACATAAGCAATGTTGAGTTGCCTTGCTCTACGATTGTCAGACGCAAAACCAACGCAAGATAAATGATAAAAAACCAAACATCACCTGCCAAACCGTCAAGCAATCTACCCAAACGAGTTTTGTTACCTGTAAGCCTTGCCAATTGTCCGTCTGCCGAATCAAAAGTATTTGCAAGAGTTAAAAGCGCCATACCAATGATATTAAGTTTCAAATCATCGTAAAAAAACAACCAACCTCCCAATGCACCGATAAATATACTCGCAATGGTAATCATATTAGGTGTGATGTGCAATGGTATTGCACATTTTGCCCAAAAGAAACCTATCGGACGGTTGAAATGAATGTCCCACCACTCTTCGGTGTCGGAAGATTTCAATGAATTTGCAAAAGTTATTTCTTTCTTTTGCTGATTGTCGTAATTTGATTCGCTATTCATTACCTTTACCGTAATTAATTTATTTTGTTAATTCAATCATAAATCGTTCCACAATATTTTTTGCAGCAGCATCTTTACAAGAAGAAAAAGACGGAAAATCATTCATATCAATAATATAAAAATTACCGTCTTTATCTATTGCAACATCGCCTCCGTAAATATCCAAATCCAAACACAATGCCGCTTTTCTGCTCATTGAAACAAATTTCTTTTCATCAAAAACTATACGCTCGGTTGCTTTATTTATTTCGTTGTTGAACTTATCTTTTTCAGGGTAGTAATAAAAGAAAAAATCCGTGTCGCTTATGCCGTAAAATTTAACTATATCGCCTTCGATGTTTTCGGATATGACGGCAGTTTGAATACCTCTTGACAAATAGTTTTGCAGCACTGCATAAATTTCATCGATACTTTTAACTTTGCTTACATCTATCTGTTCTATGGTTTGAAAATCGCCTCTTTTAACCCATACTTCTCGATTTTTCAACCAATCCATGCTCTCCAAATCCTTACTATTACAATCCACGACAGCTGTCTTTGGAATATTTATTTCGTTTTGTCGCAAAATTTCTATCTGTGTCTCTCTATAACAATTCATACAAGAGAGCGTTGAATTGATTACTACACTACCCTTTTTCTCCCACTGATTCAATTTTTCAATAACTTGTGGATTTCTTGCCATAGAAATAACATAGGGATAGTATTCTTTATCCAAGTTTATTTGTGTTTCTTCCTTGCAATCTACACAGAAGCCTTGCTCACTCAACAAATCCTTAACGCAATTGATAATCTGAGAGTCTTTATTCTGTGAATTGGGCGAGTATTCCTTGTATCGCTCAATGCAAAGCACACGGGTAGAAAATGTTTTAAGCAATGCTCCCGCTTTTTGTATGTCTTCCAAATGGTCAATATCTATAACCTTGCTAAATGTAAAGGATTTGACATTCAAATGAGCCTCAATAAGCGAGCGTTGATAGTTTCGCATACGGCTTATTCCCTTATTGATGCAGTCATCAGCCTTGTCTATCGCTTTTTTTCTTAAACAATAAACGCCTGCCGACACTCTGTCTATCATTCCTCTATCGGAAATATTGTTATCAGCAAAAGCCAATACATCATCATTATCGTTGGTATCCACATACAATGGTTTCTCATCGTCAATATACTTCGTTGTCGCCATTAAAGCGTCAAGAGTTTTGTGAGTTTTGAAAAACGAGATGTACTCAGAGAAATCCTTTTCGTTAAAAATGGTATCGACCGTTGTTAAACAGCATTCTTCAAAATCGTTATTATTGATAATATTCAAAAAACTATGCAACGACGAAGGAGTACTCTTCACAATAAGATTAATCCTTACGCCCCAATCATTACCATACAAATAATTTTTCAGTTCATCGCTTTGCTCGTTGATGATTATGGATATTGTTTTGGCATCATTGGCTTTGAAAATACGAATCAAGCGTTCTATCAAAAATTCTCCATTAACCTTAACCAAAGGTTTAACACTCTGAAAACCTTCCTGCCTTAATCTGCTTCCCTCTCCCGCTGCTATTATTGCGTAATTCATATCTGTTTTCTTAAAAAGTAAAGTTAGCCTTAAATCTGATACCCCACTTCGGAGCGTTAGGATTGTCCAAATAAGTAAATCTCCTAACGTAATCTATACGGAGCACCTTAAAAATATTATCTATACCGATATTCGCTTCAATATATGGTTTCTCTTCCAAATGAAATGTTCTGTATTCGCCGCTACTGTTCTTTGAAAAATCAATAAGGTTATTGTACTCCGTCGGGGTATTCATATCACTCAATCCTCCCCAAATGGCCTTGACTGCAAAGACTTCCCTTAATTTTAATCTCTTGATAAGCGGAATACGATTGAAGATAAATCCGTTGAAATTGTAGTTCAAAATAAATTGTGCATAATAATCGCTCACAAATTCAAAATAATTCATAAGGTTAAACGATTCGTCTTGATAAGCCCAGTTTTGGTTGGCTTGATGAACGAATAGCAAAGGATATGCAGCCGACCCGAACACCTTACCCGCTTGCAAGGTTATATCCGCAAAACCAAAATTCAAAAGGAAGAAACGTTTCTGTAATGTGGCTTGAAGTTTATGGAACTCGTAATCCGCTCCAAAGATATTGGCTCCATATGTGTAGTTAAGCGTCCATATAGGCACAGTGGAGTTCATCGACATACGATATTTTTGACTTTGATAAAATGTTTCGTTCTTTGCATAGCGTAACTCAACGTTAAAAGTGGAAACCGTCAAAGGATTATCTTTATTATACTCTACCACATAATGTTCGCCATATCCCGGTGTGCTGTTTTTTGCCATACCGTGAAAAGTACCCTTCAAGTTTGCAAGCGGCTCTATGGTCATTCTCTCAAATTTAAGTTTCGCTGAAAGTTGAGACATCGTCTCATACCAATATTCGGCATAAATTCTTTTGTTCAATGTCATCATATCTATGTCTCCACGATTGAAAGACAAAAACAATCTGTCGTAAGTACCCATCAAAAAATTCTGTCCAGGTATTACCGTATTACATTCATATCCCACCGTCAATAGATTAACCGGAAACTCCCATTGATGATATAATTTATCGGCGAAGTTATACATCACTTCGGCGTTATACTTAAAGGTTTTGTCCCCAGTTCCGTATGCTATAAAACCATTCAAAAACCAATGCTTGTTAAAATTCATATTGGTCTTACCTCCCAATCGCAATCGCATTCCTTCAACGCTGTTCCACGAAAGAGTATTCTCAACCGGGCCGTAATCGATATATCCCAAATCCACATATCCCGAAACAAAAGCCATAAACGTATTCATCAACACCTTATACGCCGTTATGGAATTTAATTCTGTCGGTATGTCGTATATATTCGATTCGTTTTGCGTTAGCGGAGAAATTCTGTTTTCTTTCCACCAAAAAGCCGAGCGTTTATTGAATCCTTCAACCCTTTGTGTTACGTCGTTATTGTTATAGAATTTGTCGGGCATGGCGTTACCAAACTCGTAGTTGCCGTAAAACGTTTCTTTTTTGCTGTGCATCTTTACTCCATAGATGGAACCTTCCATTAAGGTCTTGTTTTCTGTCAGGCAAAGCTGGTCTCCGATACGCGTGTATTCCTGATTGATTGAAAAATTTTCCACGAAATTGACGCTTGTTTTCTTCGGAAAATCCAAAAAGATTTTCTTAACGGCATACGAACTATCTTTTATAACCCACAGTTTGCCACTAAAACCAATATCCCTCATATTGGCAGGATTGAAAGCAAGCACGATGCAACTGTCCCCCTTATATTCCACTGTGTCGGTAAGGAAAAACTGATAAAAACGTGTGGCAAAAGGAGCCAAAGGAGAAATCAAATCATTACTTACCACCCTTATGCTGTTGTCATACACATTAACGTCGCCGAAAACATCTTGAAGCATAAAATCAATACTCTGCTGCTCGATGAATTTGCTTATCGTAACGTCTTTTTGTCCGAGAAGCATGGTTTTGTGGCAGGCAGGATTTTTCCGGTAATGCTCTTCATAAAGATTTTCCATTAAATAGACAGGCATATACTTCTTGCCCGAGACCTCCGATATTTGAATATTGTCAAATAAGAAGCCCAACTTTTTGAAGCCTTTCTTATAACGCAGCGAATCATTGATATCCAAAAGCGATATTTCGGTTTTCTCGTGTTTTTTGTATTGATAATAATCCTGAGAAGTGATATTGTTTTCCTTTTTATGGGCTTGAACGTTTTCCATTAACTGAACGGCAGGATTGTTTTTTCGGTTGTATTTTTCTTTTTTGGCAACCACTTTGGCTTCTTGCAACGTAACAACTTCGGGCATCATTTCCACGGTTATGTTTTGTGTTGTATGAGGTTTGACCTTCTTATACACCGTTTTGTAGCCTACAAACTGAAAAATTACAGTATCGAAATTTTGAGCTGCTTTTAGAGAAAATTTGCCCTGTTCATCTGTTATCGTGCCAATGAATACAGAAGATTTGGTGTTTGTGGTTACATTGACAAAGGGTATAACTTCCCCCGTCTTGCCGTCTCGAACCAATCCATTGACAACAGTACTCTGGGCGTTAGTCGTACCAACCGACAAAACAACCATTATAAAAATCAGTCCTATATACCTTACAATTTTCATATCACCAAAACACACTTTTCGTGAAATAAATAAAACGTTTTTATTTGCAATATATTATAATTTTTCAAGGTTTTTGCAAAAATTTTTCAACCTTATCGGCATAATACAACAATAATACCAAAAAATCGTACTTAGAAACTTTTTTATCTTTTTACATATAATTTTTTGTTTAACATTTACGCAAAAAATAATCTCTCACATCAGTAAATTAATCTCTCATATTATTTTATTAATCACTCACACTATTTTTACGAATACTGCAACCATTTCGTTAGCGTTTGTTTGTTGAAAAACATTTTCGTAAATCATCACACAAAAAAAGGACGCCAAGTTTTTGAAACGTCCTTTTGTTTTAATATAATCCAATAAAAATTTTTACCTATTACGATTTGCTATTGTTTCATCGCAGGGGCTTTCAACGGTCTTTGATACCGCTTTTGCATCTGTTTTACTTGCTGTTCGGAATAAAACAATTTAGGAGAAATTTGCGACAAAAAATTGTTTTCCTCTTCGTCTCTTTCTTCTTTATTGCTTGCCATAATTCCCGAAGGTATAAGAGAGCCGTTCTCATCTATGCAGGCATATTCCAAAACACCATCTTCCCCGCTAAGAAGTGTGTAACCGTCCAAAGTTTCCGCCCAACTCATACGCTCATCGCCCTTGATATAAAAGGTTAAAGTCTTACCATTGGGCTGTTTGATTGTCTTGGGACGCGGATCTGCCGGAACGGCAAACAAATCGCTCAACAAAAAAATCGCAAATATCGATATAACAAAAAATCTCTTCATCTTCATTCAAAATTTTCTCATATCCTTACAAAACATATACCATTACCGGTAGCAGAGATATGGCAATGCAAAATTTTAATCCACAAACCTATTCTCCCAATAAGGGAAATGATCGGCAAGTTCGCCAGAAAAATAAAAATCAAAGCCGATAACACCAAAGGTATATACTTTGTCTCCCACAGTTATGTGCGAACCACCACATTGAGGGTCGGCACTCGGATTTGAAGCGGCAAAACCAACATTAAACAATGTGAAAAGAATATCCGGTCTGTTGGAAATATCAAAACCTGCCCTCTTCCACTGGTTTCTTGTTTGATGAATAATACAACCTGTGTAAATGTATGAATAAGTATGGTCTTGATAATTCACCAAACGCTTGATACGAATGGAGTCATTGACAGCACCGTTATAATCTAAGATATGCTCATATTTTTCTCCCATATAAAAAGGAGAAGTCTTGTCTTTCAAATGGTCTTCAACCATACGAGCCGTAAAATCTTTGATACCATTAACGCCAAAAGAGAACTGACTCTGCACGCTTAACACTTTGACCGGACCAAGATACTTTTTGAACATCTCACGTTTGGAATTAAACAAACGAATCTGCTCTCCGACCAAACAACCTACTATCATACGAGGCTCGACACCCGTAATCCTTGCCGCTTTATTGATAGCAGCACTGTCTTTTATGATAGAAGCTTTCAAGGCTTGCCATTCTATGGTATTCATCCACTCGATAGCGTTTTTGTTATTGTCTTTGACTGACGCCGAACCATAAACGCTATTGCCTTTTGCCACAAGATTTTTGTAGTTTTCGTCATTTTGCAGATACATCTCGCAAGCACGAATCATTTGTGTAACCTGCTTGTCGTTTTTGGAATTCCTAAGTCCGTCGATAATCAATTTGGCATTGTGAGGATAAAGTTTGCCAAGAGTTAATAGTTTAACGTAATTTTCGGTGTTAAACACCGCGGTACTGTCTTGTGAGACTATTTTAGAGTCTTCACTAATCGAGGCAAGATAACGATTGTTTTTATCCACAAGTCCCCTGTTATTCGTCAGCCCGAGTTCATACACCGCCCAAGCACCAAACACACCCAAACCGAATAGTGCAAAGCCATAAACAAAAACCTTTCTTATTATTCTTACAGGCTTTTTGTCAAAAAATTCTTTCAAGTTCATTTTCTTAAATATGTTTTTTGAGAATTATTCTTCTGTCTTGTATTCAGATTTTAATATTTCTTCACTTAAAGCATCAGGCGACAATGCATCGCTTACATTATACTCTCCTATGGATTCCCTTCTAAGCGAAGAAAGATATGCTCCCGAATTCAACCTGTCTCCGAAATCTCTTGCGATACTTCTGATGTATGTTCCCTTTGAACACTTTATGCGGAAAAACACCTCCGGAAATTCTATCTTTGTTATATCAAATTCATAGATATTTACTCTCTTGGTTGTTATCTCCACATCCTTATCCTGCCTTGCATAAGAAAACAATCTCTTGCCACCAATCTTCAACGCAGAATATACAGGCGGCACTTGATCCTGCTCTCCCAAGAAAGACTTTGCTGTATCCGATATAAGGTTTTCTGTAATGTGGTCAGTAGGATATGTTTGGTCTTCCTCGTGTTCCATATCAAAACTCTTAGTTGTCGCTCCCAAATGAAAAGACCCCGTATAAACTTTATCCAATGCTTGAAAGCTCTCAATTTGTTTAGTCCATTTTCCAAGACAAACAATCAACAATCCACTCGCCAACGGATCCAATGTTCCGGCGTGTCCAATCTTGAACTTCTTTTCACCAGTAAGTTTTCTTATAGATGATTTAAGTTTTTTAACCACTTGAAAAGATGTCCAAGTGTAAGGTTTATCCACAAGAAAATATTGACCTTGTTTTATATCTATAATCATTGCCGATTAATCTACGATAGACAAACTAACCCCGCTTAACATCAAAATAATGATAACACCTCCCACTATTATCCTGTAATATCCGAAAGCCTTAAATCCATATTTGGTCAAAAAAGAAACAAATCCCTTTATGGCTATTATCGCAACAACGAATGCCACGACACAACCCAAAATCAAAAGGAATATATTGCCCGTTGTAGCCCATGATTTGTCTTCCATCACAAACAGTTCCAAAAGATCCAATCCCGTTGCGGCTGCCATGGTAGGTACTGCCAAAAAGAAAGAGAACTCTGCCGCTGCCTTTCGGGTAAGTTTCTGCGACATTCCACCCACAATCGTTGCCATACTCCTCGATACTCCGGGAATCATTGCAATACACTGAAACAAACCTATACGAAAGGCTCTTTTTTCGGTTAAAGCCGTTTTCTCGCTGCCTTTGTTGAATATTTTATCGCAAAACAACATAAAAATACCTCCCACAACCAACATAACGGCAACAACATCCACTCTTTCCAAAAACGTATCTATCAATCCGCTCTTCTTTCCCAACAAACCGATGACGGCAGCAGGAATAAAGGCTACCAACAATTTCCAATAGAAGTCCCATTTGTGAATAAATTTCTTAAACGGCGTTGCGTTTTCAGGTGCAGGCGTGTGATTGAGTCTGAAAAATCTTTTCCAATACACACAAACAACCGAAAGAATGGCTGCAAACTGTATTATGATTGTAAAAGCCTTAACGAAATCATCGCTTTTCACTCCCATTATACCTTGTGCCAAAATCATATGTCCTGTCGAAGAAACAGGCAAGAACTCGGTCAATCCCTCAACTATCGCAATTATTATTGTCTGAATTGTATTCATCGTTGCTTGAAAACTATAATTCTAATTGTTTTTTATTATTTATTTTCCTCTTTCCGATATCACTATTTCAATCAAACAAACCAATTTATTAATCACTCACATCAGTAAATTAATATTAATGATTAATAAATTAGTATTTAACACTAATAAATTGTTTTCTTATGATATTTTCACGGATTATTCTTGCGAATCTTGTTTACCTTTTTTCATTATGGCATACACCTCAACACATAAGCCGCCAACTATCAAAATAGGTGCGACAATCAATCTGCGGGCATTGAATAATGAATAATTGAAAACGTCAGGGTCTTTGCTTCCCCCGCCAATCAACAAAACATACCCCAAAACCAACAACACCACTCCGATTATCATCAAAATGTAATTCTCTTTGGTAAAAGCAAACTGAAACTGAGGTTTTGTATTCTTGGATTTACTTTCCATAATCAGGATTTAATTATATAGTTTGTAATTCTTTAAGTTCATATTTCTCATTACCGCAATGGACGAAAACAACAGCGAAAGCAATACTCCCAAAATTATTATCGCAACAGCGGCAAGTATATAAAAATACGTAAATTGTGAAAAATCCACTTCGTTAAGTTTATTGGCAATAAGAATCATCAATATTGCCGCAAAAACATCTGCAAGCACTCCGCCGATAAAACCCAAACACATTCCTTTGACTATAAACGGACGGCGAATATACGAAGCCTTCGCCCCGACCAATTGCATACTGCGAATAAGCAGTTTCTTTGAGCGAATGGTCATATTTATTGCGTGATTTATAAGAGTAATGGAGATTATAAGCAGTGCAATGATGATTATAACACCGAACGCACTGAAATTGTAATAAGCCGTGTTTATATCGTTTATTAAATCGTCTCTGTAATCCACACTATCCACAACAGGCTTACTTTCCAATGTTGTTATGAATGCTTTGATTTGTTTGACGGTAAAGTTCTCCGCTTTAAGATTTACTTGAATCGATGCCTGGTATGGATTAAAGCCGTCCAAAGCATCTAAATGCCCTTCGCCCATAACCTTATTCATCATCTTTGCCGCATCGTCTGGCGATATGTATGTTGCGTTTTTTATCAGGGCATTGGACTTTAATTCCTGTGTTAATGTTTTGCCGTCTTCAAGGCTTGCATCGTCAGTCATATATACCGTAAAAGAAACCTCCTCTTTCACTTGTGAAGATAAATTCCATAGATGAAATGACAGCAAAATCATACTTGCCACCATAAACAAGACAAGCGATATACTCAAAATCGTTGAAAAATCCGCCGTTAAAAGTCCTTGCTTGTTTTTATATTGTTTTTTGTCTTTCATTGCCTTGTTATTTTACAAAGATACGTGCATAAAGATTTTGCAAAAGTACAATTTTCTTGTCAAACTGCAATAAAATTTTTAAGATTTCGCAAGTTTATCATCTATATTCAGTAGATATTGAGCCGTAATCCTACTCTTTTGTTCTATAAGCACACTATGGTTTCCTATCGTGCTATGAATGGCATCCGAGGTGTAATGTCGTATCGTTACCAACTGCAATCCCTCATTGTAACGGACTATAAAATCCTGCTCCAAGTCTTTTAGCAATTGCGGCAATATGTTTCTGTTTTCTTCAAAGCAGACAGAAAAACTTATTGCCGAATTTTGCATAAGACTTACCTTTATCTTGTGTTTTGCAAGTATTGAAAATATTTCCGATAAGCAACTCTCGGTTGCAAAAGACAAGTCCTTCGGCATTATGGAAAGCAATATCTGATTGTCTTTGAATATATAATTCGGCACTATCGGTTTAACGCTTTCGCTTTGGCATATAACCGTTCCTTTTTCCATTGGATTGAGGAATGATTTGATGTATAAAGGAATTTTTTTGTTTTCAAGCGGTTTTATTGTCTTTGGGTGTATGATTGATGCCCCATAATAACTTAACTCCACCGCTTCGGTGTATGGCATCGACACTATTTGAACCGTTTTTTCCACTCTCTTAGGGTCGGCGTTGAGCAATCCCGATACGTCCTTCCATACAGTCATGCTTTTGGCTTGCAGACAATGAGAAAGTATGGCTGCCGAATAATCAGAACCCTCTCGTCCCAATGTCGTTGCAAGGTTTTCTTTCGTTCCGCCAACAAACCCTTGTGTTATCACCAAGTCTTGCTTTTCCAACAACGGCAACAGTTTTTCTTCCACCATGTTTTGAGTGTCCTGCCACATAACATTGGCATCACGATAATTGTTATCCGTTTTGATTATTTGGTAAGAAAACAGCAAGGTATTGTCAATTCCAATCTGATTAAGGTAATACGACACTATTGTTGTGGAAACCTTTTCGCCATACGAAACAATACTGTCGTAAAGAAAGTTATAATCCGACGAAGGTATGATTTGGATTTTTTGTTTTAAGTCTTCAAAAATCTCTTTAATGATATGCGTTATCTCTTCTCTTGCTTTTGTGTTTTCAAACAAGTCGTTGATTATGCCGATATGGTATTCCAACAATTCTTCGTATTGCTCAACGAAAAACACTCTATCGTTAAACCATTTATTAACTATATTTTCGAGTTTATTTGTTGTCTTACCCATTGCAGAGATTACAACCACTCTTTTTTTGCGTTCCAACAACAAAATTTTCTCCACATTCTTTATGGCTTTTGCACTATTGACACTTGCCCCGCCAAACTTCTCAACAAAAATATCCATAATACGTTTTTTTTGACGTACAAAAGTAAAGAAAAAATCCATACCGACAACCTTTTTAACTGTCATCAAAGAAAAAAATTCATAACTTTTTTTTCTCTTCGGCGTAAAAGCGAGATGTTTCAACAATCATTTTATTATATTTTTCGACATAAAAATAATAAATACCAAATTCGTTCGTTATAAATTCTCAAATAAAGTTATCCGAATATGAAATTATCGCAGTTTAGATACGATTTACCGAAAGAGAGTATTGAACTCACACCCGCAAAACAAAGAGATGAATGCCGTTTGATGGTTGTCCATAGAAAAGACGGCAATATCGAACACAAGATGTTCAAAGATATTATCAATTATTTCGATGAAGGCGATTTGTTCGTTATGAACGACACAAAAGTCTTTCCTGCGAGATTGATAGGTACAAAGGAAAAGACTAACGCCCGTATAGAAGTTTTCTTACTTCGTGAAATCAATCCTAACACACGTCTTTGGGATATATTAGTTGAGCCTGCAAGAAAAATAAGGATTGGCAACAAACTTTATTTTGGCGAAAACAATGAATTGGTTGCCGAAGTCATCGACAACACAACGTCAAGAGGAAGAACATTACGTTTTTTGTTTGACGGAACCAATGAAGAATTTCACAAGGTATTGAAATCTCTTGGCACAACGCCGCTTCCGACCGATATTTTACAATTTCGTCCTCTTAACGATGAAGATGCCACAAGATACCAGACCATATTCGCTCAACACGAAGGTGCTGTGGTTGCTCCTGCAACAGGATTCCATTTCACAAGAGAACTTCTTAAAAGAATGGAAATAAAAGGTATCGATACCGCATATCTTACCCTTCACGCAGGATTAGGTAATTTCCGCCCTATTGAAGTTGAGGATTTGACAAAACATAAAAACGATAGCGAGGAAATGATTATCACCGAACAGACCGTCGAGAAAATCAATTCCGCAAAAGCCAACAAACACAAAATTTGTGCAATAGGAACGACAACAGTCAAAGCCCTTGAAACGGCTGCCACAATAGACGGTAAAATCAAACAATTCGACGGCTGGACAAGTAAATTCATTTTCCCTGAATATAATTTCCAAGTGCCTGATGCAATGGTTTGTCAGTTTAATCGTCCTTTGTCGCCGATGTTGATTATGGCTTGCACTTTCGGAGGTTATGAACTTATAATGCATGCATATCATGAGGCGTTGAGTGAGGGATATAAATTCCTGACTTACGGAGACGCAATGTTGATTATCTAATCGGATAATCCGTTTGATGTTATGAAAAAATACGTTATAATTTTGGCTTGCGGTTTAGGTGCAAGAATGCAATGTCCGACACCGAAACAATACATAGAACTTAACGGTAAGCCGATAGTTTTTCATACCATTGAAAGGATTTGGAATTTTGACCATACATATAATATTATAGTTGTTATCAATAAAGAGCATACCGATTTATTCAATCATCTGAAAAATCGGTATGCTTTAAGTGTTCCTTTCTCGTTGGTATTCGGCGGAAGAGAGAGATTTTATTCTGTCAAAAATGCGTTGGACACCATAACCGATGAGCATTCTTTGGTCGCCATTCATGACGGCGTTCGCCCTGTTGTAGAGAAACAAATGTTTGAGCAAGGTTTCTGTGTTGCGGCAACTCTCGGCAATGCAATATGTGCCATAAAAGCCACAGACAGCATACGTTTAGGAAACGAACATACAAATGAAAGCATAGACAGAAGCAAAGTGTTTTTGGTACAGACACCGCAAATTTTCAAAACATCTGTAATCAAAAAAGCTTACTCACAACCATTTCAACCGACATTTACCGACGATGCCTCCGTTGCTCAAAACATCGGCGAGAATATAAATATCATTGAGGGAAGCAAGACCAATATAAAAATAACATATACTCCTGATTTGGCAATCGCACAACATTTTTTGAACAATACACAATAGCAAAAAATAATATGGGAAACTATAAAATTAGTATTTAACACTAATAAATTAATGTTTAACATTAGTAAATTAGTATTAAACATCAGTAAATCCTTTGGACACATAACATTTATAAAGAGTCCCAATTTATTTTTAACACTGCACAAAATAATTGCAATATGGAAAAAGAAATTATCGATTTGTTTGAAAAGACTTTTAACGAGAGTATTGAAAGCATTGAAAAAGTATCTGCGTCGGGCAGCAACAGAAAATATTTTCGTCTGATTTCAAAAAATCATCGGTGCATCGGTGCATACAACGAGGACTGCAAAGAAAACAAGGCTTTTATTTCATACGCAAAACAACTTAAAGCCAATGGTATCAACGTTCCCGACATCTACGCTGAGGATTTGAGCCGTAACGTTTATTTGCAGCAGGATTTGGGAAACGAAACCTTGTTCGATTTCCTCAAAACCCACAGCCTTGAACAGACAATGCCTTATTATATCAAGGTTATGGAACAAATAGCAAAAATTCAGACCATAAAAAACTTCGATTACTCACACGCTTATCCCGCAAAGACTTTTGACAAACAAAGTATGATGTGGGATTGCAATTATTTCAAATATTATTTTCTTAAATTCTTTGACATACAATTCGATGAGCGTCTTTTAGAGGAGGATTTCAATCGTCTGACGGATTATTTGCTATCTTGTGAAAACGATTATTTTATTTATCGTGATTTTATTCCGAGAAACATTATGATTTGCGATAATGAGTTGTATTTCATCGATTTTCAAGGCGGTAGAAAAGGTAGCCTGTATTATGATTTAGCTTCCTTTCTCTTCAATTCCAAAACGGATTTGGACAACATCACAAGAGAAAAACTCTTTAATATATACCTTGATAACGTTTCCCAATACACGAACATTGATAAGGCTGAAAGCAGGAATTATTTGTTTGCTTACGTTTATCTTCGCCTTATTCAGAATATGGGAGCGTATGGTTTTCGTGGTGTTTTCGAGAAAAAAAAGGATTTTATTAAGAGTATCCCTTTTGCGTTGAAGAATTTGGATTTTCTTGTGGGCAATGTTGATTTGGATATTGATATCGAGCATTTGAAGAATTGTTTTTACCAAATCCTTAACAGCAAAAAAATCCAAGATACCATAAATCAAAACAAACTGACGATAACCGTGCAAAGTTTTTCTTACAAAAAAGGTTATCCTTGCGATATTTCGGGCAATGGCGGTGGTTTTGTGTTCGATTGCAGAGCCTTACCCAATCCGGGAAGAGAGCAGAGATTTAAGCAAATGACGGGGTTGGACAAACAAGTCAAGCAATATTTGGAAGCATATCCGCAAACGAAAGCTTTCTTTGACAATGCGATGAATTTAATCAATATGAGCATTGAAAATTATTTGGAAAGAAATTTTTCGCATCTAAGCGTCAGTTTCGGTTGTACCGGCGGACAGCACCGAAGTGTTTATTTTGCTCAAAAGTGTGCCGACACATTATCGCAAAATCCTGATTTGAATGTTATTATACATCATATAGAACAAAATATTTAATTTTTTTCATTTTATTTTTTGTGCATATCATCAAAATATCCTAAATTTGCAAAATCAAAAATTCGAGTCTGCCTAACAATATCAGACAAGAGAGAAATAGTATTAAACAACAAGGAAATAAAGTTAAACAACAAAAAAATAATCATAGCGATGAAAAAACCAGTTAAAATAACTCTGTTATTAGTCGGCGTATTGGCTGTACTTGCTTTGGCAGTGGCTTTGTTCAACAGTATCATGACTCCTGTAAAATTTCAAGAAGAGTACAACGCACGTTCAACCGAAGTTATCAATAAACTAAAAGATATTCGTACTTTGCAAGAGCAGTACAAGAACACTAACAACGCTTATTGCAACAATATCGATTCTTTGATTGATTTTGCATTCAACGGCAGCGCTTTACTTGTTCAAAAATTCGGTACTGTTCCCGACAATATGACTGAGGCTGAGGCTTTGAAACAAGGTATATTGAAAAGAGATACAACTAAGGTTAATCCTCTTGAAAAACTATCGGCAGAAGGCAAATTATTGACTCCGAAAGACAAAATAAAAGATTTGAAATTTATCCCTTATTCTGACGGAAAAATATTTGAGATGCAAGCCGGTACTTTAAGCAAGGGCGGTATAGACGTTGCAGTCTTTGAAGCAAAAGCCCCTATTGAATCTTACACCAAAGGTATGGACGAGCAGACTGTTACCAACCGCAAAGCAGAACTTGAAAAGATGAATAACGGTGCGGGTTATGCCGGCTGGAAAGTAGGTTCTATGGACGAGGCTGTTACTGACGGTAACTTCGAATAATCATTCAAAAAAACATTTTGCATGAATACTTTCAGATTAGAGTCTTTTACACAATCAGACAATCAAATAGTAACAAATGAATCAAATTTATCCATTTGCCCAACGGCAAATGGGTTTATTTTTGCAATAATCGACAGAAATTTCAGACTGAACGCTTTGGGCGAATTTGTCGTGGATTTGACAGGCAGTATGACCCAGACTATGACCAATCTGAAAGCATGCTTTTCTTCGATAGGCGTTCATATCTTTAATTTCAAACATATAAGGATTGTATGTCCGAGCGAAAGAAATACTTGGATTCCGTTCAAGTTGTATGACAACACTAAAGACAGAGAATACCTTAGAACAGTCGCTCCTATATACTCCAACGATAAATTAATATCCAATGTGTCGCAGAAGATGAACGCTGTCGAGATTTTCGCTTATTCTCTTCAATTGTACAGTGCCATGAAAATCCTTATACCAAAGGCACATTTCGTTTCTCCTTCGTTTGTTTTGGGAGAATATGCTTTTGACGTAAGTTCCTTTATGCAAAATACTCTTATATTGAACAAACGCTCGGTAATGGATTTCGTGGTTTTCAAAGGCAATACCTTCACCCTTGCAAATTCATTCGACTACAAGACTGCCGACGATTTGATTTACTTTATACTATTCACTTTGCAGCAGTTGAACATCAACACGGCGGAAGTTAATATGTTGCTTACAGGCGATGATTACACGAGTGAGGAAATACACTTGCTTAAACGTTATGTAAAGCACGTATCTTACGCCAACCCATTGGAAAACGTCTGCATATCGTCCGAATTTGACGGAATCAATTTACAGAAATACTTTTTATTACTCGCTTAAACAACTTAACATCTTACATCACAATCAATGAGAATAGTTGCAGGAACATTGAAAGGCAGGCGATTGAATCCTCCTATAAATTTACCCGTCAGACCTACGACGGATTTTGCTAAGGAAAGTCTTTTCAATATTCTTCGTAACCGAATAGATTTTGAGAACTCCAACGCATTGGATTTATTCTGCGGAACAGGTAATATATCTTTCGAATTTGTATCTCGCGGCATCAAGAGCATAACAAGTGTGGATATAAATCAGAAGTGTATAACATTTATTCATCAGACCAAAGAAAAGTTCAAGGTCGATAACATCTATCCGTTGAAAAGTGATGTCTTTGTTTATTTAGGTCGAAGCAAGATGCAGTTTGATGTTGTCTTTGCCGACCCGCCTTACGATATGGAAAAATTTGACCTGGTCGCCGAATTGGTGTTAAAGAGTTTTATCGCTCCTGACGGCTGGTTTATATTAGAACACCCAAAAGAACATTGCTACGACACTTACCCTTGGTTTGTTGAACAACGCCATTACGGTAAAGTCAATTTCTCTTTCTTTCATCGTCCGTTAGAAGAAAATTCTTCGCCGGAAACTGATTTACAAAACAAAACGACAGAAGAATAATCGAACACGTTATTGCCCCCTCTCGACGCACTTATTTTTCTTATGCAATGCAGATAAACGAAACAACAAAAGGTCATATAGTAATTCTTCTTACCAATATCATCTTCGGTATAAACACCCCATTTGCAAAAGACGCTCTCAATGTTGTAGGTCCGAACATTTTAAGCACATTTAGATTTGCCGGCTGTGCCGTATTGTTTTGGCTTGCGTCCTTTGTATTCAAAACACCCAAGACTGACAAAAAAGATATTTTTCTGCTTTGCGTTGCTTCTTTGTTCGGAATTGTTTTCAACTTGTTTGCATTCATTCTCGGACTTAGTAACACCACGCCGACCAATGCTTCGATAATTGTCAGTATGACCCCTATCTTTACCATGATTATGGCAGCCATATTCCTCAAAGAACCTTTGACTCTCAAAAAAATCATAGGTGTTGTATGCGGATTGTCGGGTGCTTTGATTTTGATATTCACCAAAAGCGTAACAAGTGGCGTTATTGTCAAAAACAATGGCTTAGGCATTGCCCTTTGTTTAATCAGCGGCATCTCATACGCATTGTACCTGACGCTGTTTAGAGATTTAATACGCCGCAATCATCCCATAAACATTATGAAATGGATGTTTTTGGCTTCCACCATAGTCGTTTTACCCGTAACTTGGAGCGATATTTTTTCGTTCGATTACAGCATTCTGACAACCAAAACATGCTTGGAGATGTGTTACGTCGTTCTTATGGCAACATTCCTTAACTACTTATTCATACCAATCGCTCAAACACGCTTACGCCCCACTACTCTTTCGATGTACAACTACATTCAGCCTGTTGTAACGACAATCATATCGATAATAATCCTTATGGACGTGCTTACTATCTACAAAATCATCGCTGCAATCCTTATCTTCTCTGGCGTTTATATCGTAACCACTTCCAAATCCCGAAAACAAGTCGTAGATATTCAAAAAGCCTCCTCAACCCTTAAAGACCTGACCAAATAACTTGCGACAAATGGGCATAACAACAATGTTTTGATAATAGCAATACGAAAATTTTAAGCAACCCAAAAACCTAGAAATCTTTAATCCTAAAATGAAATTATTATTCTTCACAATTCCGCTTCTTGCACTTGTTTATGTGATGTTTAGAATTTATAACCTTCTGCCTGCATTCAAAACGCTTGGCGTTGTTCTCAGTCTCGGACTGTTGGCAGGTATGGTTTTGATGATAGTTTTCGGTATGGAGAAACTCCCAATGAAGCTTGCACAGATAATCTACCAAACCACCACATCATGGCTGTTTATTTTGCTTTATCTTTTTATGATATTCCTGCTTATGGACGCTTTGCGATTACTGCATATAATTCCCAAAGAATTGCTATTTGACTCGTGGAAAGGTACGTTAATTATAACGGCTATAATTGTCGCGATTTTCGTGTATGGCAACATTCATTACCATGATAAAAAACGAGTGGAGGTAAATATTAAGAGCGATAAGGTTACCCAGCCTACAAAAATCGTTATGATCAGCGATTTGCATCTTGGCTACCACAATCAACGTAAGACCCTCGCCAAATGGGTGGATATGATAAACAAAGAAAATCCCGATATTGTCCTTATTGCGGGTGATATTATCGATTTTACGACCAACCCACTCTTTGAGCAACGCTCTTACGAGGAATTTCATAGAGTTAAAGCCCCGATTTATGCATGTCTTGGCAATCACGAATATATTGCCCGCACAAACAAGACGACGGAGTTTTTTGACAAAGCTCATATAAATTTGTTGATAGACACCTGTGCCGAATTCCAAAATCTTTTAATCGTCGGCAGAAACGACCGTACGGCAAAGAACAGAAAAAAACTCGATAAACTGATTAACGCTAACGATACCTCCCGATTTATTATCCTTCTTGACCACCAGCCATACGATTTGCAGCAGGCACAAAACGCAAAAGTGGATTTCCAATTCTCGGGTCATACCCATCGCGGACAGGTCTTTCCCATCAATCTTATAACCGATGCCATCTACGAAAAATCGCATGGAGAATACCATAAAGGCTCGACGACTTACTATATTTCTTCGGGGCTTGGCATCTGGGGCGGCAAGTTCCGTATCGGCTCTCAAAGCGAATACGCCGTCTTAACGATAAACAACAGAGTGGCTCTGCCTAAATAAAGACTTCGAGGGCGAGTAAGATGACGAATAAAAGGTTTAATTGTCCGCTTTTGAAAAGCAGTTGATTGTAAGTATCGCCTTGTGCAACCGTGATTTTTTGGTATATAACGAAGAAAGGAACAAATAACATGTTGGTAAAAGACAACCCGAAAGCATAAAACGATAAAGACAACACCAAAAGGCTGTATATCAACAGCAAACTCTCGCCGAACTTCTTGCCGAACCTTACCGGTATTGTTTTTTTGTTTGCGGCTTTGTCATCCTCCATATCCCGCAAATTGTTTATCATCAGTACCATCATCGAAATCATTCCGCATATGGCACCCACACAAAATGTCGATTTATTTGCCGAAGCGGTATTGTGCCAAAGCCCGGAAGTATCCGTCATCATGGTACAATCCACCAAATATTTCGTTCCCAAGACCGCAAAAACGCCGTAATACAGAAAACAAAACACGTCCGCAATGCCAAGATAAGAAAGCGAATGCGGTGTCGCGGTATACAACCACGCAAAAACCATTGCACTTATTCCGATAAGGACGATAGGCAAGCCGCCCACGACAATCAACAACGCCCCTGTCAATATCGCAACGCCAAGAGTGATATATATCGCCTTTTTCATCTGCAAAGGCGTTACCAATCCCTCAGCTAACGCACGCTTAAAACCCACTCTACCTTTTTTGTCGCTGCCTTTCTTAAAATCATAATAATCATTGATAAGATTGCTTAAAACCTGCAAACTCAAAGCCGACAAAAGCGTTACGACAAAGACAATAACGGTTGTCCCTCCGATATGTTCAACATCTTTGTTCTCAAATAATAACAGCCCTGCTGCAATCACAGGACAAATGGATGCGAAAAGTGTTTTGGGACGTATTATCTGCCACCAAAGTCTTAAATTGCCCGAAGGGGCTGATGAATTTATCGTCTGTGTCATCGTGTGCTTATATTTTGAAATGGGTATGGATTAAAAAAATGTTTATTTCTTATATGCCGTGTAAATGGATGCTATACCGAATGTCAGGTTTTCACATTGGCAATTTTCAAAGCCTATGTCTTGAAGATATTTAATAAAAGCAGTCTCTTTTGGGAACTCTTTAACGCTTTTCATAAGGTATTTGTAGGCACTGTTGTCTTTGGATATGATTTTGCCGACAAATGGCAGGATATAAGTGAAATATATGTTGTAGCCAAAGCGTATAAAGATGTTTTTAGGATATGTAAATTCAAGTATAACCACCTGACCTTTTGGCTTTAAGACACGATTCATTTCACTTAGTCCAAGATTGAGATTACTGAAATTTCTGACTCCGAAAGCACATGTAACCACATCGAAGGTATTATCCTCAAAGGAGAGATGTTCCACGTTTTCTTGTTTAAGCGCTACCGTTGTCTTGGTGTTAAGTCCGGTATCAATCAAAAACTTATCAATCTTTTGTTTTGCTTTTTTAAGCATCTGTCCGCTAAGGTCTATACCGGTAAAAGCGATATTTTGACATATGATTTTTTTGTTTTTATATGACTTAATCATCTGCAAGGTCAAATCGCCTGTACCTGCCGCCACGTCCAAAATTTTCAGTTTTACGTTTTTTTCATCAATACTTAGGGCGTTATGGTTGTAACATTTAAGTTTTTTGACGGTTTTTTTTCGCCATCCTTTATCGATATTAAGGGTGAGCAGGTGGTTCAAAAAATCGTAATGTTCGGCTATTCTGTCGAAAAGAGAGCCTATTGTTTTTTTATTTTCCTTTACCGAGAGTTCGTTTGTCATCATTTGCTTGTTTTAAGAACCTGCAAAGTTACGCAATATTACTTTTCTATACACAAGATTTTTCCGATAAGCTTAAATATATTCGCGTAAAACAATAAAAAAGACAGCCCAAACAAAATGAACTGCCTTGAAATTCGTACTCCGGATGGGACTTGAACCCATAAGAGCGCATTGCTCACGGGATTTTAAGTCCCGCGTGTCTACCAATTCCACCACCAGAGCAACCTTATTTTCTCTTGTACTCTCTATCGTGTCTTTTGAAAGACCTACTTTGCTATTTGACACAAAAAAAGAGCGGGAAACGGGACTCGGACCCGCGACCTCAACCTTGGCAAGGTTGCGCTCTACCAACTGAGCTATTCCCGCTTGATTTGACTTTGCAAAAGTACAACCTTTTTTGATACTGACCAAATTTTTTTACACTTTTTTGAGTATTTTTTTTATTTTATTTAATTCATTCAACGCTTGAATAGGTGTAAGATTATCTATATCAATGTTTAATAAATCTTCCTTAATTTGTAATAAAATTGGATCTTCAAGTTGAATAAAACTCGTCTGAAAGTCATTTTTTGCCGTTTTTTGAGCATATTTTTCCTCTTTTAACTGCTTTTTTCGCAAATTTTCTGCTTCGTCAATGCCTAATTGTAACGTATCCGAACGATTTTCTTCCAAAGACGAGAGTATATCATCTGCTGTTTTAAGCACTTCTTTTGGTATTCCCGATAATTTAGCAACGTGCAAACCGAAACTTTTACTTGACCCTCCCTTTGCAATAGTTCGCAAAAAAATCACTTTACTACCCAATTCCTTTACCTCAATATGATAATTCTTTATCCTATCGAAATGTTTTTCCATTGCAATCAGTTCGTGATAGTGCGTTGCAAACAAAACTTTCGCCTTATTTTTGTTATCATGCAAGTACGAAGCAATCGCCCACGCTATACTTACTCCGTCATATGTCGAAGTACCTCGACCAATCTCATCTAAAAGCACAAGGCTATGTGGCGATAGATTATTCAAAATCGATGAGGTTTCATTCATCTCCACCATAAACGTACTCTCTCCCGATGCTATATTGTCCGATGCCCCGACACGAGTGAAAATCTTATCAACCACCCCTATCTCTGCCCTCTTTGCCGGCACATAACTACCAATCTGTGCCAAGATAACTATCAACGCCGTCTGTCTTAGATATGCACTCTTACCCGACATATTAGGTCCTGTGATGACAACTATCTGCTGCGTTGTACTATCTAAATACACATCGTTGGCAATATACTGCGTACCCACAGGCAGCATCTTCTCAATAACAGGATGTCTTGCCTTTGAAATATGCAGTACATCGGTTTCAAGAATTTGAGGTTTGGTATAATTATCTTCTATTGCCTTGATAGCAAAAGATAGTAAGCAATCCAAAGTCGCAATACTCTGTGCCGTTTGTTGCAAAGACGAAAGATAAGGTATAATCTTAGCCAAAACGTCATAATACAACGAGGTCTCCAATTGCGAGATGTTTTCCTGGGCGGATAATATCTTTGTCTCAATATCTTTAAGTTCGGGTGTTATATATCGTTCGCAATTTGCAAGTGTTTGTTTCCTTTGCCAAGTATCAGGTACTTTGTCTTTATTCATATTGGTTACTTCCAAATAATAACCAAAGATATTGTTGAACCCTACTTTCAAATTGTTTATACCTGTCGCCTGTGATTGCTCTACACGAATATTCTCCAAGACCTCTTGCGAATTGAAAGCGATGTTACGATATTCGTCCAACTCTTCATTAAAGCCTTCTTTTATTGCATTACCCTTGCTTATATTGTTAGGTGCCTGCTCGTTTATAGTGGATAAGATAAATTGTTTAAGACTTGTAAAATCCCCAATCTTTGGCAATTTGTCGCTACCCTCAAAAGTCTGCAAAACCTCATCCAATTCGGCAATATCGTCCAATATCAACGCAAAACGATACAACTCATTTGGCTGTATTCTTCTAAAAGAAATTCTGCCTATAAGTCGTTCCATATCGCCGATACTTTCAATAAGTTCTTTTATTCGTTCTCGCTGCTCATCATTATATATAAACAACGTTACTATGTTTTGTCGTTTTTCTATCCTTGATTTGTCTTTTAACGGCATTATCAACCAACGCTTCAACAATCTTGCTCCCATAGGACTTTGAGTTCGATTGATAACATTATATAGTGTCGCCTTTTCGCCAGAATTGGACGAAACAAGTTCAAGGTTTCTTATCGTAAAATTATCCAACCAAACATAGTTGCTGTTATCTATTCGAGAAATATTGCATATATGCGAAAGGTAGTTATGATTGGTATCTTTTATGTAATATATAGCCGCTCCCGAAGCAATAACGGCAAGCGGCATATCGTCTATACCAAAACCTTTCAAGCCGTTAATTCCGAAAACATCGCTAAGTATATCTTTGGCAAAAGTATCCGTAAAAACCCAATCGTCGTAAGTCTTGGTCAAAATGTTTTGAGTAAAAATCGTCTCCAACTCCCTTTCGTATTGTCGTTGTAAGACAATCTCTTTAACCGAAAAGTCTTTTAACAATTTATTTATATCATCCTTTTCGCCCTCACTAACCAAAAACTCACCCGTTGTTATATCAATAAAAGCAACGCCATACCTATCCTTATGCTTATGTATGGCACAAAGATAATTGTTTTGGGAACTATCCACCGCATTGTCGTAAGAAATTCCCGGCGTTAGGATTTCGGTAACATCTCGTTTGACTATACCTTTGGCAAACTTCGGGTCTTCGACCTGATCACAGATTGCGACCCTTTTGCCTGCTTTCAAAAATTTGGGCAAATATGTCTCCAAAGCGTGATGAGGGAAACCCGCCAATCTATCCTGACCACCTCCCGAACGCTTGGTTAAAACTATACCCAATATCTTTGAAGTCTCTTGTGCATCATCACCAAAGGTCTCATAAAAATCCCCCACACGATACAAAAGAATACAGTCTGGATATTTTGCCTTAAATTCGGCATATTGTTTCATTAACGGAGTTAGTCCGTCATTACTTTTTGCCATATCGAGTTGTTATAATGTGGTTATTTCCAATATTTCCATCATAGGCGTAGGCTCTATCAATACATCTTTGGCTATGGCAGGAATCATAATTATCTCTCCTGCTTTCAAAGGTATTCGCTCTTTCATACAGTTGATAAATCCGCCGCCAGCAACACAGAAATACAAATAAAACGTATCCGAATTTTCCAAATTCTTTCTTAATCCGGTTGTCAAAGGTATAAGATTGGTAACAAAATACGGACTTTCCACCATATTGGTTGTTTCATTCAAATGATAATGGTAATGACATTTTGCCGTTCCTTCTTGTGCGGACAAATCCATAACCTTTAAGCCTTGCTCCAAGTGTAGTTCCCGGGCTTCGCCCTTTTCATTCTTTCTGTTCCAATCATATATACGAAAAGTGGCATCGGACGATTGCTGAATTTCTGCAAGCAAAACACCCTTACCTATCGCATGCACCGTTCCTGCCGGTATGTAATACAAATCGCCTTGCTTTGCCTCATCTACGTGAAGTACGGATTCTATGGTATTATTTCTTGTTCTGTTGATTATATCTGCTTTGGTTTCCTTCTGATTAAACCCGCAATAGATTTTTGCTCCTTCATCGGCTTGCAAAACATACCACATCTCGGTTTTACCATTCTGCATATCATTAGCCCAAGCATATTCGTCATCGGGATGTACCTGCACCGAAAGATTATCGGCAGCATCTATGATTTTTATCAGCAACGGAAAATCCTCACCGAATTTGTCGAAATTGTCCTCTCCCACCAATTCATCGGCATACATCTCCAACACTTCTTTCAATGTACATTCTGCCAGAAAACCATTCTCCACAACCGTTTCCTGCCCTTCCACAGCACTCAACACCCACAACTCGCCCAAACGCTCCAACGGTGAATAATCGACACCAATCAAATCTCTTACCTTGTTACCGCCCCAAATCTTATCTTTGAACAAGGGCATAAATTTTAACGGATATAATGTTTTTTCTTCTTCCATTCTTATGTATTTTTTATTTATCCATCACTTCAAAATAACTATCAAAAAACATTTTGCAAATTTACGAATATTCTCATTTATCTAAAAATATTTTTTTCAAAACCCTGTTTTTAATTCTCTTAACGAGGTAAAATTTTTCTCTCACACTATTTCACTAATCACTCACACTAATAAAATGAATATAAACGCTAAAAAAATTTTGTCCGATATATAATCACGAAAACGAAAAG
>NWBO01000077.1:0-4666 GCA_002633275.1 Bacteroidales bacterium Phil12
GATATTCGATGACATCGAAAGGTGTCTGATAGAAATGAAGGAATTGTTAGGCTTCATCAACTATTTTGTAGAGCACTGTAATTGTCATGTTGTCGTAATTGGGGATGAAAACCACCTTGAAGAACTTCCCAAGGCTGTCTTGGGTGAGTTTAAGGAAAAGACCATAGGCAAGGAATTTGAAATACAACCCGATATAGAAGAAGCCATCGAATACTTTCTTGACGAAGTACCGGTATCCGATTATTTGAAAGAAATGCGTGATTTCATTATTGCCTGTTTTATGTGTACAAAATCCGATAATTTACGGATTTTGAGACAATGCTTGTATGATTTCAAAAGCCACTTAAACAAACTTCCTTCCGAACTGATTGAAAAGGATAATATCTTTCTTAAAAATATTCTTGGGTCATTTATTGCTGTGTATGCAGAGTATAATAATAGTGAGAACAAAGAGTTAATTTGTAATTGGAGTAGAGATTGTCAGATTTCACTACTCCAAGATGATAATGAGGATAAGCAAAGGATACAGCATCTAAGGGAAAAATATCACTCTTTGAACAAGGGGTTAATTTATAATGTCTTAAATCCGGAATATGTTACGGCTATTATACAATATATTATCACAGGTGCTCCACTTGTAGAATTTATTGTTACGGAAATAAAGGATAAGCAAGAAGAGCTAAAACCTTGGGAAATGCTACCCGGCTTTTTCGACATGGAACAGCAAAAACTTGAAAGTATTTGCCAGGCTACTATAAAAGCCATATTGGATAAAGAGATAAAAGACGCTTATCAACTTGGTTATAGTATTGCGTATCTATCGTATTTTGATGCCATTGGCATTTTCTATTTTATACAGGCTTATGTCTCTTTAATAAAAGTGAGAATAGCGGAAATGATTAATAGTCAAACCAGTTTAGAGGAACTTTATCAGCTAAAGGGGCTTTTTATTAGTGGATGTAATTATGTAACCACAGATTTCAAGACTCCAATAACGGATGATATTGTGGACTATTTCTTGCAGAAGATAGAATCAAAGAAAAATGAGTTGCCAGATCAAATGCAAAAAGCACTGCGTAATTTGACTGAAGGAACAGTAGAACAACTTATAATCATAGACAGATTGCCTTATCCAGATAAAAGTTGTACATACGAACTTCGTGCTATATTTGCATCTGAAGATGCCAATGCTCTCTTTGATGCTATCTGCAAACTAAGCAATAAAAGTAAAAATACTTTTACGAATTTTCTTGCTTATCATTATAAATTTGACTATGACCTACAAGATGTAGGAGACAGATATAAGGCAGATATTCCTTGTTTACTCAAGTTGAAAGATTTGGTCAGTAATGAAATCAGTATATCAAAAGGAGTGGATAAAATTGCCTTCACAAAGTTAAAAGATGCCTTAATTGAAGCAATTAGGAGGTGTGAAGGCTAAAGTGACACATTGCCACCAATGTAGAAGCTAAAAATGACGTATCGCAAAAAAACGGATATGTGATGAAAGGCCATTCTCCCTATTGGGCTAAAATAGAGGATATGAGGGCTATAAAGGGAAACGGGTGGCGGCGGGGAATCGGGAGGTTATAAAGGGAGAAAGGATGCCATAAAAGAGTAGAGCCGTCGGCAGACCGGAGCGAAAAAAAATCCCTCTGCCCGGTCATCGCGACCATGCAGAGGGAACGGTTGAATTATGATTATGTCAAGCAGCTTCGGCAATAGTTTCGTGTTTGGCAGCCTGTGGTTGTTCGGCCTCTTTCAGACTTTCATTAATCCTGTGCTGAAGTTCCTTACATTCCTGTTTGAGCCTTGACAGCTCATCAGTCTTGCTCCACTGGCGACAAACGATTTTCTGCAATGTAGGAATTTCGCTTTCTATCCGCTCTACCGCCTTTTGTTGCTTCTCGATAAGAGAGGGCAATTTGCTTAATGCTCCATGCGGATATTGCGCCGACTCTACAAAACCAAGCGGCAGCACACCGCTTAGGCCGCATCGGTATTTCAATCCACTTATACCCTCTACAAAGAATGTATTGCGGTCAAACGTACCGTCCATATTATACTCGCTATGCACCAACAAGTTCAGTCCTGCATACGTGCCAACTGTGCCATACGCTCCGTTGCGGTAGGTCCTGGCTATACGGTGCAACTCCCGACCAACCTCCTCGGTACTGGCTTGCGGCAAGTTTAAAAGCAGGGTTGCCTTTGCCCCATTATACGAGTTGATGTATTCCAAATCCCTCTTGAAATCGGCCTCAGTACGCTTTGCCTTTTCGACTTCTTCCTGACAGGCAGCTATTTTACGTTCGGCACGGATGCGTTCTTTCTTGAAAATAGCCTGTTCCTTTTCAAGCTGCATAATCTTGTTGTCGAGCTTCGTCTTGTTCAGCAAGTCGTTATTGCCTGACAGAATAGCCACGAACTCGGCGAAGTTCATACCGCTGTCCTCATCCATGCCTCCCTCGTCAATACGGCGCACGGCGATTGTGCCGTTGTTAATTTGATTGATAAACATCTGCTTGTTTTTCAGCAGATTAAACTTGTAGGCGTCGAGGGTCTTTTCCGTACCATAAATTACGATATCCACCATATTGCCACCCCACAGCTTTACGGTGTTGCCTTTGCGTACTGCTCTGCCATTGCGTTGCTCCATGTCAGCAGGTCGCCAAGGTATTTCAAGGTGATGCACCGCCACAGCCCTTTGTTGGGCGTTCACTCCTGTACCTAACATGGTCGTACTTCCAAAAAGAACTCGCACCTTGCCGTTGTTCATTTCTTCAAACAGCTTTTTTCTTGCCCTCTCGGTAGTGGCGCATTGGATAAACTGTATTTCATCAGCAGGAATACCGAGCCGTACCAACTTTTCTTTGATGTCGGTATATATGTTCCATTCGTTCGGTTTGTATGTACCAAGGTCGCTGAACACGAACTGTGTACCCCGATTACCATTCGAGCGTATATAGTAATCATAGATTGTCCTCGCACAGATAGAAGCCTTGTTATCGGTATCGTCCTTGAACTTGTCACCCAACAAGCGCATATCAAGAGCCATTTTTCGGGCTACATTGGTCGCAACCAACATTTTAGCCTTGTCGAGGTTGTCGGGTTGCGGAACGTCAAGCCCCAAGTCCTTCCACTGGCCGCTACCGGCAAAAGAAACCAAGCGTCCTATCATTTCCTCCTGCTCAATTGTCGGGGGATAAGAGAGGAAACGCACGTTCTTCTCAGGCACATCAAGATTTATCATGTCGGCTGTACGGTAATCCGTAATCTCACGCAGGAACATTGCCAGTTCCGGTACTTTGATGTAAGTACGAAAACGCTCTTTGCGCTTCACCGAGCCTGTCACGTTCAACTCATAATCTGCCGTTTTCTTTGTGAATATGGCTGCCCACGCATCGAAACAGCTAATCCGTTGCCGTTGAAGCTCCTGCGGACGCAAATACTTGAACATCACATATAGTTCGGTCAGTGCATTTACCACCACTGTACCCGACAGAAACGTAGCCCCAAGGTCACGACCTGTACGAAGTTGGATGTCACGAATGGCGAACAAGAGGTTCATTGCCCTTTGAGAGCCTTTGGTGTTGCCGATACCTGCCACACGGTTATGGCGTGTCTGGAACATTAAGTTCTTGAAAATATGGCACTCATCTACAAAAATATGGTCTATTCCCATTGTGTGGAAGTCCACAGCATCGTCTTTCCGATTATTGATTTTCATACGCAGTTCTTGCAATTTAGCCCCAAGGTTCTGTTTGCGCTTTTCTAACCCCTCCTGCATCTTTCCGCTACGGTAACGCATAGTGGACTGCTCCAAAAATTCAAGGTTACGTTCCACATCGGCAAGCTCTTCCGTGAATATATCTATCATGGTTTCTTCTGACTGCGGTATCTTGGCGAACTGGTCGTGCGTGAGTATGATGCAGTCCCAGTTGTTGTTCTTGATTTTTGAAAAGACCTCTTGCCTGTTGGCAGGGGTAAAATCGTCCTTGCCCGGATAGAGAACTTTGGCCGTAGGGTATGCCTTACGGAACGTATCGGCGATTTCGTGCACATTGGCTTTCAGCCCGATAATAAGCGGCTTGTGTGCCAATCCGAGACGTTTCATTTCGTAGGCGGCAACACACATTATCATCGTCTTACCTGTGCCTACCTCGTGCCAACAAATACCGCCTCCGTTCTGCTTAATCATCCAGATAGCATCTTTCTGTGAGGGATAGAGGCTATCGTATGGAAATTGCTCGAAAGAGAGCTGCGGAAAGGTTTGTGCCGAACCGTCATAGTGCGGCCTGACATAGCAGTTGAAACGCTCATTATACACTCTCACCAGCTCGTCCCGAACCTCTATCGGCTGCCTGTCAAGCCAGCGGTTGAAACGGTCTCTAATCTCCTGTATCTTGGTGGCTGCCTCCTGTATGGCTTCCTCGTCCGGTACACGCACCTTATCACCATTGCGGTATATCTCTTTCGTGATTTCAGGTACAGTATCATGCAGGGCATGAACAAACAAATCCTCACCGTTATAGTTACGAACGAAATAGGTGTTGTAAGCCACCGGAGAGTAACTTTGCAGACGTACCATGTAGGTGTCGTTCACATCGAAATACATTACGCTTGTCTCGGTCTCGAAAAGTTCAGTTGCAAAATCGGCATATAACTT
>NWBO01000077.1:4761-6561 GCA_002633275.1 Bacteroidales bacterium Phil12
AAGTAAGAACCTATCTCCTTGCATTTGGCTATGACATTGCCTGAAAGGAACTTGCCTTTGTGCTCCCACTCCCCGATAGCGGGATTGTAAAATATTTCACCTTTGAGGTCGCCGATGATTTCTTCCTCGGCACTATCCGTGGACTGCATCAGGTAGTCCATATCAACCCTGCCGTAGAAATTCAAGCAGCTTGCCAACGCTTCAATCGGTGTCAGCCGTTTGTTCGGGTCTATCTTCTTGAACGCCACAGGTTCACGCATGATGTCGGACTTGACTAAATCCTTTCCAAGCTGCATTTCTATTGTAAAGACTTCCACGCCGAGGCTGTCAAGCATGATAAACTCCTTGTTGTCGTTCTCGTGGAAACAGCCCCATTTGGCAACAAAGGCATCGTATCGAGCGTTCAGCTCTCTACGCAATCCGTTATCCTCTTTTTGTTCTTCCCTTTCTTTGATTGACAGTTCAAAGTATGCTTTGCGTATAGGAAAATAATCTTTCGCCCTATCTGTATTGACCTTACCCTCGTCCACCGGCACAAAATCAATGGCTACCTCTTGATAAAGACTTGATTTTCGATATTGGATAGTACCCACCTGGCCCTCAAACAGTACCATTGCGCCATCTTTCATCCATGCTTCCACCCCATCCGTGTAGGCTCGTTTACCTTTTACTACTTGTTTCATCGCTACATTCCCGAAAAGGGACATTTGCATATGTTCGCTGCCCTGTCCGTTCCCTGTGAAAAGACTTTTGCGGAAATATCGGCCAAAGTCGAGTTTCAGCAGTGCAGCGAGATATTGCGACATGGCATTTTCATTTCCCTGCCATTGGTATTTGCGCACATATTTTCCGTATTGGTTCTGTACAATGCGGCTACCTGTTGCAAGGGTAGTTTTCGGCATGGTAAACAATTTGTTGGCGTATTCGGTCATTGTGCCTATGGCGTCCGCCTTTTCCCTGCCTACTTGTAAAAACAGTTGTTCCCGTTGTGAGAGTACCGTCTTGTGCGTGTGCTTTTGGAATATCAGCAGGTCACTGCCTACCTCTATACCGCTTGTCTGCATGAAAAGCATATCGGGCAGACGGATTGCACTTATCAGGTCTGCATGATTTACAAGATATTCACGTACGAACTTGTTACCGGGCGTGTCGGCTATGCCCCTCGATGTGATGAAAGCCAATAATCCACCCTCATTCAACAACTCCATCGCTTTGACAAAAAAGTAGTTGTGTATGGTCTTGGTGGCCTGTTCACAGATACCGCCTTTCTTCCACAGGTCGGCATCGAACACCTTGAAATTACCGAACGGGATATTGGAGGCTATGACATCGAACTTTGAGTGTTCAAAGTCCTGTTCCCCGATTGTTTCAAACCCTGCCGTTACCGTGTCTGTATCGTCATGCAGGAGCGAGAGGATAAGCCCCGTGATGCAGTCCTTTTCAAAGGCGTAGCTGTGTGTGCCGGGCATTGCCACAGGCAGGAAACCGCCTATTCCCGCACTCGGTTCGAGCAATGAACGCATTTTCAGGCCGTTTTGTTGGAACGTGTCGTGTATCTGCCGTGCCACCGCTTCCACGATGAATTGCGGCGTGTAAAAAGCCGTGAGGACGGACGCCTTTATGCTTTCTATCAATGTGCGGTACATGGTTTCATCCTCGCCCGTCCATGTCCGCAATGCCTTTTCCAGACGGTTCAGCGGCTCTGCCATGTTGTCCGTAACGGGGTTGTCCGTCCCGATGTTCAGCACTTCCTTGATACCCCCAAAGCCGGAGTACCGGGATAATATCTCTTTCTCGTCT
>NWBO01000077.1:6646-8042 GCA_002633275.1 Bacteroidales bacterium Phil12
AGTTTGTTGTAATTCATAATTTAACCTTGTTTTTTTATCCCTCTGTTCGGCCTGTTCGCGACCGTAGGGATTATTTTTCTGCTTGCGAAAGGTGGCGGGGACAATCGGCCAAGGCTGAACGGAAAAATACGCTCGACAAGGGAGAGGAAGATTTTTACGGATCACACGCGGCGGCAGCCGGCATTGGCAGGATTGGAATAGCCGGTTTACCTTTGCGGAAAAATGCAATCCCCCACAGGTCGCACAGTGCGAATGGTCGGAATGGCAGCTAAAAGAGGGAGGTGGAAAGGTGTAAACGGAAGGTACTGGGACAGTCGTAAAAAAGGCGGAGGTGTATTATAACAGGGATATGCCGTCGGCAGACCGGAATGCAAAAAATCCGTATCAAGTCTCTGCCCGATACGGATTCCTTTGACATCGTGCGATTAGTCAATGTCGTAACCAATCATGTATTCATCATTGATAAGCAGGTAATAGTAGCCGTTGCCACAGTTCCGGAACTCCTTGCTGAAGCCGGCCGCCATATCTCCGTTCTCGCGTGGCTCACACCACAGCGTGCCGTCATAGCCGCAAAAATCGAAGCGGAAAGAGGAAAAACTTTTCTTCTCCTTCATGGCTTGTCGGAAAAGCTGCATATTCGCCATTCCGCAATATTTTCCGATTGTAGAAAGCCGGATGCACTTGCCGTCGATGCGTGTACCGGTCGTAATGCCGTTCCCGTAAAGGGATTTTTCCAAGTCGGCATGGGCTATTTTTCGCAACCAGTCGTTTGTGTGCGTGGCAAGCCGGGCCAGTTTCTGGTATTTCAGAATCAGTTTTCGGTTCGTGTCCGCTTCCTGCTTTTGGGACGGGTAGTATATCTTTTCAATACTCGCCCAGTTCGTGAAGACATAGCCTCTTTTCCGTTTCCCCAATGCGATAATGCCGATGACATTCATGTTACGGTTGATAAACAAACGTCTGCGTTTCCCCTCAATCTTTACATACAATGACGAAGGGTTGTTCTCGTTGCGGAGATAGGCTTCCGCCGGATGAATAGTGTCAGTTCCCATATTTGTAAGTCATTAAATTATATAGTTTTCTTTGTTGATATAGGGGGCTTACCGTTCAGAGTTTCGGTATTTCTCCCGTCCTTTGCAGTACACCGTCACGGTAGAACTCGATTCGTCCGGGTTTGAAGCCCATTTCGCCGAGTGCTATGTTCCTGATATAGTCCCGGTACTGTGTGCCTGAAAAGTTCTTTCCGCAAAGGTTGTTGAAGAACATCGGGATAGAAAACCCGTCCTCGCTTTTCAATACGGCTTTGCCGTCCTGTCTGATTTCATCTTTCATACTGTCTTGTTTTTTTAGTTGTTGAACATTGTTTTTTCTCTCCCTGCTTTCGTCTGGCCGAGCA
>NWBO01000078.1 GCA_002633275.1 Bacteroidales bacterium Phil12
AACGGTAGAAGCTCGGCATTTGTAAAATCTCCGTCTGTAAGTTTATGTAGTGAGAAATTACCGCCACTTGAAGTTATTTCAGCATCTAACTCATTTAACGATAATTCTTCGCTTGGCAATCGTATGGCAATAGTGGCAATATCTTCGTAATATTCGGTATAGTTGTTCATGTTTCGTATGGGGATATTTTGAAATTCCCCTGTCGTGGTATATGGGCTTGGTAGTTTCCCGGAAAACATTTTTTGACCTTCTACCGTGAATGTTCGCCACACTAGTTTTTTCATAGCATTTTTAGGATTTACCCAAGGACCTCCCGTTGAGCTCCATCCTGGAGCACTGGCTATACCGACTTCCATATTTAAAGAGTCTGCTAGATGGATGGCGTAGCGGAAGGCTTTTTTCCATTTGGGAGTCATGTATACAAGCCGTTCTTTGACAATCGGTTTGGTATACAAGGAAGCGTCAAATTGATGAAATCCTCCTATTCCGATCCTATTCATCCATAATAAGTCTTTATAGATTCCTTCTTCCGTAATATTACCGTCCATCCAATGCCACCATACTCTTGGTTTTGCTTCTTGTGGTGGATTAATAAATCCCTTGTAGATTTCGTGTTCGGAAGTCAAAGCAGATGCGTGTGTCTTTATTGAATATAAGGATAGGATATAAGAAAACAAGAGTATTGTTACTATAGGGATATTGTTAAAGTGTTTCATATTATTATAATCGTTAAAAGTATGTTTGAAATTCTAAGTTTCTCGCAGAAAGAAGAAGTGCTTTTTCTGTAAGAAACATGAATCACATAAAATGTAGAGGGGTGTGTTAAATTAACGTATTACTCCCCAAATAGTCTCTGCAATCATTTGCATTCCTTCATCATTGGGATGCGTTATGATAAAATCTTGAGTGATTACATATGGCTTCTTATTTATGTCATAAAGTGTATCGCCTATTTGTGGGCGGACATTATATAGATTATCTATCCAATAGAGTGGCACGTAAGTAAGATCGTTGGTTCGTGCGGCATGAATGATGCTCCGTTCTTTACTGTCGTTTTTCCAGAAACAACCGGTAATAATAACACGCTTTGCTTTGCTCTGACAATATTTCACAAGTCGTGAAATTGCATCTGGAAAAGTGGTAACATCTTGTACATTTTCACCTAAACGTATAATAATGATATCTTTGTTTTTGCAATAAGATCCAATTAGGGAGTCAATATCGCATGATAGATTACGCTCCCAAGATGCAATGTTTAAGGGGGTGACAGTTGAGTTCGGATGATACTTACAAAGCATCTTTTCCAATTGATGGCAATAGTCATATTCTATATTGGAAGCAGCCATACCCCAATCGGAAAACCATTCGATATCTTCTTTTATCGGATGTTTTGTAATAGAGTTTCCTAAACAAAGGACCTGTAGCGGGTCATTGACATTATGTGGTTGTTGGCAGGCGATAAATAACCCTCCACAAATAGCTGCAAATAGTATCTTTTTTATTTTATTGTATTTTTTCATTGTTATAACACGATTAATATTCTGTAATGGCTGGTTCTCCTTCAAGCCAGGCTATCATATTTAGTACTTTTTATAAGGTTCGGACATGGCATGGAATGTTTGTGGTATCCATACCCTGTAACGCCCATTGGGATTCCAATCATTGCCAGAAGAAGAAAAGTCGCAAAAATTGATAAGTTTGGGAGTCTTGTTTTCTACGTTTTCTAAATCCGTACCCAATACAGCAGGAACTGTAAGTGTGATCCAAGGGAAGGTTCCTGTTTTGTTTTTTTTAATTTTCGCTTGTATTACACCTTGATTGTTACACTTAATGGTTGCACATTCGTCTATATCACCATCGTTGAAACGACTGTCTCGTGCGAAAAGTAAAGGACCGCGTACTATGGCTTGAGAATTATTTAGTTTTACGACTTTGGTTTCTATCTTGAAATCAAGTGTCACCTTATCCGCATTTTCCCAGATACGTTCTATGTATAGGTAGCCTCCTTTATGCGTTATTTCCTGCTCCTCTCCATTTATATAGGCTTTCATCTTTTCTATTTGAGTCGGTATACGTAACGCAAGCGTGAATTTCTCCTTTTTTTGTACTCCTATGTTTACATTTACCTTACCATGTATAGGATAATCGCTCTCTACATTTAAATGAACTTTATTTTTTTTATTTAGTGAAATAGTGGCCTGTAAAGGTAAATAGAGGTTGAGATAAATGTGGTTGTCTTTTATTGTACAAGCCGTTTTGGGTATTAGAGCAAACCCTCTTGGTCCATTGGCGTTACAACAATTTATATGCATACCACATTGCTCTTCGCCGGGTTGTCTTCGACCTTCCAATGGGCTGTATTTAGAGATTTGACTGCCGTCATTTTTCATGGTTGCCATCAAAGCGTTGTACATGGTGTGTTCAAATTCTTCTGCATAGAACGAGTTGCCGGTTTTGCATAGCAGGCGATGACATAGTTGCATGTAAGTAAATGTGACGCAAGTTTCCATGGTATGGTATGTAGGCAATGTTTGTTTCTCCTTTCCTTTATACCAGCATTCAAAAGCGGCTCCTGAACCTGCTATATTAATCTCATCTTCTTGGATATTGTTTACTGCTTTCTCTGCAATTCTTATGTAAAAAGGATCATTTACTATGGTGCCAAGTTCTATCAGCCCTTCATAACATGACATCATTTCATAAGCTTTCTGACCATTTTCGAATGACCACCAAGATTTTGGAAAAGCGGAACGCTCAGAAACAGGAATGTTTTTCAATGTTTTAGTTATCAGTTGAGAACTCCCTTCCCGTTCGATAGAAGAAACAATGCTTTTGGCAAAAGATAAATATCGGGGATTTCTGGTAATATCGTATAAATAAACCACAGGCTCCAAAATGGAGCAACTGGCCATGCCTAAATAATAACCGGTTGCAGCAATATTAATATTATGTATTTGTAGTTGTTCCATGAGATGGTTTATCAGTCGTTCAACTGCATTCAAGGCTTTTTTATCGCCGGTGAGCCTATAATAAGAAAGCAAGGAGAGCGAAGTGTATTTTCTTCCCCAAATATCCCAATTGGTCAGTTGTGCTTCTCGTTTGTAATTTCCTATATATCCATCACTTGTTTGGGTATTCATGAGCTTTTCTACGCTGTTTGTTATCAAATTATACAATTCTTTATCCTTTGTATATTGGTATGAAGCTATTGCCCCGAGTAGCCATTTTCCGAAAAATTCAGATTGCCAGAGATGATCCTCGTTTCGATGCTTGAAAGGCTCGATTAGGTGGTCTGTATTTTGGGATTTTACTCGATGTTCTATGCAGGTGTTAATGCGATTGCCGATATAGCCATCAATATGAATATTTTCTATGTTATATTCTTGAGAGAGAGCTGGTAGTATATTGAGTATACATAATCCGATAATCCATTTTTTATAGTTCATATATTTTTGAGTATTAATTGTTTTCTGCAAATTCATTTGTCATATGTATTGTGTTATGGTAATATTTTTGTGTGCAAATTTGACAAAAAGTATACTGGCAACTGTTTTTAACTATTAACAGCTGTCGGCAATCGAATGTGTAAACAGAAGTGAGGCCCCTTCTTGGTATGCAGACGTTTGCTAGTCTATGGGCACTCACTATGTCAGGCTCACGTTAATTTGTCCTCATTATAATTCTGCTTTTATCATAATAGGATAATGATCGGAAGAAAATCGTCCTTGACGCGCATCATCCGTAATGGTTTCAAAGGAGAGAACTTTAATGCTTTTTTCCACTAAAATATAGTCGATTCGA
>NWBO01000079.1 GCA_002633275.1 Bacteroidales bacterium Phil12
ATATAACCTGCAATAAGGATACCTGCCAATATCATCAGCAAAATAAACCATGCTCGTTGATAAACGGGCGCCTCCACTATCAGCTCAAAACTGGCAGAAGGTGCTTCCTGGTCGTGAATGCGCAACTGGTCGCCACGAACATGAAAAGTATAACGCCCCGGATGAAGATTGGTATAAGTAACCATCGTATTATCTCCCGCCTTCATATATTCGTTATCAAATCCTTCAAGTTTATATTCCAGACCGATATTGGAAATATTATTCAGGGTATTGCTCGCTATCTCAAAAGTGACGGAAGAATACCTGGGCGGCAATACTAATTGATGTTCATACAATACCGTTTCCTTGATAAGTCCCAACGAATCAAGTGGTTGTATTTCCGTATTATCCACAAGCACTCGTTTTACGAACACATTATAATCCACAGACTGCTTGTTCAGTTTCTCCTGGGCTATGGAAACGATACCTGCCAGTCCACAGACATAAATATCGTGGTCGGACGTAATGTACAGCCCTCCGTCATTCACGTTATTCAAGGGAAAATCACTCTGCCTGTTATAGTTCTCGAATGTAGTAGTGGCTAGATTGAATTTAGAGAAACCGCCATTCGTTGCCACATAAATGGAACCGTCCAGCGGACTCTCTACCAATCCGGTGATAAATCCATTCTCCAATCCCTGCTTCGCTCCGTATCCTACAAAGGTGTCTTTCTTCTTATCGAATAGATAAATTCCCGATCCCGTCGATCCCAGCCATATACGTCCTTTTCTATCACATAGAATATGATTAATGTGGTGCTGTGCCGTGCTCTGCGCTATTTGGGAGAAAGGATAACTACGGGAAGTACCCGCTTTCAAATTGACCCGTATCAAATCAAAAGAAGTGGTCAGCCATAAATCCCCTTCTTTATCAAACGTCATATCCCAAACCTGCGACAAATGTCTGGAAGCTAAAGAAGGATGTTCGAAATGATGTAACCGGAGATGTTTTTTATCCAATACAAGCAGCCCACCCTTGGCTGCTATCAATAAGGTATCATGACCGGCAAACTCTATCATTTTTACCAGATTATAGGCCCTGTCGACTGTTTTTCCTTCCGGAGTATCGATATTTTCCGTAATAGATTCTATATGTCCGGTCGACAGGTTAATCCGATTGATGCCCTGATAAAGCGAAGCTACCCAAAGATAATCCGGTTCTTTCTCATAATACAAAGACTTCACAATCTTAAAAGACAGCTCTTGAGCATATAAATGTTTAAGCGGAAAAAAGCGTTTGGCATATTTATCATAGTAGTTCAATCCACTTCCTTCACTTGCAAACCAGATCCGCCCGGAACAGTCTTCGGCAATGGAACTGATGATATAGGAATTCAAATGCCCGCCAACAGCCGTAGACGAACGGTAAAAGTGATAAGCATCATTCGCTACATTATAATATTGTATTCCCTGATAGAAAGTGCCCAGCCATAAAGTTCCCGAAGTGTCGTAATGCATCGAAATGATGGAACGTATATCGGCTGCCTCCACATTCAAGTCATATTCATAATCCGTAAACTCTCCGGTAGAGAGATTTAAAGTCTGCAAACCGGCGTAAGTTCCGATATACAGAAGACTATCATTGGCTTGTGTCACATGACGCACATTATCATGGTTGATTGTATTATCAGCCACTTTATTATATCTGTAATGAGTAAGCTCCCCATTTGCCTCCAACCGGGTAAGTCCCCGATTTCTGGTAGCTATCCAGATGCTCCCGTCTCTGTCTTCCGTAATCGAATTAACAGCCCCCACATCAATATGACGGGTGATATGAGCAGCCTGATCGATACAGTAAATACCCTTGGAAGAAGTACCCACCACCACGGTTTGATTCTGACGAACCATTAGACTGTTCATCAATATATCCTCTCCGTCCGAAGGGAATGAAAAGAATAACTCGGGCACTTGGTTGAGATCACGATAACGGTAGATTTCTTTTCCGGTAGCTATCCACAATGCGTCGTGCGCATAGCAGATTCCTGCAACTTCTCCTTCACGCAACACCTTAAAGCGGTTCAAACGCATGTCATAAAGAGTCACACTCTGCAAACTACGGATAAAAAGCAATCCTTCCTTGTTTCCGCAAACCTGCCGGATATTATTTATATTGATTGAATAGGGATTGGCGTTATCCGGTTTGAAGACTTCAAATTTACGACCGTCAAAGCGGTTCAGTCCGTCTTGAGTACCAATCCATAAAAATCCGAATTCATCCTGATAGAAACAATTGACCGTTTGATGCGAAAGTCCTTGCCTCACGTCTTTAAAACGCATATTGATATCCTTTGTCACATTTGCCATGCAACAAAGTCCCGATATAAACAGGCAATAAATAACAAGAAAGTTAGCTTTGGTCATCTGTGTTTTTCGATAATTCGGATACAATATTCGGGAAAATCCAAGATATATGCAAGTGTTTATGCAAAAACCTGATTGACTATTGCCTGTTAATTATTCCTCAGACTGCGTATAACTAATCTCCCGATCGAATAAAATTAATCGTCTGACAGTTGTTAAACTTGCGTCTGACTACTGTTGAACTTTCGTCTGACAGTTGTCAGACGAAAAAGAATCAACTGTCAGACGATTAATTTTATGCATAAACAAGATTAGTATCCTCTTCACTAAGAAATAGTTTTTAGCATACGAAAGATTAAATTATACTACCAACCGCCTAAACGCTTGTTTATCATTGGTGAACTGCGTACTTTTGCACGCCATTAAAAAAAAGCAAAACAATGACCAACAAAACCAAAGGTTTTATCTATGGAGCGATTGCCGCTGCCAGCTACGGTATGAATCCTCTTTTTGCACTTCCGCTCTATGCAGCCGGAATGAGTGTCGATACCGTTTTATTCTACCGGTACTTCTTTGCGACAATCGTATTGGGTATTCTGATGAAAATGCAGCACCAGTCTTTTGCGCTTCATAAGGCAGACGTCTTGCCCTTAGTCATTATGGGATTGCTATTCTCTTTTTCATCACTACTTTTGTTTATGAGCTATAATTATATGGATGCCGGTATTGCTTCTACCATTCTCTTTGTCTATCCGGTGATGGTAGCAGTCATTATGGGGATATTCTTCAAAGAAAAGATTTCCACAATTACCGTTTTTTCCATCCTGCTGGCACTTTCTGGTATCGCCTTGCTCTATCAGGGAGACGGAAACAAACCGCTGTCGACTTTGGGAATTATCTTTGTTCTGCTGTCCTCACTCTCTTATGCTATATATATAGTAGGTGTGAACCGTTCGACGCTGAAAAACCTGCCGACCACCAAGCTCACATTCTATGCCATTTTGTTCGGACTATCGGTTTATATCGTCCGTTTAAATTTTTGTACGGAACTGCAAATAATACCGTCAGCCTGGCTCTGGGCCGACGTGCTGACACTAGCCATTCTGCCAACTGCCGTATCTCTGATCTGTACCGCACTCGCCATCCATTATATAGGCTCTACCTCAACAGCCATATTGGGTGCTCTGGAACCGGTAACAGCTCTATTTTTCGGTGTTCTCCTGTTTCACGAAAAACTGACTCCCCGGTTAATGGTAGGTATTTTAATGATTATCACCGCTGTTACCTTGATTATCATCTGTAAGTCGCTCATAAAAAAGATGGGAATGCTGTTGCAGATGAACAAAAAATAATATACTTTTGCTACTTAATCAATCAAAATGCAATTTTAAATCTCAAAAAATATGGTAGACGTAAAG
>NWBO01000080.1 GCA_002633275.1 Bacteroidales bacterium Phil12
CATGAATGGTTTCACCCCTTCCGATGCCACACTTCGCGGGGTGAAATGCCACACTTCACGGGGGTAAATGCCACACTTGGGACGTGCTGAGGTGTGGCATCCGGGGCGCTGGGGTGTGGCATTCGGGGCGCTGAGGTGTGGCATCCGGAACGCTGGGGTGTGGCATTCCGGATGCCGGAGTGTGGCGTTTCAGCCGGGTTTCTGTTTCGGCTTTTTCGATGACGGCGGCGGGGTTTGCGACGTCCACGAACGGGTCGTTTCGTTCCAGAAGGCGGTATTGTCCGGTCGGGGTGGCGCTTCGTCGGGGATGGGGCAGCCCAGGTAGGTGCGCCGTCCGTCCACAAGCAGCTCGTAGCGGTAGGGGTCGGGAGGTGCGGCGGCGGACTGCTGCTTTTCGAGGCCCTGCAACAGCATATGCAGCTCCTGCGAGGTGCGCTGGCCGGCCCTTACGAAGTTGACGAAATATTGTCGGGTGTCTTTCATGTTCAGCAGCACATTGCCGTTGTCGTGCAGTATGACGTGCTGCCTGAATACCTCCACAGCCTCTTTGATGTGCGTCTTCAGCAAACTGCCATAGCCGCTGTGCATGCAGGCCACGTCCAGCCAGGCACTTTCTTCGGTGAGTTTGTCTATCAGCGTATGCCAGGGTTCGATGGGAGCGGGTGTTGTTTGGGGTGATGAAAGTGCACCGGCAGCAGCAGCTTCTTTTTCTTCTGTTGTTGCTGTTGTTGTTTTATTAATATCTATAGTCTTCTTATTAGTATTTGTGGCGTTTTTAGCTAAATACTTGTTGTTTAGTGTATTGCTTGACAAATCAGACTGTTTTTTGCTTTTATTCCTCGATACTTTTTGCTGTTTTTCGTCATTTTTTGCTTTGGAATCCGGCTTTTCCTGAGTAGTTTTTTCCGTTTTTTCGCCTTTTTTGTGTAGGGGATTCAACTCTTTGGGCATAAAGTATCCGTCTTCTTCCAGTTCAAAAAGGTCGTATTCCAGGATGATTTTCTTAAGGTAGCATAAGGTGATTTTCTTGCTGTCGCAGTAGGCACGGAGATAATCCAGTTGCGCGCGCGGTTCTGGCAAGATTGACAGTTTTTCGATGATAATCCAGTAGGCACCCAGTCCTCTGAGTCCTTCGTTGTCTACCAAGTGTTTCATTCTGGGGTCGAACATTGACATTAAGGAGTGTTGGAAATAAAAATTCTTTTTCATATATATTTTTTTAGAGGGGAAAAGTAGTGCGTAAAGCGGGGCTGCTTGTTGTGGCGACGGCGTTTTCCGTAGTATTTTTCTCTTTGTTTGGTGATGCAAAGGTAGGGATAATAGGATAAGCCTGCAAATGGACTTTTGTAGGCTTAATGTATGTTTGGGCGTGTCCAGAAGCTATTGTATGGGTGTTCTGGCCTTCGTCTGGGGAACTGAAGCCTACAATGGAGAAATATGTGTTTTTTTATAGAAAGTAGCCGGTGGAGCTCGCTCTTTAGGCGGCCTTCTACTTGTTACATTCGTAAACATTTGACTCACAGTGGCTATTACTCTCCGGACTTTGTTTTGTGCATACGTGTCATCTGCCTTATGTGGGCCAGACTGCGCAGTTCGCTTTGGGAGAAAGACGATTTTCCTTCCAACAAGCCGCCAATTGCCTCTGCAATGATTTCTAACTGATCCAATAATGGATTTCTACTGTGTGCAGTATTCTTTTCGATGCTTACTGCGTTTTGACCTCCGCTTTGGAGGGTCAAGGTTGTTTTTTTATGTTCATTATTAGTTAAAAAATATCTTGGCAAAGATACTTAATTATTGGTATTCTACCATTTACTATACGAAAAAGAAAAGTGCACGAAAAAAATGGGGGAGAATTTGTAAAACATCTATAAATCATTAACTTTGTACATGATTATTTAAATCAAATGGAAAAAAATATTTTGCAATCAAGAGTTATAGATGTACTGCGGTTTCCTATGATTGTTGGAGTCGTTCTGTGGCATTCTTTTTTTGAAGGTATTATGGGATTGGATATTCCGGATTCAGGGATACCGATATATCATACTACTTCTTTTTTTATATCACGTATTTTGGCTTCAGTGGCAGTTCCTTTATTTTTTTTTATTTCAGGGTATCTCTTTTTCTTTCGCACTGCCTTTTCTGTTGATGTCTATAAAAAGAAGCTAAAGTCAAGGATTAAAACCTTATTAATACCATATTTGTTTTGGAACTTTGTAGTACTTGTGGGACATTGGATTGTTACAGTTTTATCACCGGTACAATTGACATCAGGTGCTTATAAACAAGTGAGCGATTATACTGTTTGTGATTATCTGATTAGTTTTTGGAATATTAATGGAATGCCGGTAAATGGAGCTTTATGGTTTATACGTGATTTAATGGTCATGTTGGCCTTTTCTCCATTAGTATACTGGTGTCTTCGTTATTTTCGTTGGTATATATTGGTAGTGCTTGGTTGTATTTGGCTGGTAGGGGGAACTTTGGAGATTCCAAGAATGGATGCTGTCTTTTTCTTTTTTGTGGGAGCATGGTTTAGTATTACCGGACGTAACTTTGTTGCTGACTTTAAATCTTTTTTTCCTTGGGGAGTAGCCTTGTACTTTCTTTTTGCTATAGGTACAATTGGCGTAAGAGGAGCAGATGGATTTCTATATGTAGCCAATGCCGGCATATTATTGGGCATTGTATCGATTATAGCTTTGACTGCTTACTTTGTGGAACGGGAAAGATGGAAATCTTCTTATTTTTTGATAAGCTCTTGTTTTTTAGTGTATGCATGTCACCAGCTTCCCTTGAATATGTTCGTCCGTATTCTGTTTAAGTTTATGTCTCCCGTTTCAGATTGGCAATTTATGCTTATTTATATTGTTAGTCCTTTGGTGATTATTCTTGTTAATCTTTTGTTATACGCTTCGTTGAAAAAACTTTTTCCACATTTTACAGCCATTATTACAGGTGGAAGAGGTTGAATGAGAGCTTAATTTGTTGCGCATCCTTATCATAAAACGCCGTAGCCACGGGAATGTTTCTCCCGACTTCAGGTTGTAGTACAACGATTTGGATTCATAAATCATCTGGAACGTTTCCGTACAGAGTACCGGTTTCTTGGTTAGGCGGTTGATTTCGACAGCTTGTGTCATGGAACTTTCTACAAACAGCATGTTGTCTGTGGATGAACCGTATTCTTTGGCTTTGAAGGAGGCGTGGCAATTCGCTCGTTGGCGTGCAGCCATATCCGGCAGGTTCAGCATGACGAGCTTATTGTATTTTACATGGTTCTTCTGGAGCCAGGCTTCCGTCTCCGGACGGTATTTCTCCAAGCGTGAAGTGACCAGTGTGCCGATGGTGACTTTGGGAATGAATAGCGGAGGAGCGTTCAGCAGGAAATGACGGTACTTCTCGCCGTCGTCGTTCTCTTCCGGAGTGGGGTCTGCGCAAAGCACGCCGTCAATGTCCATACACGTTTTTTGCAGGATGGAGTGGTTCATTATGTTCCATTGGAAGAAACGGGGATAATCGACTATTTCGAAAAAATAGTCTACGGAATGGGAGTGTAGTGGGACTGCATAAATGACGCAATATTGGATGTTGTATAAATGTTCTATGTCCTTCAGGAGCTCGCGGCATTTCTTCATGGCTTTTCCCGTGGCTATGCTATCATCCACAACCAATACATTATGTATATTGTTCATGTTGAAAGTTTTCCCCCGTTCTCCGGTCTGATAGATATGCCCGTTGCGGAAAGAGTCTATGTCCGTGACCGGCAGGTTCAGGTAGAGCGCCAGCAGGTTGGCGGGAAACATGCCACTGCGGGGCACGCCGACAATGAGGTCGAAATCCCGTGGCAGAATGCTGAGATGTTGCAGGATGCAATGGTTTAGGTCGTCTATGTTACGATAGTTCATGTAGCTTTCTCCTTCAAAAAATTATCGATTATGTCGTATATTTTCTTTACACTGTGCCCCCAGCTGTGGGTCTCGGCAAAGGCTATGCGCTGTTTGGCAAGTTCTTCGTCATCGGCTTCGGTCACAGCACGGTCTATGGCCGAAAGCCATTCTTCCGGGGTGGTGGCCAGGTGCGTGTGATTTGCGAATATGTGGCGCATGGTGTGGGTACTGGTTGCGACAGTGGGTTTACCCATAGCCAGGTATTCGTCTATTTTCAATGGATAGTTACCGTCGGTAATGTCGTTCACCATTTGCGGGTTGATACAGACATCGTAGGCTGTGATGTAAGCGGGCAACTCGTCCACCTTTTTCTGCCCGGTGAAATACACATTTTTCAGGCTGTGGATGTGGTGTTGGCGAAAACCGTCGTCCTCCGGTCCGGTGAACACAAAATTGTAATCGGGACGCTGGCTTATTATTTGATAGAGCAGGTCTCCGTCAAGGCGGGTACTGTTTATCGTACCCATATATCCGATGATAGGGCGTGGAATGTCTTGCATGTCACCGGGTGTTTCGTATTTCTTGGCCGGATTGTACAGCTTTAGGTTTACGCCGGTTTCGATGGGGTAGGTATGGGGATTGTAGGCTTGCAACTCTGCGGCAAAACGGGTGGAGTTTGCCAGAACAAGGTCGGCCGAAGCAGCCAGTTCCGGTTCAAGACGGGTGCCGTGCCTGCGCCAGTAGGCTTCGCCTATGACGTAGTCGCGCCGGTAATAGATGCTAACAGACGGATGGATATACTCCTTCAGATAGCGGCTGCGGTAAATGTCTGTATCGATGAGGTGGATGTAATTTTTGAAGTCGAGCGCGGCAGCCTGCTCTACAATCCATCGGGCTATGCGGGCATTGTTTTTTCTGTTGACGATATTGAAAAGCGGTGCAGGCAGGAAGTTGGCCGAGAACAACATGAAAGGACAGTCCAGCACCCACATGTTGGCGTTGATTTGCCGGAGCGGTGAAGTCTCTCCCTTGATGACAGCCATGCGCCGGATGTAGGACGGAGATTGTCTGTTCCCTCTCAGCCGGATGGAAATGTCCATCGGAGTGTTGATGTAGAGCACTCGGTTCTGCTTTGAAATTTCCAATGCAGTATTCTTGATGGTACTACCTATTTCGATGTCCCATGTTTGCAGGCTGGTGATGATGAAGTCTCTCATGATGTTTGCCGGTTACTGGTGAATACAGTGATATATCTTTACATATTCTTCTGCAGTGTGTTTCCAGGAGAACAGTTTTACACGTTCCAGACTGTAATTTACTTGTTGCTGATAGAGTGTCGCATCATTTTCCAGGCGTAGCAAGGCATCTGCTATTTTTTGCGGTTCTTGAGGGTCGACTAAAATGGCACCTTTACCGGCTACTTCGGGCATTGCCGAAACGTTGCCCGTCACTACGGGAGTGCCGCAAGCCATAGCCTCCAGTATCGGAATCCCGAAACTTTCACGCAAGGAAGGATAGAGAAATGCAAATGCTGCATTATAAAGGGTTGCTAAATCTTTGTTGCCGATATATCCCGGATAATACAGATGTTCTTTTATCCCGGTGATTCCTTCTTGCTGAAGAAGCTGGTCGATATATTCTTCTTTTAAATCGGCAATGAGAAGGGGGCGTTTCGTTTGGGATGCTTTCAGATACAACGCGTATGCTTTCAGGGTACGTGCCGCATTCTTTTTGGGGTCTGTATTTCCAAGAAAGAAAAGAAAGTCTGGGTGCGGTATGTATTTCTGCACAATACTCTCATCGGGTGTTTCCTGCATCGTAAAGTAAGCGCTGTAGCCGTTGTAAACGGCTTTAATGACTTCTTTGGGAAGTTGCAGCGCTTCGCGTATGCGGGTACACTCGAACTGAGAAACTGTAATAATATTTCTTGCTTTCTTCAGGATGCGGGGAACAATCAGGCGACGGTAATGCCATCCCATTTCCTGATAGAAGGAAGGACTGCGATGCTGACGCGGCTCCAAATAGATAATGTCATGAAGCGTCAGCACCAAAGGGACGGGACACCATAACGGGGCTGTATTCGATGTACAATGCAGCAAGTCCGCTTTCAGTTTCCTGACGGCCTGGGGCAATGCTATCTGCTCCCACAAAGGATAAGTAGGGCAGCGAAGCTCAATGATATGGAGGTTTTCCGATTCTTCCAGGCACCAGTCCTCCCCCGGAGCAACGAATACGTAATATTCATTACCGTCTTTCCGCTTTTGCAGTTCTTTCAGTGTCTCCAGGATGACAAAGTCCATGCCATGCTTGTCTTTGCGGAAAATGCGTTGGGCTTCGATGGCGATTCTCATTTTGCTGCCTTTCTTTTCTTTTTCCGTTTAAAGATTCTTGTGATGTGGCTCATGGAAGAGGTGACTACCAATATGGGCAGAGACCAGAAAGCGCTCCGGAATTTGCGGCTGATTTCCCCTTCGGGCATGGCCATCAAAAAAGTGATGAATAAAACGGCTAAAAGGGCATACCATTTTGTAGCAAGCGGCCACTCCAGGAATGTCATTGCCACGGCACATATCGTGATATATAAGATGAGCAGGAAACGGGATGGAAGTAGCCATTGGAATAATTTTTCGCATAAATCCCACTTTCCCTGTAAGAATGCTATCGGAAATTGTTGCAATGCCAGTATGGAGCTGCGATACTGTGAGCCCAACCAGCGTTGGCGTTCTTTGCTGTACCCCGATGTATCGTCCGTCTTTTTGCAATAGCAGACTATTTCTTCCATGTATTCGGTATATATGTTTTCCTTCAGAAGTTCCATTTCTGTAGCTTTGGCCAAATCGCTTCCTGATAATCTGGGAGCGATTTCCTGGAACATCTCAAAATCAAACATCATGCCCGAACCGATGAGGGCGGAGGAGAATCCCAGTGCCGTATGTGCCTTGCGGAAGAGGTGGTTGTTGATTTCTTCGCTGGTGGCGTTTAATACGGCGATGTTGGTATTCAGGTTTTCCGTCATGCGGTGGGCTTGGATGGCATCACATCCGGAGTAGTAGGCATTGTTGAAAAGCTCTAATGCGTTAGGAACAACTTTGTTGTCTGAATTGAATATGGTGATGGCATCGTACTCATGAGGAGAATAGCGCTCCATGACCTGCTGTATGGCATATATCTTTGTGCAATGTTCTTTATCGGGCACGACAATGTTGACCGGCATCTGGAGCAGCGTAACCAAATCTTCTTCGGACAGTTGTGTGGCAGCCACTGCGATGTCGTATTTTTCTCTCGGATACGTCTGCGTGTCAAGGAAATGATTGATGGACTCTATCACTTCCTTGCCGTTTTTCAGCACAACAAAGAGGACCAGGAACCGATGTCGCTTGGGGGACGGTGGATAGGGATTCTTGTATTTCCGCAAGGAGGCCAATGCATAGATAAACAAGTAGGCTACGGGGATGGCCAGCAATAAGAAAAGAACCGCGTCTGTCATTTGCAAGGCATTGTTGTTCTCGTCCATCCACCAGTCGGGATTGAATATGGAAAAAATGTCGTTCATATATGTTTTCTATTTAATATTTTCTATTTCTTTTTCATTTTTTGTTGGGTCAGCAGTTGGTCGATATGCTCCCCGTTAATCAGGACTGACAAAAATAAAATGATTATAAATCCTGTAGGGAATTGAAAGAAAAAGGCATTTCCATAGGCACTTATCATTAGTCCGAAAATACCGCAAGCAATGGCCGTGAGTATTCCACGTAGCTCGTTATTCTTAATCCGAAACATGATAAGATAGCAACCTCTTAACAATGTACAGACATATATGGTAAGAAAAAGCACTAATCCTACAATGCCGGTTTCCATCCATATCTTGACATAAAAAGAATCATGGGGAATGAGTGTTGTGAGACGGGAACCATATTTTCTGGCTTCTACCCCTCCCAAACCAAGTCCTTCTCCGAAAGGTTTGTATTTTAGATATTCAGCCAATCTTTTTTGGTTTTCTTTGCGGACAATGTAAGAGGCATCTTTTGTAGGTCTGAAAGCTGTACGCATGCGTCTGATGGAAGTGTTGCTTTCACCGATATAGGTATGGGCGAAAAAGACATAAAAAAACAATCCGAAGAAGACTGTAGCTCCCATGAGCTTGATATTTTTACTGAGGAAAGTTAACAATATGATTCCTCCGATGGGGACAAACAGTGCACCGCGGGTTCCGGAAATGAACAAGGCATATATGGAACAGACGGCAATAATTGCATAATAGATTCTTATGGAACGTTCTTTTACGAAGATAGCCGAGATACCGAACAGAATGGCGGCAAAGCCCATGTTGGAACCGAAATTTCCGGCATCTGTGAAAAAGGAAAAATATCGGGTGACATCGGATAAAAGGTGTGTCTTGTACATTTCCGTTTCAATCAGCATGGTTGTTTCTGTCTCATCAAAACCTGCATATTTCTGGTAAACAGCTTTGGCTACGGCTGTCAATGTGAATATGGACAGAAAAAGCATAATGACGCGCAACCGCTTGTAGGAGGTCATTGTTAAAACGCCAATTAATGACATGACAAGGGTACTGTATATGATTCCACGGGAGTAAATCCAAGCTTCCGTGAGAGCTGTTGGATTCATGATTTCAGCCGCAGTATATATGGCCCATATGCAACCTCCGAACGTCAGAATGTTTTTGGTGTATTTCCATGCAATCTTACCTTGTTGGTGATAGGAATATATCAGGAGCGTCACAAGCAGGGTGACGGTTGCGACATCATACCAGACACTCAACCCACTGCCCTGCGTGTATCTGTACCAGGGAATGAAAAAGTAATTGAATGTGAATAGGAAACATACACCGGCAAAAGGGTTTCTTAATGCTTGTATTGCTATTATCAGGAAGAAAGGGGAAAGGCAAACGTATGCAGTGATATCCCAAGTACTGAATAATATGCTATAGATGAGCGCACCCAGTCCGATGATGAACACTAATAATGTTACCGCCAAGGGAGATATGCTATGTCCTTTGATATCCGTTTGCATTTATTTGACAGCTGCTGATTTTGATGTTAAACCTAATTGTGCCAACCGGCTGAAGAAGCTGTGAACCGGGGTGTGAGGAGGCAATTCTCCGGTGAAGCTTTCAACCACTTCGCGGTCTGCATTGTTGAGATACATAAATAGAGGAGTTCCTTCCAATTCTTCCTTTAACGGTTTCAACCGGGTGTCGTCATCTCTGCCCCACAATCGGGCGGCGTTGGCTATCAGCAAATTGAAATCTGCTTTTTTCAATACCGACATAGGTAGAGTTGCGGTACTGACAGCAGGATATTCCACTAAAATGATGTCCGGTATTTCTTCTGCTTCATTCAGAACCCAGAAGTCAGACAATTCTTGAGCTTGTACATATCCCTTGTTTTGGGTATCGAAATCGTGGTCATATTTTACAAGGCGCACTTTTATCCCCTCAGTTTCCCAGTAATCAATGAAATATTTGGCAAGGAATGATTTTCCTTCACGTTTCTCCATGCTGAGCAGGTTTATGACAGTAGGACGGTCCGGGTGCAGGTAGTTGTTCAATTGCCGGCAACTATAGGCAGCGGCAAGCCGGTTACAGGCCTTGAGGAATCCACGATACTTCAAGTTGCTTACACCGTTGAATGCTGCAATGACAGAGAGTCCGGTCAGGCGTTTGCTGCGGTCCGGGTCGCGGAGAGTGCGGTCTAACAATTCAATCAGCAGGAAGTAGCCGCTTATGAATATCATACTGCCGAAGAATGCGGCAAGGACGTAGATAATTCTTTTTCTGCCATTGTCTGTCAGCGGATACTCGGGGGATGCTATGACCTGCAGGTTGGCAGTTGTCATCTTGATATTCTGCAAACGGAGGTGTGCTTCGGCAAGGCCTCCTATTTGTCGGCGATAATTGTCTTCGGCAATGCCTACGGCACGTTCTTTCCGCTTGATTTGAGTGCCTACGGGTGAGAATTCCCGGTATTGGTCGATAATGTCCCGTTGGCGGTCAACCAATACTTTCACTTCAGCTTTGGCTTTCGCCTCATTGATGCATGCCGTCAGCCATTCTGTCACCATTTCTTGAATGCCTACCCCTTCCTTGGAGAAACCATACTCGTTTAAATTATCGGAGAGATGGCTTATCTTTTCTTCTGCCTTTTGCAGAGCGTCTTTTTCTCTTTGAAGTTTATCACTATTCTGCTGGCTCTGTTCTGTGGTGAATATTTCTTGCTCAAGAATACTTTGGTTCAGGGTACTAACTTTTTCCAGTTCTTGCAACAAATTAGTATTTGTGCGTATAATCTTGGCACGTATGTCCATTTTATTCTCTAACATCTGGCGTAAAGCCACTGCGCTTCCATAGTTTCGCTGCACTTCTTCCATACGGTCGTCCGTCGCATATTTGGTCAAAGCTAATGCCTTGGATTGCTCGTCGTAGTTGATGACTTGTTTTTGAACACTATAGTCTGTCAAATCATCTTCTTCTGCAGTAAGTGCTTTTTTGGCTATGCGCACTTGTTCTTCAAAATAGGCGATAGCACTGTTCGTGGCACTGAACCGGAGTTGCTCATAAGCCTTTAACAGTTCATCTTCCAATATCTTGAGGGTGTTTTGCGTAATACCGGGATCGGAGGAGGTATATACCAATTCTATCAGGTCGCTGGTACCCAGTCGTTTAATGGTGATTGTGCTTAATGCGCTATAACTGTAATAAGGGTAGGGACGGTTGAATATGGAATAGACAAAATTACTGCTGTTCTCTTTCCGGTAATTCATCAGATTATTTGTAGTTTTATCCAAAGAGGAACGGTCTACCAAAGCCAGCACTTCTTTAGGAAGGATTTGGACGAGCTGCCTATAATGTTTGGCTTGAATGTACATGTTGTCTTTCCACTCATCACCGTATACGAGGCTGGTTGCAAGCAGACGTACCGAAACCTTTGCCAAAGTGTTTTTGGACTTGCCTATATTGATGATATTGTCGAAGGTACTGTTGATATTGATAAGCTGGCTTCCGTCCAGATTGGTGCTGTTGGTTACACCTGCATATAGACTGCTGTTTACCGTATAACTGTATGGTAAAAACTGTGTAAAGTATATGACTAATGCTGTAACAAGGAGGCTTCCCCACAATAACCAATAACGGATGCGGTAAAAGAAGCTTGCCAAAAATTGTACTATATTCATAATTAGTTTTACTTGTCTGTTATAACTTTAACATTAGTCAGCATCTCTAACAATACGATTGAATTGTGTAAAGCTACGCGGCTTTGCTCATAATTAGTCACGGCACCGGTGCGGCGTGCACGTTCCAAAGAAAGTGCAATGATATCAATGGCTCCTTGTATGAAATTATTTTCAGATATTTTCATCTGTGCGTTATACAATGCAGCCGTTTCCGCTTTGGCCTTTATGGTAGCCAGTTGCTCGGTAACCGCATTGTAGGCTTCCAGAACTTTTAGCCTTCGCTCCTCCATAACTCCTTCCTGCGTGTACTGCAATTGCTCTATCTGATAGCGGTAGTCTTTCAGTTTCAGTGGTCGGTTGAACAAGTCTCCTAAGGTGATGCCGACGCTGGCCCCGACATTGAAGTTGTGCTGGGCACTTGACATCGTTGTCTGGTACATAGGAGTATACTCGTCACTGGCATTGCCTATAATATTGTAGCGTCCGTAGGAATAGTTACCGTTCAGTCTGAAGTAGTTCCACCAGTTCCGCTTTTCCAGGCGATATTGGTTCTTGAGTTGCTCTACTTGGGATTGGGCTCTTTTTACTGACGCATTCTCTGTCACTGCATCAAGAAAGACAGATAGAGGGGGCAATTCTAATTTCTCAATATCTATTGATGTCTTCGGACTGATTAAACCCAATGTGTTGACTTCTATTTTTTTATCCTCCATCTTGAGTTGCTCCAATATCTTGATGCGCTCCTCC
>NWBO01000081.1:0-5153 GCA_002633275.1 Bacteroidales bacterium Phil12
GTAAAGTAATGTATAACAATAAAAAAATAGAAATAAATCTTTTCATATTGCTGTTTTATAAAAAGTTTAGTGATAGTATGTGATTCTTGTTATTTCTGTAGGGTTTGTGTATCTTCTACTAAAAAGAAATTAACAACTTCATGCCCTCCAATTTTTTGGGCTTGTGTTACATATCCTATATAGCTTGCTACGAGTATTTTTTGACTCGCATTAGAAACTCTTAGACTATATTGGCCATCAATGTCAGTAACTGTCCCATTAGAAGTCCCCAATTCGACAACATTAGCTCCAATTATTGGTTCTCTTGTTCCAGCATCATACACAATTCCTTTTATTAATTTTCCAAATATTCCTTTTGATGAGATACCAAACTGATCTTTATTGTTTTCTAGAATTTGTTCGCTATTTTTTTCATCTTTGACTTTTGTTGTTGGAGAAGAATTTGAATTCTGTGCAAATGTGCACGTCATTATAGTAAATATGAATACAATGAATAAAATAATCTGCTTCATAATATAATTTTTTTAATTGTTATACATTTTACTATCACTAAACTTTTTATAAACATACACGTTGAATGGTGAGGAAAGGCTAAATTACCCTGTCAATCATCGCTATCAAATAATCGCATTTTCCACGTTCAATATCATTACTAGCCAAAGAACGAGCTTGTATCAAATAGCGACGTGTACTTTTCAACTTATCATAGCAAATGGCTTCGATATCTGTACCGGAGTAAAAATTAACAGAAGTCATAGGTTCCATACCAGATTGTTTTTCTGTTGCAGATATAGGGGCTAAAGTTGTCAGCAATCCTAATGCTTGTAACTTATGATTAGTTTGCTCGTTGAGAGCAATAGAAGTAATTTTTGTTGATACAGCCTTATCAATAGCCTTTAATGTAGGACACATTCCTTTTAAAGAACTGATATATACAGACAGTTGTGCAATCATTGGAGCACTTAAAGGTTTCCCATTTAAAGTTTCTTTGAATAATTGTTTCTCTATATCATTCAAATATGCTTCCTGGGTATATGGTTTAGTTGATTTCTCTACGCTCAATCCCATGCGCATCAAACGAAACATTAATGACATCATTGGATACCCGTTATTGTAAATCCATGTTGACATATCAGGATTGACACCACCTAAACGCAAAAAATCCTTATTAGAGTCTAGCCAACTTAAATCATAGAAGGTACTGAATATCTTTTGTAAGACTTTCTTTTGCATATCTGCCGATACCGGTTGATATGAAGGTACATTGCTTTTTTCGTTGGCTTCATTGATATAAATACCTCCGATATAAGAAGATACAGGTGACAATGTTTTATTGATTAATTCAATAATCACAAAATCAGGAAATAGCTCCCGGTAATCATTGGGGATATTATCGTCGTGAAACCAGGCAGGACTATTTTTAACTACATACTTCACATGAGCGATTTGTGCATTTAAAGAGGCTATCGGATCATTACCTAAATCATAGTTTTGGCAACGCGGGTCTGTAGCATAAGCTGGTGAACGCTTTCCATAGAAATAGCGTGGATCTCCATCGTGTTCCATAGCCCATTTCTTCAACATGTCTGATTCATTTTCACTGGTGGCGGCATACAGATATTTGAGCGTAAATGCATCACATACACCCGGTTTGTCGACAATCAATACCACTCCTTTTTCTTTATCACCGGGCTGTGCCAGATAATTGTATAATACGTTGTCCATGACTGAAGCTGTGATACCATATTTTTGAGTAAACTCGGGTGAACGCAGTTCTTCAGGGGAATATGCTGCAGAACCAGCCAAATTAGTTGCCAATCCCAAACTAATCCCAAATGCTTTTAGCATACGTGCTGTTAGATTCTCACAGATCACCTCATCGGCAATGTAATAAGTCCGGAAGCGCGGATCAATCTCTGCCATTTGGTATACTCCATTGCGACGTACGCTGACGGCAAGGTCGCGTGGTACTCCTATCTTGGTACTTAAGATTTCTCCAGTGCGTAAGTCAGTGACATTGTACGCGGTAACTTCCGAGTTGTTGTTATTCAGGAAAGCAATCGTATTTATCATTGGGTTATTAGCACGGAAAGTTGAATCTTTCTCATACGGTTTTATTATGATTGGTTTTCCTATTCCTAAGTCTTCAAATATTATATTCCATTCATCTGCACTTTTTTGGATGGCTTTTACCCAGCTATCTTGAATCAGAGTGTCGATGTAGAAAACAACAGGTTGTTGTGTCGTTATATTACGTCGTGTTACATAATATCCTTTCTTGAAACGTTTTTCATTACGATAGTCCGTGTATGAGATATAACCTGTTCCTACACGTGGGTTGGCTTCGCGGGTGTTCATTTTTTCTTTCGACAGTAGGGCTAGTGTCGTTTGTACCGACATGGTTAATTCCGGTTGTTCTTTGGAGACGAATCCCATGATGCTGATGCTCAACTTTGCAGTACAGTTTTGAGTGATACTGATACAATTGTCGAATGCATCTGCAGAGTCCACAAAAGATGTTTTACTTTGAGGGGAAGCGCTTGCAATTGTGAGCATACCTCCATAACTGCGTCCGCTAAGATTGAGTACATCTTTATTGGAACAAGAGAAATAGGAAGTGGCATTAAATACAACAGCCGTTGAATCGCTGGTGTATCCTTCAATTGGAAATGCTTTGTAAATAGCATTACTACGAGATAATGCAAAAGCCGCTTCTTGATTATCGTCCTGTTCGTTGAGGCGAACATTGTATTTCGGATCTCGGAATAATATTAATGAATCGGTTTTATCAATAATCAGATACCTGCTTTGAGCAGCTTTTGTGCCCGCCAGCGAAATGTCACTTGCAGTAGTGATGGCAGAGTTTACTAAAAAATCCCGTCCCATTAATTCAATCGGTAGTTCCAGATAAATCTTATCCTCGTACTGATGAACTGTGATTGTCCCTTTATTGACTGTATGTTTCTTCTTATCTTTGAAAAGCTTGTCGTAGACACTCTTTTTTTTCTTTTGAACACTGTCAGTCTGTTGTTCGGTTTTTGCTTTTCCTTTTTTCTTTTTGGAGCGGGCATTGGCTTCATTTGTTGATCCGATAATCAACAAAATTGGCATCAACCATAAAAATAGTATTTTCATCTTTTGTCCCTCCCTTATTTTAAGTTGATGTCGAGCATCTTTAATAATAATTCATAGTGAGCTTTCGTCTTCCCTGATGCACTGGCTGCCTTTTGTTTCATCAGTTGTTTGGCTTTAGCTATATATGCGTATACATCTGCTTGTGTAACTTTAGCCGTCATAGAAAAACGATTCAACGGTCTCCATTCAAAACCTGCTACAGGGTTGTGTATAACATCCTCTTTGATAGCATGTCCTTGGCAACAAGTATATCCGAACTGGCGGTGATTGATGTCAAGTGGTTTTTCTCCGGCCAATGCTTTCCCAGCTCCTTTGATTGTGAAACCGGCAGTTTGCATCATCATGTATATATATTGTTTCTGGAGATTCATTTGGGATTCTGTTAATGTACATCCGGAAATGGTCGGTTTCCATACAAAATTGTATATCATGTTGAAAGCCTCGGCAGCAGTAAATGAATCTTTTTCTAATCCTTCGTATTGTGATACCTGAAAAGGTACAGGCAGTATATATCTCAACATGAAGTTTTGAATAGTTTGTTTAGGGGAACCGGAAATTGGGAATTTAGTTAACAAGTTTTTGTTGTCAAGCCAATTCAGATCGTTATAAATCTCGAATAGGTAATTCAGGGCTTCTTTTTGTTGTGCCTTTGGGATCTGTGCAAAACGTGGCATTGTGTCCCCTTCTTTAACTTCGTTGACAAAATAGCCGCCTACATTGCCTGCTACATGGGTAACGTACATTGCAAGTTGTTCTACGATACCAATAAATAAATCTTCACGGTATTCGTATGTATCGTCACCTTCGGAAATCCAACTTTCCAGATTATTCATGATATACTTAAGGTTCTTGATGCCATATCGAGTTGCTTTCATAGAGTTGTCACCAATATCTTCCGTTTGTGAACGGGGATCAACAACTCCATATACTTGTTGTTTTCCATATCGGTACACTGGATTCTCTTTAATGGCATCACTGATCCATTTGCCTGTTATAATTGCTTCTTCCTCTGCAGAATTAACATTGAATACCGGAGTATACGTCCATTTAATGAGGTATTTGTCGTATTCACCAAAGCGGGGAGGAGTCAATTTAACGCCACGTTCTTTATCGCCAGGTTGTGCTACATAGTTGAAGCGGGCATAATCCATAATGGAAGGAGTAGTGCCATACTTCTGCGTGAATTCCGGTGAACGTAAAGAATCTACCGGGAAAGTGGAAGAAGCTCCCATATTATGCATAAACCCTAAACAGTGACCGATTTCGTGTGAAAGTACATAGCGTAATGCGTCTCCAACCATTTCATCCGGAATATTGACAGTGCGTACATCCTTATCGGCTTGTGCTGTTTGCACGAACAACCAGTTGCTGATAAGTTTGATGACATTGTGATATAAATATACGGAGGCATTCAGGATTTCTCCGCTTCGCGGGTCTACCCATGATGGTCCCATTGCATTTTCAATGCTTGATGGAGCATAGCGGACACATGAATATTTGATATTGTCGGGATCGAATTCCGGATCATCTGTCGGGAAATCTTTGGCTGCTACAACATCTTTGAATCCAATCTGTTCAAATAATTCATTCCATTGGGTGACTCCTTCCCGCAGATATGGTTTCCATTTCTCTGGGAAAGTATTATCGATGTAGAAGACAATCTGTTTAGTGGGTTTCACTTTCTCTCCACGTAAGTAGGCGGCGGTGTCGGACGGTTGTATATCCCATCGATTGGCATAGTAAACGGGTACGGTCGTTTTAGCTCCTTCGCCTAGTTGTTCGCGTCCGGTAAAAAATACACCGATCCGGTAATCTGCCATACGTGGACGATAAGGCTTTTCTTTTAACAGCATGATGGAACGTGTCATTTCTGCGGTGAATGGACGGTCTTTTATGAGTGATGTTCCTTGTGAATTGCTGACAGAGAATGTATATGACAGACAGCTTTTAATAGAAACATTATCTTTGAAAGCCTTGATTTGTGAAATGTACGAGCAGTCGGATTGATAATTCTCTGT
>NWBO01000081.1:5256-5425 GCA_002633275.1 Bacteroidales bacterium Phil12
AGTGTACTTTTGCGTAAAGCTTCATCAATTTGTGTGTTACCAGTAATATAGTCAGTGTTTACCTGACGTAACTGTACATGTGTTTTATTGCGTGTGAATACTACGTGAAGAAGATCGGTCGGTTTAGAACCGACTACTGCATTGCCATTATCAGAGATACTGGTGACAG
>NWBO01000082.1 GCA_002633275.1 Bacteroidales bacterium Phil12
GCAGTTTTAGCAGTGAATCCGGTAAATGGTTGTGGATTATTCCAATATTTGGAAGCGTTTTTCGAGAATGGCATTTCATATAAAGTATTTGCCGTATCGGATACGAAGGAGATTAAAACAAATTCAGGAATCAGCCTGACAGCAGACGATGTGATCGCTAATTTGAAGGGACACGAAGATGAATTCGATGCACTCGTTTTCTCTTGTGGGGATGCAGTACCTGTATTTCAGCAGAATGCTGATAAACCCTATAACGTAGATTTGATGCAAGTCATTAAAACTTTCGGAGATAAAGGGAAAATGATGATCGGACATTGTGCCGGTGCAATGATGTTTGACTTTACCGGAATTACCAAAGGGAAGAAAGTAGCAGTTCACCCATTAGCTAAACCAGCTATTCAAAACGGAACAGCTACCGATAAGAAATCAGAGATAGATGGCAACTTTTTTACTGCTCAAGATGAAAACACCATTTGGACAATGATGCCACAGGTTATCGAAGCATTAAAATAATGTTTGCAACGTAGATATAAAACAATAAATATAAACATTATTATATTAATCTACGCATCCGAAGATGAAAAAGCACGTTCCTTTAAAAGCAACAGTGTGTTTCTCGGTGTACAACGGGTCGTTTCTTTTAAAGGAACGACCCGTTGGTTTTAAAGGAAAAATGTACATTTATTGCGCATTAATAATCAATCACTTACAGATTCAAAAAATTCAATGACCGACTAACTTCCCCAATCATTATTCAATTCAATAAATCCGCACAAGTGTTCACTCCTTTATTTCTCAAATGATTATTGTTAGTTAACTAAAATCCAAGGGAAATATCATATATCACATTCTCTTTTCGTACCCAAGAAAAAGAAAAACGGCACATTACAAAAATATGAAACAGCGTTCATCATTTTTTAAAAGTCCGTATATTAGCAGCTTGAAGATTTGAAAGAGATAAACAGCATACTCCTTTCGAGTTTAAATAACCAAACAAGATGCCTAAAACAATATGATTAGAGAAAGAGAGAATTACAATGCATTTTTACTTCATTTTTTAGAAAGACTGAATAGTCTGTGACTCTATTGAGAAAAAAATCACAGAATCACTTACGGATATTTGCGAATACTATGGCTTTAAAAGAGGATTCATTTATCAAACTGACGGATTTCGCTACTTCTATCTAAAGGAAACTGTCGGAAATAACGACAACGTTTTGCGACAACGTTTTGAAATCAGCGAAATGACCAATCAACATGTTACCCGTGCAAATGGAAAGAACAAACCTTTTTATGCTTGCAGAAACCAAAATACTTCTTGGGATGATGTAGACATCGTGGATTTCTATAAAGTCGATTCATTACTAATCCGGCAAATTCAAGACTCCGAAGGAAAAATTATCGGATTCATCGGATTTGGAGACAGAGAACATGCAATATCTTTCACCGATGAAGAACTGCAAATGATTCATCTCATTTTAGGCTCCCTCTCCAAGGAAATAGCAGTGCGGGAATATAAAGAAAGAGAAGTACGGGCGAGCAAGACGTTAAGCAGCATCATGAATAATATGGGGGTTGACATCTACGTAAACTCTTTTGATTCCCATGATATGCTATATGCCAATGAATCTATGGCCGCTCCTTACGGAGGTATCGAACACTTTGAAGGAAAAAAATGCTGGCAGGCTCTTTATAAAGATAAAACCGGAGAATGTGAGTTTTGCCCTAAGAAACATTTGATAGATGAAAACGGGCTGCCAACCAAGGTATATTCCTGGGATTACCAACGCCCGTTCGACAAATGTTGGTTCCGGGTATTCAGTGCAGCATTTGCCTGGATAGACGGACAG
>NWBO01000083.1 GCA_002633275.1 Bacteroidales bacterium Phil12
CCGTTTCATAGTAATAATAAGCATTCACCGGTTCGTTCTTGCGGATTCGATATTCTTCATAATAATAGTTGGGCATCCGTTCTTTCCAAACGGCATTATGATGTGATAAGGTCAATTGTGAGGTCCACTTAAACACACGGGGGATTTCAAAGTTTAGTGAGTTGATAGTCGCATCCCATCCGTAACGTACATAATGTCCATAATTCATCGGGACGGAAGATGTCATACTAAGCGGAGAGGCAGAGTCATATCCCAGCAAGTTGGTTACATCATTGCGGAACATATCAAAACTTCCCCAGATTCTATCTTTCAGGACTGAAAAGTCTATACCTATATTTTTCATGGTAGTCTTTTCCCAGGTAACATTCGGGTAATCAGGACCGCTAAGCAGATAGGGCACATAAGTCACTGAATTGTTAGAGAACTTGATATATTGGGCTGCCAGACTGAAAGTGCCATAAAGCGAACTACCCAGATTATCATTACCAGTCTGTCCATAACTACCACGAATCTTCAACTGGTCAATCCATGATATATGCTTCATAAACGGCTCGTTAGATAATTTCCAGGCCAATGATACTGAAGGGAAATAGGCATATTTCTTTCCCGGGAAAAACTTATCCGTTCCATCGCGACGAATAGTAGCGGCAACCACATATCTGTCGAGTACATCCACACTTGCCCTGGCAAATTGAGAACGACGTTCGTCGGCTGCCCTGAAAGAAGTCGGGTAGAAAGCGCCTTCCGCAGCTTCCACCTTATCAGCTGCAATGTGATCGTTAATCTGTTCGTAGTCAAGTTCAAGACCATTTGAATCGTTCGTATACCTTCCCATACCGACTACGGCATCGACACGTAACAAATCTCCAAACTGCTTTTTGAAAGTCAACGTGCCTTCCATAGTTTGGTTTCTACGTTCAACATATCCCAAATGCCCTCTTGATTTATACATGTCCATAAAATATATATCAGAAGGAATATATAGATTACGATTAGCATTCTCCTTATTAATGCCATACATCAAACGGAAGGACAACATATCCTTGATTATATCCACATCGGCAGCAAAGTTTAGATAATAACCGCTTGTTTTAGTCCGGTCACTAACTTTTATCATTTCGGCCGGGTTAGGGTAATTTGAATATAAGGTAGGTTTTCCGTCCTCACCTCTGATCGGTAAATAAGAAGGATAAGTCAATGCTGATTGTATGGCATCGTACCCATTTCCACCACCTCCGCCACCGGAAGTTGAATTTGTATATTCATTTTCATTTACATTGACAATTGCTGTCAACTTAAGAAATGGAAGCAATTGTGAAGATATGTTTGTCCGAAGAGCATAACGTTCCATAGCGGAGTTTTCTACCGTACCTTCCTGTTTGTAATAATTTCCGGACAGATAATATTTCAGCAGTTTAGAACCACCCGTAATTGTGATATTATGATTATTGATGCTACCATCCTTTAATACACAATCCAGCCAGTCTGTTGTTTGAGCGGCAGCTATCTGTTGAGGTGAGAATTGAGGTACCCATTTATTATCAAAAGGTTTATCACCATAAGGATACATACCGTTCGTAAATAAATAGTTTTCTTTATTGAAAATGTTGGCAACATTCATATATTCTTCCCCACTCAAAGGTTCCAG
>NWBO01000084.1 GCA_002633275.1 Bacteroidales bacterium Phil12
CTATGTAGTTTCATAGTATACTCTCCTTCATTTCATTCACTATGTATCTCACATCCTCATCCGTCACATAAGGACCACTCGGCAAGCAAAGACCACGTTTGAACAAGCCCTCACTGACACCATTCACATAGGCAGGATTAGCCGAATAAACCGGCTGGAGGTGCATGGGCTTCCATAAGGGACGGCTCTCGATACCGGCTCTGTCCAAGCAAACACGCATGGCCTCTACATTACGGTTAGGCTCACAAGAAGTATGGGCACTCACTGACTCATGCGTAACACCGGCGGCACCACCTACGGCGCCTTTTACTGTCTCACGGTAGGCATCCTCCTCACCTCTCACATGCAGATTCCCGTCAAGCAGTACCGTGTTCAGCCAATAATTGCTGTCATAACGTCCGGAAGGATTCTCATGAAGCGTAATTCCCTCCACATCGGCCAACAACTTACGATACAGACCGCACAGATGCTTATGGTGCGCTATATGCTCATCCACCACCGTCATCTGACCGCGGCCGATTCCCGCACAAATGTTACTCATCCTATAATTATAGCCTATACGCTCATGCTGGTAGTAGGGATAGGACTCACGGGCCTGGGTAGCATAGAACATTATCTCACGCTTATACTCTTCATCAGGGCAAATCAAAGCACCGCCACCGCTGGTGGTTATCATCTTGTTGCCATTGAAAGAAAGCACACCATATTTGCCAAAAGTTCCGAGGACTTGCCCGTCAAACTTGCTTCCAAAGCCTTCGGCGGCATCCTCTATGACCGGAATACCATATTTATCTGCCACTGACATGATTTGGTCTATCCTGTAGGGCATTCCATACAAAGCTACCGGAACAATTGCTTTAGGTTTCCGCCCGGTCTTGTTGATACGCTCCCTGATAGTCTGCTCCAGAAGAACCGGGTCCATGTTCCATGTATCAGCCTCAGAATCCACGAATACCGGAGTAGCACCGAGGTAGGTCACCGGATGGGAAGAGGCACAAAAGGTAAAGCTCTGCACTATCACTTCATCGCCCTGACCAACTCCGCAAGCAAGCAGGGCCAGATGCACAGCGGCAGTACCAGCACTTAAAGCCACCACCTTTTTATCCTGCCCTACAAAACATTCCAAATCCTGCTCGAAGGCATTCACATTCGGTCCGAGAGGAACAACCCAGTTGGTATCAAAGGCTTCTTGTATGAAACCTATCTCCTTGCCGCTCATGTGGGCGAGGCAAAGATATATTCTCTTATCCATAAAATTACGTGATTTACAAAACTATATTCTTGATAATCTTACACCTATTCCCTACAGCCAACACACCATCCGGAATATCCTTTGTAACAACGGAACCAGCACCTATAATACTCCACTTCCCTATCTTAACACCCGGAATAACAACACTGCCGGCACCAATCCATGTCCCCTCGCCAACTTGCACATTGCCACAAAGCGTACAATGGGGAGAAATATGCACATAATCAGCAATCAGACATTCATGATCCACCGAAGCACCGGTATTGATAATACAATGGCTGCCAATACAAGCATCCGACTGCACAATTGCCCCCTGCATAACTACCGAGCCTTCTCTTATCTCAGTTTCTTCAGATATAATTGCAGAAGGATGAAAAGCTTTGCCATATTCAACCTTTAACTCCTTGGCAATCTTCCTGCGAATACCATTATTCCCAATACTGATTATCAATGGTCCGCAGACCTTCGACGGACGTAATACGGGATAGTCAAAAAGACAATGAATTTCCTCATTATCATCAAACAACGCTTCAATCGGTTCATGATTTGCACGCAATATATCAATGATCACTTTGGCATGACCACTGGCACCATATAAATACATGTTTTGATATTAGTTATTTCCAGTAAAGACTTCCATCGTAGCCGAAGTATCAGAGCTGATACCTTCCCTTATAAATACCTTTCTTATTGTCATAAAAACAATTTTCAAATCAAGTAGAAAAGAACAATGATCTACATACCACACATCCAGTTTAAATTTCTTTGACCAACTGATAGCATTGCGCCCGTTAACTTGCGCCCAACCCGTAATCCCCGGACGGACTTCATGACGACGAGCTTGTTCTTTACTATAAAGCGGTAAGTATTGAGGCAATAAAGGACGGGGACCTATCAAAGCCATATCCCCTTTCAATACATTAATCAGTTGTGGAAGCTCATCAATCGAAGTAGAACGTACAAAACTTCCAACTTTTGTCAAACGTACAGCATCAGGCAATAAATTCCCCTCTGCATCCCGTTCATCGGTCATGGTCTTAAACTTGATAACTTTAAAAATCTTTCCATCCTTCCCTGGACGCTCCTGAGTGAAAAAGACCCCGGAGCCCTTATTGGCAAAATGCAACCAAAAAGCGACAAGAAACAGTATCGGCCAAATCAAAGCCAATATGCAAAACACGAGAAGGAAGTCAATCACTCTCTTAAGAAAATGAGAATACATGCTCTAATAATTATGTACCAATATGAAGTCGTATCTAATATCCTTAAAAAAACTATTCTTCGATAACAAGACGATAAAAATCTTCATTTTAAAGAAATTACTTCCTCCAAGAATGAAACGAACTTATCCGCTAATGATTTTCTTGAGAAATTAGCTTCTGCAAATGCCCTAGCCTTCTGCCCGCATTCTGTTCTGTATGTATCATCGTCCAATAAAGAAATCAAGCCTTCGGCAAAAGCATTTGCATCCTTAGGAGGAACAACAATCCCTAACTTATTTTCTTGAATCATATCAGCAAGCCAACCTGGATAATTGTTTAAGACAGCCAATCCTGAAGATATATAATCAAAAAACTTATTAGGTGAAGTTCCATAGTAGAAAGCCGGAACATCAGCTAATACCATCAAACCCAAATCTGCTGATGCAACAACTTTATTTAGTTCCTTCTTAGGCATCGGATTATAAAAACGACAATTATCCAATTGCTCTTTTCGAGCTCGTTCCATCAAATGCGGTTTCATTTTACCGTCTCCTATAAATGCCAACACAATATCCGTCCGTTGCTTTGCCTTCAGCACTGCAGCAGCATCCAACACTGCGTCCAAACCATTGGCAATTCCATGTGCACCAGTAAAAACCGCCACTTTATCTGTTTCGGAAATGCCCTCCAACGAAAGATTATCACGTGAAGATGGCTTGAATATCTCCAAATCACACCCGTTCGGAATCATCGAAATACGCTTGCCTGGCTGGCTCCTTCTTTTAATTCCTTCACAAATTCCAGGAGAAAGACCAACACAAGCATCCGCGCAATGATAACTCAACCACTCCAAAATATTCATCCCCCACAATAAAAAAGGATTCTTCATACCTAAGGCCTTAGGTAATTCAGGCCACAAATCACGAACTTCAAATATAAATTTTTTCTTCCGGAACAACTTCATTACTATGCCTGGAATACCGGCTGTCAAAGGAGTAGAAGTTGCAAACAACAAATCATAATCTTCTTTCAATGCTATTTGAATACCTTTCCATCCAAACTTCACGAAAGTCCATGCTCTTTTGGCGATACCATCCTTATTTGAGTAAGGTAAAGCTATCTGAATCACATCTATACCATCGACCATTCCTCTATGAACATTTTTCATCGTTGTGTTCGGCAAATCTAGCTTGACCGTTTCACCACAAACCACGCAAACAGAATGACCTCTGGCAATCAGATGTTTTGCCAATTCATAAGAACGTGTCCCCCCCGCTTGGGTGGGAATGGTAAAATGTTGATGGAAATAAAGCACTTTCATTTTATATAAATTGAAGGATTGTTTTTATCGAGCTATTTTTAGTCTGAAATTCGATTTGCCTACATTTAGTCGTTTGACCATAATAATTAGAACATAATTGTTCTGTATCAATAGTTTCACCGTTTGATTCCAAACTAAGATTATCCTTATTTGTATGCCATAATTGACGCATATTCATATTTTTGGGGTTACCATCTATACAATCTTCTATCTCCCACTTACATGTGTTTTTCCATTTTACAATCTTTCTATAATGTTTTATTTTCTTATTCAGATAAGTAAAACAAGAAACTTTTCCTTCAAATATGTAAGTATCCTCTGTTTCTTTCAACGAACTCCACTCTGCTTGCGACCAATTATACCAAATAAATCGATCTCCTTTCAACATTTGGTCATGTCCTTCAAGCATTATTGTATTATGAGATTCCGTACCCATAAAATATCGAAGTAACTTCTCTGTTGTATTGTATTTATAACTACCCCCATCAAACAAACAATTCTCTCCTTGATACCAAATATCCAAATGCAGATTATCCGCATGCGCAGGTCGGTCCTTATGTCTTCCACATCTGATAAAAGAAAAAGTATCCTTTTCACGAATACAATAATATCCTCCCTTATCAAAAGAAATGCAACCAAACTGTTTTTTTATTGGTGGATACATCTGTCGGTTTGCTTTCCACTCGCACAAATACCATTCTCTATCCTCATATTGCCGATCATACAAATGTTCGGAAGTAAGCAAATAATATAATGCATCGAGTTGAGGACGATAATCACGATAATCGCAATCATTAAGTTTAAAAAACAAAGCTCCATCATTCGAACCATAATTGGATAACCAACCGGTCGAATCATCCTGGCATTGATACAAAAAATTCACAGACTGATAAGCACGTTTATATACTTCATCACAAAACCGCTCCCCATTTCTGTCTGCCAGAGTAATGGCCCATGTCAAAAGCTGAACCACTACCCGATGATAATTCATGCTGAATTGCAAATAAGTACCATCTTCTGCCACTTGGTATTTTATCTCTTCCTCAAACCATTTCTTTCCTTTCTTTTTCCACTCTCCAGATTCTGGAAACTGAGGAAATAACAGACCTACCAGATACAACGCCAACGTTTCTGTTATTGCATGATTATTACGCACTGCAATCCGGGAAAAATTTATATTTGCACGTACATGCTTTATTTGCCAATAAACAGACTGGATGATTAACCTAAAAACATCTTCCGTCAATTCAACCGAATCTTTATAATAATAAAGTGCGAATAACCAATTCAATACACGCAAAGATATTTCCTGACTACATTTATAATTAGGTCCACAATTAAGTGGGTTTTTATGAATCCAGTCCTCTATTTGAGAAAATACAAAAGACGCATGATTTTCACCAGACTTTTGATCATAGAGGATAATGTCATAGAGAAAAGAAAAACGGGACTTTTCCCATACATACTTTATATCCCCTGCTTCAGGCACAATATCCTCTACTGTCGTCCAGTGTACATTCGCATTATATTTATAGTTCGTATCAGGGTTTGTCAGCCAGTCATAATCCGTTCCAAGGTTGTACCAAACGGCAGAAAAGAAGCAATATTCACCGCGCTTCATTCTATTGACTCTCTCTGAAAGTACCCTACTATCAGTATGGGTCAATTTCACGCTCTTTCTACTTGAAAAGAAAAAGGGTTTTGCGTGCTTTCTCCAATCCGCCAATGACAAATATTCTTTATCCTCCCAAGAAATAGGGTATGCTCTTTTCAACATTCCCCCTTTACGGCGTATTTCATACTGGATACGAAACAAAAAGTACTTTATTCCCATGTTATGAAATAACTGAAAATAAAGAAGAAGTTTATTCATAAGGAACACAGAATTATTCAATCTCAATCCACTTGTTCTGCTTCAAGCTATCGATACAAGCAAACGATGCCTTGGCTGTATTTACAATAGAGTCAAATGGAATTAAAGCTTCTCCTCCGTTTTGTATTCTATCATTCAATAAAGCAAATTGGGTAGTATGTCCTTTATCCATGCCTTTTTTCATTTTAGAGAATCCTTTGCAACCATACCCTTTCAGTTCTCTCCAATTGTCAAGAACCAGCGTCTTTTCTTGTGTATAGATTTCTATTCTCTCTTTCGAATAAGACTTGCTACCATTAGCAAAATAGTTTATCACGGCATTCGCCCCATTCTCATATCTTAGCAAAATACTCGCATTATCCGTATTCTCTTCAGGATTTTCCCCCATTGCATTCATACATACGGCAACAACCTTACTGTCTGCGAAAAATGAGCATAAATCAATAAAATGGCAAGCCTCACCAATAATACGTCCTCCTCCCACTTTCAAATCATGCACCCATACTTCAGACGGTATAAATCCGGCATTCATAGTTGCCACAATATTTTTCACTCCGCTTCCGGAAAGCTGTTTCATTTTCACCGCGAAAGGAGAAAAACGTCGGTTATACCCCACAGTCAATGTTACTCCATTCTTTTGTGCTTCCTGATAAGTTTCAGTAATCTCATTCAATTCCGCTTGATTCAAGCACAACGGCTTCTCTACAAATACATGTTTCTTTGCTCGTAATGCATCCAGCACCATTGAAGCATGAAGATTATGCCGGGTTGTAATCATTACCAAATCTACAGCCTCATCTTTCAGGATTTCCTTGTAATCAGAAGTTGCTTTCATGGCACCAGCCTTTTGAGCCAAAACTTTAGCAGACAAACCTTGTGCACTCGCAATGTACCGAATATGCGCTCCTGCTTTCGTCAAAGCAGGTAGCATCGTTGCCGATGTAAAGTTTCCAGCACCGATAATACCTATTTGTCCTTTTGTTACTGAAAAGTCAGCAGAAGCAACCTCAACTATCGTATTTCGTTTTGCATCAACGGGATATTTCAAGATAGAAGCGATAGAACCATGTTTACGCATGTCCCCATATATCTTTTCATAATCTTTCAAATCCACTTCTTCAGTAATCAATGATTTCACATCAATATTCCCCATGGATATTGCCTGCAAAACAGTCTCGAAGTTTCTTTTTTCTGTCCAGCGTACAAAAGGTAACGGATAATCTATTCCTTTATTTTCGTAATCTTCATCATAACGTCCCGGACCATAGGAACAAGAAACTTGGAATGATAACTCCTTTTTATAAAAATCATCCCTACGAATATCCAATCCTATTACACCTACAAGCACAATACGGCCTCTTTTCCTTGACATCTCAGCCGCCTGGTGAATCACTTCATCTGTTTTAGCAGAAGCAGTAATCAATACAGCATCAGCCCCATGTGAATATGTTTCTTCAAGCACATATTTTACAGAATCTGTTCCTTTAGCAGGATTTACCCCTATCACTCCTTTAGTACGGGCCAATTCCACCTTTTCTTCATCAAAATCAATTCCTATGACTCTACACCCATTCGCTTTCAATAATTGCGCTGTTATCAATCCAATCAAACCTAACCCGATTATAACAACAGTTTCTCCCAATTGCGGATTCAGCAAACGAATACCTTGCAAACCTATAGACCCAATTACAGTAAAAGCAGCTTCTTCATCCGAAACATTTTCCGGTATTTTAGCTACCAAGTTTTTAGGTACACAAACATATTCGGCATGTTGTCCATTAGATGCCACACGATCGCCCACCTTAACTTCTGTAACTCCATTTCCTACAGCAACCACTACACCGGAATTACAGTACCCTAAAGGCAACGGTTGTCCCAGTTTATTAAAAACCGCCTCCAATGTAGGTTGCAAACCATCTGTCTTTATCTTATCAAGTACTTGCTTTACTTTATCAGGCTGTTGACGGGCCTTGTCTATCAAATTTGCCTTTCCAAACTCGACAAGCATACGTTCTGTCCCTAAAGAGACTAAAGAACAAGATGTTTTGACTAAAACATAACCCGATTTTACCTGAGGAACCGGTACTTCTTCAAGTACAGTCCTCCCTGATTTCATATCTTGAATGATTTGCTTCATAACTTATATTTTAATGATAATGCTTTTTTCTCTATAAAGACCCAAGAAATAATTGCGATACAAACTGTTATAATCAACGCCATCAACAAGTAAGAAATGTTACCTACAAATTTCATCTGAACAAATACATTTATCACCAACATATGGTATATGTATATACCATATGAAATATCATTCCCATGTAAAACTTTTCCTAATGATATTTTTGAAAAGGCTGCACTAATCGTCAATATACCTAATAACAGATTAGCCAATAACGTAGTCCAATCATCCAAATGATACCCAGGCAAAGCATCAGCAAAATAGCAATATAAACCATAAATTAAAAACCAATAGCATATTTTCCCTTCTATAAACCATTTAATCTTACTCCAATTCAAAAACATCAATCCACCAAAAAGGAAAGCATATAAATAAGGAAAAATCGAAATTTCGATAAGTTTATCCAATATACTTTCTCCACTTTCACAAGCACTTGTCCACAAGAAATTGAACATTGCAGAAAACAAAAATAACGCGATAAACTTCACTTTTATTGATATGTGCTTAAGAAAAAGAAAAAAGACAGGTAATAAAATATAAAATTCTAATTCCACAGGAATCGTCCATAAACTACCATTAGGAGTACCAACTCCAAAATTTCTTAATAAATTAGGTGTGTAATATTGAAATATGGTTATCTGTCCAAAAAACCATGCCCACAAGTCTAAATTTAGAAAAGAAGTAAAACTGATAACTTTGAAAAGCAATAATAAAGCCATTGCTAAAATAAATGCAAACCATAATGCCGGAAAAATCCGAAGGCACCTATTTTTGATATATTGTAAAATATATTTACCCCCCCCATAGACTTTTTAATACTACAATTAATATATGAACGGGTTATTAAAAAACCGCTTATTACAAAAAACACCATCACTCCTGGGAAAAACGATATAACATCCAAGATTTCGTCATATCCTAATATCTGTAAATGATTTATCCCATGACCCAACAAGACTTGTAATGCAGCAAAGAGCCTGATTAAATCAAAATTATTTTCACGAGAAATTTCATTCCCATTAATTAATTTCCATCCAATTTCACTATGACTATTTACACTTTTCATAAATTTCCAATAATTGTTCAGGAACTCGATTATCAATACTGATTCCTCCTTCGGAGGAATAATTAGAACCATTATAAAATCCTAAAACTTTTTCCTCCAAATCTTCGTAACTCCTATTTTTAAATAAAACAGCTTCACTAGGCCTTTTGCAAACGTCACTTGCTACAGCCGGAGTACCACAAAACAAAGCCTCCTTAACAGAAATACCTTCTATATCAGTATATGTAGGCCTAATAAACAAATCAGATAATTTCCAAATCTCAAATCCATTAGGTATTTCTCTTTGGACAACTAAAATATTATCGTCAATATTCATTTCTTTTATCGAAGAGAGGCATTTCTGATAATATTCCATATCTCCAATCATTGGTAAACAAAAAACAAGCCCTACATTAATTCCTTTCTCTTTCAAAGATTTCACTAACTGTATCAATAAATCAAAACCATATATATCAATGCCATTTTCATAACGTAGTTTATAAGCATTTGCTGAAAGTAAAAAAGAATGTTGTTTCCTAAAAAACAATATATCCTCACTCAATCCTATATATTCGGCTTGAGTTGGAGGTAAAAAAGCGGGCAATATATGAAAATTATTCCTCGAACAATGAAAATGTGAGCACAATTTCAACAAATAATTATCATCATTCAAAACAACAAAAGCTGCATGCCGAAGAAAGACTTGAATAATTTTCTTTTTTATGAAAGAAGTTTTTTTTATCAAATTTTGATTATGTAATGTAACACCGACTTTATGTCTTCCCCCAAACAATAAAAATAAAGCAAATGCAAAAATATTATTTGAATGAAGATGAATAATCCTTTTCTTTCTAAAAGGTAAAAGAAGAAACTCCATCCAAGGATAAGATACGTGTTTTACATAAGAAATATTAGACACCTGCTTTCCAAAATTACGCAATACAACAGAAGAATCTATTGTATGCAAACTATGAATTAATCTATATATATGAATAGAGACTCCTCCTATAGGAGGAGGATATGTTCCCCAAATTTCAATCTTCATATAACTCATCTAAATGCCCTTTCACGCAATAAATCTTTTTCTTTAGTAAAAATAGTATAATATGGATAATATTTTCTATATTCTGGTACACCTCGAAAAGATGTTGGTGTAAAATAAGAATTGATTGGTAGATATATAAAGATACATATTAAAAACAATAATAGCACTCCACGAAATTTTACAAAATAGCAATGCGATATTATTGCATAAATTGAATTTGTAAGCATCAATAAATAAACTAAAAGAATATAGTTATTAAAACGATAAAAAAATGGAATGCCAGTATTTAAAGTTTCAAATATGAAATACAAAATCCCCAATTGTATTTCCCATTTTCTACAACCATTATAATAACCTTTAATAACTGAAATCCAATAACTAACAGCCAAGACAAAAGAACTTTTAAACAAAAAAGATTTTTCCCATTCTACTTTGTATTTCTCACTCGCTAAGTACGAAGTTGCCTTTTCATCTAAAGCCGCCCATAATGATATATCCATATCTTTAAAAGTATCATGCAAATCGGGTAAAAAAAGAAAAGAGAAAAGAGATAATATGATTAAATATCCCCATATTGCTTTTTTATGAATCGGAAGTAATTTTAAAACAGGTAAGACCAATAAAAAAAAAGCAGATAAATGAAACAAAAAAGAGATACTTACTAATATATAATATTTAAACCACAAATTTCTTTTATACGCTTCTAAACTAAATAAGAAAAAACCAACAGCAAACGACTCTCTCATTACTTCAAAATTTAATTCTGTATACAAGTATACAAAATAAAACAAAGTGGCAGTAAAAATATATTTAGTGTTAAAAACGATTGTTCTACTTATTGCATAATTTATGAATATAGCCTGAACAAATTGAAATACAAAAAAATCATTTGAAAATGATTTTAAAATAGAAATTAAGAATATCCACCCAGGTTGTCTATTGGCATTATCAAATACATAGCTTACTGTCAATTTATTTAAAGGCAAATAATCACCATACTCCGACATATATACTAATATATCAGAACCAACTCTATACTTCAGAACCGAAACACAAGTCAGTAATATAAAAATATATGAAAAGACACCTAATTTGGCGTCAGTTCTACTCAAGAAATCATATCTATATATGCCACATAAAATAATGGCAAATATTATGATATAAACCATTTATTTATAGATTGACAAAAAATGTTCTTCTTGATTACTCCAATAATAATCTGTCGGAACAAAATTTTTCATGTTAAGTAAGGTAATTAGTCCTTTTCTGACTTCATCCACAGTAATACAATCACAACAAAAACCATTTTCTCCATGTTTAACAACCCTTGCAACACCTGCAGTATTATTCGTCAGTACTTTTACCCCTAAATTCAAGTATTCATACAATTTATTACTTGCACAAAAATAACTATTAAAATGTCTTTCATTATAAAAACACACACCAATATCAGAAGAATTTACTGCATGTAATACTTCCTTGTTAGGAATAGCTGGATACATAAAAACTTTTTTCTGAATTTTCAAATCCATTATCAAATTATTTAAGTGTTTTTTATAATTCTCTGTTCCGTTTCCTATAATAAAAAAAAGAATATTATCTATTTCCCTAACAGCCTTAAGAACAAGTTCTATCTCTCTTTCTGGCGTAATTGCACCAAGATATGTAACAACTTGTTTATGATTCACATCAATATTATATTTATTTTTAAAAAAATCTTTTGATAGATCCATCACTCTATTTGGGAAGTTTTCAATCAACATATATTTTGACAATGGTAATTTATATCGAAAATAAAAATAATACAATCTATCAATTTGAGGAACTATTACAAATTTTACTTTACGCAACAATGTCTTTTCTACAACGCTCCAAAAGGATTTGATTATTCCAGAGCGACTTTCTAAATACAATTCGTGAGCATCGTATACAATCTCTATATTTTGTGGTAAAGCATACGCAAACATTAAAGTATTTAAATCATTACAATGCAAAATATCCGGAGAAAGCCTTACAATTTCTTTCCTCATTTTGAAAAAATATATTAATGTAGAAAATAATTTCATTATAGGATTACTACTATAATTCCTACGCAATAATATTATATTAAAGTCATAATTTGATACATTATCATCTACATCAAAATCTGATAAGATCAAGGAAACCTTATATCCAGCCTTACATAACGTAGATATTTCTTTCAATACTCGACCATCATAACGAATATTGCCAATTAATAAAAATAATACATTTTTCATTTTATGCCCAATCTTACAAATAAAAAATTAACTATTGAGAGTCTATCCAAACTAATAAATCTATTTATCAAAATGATGTCCTTTTTATTGTAAACTAAACTTAATAGTACATATAGCAATAAGAATAAAATACCAATAATAACAAGCCCTATATATGAGTTTAATCGCATATAATGTATAAAAACTAATGGGGATAATATCAATGAAATAAATAGAGGAGTACTAAAACTCTTTATATACTGCGAACAAGAAATATTCAATAGAGGTTTGTAAATCAATAGAATTTCAGGAAAAAGATTTATAAAATTTAAGATAAAAATGACAAATACAAAAATTACAAAAGGACTCAAAGAAGCAAAATACAAAACTATCATAGTTACAATAATTCTATAAATTGTCCAATAAAATCCTATATCAGTTCTGCCTGTTGCAACAAGTAAAGCCCCTAGTGGATTTCCAATACTACATATTGAATAGTAAAGGCATAAGATACTGAATACTAATGAATACTCAACATATGAACTACCATATATTACACCCAATACATAAGACGAGCAATAACAAAGAAAAAAATAAATAGGCATATCAATAAAAGATAGCACCCTAATTACGTTAATATATTTTTCTCTAAGTAAAAACTGATTATCTTGGCATAATGCCAAACTAGGTGTTAGCACTTTAGTAACTATTGGATTTATGAATGAATAAACTTTAAATGCGAGTTGCTTACATACAGAATATACTCCCAATATTTCTAATGAATATGCTGTTCCTATAAGGAATATATCCATCTCTCTTGATAGATAATCCAATGTTGAAGAGCCAACTTGATATATCCCTATCTTTAAATAAGGCTTTGTTTCATAGAAATTAAAATGCAATCTTATTATTCTGTCCTTAAAAACAGAATACGACAGATAAATAATAGCTATAAAAAAACCATAAAATAAAGTGGAAAAAACAAGTGCATATACGCCCAAACCAATATACACTAAAACAATAGAAAATATGACCATTAAAACAGATGCAGTCATATCAATTTTTGCAATAACACTGAACTGCATTTGTTTTTGTTGAAAAGTACGTTGAAGTCGAGATATCGATGAAAAAATAACATTCAACGATAACAATGATATAATATTAACCAATTCCGGTTGGTTATAATATATAGCTACCCATGGTGCCAATATGCAAATAATTACAGATATTACAAATCCAGATATAATATTAAACCAATACAATGAACTATATTCATTTTTTGATATATCCTGTTTATGGAGTACTGCAGATGAAATACCCATATCCATAAATATCTCTGTAAATGAAATTACTAAAACAGCTATGGCAATAAGTCCAAAATCTTCTTTCCTCAAAAATCTTGTAAGAATAGATATTTGTCCCAATTTAGCACATGCATTTACTACAGCACTAAGCGAAGTCCATTTAACTCCATTTATTGCACTACCCATATTGACAGAGACAATCAGAAATTTGATTTTATCAAATAATATAAACGTTCCTTAGAATAAATATTATTTAATATTTTACGATTATTTGCAATTTCATTTGATGATAATTGATTAATTATACTACCTACGGTTAATTCATTCAATCCAAATATAACCAACCCTTTATCCTTATAAAATTTCAACAATGGATTCTTTTCATCCAAAAAGACTTTTCCGCCTATAAACAATGCTATAAGAATATTACCAACGGCTTCTTGTCTCCAATTTCCATATATAAAGACATCTGCAGATAGTAAAAATTTATTATATTCTTCCAATGGCATGAAATCACGAATTGCATTGAATTTTCGCCCAAAATATTGTTCTCCAACTTTGGATATATAATTAGCATAATTCATATTACCATAACTCAACGGAACAAATATTTTTTTATCATTCACACCTAACATTTTCAACCTTTCAAAAATTGATAAGTGATTTCCCGTCGGTGATGAAGAATTTCCAATAATAATATTATTTCCTTTCGTTATAGAACAATACAATTCATCAGATAAAATCTCATCAATTGGATAATAAAAGAAATCTTTATATTCTAGATGTGATAATTCCGGATAATACGATAACAATAGTGGATATTCATCATACATACTATCTGGAACAAAATAATGTACTTTCTTGACAGCATGCAATAGTTCGTGTGTTTTTTTGCATAACTTCATTTTATACAACAATTGATACAATCTATATGGAATCTTTTTCGTACTTATCCTCCATAATATTTTTCTGTCTGCATACAATTGATAACCTCTATTCTCTAATAAGCCACTATACAAATCTGCCCCCCATTCAATCCAGTATATTTTCGAATGATTTATTGAATTAACAAATCGAATACTATCTGTAGTGAAAAAATGGATTATTATAGCTGCATATTTATTTACATCACCAATAATATTCCAAAAAATACTACTACCAAATTTCACATAAAACACTTGATTTTTTTTTTGCACATATTGAGGTAAGGATTTCTCGTCATTAAGAAAAACGATAAAAACATTCTCATCAGGAAATACTGAATTAAATGCATCTATACACCTATTTATTACTTTTTCATCTGGAACAATGTGTAGCCGCATAAATTAAGAAAAAAAATCATGTATAAGAGTTATTATTTTAACAATATCATTATCTGTTAAAGAATAGTACAGAGGCAGTCTCAACAAACAATCTGTATACTTATCTGCCATTGGAAGATCAGGAATTTCTTTTGCATGTTTCTTATTAAACTCACTCTTATGAAGACTTAAATAATGAAATACCGCCTGAACATTGTTTTCTTTTAAAAACTCTATTAGTTGACTTCTTATCTCAAAAGAAGGACAGATCACATAAAACATATGTGCATTATTAGTTGCATATTGTGGTACAACAGGTAGCTTTAACTGATACACATTGCGCAAACCCTCATAATATTGATTCCATATATCAATTCTTCTTCTCTGGATTTTTTCTAATTCACACAATTGGGAATATAAAAAAGCAGCAGTATATTCAGATGGTAAAAAAGATGAACCTAAATCCACCCATCCATACTTATTTACTTCCCCTCTGTAAAATTCGGCTCGATTAGTTCCTTTTTCCCATATTATTTCAGAACGGCGGACAAGCCTTTCATCATTAATAATTAACAATCCTCCCTCACCACATTGTATATTCTTTGTTTCATGAAAAGAAAAAGCTGCCATATGAGCTATTCCTCCCAAACTAGTTTTTAAGCCAGTTTTGGGTGATGTAAAATATGAATCAATACCCTGAGCTGCATCTTCAACCACCAATAAATTATATCTACAAGCTATTCCCATAATAGCATCCATATCACAAGAAACTCCTGCATAATGTACAGGTACTATAACTTTTGTTTTCTTTGTTATCAATTTTTCTATAGTAGATGTATCAATATTGGGATTATCTGATTCACTATCAGCATATACTATTTTAGCTCCCTGCCTAACAAAAGCTAAAGCCGATGATACAAAAGTATAAGAAGGAACAATAACTTCATCTCCTTCTTTAATATTAGCTAATATTGCACACATTTCTAATGCATCTGTGCAAGACGATGTCAATAAACATTTTTTAAATCCAAACTTATTTTCAAAAAATTGTTGACATAAATGTGTATAATATCCATTACCACATATTTTTTTTGACTCTATTGCCAATTTTATATTGTGTAATTCCTTACCTGTACAATATGGGATATTAAAAGGTATCATTTTGTAAAAAATTTAGATAAATGCTATTATTCTTTCACAAGCCAATCCATCCCCATAAGGATTCACAGCTTTACTCATCTGGTTATAATAAACTCGATCGTCCAACAATGCAGAAACCTCATTTACAATCTTGTCACAATCTGTTCCTACCAATTTCACAGTTCCGGCTTCCAAAGCTTCTGGACGTTCTGTCGTATCACGCATCACAAGTACTGGTTTACCCAGTCCCGGAGCTTCCTCCTGAATACCACCACTATCAGTCAATACAATAGCAGACTTCTCCATCAGATAAACAAAAGAAAGATACTCTAAAGGCTCTATGAAGAACATATTCCCCAAATTAGACAAATCCTCACCAAATACTTCATGAATGGGTTTGCGAACATTAGGATTCAAATGCATCGGATAGACAAAGTCGACATCCGGATATTGTTTTGTAAGAGCCTGAATAGCCTTACACATAGACATGAATCCGTCACCGAAATTCTCACGACGATGACCTGTTATCAAAACTAATCTCTTTCCATCCTGCAAACGGTTAATGTCATAACCGGAAGTTCTCAAAACACCTTCCAATTCTTCATCAAGTTTTTTATCGCTCTTTATCTTATCCACAACCATGTAGAGTGCATCTATTACCGTATTTCCGGTCACAATAATAGAAGATTCCTTTACCCCTTCATCCAACAGATTCTGTCGGCTTAACGGTGTGGGAGAAAAATGATAAGTAGCAATGCGTCCTGTTATCAGCCGATTCATCTCCTCTGGCCAAGGACTATAAATATTATGAGTACGAAGTCCCGCCTCTACATGCCCCACCGGAATCTGCTGATAAAAAGCAGCCAATGCCGAAGCCGTAGAGGTGGTTGTATCACCATGAACCAAAACAACATCCGGCTGTGCCTCTTTCAAGACATCCCGCATCCCCGTCAAAACACGGGCTGTCACATCATATAAATCCTGCCCTTGTTTCATAATATTCAAATCATAGTCAGGAGTAATATCAAATATATGTAACACTTGATCAAGCATTTCGCGATGCTGA
>NWBO01000085.1 GCA_002633275.1 Bacteroidales bacterium Phil12
TTTCAAATAGGGTTGAAACTAATTGAATCCAGGCAAATAACAAATTGCCCCAAAAGAAACTCGAACGAGCTTACCATACAGTTCAAATGAGAAGCAAAAGAAAATAATAGTTGGAAATGAAAGGGTACAAAAAAGAGCGAATCATTCCGCTCCACCTTTAAAGAATCCCCATAAATGGGATTCTTCTTTTTCTTCATCTTTCATTTACTCTTTACCTGAAAACGTCTTTTTCCTAATACCTAATCAAAACAATCTTTTTCCTAAAAACTAATCTTAAAATCTAATACCTTAGTTTTATAAACTAATACCTTTTAATTATTACCTTTTTCTAATACCTAAAATTATAAGTAGTTTCACAACTACACTGCAAAGGTATAGCTGTTTGCGAAAACAACAAAAGCCACTATACAAAAAAAACACATTCTGGCTTGTTTTTTTGACTTATGTCAAGACGTAGGGTAGATTTTGAGTGTAAACCTCAAGTTTATTCCCACAGCAATCCGTATTTTCAACAAATCTTTCCTTTTACTCTCTAGTTGCACTCATAATTGAGCAAGCACATAACTAACAAAAAGAAACCAAAACAGGGGATTGAAAAGACAAACTATTGCCATTCCATCCAAAAATATACAATCACAAAAGCCAATAAGCGGTCTATTTTCGAACAATCTGCATATTTCTAACCCGAAATTACGGCGTTTTTTTCAGTTAAGCCGGATTCCTCCTCGGATTTTCAGAAGCAAAAACAGCTTGAAGATACAAGTCTCACAACTTTTCTGTAACTTTGCAGCGTTTGATAATAAATAAGATAGGAATGGATTTTAAGTACGACGTAATTGTAATTGGTGCCGGACATGCTGGTTGCGAAGCGGCAGCCGCTGCTGCAAATTTAGGTTCGAAGACTTGTCTCATTACGATGGACATGAACAAGATCGGGCAGATGAGCTGCAACCCTGCCGTAGGTGGAATTGCCAAAGGACAAATAGTACGTGAAATAGATGCGTTGGGCGGACAGATGGGATTGGTAACAGACGAGACAGCTATCCAGTTCCGGATACTGAACCGTTCGAAAGGCCCCGCCATGTGGAGTCCCCGCGCCCAATGCGACCGTGCCAAGTTTATCTGGTCGTGGCGGGAGAAACTGGAGAATACGCCCAACCTTCATATCTGGCAAGATACCGTATGCGAACTTCTTGTTGAAAACGGTGCAGTGACCGGAGTGGTCACTGTGTGGGGTGTTACTCTTACAGCAAAATGCATCGTACTCACCGCAGGAACTTTCCTCAACGGACTGATGCACGTAGGACGCCACCAGTTACCGGGCGGGAGAATGGCCGAACCGGCTTCTTACAAATTAACCGAATCCATCGCCCGCCACGGCATCACTTACGGAAGGATGAAAACCGGAACCCCGGTACGAATCGACGCGCGCAGCGTTCATTTTGACCTGATGGAAACACAGGACGGTGAATGTGACTTTCATAAGTTCTCTTTTATGAATACGAGCGTACGCCACCTGAAGCAACTGCAATGCTGGACTTGCTATACTAATGAAGAGGTACATCAGATTCTACGTGACGGACTGCCGGATTCTCCCCTATTCAACGGACAGATTCAAAGTATCGGGCCACGTTATTGCCCAAGCATTGAAACGAAGATTGTAACTTTCCCCGATAAGACACAGCATCAATTGTTCCTCGAACCGGAAGGAGAAACCACACAAGAGTTGTATCTTAACGGATTCTCTTCTTCGCTTCCGATGGATATACAAATTGCCGCATTAAAGAAAGTTCCCGCTTTCAAGGATTTGGTGATCTATCGTCCGGGATATGCTATCGAATACGATTATTTCGACCCGACGCAGTTAAAGCATACGTTGGAATCGAAGATTATCGGCAATCTGTTCTTTGCCGGACAAGTAAACGGTACTACCGGATACGAGGAAGCAGGTGGACAAGGATTAGTAGCCGGAATCAATGCGCACATCAATTGCCACGGTGGAGAGCCTTTCACACTGGCACGCGATGAAGCATATAT
>NWBO01000086.1 GCA_002633275.1 Bacteroidales bacterium Phil12
CTGCGTCGTCTCCGACAGCGGCACACTGCCGGAAGAGGCCTCGTATTTCAAATGCTTCCCCGCCGTCTGCATAAGGACAAGTACGGAAAGACCTGAGGCGATGGACAAGGGGAATTTCATACTTGGTTCGATAACGGAAGAGAGCGTCTTACAGGCGGTTGATACGGCGGTGGAGATGCAGAGTAACGGCGACCTGGGAGCTGATGTGCCGGATTATACCGAGGAAAACGTCAGTACTAAGGTTGTGAAGATTATTCAGAGTTATTGTGTTCTGATAAGTCAATCAATATGGAAAAATAGGGAATAGGTGCATATAAGGCTAATGGAGAACCTTTCTCACACACTCAAAGTGAAACTTGAAATTTCAATAACGGATTCTTCACGCACTAAAGCAAGATACATCATAGAAATATAAGAAATTGTTATGACAACATTGTTAGATATAGTACCTTCTGCTGTAAATCATTGATATTTTACGGGATGTAGAAATGCAGGTTTAATAGACTACCTTTGTAGAATATAAAAATTTATAAATAATAAGCCTGATTTTATCAGGCTAGGAATACGTGAAAAAGCAAACAAAAAGGATTCGGTCGGATAAACATAAAACGTTCACAAGAACAGGCGCAATAAAAAGCTAAGTAAACTCCATAGATTGGCAAAAACAAAACCTACAAGGAGCAAAGCGAAGCAAAAAATAGAATGTACATTAAGTACTATAAAAATATTTATTATACTTTAAAATATTATTTTATCTCATTTTAAACTAGAGAAAGGGATGTATTTTTTTATGACGAATCAGTTTGATATTCCAGTTACAATGTTCCTTTTTAAACGCAAAGATTCAAGTATTAAAATAATTAATAAAATTTCAAAAATTAAACCTCGCAAAATATATTTATTAGCAGATTGTGGAAGGAACCCAGAAGAACAGCAACTAGTTGAAAATTGCAGAAAAGCTGTTGAGAAAGCAATTGACTGGGATTGTAAAATTATAAAGAATTATGCTCAAACAAATAGAGGCGTTTATCGTAATATTGGAGATGGTGCAAAATGGGTTCTTTCAAACGAACCCTGCGCCATATTTCTAGAGGATGATAATTTGCCAGAAATTAGCTTTTTTTATTATTGTCAGGAACTTCTTAAAAAATATAAGAACAACGAAAAAATCCTTTGGATTTGCGGTACAAATTATCTTGGGCAATATAATTCACCTACTGGTACAAGTTACATGTTTACTCAACATCTTCTTCCGTGTGGATGGGCTTCTTGGTCAAACAAATTTCTAAAATATTACGATGGTTTGCTATATGGATTAGAAAACAACGATAAGATAAATAAATTCAAAGAAAGCTACTCTGTTAAGGCCTTGTATAAGCAACAGCAATACTCCATTAACAGAACGAAATATTTACTACAAACAGATCCCAAGAAAAGCTCCTGGGATTATCAGATGCTGTTTTCAGTTCGAGCAAACGGTTTATATGGAATTTCACCGTGTAAAAACCAGATTAAGAATATTGGTATCGACATATTCTCAGAACATGGAGGAAATAACATAAACATCACCATGACAAAAAGATTTTGCGGCATGGATTCTTATGAGTTAAATTTTCCACTGGTACACCCACAAGATGTCGAAATTGATAGAAAATATGAAGATTTAATTAGTAAAATAATTTTAATACCATGGATTGACAGGATTAAACGCAGCATAGCTACACTGATAAAAAATATCACAGGAATGGATCCATACGACAGTATGTTGGAAAAGATTAGGAAATATAAAAATGATAAAATATTTTAATCTAAACAAGTTAGTTATTCTATATGCTTTCGCGTTTATGTTTTTCTATCCACTATCACTAAATGGCGAGGCACTCTCCTCTACGCACGTTCTTGTTGAATGGTCACTGTTCTCGTTGCTTATTGTATTTTGCATGTGTATACATACTATAGATCTAAAGAGAATGTTTATTTCAGGATGCTTATTAGCATATCTTACAATTGCAACGCTAGTAATCATTTTATCGGAGGATTTTCGATTTTCAATTTCAAGGCTTGCGCCTGTTGTTTGTTCTCTGGTAATAATGTGCTTTAATTTTAAAAATGAATATGATAAGAAATTTCTTATAAGTTTACTGAATAAAATTATCATTATCATTATTTGCATTAATATCTTACTATTACTCAACATTATGCCAGTTAGGCAATTTATTGTAGCGTATTATACTCAATATAAAAGTTATATTACTGATAATTTTATTGCGCTTGGTAGACCAATAGGAGTATTTGGTGTTGGAAATATAGCTGCTTTTTTTTACACAGGAATTTTCCTTATCTCCATGATGCTTTACCAACAAACAATGAAGAGAACATACTTGATATACATGCTCTTAATGTTTGCTTTATGCTTACGGATATTAAATACAACTAGTTTGGGATATGCATGTTTAATGATTACCTATTATATATATACGAATTATATATATAATAGAAAAAGCTTCGCCATCATTATTGTAATTTTCTTTGGCATAATTAGCGTTGTCCTTTTTGGCTCATCTTTGTTTGGCACATTTTGGGAAAACCAACAAGCAGGAGCAAATGGGTTTTGCCCGCGATACTTGAATGCTACAGGTATATTTAGTAAAAACCTTAGTTTGATAAAAGAATACCCCTTAGGAATTGGGTATTCATTACCTAACAATGATCAAAGCAACATATATTTTGCAGATTCAGGATATCTTGTAAGCTATACCATGGGAAATATTGTATTTCCAATTACTCTATACACTTTATTCTACAAATGGATAGGAGCAAATATCAAAACAAAAGAATACAGAATTGTATTTCGTGTATATGTATTTCTTATGGAACTTGGTTTTGTGACATTTCTAGCATTAAGGTCAATTAGTTTGCTATTTATACTTATGATTTTTTATTCGTCATTTGAAAATAAAAAACAAGTATGACTATTTAGAAAAAATGTATATGTTCATGATTAAAATAAAGAGAAATGGCGTTCTAAATAAAGTCTACAATGATAGGATGATAAGGAATATTCTGCTTGCGTTTCTTATCAAGGGAGGATCAGTTGTTGTTGGAATATTAACGATACCTGCCTATATCGATTATTTCCCAAATACAACAATACTTGGTATTTGGTACACATTGCTATCGTTGTTAACATGGATTAGTAATTTTGATTTTGGAATAGGCAATGGCATGCGTAATTATTTAACAAAAGCTATAATTACAAAGAACTATCGCAGCATGCAGAAAACCATCTCTTCAGCATATCTTATTATTGGTTCGATTTCAATTCTATTTGCTCTGGTTGGTTTTACATTAACATATATACTGGATTGGAACAATATACTTAATGTAAATGATCACATAATTCAAAGCAAAGCATTGAGATACACAGTTCAAGTTACTCTGTTTGGAGTGATAGGACAGTTCTTTTTTAAACTAATAGCCTCTATTTTAAATGCCATGGAAAAAACGGCTTTGACAAGCTTGCTACCTCTAATCTCTAATACACTAGTACTTTTTTTCGTATCTATTAGTACAAATCTAACTGAGGAACAAAAAATAATTACATTATCATGGGTGTATACTCTCGCCATGAACATCCCTTATCTGGTTGCTACAATTATTGTGTTTGCAGGGCCATTGCGCAAGGCAGTGCCTAAAATAAAAAGGTATGATGTTACAACTGCAAAAAGAGTCCTTTCATTAGGAGGATGTTTTTTTAGTATTCAGTTTGCTCTAATGATTGTAACGATTACAAATGAAATTTTAATCTTAAAGCTATATGGAGCTGATCATGTCGTTTCATTTCAGATTTATAACAAGATTTTTTACACAATTGTAGTGTTTTTTTCATTAATTACAAATCCTGTTTGGGCCGCTGTGACAACAGCATCGTATGAAGGTAAAGAACAACGGATTATGAAAATATATAATATGCTTCTTATGTTGGCTGGGTTGGCTACAACAACTATTCTGGTGATAGCTTTTGCATTTCAATTTATAGTTAACATTTGGCTTAAGGAGAATACAATAACAATTGAAGTCAGTACATTAATTTCTTTTGTTCTTTATACAATTGTTTTGATATTTTGTTATGCTGAGTCAGCTATAGCAAACGGAATCAATAAATTAAATATTCAGATTTATTGTTACTGGATAGCGGCAATATTAAAAATACCGCTTTGCATAATGGCTGCAAAAATAGTTGGCAAATGGGACACGATTATATTAATTGATAGTTTATGTCTGTTTCCATATATAATTACCCAGCATATTATTTTGAGAAAAGAGTTTAATAAAATAAAATGAAACTTTATAAGTATATTAAGAGATTTATAAAATTCAAAGATAATTCTATAGTTTTATCATCACTCGTCGCAAAGGTTATGAGTTATCGCCACTGAAAAGCCACCATTTTAGTCATAAGATATCATTGATATTCAGTATAACCCGCAGGATACTCTCTTTTATGCAGATTATTGAACAGCGACGACTTTTATAATGATTTACCACTGAGCAATCGTAGTTAGTTGAAATAGTATTGACTTTATATCTTAATATAGCACAAAAAGGAGGTGAATGGCATGCTGGCAGTTAACTACTCCACGATTCGTAATAATTTGAAAACATATTGTGATAAGGCTACGGATATGTACGAAACAGTTATTGTTACAAGAAAAGATGAAAAGAACGTCGTGCTGCTTAGCCTCGAAAAGTACAACGCACTTATTAAAAGCCGCCCGTAACGCAGAGTACCTTGATATAATAGACAGAAGCATGGAACAGATCGCCCAGGGAAAAATAGTTGTAAAAAGCATGGACGAATTAGAGGCCATGTCGAATGAATAATTTCACATTTTCAGACAAAGGGTGGGATGATTATCTCTATTGGCAAAGGACGGACAAATCTATCTTACGCAAAATCAACGAACTGCTGAAAGACCTTCAGCGAAACGGCGCCTCCAATAGACTTGGGAAGCCGGAGGCTTTAAAGTACAGACAGGCATGGAGCCGCCGGATAAATCAGGAACACAGACTTGTTTATACGGTTGATGAATCAGGTAATCTTTTTATTCTTTCAATAAAAGGGCATTATGAAGATTAAACCCCATTTACATAGAATATCCGCGCAGCTGGTATTCCGTCCCGCGTTACCTAAC
>NWBO01000087.1 GCA_002633275.1 Bacteroidales bacterium Phil12
TTCTTTTGTTAAAACACTCTAATCTATCTCTACAAGAAACCTGTCTGAACATTAGAATTAGATTTATTTAAGAGACATATTTGCGAGAGTGTATCCTATAAAGAAATATGTCTCTTAATGAGGCTGAATTTATTTACATAATTCAAATTAAACCTGTCTTCAATAAATTAATTATAAATACCACTTTACTGATGTTTAACACTAATTTATTAGTGTTGGACACTAATTTGCTGATGTGAGACACTAATTTTTTAATAACACTTCAAAATAAAACTACTTGTTATCTTCTTATAATTTCCACTTGTGAAACCGTCGGATTTTTACGTTTAACTTGAATTTGAGCCGATATTCTTTCTTTCAAATCTGCAACATGGGAAATAATTCCCACCTTTGAAAAACGTTTTTCTCCATTGATGCCACCTATCTGATGCAGTTTTTCCAAAGTCTCCATAACCACGTTCAAGTATTCCCCGCTTAACGTTCCGAAACCTTCATCGATAAACAGAATATCACAAAAAGCATTATTGCTGCTCATCTTTGCCAAACCCAATGCCAACGACAACGAAACGATAAAACTCTCCCCTCCCGAAAGATTAGCCGAAGAAGAGGTCAAACCACCCTCAAATTTATCCTTTATAAATATGCTTAAAGTGTCAGGCTGCGAACAAAGTTCAAAACGGTCTGAAAATCTATTGAGATAATAATTCGATTTATTCAACAAGTCGTCCAAGATAAAACTTTGAGCAATCTTGCGGAATTTATTACCGTCTGCCGAACCAAAATCCTTTGACAATTGAGCCCATTTCAGTTCTTCTTGCTCCAAAATATCTTTTTCTTTGAGTTTGGTTTGATACAAGGCTATGTTTTTCTCGTTTTCTTTGAGTTTTGTCTGATTTGCGCCATTTGAGAATTGAATTTGCTTTATCGTTTCTTGTATTTCAGAGATTTTTTGCTGCAAAAACTCTTTATTTTCGCATTTCTCAAACTGTAAATCCATATTTTGCAAATCATTTATCTGTCGATTGATTTGTTCAATAGCACCTTTGATTTGCAAGACCTCACTTTGCTTTTCTTCGTGCATCTTTTGAATGGCTGCTATCGTGGTTTGGGAATAATTTTTCAATTGTTCAACGTCCTCAATGGTAATATTGGGATTTTCTTGTTTGAAATCGTTAATATCTTTATCGCAATGTTTGATATTTGCTCTTAAATTCTCGATATTTGCTTTCCAAGTAGCGTATTTTTCTTTGAAATCCGAAAACTTAATAATCAAATCGCTGACTTGCTCGGGCTCTATGTTTTCGTTTTCCCATTTATCGACACTTTCGTCTAAGGAGTGGCGGAAATTCAAACACTGGCTTATCAATTTTTGTAAGTCTTCCTTTTCGTGTTTTACTTGTAAAAGTTTGTTTTTATCACTTTCCAATCTCGCTATATCATTACTTAAAGTATTGGCAAGCGTCTGTGTTTTATCGATAAGTTCTATTTGCGTTTCTATTTCAAGTTTTTTGTTTTCTATTGCAATAGATATGTTCTCCAATGAAGCAATACCGAGTTTTTCTTGATAAGACTTTACCTTTAATATATAAGCGTCGTAATTCTTTTGTTGATTTGTTTTATCATCTTGAAATTGCAACAAATTTTTCTTTAACTGCGAAATCAAAGCATCTGCTTTGACTTTTTTGTGATTATTATCTTGCAATTGCTTTTGAGCGTTGTTCATTTCAGTATGTAACGGCTCTACAATTTTTGCAAAATCCTCATCATTGATTATCTCTTTTATTTTCTGACCGCATAACGGACAAGCATCGCCTACCGAAAGTTTCATACGGGTTTGCTTAGCCCAATTATCCAATGAACTTGCTATTTTATCGTATTTACTCTTGCTTTCGTTGAATGCTTCTTCGTACTTTTTGGCAAGAGTATTGATTTGCTCCAAATCAGTTTCAGATTTTTTTATCTGCGAGAGAGTTTCGTTTATCTGTGTTTGAGTATTTTTTATTTGCGATTGGATATTATTCAAAAGACTGATATTTTTATCCAATAATGAAAGGCTATCTTTGTCATCATTATGTTTTTTACGCTTTTCATTCAAAGAGTTTATATCTATTGAGCAATATTCTTTTTGCTTAGCATTTATTTGATTTTGTTTATCATTTATTTCTTTGTCTATATCTGCGTACGATTGGTTAAGAGTATCCAAACGATTTTTATCATATTTGAGTCCGGCAATTATTAAAAAGAATTTTTTCTTGTATGACACTGCTTGATTGGTTTGAGCAATAAGTGAAGCGTTATATTCACTTTTAAGTTTTATAATATTTCTTAAAGCGACGGTTTTATTCCATAGTTCGATAGTTTGATTTTCCTGTTTATACTGCTCACTATCCAAATAATTTTGTGCTTGTTGTAATTTGTCTTGATTAATTGTTTTTTGCTTGGAAAGATTATCCAAATTAATCAAATAATCTATCTTTTTTTTCAAAGCATCTTCCTCTTGCCTTTTTTGTTTCAACTCGGTATCGAATTGAGCAATGGCGGTTTCTATTTGTTGCTTTTCTTCACCCGATAGTAGCGTAACGGAATTTAATTCAATATTTTTGTCGTTAAGAAGTCTTTCTTTTTCAGAGTGAATTCTAAAAATATTCCTGCCGATAGTAGCATAAAGCTCGGTTTGAGTAAGTTTTTCCAAGATTTCACTTTTCTCTTTTTCATCACTCTTCAAAAATTTTGTAAATTCCCCTTGCGAAAGCATACAAGTACGACAGAATTGCTCAAAAGTCATACCAACACATTTGGATATTTCTTCCTTTATTTCGTTATCTTTCTTGAAATACGTGTTATCGGTTTTGCAAGAGAGTTCCCATTCAATTTTTTGAATTTTGCCGTCATTCCTGTTATGGGCTTTTCTTACTTCCCATTTGGCGACATATTCTTTGTTTTGGCTATCAACAAACTCCAATTCGCTATAACCATCGGTTGAATTTCGCCTTAATAACAATCTTGCATCATTTGCAGATATGGTTTGGGTATTATTGTCGGAGTTTTTAAGTGTTGTAAAACCTGTAATATTCCCTTGTATATTGGCACTCATTCGTGGAGTTGTCTTGTACAAAGCCAAACATATTGCGTCCAATATAGTTGTTTTGCCACTGCCTGTATCCCCAGTTATAAGGAATAATGGTTCGCTTTTCAAAACTTCACTCTGAAAATCAATCTTAGCATATTCTATCGATGCTATATTATGTATTGTTAATGTTTTCAATATCATCTTCAATCCTCCGTTACCTGATAATTCATTGCATAATCAATCATCTGCTTGAACTCATCGCACAAAACCACTCCTTTCTTTTCCATATAATCCGTTGCTATATCAACAGGTGCCATTTGCTTTAATTCCTCAACGGTTATTATTTCCTTTTCCTTTGAAGTATTGTTTTGCTGCTCTCTTTCGATATTAAAAGTACAGAAATACGCTCCTACGCTATTACATAACTCTATTGCCTGTTCTTTGCTATTGACGGGAAGATAATCTTTAACCTTAACATTAAAACGAATAAAGCAATCCTTCAACTCATCTTTATGATTATTTACGTAGTTAAAGACATCATCAAAAGGAATACTTTGTTTGGGTACGGTTTTAAGCGGCATATAGTCTTTTATTTCAATAGGAGTGATTTTTGTTCGCTCTTCGTCTATCTCTACCAACGAAACGCTATGCGGATAATCTTCATTAAAAGAAACACTGATGGGCGAGCCGCAATATCTGGCCTTGTTGTTGGAATTTTTCAAGGTCTGCGGAAAATGAATATGCCCCAACGCAATGTACGAATAAGTTTCGCCCAATTTTTCCAACGGATAAAACTCCATATCTTGCACATGAACGCTTTTACTTCTTAACTCGCTGTTGGTAACAGCCAAATGACAGGAAAGAATTACGGGTAAATTGTTTCGATTTATTTGTTTGATATAACCTTCCAAGCCTTCAAACATATTATCGGCATAACGCGAATAAAAATGAGGGACTGCCGCAACATAGCCTTTGAGTTCGTTACCGTTTTTTATCTCAATAATATGTTTTGAATAATCTACGTTTTCGTTTTGCTTTTCGATATTTCCCACAACAAAGACATTAAAACATGACCAAAGACTGCTGCTTATCTCCAATTTGCTCGGAGAATCGTGATTACCCGCCGTTACAACTATAACCATATTGGGACAAGATTGATGAATGGTAAGCATAGCATCGGTATAAACCTTTTGTATCGTTGAAGAGGGCGAAGATAAATTATAAACATCGCCGCTCAAAATCATACAGTCGGGTTTATGTTCAAAGACAATATCCGCCAATTGTTTTAAGAAATTCTTTTCGCTTTCTATTCTATCATAACCATAAAGCACATTACCCAAATGCCAGTCTGAGGTATGGAGGATTTTCAACATTGTATTATTAGTATTTTTGGATTTAACAAAACAATTTTTTGAGTTACAAAATTATGTTTTTTTTGTCTTTTTATTAAGTTTTTTTATAAAATAATTTGCCGATACAATAATTATTTGTAATTTTGAAGTCTGAAAAATAGTATAAAAACGTAATATCACAGACACGATGAAAAAGATATTTTTTATGGCAATGGTTTCGTGCGTTGCGCTATCTGCAAGTTTAACTTCTCTTGCATCGGGGGATTGGAGAAAAGGTATTTGGAACAGAGATGTATCTGAAAATTTACTAAGTCTAAACATCGAAGCACTTCCTATAATAACAGAAGCATTCAAGAATACAACGCCTTGGGCAGGTGGCTTTAACCTTGGCTACGAATATAAGATGCGTCCAAGTATCATTCACAACAAAATATCTTTTGGCTTAGGTGGTCATATAGGTGTTAGCCGCTATTTCGGAAAAAGTATCAGCACTCCTGTTTATGGTCATAACTTGGATCAGGTTTGGGACCACTATAAATCATATACCGAAATTCCCATTATGCTTGATGCAAACGTTTATTGGAACTTCAAAAGAAGTAATCTGTTTATAGGCGTAAGTGCAGGTATCAACCTTATGCTTGGACAAAGAGATGCTTCCCTTGAAATGATTGATACAATCAATACAAAAGACTTTGAAGACGCTTACAAACTTACTCATAACAAGGAAGTAGATATGATTTCCATTCAAAAAGATGCAAACAACGTTGCATTGAATCATATCTTACTAACATTCAGAGGTATGATTGGTTATACGTATGAACTTTCCCAAGATTGGAGTTTAAGAGTTAAAGCCGGCGTTGAATATCAAGGCAAATACTCTGATGAATTTAAGGGCTACCATATAGATTCCGACTATATAGACCGATACCACAACGAAGATTCTCCTTCAATGCTTAATCCGTTCTTCTCAATCGGAATTGTTTATTCTCTATAAAGAAATATGCAGTTATTTTTTATTCCTCAATACAACAAAGAAGATATAATAACGCTTGACAAAGAAGAGTCGGCACATATTTCAAAGGTTTTGAGACTTCAAGAAGGTGAAAAGATTTCCCTTACCGACGGCAAGGGAAATCTTTTTACGTCTGTCATATTGGAATCCACTCCGAAAAGATGCACTGTCAAAATCACGGATATTGAAGAAAACTACCAAAAACGTGATTTCAAAATACATCTTGCCATAGCCCCGACAAAAAATATCAACCGCATCGAATGGTTGTTGGAAAAAATTGTTGAGATTGGCATTGACGAAATAACACCATTATTAACCGAACACAGCGAAAGAAAAAACATCAATATAGAACGCTTGGATAAAATAATAGTGTCTGCAATGAAGCAATCTATAAAATGTTTCAAGCCGAAGTTGAATGATTTGACCAAATTCTCCACCTTGTTAAACAACCTTAAAGACGAGAAAAAATACCTTTGTTGTTGCAGCGACGAAGAGAAAATCTTAATAAAAAACGATTATAAGCCAAACGAAGATGTTGTTATATTCATCGGTTCCGAAGGCGACTTTTCTCCAACCGAAATTACGCAAGCAAAACAAAAAGGTTGCAAACTTATCACTTTGGGAGAACAACGTCTTAGAACAGAAACGGCAGGTCTTTACGCTGTAAGCACTATACATTTTCTTAATCAATGAAAAGAATTTCCGCATTTTTAATAATAGCAACCTCGTTATTAACATCAGTTTTTGCACAAACTTCCACCATTGCATTGCTTAAATATAATGGCGGCGGTGATTGGTACGCCAACCCAACATCATTAACAAACTTAATAAGTTTTTGCAATAAGGAATTAAAAACCAACCTATCCGAAAACTACGCAACCGTTGAAGTCGGTTCAAGTGAATTATTCCTCTACCCTTTTGTACATCTGACCGGACACGGCAATGTTGTCTTTTCCGAGAGCGAAGCAAAAAATCTTCGCACATATCTTTTGGGTGGCGGTTTTCTACATATCGATGACAATTATGGGTTGGATAAATTCATAAGACGAGAAATGAAAAAAGTCTTTCCTGAATTGGATTTTGTGGAAATACCATTCTCTCACCCGATATATCATCAAAAGTTTGATTTTCCTAATGGGCTGCCAAAAATTCACGAACACGACAACAAAAATCCGCAAGGTTTTGGTTTGTTTTGGGAAGGTCGTTTGATATGTTTTTATTCTTACGAAACGGATTTGGGCGATGGCTGGGAGGACACCTCTGTGCATAACGACACTGAGGAACGCCATTTGAAGGCACTGCAAATGGGTGCTAATCTTATCCAATTTGTTTTCATCCAATAAAACAAACGTTAGAAAGGAATATAATAAAATCAGATTGATATTTCACATCGATATATTGGTATGTAATATCAGCAAATTAGTGTTTAACATCAGTAAAATAATATTAAACATTGGTAAATTAGTGTTTAACATTATTTTTTTGTTATCACTGACTGCAAAAACCTTTGCAATATGATAAATATTGAAAACTCTATGGGATAAAATTTTTAATCTTTTGTGCTATTTCATCGGGAGAAACGGAAAGAGAAGTAATGATTATATCGGATTGATTATAGAAAACCTCACGCTCTTTTAACTTTTCGGTAATATATTGCTTTATTTCCTCATCGCTTTTGCCCTCCAAAAGAGGACGACTACGCTTGGAATTGGCATAACGTGAATAAATACTTGCAGGATTTAACGATAAATATATGGAAACGGAGTTGTCTTTGATTTTTTTCATATTGTCGAAAAAACAAGGAGTGCCTCCACCACAAGCGATAACCACATTGTCTTTTTGCAAAACACAATCCAACATCTGTTGTTCCATATTCCTGAACACGTTTTCGCCAAAAGTTTTGAAAATATCGACAACGGTATAATGATACTTATTTTCTATTTCGGTATCAAGGTCAATAAAATCGTAATCCAATATCCTTGCAAGTTTTCTTCCGACAGTGCTTTTACCACAATACATAAAGCCGGTCAGGACTATGCGTTTATTTTTATCTTGCATAAGCCGGTAAATCCAATGTTGCGAAATCGTTGTTTTTCAATTTGAACATACCTGCCGAAGCAACCATAGCAGCGTTGTCGGTGGTGTATGTGAATTTAGGAATAAAGACTTTGCAATTATATTTCTTGCCAAGTGCAACAAATCTTTCCCTCAAAAGACTGTTTGCCGACACCCCTCCTGCTATTGCAATGATGTTAAGTTTCGTTTTCTTCAAAGCCTTTTCGTATTTATCCAAAAGAGAATCCACAACAGCCTTTTGAACCGAAGCGGCAATGTCGTTCATATTGTCTTTAATGTAAGAAGAATTTTCTTTCAATTTATCCCTCAACGTATATAATATGCTTGTTTTAAGACCGGAGAAACTATAATCGTAATCGGGTATATGAGCCTTTGCAAATTCAAGAGTAGGTTTTCCTTCTTTTGCCAAACGGTCGATGATTGGACCTCCCGGATAACCGAGGTCAAGTATTTTGGCAGCCTTATCAATGGTCTCTCCCGCCGCATCGTCAATGGTTTTGCCAAGAACTTGCATATCGTTAAAGGAATTAACTTGGATTATCTGGGTATTACCACCCGAAACCAAAAGACAAAGATATGGAAAATCGGGAACTGCTTGCGATATATCGTCTTTAACAAAATGTGCCAACACATGTGCTTCCAAATGATTGACATCAATTATCGGAATATTCAAACTAAGAGCCAAACTCTTGGCGAAACTAACTCCGACAAGCAAACTACCCAACAATCCCGGCCCACGTGTAAAGGCAATAGCCGATAGTTCGTTCTTTGTTATGTTTGCATTTTTCAGCGCCACATCGACAACAGGCACAATATTTTGTTGATGAGCCCTTGAAGCCAATTCAGGAACCACTCCCCCGTATTGTTTATGTACATTTTGAGATGCCGTAACATTGCTTAAACAAACAAAATCCTCGTCTAAGACGGCAGCAGAAGTATCATCGCATGATGATTCGATAGCCAAAATATATTGTTTCATCGCAGTTTTTCCACAAATTTTTGCAAAGGTACGTAAATTTACACTCCCAAAAGTATAAAAAGTTAAATTTTCGTACTAATTTTGCATTTCAAATACATATAAAACAATGAAAAATTTAAGAAAACTAATTCTTGCAATTGCATTACTTACAATTACAAGTCTTAACGCACAACAAGCAAAGAACATTATTTTACTTATCGGCGACGGCACAGGTCTGACGCAATTGTATTCGGCTTACGAAGCAAACGACAGAAACCTTAATATATATTCCATGCCACACACTGCTTTATCCATAACCAATTGCAGCGATAAACGTGTTACGGATTCAGGTGCCGGTGGAACGGCGATAGCCTGCGGTCAAAAGACATACTACTCCGCAATAGGCGTTGATAAAGACACTATGCCGATACCTTCGATGCTTGAACTATTTAAGGATATGGGCAAAAAAACAGGTATTATTGTTTCGTGCAATCTTAATCACGCAACTCCCGCTTCATTTGTCGCTCATGTAAAAAACAGAGATTTGTATGAAGATATTGCAACGTTTTACTTGAATGGTAAATGTGATATTTTCTTGGGTGGTGGCAAAGACAACTTTGATAACCGCAAAGACAAAAGAAACCTTATCAAGGAATTGCAAAGTAAAGGCTACGAAATAGTTTATAACGAAAAAGAAGTCTTGAATGCAAAAACAAATCGTATTGCAGGATTCTTTGCACCTGGTCATCTACCAAAAGCAAAAGAACGTCAAACCATTATGCCGACTTGTTTGAAAACAACGATAGATAAATTCCAAAACAATAAGGATGGTTTCTTTATCATGTTGGAAGGTTCTCAAATCGATATGAAAGCACATGACAATAAATTTTCCGATATGATTGAAGAAGTAAATGACTTTGACGAGTGTGTGAGAATTGCTCTTGATTTTGCAAGAAAAGACAAAAACACTCTTGTCGTTGTAACTGCCGACCACGAAACAGGTGGATTGACACTGCCTGCCACCGGAAAAGATATGGATACTTGTGCTTGGAGTACGACAGGCCATACCGCTGCTCCTATTATCATATACGCCGAAGGTCCGGGTGCAGAAAACTTTCATGGTGTTATGCAAAACAACGAACAATTCCATTACATAATAAAAGCCGCCACAAAGAATGACTAAGGTTGGTGTAATGAGCGATTCGCACGGTATAGTGCCAAAACAGATATATTCTTTTTTCAAAGACGTTGATGTTATCCTGCACGCAGGAGATATTGGCAGCATTGAGGTTATACAAGAACTTAGAAATTTCAAACGTACCGTTGCCGTTTATGGTAATTGCGATTCCAAATATATGGACAACGAAATAAAAGGATTATTGAAAATAGATATAGAACAAGTCAAAATCCTTATGACTCATATCGGCGGTTACCCGAAGCATTACGAAAAAAGTATTGTACCTATATTCAAAGAAGAGAAACCTAATATCTTCGTTTGCGGGCATAGTCATATTTTAAGAGTTATGTACGACAAGGATTACAATTTTCTTTTAATCAATCCCGGTGCTTGCGGCAGGCAAGGTTTTCATCAAGTCGGGACATTGGTGCGTTTTGTTATAGACCAAAGTGAAATAAAAGATTTGGACGTAATGGATTTTGACAAATTCGGACAATAAAACAAGTGTTTCAAACGTAATAAGGTTATGACAAAACGAATTTTTATTATACTATTTACTCTTATCGCTGTTTTTTCTTCTCACGCCCAAAGACGTTTTTGGGAATTTGGTGGAATGCTGGGTGCAAGCAATTACGTGGGAGATATAAACAGTATGTTTTATAAAGGTAATGATGCAAAGGAGTGGAATCAATTTGAAAGTTCTTTTGATTTTTACAACTCACACTTCTTAGGCGGATTGGTCGCACGATATAACTACAATCCAAGGTGGTCAATAAGATTTGGTTTAATGTTTTCCAAAATAAGCGGAGATGACAAGAATTTTGACAATGATAGAAACCTAAGTTTTTATTCCAATATCCAAGAATTTTCTTCAACAGTCGAGTTTAATTTCTTGGATTACCGAACAGGTTCGTTACATCACAGAATTACCCCATATATATTTGCCGGAATAGGATTATTCCATTTCAATCCGAAGACTACAATCAAGGACTACAATAGCAACGAAATGCTGACAATAAAACTTCATGATATGCACACCGAAGGACAAACTTTTTACAATGATAAAGGCAATTATTCTTTGTGGCAAGTCAGTATTCCTTTTGGATTAGGAGCAAAATTCTCGTTAAACAAATATGTTTGCATAGGTATTGAATGGGGATTTAGAAAGACTTTTACCGATTACATCGACGATATTAGTTCGCAGTATGTCGGACGCCGTCAAATGATTAACAATGTAAATGAAAACGCTGCCAATGTTGCTGACCGTACCCACGAATTGGAGGGCAAAGAAAACATTTATCACAAAGAAGGCGAGATGCGTGGCAATCCCACAACCGATGATTGGTACAATTTCTTCGGAGTTACTATAACTTCCCGCATATCCAACGGCAACAAAAAGTGCTTAAAAGGACAATAACTTGAACAAAACTATTTCCAAAACACGGTCAATTTAAGAGAAAACATAGCAAAATAATTTTTTAATACTTTTCATAAAATTAGTGTTAAACATCAGCAAAATAGTGTTAAACATCAGCCGACGGATGTTTAACACTATTTTTTTCTTTACTCGTACTGAAAAATTCTTTTAAGCAAAACATAAAATCATAGCAATTGAAAACATACGTATTTCACTTTTCGCAACGATAACTTATCATCTTTTATAAAAAATTAGTACCTTTGCAGCGAGAAAATATATTATCAATTATATGAGGGGTAATTGGAAATTTACAGGAGCATTCTTAGGCTTTATTTTTTCGGGATTTAGACTGTTCGGTCTTATATTGGGCTTTGTTATCGGTATGTTTATCGACTCTGCTAATGCAACAAGCACTCAGACAAATGCCAAAAAGAGAACATATTTCATAGACAATCTTTTGACTTTATTCGCTTTTGTTATGAAAGCCGATGGCAGAGTTACCAAAATGGAAGTTAATTTTGTCAGAGACTTTCTTACCAAAAATTTCGGCATTGAAGAATCCAACAGAAAGATGTTGGATTTAAGGGATTTGTTGAAAGACGATTCTCTTGACTTACGTGCAACTTGCAACAACATTAATTTCTATCTTAACTACTCACAAAAACTTGAACTTCTGCATTTCTTGTTTCAGATTTCGTCTATTGACGCTCAAATTTCCAAACCTGAACTTAATGTAATCCACAATATCGCTTCGCTTTTGCATATATCGGCTTGGGACTTCGGTACTATTCAGGCTATGTACTTTAACAGTAATTATTCCAACACCGAAAATCAAACTTCTTCCTATGATTTGGACAACGCTTACACTATTCTGCAAGTGGATAAGAATACAACAAACGACGAAATCAAGAAATCTTATCGTAAATTGGTTGTAAAATATCACCCCGATAAGGTTGCTTCTTTGGGAGAGGACATTCAAAAACAGGCGAACATCAAATTTCAAAAAATCAACGCTGCTTACGAACTTATTAAAAAGGAAAGGAATTTTAGTTAATGTTTACAGAATATTCTTTGTGGCTTTTACCATTGCTTTTGGTGGTATCTGTCGGGTTTGGTTGGTTTGTGTATTTCTTTAAGGGCAAAAACAAATCGCAGTCATACTCCGACAGACAAAGAAATATTCTTTTCGCTTTGCGTTCAGTGGGTATCTTTTTAATTTTGTTCCTATTGATTTCACCGGTTAAACGTACAAAAACAAAGACGATAGAAAAGCCTACCATAATTTTGCTTCAAGATAATTCTTCTTCACTATCGGCAACGAAATCTTCTCAAACCTACAAAACCGAATATCTTGACGACTTACAGAAACTTTCAAAAAATCTCTCAAAAGATTATAACGTTGTCAAATTAACATTCGGTAGCGACACCAAACAACTAAGCGATGACGCAAAATGGCAAGACAGCGTAAAATTCAATGATTTTGCAACCGATATTTCAAAGTCTATGGAATTTATTAGCGAGAATTTTTCTTCGGAAAACCTTTCTGCCATAGTACTTGCCACTGACGGCATAGCCAATCAAGGCAATAATTTTTTGAATTATTCCGACAAATTTTCGTGTCCTATATACACCGTTGCAATGGGCGATACAACGATTAGAAAAGATATATCCATTTCGGATATTCAATATAACAAAATAGCGTTCATCGATACCGATTACCCGATTGAAGTAACCATTAAAGCCGATAGAGCAATTAACGAACGCTCTTCACTGTTTATGGTCAAAGACGGCAAGACCACTCCGATAAAATCTTTCGCTATCGACAACAATGACTATTCTATTACCGCCGAATTAAAGACCGCAAGTAAGAAAGCAGGTATAGAAAAAATAAGTTTTTATGTCCAAGAAGTCAATGGCGAACAAAACAAGATAAACAATAAAGAAGATATTTTCATTGAAGTATTGGACGCAAAGAAAAAAGTATTGATTTTGGCAAATGCTCCACACCCCGATATTTCTGCAATAAAAACGGCGTTAAACTCCAACCAAAATTATTCGGTAGATGTGTCCATTAATGGCAATAATGCAAAAAATCCTGCCGATTATGATTTGGTTGTTTTACATTCCCTACCCGACAATTCTTCTTCGTTCAACACCATAAAATCTTTACAAGACAAGAGCGTAAGTTTATTGTTTATCTTAGGACAATCAACAAATATCAAATTGTTCAATGCTTTGAATACTGGTATAACAGTCAATGCTTTATCGTCTTCGACCAACAATGTTTTGGCTGCATACAATCCTGCGTTTTCTTTATTCAACGTAACGGAAGATATAACCGATATTTTGAAGAATATGCCACCATTGGTTTGCCTGACTGCAAAATACAAGACCAATGCAAATATCCAAACGCTGTTATTTCAAAAGATTGGCTCAATTGCTACAACCTACCCTCTTATTGCTTTCAACAACGAAGGAGTTTCAAAGAAAGCCTTTATAATGGGAGAAAACATTTGGAAATGGAGACTGCAAAATTATCTTTTATCAAACACTTCTTCTCAGATTGATGAAATAATAACCAAGACAGCACAACTTGTTTCCAACAAAACAGACAAAAATCGTTTTCGCATCGAACATAAAAACGTTTATCTGCAAAAAGAAAGTGTTGTTTTCACTGCTCAGTTTTATAATGAGAGTTTTGAATTAATCAATACGCCCGAAATAACTCTCAATATCCATTCTCAAAACACCGATGCCTCATATACTTTTGGCAAAAACAAAAATGCCTATTATCTTAACTTGGGTTCTTTGCCTGTCGGCGAATATACTTTTAGTGCAAAGACATCATACAATAATAAAGAGTACAAACAAAACGGCAGATTTGCGGTTTCGGCAAACAATATGGAACTTTCAAATCTTGTTGCCGACCATTCCGCACTTTATACATTGTCTTCAAAAACCAATGCTAAGATGATACCAAGCGAAAAAGTCAAACAATTGGAAGAGATAATAAAACAAAACGATAATATCAAGCCGATAATTCACGTAAATATGCAAAACAAAAAGTTTATATCGCTTTGGTGGTATTGGTGCTTGATAATATTGTTTTTAGGTGGCGAATGGTTTTTAAGAAAATACTGGGGAAAGATATGAATTTGAAAGATAAAATAGATATTGATATATTCAAACTTATAGGTAATGTTGCCGATTCTATGAATTTGGAAACCTATATTGTGGGTGGCTATGTCAGAGATTTGATTATGCACCGCCCGAGTACCGATATTGATATTGTTACCATAGGCAGTGGCATCGAACTGACAAAAGCCGTTGCCAAAATAATTCCGCACAAGACAAAAGTATCCGTTTTCAAGAATTTCGGAACGGCGATGATACATTATACTTTTGATAACAAGGATTGGCAAATCGAATTCGTAGGGGCAAGAAAAGAATCTTATAGACAAAACAGCCGCAAACCAATTGTCGAAAACGGTACGTTGGAAGACGACCAAAATCGCAGAGATTTTACCATAAATGCAATGGCAATATCGTTGAATGGTGAGACTTTCGGAGAATTAACCGACCCTTTCGACGGGTTGTTGGACATAAAACGACATATTATTCGCACTCCGTTAGACCCCGATATTACTTTTTCGGACGATCCTTTGAGAATGATGCGCTGTATAAGGTTCGCAACTCAGTTGGACTTTTCAATAATGCCGGAAACTTTTGATGCCATTGAAAGAAACAAAGACCGCATAAAAATAATTTCACAGGAAAGAATAACGGAGGAACTAAACAAAATAATGCTTTCAAAAATCCCGTCTATGGGGTGGAAACTTTTGGACAGATGTGGGCTGTTGGCGATAATCTTTCCCGAATTGGTCGCGTTGAAAGGCGTTGAAAGTGTGGGAGAACGCTCACATAAAGACAATTTCAAACATACTATGGAAGTGTTGGATAATGTCAGCAAAAGTTCATCATACCTTTGGTTGCGTTGGGCTGCACTTCTGCACGATATAGCAAAACCTGTATGCAAAAGGTTTGACGGCAAAGTAGGATTTTCATTTCACGGACACGAAGTCAAAGGTGCGAGAATGGCAGAAAAGATTTTCCGTAAGATGAAACTGCCGATGAATGAGCCTATGCGTTATGTACAAAAACTGATACAACTGCATTTGCGTCCTATTTCACTTGTTGAAGACGAAGTAACGGATTCGGCAGTACGCAGACTATTGTTTGAGGCTGGCAATAATATAGAGGATTTGATGTTGCTTTGTCATAGCGACATAACATCGAAAAATATGTTTAAGAAAGCAAAATACATCGAAAACCTACACCTTGTCGAACATAAAATGGTGGAGATTGAGGAAAAAGACCGTATCCGTAATTTCAAAGTGCCTGTAAGCGGTGAAGAAATAATGGAGATTTACGGTTTGGAACCTTGCAAAACCGTTGGAATATTGAAAGACAAGATAAAAGACTCCATTTTGGACGGTGTGATACCTAACAACAAAGACGCCGCACTGCAATTGCTTGACAAGGAAGCACAGGCTATTGGTTTAATTGCAAAAAACAAATAAATGATATTTGACACCGATAAAATAATGTTTAACATTAGCAAATTAGTATTAAACATTAATAAATTAGTGTTAAACACCGGTAAAATAATATTAAACACCGGTAAAACGGTGTGAGTGATTAATAAAAGTGATAGTGATAAAAATTTGAAAATCTTTGATAATGCGAAAAAAGTTATACATAGTAATCGGACCTACCGCTTGTGGCAAGACTTCTTTTGCCATTGAGTTGGCACGGCATCTGAAAACCGAGATAGTTTCAGCCGATTCGCGTCAGATTTTCAAGGAAATGAATATAGGTGTCGCCCGTCCCGAAGATTTTGAATTGCAAGCAATAAAGCATCACCTTATCGCCACTTGGTCTGTTGAAGAAAACTACAATGTTGCACGCTATGAAAAAGAAGCCTTGACGGTTATTAACAATCTTTTTAGTAAATACGACAATGTAGTTCTCTGTGGTGGCAGCGGAATGTATGTCAATGCTGTTGTCAATGGCATAGACGATATTCCCGATACCCCGCCCGAAATCCGCAATCGACTTCAAGAAGAACTCCGTACCAACGGCTTAAACGTTTTGTTGAACGAACTTAAAGCCAAAGACGAGAAATATTTTTCCGTTGTGGATACCCAAAATCCAAGGCGAGTACTTCGTGCTTTGGAAGTAATACGCCTGACAGGGAAACCGTTCTCCGATTTTCGCACAAATACAGCGGTGCAACGTGATTTCGATATTAAAATAATAGGATTGGAACGCAAGCGAGAGGAACTTATCCAAAGAATAAACACTCGCGTGGATATAATGATAGATAAAGGATTGGTCGATGAAGCTCGCAGTCTTGTCAAATTCCAATCGCTTAATGCTTTATCCACTGTCGGATACAGGGAATTGTTTGACTTCTTTGACGGCAAAACAACCCTAAGCGAGGCTGTGGAATTAATAAAAATCCACACTCGTCAATACGCCAAAAGACAAATAACTTGGTTTAGAAAAACGCCTAACGTACATTGGTACAACATATCTTCACAACAAATAGATTTATCGCAATTATGACACATTTTAATCTGAAAACATATTGTTTAATACTCTTTTTGTCAATTGCTTTTGCAGATTTGTTTTCGCAAAACATAAGTTTTGACAACGACAGCAACTTAATTTTCAATCCTTCTTTTGAGCAACACTCCGCCTGTCCGCAAAAGATAGAACCCTACGGCATAATGGATGAAGTGGATGCGTGGTGGCAACCGTCTCATGGCTCTTCGGATTACTACAACAACTGCGGCGGAAAACAATGCAAAGTTCCCAAAAACAAACTCGGCATACAGATGCCGCGAACCGGTGGCTCAATGGTCGGAATTTATTGTTCTTTGACGGATTACAGGGAATATATACAAACGGAACTTAAAGAATCGTTAAAGAAAGGCGAGACTTACAAACTGTCTTTCTATGTCTCTTTAAGCGAATACTCCAAAGGGGCTGTGGCAACGATAGGCGGTCTTTTTACATCTTACCGCATTGAGGACACAACACGTCAAATGCTTATAAACACCGAGACAAAAGTACTTGCATCTGGCATACGTCAAAACGTATCCACATTCTACAAACCGCAAGTGGTCAATGATTTTTCCAATCCTTTATTCGACACCGAACAGTGGATGCGCATCGAAGGGACATTCGTCGCCAAAGGAGGCGAACGCTTTCTGACTATTGGCAATTTCTACCCTGAGGAGCAGAGCAATCACATCGACCCGGGCAATACCACAAACATTCTTCCGGGTGCATATTATTATATTGAAGATGTAGAGTTGTATTGTCTTACTTGCAATGAGAAAAAAGATTTTGTCGAGCAGGAAGTCGTGGCTAAACAGGACACTGTCGAATATACCATCGGAAAGACTATGGTGTTGGAGGATATTTTCTTTGATTTTGATAAGAGTGTTTTGCTTCCGCAGTCATACGTTGCATTATTGAATTTAACCAAACTTCTGAAAGACAGACCGAGTATGCGTATCGAGTTATCGGGACATACCGATAACAAGGGCAAAGATTCTTATAACGCCAAATTGTCTCAATCACGCGCCAAAGCCGTCTATGATTACCTGATAAATCAAGGTATAGACAAAAAACGATTGAAATACAACGGTTACGGTTCCAAGCGTCCTATTGCCGACAACAAAACCGAAGAAGGCCGAGCCAAAAACCGAAGAGTTGAATTTACCATAATCGGAATGTAATTCAGCAGATAAACAGACAAATAAGAATATCATCTATTTTTTTCAAATGTTAAAAACATTAAGTAGATTTTCTTCATAAACTTCTGCGTATATCATAAAAATTAGTACTTTTGCAACCGTAAAAAACTCCAACAAACGATAATGAAAACACACAAAGGTAGTATAACATTATTTAATGTGAGTTCGACGAATTTAATTATTGGAAATAAAATGAATTATACATATTTATAAAAAATGTTAGAATAATTCTTCAAGTGTTTGCAGCATTTGAACAAAATATAAAAAATATTAATCACACAAATGTCATAGAAATAGGCTATATAAAAGGTGTTATAAGTTTTAAATACTCTAATAATCTTTCAATTAATTTCGTCAAACTCACGTTATTTCATGCAATTCTTCTTTAATTAATCCCCACCGATCTTCCACTGATAAAACAATCGAAATTACAATAAAAAACTGTATCGCCAATACATAAAGAAATATTGACGATACGGTTATCGTTTAGGAAACTATCTAATTATTATTTTTCAAAGTCGGTTCTAAACATGGATTCAATAACGCCTTTGGCGTCTTTATCTGCTATTATTTTATAACCGAAATCTATCTTGGTTTTTACACTTCCGTCCTCATTAAAACCTTCAATAACAGATGTGTTCAAATACAATTCGCTTTTCTCGTTAATACGCACAAAATCATTAACAGACAATAATTTTACTATTCCGCCTATACTGTTAAAGACATTGTATCTGTCGCCATTAGAAAGCACTATCTGAGTTTGTTTTCCCGCTTGACGAACCAATAAAATGTCTTTTTGCGGAATCTCCTTCACTCCTTGTTGCAAGTTAAAGCGAATGGCATCGCCCAAAAACTTATCATCTTTATAAAACAACTTCTGGACACATGTTCCTTGCATATCATAAACTTCCCAAGTGCCTTGTTTGTTACCTTTTTCATAGCGACCCTTGATTTTCAATGTGCCGTCGGAATAATATTCCATATAATCGCCGTCCAAAACATTGTTATTATAAAAAGTTTTGTAATACCCTTCCTCGTAAAGTGAGCAGAAATATTCGCCTTGTTTAACACCATGTTTGTATGTTGTGGCTTCGATAACATCTTTACCGCTCGTCTCCCATTTTTTCTCAATGCCGTCTTTTACATTGTTGATATAATTTTCTTCGCTAATCTTCTTACCCTTTTCGGTGTAATATTCCCAAAGTCCTTCTTTATTCTTATCAACGTAATTGCCCTTTGCCTTTACACTGCCATTGGGATAAATAAATTGAGAATAAACCTTACGACCTTTATCGGTGTAATAGTTTTTCAGTTCAATCTTACCATTTCTGTCATAATAATAAAAAGTATCCACAGGATAGTCGTCCTTGAACTGCCCCTTATAAACGATGCGATTATTCTTATCTTTCTTTATCCATTCGCCTTGTTTCTTACCGTTTTTATCCGTTTGGTTTTGTGCATTCACTGTTGCTATCGAAGTGCATAATGCAACTCCCAAAACCAAACCTGTTTTCAAAATATTATTCATATATATAAATTATTTATTGTTATCTTTCAAAAAATTCGCAAAGTCAATCAGACTATCAAAACTATAATCTATCAAATCCCTATCAATTTCCTCTTCCGTCTTGTTATCAATAAAAACGGTAGTCATACCGCAACGTTTTCCAAACAGCATATCACCCATTGCATCTCCCACCATTATGCTATTGGAAAATACTATCTCGGGATAATCTTTTGCAGCCTTGAAAGCCATTCCTACATTAGGCTTACGGTCCGGTGAAGACACGGTTTTCAAATCAGGACAATGATAAATCTTATCTATTCTTCCATCCTCAGAGTGTATTTCCTGCAACATCTTTTCACTCAAAAGAGAAAAATCCTCTTCACTCATCAATCCCTTACCTATCCCTTGTTGATTGGTTACAACAAAGATATGAGCGAACACTGAATTAAAAATCCTCAATGCTTCTTTAACGCCACCGATAAACTCAAATTCTTCGTAAGAAAGTATATATCCGCCAATCTTACGTACATTGATAACCCCGTCTCTATCCAAGAACAAAGACGTTTGAGCATTTATCGTTATATTATCGGTTTTCATTGCCAAACAATGCTTGTTCAACTTTTTCACAAATGATATGGCCAATCATAATATGCGATTCCTGTATTCGTGGCGTGTCACAAGAAGGCACATTAAGCAAAATATCAGCCAAGTCTTTCATTTTACCACCGCTTTTACCTGTCAGAGCAATGTTTATCATACCCAATTCTTTTGCTTTTTGCATCGCCTTGCAAATATTCTCGCTATTGCCCGAAGTGGATATACCCACCAAAACATCGCCTGCCTTTCCCGTCGCCTCAACCATACGCTCAAAAATCTTATCGTATGAATAATCGTTTGCAACTGCTGTCAAATAAGATGTATTGACATGCAAGGCTTCGGCAGATAGTGGAGGTCTGTCGAAATAAAAACGTCCCGACAATTCGGCTGCTAAATGCTGTGCATCGGCTGCCGAACCACCATTGCCGCAAAATAATACTTTGCCTTTCTTGTTATAAGCCTCAACTATCACTTCAATACTTTTGTTTATCCTTTGAATAAAATCCTCACTTTTAAGTATATCTTGTTTGACAAGTATGGACTGCTCAATAATTTTCTGTATTGTCATAATCATTAGATTTTTAATTTTCTTACTATATATTCATAGCAAAAACCTTTTTCGTTAAATCGCAAAAATAATTAAAGTAATCGTTTTACTGATGTTTAACACTATTTTGCTAATGTTTAATATTATTTTTCTAATGTTTAATACTAATTTTGTGGTATCACATCAAAATTTTGCGGTATCAACACATGTTAATTTTTTTGCTTAAAAATTCTTTTCCTTTTCTATAACGTATGAATTTCTTGTAGGCGAATTTCTTCCGATTAGTTCTGCCAAAAATCCCGTAAGGAACAACTGAACACCTATCGCAATAGACACCAAAGAAATATAGAAATACGTTGTATCGGCAATTCTTCTCATCGGTATGCCGTTACATATAGCAATTATCTTTTGTATTCCAAGAACAATGGCAGCCAAAATACCGATAAAAAACATTATCGAACCAACAGCCCCGAAGAAGTGCATAGGTTTTTTTGAGAACTTGGAAACGAACATAATACTTATCAAGTCCAAATAACCATTGATAAATCTATTCATTCCGAACTTCGATGTACCATGAGCGCGTTTGCGGTGCTTGACAACCTTTTCGCCAATATTGGAAAAACCTGCCCATTTGGCAATAACAGGAATATAACGGTGCATCTCGCCATAGACTTCAATGGATTTAACAACGTCTTTTTTATATGCTTTCAACCCGCAATTGAAATCATGTAACTTTATGCCGGACATCATTCTCGTTGTAGCGTTAAATAACTTACTCGGAATGTTTTTGGCTAACTTGCTATCGTAACGTATCTTCTTCCAACCCGATACCAAATCGAAACCATCGTCTTTAATCATCTTGTACAGTTCAGGTATTTCGTCGGGAGAATCTTGTAAATCCGCATCCATAGTTATGACAACGTCTCCACTGCAATGTTCAAAACCTACATTCAATGCAGCACTCTTGCCGTAGTTTCGTCTGAATTTTATTCCTTTTATATTAGGATTTGCCTCAATCAAACGTTCTATCTCATCAAACGAACCATCTTTGCTTCCGTCATCAACCATAATGATTTCATAAGTAAATTTGTTTTCGTCCATAACCTTCTTTATCCAATCGGTTAGTTCTCTTACGGACTCAACTTCATTCAACAAAGGCACTATAACAGATATATCCATATTCAATTATGTGTTTTTTTCTTTTATTTCTCTTCTCTACTTTTCAAAATCCCAATTTCTTGGATTTTTCAGTGTTTTCGTTAAATCAGTGTTAAACATTAGCAAATTAATCTCTCACATTATTTTTCCAATCATTAACACTAATAAAACGTTTGCTTATTGTTTTTCTTTTATTCGTGGTTGGGAATCCTCGTTTTTCAACAAAATTCCAATTACAAAAGCCCACAAGATAGCCATTATTATATTGTAAATAACAGATTGAAACGCTATAACACTCGGGCGTGTCATCTGTGCAAAATCTTCGGGTGTGTATTGTTGATATTCCTCAATCTCTCTTAAATTGTTAGCACAACGCAGACTCATCTCACTATCAATATTTGCGGCATATATATACATAAAAACGCCGAATAGCACAGCTGCCACGCAACCTGAATAAAATCCCACAAGCCAACTCTCCTTGAAAGTTATTTTCTTATTCTCCAAACTCGAACGATAATGGAATACACAGCAAGCCATAAGTACCAACATCGCAATATTATCCCAAATGGTCATTGGCGAAGATGGTTTGTATATCATCAAATACCTAAGCAATAACGACAGTATCATTATCGCTCCTATCACAAGACCATATCGCAAAGACATTCTATGATAATTGCCGTGCATAACAGACTCGTATCTTCTTATTAATTTTCTCATTTTCGTATATAAAGTTTTTGATTAAACGATATAAAAGCACAAAGAAGTAAGGAATAAAACATAGTATTAAAGACAAAAGACAAATAAGTTGCAAACACAAAACTCGCTTTGAAGACAGAATATGTCTGAGGTGTCATATTGGCAGAATAATCAACCTGAAAACTCTCTTGCATCAGTTTGAACACTTCGCTCATATAGGTTTGGAAGAACAAAGGATCTAATTTTATTATCTTCAAAGCAAAATACAAAGCATAAAACGCTGCAATGATTATCGAAGCATAGAAACATATTTTAATCATTTTAGAGAATTTCAACGTCAAAACATTATTCTCTCTTCTGTACTTGGTTATCATTACTCCAATCAAAGCAATCTCTATCAAAAAATATATATCGGCAAAATAGGCAAACCTTTCAAATTTAGTATAGAAACCTATCAGATAATACAATAATGTTATAAATCCGATTATACTTCCCCAACGAAAAGCAAATTGAAAAGGCGTTTTCGTTTCGTTTGTTTGTTGCGTTATGTTTTGTTGTGTTGTTTCTTCCATTACTTATTTACTTCCTACAATATCAATAAATGTTTTTTTTAATCACTCACATTATTTTTTTAATCACTCACACCAGCAAAGTAATCACTCACATTAATAAATTAGTTATTGACACTATTTTTCAAAAATTACTTCACAATGATTTCATCTAAGAATACCCAAGAATTTTTGGTATAACAATAATGCCAAGAAGGCAATGTTTTGGTTCCTGTAACCACAAACTTTATATATCTGAAATCATCGTCAGCCTCGTATTTATATTCCTTTATCATCGGAGCGTTTTTATTGTAGCCGTCGCCCTCTATCGTTCCCAAAGAAGTGAATTTTTTGTTGTCTTTGCTTACCAAACATTCTATACTTATAGGATGCAAAATCCATGAAGCAGGTTTGCTTAAAGAAGAAATGGAAATCTCTTTGTGTTTTACCACTTGTTCCAAATCGACAGAGATAGAAAAATCATAGCCCCACCAACCAATCCAAAGCATTTTATAATCATCAGAACCGATAACCCCGTCGGTCAAGGTTGATAACTTACCATTGGAATAAGATTCGGAAGGAGCAATATCGGAACTGACATTCTTATGAAAAGCAAGGTTATTAACCACATCACTATTAATCATACGTTTTGTTGCATTGTAATAAGCATCGGGAGTTAAGCCTTTTTCACTCAAATCGGCAACATCGGCAAACTTGCAGGTATTATAGAACTTCTCCAACTTATCCTGCATATTTTTTTTAACCTGCCAATTGCCGTTAATCTGCTCAAACCAACCGTCTTGTCCATACATATCAGTTTTTGCTATCTCCATAATAGCAAAATCTATCGGCATACGAGCCACTTGAACCCTTGCCAAATAAGTGTTGTCATCTCTGACTTTGTGTTCGGCAATATTAAACATATGTTCCCAACGCAAAAGATTTTCTTTTGTAAACAAATCGTCTTTGTATTTAACAGGAGAGCCATAAATATCCAAAACAACTTTACCTTTCAAGTCATAGGCTTTTTGTTCAATATCGTCAATGTACGATTTAATGATACTACCTGCCTCGTTGCCGTAATAATTCATACAAAAATCGTTTATAATGCTGTCTGCATTGATATTTGGATTCCAAAGCAACTTACTAATCAAATAATTCTTCAACACCGAAAACTCATGTCCGTTATCAAGGTTGCCTTGTTGGAAGTGCTGAAAAGCATTATTGCGAACAAAAAATTGGATATTGGGTTGCAAAACATGAAGATTAGGAAACGGTGATACATAATAATCAAAATCCACCACGTAATCCCAAAGAAATATGTTTTTTGTAATCTTACCCCATTGGGTCATATCGTAAGCAAAACTGCCTTCGCTTTTGCCTTGCTCCTCTATCGTCTTGTTTCTGTCTGCTTCAATGGAACAAAGCATAATTTGGACATTGTTTTCAACAGTCATACCTTCGGGACATTTTCGTGAGAAACGATAAGCCAAAGTAGAGATTGTTTTATCGGGAAAAGCCTTTGCTATTTTATTAACGAAATATATCACAGGAGCGGCATCCGAATGGTATTCATCGATAAGTCTTTGACAATTTTCGCAATGACATACCACATCATTGTCTTCTTGCGAAACGCTCCAAACTTGCTTATCGGGTTGGATAAGCATTGCCGTTGCAAGATTTTCTTTTACAATATCGAAAACCTGTTCATTTGTCCAACACACCTGTTCCCTGCTTCGGTCGTTATTGACTAACGCAAAATATTCGGGATTGGTATCGAAATATTTTTGAGGAGAACAAAGTTTTAGGATTGTATGCACGAAATAACCGTTAGCGAACATATCTTCGGTAGTTTGTGCTTTCAACCAATGTTTCAATGCAATGTCTCTTCTGTTTAGTTGTCCGTGAATATTTCTAAAAGAATTTGGCGTTGTGTATGTATATGATGAAAAATTCGTCAGCGTCAAATTGGAATCCGTTGGATAATACTCGCAATCCGAAGCATATTTCCTTACTCCAAGATGATTTTCCACGAAATCTATTACCGAATACAATGTATATTCATCATCTTTACAATTAAAGTAAAGTGAGTTCTTTTTCCTTTCTACACTTATCGTGTTGGGTTTATCGCAAACAACACAATTGCAGTCGGTATTGCCGATATGTATTTCTTCTTTGTGTGATTTTCTACATTTATTCACGATTGGGACCTTTGCTCCACTTATTTTGTATATGGACTCCTGCATAAGTTGAGCAGCAAGCATCTCGTTTTCGGAAGGTTTCTTGGGTACAATAATATGATATTTTGTTGTGCCTTGTCTTGATATTACCATATCTGTACTGTTTTTTGTCGTCGAACAACCAAAAAACAAAACGACTAATGATAAGATGATAATAATTTTTCTCATAATGATTTTTATTTGAAGTGCAAAGATACAAAATTTTCAATATAAATCCGTAACATTATTGTTTAATTTGCCTTTTAGTGAAAGCCAGGCTATCTCCCCACTCATCATAAAGCACACTGTGGTTAATGCTACTCATTCTTTTATCAAGGCTGTTGCTACACCACTCGCCGCTATCTTTAACAGTATCTTTATCAGGATAAATCAAGTATTCTTTTCTACTTTGCTTCGGCGAAATATTAGGCATTATTACATTCGCTCCGCTAAGGATGGCTTTTTCTCTTCCAAACTCATCAATGGTTTGATTGGCAGTTGCACTCACCATATTTATTTCAGGCATCATCAACCGTAAAACCGCAATCATCTTCATAGTCATAGCCATTCGTTTCTCGTTTGGCGGAATAATGTCTTTGAATTTATATAACGGGGTATCGGGGTGAGGTATGAAAGGTCCCATACCTACCATTGCTATTTCTTTTCGTTTGAAATACAATAAATCTTCCGCTAAATCTTCCACAGTCTGAAAAGGCAACCCAATCATCACACCCGTCCCAGTCTGATAACCTATATTCAACAATGCATCTATACAATCTTTTCTTATTTGGAACGAATGCGACAAATTTCTCGGGTGAATTTTGTAAAACAATTCCTCATTTGTCGTTTCTATTCTCAGTAAATACCTATGCGCCCCGGCCAAAAACCAACGCTTATATGTGTATTCACTTTGCTCGCCAAGCGAAAGAGTTATGCCAAGTTTATTATCAGAAATCTCTTTAATCTTTTTAATTAAATATTCTATCTTTTCAATAAAATTTTCATCTTGTCTTTCGCCACTTTGCAAGGCAATAGAACCATAATGCAGTTTTATAGCAATTTTTGCACAATCCAAAACCTCTTCTTCGCTTAATTCATAACGATTGACAACCAAATTATCTTTCCTTAATCCGCAATACAAACAATTTTTCCTACATTTGTTGGAATACTCTATCAAACCACGCAAATGAACATTGTTATCCAAATATTTTAATTTGACTTCCAAAGCCTTATCCAACAATTTCTGCATATCCTCTCCCTCTAATGAAAGCAGATATAAGAGTTCTTGTTTAGTAAAATTTTGTTTGGTTAATATTTCGTTTAATTCCAATTCCACCTCTTATGAATTTAGATTACAAAATTACGCAAATATAGCTGTATTATGTAAAAAAAACTAAAAAAATATTGTCAATTCAAAAAATTGTTGTACTTTTGCATTCGGGTAAGTCTTGTACGACCAGCTCCCTTTGAACTCCCCCAGGTCTTGACCGAAGCAAGGGTAAAAAGGTTGTAGCGGTGCGATATAAGTAGCTTACCTTTTTTGTTTTATATACGTTTCCCACTTTTTCAGTTTCATTATTCTTTTTTTGTAAAACACAGTAAAATCTCATCATTTTACGATATAATTTTACCCATATTTCACAACAAAAAACGATAAATCCAATCAAAAAATTAGTGTTTAACACTAATTTTTGAACCATTAACACTAAATTTTTAATTAATGATACTATTTTTTGCCAACACTTATAATCAATAAAGATTATAGATAGTGTTGGACATCGGATAGGGTGATTGTCGAATCGCAGAGTATGGTTAAGCGTTCAACGATATTTTTCAATTGACGAATATTACCCGTGTAATCGAAAGATTGCAAAAACTTTATAGCAGACTTTTCCATAGTCATTTTATCGGTATGACTTTCTACGGCAATTTGTTCCAAAAAGTAGTCTATAAGTAGCGGAATATCCTCTCGCCTATCATTCAAATCAGGTACTTTTATCTCAATAACGTTTATCCTATGATACAAGTCCTCACGAAAACGATTGTTTGCTATCTCGTCTCGCAAATTTTTATTAGTGGCTGAGATAATCCTCACATCAACTTGTATTTCTTTCTCGCTGCCAACAGGTAAAATCTTCTTCTCTTGTATCGCCTGCAAGACCTTACTCTGCGTATTCAAGGACATATCCCCTATTTCGTCCAAAAACAAAGTTCCCGTATCAGCCAATTGAAACTTACCTTTTTGTTTGGAAATTGCTGTGGTAAAAGAACCTTTCTCGTGTCCGAATAGTTCGCTTTCGATTAACTCGTTTGGAATTGCAGCGCAGTTGAGTTCTACAAATGGATTCTTATTTCTCAAAGATTTTTCAAACAGCATCTTTGCCACAAGTTCCTTACCCGTACCGTTACCTCCCGTTATCAAAACCTTTGCATCGGTCGGAGCAACCTTATCTATCATCGCTATCATTTGTTTTATGGCATCGCTCTGTCCGATTATCGTTGTTTGAGATGCGGATGTAAGAGATTTTTTCGTTCGTTGGGGACGACTCTGTGGCGGTATGTGGTTAGGATTTTTGTTTATGCTGGCTTTGGTTACGGACAATATCTTGTTTAAGTCCAAAGGCTTCTCAATATAATCTACCGCACCCTTTTTCAAACACTCAACAGCCGTCTCAATGGTGCCATGTCCCGAAATCATTATAACAGGTGCAGATGACAATTCAGCCTTTTTACTCAAAAACTCTATACCGTCCATTTGCGGCATCTTTATATCGCAGAATATCAAATCAACTATCTGCTTATCAAGTTTATTCAAGGCATCTTGTCCGTCAGTTGCCTCAAAAACCGTATAATCTTCCAACTCCAAAATATCTTTCAAGGCTCGGCGTATCGCCCTTTCATCGTCTATAATTAGTATGCTGTACATAGTAAATAAGGTTTTTCAATAAAATGTTTCAAAATCTCTCTGCAAAAAACAAAACACAAGCAAACATCAAATGTTTAACTTATTGTAAGCGATAAACCAGCGGTTGGGCAACTCGCCCTTACCCGCTGCAACATAATCGGAGTAAAGACAAGGCACAATATAATGACGAATGTATTTTTGTTTAACAAGATTGGTGCAAGGTACTTGAATCCACCAACGGTCGGTCTTCTTGGATTTGTAAAAAACCACTTCGTTTTCCATATTATTCAAAAGGACGCTGAACTTTAAGTAATTATCATCGTTTTCTCTTGGAAAATCGTTCTTTCTCCATAAGACACCGTCAATGAAATAATAGATAGCGTGAGCAATAATCTGAGAGGTTCTGCCTGCAAAATCATTCAAAACATTGTTACCGAAAAATCCGATAGAAGTCAATTTGTCGCTCATACCTGCGTAATTGACGAGTTTGCAGAGTTCTTCTCCGTAAAAGCCATGTGGCGATATGCTGCTCGGTGCATCGGAAGCCCTCACGCAACTCATATCCACCATAACCATATCCGCATCACGCACCAATGGTTCGCAACGCTCCAAATTATTATGTATCTGTCCAAGTCTAAGACGTTCAAAACGCAAATCATCTAACAAGCCCAAAGCTTTGGAATCCACAAAATAGGTTTGATAGCCTGCAAGTGTATAATCAAACAAATAATTCGGCTCGCTGCAAAGTATTTCATGTAAGAAATTAACATCAGTTGTAGGGTCGTCATCGCTTATTAAATCAAACTTTGAATCCAAAGAAAAGATGTTGATTATTTGAGATAAATTCACATAACCCTTATACATTCCTATCGCAATATCATTGCTACCGCCGACAACAATGGGAATGATGCCGCGTTGCAACAAAAAAGCACAAACTTCGCCAAGTGCGAAATAAGTATCGCTGACTTGGTTGCCAAGTTTCAAGTTACCGAGGTCAATCATCTTGATATAGGCTTCTTGCGGCATAAGTGAATAAAAATACTTTCTAACTGCGTCAGGATTATAGCAACAACCTTGATTATCCGACGATGCTCTGTCTTCTTTAACGCCAATATAAGCCATACGGACTTGGTCGTCAATAGTTATTGGCTCAGCGTTCTTTTCGTTTATCACAAGTCTATCACCCCAACGCTCAAAACCCTCGTTCCTTGTAAATTCTATCTCTTCAAGAGAGACAGGTTCAAAATATTCAAACAATTCCTCTGTATTCATGGTCAAACAAGTAATTATGTTTATTTATCTCTTATAATCTGTAATCTAAAAATCCTAATTTATTCGTTCAATATCCGCCCCAATAGCGTTCAAACGCTCGTCAATACGCTGGTAACCTCTATCTATCTGCTCAATATTGTCAATAACGCTTATTCCGTCTGCACTCATAGCGGCGATAAGTAAGGCAACACCCGCACGAATATCGGGGGACGACATACGAATGCCTCGAAGTTTGTGTTTTCTTTCGTTGCCAATGACTGTGGCACGGTGAGGGTCGCAAAGAATTATCTGAGCACCCATATCTATTAACTTATCCACGAAAAACAAACGACTCTCAAACATTTTCTGATGTATCAATACCGAACCTCTTGCCTGCGTTGCAACAACCAATGCTATGGATATTAAATCGGGAGTAAATCCCGGCCAAGGTGCATCTGAAATAGTCATCATCGAGCCGTCAATAAAACGTTCTATTTCATAAATCTCTTGTCCCGGAACAAGAATATCATCATTCGCATGTACAATCTTAATACCCAAACGTGAGAATACTTCGGGTATCATTCCCAATTCCTTATAATGAACATTACGCATAAGTATCTCGCTTTGCGTCATTGCAGCAAGACCGATAAAAGAACCTATCTCAATCATATCGGGCAAAAGAGTATGCTCGCAACCTCCAAGTTTTTCAACGCCGTAAATAGTCAGAAGATTGCTACCAACACCTTGAATTTTAGCCCCCATAGAGTTCAACATATTACATAATTGCAATATATACGGCTCACACGCTGCGTTGAATATGGTAGTTACACCTTGTGCCAAGACTGATGCCATAATGATGTTGGCTGTACCCGTTATACTCGCTTCGTCCAAAAGCATATAAGCTCCTGTCAAATTTTCGGCATCGATTGAATACAAACGATTTTTCTCATCATACTCGAATTTGGCACCTAAATTCAAGAAACCCTTGAAGTGAGTATCCAAACGTCTTCGACCAATCTTGTCTCCGCCGGGCATAGGGATACCCGCCTTGTGAAATCTGCCAAGCAAAGATCCTACAAGCATCACACTGCCACGTAGTGATGTCGCCATTTTCTTATACTTGTCCGAATAGATTACATCTAAATCAATGCTATCGGCTTGAAAAGAAAATCTTCCACCACCGAAACGCTCAACCTTGCAGCCGATAAGTTCCAACAAATCTATTAAATTATTTACATCTCGTATATTCGGAACATTGTTTATCGTAACCTTTTCGCTTGTTAATAGCACAGCACAGATTACTTGCAGAGCCTCATTCTTTGCACCCTGAATTTCAATCTCTCCTTTGAGTTTTCTGCCACCTATTATTCGGAAAGAACTCATTTTTTCTTGTTGTTATTGTTTTTATTTGTCTTTTTCTTGGACGAATTGTTCTGATTATTCGGCTTTTTATACAAAATATCTTTGGTCGTCCTGAATTGAAAATCCTTTGATACCTTCAACTTACCCTCAGACAAAATATCCAAATGTTTTAATATGACGTCATCATCGCAAGTATTGATATTCCATTGCAAGTGAGACTTCTTCAATTCGTGAGCAATCCTATCGATAAGTATCTGCTTTTCCGCAGTATCGGGCATAGCGGCAAGTTTCTTTATCATAGTCTCGTTGAATTTGCCATAAGTGCGCATACGGATTCGGTTATCACTGTAATGCAACGATTGAGGCTTAAAATTTTTCTCTTCTCTGATTGGCTTGGAGTAAGGAGAATCAACATCCAACTTATAATCGGAAATGATAAACAAATGATCCCACAACTTATGTTGATAATTAGGAGAATCTTTACCATTAGGATTAACGTTGCCCATAGCAATGATAATGGATTTTGCATAAGCATTACGCTTTTCCCTGTCCTCAATAGTTAAACAATGTTCCACCATTTTCTGAACATTTCTTCCATATTCGGGTATGATAAGATTATCCCTCTGTGTGTTATATTCCATATTTATTGTTTTTTATCTTAATCAAAAACCTCTATCGGTTCGTTTCTTTTCTTTTGTTTTTAATATCGTTTTATTTTTATCACTTATCGTTTTATCAGTGTGAGAGACTAATAAATTAGTTACTCACACTATTTCACTAATCACTCACACTAATTTTTCGACTTCACAACCTGCTATATTTTTATTTATATATCACGTTTTTTCTTCTATAAATAAAGAATTTGTTATATGTTTTTATCGTTTAACCATAAGTTTTGCAAATTTGAGCATCAATGTCTTTTCGTCCGCAATACCCTCGAATTTCACTTTTGCTCGCAAATCGCCGTCCTCTTCATACAATCTTATTATCTCTCCTACTCCGAATTTGGTGTGGCTTACCATCTGACCCTCTTGCAAAGCATCTATATCGGCAAGAACCCAATCGCTGTCGAAATGTTTCTTCTTTATATTCAACGCAGGACGATTTTGTGTCAGGGTATTATGTCTCAAAGAAGAGATAGGCTTTTTGCGTTTAAGGGTTTCACTCAAAGGTCTTTCGTTTCCAAAATAAGAATAATCGTCTTCGACTTCCGTTATAGCGTTTGCTTGCTCTATATACTTGGATTCTATTTCCTTTACAAAACGACTGGTCTCTCCGAAAAGGGTTTGTCCATTTTTGAAACGAACATTGGCAGAAGTCAGCAAAAGATGTCTTTTTGCCCTCGTTATCGCAACATAAAACAATCTTCTTTCCTCTTCTATGCTGTCGGGAGACGCAAAATTTGTCGCAGAAGGAAATAAATTTTCCTCCATACCACCAACAAAAACAACATCGAACTCCAAACCTTTTGAGGCATGAACCGTCATCAACTTGACCACATCATCGCTACCCTGCTCATCAGTATCCGTTGAAGTCATTAGGGTTATTTGTTGCAAAAATACATCTAAGGTTTTGTTTTTTATTGATATTTCTTCGCCCGTCAAAGCATCAATAAGATTTTCTTCATCAGTCTCAACAAAAGATTGCATTGAAGAAATGAACTCATCTATATTGTCTATTCTGTCTTTATCTCTTTCGTCTCTTAACAGCCGTAAATCATTTACAATACCCGAACGAGCCAATATATCACTGCCCAATGTGTAAGCATCTTCCTGCAATCGCATTGAAAACGCCAAAATCATCGTACAGAAATTGTTTAATGAGGTAACGGCTTTCGGGGTTATTTTGTACGGATTGTCTGTTTGGATTTGCAACGCCGCCTTAAATAAAGAGCAATGCAAATCATTGCTTGCCAACTTCAATCTATCCAAAGATGTCTTGCCTATACCTCTTGCAGGATAGTTGATTATTCTTTCAAAAGCCTCATCATCATCGTTATTAACAACCAAACGCAAATAAGCGATGCAGTTTTTGATTTCTTCGCGAGAGTAAAAAGATGTTCCTCCATATATTATATATGGTATATTCTTCAAACGCAAACAATCTTCAAAGGCACGAGACTGCGAATTTGTCCTATACAAAATCGCCATATCCTTATAATCCGAACCTTTGGACTTAAAATATTCTATTCTTTGGGCAATAAATCGTGCTTCTTCCCTATCCGAAGGCAGCATTGAGTAAAGAATTTTATCGCCTTTGGGATTGTTTGTGAATAATGTCTTGGGAATTTGATTTTCGTTGTATGCAATTACGCTGTTCGCCGCACCGATAATATTTGCAGAGGAACGATAATTTTCTTCCAACTTATAGACATTGGCATCAGGGTAATTATTTTGAAAGGTAAGTATATTCTCAATTGTAGCACCTCTAAATGAATAAATACTTTGAGCATCGTCCCCGACAACACATATATTTTTGTAATAATCTGCCAACTTCTTTACGATAAGATATTGCGAAAAATTGGTATCTTGATATTCATCGACAAGGATATATTGAAATCTTCTCTGATATTTCTGTAAAACATCGGGGCAATCTCTTAACAATACATTCATATTAAAAAGTATATCGTCAAAGTCCATTGCCATTGCTTGGCGAAGTCTTCTCTGATAAATTGCATATATCTTATATGTCAAAGGTATTCGCCCCACTTCGTCTTCATATATATAGGATGCGTTTTTCTCGTATGCCTGCGGCGAAAACAAAGCACATTTGGCTTTGGATATTCTACTAAGAATCCTATCTTTGCGATAATCCTTATCGTTGAGTTGCATCTCTTTGATGATTGTACCAATAAGTTTTTTGGAATCATCATCATCGTATATCGTATAGTTACTTGTATAACCTATTCTATATCCCTCTATTCTTAATATTCGAGAAAAAATACTGTGGAATGTACCCATTAAAATGGATTTAGCCTTAACACCTACCAAATCGGCAATTCTCTCCTGCATTTCCTTTGCCGCTTTATTGGTAAAAGTCAAAGCCATTATGGAATAAGGTGAAACGCCTGTCTCTATCAGATGCGCTATTCTGTAAGTCAGTGTTCGTGTCTTGCCACTGCCCGCTCCCGCAATTATCAATATAGGTCCGTTTTCCTGTGCAGCCGCCTGCCTTTGTATATCGTTTAATCCGTCAAGTAACATCAGTTCTACAAAATATTTTTTCTAAATTCTATGAATAAAACAACCTATCTTTAATTTTCTAATTCCTTAAAATTATTTCGTATGCTTCTTTTGTTTTTCTTTTCGTTTAACACCACAAAAACAATTATAAACAACGCCGAAATGATTACTATATACAATGGAAAATCTTCAATATCCCCGAGCATAATGCCTTTAACCTCGCACCAAAGAAGCGTTGCCGCAATGGCATTATTAAGAAAATGAAACACCATGGATGTCCATAATTTTCCGCTGTATTGATATAATATTCCAAGTAATAATCCCATTACAAAACGAGCTATAAAGTTCGGCAAATCTGCATGTACTGCCGAAAATATTGCAGAAACAATAATCAGAGAAGCAAGTACGCTTTTAGTCTTTCGTATAAACAAATTCTGCAAAAGTCCTCTAAAAAACAATTCTTCACACAACGCAGGCAACAATGCAATAACAAACATAAGTTTTGTTAATCCCCAGCCCGTCAAATCCGTTACCATAAGTTTCATCTCTTCATCTTGCGTTTCAACGGATATTGTCGATATTAGCGGCAATGAAAACAACAAAACCAATATTGCCGACAAAAGCCACTTAAATGAAAACTTAGAGACCAATACGTTTTTCAAAAAATTCTTTTCTTCAAACAAAAGAACATACAGCCAAGCCGTAACGCCAAACATAGCAATCGTTCCAAAAGCCGCTCCAATCAAAGCACTAACCCCCAATAACATCATCACGGCAACAACAAGAACCGAAACGATGCTCATAAAAACAAAAATCGCACATAAAATAAGGGCTTTTTTCCACGAAGGCGTGCCGGCACTAAACTTTTTCATAATATTTTTAACTCTAAATACTGTTGTTTATACTCACGGATTATCATCAACATCTAAGCGCATTCTTACCGAAATATCAAACACATAAGCAAAAACACAATTCGGCAAATTCACTGCACTTTCCTTTTCGTTAATGCTGCAAAAGTAAAACATTTTTTCATAATCCGAACCGATTGACATAGTTTTCTTGAAATTATTTTCAATGAAAAGAATTATAGGTAGCGATAACATTATTTTTTATCGCTTCACACAAGAAGATTATTCAACAATCAGTAGTTTATTTTCTTTGATTTTCAATATATCGAGACAAGAAAATTTTTTATTTATACAAAGCGAAAAATTTTTATGAGAAAACAAAAAATCAGTGTTTAACATCAGTAAAATAATATTAAACACTAATAAAATAATATTAAACATCAGTAAAGCTATTACAAATACCAATAAAATACAATAACATTTAACAACTCAAAAAAGACGTTGAACGAGATTTTCGTCCAACGTCTGAAAATTCTTCACGTAAATTTTTTACCTCACAAATCTCTAATACTCTTCGTCGTTAAAGAAGAAATCGTCCTTTGTCGGATAGTCAGGCCAAATATCCTCTATCGAATCATAGACATCACCTTCGTCTTCTATTTCCGATAAATTCTCAACGACCTCCATAGGTGCGCCCGAACGCTGTGCGTAATCTATCAACTCTTCTTTTGTTGCCGGCCAAGGCGCATCCTCCAAATGTGATGCAAGTTCTAATGTCCAATACATACTTTCAAATATTTTTATTTTTTATCTACAATTCAAAATCATTGCTTAGCAAACGCAAATATTTTTTGTTTAGTATATCCCGACATCAATTATATGCAATCAATTTGCATTAAAGTATCTTTCATTAACATTTTTTTCCTTCATAATCCAACGTGAAAGCGTAAATAAGTAATCACTTAAACGATTGATGTATTGAAGTATAATAGGATTTTGAGGATATGTGTCATTGCATTTGACAAGCAATCTTTCGCACCTGCGTGTTTGTGTTGTTGCAACATTTAATATCGTTGCCGTTTGAGACCCCGAAGGAATAATGAAACGTGTCAGGGGTGTCAAGTCTTTTGTTTTCTCGTCAATCTTTCGTTCCAAATACTTAACATCGACATCAGAGATTTTCGTCAATCTTTCCAACAATTGAGCATCTTCACACGCCACCATACTTTCTATAACAAACAATTTGTTTTGGATAACCAATATTTCGGCGGCACAATCAAGCCCTCTAAGGAATGTTGATGTAAAACCCAACAAACCCACCAAATGGTCTATCTCTCCATAGGTCTCAACCCTTATATCATATTTCTTTACTCGTGTTCCTCCAACCAAAGATGTTGTTCCGTCATCGCCTGTTTTCGTGTAAATCATAACAATTATCTTTATTTATTAAATTTCCAACAATTCTTACTCTACCGAACTTTTTTGTGTTCGGCTCAAAGTAAATACTCCTAAAACAACATCATCATCTTTACTATTCAATAGGGTGAATATTTTCCACCGCTTTAATCTCGGGAATAGCGTCCTGTATCGCCAATTCCACATTTTGTTTCAATGTCATCATAGCATAAGGACAAGAACCGCAATGGCCTTGTAGCTCAACATTGACAACATTGTCCTCTGTCAAAGAAACAAATGCTATATCCCCTCCGTCTTGTTGTAAATAAGGACGAATTTGCTCAATAGCATTTCTAACCTTTGCTTCCAATATTTTTCTTTCTTGTGATTCCATTCTTTTTTATTCTATCAAAATATTTCTTATTTCCACTTTCAAAAAAACAAACTACCCTATATGTGCGACCTCAAAGCCTTATAGTACGTCTTTTTGCATCAAAAACTCAACGAACAAAGACTTTTCAAGCCGCACATATAGTAAAAATTTGTTTTTTATTCTTTTGACTTTTCTATAACGTTATCTGCCAATTCCATAAAGGCTTTCGCTTCAATGGAATCAAACTGCATAGCAACCGGATTACCATTGTCGTTACCCTCAGACACTTCTTCGCTGATTGGAATCTGGCCAAGAAAATCAACATTCAACTCTTCCGCCAATTTCTTTCCGCCATCCTTTCCAAAAATATAGTATTTATTGTTTGGAAGTTCCTTTGGCGTAAAATAAGCCATATTTTCCACCAAACCGAATACAGGTATCTTTGCATTTTCATCCTTAAACATATTTACCGCTCTTCTAACATCGGCAATAGCCAATTGTTGCGGTGTGCAGACAAATATACTTCCTTTCGGGTGGAATGTTTGGATAAGAGTCAATTGTATATCGCCCGTTCCGGGAGGCATATCCAAAACAAGGAAATCCAATTCCCCCCAATAAGTCTCACTAAGCATTTGAATCAAAGCATTGGACGCCATCGGACCACGCCACATCAATGGAGAATTTTTATCAACCATAAATCCGATACTCATCATCTTTATGCCGTATTTCTCAATCGGCAGCATAAGTTCCTGTCCCTCGACATCAGCAACCATAACTTCTGCGTTCTCAACATTGAACAGCGTAGGAATGCTTGGTCCATAAACATCGGCATCTGCCAAACCTACTTTATATCCTTTTTTAGCCAAAGACAACGCGAGATTGGCACTTACCGTGCTTTTACCCACTCCGCCTTTACCACTACCTACTGCTATCAAACACTTTATTTTCTGCATCGAAGCATCTATCTTCTTTTGCTTTTCTTCTCTTTCCTTAAAAGGGTTCATATCTTAATTATTTTTTAACAATCCAAACTGCGATATTTCTTGAAACAAAAACACTTCTCGCCCCAAGATATCTATTTTCGGCGTGCAAAGTTCCGATATTTTTTTCATTTAGCAAAATTTTACATAATATATTACGACTGTCATCTCAACATATAATGAGTTTAACATAAGCCGCAAAACTAATACCACTTATTACCAAATTAGTATTTAACACTAATAAATTAATGTTTAACATCAGTAAAATAGTATTAAATATCAGTAAAATTATATGAGATACTAATTTTTGAATATCATAACGCAGGATTTTTTGTGATTTATGCAAATTTCGTTACCAAATATCAAAAAAATCATTAGTTGGTACAATATTATATAAATTTATTGTAAATTTGCAATTGAAAAAAATTTTTTTTCGCCTTAAATGATTTTATTAATTAAAAAACAAAAATAGTTTTGCGGAATTGCGAAATCGTATAAGTAAATAGTATGAAAAAAATAGTTTTATCTATAATCGTTGCGGTATGCTCACTTACAATTTTTTCTTGTAAGTCATTGGAGGAATCCACATTTCATTCGGACAATCAAAATCCTATTTTACTGCCACGTTTAACATGCTGGATTGACCAGCCTTCATTTGAAAATGTTTATGGAGCCAACTCTTGGGCAGAAAAATCTTCAAACGATTTGCAGCACCCATACGGCAGCACCGAGACTCCTTACGGCAAGGGCGTGTATGAAATAAACGAAAAAACGCAGTTATACACTGCCGAAAAGAGAATACAAGACGCTTGTCAGATTTTTGTATATGATGTAAATGAAAATATATGCGACCCTTCAACACGCAGAGCCGGCAATATTGTTTTACGTGCCGGAAGCATTTATTGCAAGAACAATTATAAATGGTCGTGGCTTAGCGGTTTTACTCTTGGTATCTTCAACGCTATGGGTATGCCTATGTGTTCCAACACCACAGAATTGGAAGTGATTGTTGAGATATATGATTTAAGAAATAATCTTGTTGCACAATTCAATGAAAGAGGTTACGCCAAATATCCCATGGCAGCATATCATGGTTACTACGAGTTTCAGAGAAAAGCCGGCGATATGGCGTTGCAAGACGGCTTAATCAAAATCAAAGAATTGATTAACCGCGATTATGATATGATTATGTCCAAATTAAGGTAAGAAATATGATGTGGAACCAATAAAAAAGAAAATAATATTCGTGATAATGTTTGTGCTTACTTTGGGGGTGCAGGCTCAGGATATACATTTTTCTTCTGTTGGTTTCAATCCTATGTTTTACAATCCGGCGATGACAGGTTTTATGAATAGCAAATTCAGAGTATCCACAATTTACCGAAATCAATGGCAAACGGTTTCGAGAGGTTACAACACTTTTTTTGCTTCATTCGAGGCTCAGCCCTATACATCGTTGGACAATTCTTTTGGTATAGGTTGCGGAATAGGATTTACAAGCGATGTGGCAGGAAGCCTGTCTTTTGGAGAGAAAGATATTGCCGTTTCGGTATCTTCATTCTTTGCTTTGGACAGAGATAACAAAAATTATATTTCAATAGGTGTTCAAGGTTGCTCAAAAGGTTGGGGAATGAATTTATCCAATGCCGAATTTAATAATCAAGGCAATTACGATGACAATATCACTTACGAGAGTTTGAATACATACGATTTTTCTTTGGGCATTTCATTTCAATCTGCCAAAGACGAAAATCATTTATTCAGCACCTCTGTTGCTTTGTTTCATATCAATACTCCGCAACTTTCGAGGTTTGAAAACGGCGATGTTTATTTACACCGACGTTTGTTTTCGACTATATCTTACACTTTTCCGTTAAAAAACGAACGTCTGCTCTTTAATCCGCAAATTTTTTACCAACATCAACATAATTTCAACGAAATCCTTTTTGGTGGCGACTTATTAATAAAACTTAAAGACGCAATTTTCACAACAGAGATATTGACAATAGGAATGTATGTAAGAAACCTTGAATCCGTTGTCATTACTCCGAAATTCAAATACAATAATTTTATGGCAGGTGTGGCTTACGATGTCAATCTTTCCAAACTCAGCAAAGTTTCCAAGACCTATGGGGCTTTTGAATTTTGGCTTTCGTATGCTTTCAACCCGATATATCAACGACAAAAACAAACAAAAATACCATGTCCAATATTTTGAAAAAAACTCTTATTATAGTTATGGTTTGCATATTTGCCACTCCTATGACAAATACAGCATTCGCTCAGGAGAAATATGCCAAAGAATACGAGAAACAAGGAGACAAAGCCTTTGCAAGTGGAGCCTACACTCAGGCATTGGAATACTACACATTGGGTAGGAAATTTCTAAAACAGAATATTAACCTTATGTACAAATGTGGAGAAACCTGTCTTAAAATGAATGACTACGACAAGGCGGAGTATTGGTATCAAAAAGTTTTGATTGAATCCGAAGACCAAAACATTAACCAGAAATATCCGCTACTTTATCTGCATTTGGCTCAAAGTGCAATAAGTAACGGCAATATTATTCAGGCTCAAAGTTTTCTTAACACCTGTCTTTTGGATTGTAATGATATTGAGATAAGGAAACAATGCAAAAAAGAATTGGAGAAAATCGATTGGATTGTTGCTAACAGCGAGATACAGAATTTTAACATCACAAATTTGGGTAAGAATATCAACAGCGAGACCTCCGAACTCAATACTTTTGTTCTACGCGATAGTATCTTGGTATTTACAAAACCCACTTACAAAACCAAAACCACTAAAAAGCAAACTTATTACACCGATATTTACAATCAAATCCATTTTTCATATATTGACGAATATTATTACACACCTGCAAATCTTTTGAATTGGGGCGACATTAATAAAAAGAAAACAGATGTGTCGGATTTGTTTTTAGATACCGTTACATACACAGCATATTTCACTTACACAAAGACTAAAAACAATCAAAAGATTTCACAAATCTACTACTCCACACTAAACAAAAAAACAAACAAATGGTCAAAACCGCAAATCTTTAAGCCATTGGAGGACGACAAACACTCTTATACTCACCCTGTCATTGCATGGAGCAACAATGAATGTATTATGTATTTTGCTTCCGACAGAAATGGTGGTTATGGTAATATGGATATTTGGTACATCGATATGCAAGACCAAAACGCAACGCCTATCAACTGCGGTTCTACTATCAACACAATAGGTAACGAGATTACTCCTTTTTATTATGGTAATGACGGCGAGTTGTATTTCGCCTCCGACACTCATCATGGCTTTGGTGGTTTTGATATTTTCCGAAGTGAAGGTAGCAAACAACGTTGGCATCAAGTGGAGAACCTTCTGAAACCTATCAACTCCTCTGCTAACGATATGTATCCGTTTATTGTGGATTCAGATGAGGAAGGTTATTTTACTTCCAACAGAGTTTCGGAAAACAATATCGACAACAAAACCTGCTGCAACGACCTTTATCGTTTCAACAGCAAATTACCGCTAACTCCAACGATGAATACTATCGTTGAAAAGCAAACCGAAGGCTTTAATCCCGCTTATGACTTACCTATTGAGTTGTATTTTCATAACGACAGCCCCGATGCCGGTAGCGAGCTAACGACTACCAATCTTTCTTACAAAGACTGCTATGATATGTACCGTTCTTTATCGAACCAATACAAAGTTAATCGTACCAAAGGCTTAGATGACTCCACCGCTAACGAAAAATTAGCAGAGATTGACGATTTTATGAATAACAAATTGACTAAAAACTACGACAAACTCAATTCTGCGTTGGATTATATGATTGACCACCTGCAAAAAGGCGAAAAACTGACAATTCAAATCAGAGGTTATTGTTCTGCATTGTATGAAACGGATTACAATTTCAAACTTGCTGAAAGACGTATCGTAAGTTTTGAAAACTATATGCGTTCATACAAAAACGGAGTGCTTAAACATTATATGGAGACACAAGCAGAGGACGGCAAAAAGTTACTTGAAATAGAGCATTTGTCCATTGGAAAATTGGAATCCACTTCTCCGAACCCTACAACATTGGAAGAAAAACGCCGAAGCATATATCTGCCGGAGGCTATGAACGAAAGACGTATTGAAGTTAAGGTTATACAAATCAGACATTAGCAATAAATATGTATAAATATCAAGGTGCAGTGATAATTCATTGCACTTTTTGTTTATCAAATGAAAAGAGAAAATCAGTGTTAATGATTAGCAAATTAATGTGAGTGATTAATAAATTAGTGTGAGTGATTAATAAATTAGTTGCAATGAATAAAAAATTTATATTAATAATCATATCCGCCGTTGTGCTTCTTGTCAGTTGCAAACGAGAAGAGGAAAACGATTTATCACATTCCAACTTAAAAGGCTGTGTCAAATCCATTCGCGAAATATCTTACCAAGCCTCGGGCAATCAAGATACGATTATCAAAGGCGATATTGTTATGGGCAGCGATGTTTCAAATCTTTATGCCGAGTATAATGAGCAAGGCAATCAAAAGTTTGTGATAAATTACGACAATAACGGCAATCAGTTGGATAAATGGGTGTTTAAGTACAGTGCAAAAGGCGAACAGCTTGGCGGCAATTATTATCACGCCGACAATACTCTTTTGGATTCCACTTATTATGTCAAAGACGTCAAGGGTAGAATTATCGAGTACTACCATTTATTTGCCGACGGCAATTTGCGTTACAAAACATTTTATACATACGACAACAAAGGCAACATATCGGAAGAAAAAACCTTCGACCAAACGAACACTCTTTACAGCACAACGAAATACACTTACAAGAAAAATAAAGTCATAAAGGATGAAAATTTTGACGGTAGCAATCAACTGAAATATTTCAGCACATACGCATACGACAAAAACAGCAATCTTATTCAACAAATTATCTATAACGCCGACAAATCCATAAACACATCGGGCAATTACGCTTATAACGAACATAACGATATTATCCGTCAAATTACTAAGTTATCAAACGAAGAGGATATGACTTACACCTACACTTACAAGTACGACCATCACAACAATTGGACTGAAAAAATCACTTTTATCAACAACGTTCCTGCCTTTATCACCACCCGACAAATAGAATATTTTCAATAAAAAAGCATCAATACAATGTATAAAAATAGTGTTAAACACTAATAAAATAATGTTTAACACTATTTTGCTAATCATTAACATTAAATTTTTGAATATACGTATTATTCTTCCATCTTGTCGGAAAAATCAGATTTTGCAAAGCACAATTTAATAAAATCATTTTCTGTCATTAAAAATAATATTTGTAACTTTGCAAAACATAATTCTAAAACATTTTGCCAAGATATGAACACTACTTTGAGTAACATAGTTTCAAAAATAAAACAAAATAAATCGCTGAAATTTGGTCTTGTTGTTTTGTGTACATTGCTGATTGTTTTTGTCGGCTTTACCATTTATCTGACAAGTTCAAAGACTGAAAACACTGCCCCTATCGAAGTTTTTATTTATCCTAACGAAAATATAGAAAACGTAAAACAAAAACTTATAAGTCAAAATATTATAAGCAAATCCAACACTTCTTTCTCAACTTTTACAAAAGCGTTGAAATATGATAAAAACATTAAATCGGGGCGTTACGTCATAAAACCCCAAACTTCTGTTTTTACTTTGGTTAGGCATCTTAGGTCGGGCTTGCAAACACCTGTGAAATTGGTCATACTTAACGCAAGAACGACAAAAGATTTTAGCGAAAAAGTTACCCAAGACCTTATGATAACTCCCGAAGATATGATGCAAGAAATACGCCGTCAAGGATATAAACACGATAATGAGGTGTTTGAATACATAATACCGAATACTTACGAGGTGTTTTGGAATATTTCTGCCGAAAGTTTGTTGAACAAATTAAAGAAAGAAGACGATAAATTTTGGGAAAACAACAAAGAAAAGTTGAAAATGAGTGGTATGAGCAAGAAAGATATTGTTATCTTGGCGTCTATTGTTAGCGAAGAAACCAATAAAAAGGACGAAATGCAAAGAATTGCCGGTGTTTATATCAATCGATTAAACAAAAATATGCTATTGCAGGCTGATCCTACGGTAAAATTTGCTGTTGGCGACTTTTCGTTAAAACGTATCACCGGAAAACATCTTCAAACTGCTTCCGAATTTAATACCTACAAGAACTTGGGGCTTCCTCCCGCACCTATATGCCTTCCGAACATTGATGCGTTGAAAGCCGTGCTGAGATACGAAAAGCATGACTATATTTTCTTTTGTGCTAAGGAAGATTTCTCGGGTTATCACAACTTTGCAAAAACGGCAGAGCAACACCGAATAAACGCTATAAAGTATCGCAAAGCATTAAATGAAAGAGGTATTCATTAATATATATATATGAGATTTGTATTTGCAGCAAACGTTATTTGTATAACGTAAAAAAACGATTTGGAATAATTTTTGCAATAGAAGTTTAACGTAACATATAATTTTATTTATTATGAAAAAAATATTTTTAATAGCATTAGCAATGGTTTTAGGCTCTTCGGCTTTTGCACAGAACGATACAATCACGAATGAAGATGCCATATACGACCAAGTTTGGGTTTTGTATCGAATGAATAACAAGAAAGTAAATTACAAAGAGAATGACGAAAAAATAACACTCGTCATAACAAGAGAAAACGAATATGCAGGTGGTTCAAGTGGCTGCAACCGATATTTTGCTCAGGCTGTTATAAAACGAAATCACCTTCTGTTCCGCTCTATGGGCTCAACTCGGATGGCATGTCCCGAAGACAAAGAGGAATTGGAGAGAACATATCTTACGGCAATAGATTACGTAGATTCTTACAAAATTATTGACGAAGACCTTTACCTTTACAAAAACGACCGTGCTATATTGGTGTTTAGAAAAGAGTAATAAAAAAAAGTTTTACGATTTAAGAAAAAAGCAAAATCAATATTCTTAAATTGCGTTTGTGGTAAAATTAAATTAGTATTAATAACTAAGAAAATAATCATTAACATTATTTAATTAGTTAGGGACACTAATAGATTGTTTCATTATTTGATACATCGCAAAACGTATAAACAAATGTAGATACACGATAAGAAAACGTAAATAACGTGAGTTCAACGAAATTAATCAAAAGATTATCAGAATATTAAATATTTAAACACCCATAATATTAATGATGTCTATGAATTTGTATAATTAATGTCTCCTACGTTTTGTTCAGATGCTAAAAAAACTTAAAGAATTATCCTCACATTAAGGGTAAAGATTTATAATTCACTTATTCCCAATAATTAAATTCGTCAAACTCACGTTAATATAAAGGATAGGGAATTTAAGATAGAGAGCTGAAAAAACAAAAATCAGCAGTTAATCGTTTGA
>NWBO01000088.1 GCA_002633275.1 Bacteroidales bacterium Phil12
GTGTGTTGGATTTGCAAAGTGAAGAGGAAGTGAGATGTTGTTTGTCTGGTACAAAACTAGTTTGATGAAAAATGGAGTCATGGTAGTGCTGTCTGTGAAACTGTGTACTTTTTTGTGGAGTTTGTATGTGTATTCCCATGGAAATGCGTATCTTTGAATAATCAAAATAGAGGAAAAATCATGGACGGGATATTACGTAAACTTCCTATTGGAATACAGACTTTTGAGAAACTTCGTGAAGGAGATTATCTTTATGTGGATAAGACTGCTCTTGTATGGAGAATTGCTTCAACGGAGACTCCTTATTTTTTAAGTCGTCCTCGTCGTTTTGGCAAGAGTCTTCTTCTTTCTACTTTTGAAGCTTATTTCGAAGGTAAGAAAGAATTATTTGAAGGGTTGGTCATAGCTAATATGGAAAAGGAATGGAAGACATATCCGGTATTTCATTTGGATTTAAACGCGGAAAAATATGATTCTCCCCAGGCTTTAGTCGAAATTCTTAGCAGGCAGTTGACGCAATGGGAACTGAAATATGGCAAAGGGGAGGATGAGGAAACTCTCTCCGGACGTTTTGCGGGTGTAATTCGCCGAGCCTGTGAACAGTCTGGTCGTGGAGTCGTAGTTTTGGTGGATGAATATGATAAACCTTTGTTGCAGGCATTGGGTGATGACGTTTTGCTTGATGACTATCGTAAGACATTGAAGGCCTTCTATGGTGTACTGAAAAGTTCTGACCGGTATCTTCGTTTTGTTTTCCTTACCGGTGTGACTAAGTTTGCGCAAGTCAGTGTGTTCAGTGATTTGAATCAACTGAATGATATCAGTATGAAGCCGCAGTATGCCACGATTTGTGGTATTACACGACAAGAATTGGAGGATACTTTTATTCCTGAACTGAATCGATTGGCAGAAACAAATGAACTGACTTATGAAGAAACATTAAATAAGATGACGGCTTTATATGACGGTTATCATTTTTGTGAGTTTGCGGAAGGAGTATTCAATCCATTCAGTGTGCTTAACGTTTTTGACGGGTATAAGTTTAGTAATTATTGGTTCCAAACCGGTACTCCTACTTTTTTAGTCGAACTGCTTAAAAAGAGTGAGTATGATTTGCGTACGTTGATTGATGGGGTAGAAGCCAATGCTTCTTCGTTTATGGAATATAGGGTAGATGCTAATAATCCGATTCCGTTGATTTATCAGAGTGGCTATTTGACTATAAAGGGGTATGACAAGCGTTTTGGAAACTACCTGCTGAAATTTCCCAATGATGAAGTACGATATGGATTTATGGATTTTTTGGTTCCTTATTACACATCAGTGGTAGATGATGAACGGGGTTTTTATCTTGGTAAATTTGTACGTGAATTGGAGAGTGGTGATGTTGATGCTTTTCTTACCCGCTTGCAGGCTTTCTTCGCAGATTTCCCTTATGAACTGAATGAAAAGACCGAACGACATTATCAAGTTGTATTTTACTTAGTATTCAAATTGATGGGACAATTTACCGGAGCAGAGGTTCGTAGTGCCCGCGGACGGGCGGATGCAGTGGTGAAAACTCCGAAGTATATTTATGTATTTGAATTTAAACTGAATGGTACTGCCGAACAGGCTTTGCAGCAGATTGATGAAAAAGGCTATCTGATACCTTATCAGGTAGACGGGCGTGAGTTGGTTAAAGTTGGAGTGGAGTTCAGTGCAGAAAAAAGGAATATAGACCGGTGGTTGTATTAGCTCGATAACCATGTTGTTAAAGGAGTTACGGAGCCGTTTGAGATTGTTCAAGCGGCTCTTGTTTTGCGGGTAGTTCTTCTTATCACTTGTTTTAAATCCAAATCATAATCTCTATTTCTTTATCAGTTGTGATCTTTTCCTTTTTT
>NWBO01000089.1 GCA_002633275.1 Bacteroidales bacterium Phil12
TTCTTCGCTTATGGTGATTTTCTTTCTCTCGCCGTTGGTCGGAAACGAAAGAAAATTTTGGTGGCAAGCCCTCAACCAAAAAAATACATGAATTGCATATAAAAATTTTATTTTTACAATAATATTTGGATTTTGTCGTTGTGAGGTTATTAAATTTTTTAATATCAAAAAAAACAACGTACTCAAAAATGGATTTATTTGAAGGAATGTTCCTCAATATTGGAGATAAGGCAACGACAATAGGTCAGACTGTTATAATGTTGGCTCTTACCGTTGCTTTGGGAATGTATTTGGGGAAATTTAAGGTCAAAGGCATCAGTTTGGGCGTTACATGGGTGCTTTTCATAGGAATTATTTTCTCACATTTCGGACACGTGCTGTTGGTTAATAACGGCATTGAGGACAGAATGTTTGTAGATCCCAAAATATTTGGATTTATCAAGGAATTTGGGTTGATACTCTTTGTTTATTCGATAGGTTTGCAAGTCGGTCCCAACTTCTTTTCGTCGTTGAAAAAAGGCGGTTTGGGGTTGAATATGATGGCGGTGCTTGTGATTGTGTTGGCTTGTATCGTTACATGGATAATCGGCTTGGCGACCGATACACCGTTGGACGTTATGACAGGTATTATGTCGGGGGCAGTAACCAATACACCTTCCTTGGGTGCGGCACAACAGACTCTTGCCGATTCGGGAAAAGACGGAGCATTTCTTTCGTCCGCATACGCAATGGCTTATCCTTTGGCAGTTATATGTATCATATTCGTTCCGATGCTGGTAAGATACATCTGTAAGATTGACGTTAAAAAAGAAGAGGAAACGGCAAGAAACAAAGCCAAAATCAAACCTGCCGGCATCGCTGTAAGAGTAACCAATGACAAGTGGGATAAACTGACGGTGGGGGAGTTTCTGACTTTGTTCGATAAGCCTGCAACGATAACGAGAATAAAAAACGATGCAGGGCTTATTCTTCCTGCCACAAAAGATACGGTGATAAACACAGGTAACACTTTGCGTGTGGTGGTTGTGCCTAAGTTCAGAGACGATATTGTCAAGACCTTGGGAGAAGAGGTTTGTGTAGATGAGAAGCAATGGAATGTGGAGCATGGCAAATTGGAAGCACAGCGGATAGTTGTTACCAACAAGTCCATACAAGGCAGAACGTTGGAGTCCTTGCATCTTGAAACGCTTTACAATGTTACCATAGCAAGAGTTATCCGTGCTGGTGTGGAACTTGTGCCTAACGATGATTTGATGCTGCAATTGGGAGACCGTGTAAAGGTTGTAGGTTCGGAAGACCATATCAAAAAAGTTTCATCAATCTTGGGTAATTCGTTAAAGAAATTGGATGTGCCAAACCTTATACCAATCTTTTTGGGTATCTTCTTGGGCGTTGTCTTAGGATTGATTCCGATACATTTTCCGGGTATTCCTCAGCCGGTGAAATTAGGTTTGGCGGGAGGACCGTTGATTGTGGCTATATTATTGGCTCGTTTCGGACCTATGTATAAGGTGGTAACCTTTGTTACTTCTTCTGCCAATATGATGCTAAGAGAGATAGGTATTGCAATGTTTTTGGCTGCGGTTGGCTTGACTTGTGGCGACACATTTGTTCAGACCATTGTCGGTGGCGGATATATGTGGGTTTTGTATGGATTTATAATAACTTTTGTGCCTATATTGATTGTGTCTGTCATTGCAAGGGTTGTCTATAAGTTTCCGTATTATACCATTGTGGGAATGATTGCAGGTTCGCATACAGACCCTCCCGCACTTGCTTTTGCCAATGGAGCAACAGAGACAGATCAGCCGGCAACGGCTTATGCTACGGTTTATCCGTTAAGTATGTTTTTAAGAATATTTGCAGCCCAAATACTTATTTTGCTCAGTCTGTAAGTAAGTGTTTGGCAAGTAAATCCTGAATGAACAAAAGTCTGTCAAAATCAATGGCAGTCTTTTGTTTGTTTAGGATTGAGAAAATAATTTATTGTCAGAATGCAAAAAAGTTGTACCTTTGCAAACTGTTTTTTCAAGGGAAAATTAAATTAATAACAAACAAATAAATATATTACAATTAACAAAAAGATGTCAGTTCCAACACAAACATTTATTGACGAGTTGAAGAGCAAGAAGTTTATTGCCTTTGCAATATCTTTTTTGATTACCATTATTGTATGGAATTTACCTTTGAACTCATTCGGTATTGACGGTTTGACCGTTATACACAGACGTATCATTGCGGTATTTGCCTTTGCTATTCTTTGCTGGATAACCGAGTGCATACCTGCTTGGGCAACTTCGGTGGCAGTTATCGGCATATTGCTTTTTACGGCTTCCGACAGTGCGTTCAGTTTTATGACAAGTGGTTTTGAGAAAGATGATTTATTATCTTACAAAGCCCTTTTGGCGACCTTTGCAGACCCGATAGTAATATTGTTCTTGGGCGGCTTTATCTTGGCTGCTGCTGCAAGTAAAACTGGTTTGGACGTTGTGTTCGCAAGGACTTTGTTAAAACCTTTCGGAAAGAAAAGCGAGATAGTTCTTCTTGGATTTATACTTGTAACGGGAGTGTTCTCGATGTTTGTCTCCAATACGGCTACGGCTGCTATGATGCTTACATTCCTGGCACCTGTGTTCAAGGCTCTGCCTTCCGATGGTAAAGGTCGTGTGGCATTGACTTTGGCAATTCCGATAGGAGCAAACATAGGTGGTATAGGTTCTCCGATAGGAACACCGCCTAATATGATTGCGTTAAAGTATTTGAACGACCCGGAAGGATTGAATATGGGCATAGGCTTCGGACAATGGATGTTGGTTATGTTGCCTTATGTTATCATATTGTTGTTATTGGGCTGGTTTTTCTTGAAAAAAATGTATCCGTTCAAGGCTAAATCCATAGATTTGAAAATAGAGGGTGAAGTTAAAAAGGATTGGAAAACCGTTGTGGTTGCAATAACATTCATCGTTACCATACTGTTGTGGTTGCTTGACCGTGTAACTGGAATCAATGCCAATGCTGTGGCTATGCTGCCTATTGCGGTGTTCGCCATTACGGGAGTTATCAAGGCTAAGGATTTACAAGGATTGAGTTGGGACGTACTTTGGATGGTTGCAGGAGGTTTTGCCTTAGGCTTGGCATTAAATTCTTCGGGCTTGGCAAAAGCGATGATTGAAAGCGTACCATTCGGCTCCCTTTCGCCTATATTGATACTTATTGTGTCGGGATTTATATGCTATATCCTATCGAATTTTATTTCCAATACGGCAACGGCCGCTTTGTTGGTGCCTATCTTGGCATTGGTCGCAAAGGGTATGGGCGATAGTTTGACAGGTATAGGAGGAGTGGCAACGGTTCTTATCGGTATTGCCGTGTCGGCTTCTTGTGCGATGTGTCTGCCTATAAGCACGCCACCTAATGCAATAGCGTATTCGACAGGTTTGGTCGAGCAGAAACAAATGCTGCGTATCGGTTTGATAATGGGTATTATCGGTATGATATTAGGCTATTGTCTGCTGATACTTTTGGGAAAGGTAGGTTATTTCGGTTAAACGATAAATTTACGTTGCAAAAACCAAGCAACGATAAACAAAGAAAAGTCTTGCGTATTCGTTTTTTTGAGTACGCAAGATTTTTGTGAATATGTCGCTGAAAATTATTAGAGGTTAAGAAAAAAAATCGTAACTTTGCAGACCGATGAAAGACGTTGTGGCGAATTACTCTGCGAGCAGTAAAGTCAGAGAGTTGGTAAGTAGTATTGAAGGCATTCAGGCAAATGAAAATTCTAAGACCAAAGTGGCTATATCTACTTTGGTCGGTAGTTCTTTTGCGTTCATAGTCGCCGCTGCTGTCAATCTTACAAAGAAAAACAATCATCTTGTAATCCTACCCGACAAAGAAAGTGCTGCATACTTTGCCAACGATTTGGAGGCATTGTTTGAGGAAAGCGATAAAGATTACACACAAAAATCCATACTCTTTTATCCTGCAACGAACAAAAAACCATATAGTTCTGATAGGACGGAGAACGCCAATATCATCTTGCGATTGGAAACTCTTAATAGGTTGAATAACGGCGAACGCTTGGTGGTGGTTACTTATCCGGAGGCTGTATGCGAAAAGGTGGCAGGCAAGAAAGAAATACAAAACAAATCCACCACGATACAAGTCAATGACAGTCTTTCGATAGATAATCTTATAGATATTTTGGACGAATATCACTTTGAAAGGGTTGATTTCGTTACGCAAAGCGGACAATATGCCATTCGTGGAGGTATAATAGATATTTTCTCGTATTCTCTTCAAAAGCCTGCTCGTATTGAAATGCTTGGCGACGACATAGAAAGCATTCGTATGTTTGATATTGTCTCGCAGATGAGTATCAATAAGATAGATAAGTTGGTAGTTGTCCCTAACTTGCAGAGCGAAGAAAACGCAAAGGACAATAAACTGCAAAATCTCTTGTCGTATTTCGGCAAAGACACCATAGTTTGGGCGAAAGAATTGGCAATAACAGCAAGAAGAATAGAAGAATATTTTGCTTTGGCGGATAAGACTTTTAAGGATTTGCAATCAACCATAACGTCCTTGCCACCGACGGAATTGTACTGCTCAAAAGACGAAGTTTTTACTTTGCTTAATAAGTATGTGCTTATAGAAACAGGACTGAAATATTATGATAACGGCTATATGGATTTTGAGTATTCCACTCAATTGCAACCTGCCTTCAATCAGAATATAGACTTGTTGGCAGACAATTTGGAACAATACTCGTTGGATAAATATCAAAATTATTTTTCGGTCAAGGACGACAAACAAAAAGAAAGAATAGAGAAAATCATCGCTCAATATACTTCACAAGGCAGACTTATATATGTCGGTTACCTGCCTTTTACCATATCCGAAGGGTTCATAGATAATGAGACGAAGCAGCTTTATTTTACTGACCACCAACTGTTTAATCGTTATCATAAATATTTCGTTCAAGATTCTTCACAAGACAGCAAGCGTCTTACCTTGGAGGATTTAATGGCGTTGAAGCCCGGCGATTATGTAACACATATAGATTACGGTGTTGGAGTCTTTTCGGGCTTGGAGAAGATAAACAACAATGGCAAGATACAAGAGGCAATTCGTTTGATATATAAAAACAACGATGTCTTATACGTGTCTATCCATTCTTTGCATAAAATCAGCAGATACTCCTCAGCCGAAGGTACGGAGCCGAAACTTAATCGTTTGGGGTCTAATGCTTGGCAACAACTTAAACAAAAGACCAAGAAAAAGGTTAAAGATATTGCGAGGGATTTGATAAAACTCTATGCCCAAAGAAAAGCGAGCAAGGGTTTTGCTTATTCACAGGACAATTATTTGCAACACGAATTGGAAGCGTCCTTTGTTTTTGAAGACACTCCCGACCAATACAAGGCTACCAAGGCTGTGAAAAACGATATGCAAAAACCTTATCCTATGGATCGTTTGGTTTGTGGCGATGTGGGTTTTGGCAAGACGGAGGTGGCTATTCGTGCGGCATTCAAAGCCGTGTGCGATTCAAAACAAGTGGCGGTATTGGTCCCGACAACCATACTTGCTTTTCAGCATTACAAGACATTTTCGGAGCGTTTGAAAAATATGCCTTGCAGAGTCGATTACTTGAACAGATTTCGCACTGCAAAAGAAAAATCACAAGTACTCAAAGATTTGCAAGACGGAAAGATAGATATTCTTATAGGCACGCACAAGATAGTAGGCAAGGAGGTTAAGTTTAAGGACTTGGGGTTGTTGATTATTGATGAAGAACAGAAATTTGGCGTAAGTATGAAAGAAAAACTTCGTCAAATGAAAGTCAATATAGATACCCTTACTTTGTCGGCAACACCAATACCGAGAACATTGCAATTCTCTTTAATGGGGGCAAGGGATTTATCTGTTATGACAACGCCGCCAGCCAATCGTCAGCCGGTTGAAACGGAAGTATGTACATTTGATGAAAACGTTATACGAGATGCCGTTTTAAGGGAGTTGTCGCGTGGAGGTCAGGTGTTTTTTGTCAATAACAGAGTTCAAAACATCTATTCTGTTGCTTCGATGATAGAACGTTTGGTGCCTAATGCGAGAGTTTGCGTCGGACACGGACAAATGGAGGGGACACAGTTGGAGAACATTATGATGGATTTTATCAACGAAGAATATGATGTGCTTGTCGCCACAACAATTGTCGAGAACGGCTTAGACATACCTAATGCAAACACGATAATCATCAACGATGCACAGAACTATGGCCTTAGCGATTTACACCAATTGCGAGGCAGAGTTGGTAGAAGCAACAAAAAATCATATTGTTATCTTCTTGTGCCGAGTAAGGAGATTATGACCGAACAAGCCCATAAACGTTTGTCGGCTATTGAGGAGTTTTCGTCCATTGGTAGCGGTTTTGCCATTGCGATGAGAGATTTGGATATACGTGGAGCAGGAAATATATTGGGGGCGGAGCAAAGCGGTTTTATATCTGAAATAGGTTACGAGATGTACAACAAAATCCTTGCAGAGGCTATGCAGGAACTAAGGGAGGAAGATATTTCTTTTGCTCACACTTCCGACGAGTTCCCTATGTTGCAAAAAGAATTGACAACGATAGAAACGGATTTGGAAGTCTTGATTCCCGACTATTATATTACCAATATCACCGAGCGTTTGAAGATATACAAACAGTTGGACTCTACCGTCGAAGAGAGTGAGTTACAACAATTGCAAAAAGAACTTGCAGACCGTTTTGGTAAGATTCCTGTTCAAACGCTTGACTTGTTTGAGATTGTTAGATTAAGAAAAGTTGCCAGCAATTTGAGTATAGAAAAACTACTGTTGAAACGCGGCAAGATGACTTTGAATTTCAAATCTTCGGCAATAAGTTTTACAGATAAAAGCTGGTTTCAAAATGTCTTGCTTTTTGTTAATCAATATCCGCAATATTGTGAGTTGAAAGAATTGGGCGACGTTTTGCAAGTTGTAATCGATAAGGTGAAAACGGTAAAGCAGGCAAAGGAAATTCTTTGTCGTTTTGAAGGATAATAAAAGAACAAAAATATATGAATCGAATATGGAAATTTAAGGACTGCGGAGATAAGGCGAAGGTGGAAGAACTCGCCGGGCTTCTTTGTATGCCAAAGGAAAATCCAACGGACAAAGACGTGCGATGTTATCGTATCATAGCGAATTTATTGGTTCAAAGGGGTATTGATACGTACGAAAAGGCTCGTGAATTTTTCCGTCCTGACTTAAACAAACTACATGATCCGTTTTTGATGAAAGATATGGAAAAAGCGGTGGAGCGAATAATGATTGCCGTTCAAGCAAAAGAAAAGATAATGGTTTATGGCGATTATGATGTTGATGGTGCTTCTGCCGTGGCGTTGGTTTATTCTTATTTGTCTTCGTTTTATGATGATTTGGTGTATTACATACCCGACAGAACGGAAGAAGGTTATGGCGTTTCGTTCAAAGGTGTTGATGAGGCAGCTGCGGAGGGTGTTACGTTGATAATTTGTTTGGATTGTGGTATAAAAGCGACAGAAGAGATTGCTTGGGCGAATGACAAAGGTATAGATTTCATTGTTTGCGATCATCATTTGCCGGGTAAAGAACTACCAAAGGCATACGCAATATTAGACCCTAAACTGTCGGATTGTTATTATCCTTATGACGAATTAAGTGCGTGCGGGATAGGTTTCAAACTTATTCAAGCCTTGCAAAAGAAAAGAGAACGCCCTGCCGACGAACTGCGACAGTATTTGGATTTGGTTGTGATAAGCATTGCAGCCGATATGGTGCCATTAACAGGCGAAAACCGTATATTGGCATATCATGGCTTGAAAGTTATAAACAGCAAACCTCGTGTGGGATTGGAAAAACTGCTTGCATACGCCAATATTCTGCATGATGAAGAACGCAACAGTCCTTATTATTTCAATAAAAAATTAACGATACAGGATTTAAGTTTCTTGGTCGGCCCGAGAATAAATGCCGCAGGCAGAATGGACAGTATAAAGACCGAAGATGCCGTTGCATTGTTGAAGACCCGAAAGAGCGAAAAGGCAGAGAACTTGGCAGAAAAACTTAATAAGAGCAATGACGAACGAAAGAAAAAAGACCAAGAAGACACTCGTGCTGCTATTGAAGAGATAGAGTCTAAGGGATTGCACAAAAAGAAATGTATAGTCCTTTATAACGAGAATTGGTATCAAGGTGTGGCGGCAATAGTTGCTTCTCGTGTTGCCGAAAAGTACAGTCGTCCGACGATTATATTTACCAAGACAAATAACAATATCATCACGGGTTCGGCTCGCAGCGTGAAGAATGTGGATGTTTATTCGGCAATAGAGAAATGTCGTAGTCTTTTGGAACATTACGGCGGACACAAATTGGCTGCGGGACTTTCTTTGGACGTCAGCCATTTTCAGGAGTTTCAACAAATGTTCGAGCAAGAAATAGAACAAAACGTAACAATCGAAGACGTTACTCCCGAAATGGATATAGATATGCAGATTGCACTTGGAGATGTGAGCGATAAGTTGCTTGAACTTTTGAAACTCTTTGCTCCTTTTGGTCCCGAGAACAATGAGCCTGTGTTTTATTCGTCCGAGATTTACGATGCCAACAAAGTCAGAAAGGTCGGTAAAAATCATTTGAGTTTTTCAGCAATCCCGATAAACGAAAACATATTGCCAATATCCTGTATAGGTTTTTCGCTTGCGGACTATTATGATTTGCTGCATTTCGGAAGAAAAATAGATATGACCTACACTATTGAGGAAAATTCTTGGCAAGGCAGAAGAGAGTTGCAATTAAACGTTAAAGATATCAGGGAATCCGACTACGGCGATTATCGATAACAATGCAGCGATAAGAGAAAAGAATAAAATAGTCAGTGAGAAGAATAAAATAATATCAATAAACAATAAATTATTATCACTTCTGCAATAAAATATTATTATATACGTTGTTGAGTGAAGTGTGTAAGTTAAACGAATTTAAGGTATAACAAAATAAAAGAAACAACAAATATATGGCGACATACAATAACGCAGTTGAGATTAAGCGAGAAATTCTTAAAAGAGTGGCGAAAATGGTCTATGACGGCAATTTGATAGAAAATATCGACCGTTTGCCGTACGATATGTACAGAAAAGACGTATCGCATACCCGTTGCTGTATCCATAAAGCCCGTGCGATAACCAAGTATAAGACGATGGCTGTTTTGGGTTTCAATATAGATGATGAGGTAGATGAAATGGATTCGCTTTCTCACTATGCAAAGATTGCTGCTGAGAGAAAAAACACAACGGACGTGATGCTTACGGTTGTCGATGAGGCTTGTTCGTCTTGTGTTAAGAGTTCATACATTGTAACAAACCTTTGCCGTTCATGTACAGCCCACCCTTGTACTTATGCTTGCAAGAAAGGGGCTATGATTAAGTTGAAAAATTCTCCTGCACACATAGACACGAGCAAATGTGTCAATTGCGGTTTGTGTATGCAGGCTTGTCCTTACCACGCAATCATATTTCAGCCTGTTCCTTGCGAAGAAGCGTGTCCTGTCGGAGCAATATCCAAACGTGAAGACGGCGTTGAGCATATAGACCCCGAGAAATGTATCTATTGTGGCAAATGTATGGTGGCTTGTCCGTTCGGTGCTATCTTTGAAAAGAGTTTTATGTTCGATATTATGCAGAACATTCGTCAGGGTAAGGAAGTCATCGCTATGGTTGCCCCGTCTTTGGGCGGTCAATTCGACCAGCCTTACGGCAAAGTGCTTACTGCAATCAAGAAATTGGGATTTACCGACGTTATAGAGGTTGCCAAAGGTGCCAATATGACAACCGAGAACGAGACTCGCGAGTTTGAAGAGAGAATGGAAAGAGGCGACAAGTTTATGACCACATCTTGTTGTGCGGCATGGCGAGAACTTTACGCAAAACATATACCTGAAATTCAGAAATACGTTTCCGATGCTTTGACGCCAATGGATTACACAGCAAAATGGCTGCGTGAGACCAAGAAAGATGCAATTCTTGTTTTTGTGTCTCCATGTGTTGGCAAACGTTCCGAGTGCCATAAAAATCCGGATGTGGATTTTGTGCTTTCATACGAGGAATTGGAGGCGTTGTTCAGTGCGGCAGAGATTAATTTCGATGAGTTGGAAGAAACGGTATTGGATTCTCAGATTTTGGGACACGGACGTGGCTTTGCGATGGTTGCGGGTGTTACCGAATCGGTGAAGAAAACGGCGAAAGACCCGTCGATAATTCACGAGATTATCATTGATGGTTTGAACAAACAGGCTATAAGAGATTTGAAACAGTGGGCAAAGAAAGGCGAAGCCCCGGGAAACTTTATAGAGGTTATGTCTTGTCCGGGCGGCTGCGTTAATGGTTGCGACACAATAAATCTTCCAAAGGCGGCAGCAAGGAAAATTGAGCCTACAACAAAGTAAATTGCAGATTAAAGACGACATTTATTATTCATAAGTAAATATTTAGGTTTGTCTCGTTAAGATTTTAATTCTTGACGAGACTTTTTTTATGTTTAGATTAATTTTGATTCAAAAAATATTTGTACATTTGCAATTGCTAAGTATGAAAGCATAATGGGGTAGGGGAAAACTTAAACTATTAGAAAAGTTTTAATAATGTTTGTTTTTTCTCAAAAAAAATACAATTGAATTTGTGTGTGATAAAGGAAGTAGTACGATAGTTTAAGTAGAATATTGAGGTTATTTATTTTTTATTTAGGATTTTATTATATTTTTAATATATTTATTATAATGGCTAAGAATCATCAAAATGCTAAGTTGCAAGAAGTAACGATTAGAGGCTACAAATCTATTGCCTTTGATAGTCCTATAACATTAAAACTGAGTGATGTTAGTGTATTACTGGGAGCTAATGGTGCAGGAAAAAGTAATATTGTTAGTTTTTTCCGAATGTTAAGTTACATGATGAGTAAATCATTTGGGAAATATGTTGAAATGTCTGGAACTTCAAAAGTTTTATTGCATTATGGTGCAAAAAAAAACGCCAATAATGTCAGGAACTTTGAAATTTTCGGATTCTAAATCTATTGATACATATAGTTTTTCTTTGGCCAATGCAATGCCTGATAGATTGATTGTTACAGAGGAGTCCATTACTTGGCAGAAAGAAGGAGAGAAAAAACCATATAAAAATGATTTTGAACCGACATTTAAGGAGTCGGCTCTTGCAGAGAGTTCTAATCCTGTTGCAAAAACAATATTCCAAATGTTGTCTTATTGTAAGGTATATCAATTTCATGATTCTTCTAATGAAGGATCTTTGCGTCAAGTTTGCCCGGTAGAGACAACAAATTATCTTCAATCTCAGGGTAATAATTTACCTTCATTCCTTTTGTTTTTACGAGAAAATTATAAAAATAACTATAATAAAATAGTTAATTATATTAAGGATGTAGTACCTCAGTTTCAAGATTTTTATCTTGAACCGACAAATGGATTTATTTCTTTACGTTGGATGGATAATTCTGCAACCGATTATCGTTTTAATGCTTATCAGTTCTCTGATGGTTCAATTCGATTTATAGCCTTGGCAACACTACTTCTGCAACCACAACAAACGATGCCAAATGTAATAATTATTGATGAACCCGAATTAGGATTACATCCGTATGCCATAGATCAACTTGCAGAGATGATAAAAGATGCTTCAAAGTATGCACAAATTATTATAGCTACACAGAGTAAAGATTTGGTAGAACATTTTGATATAGATAATATTTCTATTGTGGAAATGAATAATGATACACAATCAACAATTGTTAATCATTTAAGTACTGAGGATTATGAATTATGGCTTGAAAAATATACAGTTAGTGAATTATGGGATAAAAATATTATAGGAGGTCGCCCTGTATGAAAACAAAAATAATACATATTCTGTGTGAAGGTCAAACAGAGCAAGGTTTTGTTAAAAAAAGTGCTATGTCCATACCTCCAAAATAAAGAAGGTATAACAGGAGTAAAAAGTATTTTACTTACAACTAATAAAAAGAAAAATGCAAAAGGAGGTATGTTGTCGTATAATCAGGTTTTAACAGACCTTAATTTATTGAGAAAAACAGCATTAGATAATAATTCTAAAAGGAATATCTTTACAACTATGTTTGATTTTTATGCTCTTCCAAAGAATTTTCCAGGCTTTTACGAAATGCAAAAGATTCAAGATCCATATTTGAAAGTAGATAAATTAGAGAAAGATTTTGCAAAGGCAATAAACGATAAAAGATTTATTCCATATATTCAACTCCATGAATTTGAAACTCTTTTGTTTTGTGATATAGAATGTATTGCAAAATTTAATTCAGAATATGAGGAAGGATGTAAACAGTTGGTAGGAATTTTAGAAAAAGTTGGCAAAGGTAACCCTGAATTGATAAATCATGGTATGCAAACCGCTCCGAGTAAACGTATTGAAAAAGCAATAGGAAGATACAATAAACCGCGAATAGGTAAAGGTGTTACAGAACTTATCGGGATTGACCAACTTCGTTCAAAGTGTAAACATTTTAATCAATGGATTGAAAAACTTATAAGTTATTAAAATCATTTAAGTAGATTGTCAATTATAAAATATCCGTAAATAGGTTGATAAAGTAGAATAAAACATTAGTTGGGCGAAATAAATAAAAATTTGAGTAAGGAAAATTCGGCAGTGAGGAGCAAAAAAACAATCAAAAGAATTGATGAAAAATTCTTTTGATTGTTATATGTTTTATTTATGAGTTATCGTTTTATGCCTTGATTATACAGATATAAGGAAAGGATAATGTAAAATTTATGCGTTATTGTTAAGAAAATATTGGCACAATTCGTGTTGATTTATTGTTGTTTGTTCTCCCGAAAGCATATTTTTAATAACTATTGTGTTGTTGCTTATCTCGTTTTCTCCCAAAAGACATACAAACGGAATATTTCTGTTGTTGGCATACTTCATCTGCTTTTGCATCTTTGATGAATCGGGATAAACTTCACACGAAATATTGGCAGAGCGTAAATCCTTGGCAAGTTCCAAACACTTCTCGCTCTCCTTTTCTCCGAAATTGATAAACAAAACATTCGTAGCCGTCTTTATATCATCAGGGAATAAATCCAATTCCTCCAAACAATCATAGATTCTATCTGCCCCAAACGAAATGCCAACGCCCGAAACATCTTTCAAACCAAAGATGCCCGTAAGATTATCATAGCGTCCGCCACCTGTTATGCTGCCCATTGCAACGTCATCAGCCTTTACTTCGACAATAGCACCCGTATAATAATTCAAGCCTCTTGCAAGTGTGATGTCAAACTCTACGTTATCAATGCCGACAGCCTTGCATTTGTCAAGTACATATTGAAGTTCTTCAAGTCCTTTTACGCCTTGCTCGTTGGTGGAAACGAATGTTTTAAGAGTGGAAATCTTTTCTTCGTTACTTCCTTTAATCTGCAATATAGGGCGAAGCGAAGCGATGTTGTCATTTGTAAAGCCGTCTTGCGACAACTCCTGTTCGACGCCACTCAAACCAATCTTATCCAACTTATCTATCGCAACGGTTATCTCGGTTATCTTGTCTTCTTTGCCGATAATCGAAGCGATTGCCACAAGAATTTTGCGGTTGTTTAATTTTATTGTAACGTTTAGACGAAGGCGTTTGAAAACTTCCGATATTATCTCCAACAATTCGACTTCGTTCATAAGGGAATCAGAGCCTATGATATCGGCATCGCACTGATAAAATTCTCTGTAACGACCTTTTTGCGGTTTGTCTGCACGCCAAACAGGTTGTATTTGATAGCGTTTGAAAGGGAATACAATATCGTTTTGGTGATTTACGACAAAGCGAGCGAAAGGTACGGTCAAATCATAGCGAAGACCTTTCTCGCAAATCATTGCAGAGGCTTTGTTGATACGGCTTTGATTGATTTCTTGCTCAAATGAAGAGAATTTTTCGGGACGTAGAAACATTCCCGAATCCAGTATTTTGAACAAAAGTTTGTCGCCCTCCTCTCCATACTTGCCCATAAGGGTGGAAAGGTTCTCCATAGCTGGCGTTTCTATCTGTAAAAAGCCGTGAGATTTATAGACATTTGTGATAGTATCGAATATATAATTGCGTTTCTGCATTTGCAACGGCAGAAAATCACGTGTTCCTTTAACAGCTTTGTATTCCATAATTATTTCTTTTTCAAATTAGCGATTGACAATATAACACCAAGAGCCACTCCCAACAAAGCAGCGAACAATACTCTGTATTGTGGCGGAAGTAAGAACGTTATAGTGTGGGCAGGATACCAGAAAAACGGTATTGTTTTCTTGAAGACAAAATTCCATTGAACGTCCCAGTTAAGGTTTTTCAATATGTTGCCAAAGGCAATAGGGGTGAAGAACCCTTTAAGCGTGCCGTCGGTTTGAAGGATATGGGTGTCGGTGATTTTATGTACGGTCATAAAGACAGGAGCAAAGAATGTGTTCATAAAAACAGACACACAGAAAGCGTATAACAAATTAATGCCGAAACAATCTGTAACGTTCGTAGCGTTTAATCCGTTAAAACCGCAAACATTCAAGAAAGCGAAAACGCCGTTTGAGAAAAGCATCATCGCAATGGAGATACAAGTTCCCAAAACTCCCCATACCAAGAAACGAGGCATAAGTCCGAACCCTTTTTTGTTATAAACGCCTTGCGAAATCCTTAAACCTATACATTCGCCCATTGTGGAAAGGATACCGAATTTCAAGAAAGCCATAACGAAACTTCTCCAATCCTTAGCCGCACTCCAACTCAAAAACCATTCTTTAACAGGCTCTACAAACACAAATATCGCCACAAAGCACACAACTCCGACGATAAAATACAAATCTTGTCTTTTCATAGTAATTATTTCTAATTTTAGGAGTTGCAAAGTTAAGAAAAATTCCTTTACTGGCTAAATATTTGTTTTATGTTTATTGATGTTTTGTGTTGTTTTACCTATCAAAGCGGTTAGTGATAAGAGAAAAATAATCATAAACAACGTTTTGGTAATCATAAACACTACTCTCGCAGTTAATGAAAAGAATTTAATGAAAACACTATAAAACAAAACAAGACACATAATCATTGATATGTGTCTTGTTTTCGTATTCAACAAACGATTAAACGTTCTATCGTTTGGTTTATCGCAAATGTTCGTTGAATTATCAGTATTTTCAATAATTCACTTAAATTATTTTTTGCCTTGATTAGCCACAGCGTCCATAAGAGCTTTAACGGTGGCTTCGTCAGCCAAGAACTCATCTTTAACAACGTTCATATTGTCGTCAAAAGTGAAAACGTAAGGAATACCTGTCGGAATATTGAATTTAATAATCTCGTCTTCGGTCATATTCTTCAAATTCTTGACAATACCTCTAAGGGAATTGCCGTGAGCAGCGATAAGAATAGTGTCGTGATTCTTAAACTCGGGCATAATAACTACGTTGAAGTAAGGCATACAACGTGCAATGCAATCTTGCAAAGACTCGGTCGTAGGAATTTCGTTAGGGTTTATTCCTTTGTAACGAGCATCGTTTCTTGGATTTCTTTCATCGTCGTCTTCCAAAGCAGGTGGCTGACAATCGAAAACTCTTCTCCATTTCAATACTTGCTCGTCGCCATATTTCTCTGCCGTCTCTTTTTTGTTTAATCCTTGCAATTGTCCGTAATGTTTTTCGTTCAAACGCCAAGATTTATGAACCGGCAAGTAATCCAAATTCATTGCATCCAATGCGATGTTCAGCGTTTTGATTGCACGTTTTAAATAAGAAGTAAAACATATCTCGGGAATTACATTATATTCCAACATAGCCTTACCGGCTTGTGCGGCTTCTTGTTTTCCTTGCTCGGATAAATCAACATCTTTCCAGCCTGTGAATAAATTCAATTTGTTCCACTCACTCTGTCCGTGGCGAACTAAGATTAATTTTTTTGCCATAATTGTCTAAATATTAAAAATGGTTATTGATTATTTTTTTAGTAGTTTCAAATCAAGTCTCTTGCCAATATCTTTTTTTAATGTGTAATACACGATGATTATTCCCGCAATTACGAAAGGAATGGACAGCATTTGTCCCATATTCAACGCCAATGCTTGTTCCCAAGCCTCTTGGTCGTTTTTCAAGAACTCTATCAAAGACCTCATACCGAATACCAAAACCAAGAACAACCCGAAAATAAATCCTTGATGCAGTTTGTCTTTCTTTTTGGCAAGAAGAAAATACAATACCAAGCCTATAACCAAGTACGACAAGCCTTCATACAACTGCGTCGGGTGGCATGGTATGGTTTGGTGGTCTCGAACGAATATAAAACCCCAAGGTAAGGACGTTTGTACGCCATAAATCTCGCTGTTGAACAGATTTCCCGTGCGTATTGCCAAACCTGCGAAACATATTGCGATAACCAATCTGTCCAATATCCACATATAAGGTATTTTGGTCTTACGTTGATAAAGCCAAACGGCAAGAAGAATACCTATCGCCCCACCGTGAGAAGCCAATCCCTGATAACCTACGAATTTCCAACCTTCCGATGTCTGTACCATAGGAAGAACAATCTCTGTTAAGTGGTGCAGATAATACGACGGCTCATAAAACAAACAGTGTCCCAATCTTGCACCGACTAAAACGGCTATAAACATATATGCCGCCAATTTATCAAGATAGGAAGACTCTACTTTGTCTTTTTTGAACAGATGTTGCAACAACAAATACGAAACAACGAAAGCCAATGCGAACAAAACGCCGTACCATCTGACCTCGATACCGCCCAATTTACATATTATAGGCGAGACGTCCCATGTAACAAAAAGATTTATCATATTCAAAAACTCTTTTATTCAAAAACTCTGCAAAGTTACGAACTTTTTATTTAACACTCATTAAACATCATTGAAATAATAAGTGCCGTAGTTTTGCAAGTGTGTGTTTTCAAAAAATTAGTGTCCGTAATCAAAAAATTAGTGTTAAACATTATTCAAACAGTATTAAACACCAATTTACTAATGTTAAACACCAATTTTTTATTATGGGTGATTATTTTTCTTTTAGCCTACAATGAATTTGGCAAGTAAGTAACCACCGCCTACAAGCCATATATAAAGTAAAAATGCCAATAAGAAAGGTTTGGAACCGGTGGCACGGAATTTATCTATTCCCGTATCGGCGCCAAGAGCAGTCATAGCCATGGTAAGCATAAAGGTATCAATCCATTCGATAGCCCCATTAAGAGGAATTTGTTTAACAGAAGGAACACCCAAAAGGTATTGGATTAAGGTGTTTAAGCATATAATTCCTATAAAACCGAAAGCGAACCAAGGAATGGTTATCTTGGATTTGCCTTCGACCTGTATGCCTTTGCGTTTTCTTGCATAAGAAAGGCAGAAGCCCATAATAACTAAGGCAGGAGCCAACAATATAACTCTAATCATCTTTGTTATTGTTGCCGTACAAGCAATGCCGAGAGTGTCGGTGGGATCCATTGCATTGCCCGCACCTGCCACGTGAGCCACTTCGTGTAAAGTGCTTCCGGTATATATGGCAACGCCGGTATCCGATAAAGAAGCCAGCCAGCCTAAACGATACATGATAGGATAAAGGAACATCGAAATAGTACCGAATATAACCACTGTTGAGACAGCGACAGCCGTTTTGTTGCTCTCACATCTTACCACAGGTTCGGCACCAAGTACGGCAGCCGCACCACATATGGCACTACCCGTTGAGGTCATAAGAGCCGTATCAGAGTCCATTTTCAAAAGTTTTCCCAATACAACGCCAAGCAATATGGTAAAGGTAACAATTATGCAATCTATAACAATTGCAGGCATACCAACTGCAACAACCTGCGATAACGTCAATCTGAAACCATAACATACAATACCTGTTCTAAGTATTTGCTTTGTGCAGAATTTTAATCCTTTTGCCCAACTGTCGGGTAATCTTTTGCGGAAAGTATTGGCGTAAATCATACCGAGTATAATGCCGATGATAAGAGGACTGAACGATATGGCTTTCATCCATTTTGTTTGAGCCAATAGTACTGCTATAATGGAGATTGCAGTGATTAGCAAAATGCCGTAAAGCGTATGAATTCTTTCTTGTTTGTTTTGCATATTGTTATTTTTTCGTTTGTTTTATGATTTGTGATATAATAATTTTTTATAAACTATCACCGACGAAGAAAAGTCTTGTCGGTGATTGATTATGTATAAACATTTTATTAAGGAGAAATTCAGATTATTTCTACAAATGTGCCGAAGCCTTGACAAATGCAACGAATATTGGCGAAGGACTTTCCACCGTCGAGGCGTATTCAGGGTGAAACTGGACACCTACAAAGAACGGATGATTTTCTATTTCGACAACTTCCACCAAATTGGATTGGATATTGGTGCCTGTCGCTTTCATACCCGCTTTTTCAAACTGTTGTTTGTACTCGTTGTTAAATTCATAACGATGACGATGTCTTTCGACTATATCACTTTTGCCGTAAGCGGCATATATCTTCGTTCCTTCCAATAGATGACAAGGATAATTGCCTAATCGCATGGTGTGTCCCATATTGGAGATTTTTTTCTGTTCTTCCATCATCGAGATGACAGGATATGGAGTTGAAGGTTGCATCTCAACACTGTTTGCACCCTTTAATCCCAACACATTTCTTGCAAATTCGATAACGGCACACTGCATACCTAAGCAAATACCCAAGAATGGAATCTTGTTTTCTCTTGCATATTGGCACGCAACCAATTTACCGGCGATGCCTCTTGAACCAAATCCCGGAGCGACCAATATACCGTCCAATCCTTCCAATAGTGATTTGACTTGTGTTTCACCTTGTTCCAAATCTTCGGAGTGTATCCATTTGACACTGACTTTGGTCTGTGTTGCAGCACCTGCATGAATGAAAGACTCGGTTATGGACTTGTATGCGTCGTGCAATTCAACGTATTTGCCAACCAAACCTATCGTTATCTCGTTTTGTGGATTGTTATGCTGGTATAAAAATTTCTTCCAAGAGGTTAAATCAGGCGTCGGAGCGCTTGTTACTTCCATAAGTTTCAATACTTGCGTATCCAAACCCTCGTTCTGCATATTCAAAGGCACTTGATATATCGTTGCAGCATCGATAGACTCTATAACGCTCGCTTTATCAACGTTGCAAAACAATGATATTTTGTCTTTGACGCTTTGTGTCAAAGGTTTTTCGCAACGACATACTATAATATCGGGCTGAACACCTATGGAAAGCATACTTTTAACAGAGTTTTGCGTAGGCTTTGTCTTTAATTCGCCTGCCGCTGCCAAGTAAGGTACAAACGTCAAATGAATAACTATTGCATTTTTGCCGAACTCCCTCTTTAATTGTCTTACAGCCTCAACGAAAGGCAGCGATTCTATATCCCCCACAACGCCGCCTATCTCAGTAATTACGAAATCATAATTACCCGTGTTGCCAAGAATCTTTATTCTGTTTTTTATTTCGTCCGTTATATGTGGAATAACCTGAACGGTGCTTCCCAAATATTCGCCTTTGCGTTCTTTTTCAATGACGGAACTGTAAATTCTTCCTGTTGTAACGTTATTGGCTTGTGATGTTCGTACATTGGTAAAACGTTCATAGTGTCCCAAATCCAAATCTGTTTCGGCACCGTCTTCGGTAACAAAGCACTCGCCATGTTCGTACGGATTCAATGTACCGGGATCGACATTGATATATGGATCGAGTTTTTGGTTTGTAACTCTGAAACCGCGTGATTTTAACAACAAAGCCAACGAAGAAGATATGATACCTTTACCAAGTGAAGAAGTAACACCTCCTGTTACAAATATATATTTAGCATTTACCATGATTCTTTGTTTTTATGTACTTCAAGAAATAAAGTACTCATTTATGGGTTGCAAAATTACTATTTTTTCTTCATTTATGCAGTATAAAATCGAATTTATTGTCAATAATCTTTTCAACTTACTTTTTATTAAATGGTTTTTGAATAAATCAAAAGTCTTTGCAGTGAAAACACCACCGCTTGCCGAATTTTGTTTTTTTAGTGTTTATAACTAATTCGGCAAACAGTGATACTATTTCAGCGATTATTAACACTAAATTATTTAATAATCGTCAAAAGTCTTTGTTTTGTGTAGGTGGTGTCGTAATCCATGGTGTTAGCCAATCCCAACAATAAAGTATCTGTTTTGTTATTGTTGGTAAAAACTATATATGAATAACTCATTTTCTTTGAATCGAAATAGCCTGTCGAATCAAAACTTATATTGTCTTGTTTTGTGGCGTCCCAATACGGGGATATATCTATCGTTGTGCCACCATTGGACGGATTGATAATAAAATACACATTACCATCCTTATTCAAATATTGGCTTGCCAATA
>NWBO01000090.1 GCA_002633275.1 Bacteroidales bacterium Phil12
GACCTCGTTGGTGTCCGTTATAGAGCCAAATTCGTCGTCCAAATATTGTGCGGTATCTTACTTGTTGCCGGTGGCATTTGGGTAAATGATCTACATGGAGTTTTATGGATTCACCAAATACCTGCATGGATAGGCTATCCTTTAACGATACTACTTGTTGTATTTATCATAAATGCTATCAATTTAATAGACGGCATTGACGGTTTGGCGTCAGGCTTATGTGGTATTGCGTGTTTATGTTTCGGAATAATATTCTTTACCATTCATCAATATATCTTCGCCATTATTGCTTTCGCCTCCTTCGGCGTACTTATACCTTTCTTTTACTACAACGTTTTCGGTAATCCAAAAAAACATAAGAAAATATTTATGGGCGATACCGGAAGCCTTACTGTTGGTGTAATTCTTTGTATGCTTAGCATTAAACTCGTAACCTGCGATTCTCAATTTGCAGAATTTTCTATCAACCCGATGGTCGTGGCATTCTCCCCATTACTCATCCCTTGTTGTGATGTCATAAGAGTTTATCTGCATCGTGTCAGAAATGGTAATAATCCTTTTCTGCCCGACAAAAACCATATTCATCATAAATTGCTCGCCATAGGTATGAAACAACGTACTGCCATGATTACTATTGTCGCACTCTCGGTAATTTTTACACTATTAAATTCTTTGCTCGCTTATCTGAAAATAAATGTCAATAGCATCTTCGCTGCCGATATTATCATCTGGACCATCGCTAATATCATACTCTCCAAAATCAAAAATAATATATATAAACTTTAAGTTTATTTACGCAAATCAATTATTTAGAATAATGAAAGCATGTTTTATGGGCTTGGGCTATATCGGACTGCCCACAGCCATTATCGCCGCTAAACACGGCGTACAGATTATCGGTGTTGATATAAACCCGAAAGTTGTTGAAATGACCAATCAAGGTCATCTTCATATCATCGAACCCGGCATTGAGGAAATGCTAAAAGAAGTTGTGGCTAACGGTATGCTCAAAGCATCTACAACTCCCGAAGAAAGCGATGCCTATTTTATGGTAGTACCTACACCGTTCAAAGGTAATCACGAACCCGATGTCAGCTATGTTGAAGCAGCAACACGTGCCGTTATTCCATTCTTGAAGAAAGGCGACCTTTATGTAATCGAATCAACTTCTCCTGTCGGCACTACCGAGATGATGACAAAGATTATTTTCTCAGAACGCCCCGAACTTGAAGGCCAAATCTACATTGCCTATTGTCCCGAACGCATTCTGCCCGGTAATGTTATCTACGAACTGGTTCACAACGACCGTGTTATCGGTGGCACGAACCCTGAATCGTCCGACAAGGCCATCGAGTTCTATTCGCAATTTGTCACCGGCACACTCCACAAGACCAACTGTCGCACGGCTGAGATGTGCAAACTGACTGAAAATTCCAGTCGCGACGTGCAGATTGCTTTTGCCAACGAACTCTCACTCATTTGCGACAAGGCAGGGATTAATGTATGGGAACTTATCAATCTTGCAAACAAGCACCCGCGCGTCAATATCCTGCAACCGGGCTGCGGCGTGGGCGGACATTGCATAGCGGTCGATCCTTATTTCATCACTGCGGAGTTCCCTGCCGAATCGAAGATCATCGCCAACGCCCGCGAAATCAACAATTACAAGGCATTCTGGTGTGCCGAAAAGGTGAAAAACGCTATGCTCGAATTTGAGTTGAAGAACCACCGCAAACCGATTGTCGCCATGATGGGCTTGGCATTCAAACCTGATATAGACGACCTCCGCGAAAGTCCAGCAAAATACATCTCCACAAAGGTTATGCAGAGTTGTAACAACGCCGATATACTTGTCGTTGAACCAAATATCAAGGAGCACAACGTCTTCAAACTTACCGACTACCTTGAAGCCTACGACAAAGCCGATATTGTTGTATTCCTTACTGCCCACACACCTTTCAAGTCTTTGGAATGGAGTGATGACAAGGTAATTCTCGACTTCTGCGGAATATTTAAAAGATAATACAATGAAAGAAATCTTTGAGTATATACGCTCTGATTATTACCGATATACACTCGATTGGTTCTCGAAACAAACATTGTGGTCAGAAATCCTACCAAATGGAATTCAAACTTAACAAAGTAACAACAATACCACTGCAACACACAGTCCGCAAATCGCCAGTTTTGCGGCTAATTTACGATGAGAATCACTCGCCTGACAGGTAATATGCCCAAACTTTCAATCAATATAAGCGAATAGCAAAGAAAATGGTGGATACAATCAAAAAAATACGTCAAAGAATTGAAAATTCTGACATAGGTCGTAGAATGGTTTCAGGGGCTTTTTGGAGTTTCTCAGGCACAGCTATAGCTAAGTTTATTGTATTGGTGGCAAGTATTCTATGCGCTCGTATATTGGGTAAAACTGAATACGGTGAATTTGGTATGATACGTTCTACAATCAATATGTTTGTTGTCGTTGGTACAGCAGGTATGGGACTAACCGCAACAAAGTACATTTCCGAATATAGAAAAGTAAAAAAAGAACGTATTGGCAGTATATTTGTTTTAACCAATAGTTTTGCCATTTTTATGGGTTTAATTGTGTCCTTGATTATATTGTTTGCTGCTCCATATTTAGCTGAGCATACACTTAAAGCCCCTCATTTGGTAAATGGCTTACGCTTAGGTGCTTTATTGCTATTTATTTCCATACTCAATGGGGCGCAAAATGGGACTTTGGCAGGATTTGAAAATTTTCGGTCTATTGCACTTAATACACTCTATGGAAGTATAGCCGAAGCTTCTTTTATGCTAGTTGGGGCTTGGTTGTATGGGGTATCAGGAGCAATATTAGGTTTTGGCTGTGGATTCGTTGTACTTTTCATTTGCAATCGTTTTTCCATACATCGTACTATGCAAAAAGAAGGTATCTCTATTTCATATTCTTCTTTTCGGCGTTCCGATTTATCTTTGTTTTACAAGTTCAGTTTACCTGCGGCTCTTTCTTCTCTAATGGTTACTCCTACATTTTGGATAGTTCGATCCTTGCTTGTCCGTCATAATGGTTTTGATGAATTAGCCATATTTGAAGCTGCTGATCAATGGAAAGTAATCATCCTTTTTATTCCCAGTGCAATAAGCCAAGTTGTACTACCTATTCTTTCCGGAACTATTGCTGAGGGAGGAAATAAGTTTTGGAAGGTCTTAAAAATAAATCTTATGCTTAATGGAGGCGTGGCTTTTACATTGGCTATTGTCGTTTCTTTGCTTAGTCCTTGGATAATGCAAATGTATGGCTCTAATTTTGTGGATTATTATACCTTGATATACTTGGCAGTTTCAACAATATTTACTGCTTTGGCTAATGTGGTAGGATTATCCATATCCAGTCGTGCCAAAATGTGGGTTGGATTTGGCTTTAATTTGCTTTGGGCAATTATGACCATTATATTTAGTTTATTGTTTGTAAGTAATGGCTTAGGGGCATCGGGAATTGCATTGGCATTGCTTTGCGCTTATGCTGTTCATACTTCATTACAATTATGCTATTTGAGGCATATAACAAAACAGAATCTCCATCTATAACATTGAGCTAACATAATGACAAAACTGATAGAAGGAAAACATAAAAGCATTTACGTATATCTTCTCCTCGCCTTAATGCTTGGTAGTCTAATGTTGGGTTATATCCATACATTAGTAGTGGCAACAATATTTATATTGTACTTTTTTGTTATTTTGAACAAGTACGAAAAAGGTGTTGTATGTGCATTTTGCTTATGTAGTCTTTTAGGTTTTTTTTTGATATTGTGGAAAATCCCACTACCAGGAACGGTAATATCTTTTGTTATACTTTTGTTGTTTGTCCGCAAGGATGTTTTGAGTATGTTCAGAAACAATCTTTCCCTGCGTTCGTTTCTGTATCCTGTTTACATTCTGTTTGTGTTGTTCATATTATATCTTCTTACCGGTAGAACAGAATATTCCGATGAAAAGATGCGAGTAATGATAGTAAATTTCATTGTATCTGGAATCGGTTTATTGCTCTTGGTATCTTTTAAGAATATCAATATGCAGAAACTTGCTCCTATATTTTTCATTGAATCGTGTTTTTGGATAGTTTTTGGTATTGATACATTTAGAAACTTTCAACCGTCTAATTTATTTGATTTCTCTTTCTTCCGTAAAATGTGTACTTCTACAAGCACAGATGATGTTTTATCCATTTCGTACCATACTGTCGGTTTGGCATCTCTTTCTGCCTTATCTTATTTTCTTTGTGGTAAAAAGAAATTGAAAACGGCAGATTACATATTTGTCTTATTGTGTTTTTGGGTTATGCTAATTTCCGGAGCGCGTCAGGCTATTTTTGGCGGATTCTTAGTGTTATTTGTCTATATAACCACAAGCAAAGGCAGTTTCAAAATATCAAGATTGATACTATCAATACTTTTTCTATGCGTAGCTTATTATATTTTGCAATCTTTACAGATAGATTATTTGCAAGATATATTTTCTTCTTCCAAGGATTTTGACAGTCGATTAAATAGAAATTACGATTATCCATTGGATATTATCCGAAACAATTTTCTGTTTGGCGTAGGTTTCGGTAACTATTACAACCCTTTTACCGAAGAGATATATCCGCATAATATCTTCTTAGAAATTTTTTGTGAGTTCGGCTTTATCGGTTTCTGTCTATTAATGCTTCCTATCGTATTTTTTATATCAAGCCGCAGATTCTGTTTGAGGAATAAATTGGCAAATGATGCATCGGGGCTAATTCTGTGGATGCCGTTTTTAGTACGAGCCTTGATTAGTGATGATTTGAGTGGAAATATAGTAGTGTTTTCCTCATTCTTTATCTTTTTCTATAATAGTGGTATTTCTCAGAGAAAAATATCTGGACTATGAATTTAATATATGTATGTAGTGGTGATGTTTCTGTGTTTGAATCTCAGGTTTTAGAATTGTTGGTTCAACTACAAAGGGAGCAAATACAAGTATCATTGCTTTTGGGTTATAAGAACTTGGAAGAAAAAGAGAGTTTGCGTAAGAAAATAGCGAATTATCCCAGTATTCCTGTATATTGGAAGAAATCTTATCCTTGTTATCCTTTTTTTGAAAGATCAGCGATTTCGTCTCTTTACAAAGGATTGCTCCAAATTCCGAACTTCTCAAACTCTGTAATACACGTACGTTCTGAAATGACAGGCTATGTGTTGAAGAAAATATTGCTTAAAAAGAATTTGACGAATAGGGTTGTTGTCGATATACGTGGATTGGTATTAGAGGAGTTGAGATATATAATACACTCGTGTTCCGTTTCTGCGTTTCGGAAATTTGTAAGTAAAATACAAATCGGCTACTTTAAAAAAGTATATGCAAAATTTTTTGCACCGGATAATCAATGCAATATGGCAATAACCTCTGTTTCTCCATTAATCAACAAATACATACAAAAGCATTACCCTTCTTGTAATTATACATTATCTTTTCATCCTAACGTTGGAGGTTCTCGATTTGTTTATAATATTGCAGCCCGTAAGAAAATTCGTACAGAATTAGGAGTTAGAGATGACGAACTAATGGCAATTGCATCATCAGGTGGAGGAAGTGTATGGCAAAAGGACTTTATGTTAATTAAGCATCTAAGTAAAATGAGTATTTTTATATTAAATCTTTCCAAAAATGATTGTGGAGTAAATAATGTCATGACCAAAACAATTCCTTTCGCTCAAATGCCCGATTATTTATCTGCTGCCGATATGGCAATTTTGTGGCGTGATGATGTGTTGATGAATAACGTTGCATCGCCCTCCAAATTTAGTGAGTTTGCAGTAATGGGATTATATGTTATTCATAATAAATCTGTGGCAGTGGCTACAAATTATATACGTCTAACTCATAACGGTTTATTGTTAGACGATGTAAAAGAACTTACCGATGAAATGCTTAATAAAAATGATATTTTTCTACAACGTCAAAAACGAATTGATGAAGGTCGTGAGTATTTTTCTGTGGAAAACATAGTGAAATCTTACATAGCAATGTATAAAAATTCTTAAAAGAGTATTAACCGCTTTTCTGTCTTATCTTCCCGACATTCTTCCACGTTTCATCGCGAAAACCCTTTATCTTATTTTCGTTTTGCCTTATGGTAAGAGTGAATTTGCTTTATGGTAGATATGAAAAACCTTAGGTTTTTAGGGCGAAACTTTACTGCAAAAATTAGGAATATCGCTCATAAAATGAAAAACATCGTTCCTAAATTCGAAAACATCAATGCGGAAAGGTCAAAAAGTCCCGACTTTTTAGGGTGAAAAGTCCCGTCTTTTTGTGGTGAAAAGTCCCGACTTTTTAATACCTCCCAATGCGTTTTTCTGAATTTACAAAGTGCTTTTCCTAATTTGCACACCCTTTTTCGGTCAAATCAAACACTTGGATGTATTATGGAACTTGAAATCATAAAGCGAGAAGTGTTCATTACTGACGCACAAACCACTCAAACTAAGTACGTGCTTGCCCTACCGCGTAAAAATGCGTGGGATATGGAGACGGTGAGCGGGTTGATTGCAGGACGCACAACGCTATCCAAAGCCGAAGTGGAGTTCGTACTCAGAGAGTTGGAAGATGTGATGGTCGAAGCCTTGCAACTCGGTGCAGGTGTGGAACTTGGCGCACTCGGTAAGGTCGAACCCTCCCTGAGCAGTGCCGCCGTCGATACGAAAGACGATATAAGTCTCGAAAATATCAGAAAAGTCAATCTTATATATAAACCCTCTAAGCGTATCAAACGCATTCTCAAAGGTTTGAACTTTGAAATAAATCGCCGCAAGCCTTTATCGGATAATGATAATAAAGGTAGCAAAAGCGAAAAATAATTTTATGAACAATTAACTGCTTTATCCGTGTGTAAGAACAAATTTTATATTTGGATAAGGCTCATTTACAAATAATTAAAACCATTTAGATTATGGCGTACATTTATAAAAAAGTTAAGAAAAAGATTTCTGTCGGCAAAAATCCGGGTGAAAAATATTTTGCCGCAATGGTAAGCGAGGGAAAAGCAAGCAGCAAGCAGGTTTGCGAACTTATCGACAAAGACTCAACAATTTCGGCAGCCGATGCGGAACTTCTTTTCCGTGCCTTAGGCGAAGTAGTAAGCGAAAACATAGAAATGGGTCGCGGAGTGAATTTGGAGGGTCTCGGAGTATTCTCTCCCAATCTGAAAACGCAGGGACAATCTACGGCTGATGAAGTTACGGTTGACGATATCAAGAAAGTAACGGTCAATTTCCGCCCTTCCTCCACGTTGAGAAAGGCTATGGAGCAAGCACCGGTGAAAGAAAGTTCAAGGTTTAATTTAATGCACGTTTAAGAGATGATACAATATACGGTAGAAAAAAGAATAAATCCGATGGATAAATTAAATCCGAAGTTTTATCCTAAGATAGTGCGCGCCGCAACGCTTCAAACCGATGAAATTGCCAACCTTTTGCAGAGCCGTACGACATTGGATAAGAGCGAAGTGTATTCGTTCCTTAAAGCCTTTGCAAATGCGGTGCAGTTCCTTATCACGCACTCATATACGGTGGAAGTTGAGGGTCTTGGTATTTTCACTCCCGCAATCAAAGCCAAAGCGGTCGATGATTTGGGGGATTTGACGGCAAAGACAATACTGAAAAAAGGCGTCAATTTCCGTCCGACAGCCAAGATGACCACGCGACACAAATCCATCGGCTTTGAAAAAGCCAATTTGGACGTGGAACATATATAAGGAACGAGAAAAAGAACCGCCGTGGGAAAGTGTAAAGCAGGCAGCAATAGAGCGGATTTTCTACTCTATTGCTGCAAGGCGGTAACAAAATTGGTTATGAACGTAAAAATGAAAAATAAAATTATATTCTTTGGAGGTACGGGAACTAACAAAGATTTTGGAGGAGAACTAACAAAGAATAAAGAAATTATCGCCAGACTTTGTGAGTTAGGATGCAATGTAACGGTGATAGATTCATATAAATCCCGAGCAAGCAAAACAAAGCTGTTGAAAGTATGTTTGAAATTCTTCGCTTCTGTGCTGACGTACCCAAAGGCGACTTACATATTTTCAACTTCTTTTGGCAATACGTATCCTTTGCTCAAAATCTTGTACCGATTGCCTCATAAACTACATATCGCGTATTGGGTAATCGGAGGTAATTTGGCGGAACGTATTGTGGAGGGCGCGTATGATAGGAAATACCTGAAAATAGTGTCGCTTTTTATTGTTGAAGGTACGCAGATGAAACAACGTATGGCGGAAGCGGGATTTGATAATGTGTTGTACAGACCTAACTTCAAAACCGTAGGAAAATTGCCAACAATAAAAAAAGCGAATGACGGAAAAATACATTTCTATTTCCTTTCTCGCATTATGCCCGACAAAGGTTGCAGATATATTTTGCAAAGCGTGGAAGCGTTGAATCGAAAAGATCTGTCGGATAGATACGTGGTTGATTTCTATGGTGGTGTTGATGATGATTACAAAGCCGAATTCAATAAAGAGGTAAATCGTTATTCAAATGTGAACTATTGTGGAAGTCTACAATTGCAAGATGAAAGGAATTACGAGGTTCTGGCGAAATATCATTATATGTTATTCCCGACTTATTGGATTGGAGAGGGTTTTCCTGGCGTAGTCATCGATGCCTACAAAGCGGGAACACCTATTATCGGTTCGGATTGGAACCTAAATTCGGAGTTTATAAAGGACGGAAAAACCGGTATCGTTGTCCCTACTCATTCCGTGCAGCGGCTTACGGATGCAATGGAAGATGTTATTTTGGGGAAATGCAACACAGACGAGATGTCGGCAAACTGCCAAAAAGAACTGGAGAAATTCAATACCAAATATGTCGTTAATGAAAGTCTTGTTGAATCAATAATCAAAAAATAATACATAATGAATGCATCTTACAAGATAAAATATTATTTGCGAGAATTGGTGAAATTTACGCCAGTGTACAAGTCTGCATATCGCAATATAAGAATGGAAGAAAGTAAAGAAAAACAATTAGAACAGGTAAAGGAAGTTGTTTATTATGCAATCAAGAATGTACCATTCTATCAGAATTATTCTTCTTATATAAAAGACGAATTTGATATTAAAAAACTTCCAATAATACATAAGGAGGATTTGGTTCGCTCGGGGGAGTTGATGATTTCTCGCAAGTACAACAAAAAGCATTTGATTATGGTAAGTACGGGAGGAACCACTGGACCTTCGGTAAATGTTTATCAGAGTTTTAGAGAATCGGTAATTGGATATGCTTATACGAACTACCGTTTTTATTTGCTGGGAGATAATCTTGAAATATGCACGATTAGAGAACACGATTTGACTGAAAATGAAACTTATCGTCATTTCGGCAATAGGCTAATGTTGGCTCCAAATAAAATAAAGATTGAAACAATAGAGTATTACGTTTCTTTGATGCAGAAATATAAGGTCAATTGTTTGCATTGCTATCCGACATCCTTACAGGCATTATGCAAATTAATAGAGAAAAAATATGGGCATAACATTCCCGATATACCGATAAAAGGTATTTTGGTTAGTTCAGAGATTTTTTCCGATGAAGTAAAGAGACTTGCCAAAAGAATATTCCCAAATGCCAAGATATTGAATTTCTATGGACAGACAGAGTTGGTAGGGCAGGCAATAGGAATTGATTTTGAACCGATACGATTTATCAAATCTTTTTCATACGTTGAATTTATGGATGTTGACGTACAACAAAATGGCAATAGAGTTGCCGAAATAGTGTGTACAGGATTTAAGAAAAGTATGCCGTTGATAAGGTATGCCACCGGGGATTATGTAGAGATTGATGCCACCGGAAATATAGTATCGATTATTGGAAGAACGTCTGATTTCCTAATCGGTAAAAATGGTGAGGTTATTCCTTGTATAATTGTAAATCGGGAAGATACAATGAAAAATGTTACATTGGTGCAATTCTATCAGGATGAACCAGGAAGGTTTATATACAATGTGGTAGGTAATGATAAGTTCGGGGATGAGGATATTAAAGCAATCAATGAAGATATTGAATTGAATTTTGGCGATACTATGAAATGGGAAGTTGTGCAAGTTGATAAAATAGAAAAGACCAAGAGGGGTAAGCATAGAAAGATTATTCAGAAATTGGATGTTGATTACTATCTAAACAAATAATTATATGTTGAACGCAATTTTATTTTACTGCATATCGCGGTGGTGCTATTTGCGTTTTATTTATTCAAAGCCTTACACTGACAACTTTGGAATTGTTGTTGATTGGTCATATAAATAACGTATTAAGTATATGTCGAATATAATGTATTACATCAAGCATTACTTGAAAAGCGTAACATCTGCGAGGTTTAGGACAAAGATTAAACGAGAAAAACGGCATCTGCGACTATTGTTTTCCACGAATAAGAAAACATCTTTGGAAGACTTTCGTAAATTGCTTACAGATACTCTCGGAATTAAGAAAGGAGATTGGCTATTGGTGTCATCAAGTTTTGGAAATTTGAATGCAGATTTTTCTCCACAAGAAGCAATAGAACTATTGCAATCAATTGTTACAAAAGAAGGACTTGTAATGATGCCCTATTATCCTCCAATGAATTCCACCGAATGGGCAGAGAAAGACAATGTGTTCGATATGACGGAAACCAAATCCGGTATGGGTGTATTGACTAATGTGTTTTCAAAAATGCCTGACGTACATAAAAGCACGCATCCAACCAAGGCGATTTGTTACTGGGGAGAGGTAAAACTCGCAATAGATCAGCACTTTAATTCTACAACGCCTTTTTATTGGGATTCTCCGTATGGCGAGTTGTTAAAGCATGGTTCAAAGTCTCTATGTTTGGGATTGAAGAATATTCCTATTTTCCATGCTTTTGAAGATATTCTATCAGAACATTATTATGATTATTATCATCCGGAAAAGAAGAAGCTAAAAATACGACTGCCTGATAGGACTGAAATAGAAGTGTCCACCTATGTTCACAATCCGGATATAATAGATCATTGTATTCCAGCAGGAGACTACGTAAGGCAAATAAATCCTCCGACCTATCAACGTGTGCCATTCGGGACAAAATATGTGGTGGTAGTTGATAATAAATGTCTATTTGATACTGTGAAAGAAAATTTTAGAAAAGGGAATACAAGGTTGATAAAATAAAAGTTTGCTTAAATGTTTCACATTATTTAGTGCTATCAATACAAATATTCATAAATGCACTACGAATAATTCTAAAATTTGAATGAAAAAACTGATTCTGACACTCGATTACGAACTTTATGGCAATGGTTCGGGCAACGTGTTTCGTCATATCATAGAACCAACAGAAAAGATACTAGCCATTGCGGAACGCTATAATGCCAAGATTACCATTTTTTTTGAAGTGATAGAATATTGGAAACTAAAAGAGGAATGGAAAAAAGGCAATCGGATGGGATATGAGCGTAATCCTGTAGCTGCCATAGAAGAGCAATTGAAATGGGCGTATTCTAAAGGGCATGATATTCAATTACATTTACACCCACAGTGGGTCGATGCAATTTGGACCGAGAACTGTTGGAAAGTGAATATGAATAAGTGGCGATTGGGAGACTATGAAGGTGTTGGAGACAATTCATTGGTGAATTTATTAAAAAGAGGAAAAGAGACTATAGAAGTATTGATAGGCAATGGTTATCAATGCGAAGTATTGCGAGCAGGAGGATATAATGTACAGCCATCTCAGGCTTTGGTAAAAGCGATGCGTGAGGCTGGTCTGAAAATTGACTCTTCCATATATCCCGGTGGAAAAGAAACAGGTTCTTTATCAAAGTACGATTATACAACTATAAATGCTGATTTAGGCTTTTGGTATTGCGATAAAACTCTTGAAACTGTTTGTGCCGGAAAATCTGATGTGATTGAAATGCCTATTGTTGCTTTGCCTATTTTACGTTTGCAGAAATATTTGTCTATGGATAGAATTAAATCTCTTTTGCAAAATAGACAATCTGCGAAAAGTGCATTTGATGCAAAAACAAGTCAAGGCAAAAAGTGCAGTATGGGAAAAGTGCAGTATTTCTTTCAGAAAGAATGGCAGACTTGGGATTATTGCCTTTTCTCAAAAGGTATGCACAATAAATTTCTTAAACATATAGAAAAACAAACAGAAAGAGATCTCTTTGTCCTTGTAGGACATCCTAAAAGTTTTGTTTCAAGTTCAGGTCTGGAGTTTCTATGTAAAAAGGCTCAGAATAAATATCTATTTGACAGTATCTCCAATTATTTGAACTCATGCAATTTGAAATAATTAAATCGTTTATTTCACTGAAATCCTACTGCGAGCAGGTGCAATTCAAGGGTTGGGATCCGTATGACGGATTAAATTCACGAGTGTTTCAGGCTCTGCCTTTCTTGAAGAACTCGGCTTTGTGCCGGTTGGTAGTGATACAGGGATTTAAGCGTTGCCCTATCAATCTGCGGAAGATAGCTCTTGTGCCGAAAGAGTATAATGCCAAAGGTATCGGATTGTTCCTCTCTGGATATTGCAATTTGTATAAGGCGGTGGAAAAGCATCACGAATGGGGGAAGGAGTTGGGGGCTTTGGAAGAAATAAAAAAGCAAATAGAAGAGTTGGCAGAGTTGCTGATTTCCCTGCAATCCAAAGGTTATAGCGGTGCTTGCTGGGGCTATAATTTTGACTGGCAGGCTCGGCGGTTGTTCCTTTTTCCAAAGAATACGCCCACGGTTGTGGCTACTAATTTCTGTGCCACGGCTTTGATGGAAGCATACGAGATAACTAAAAACGAGACTTACTTGAAAACGGCTTTGTCGGCAGCGGATTTTGTAATCAAGGATTTACATCGCACTTCCTATAAAGACGGTTTCCTTTTTTCATACAGTCCATTGAAAGGTAACAATACGGTATTCAATGCTTCATTGTTAGGTTCACGGTTGTTGAGTTTTTGTTATCACTATACAAAGAAAGAGGAATACAAAACTTTGGCAGAACAAAGTGTTAAGGCTTGCTGTGAAGGACAACGCGAGGACGGGGCTTGGGTGTATGGCATGCTTCCTGTACAGAGTTGGGTAGACAGTTTCCATACGGGATATAACTTAGATGCGTTGATTGCATATCAGGAACTGACGAAAGACACATCGTATTCGGAATATATACAGAACGGTTTTGACTATTACATCCGCAATTTCTTTGAGACGGATGGCACGCCAAAGTATTACGACAATAAGACATATCCTATTGACATCCATTGTCCGGGACAATTGCTAATCACATTGTCGCGTTTGCACAAAATGTCTGAGCATAAAGATTTGGCTGAAAAGGTGCTGCATTGGACTCTCCGAAATATGCAAGACAAGAAGGGGTACTTCTATTATCAGTTAAAACCAGGCATCAGTTCCAAAATATCCTATATGCGCTGGAGCAATGCTTTTATGTTCAATGCAATGAGTCATTATCTGTTATCAAAATAACATTCCAATAAAATATTATGAATAAACTTTCTTTGAACGGGGTCGAAATTTATCCTTTCGAATCCGAACAGCAATTGTTGTCTTTTGTCGATGTGCATAAGGGTATTCTCGTGGCTATCAATGCCGAAAAGATATTGCACGCCACAGAACAGACTCGTGCCATTATCAATAGGAATATCGGGTACTGCGATGGTGCAGGAGCGCAATTGGCTTTGAAGCAAAAAGGTTATGAAAACGCCTGCAAGATACCGGGATGTGAATTGTGGCTGAAAATCATAGCTCGTTTCTATAAGGAAAAAACATTTTATCTGGTGGGCGGCAAACAGCAGGTGATAGAGGAAACGGTGGAGAAACTTCAAAGGGAGTTTGAGGGAATACAAATAGTTGGTTATCGCAACGGTTATCTGAAATCTGACGAAGAACAGCAAATCTTGATTAACGATATAGCAGAAAAGAAGCCTGATGTTGTATTCGTTGCAATGGGGTCTCCTAAACAGGAGTTGCTAATGGAGGAGATTCAAAAACGGCACAATGCGATTTTTCAAGGATTGGGCGGCAGTTTCGATGTTTATACAGGTCATGTTCAACGTGCGCCAAAATGGTGGGTGGAGCATAATATGGAGTTTGCTTACCGCCTTATAAAAGAACCAAAAAGAATCAAACGACAGATACACCTAGTAAAATATGCTTGGTGGTTAAGTTACAAAAAATTATAAAGAAATATATGAAACGAGTAATGTTAGTTTTCGGGACGCGTCCCGAGGCGATTAAAATGGCTCCGCTTGTGAAGGAGTTCGAAAAACACCCCAAAAACTTTGAGACTATCGTTTGCGTAACAGGGCAGCATAGGGAAATGCTTGACCAAGTATTGCAGATATTCGACATCAAGCCTGACTATGATTTGAACATTATGAAGCAGGGGCAAGACCTATATGATGTTACCTCCCGCGTTTTGACAGGTATGCGTGATGTATTGAAAGAGGCGAAGCCTAATGTGGTGCTTGTTCATGGCGATACGACTACCTCCACGGCTACTGCATTGGCTGCTTTCTATCAGCAAATTCCTGTTGGTCATGTTGAGGCGGGATTACGTACAAATAACATATACAGCCCTTGGCCGGAGGAGATGAATCGCCAAATTACAGGACGCATTGCTACATATCACTTTGCCCCGACAATGTTAAGTAAGAAAAATCTATTGTCGGAGGGTATCAGTGAGAAAAATATTTTCGTTACGGGTAATACAGTTATCGATGCCCTACACATAGTTGTGGAGAAGATAAAGCAAGACGCACATTTACAAGAGCAACTTGCAAGTGTTTTACAACAGTCGGGGTACGACACAAACAGACTTCAAGGCATTAAAAAGTTGGTGCTGATAACAGGACACCGTCGTGAGAATTTCGGTGACGGTTTTATCAATATGTGTACTGCTATCAAGGATTTGACTGCGAAATATCCCGATGTGGATTTCGTTTATCCGATGCACCTTAATCCTAATGTTCGTAAACCTATTCACGAGGTGTTTGGCGAGGATTTGAATAATTTGGGCAATATGTTTTTTATTGAACCTTTGGAGTATTTGAGTTTTGTATTCTTAATGGAAAAAGCCTCTATCGTTTTGACCGACAGCGGTGGTATTCAGGAGGAGGCACCCGGTCTTGGCAAACCTGTACTTGTTATGCGAGATACGACAGAACGTCCCGAAGCTTTGGAGGCTGGAACTGTAAAACTTGTCGGCACAGACTATAACAAGATTATGAGCGAAGTTTCCATTTTGCTTGACTATAAAGAGGCTTACAATAAGATGAGTAAGGCTGTCAATCCTTACGGCGACGGTAAAGCCTGCCAAAGGATAGTTTCAATTCTTTAATACGGTAACCGACATCAACAACAAAACTAAAAGGAGCAAAACGCTAAATTGCGTTTTGCTCCTTTTTTTGGCGATTAAAAAATATGTTATTTATTCTTTTTTACTTGGTCGTACTCTTCGTTCAAACCTTTGACTATCTCATTGGTGATGTCCATACCTGCATCAATGTATAATGTCGGACCGTTATAACGCGATGTACTCAATATGATATTGTATTTGTCGTGCTTTGCGTTATAATCCTTAACGAAAGCCAACACAGCATTCAATAATTTCTCGTTTTGCTTAGCTATCTCTTGCTGAAACTGGGCAGGCTGTTGCTGCATATCCTGAGACAGTTGCTGCTCTCTTTGTTTGAAATCTTTTTCCTTAGCTTGTTGCTGGCTCAAAGTAAGGTTCTGTCCTGTCTTTAAGTACTCCTGTTCTTCTTTTTGAAGTTGGTTGTATTTGTTACGCAAAGATGTTTCAAGTTGCGACTGACGAGCGGATAATTCCTTTTGCATTTCAACAGCCATATTGTACTTCGCCATTATGGTGTCGGTGTTGATATACGCTATTTTCAAGTTGCCCGTTTGAACAATCTTACCTGCCTTTGCAGGAGTTTGAGGCTCTTCGCTACCCTTTTTAAACAAACCGATTATGCTTATAACCAACGCAGCACAAGCAATCGTAAATATTGCTATGATAAGCAAGTCGTTAGATTTTTTCGGGGTATTGTTATTAGCCGTCATCGGTGTCTCGGGCTGATTTGAAGTCGGGATAACTTCCGTAGGGTTGATGTTATTATTCTCTTCCATTATTATTTTTTCATTAAATTTGTTGCAAATTTACAAAATAAAGTTGAATACCAACCGTTGATGAGTATTTTTTTGTATTTTTGCACTTCATTTGAAATAAATAATAATCTAAACATATATAAATGATGAAAAAGATAACGATATTGTGCATGGCAGTTGCGGCATTATTTGCATCGTGTGGCACTAAGCAAAAACAAGAAAAAGATATGGCAACGGAACTGACGGTTGAGCAAAAGGTAAAACAATATGCAGAGGTTGAATTGACAACAGACCTTTCGTTTTTATCCGATAGCGAGAAAGAAGTGTTGGGAATTATGATAGATATCGCCAAGATTATGGACGATATTTATTGGATTCAAGCCTACGGCGACAAGAATGAAATGCTCGCTTTGACAGATCCGTGGGAAAAAGAGTTTGCTTTGATAAACTATGGCCCTTGGGACAGAATGGCTGATTGGAAACCGTTCGTTAAAGGTGCAAAAGCGAAACTACCGGGAGTTAATTTCTATCCTGCCGATATGACAAAGGAAGAGTTTGAAGCATTAAAAGACGAAAACAAAAATTCTCAATATACGGTTATTCGTAGAGACAAGGACGGCAAATTATTCGTCAAAGGCTATTACGAAGAGTACAAAGAGCATTTGGATAAAGCCATAACCTTAATGGAAAAAGCCGTTCAAACGACAGAAAACAAGCAATTGAAGAATTATTTGCAAAAGCGTATCGTTGCGTTGAAGACTAACGATTATTTTGAAAGTGATATGGCGTGGATGGATATGAAGGACTCAAACTTGGATTTCGTTGTCGGACCGATAGAAAACTATGACGACGAATTGTTTGGTTTGAAGACGTCTTTTGAATCTTTTGTCTTGGTTAAAGACCCTGAGTGGAGCAAAAAACTTGCAAAATTCGTTAAATACTTACCTGAACTGCAAAAGAATCTACCTGTTGATGCGAAATACAAACAAGAAAAACCTGGAACTGATTCGGATTTGAACGTTTATGATGTTCTTTATTACGGTGGCGATTGCAACGCAGCGGGTAAAACAATAGCAATCAACTTACCTAATGATGAAAAAGTTCAATTAAAGAAAGGTTCTCGTCGTTTGCAGTTGAAAAATGCAATGCAAGCCAAGTTTGACGCAATCGTTTTGCCTATCGCCAAACAAGTGATGAACCCTGAACAATTGAAATTGATTAATTTCGATGCGTTCTTCTCTAACGTAACATTCCACGAAGTTGCTCACGGTTTGGGAATCAAAAACGTTTTAGGCTCAACAACACCTATCCGTAAGGCTTTGGGTAACGAATATTCGGCATACGAAGAGGCGAAAGCCGATGTATTGGGTCTTTATATGGTAAGCGAATTAATCAAGAAAGGCGAAATAACCGAAATAACCGAAGAGCAAGCCATAGCCACTTACATCGCAGGTTTGTTCCGTTCAATTCGTTTCGGTGTTACCGAGGCTCACGGCAGAGCAAACATATTATGCTTTAACTGGTTCGAGAAAAACGGAGCCTTTACAAGAGATGACAAAGGCATATACACCATTGATTTTGCCAAAACCAAACAATGTATAAAGACTTGGAGCAGTTTCATAATCACAATGGAAGGTAACGGCGATATTTCGGCAGCAAAGAAATATTCTAAGGCTAACGCTGTCATTTCCGACGTACTACAAAAGGATTTGGACAACATCAATTCAAAGAATATCCCTGTTGATGTTCGCTTCAAACAAGGAAGAGAAGTTTTAGGTTTATAAACTACAACGATGAATATAGCAGTTTTAGGCGGTGGCTCTTGGGCTACCGCTATTGTTAAGATACTTACAACAACTCACGACAGAGTTTTTTGGTGGGTTCGTGAGAGAGAAATAAAACACGGCGTCCAAACGGAGGGCTACAATCCGTTATATCTAAGCTTTTGTGAGTTGGAAAACAAAAAAATCTACGTCTCCAACGATATTCACGAGATAATTTCCAAAGCCGATATATTGTTCTTTGTCATTCCTGCGGCTTTCTTGGAGATTTCTTTAAGTGATATTGATAAAACGGAGTTTAACAATAAAAAAATAGTCTCTGCAATTAAGGGAATAGTTCCTGCATCTAATGAGATAGTGTCGGACTTCTTTCATCGAAAATTCGATATATCTTTTACCAATCAAGCCGTTATAAGCGGACCTTCACACGCCGAAGAGATTGCAGCGGAGCGTTTAACCTACTTGACTTGTGCAAGCGAGAATGAGCAGTTTGCACAAGAAGTTTCTTCGATTATCGGTTGCAAATTCGTCAAGACAGTTTTGAGCGATGACATCGCAGGAATAGAATATGGGGCGGTAATGAAAAACATCTACGCTTTGGCTGCGGGCATTGCCAAGGGTATGAACTATGGCGACAATTTCATCGCCGTTTTGATAAGCAACGCAATCCAAGAAATGGAGCGATTTCTTGACACCATAGCCCCAAAACAAAGAAATGTCAAGCGATTGGCGTACCTTGGCGACTTATTGGTTACGGCTTATTCACAGCATTCTCGCAATCGCACTTTTGGTCAGATGATTGGGCAAGGCTATTCCGTCAAGTCGGCACAGTTGGAGATGCAGATGATAGCCGAGGGTTATTATTCGGCACAGAGCATACACAAATCGAACCTTACGCACAATGTTCATCTACCGATAGCCGATGCTGTTTATGGCATTCTTTACGAGGGCAAAAATCCTAAACTTGAATTTTTATCGCTTTTGGATAAATTCAATTAAGATTTTAAGTATTTGGAGCCAATAACAAAAAAGACCGAACCCTTTTGGGGTTCGGTCTTTTATTGTTTGTCGCCTTAGTTTTCTTTACTTGTCTAAGGCTTCATATACCGAGTGTTTGCTTTTGAACTCGGGGACGATTTGTTTCATTTTGCGAACAATCTCCATATCAGGTTCGCCGATAGATGCACGAACAAGATTGTCGATGTCGCGCTTTACATCTTCATAAACGTATTCCCTCACTTTGGCAATCTTAATTTTAGGGTGGAATGTCGGCTTGGTCGTCTCCTTTTCGTTCAAAACCTCTTCATAAAGTTTTTCGCCGTCTCTCAATCCCGTAAATTCTATCTTTATATCCTTAACACCGCTCAAACGTATCATCCTCTCGGCCAAATCCACAATCTTCACAGGCTCACCCATATCGAAAACGAAAATTTCTCCGCCCTTACCACGAGTTCCTGCCTCCAAAACCAACTTGCAAGCCTCAGGGATAAGCATAAAATAACGTACAATGTCCTTATGTGTTACCGTCAAAGGACCACCACGTTTTATCTGTTCCTTAAACAGCGGGATAACCGAACCGTTTGAGCCAAGCACATTGCCAAATCGCGTTGTAACGAACTGCGTTACGCCTTTGATTTTACCCTCCTTAATGGCTTTGTCCAAACTTTGCACATATATCTCGCAGATGCGCTTCGAGCAACCCATGACATTGGTAGGATTTACCGCCTTGTCGGTCGAGACCATCACAAATTTCTTCACTTTGTACTTCACCGCAAGGTCTGCAATCACGCGAGTGCCATCAACGTTGTTGCGAACACTCTCTCCGGGATTGTCTTCCATCATCGGCACGTGCTTGTACGCCGCAGCGTGAAAGACATAATCGGGAGTGTGTATTCGGAAAATCTCCTCCATTCGCTCTTTCATACAGATATTGCTCACTATCGTCTCCGCCTCAACATCCGCCCACTGCCGTTGCATCATAAGGCGTACATCGTGAAGCTGGGTTTCCGCATGGTCAATCAAAATCAGTTTCTTGGGAGCAAACTGTGCCACCTGTCGCACAATCTCACTGCCTATACTTCCCGCAGCTCCAGTAATCAAAATGCTTTTGCCTGAAAGCTGCTCGCGAACCTCATCCATATCCACTTCGATTTTCTCTCTCGGCAAGAGGTCTTCTATTTCAATCTCTTTGAGCTGCGTGTGGTCTATATTCTCCTTGCCGTCCCATTCCTGCTCCTGCGGAATGAGAAGTATCTTTATTCCCGCCTTTATCAGGTTCTCGACCATTTGCGTGTTGTTGCGTATCGCCTCATTTTTAAGCGGCGAGACCAAAAGCGTCTTTGCTCCTTTTTCAATCATCGTCCCTGCAATCGTCTCGTCATTGCGATAAACCTTTACGCCCATAAGCAAACGTCCGTGCATATCCTGAGCATCGGAGATAAAGCCGCAAAGAACGTATGAGGAATGTTCGCCATTTCGTATGCTCTTTGCAAGTCCCACGCCGCCCGCCTTGACGCCGTAGATAAAGACTTTTTCGCCGCGTATTCTTTGAAACACAGAATCATAAAGGTACTTAACCGACACTCTTACAGCCCACAGCAAAGCCGTCGCAAGCAGTGCCGCAAGTCCGATGTCCCTCATACGTATTTGTTTGAGCCAAGAATCCGAACCCAAACCGTATTTGAAAAATGCCGTCAAGACCAAGCCTGTCAGCATTGCAAATCCAACGCGCTGCAAATCAATGAAAGATGAATAACGGATTATGCCCGAATAGGTGTGGAACAATCGAAAACCGATGATATAAAACATCAAATAGACGCAGAACGTTCCCAATAGTGGTGCAAACTCCCGAGCCGTTGTCGTAAAGCCGTTATTGAGCGCATACACAAGCATATCCGCTCCCAAAACAATCAGACAATCCAAAAAGAACAAGCCCCAAAACGGCAATGCTCTCTTGGAAAAATACCAATCAACTATTCGTTTTATCATATCTACATTCTTTTTTCTTTCAACCTTTTGTTTTTTCTCTTTCGTCTGTTTTCTATCGTTTTTTTCTCTCTTAAAATCTCGCTTTTCTGCTGCTAAATTAAAAAAATTCGGCTTGTAATTTTGAAAACATCAATGCGGACTACTCAAAAAGTCCCTCTTTTTACCCCAAAAAGTCGGACTTTTTGACCTTTCCGAAGCCGACTTTTCAGATTTAGCTGCCGACTTTCCGAATTTTGGTGCGATGTTTTTAGATTTTGGAACGAAAATTTGAAAATTTACAGCCGATTTGAAGTGTTACACATTTATATATATAATGTATCGGCTCAATCGAGAATATTTTGCTTTATCACCTCTGCGATAAACTCCGCATCGGCTTCGCTGACGTATGGACCGGCAGGAAGACACAATCCCCTCTTGAATAGTCCTTCTGATGTGCCATCGGTATAGCGTGGAGCGTTTTTATATACCGGTTGCAGGTGCATCGGCTTCCATAACGGTCGCGACTCAACGCCCGCTTTGTCCAACGCCATACGCATAGCTTCGACGTTGGCATTAGGTTCCGATTCCGTATGCAGGTTCTTTGCCGCGTGAGTTACCCCCGCTGCTCCGCCGACAGCCCCTTGCGTTGCTTTATTGTAGGCATTCTCTTCTCCATTGACGTGTAACGTCTTGTCCAAAAGCACGGTGCAAAGCCAGAAATTGCTGTCAAAATCCGTTGAAGGGTTCTCGTGAAGCGTTACGCCTTTGGTGTTTTCAAACATTCGGCGATAAACCGCCTGAATTTTCTTGTGATGAGCAATATGGTCGTTAAGTACAAGCATCTGTCCGCGACCAATCCCGGCGCAGATATTAGACATTCGGTAGTTGTAGCCGATTTCTTCGTGCTGATAATACGGATAAGACTCGCGAGCTTGTGTGGCATAGAACATAATCTTGTTTTTGCTCTCATTGTCGGGGCAAACCAGCGCGCCGCCGCCCGATGTCGTTATCATCTTGTTGCCGTTGAACGACAGAACGCCATACTTTCCGAACGTGCCGCAGACCTGTCCTTTGTAGCGACTGCCCAAGCCCTCCGCAGCGTCCTCAATAATCGGAATATCATACTTTTCGGCAATTGACAGAATCTCTTCAATCTTCGCCGGCATACCGTAAAGATAAACGGGAATAATTGCCTTGGGTTTCTTGCCTGTCTTTGCGATGCGATCGTTGATAGCTTTTTCCAACAAAGCGGGCGACATATTCCACGTATCGGGTTCTGAATCCACGAAAACAGGTGTCGCTCCGAGATAGGTTACCGGATGAGACGATGCGCAGAAAGTAAAACTCTGCACAATAACCTCGTCGCCGACTCCAACACCGCAGGCAAGAAGTGCCAAATGCACCGCCGCCGTTCCGGCAGAAAGTGCAACGACAGTTTTTGCTGTTTTTCCCGACGTGGCACTTTTTGGCGAATTTACAAAAGCCTCCAAGTCAGCTTCAAATCCATTGACGTTCGGTCCCAAAGGCACAACCCAATTGGTATCGAACGCCTCTTTGACAAAATCAAGCTCCCGCCCGCCCATATGAGCAAGGCACAAGTATATCCGTTTATTCATTGTATATTAGTTTGTTTTACTTATTAAATAATCTATAAATATATGGCGTTCTCCTAATAAAAAACCTGCCAAATTGAATTCAGGGTCGGAGAGAATTTGTAAATCTTAATTCAGCAATCTACGACCTTTTTCAGCGACATCTAATATACCCCATTATTTGACGTCATTAGAAGAACGTACTTAATTTAATCATTTCTCCTAATTACTTTACAAGGAGAACCATAAGCAATCACGTTATCCGGAATATCTTTGGTAACAATAGCACCCGCCCCAATCAAACTATTTTTTCCAACCTTACATCCCAAAGTAACAATAACTCCATCATCTAAAAGGGTATTTTCTTCTATCGTTACTCCTCCCGACAAAATAACTCCGGAAGCAATATAAACGTGGTCTTCAACCACATTGTCGTGATTAACTTGCGAACCTGTATTGACAACAACGTTATCTCTGATAACAGGTGAAGGTGTTACCAAACATCCACTTTCAATTAAAATACCACTACCCAATTTTGCCGAAGGAGATACTACCGCATCAGGATGAATAATATTAACAGCTTCCCAGCCTTGTTCCCTAAAAAACTCAAAGACTTTCTTGCGTAACTTCATCGCACCGAAACCGATAAAAAACTTGTTAGTTCCGTACTTCTCTTTGAGGGAAACAAGTATATCCTTATCAAAATTCTTGTACGGTTCTACAATAATATCATCTATTTGGTTTCCCCAACGAGTTTCATTTTCATCGACAATGCAAGCAACTTGATAAATTCCTTGTGCTTTTATATTGTACAAAACCACACGGCAATGTTGTCCTGCTCCGACTATAACTATCTTTTCCATACTATTTTTGCATTTTCAACCAATCTTCTCGAATGATTGATACTATATACACATCTTTCAAAGTCCCGTGCGAATAAGTCTCTTTTCTAAGTAAGCCCTCTCGAACCCAGCCTAATTTTTCTACAACCCTATGTGCAGCGTGATTATGCAATAGTTGGTACCCGTAAATTTTATTCAATCCTAATTCCCTAAATCCATAATCTACCAAAATTTTATAGACTTCGGTTCCATATCCGCCACCCCAAAACTCTTTTTCTCCTATCACTGCATGAAGTTCAGCTTTCATTTCTGGCACTTTGATATTAAAAAGACCTCCAAAACCTATATTTCGTCCATCCAATGTAAAAATTGAGAACTCCCGTCGAGACGGATCTAATACTATCTTATCAAACCATTTTTTTGTTTTAGATACAGATGTCGGTATATCATAATTCAAAGTATTTTGAACATCTGAATCATTTATCCATTTAACTCTATTAGGAATATCCTCTTCTTCGACTAACTTCAAGTATAGCCTATCTCCTTTTAACAAATCCATTTCTTATTATTTTTATTTATAGTGTACAATAAACTTTCAAAATCAAACTATAATCAAATACATCATTCATCTCTATATAGGTAATTTTAACTATTTTTTCCACCGTTTTCTTCTCTTTCTACATCTAAAAAGATTCCTGTTGTAACTACCGTAATATCTTTTCTTGCAAGGACATTTTTCACAGTCTGAAACAGAATCTTCACATCCAAACAAAGTGAAAGATGTTCAACATACCAAACATCATTCTCCAACTTCTCGTCCCAGCACGAATTGTTTCTGCCATGAACTTGCGCATAGCCTGTAATACCCGGACGTACTGTATGTCGCAACTGCTCACGCTCCGTGTAATAAGGTAAATAGCGAGGCAGAAGCGGTCGAGGACCAATAAGTGCCATATCGCCTTTGAATACATTTATCAACTGTGGCAATTCGTCAATTGAGGTTTTGCGTACAAACGCTCCGACTTTTGTAAGACGCTTGGCGTCGGGCAACAAGTTGCCGTCCTTATCCCTTTCATCAGTCATTGATTTGAACTTTATGACCTTGAAAATCTTTGCATTCTTACCGGGACGCTCCTGAAAGAAAAACGCACCTGCACCTTTATTGGCAAAATGCAACCAAACGGTAATAATAATTAACAGCCACGAAAGGCATATGAGCGCAAGCAATGACAAAATGAAGTCAATCGCCCGCTTAAAAAAATGTTTGTACATAGGTTATTATGTTCTATAAGTTGTAATGCCTACAACAATCTTGTTGCAACTTAATTTGGTCTTATTCCTGTTCAATAATATCAGCTACATAACGGACAGTATAGTGCGAAAGCAAATAATTATGTCCAAGAACTCCCATACGTTCAATGTTCGACTTATCATCAACGAAATATTGCATAGACGACATAAATGCTTGCAAATCGCCATTGATACACGCCTTGCCAAACCCCTTTGCCTCTGCCAACCGTCCCATATCAGTAACGCTATCAGTAGCAAGAAGCACAGGCATAGAGTTTTCAAGATAAGATAATAAGCGCGACGGAAAATTTGGAATAGTGAAACGAGGATCAAGGAATATCAACCCAACATCGCAAGCCCTGACAAGTTTATCATAATCCGACTTTGGTAATGCTGAAAGCAGCGTGCTATTGTTAGGCTTGTTATCTGAGAACCATTTTTTAATTTTCGGATACTCCGTACCATTTCCCACAACCATAATATGACTTTCACTCTGAGATTCGTTCGTCTCAATTACTTTCAATAGAAAATTCAACCCCTGAGGTTTGCCAAGATTTCCTCCATAGATAAACACCGTCTTATCCGCCGAAATACTATATTTTGAAAGAATTTTTTCACGTTCTTCCGATGTCAATTTGCATTGTTCTATTGGCTCTATGGCATTAGGGCAAAGTTCTACTTTCTCGGGTTTAACTTCCGTATTGTTATCAATGATGTATTGACAATTAGCCAAAGACATACAGCCTATACGGTCAGAAAGTTGGTAAAGTCTGCGTTCTTTTTTTCTGAACATACGATGCAATAAACTTCCCTCTTTCATCATACCAAGATCTACGGCATTTTGAGGGAAAATATCTTTAAGCATTAGATAACTTCTCGCAGCGCACCGTTTTTTAATTCCTGCAATAACCTTGTTAAACGTAATAGGCGGAGTGGAATAAATAACAAGGTCAAATTTTACATCTCCCAAATACTTCTTTATTGCACAGTCAAACTGTGGCTCCAATAACAATATTCCAATACCCTTTTCAATAATATTGGTCTTCTGAATATTGAGTGTGCGGATTTTCAGTATCTCGGCCCCCTTATCGTGAATGATATGTGTTGCTTTACCAAGACGCCTCTCTGTTGGACTTGCCACATAAATATGATGCCCGCGTTTGGCTAATTCCCGCATTAAATCGGGGTATATACCTCTTGCCGACAAAGATGTAAAATCACTTATTGTCAGAAACAGAATATTCATTTATTCTTTCCTCCACACCATTTTATTTACCACTCCCGTGTAGGACTGGATTATTTTGACGACTTTGGTTGAGACGTTTTCTTCGATGTAGTCGGGGACGGGGATACCGTAGTCGCCTGCGGCGTTAAGGCTTACCGCCGTATCAACAGACTGCAACAATCCTTTTTCATCTATTCCAGAAAGGATGAAACACGCTTTGTCCAATGCCTCGGGACGCTCAGTAGAAGTGCGTATGCAAACAGCAGGGAAAGGTTTTCCGATACTTGTGAAGAAACTGCTTTCTTCGGGTAGCGTTCCGCTATCAGAAACTACTGCAAAAGCATTCATTTGAAGACAATTGTAGTCGTGAAATCCCAAAGGCTCGTGCTGAATGACACGTTTGTCAAGTTCAAAACCGCTGGTCTCTATACGCTTGCGGCTTCTTGGGTGGCAGGAGTAAAGAATCGGCATATCGTACTTGCGTGCCATTTGGTTTATGGCGTTGAAAAGGCATAGGAAGTTCTTTTCCGTGTCGATATTCTCTTCGCGATGAGCAGAAAGCAGTATGTAGTTGCCTTTCGTTAGTCCGAGGCGGCTGTGAATATCGCTTGCCTCAATCTCGGCAAGGTTGTTTCTCAAAACCTCCGCCATTGGAGAACCTGTAACGTAAGTTCTTTCCTTCGGCAGCCCGCAGTCGGCAAGATAGCGGCGTGCGTGTTCCGAATATGCCATATTCACATCCGAGATAATATCCACTATTCTGCGGTTCGTCTCTTCCGGCAAACATTCGTCCTTGCAACGGTTACCTGCTTCCATATGGAAAATCGGGATGTGCAGACGCTTTGCCCCGATAACTGAAAGGCAGGAGTTTGTATCTCCAAGCACCAAGACCGCATCTGGCTTTGTCGCAACCATAAGTTTATAACTCTGTGCGATAATGTTGCCGCAGGTCTCGCCCAAGTCTTCGCCCACAGCGTCCAAATACACTTCGGGCTCGGCAAGTTTCAAATCCTTGAAGAAAACTCCGTTCAGGTTATAATCATAATTCTGCCCCGTATGAGCAAGAATGGTATCAAAATATTTGCGACACTTGTCGATAACTGCCGCAAGACGGATTATTTCCGGGCGTGTGCCTACGATGATAAGCAGTTTCAATCTGCCATCTTCTTTGAACTTTATGTCGTTGTAATTTGTCTGCATTGCTATTCTTTTTATACTTTCTCGAAAAAGGTGTCGGGTCTTTCGGGGTCAAATTGCTCGTTTGCCCACATAAGTGTTACAAGGTTTTCGGTTTCCGACAGGTTAATGATGTTGTGAGTATATCCCGGTAGCATATGCACTGCCTCAATCTTGTCTCCCGAAACATAAAAGTTTAACACCTCGTCTGTACCGATTTTGCGCTCCTGTATCAACCCGCGACCCGATACTACAATGAAAAACTCCCATTTCGAATGGTGCCAGTGCTGTCCCTTTGTGATGCCAGGCTTCGATATATTGACGCTGAACTGTCCGCACTTGGCTGTCTTTAATAGTTCTGTGAAACTTCCCCTGTCGTCGCAGTTCATATTCAACTCAAACGCTACCTTTTCTTTTGGCAGATAACTCAAATAAGTACTGTACATCTTCTTTGCAAAACTGCCGTTGGCAATCTCGGGCATAAGAAGTGTTTGCGGTTGGGATTTGAAACTGTCAAGTAACTCAACTATCTCGCCAAGTGTTGCCTTGTGTGTCGTCGGTGCGGCGCAGTATTTGCCTACTTTTGTAGGCACAGACTTTATTCCCTCAAACTCACAGCGGTGTTCTTTACCCTCCAAAGCATCAAGCATCTCCGACACAAGGTCATCGATATATAACAGTTCCAATTCCACGCTCGGGTCATTAACCTGTATCGGCAAGTCGTTTGCGATATTGTTGCAGAACGTCGCAACAGCCGAGTTATAATTCGGGCGACACCATTTGCCAAAGAGATTCGGAAAACGATACACCAATACCTTTGCACCGGTCTGTTTTGCATAATCGAACATCAGTTCTTCTCCCGCTTTCTTGCTTCGTCCGTAATCGCTATCGTATCGTCCGATGCAGGTCGCTTGAATGGAAGATGACAACATTACAGGGCAAGTGTTGGAATGCTTTTTCAAGGTTTCGAGAAGCGTCTCGGCAAATCCGAAGTTACCCTGCATAAACTCCGATTGCTCTTTCGGACGATTGACACCTGCAAGGTTAAACACGAAATCACATTCCTTGCAGTAGCGGTCTAACTCCTCGGCGGAAGAATCCACATCGTACTCAAACACTTCTTCTATCGAAAGTGCGGGACGTGTTCTGTCTTTTCCGCTTTGTATATTCCTAAGTGATGCACACAGGTTCTTACCAACGAATCCCTTTGCACCCGTTACCAATATCTTCATAAATAAATCTGTGTTGTTTTATTTGGGTTCTACGTTTCAACCGTTGTTTTCTATAAAAATGAAACGGCGTTTTGTCTGCGTGAAATTAAGAAAGATTTTCACGGTTTTAAGAAACAATCTGACGAAATCAAGAAATAATTTTCGCCAATTAAATTCCTGATAATCTATCTTGCTAGATTCTCTTTTCCCGATAACTCATTTTGGATATATTCCAAGGCCGCTATCTTTGCCTTTGTCTCTTCCAAATTCAAACGACGGGTGTTGTCGCTGTTGAACTCCTCAATCGTTACGCGCTTCACGTCGCCGTCTATGAAGAACTTGTCGTAGTTCAAATCCCTGTTGTCGGCAGGAACACGGAAAAAGTCTCCCATATCCACCGCCTTTGCGCATTCTTCCTTAGTCAGAAGCGTCTCGTACATCTTCTCGCCGTGGCGTATGCCGATAACCTTTATATCTTCCTTCTTTCCTCCGAACAGCTCGCACACCGCCTCCGCCTGAGTCTGTATTGTGCAGGCAGGGGCTTTCTGAACCAAGATGTCTCCATTCTCTCCGTGTTCAAACGCAAACAAAACCAAATCCACCGCCTCTTCAAGGCTCATAATAAAGCGCGTCATCTTCGGCTCGGTCAAAGTAATAGGGTTACCTTTACGTATCTGTTCAATCCACAGCGGAATAACACTGCCTCGCGAACACATCACATTGCCGTAACGTGTGCAGCAAATCTTTGTCTTGCCCGAATAACGGCTCTTAGCCACCGCTATTTTCTCTTCAACAGCTTTGGTGATGCCCATAGCGTTGATAGGATATGCAGCCTTGTCTGTCGAAAGACAGATAACACATTTAACGCCTGCCTCTATTGCTGCCGTAAGCACGTTGTCCGTTCCTATCACGTTGGTTCTTACCGCTTCCATTGGGAAGAACTCGCAAGAGGGAACCTGCTTCAAGGCTGCGGCGTGGAATATGTAATCCACTCCTGTCATAGCCCCGCGACACGACTCCAACGAGCGCACATCGCCTATGAAAAACTTAATCTTATGCGCCACGTCCGGATATTTTACTTGGTATTCGTGCCGCATATCGTCCTGTTTCTTCTCATCACGAGAGAAGATTCTTATTTCTCCGATGTCCGTTCTGAGAAAACGATTCAATACCGCATTCCCGAATGACCCCGTACCCCCTGTTATCAAGAGGGTCTTATCCTTAAATAAACTCATATCGTATTGTTTAGAATTACCTTGTTTAGATTATTGCGGCAAACTCCGCTTGCCACCCGTAAAAACTATCGTCCGACAGCCTTTCGATGCCAAAAAATGTCAAAACACTTGCTTTTCCGATGCCAAAAAAATTATTATTGTTGCCAAAAACTTTGATTTACTTGCGTTTCGCAAAAAAAGAAATTGTTGGAATATATATTTGACTCCATTACGAGACAATCCCCACAAGAATTTTATTACAAAATGTATTTCTAAGCGTTACACATTCTTGCTAATGCAACACTTAAAATAACTCTACAATAAAAAATGTAACTTACTCCGACAGTCAAGCGACTGTCTAAAAAGACACTAGATATTATTTACCCACGTATTTACAAGAACCTAAACCCGACATTTTACTTCTGTTCCATGTCTGCTCACTCAAAACAAAGAGGTCTTCTTCTGCTAATAATTCTTTGCCCCATTTTGCTTGTAGCTGCTTTCCCGCAGGTATCTTTTTTAATAACTTATTTCTTAGTCGCAAAAATAAATTTTTGTCGAATTTATCTATCAGACAAATGTACTTTATCGGTTTATCCACTTTACCTTGGCAAAATCTGTAAAGGAAAGTGTCTCTATACTTCCCGCACAAACGGTTTATCAAATCATCCAAGGCTTCTTCTTTGCACCCGTTGTTATCCTTATTCAAGGCTGAACGCTTGTCAAAGCGTTTTATTTCTATAAACAAATAGGTTTTCGGTAACTCAACAATCGCATCAACAGCTTTCATACAATGACTAAGCCCGTGAAAATGCGGATTCGCACTATCTTGCTCGTCAAACTTGTACAATTCCAGTGCTTTTGGAAAGACAAACTCGTAATCATCTACCGTAAGCCTACTCATCGCTCAACTGTTTATTTATCTCTTTATTCAAAAGGCTGTCAAATGCTTCGTCTATGGGATTTTTTTCTATCTTGTCAAAATTGTTTGTTTCACTGCACTCAACAGCACCTTGCTCAGAACGATAAAGTGAAAAATACTTAATAGGCGTTTCTTTTTTAGTCGCCAAGTCCATTTCTTTCAAAAAAACGTAATCGTGCGTCGTTATAAATATCTGCACTCCCATTTTTTGCAATTCCAACAATATATTGACAACAATTGCAGTCAGTTTTGGATTCAAATTTGCTTCGGGTTCGTCCCAAAACAACACACTTCCTTTTATAAGCACTTCGTTTTGTATCAGCTTATACAACAATCCCAACTTCCTAAACCCCTCTGCCAATAAAGTAAATTCCAATTCACCGGATTTATTCTTCAAAAAAAATTGTTCTTCTTTGACTATCACTTTACCCGACATGACCTTATCCAACTTTTTAAGCAAAGAGTTCTGCTGTTCATTCAAACGACCTCTTGTTGCAGGCAATAAGGATTTGTCGATAATATCCGAATAAACCTCCTCAAAATGTATATGTTTTTCGGCATACAATGAACGAAAACCGGGAGCATTTGCCAACATATCTTTGACGGGAATAAATATAGCCGAATTTCTCCTGTCTTCATTCCATTTAGATTTTTTTACATCTACATTATTCAGTGTACTTATCGTACAGGAAATATGTCGCTGCTGTTTGTCTTCCGATGTTCTATACACAGTTACCTTCCCTTTTGAACGACCCACACCTCGATGCACTAATCGTCCTATTGAATTTGGGAGGAAGACATTCTTCAATTTCTGTCCGAAATCTAAATCCACTCGATTATCTATAACGCTGCAAGCCGCATAAACCGCTTTCATCACGTGCGTTTTACCAGTTCCGTTTTCCCCTACAAATATGTTTATTCCGTCAGAAAAATTCAATGTCAGTTTATCAAATACTGTAAACTTATCAAAGACAACCTTGTTTATCATAGCACTTTATCCAATAAATTTTTGCAAAGATACAATAAAAAATTATATCGCCTATTCAAACGGAACATTTTTTATATCCATTAAAGCCACATCGTTTTTCTTTGTGGCGATTGGTTGAAAGTAAAGAGTATCGCTATTATTCACGCCGTTCGGAAACTTAAACACTCCAAATTGGAATATAAACGGCAAGTAGTCTTTCTTTGCCGAATATATTTCTCGGAAACCATTCTCACAATCTCCACAATACAAATGAACACTATCGTCTTTAATTCCCGAACCTCTTTTACGATTAAACAATAATCCTTTTAAAGACTGATTTCTGCCGTCAGGTTCAACCGTAGAAGAAAGTACATATTGATTTTTCCATTTACAACCATAGATACAAGACCCAGCTATTTCACCAATCGACCTTAACTGCAATGTATGTACATTCCATACATATATATGATTATTAGCAAAAGGCGTATCCGTTGCATACAAAAGACCTTCTTTAATTGGGAAAACAACACAGGCTCTGTATTTTTGATTTCCGCCACATATTTTTTCAACTTTATTGAAATCATCACTAACTTTCCAAATAGCCGCCGCATCATCAAAATCCCCTGTAAATACCCAAAGACATTCTCTGTATTTATCTGCAACTATATTATGGATATGATTTATTTCCCCCTGCGCAAATGTATGTACAACTTCCCAGTCGTTAGTACTTACACGGCGGTATATGTTAACTGGTTTTTTCATTGAATTTCCGAGATACCCACCAAACACCACACCGTCCGCAAAGCCTTTTAGCTCTTTCACATTTGTAAAAATCAGCGGTCTTATTCCGACTGGCAGTGTATATCCTTTCGATAGACTATTCTTTGAAAAACAATACTCATACAAAACATTCTTTACTGAAATAAGTATGTTATCATCATCTAAAGCTATTGCCGTCCTAATACCCAACCTTTTGAGACGATAATATAATTTACTTTTTGCCAATACTCTTTCTTCAAAAGAAGAGAACAACCTATATTTTCCGACAATCTTTCCTTCTTCCAACACGTACAGCATTCCATACCTATAACAAACTAAATTGCCATTAGGAAAAAAGCATATCGGACTTGTATGAGACATCTTTTTCATATTCTCAAACCAATTATTTTTTAATCAAGTCTTTTTTCGCAACTACGTAAGGATATGCAGGATTGCGTTTCATCTTATCCTTGATAAAATCAAACAACTCACTAGTTTTTGTCATCAATATAGGCACTCCGTCAACCTCATAGCATTTAATTATTTTTTCATTCAGCATATCCTTATTGAAATTCGTTTCAGCATATCTCTTTGTCCATTTATGAACTCTCTCATTAAAGATTATCTCCTTTTGGAAATCTTTGTCTACTACCTTGAAGCGTCGTTTAAAGAACCAATCCTTCACAGGCCAATCTCCGCACTCTTGCAAGTTGTGGAAAATAGTCAAAAAGCCTTCAATCGGAATACCCAATCCAATATTCCATGCATCTTTCTTTACACAATAATCCCAACAAGAGCCTACGCCATGTGCGGTGATAAAGGGCATATCAATATTTCCTTTCATCATATTTTCTACATCTTTACCGATTGCAACCAATGGATTGTGTGGGCATCTACTAATGTGAGCTTCTGGTCTTTTTGTCATCACGTACGGTAAATATCCTGAGGTTATCTTTGTTTCATTAACGTCATAAACAGAAACCTTTCCATCAAAGCTTTGGAAAATATAGTCCTCGTATGGTTCGTCCTCGGGATACTTTCTTATAGCAGGCATTGCAATCGTACCATTTGGGACTACACTTAGCAATGAATCTATGATTGATTCAGCTGTACAGCTTTTCTTGAATGGAGAATATGCAGTGTGCAGAACCATTATATCATCCTGTCTAACACCTTTATCTTTCAAAAGTCTAACAATCTTTGCAAAATCTACTTTTTGTGTGGGCATATCCACATGATTACTTATCTTGAACCTCCTAAACACTTTGACATTATTCCAATACAATGTTCTCAAAGCGACCTCAAAATAAGGCGAACTATTCACTAATTTGTGATATAATGTTGAAACTATTTCCATATCAATTTTTATTCTATCATACCTTTCAAATACTTATCGGCAACATTGTAGTCACTGTACGCCCGAGCAGTCTCCTTTGCTCTTTCGGACATCAGTTGTAATTCATCTGCTGGCATAGCATTGATTTTCTTTATTATTTGAATTAACTCTTCCTCGCAACCTGCTTGACATAAGAAGCCGTTATATCCATCAATTATAATACTATCCATACCTTCATTTCTTGAAGCAACCGTAATGCAACCCATTGCCATTGCTTCAAGATATACCAAGCCAAAAATCTCTCCTTTTGATACCATTATAAATACATCCGAGGATTTCAAATAAGGTATCACCTTTTCTCTGCTAACAAAACCTGTAAATTTTACCTCTCCTTTTGTTTTTGTTCGTTCTATTGCTCCTCGCTCCGCTCCCTCTCCAACGTATGTTAGGTGAAATCCGCCATCTGGGTACGTTATATTCAAGGCTGACAATATCACACCTGGATACTTCCGTGAAATCAAAGCACCAACATAGATGAAATTATTAATTTCTCTATCAGAAAAGCACCTTTCATAGTTTCCACTTTCAACAAATACTTTACTCACCCCTGAATATGCCATAAAGCATTTTTTAGGCGGATTGTACTTCTTCAAATAATTCTGCTTTGATGTGGTATTTCTAAAACCAAGTGCATCAAATACATTTAAGACTTGTTTAACTCCCTTGCCATGCGCTTTTTCTAAATCGAACTCATTGTTATGTAATATCAAGGCAATAGGAACTCCGATTCTTCTTTTTATCTCTGGTAGTAATTCCAATTGTGGAATATCCCAATGTCCGATGAACCAATCAGGATTGCCATTTTGGTCGCAATAATTCTTAACCTCATTCAACACCCTTTCACATTCTCGTTTTGCTATTTTTGTATGTGGGATTATTTTGTTTATTGGTATATGTTTTACCATTACACCATCCATAACCTCATCATACTTTTTGGACACTTGTGCCGGAGTCATTGATAACATCTTAGGAATTTGTCGAGCAATCAGATAATAAATACTTGGAAATTTTGACTGAAGATGAAACACACAAACTTCATGTCCCATTTTCACCCATTCTTTCGCAAAATAATGAACCACGCACGTATCCTTAAAGTAGCCCCCATCCTTATAAGTTGGGTAGATTGGAGTTAACACATATATCTTCATATTTTTTTAATCTCTTCTGAAAATGTCGCGCGTATAGACTTTGGTTTGGACGTCGTCAAGGCAGGTGTCATAACGGTTGGCGATGATTGCTTGCGACTGACTTTTGAACTCTGCAAGGTCATTGACAACGCGACTGCCGAAGAATGTGCTGCCGTCTTCAAGCGTAGGTTCGTATATGATTATTTCCGCACCCTTTGCCTTGACACGTTTCATTACGCCCTGTATGGACGATTGACGAAAATTGTCGCTATTGGACTTCATCGTAAGGCGATACACACCTATCGTGCAATGCTTCTCGTCCTTTGGGGAATAGCTTCCTCGCTCAGCGTAATTATAATAACCCGCCTTGTGAAGCACTTGGTCTGCAATAAAGTCCTTTCGCGTGCGGTTGCTCTCAACAATTGCCGACATCATATTCTGTGGAACATCGGCATAATTGGCAAGCAGTTGTTTGGTATCCTTCGGGAGACAGTATCCGCCATAACCGAATGACGGATTGTTGTAATGCGTTCCTATTCGAGGGTCTAAGCCTATACCTTCGATTATCGCCGATGAATCCAAGCCCTTGACCTCTGCATAAGTGTCCAACTCATTGAAATAACTGACGCGCAACGCAAGATAAGTATTAGCAAAGAGTTTCACCGCTTCGGCTTCTTTCATTCCCATAAACAGAGTAGGAATGTCCGTCTTTATCGCACCCTGTTGCAAAAGCCCTGCAAAGGTTTTCGCCGCCTTTTCAAGTAAATCCACATCGGCAATGCTTTTTATCGCTTCGTTTTCCTCACCGAACTCCTCTGCGTTCATCATCTTGGGATAGCCCACAATGATACGGCTCGGATAGAGGTTGTCATAAAGGGCTTTGCTCTCACGTAGAAATTCAGGCGAGAACAAGAGATTGAACTTCTTTACTCCCTTGGCTGCATACTTGACGTAGAGACTGCGGCAGTATCCTACGGGAATAGTTGATTTTATCACCATAACCGCTTCGGGATTGACGCTGAGAATATGGTCTATAACGTCCTCAATGCAATGCGTGTCGAAATAGTTCTTGACAGGGTCGTAGTTCGTCGGCGTTGCAATGACAATAAAGTCCGCATCCGCGTATGCCGCCCTCCCGTCAAGCGTTGCTGTAAGGTTCAACGGCTTTTCGGCGAAATACTTTTCTATGTACTCATCTTGTATCGGGGATTTACGTTGATTGATTTGTTCGACCTTCTCTGCCACGACATCCACAGCCGTAACCTCGTTGTGCTGCGAAAGCAATGTCGCTATACTAAGTCCGACATACCCAGTGCCGGCTACTGCTATCTTCATATTTGTCTAATTGTTTTTTCGGTTAATTCACTCGCTTGCCCCTTTTTACACCGTTTGTCTGAACTGGGCTTTGATGAACTTGGCATCGTTGAGTTTGTTGTCAAGTTTTATTGACGGACGGTAATTGACGCTTTTTTTGAGTATCGTCTTGGCGGTTACGTCCTCAATCACATTTACTGCCTTGGCTTTGATTGCAGGCGTGAAAATTCCCAAGCCTTCGACTTCAACGGTGTAAGAATTGGTTACATAAAACCTTATCGCCTCGGATAGCGCGATAAGAAACGCATGAACCTCGCCTTCGGTCATTGTGCTTCGTCTCTGCAACAGGTCTTCAACGTCGCTCATTTTAAGCGTTGTGGCGCGGACTATCTTCGGAAAATATATTCTTGCCTGCTTAATCTTGTCAAGCCTTGAATCTATTGTGTATCGTATCATGATTATATGTGTTGTATTTTGTTTTGAGTTGATTCCTTTACCGCTGCTTTGTCCATTGCTTTGCGCAATTCTGCCGACGGGCGAAAATTGATTACCACTTTTTGAATGTTGTCCGTCGTAATGTCCTCAGCTTTCAACTCGCTCTTTGTCCTGATATTCGGCGAGAATGTTCCAAGGGCGTCAAGTTTCACTCCCTGCCCCGAAGAGACCGCCTCCTCAACCACTGCCGCCAAATCGCGGAACAGAATCGTAATGTCCTCTTTTGCAATCGAACTGTTGCGTTCGATGTGTTCAATCAAATCGGCGTTGGTCTTCTTTCCCGCAACCGACATAGCAGCCAGATACTTTTCACCCGGATCCTTTCCAAGACTTATCTTTCGCTTGACTTTTCTATACTCGTAAGCCATAAAAATATGTTTTTTGCACCGCCGCCCGAAATCCGGCGGCGATAGGTTAATATTCTATTATATATGTATGTCCGCACAGTGTTTTTTGATTTCCGCAACTGTGCTTTTGATATTTTCGGTTATGCGTTTTATAAGCCGATTATTCTTCGTTTTTCTTGTTGTAATCGCGTTTGATTCTGAACAGCGACTCTTTCAAAGCCTCCTTAATCTTTGGCGAAGGTTTGAATATAAGTTTCATACGCTTTACGGTGTCCAAAGAAAGTTCTTCACTTGTCTTTCGCGATTCAGCCTCAATGGATAGTTCCACCTTGCCCAACGCCCCGAGTTCTGTTCCGCGACCGTCCTCGATGTTTTCGACAACCATCTGCGCCACTTCGGTTAAAACGAACAACTCCACTTCGCCCTCCGTGAGTGTCGTCTTATGGGCAATCTGCCTACACACCTGAGCGAAATCCAACGCCCTGATTTTGCGGACTTGCAGGAAATGTATTGTCTGCTGTTCTTTTTGGAACCGCTGTGTTACCGAATGAGGTTCAAGATTTACCATATTCCAAAATTAACTTAGTTGAATGTTTTTCGTTTTTTTGCCTGCTGTTTCGGTTTCATTGTTTGGCGTTTTCAAACCTCAGAAAAATGTTTTTATCCTTTACCTTTTTGTTTTTCGTCCTTTGCTTAGCAATAAAAAACCTTAGCTTTTTACCCATAAAACCCTAGGTTTTCACCCTAAAAACCCTGGGATTTTACCTCAAAAACCTTAGTTTTTTCACCACTCCCCTAAGGACTTAAAACAAAAACAAAAGGTGAAAAAACAATTACCAAAGAATGAAAAACAAAAAGGTATAGTCAAAATGCGTAAATCAAAACATCATTTACTCCAATATGTGCGGTAAGTCATCACAACTCCCAATATCATCCAGTGCGTGTAGGTTGTTATCCAATAGCCTGAAAACATATTCATCACCAAGCCGAACAAACTGATTATGGCAAGGATAACGAAAATGTCGTTTCGAGACAAAAGTGAAAAAATAGTCTTGTAGAGTTTCACAAATACCAAAATCAAGAAAACCAGTCCCAAGATACCGACCTCTATGATAAAATCCAAAAACATATTGTGTGTATAAAATCCAAAGGAATAATATGCCCCTCCAAGACCGTAACCCATAAAATAGTTATCCGTTACGTAATGCCATATATTCCTCCAAAGTACGAAACGGTCGTCATCATTGAGCAGATTGGAAGAACGAGCAAATCCGGCAGCGTCCCAAAGATGCAGGTAGTTTGCAATCAATAAAAAAAGACAAACGCCCAATGTGGCTATTACGACAAGTCCCGACATTTTAATAACCTTCAAACGCAGCAACATATAACATAGTACAATCAAATAGACAACAAGCAACACAACGCCACCGCGTCCGCCCGACAAACAACAGCCGACAGACTGAAACGGAAGACAGACTGCGCAGAGAATTTTTATGATTTTTGGTGTTGAGTCCTTGTTGATTAAAACGTAATAGGAACTGAATCCGAACAAGTACGCCAAACAATATGCAACAGTCTGATAATTCAATCCTCCCTCTACGCTCATTTGACCGTAATCCATTGCATTTTCAAGCGTTGAGACAAGCAAAAACGGAGTCAAGGCGATGCAAACCAAAGGAAGAATCTTATGGATTGTCGAATAACTCTTCAATTTCATCAATGTCATTCCAATAAAACAAGCAGAAACACAATCTGCTCCCCAGCGAAGGAATTGTCCCTGATAACCTTCCGAAACGTAGGAATAAAAGAAGCGTGTGCAATAGTACATAAGCCCAAAGAAGAATAGCACTCCTATGACTTTTATTTCTTGGTTGGTTTTCTTGTAGATCAGATAGAACAGAATCGAAAGAATGAATATCGTAACAAGAAAAATACGCATAAACATACCGTTCATTTCAAGACCGTTCCTGCCGAATATAACGCAGGCTATCGGCTCCCAAAAAAGGTAGAGACAGAAGAAGAGTGAAAAAAGTTTATCTTTAATCTGCATAACACATGTCGCCTATCAAATTAACGTATGCTCTCGGAGTGTCAAGCAAAAACATTGATTCCACTGTCTCGAAAGGAACGCTTTTACCCAAATTCTTCTCGATAAAAATATCAAAACGCTCAACAGCTTCGTCCATAGAGCCCGACATATTAAGCGTAAGACACAAAGGATACTTGGAAAAGGTGTTGGCATTAACATCTTGCGGATTGTCGTACAGTACAATCATAGGGTGCGAATACGACATATACTCATAACATTTGCTGCAAATTGAATTGACATCACCAGGAAAGGAAACGAAGGCATCAACTTTGCGATAAACACTCAAAAGCTCCGCAACAGGTACGTAGCCCGGTGATTGTATCGAACCCTTGAAGAGGGAACGCAAGGCGTTGAACCCTGTTTCGGAATATCCCTTGCTGAAAAATATCAGGTTCAACTTCTCTGCCGAGTTTGAGCGGTTAAGCATCTCAACCAATCTTGGTAAAAACTCGGGACGAACAATGCTACCAGAATACAAAATATTGATTTTCCCCTCCTTCACTACGCTCAAATAAGAAGTTTCAACCGGCGGTATCGGACGGATTATGGACGGTATGCCCAAATAACTGCGTTTGCCGACAGCCACAGGCAAATCTCCGCGATGCTCGTGGAATTTTGTCAAAGGATATAGAGAAATCAAACGGTCAGAGTATTTGGCAATGAAAGTCTCTAACTTTTTTTGTCTTCTTTCTGCAAATTTCATCGGAATAACCCTCGCTGGTTTTTTGCCATAGATATTATCCCAAAAAATTACAAGAAGATTGTCTATGATATTGTGCTTTTTCAATATTGCGCCCACAATTATGCTTTCTTCGGGATAGCATTGTGCAACAACCAAATCAAATTTCTCCTTTTCACATATAGTTTTGCAAGCCTTGTAATGAGACCAAATTCTGCAAAAAGACGAAATGGGATAAATCGGTATGGTCAATAGTATTTGAAGATGGGTCCAAAAACGACTTTTTGGAGGTTTCTTCTTCAATGGTATAGGGTGCAGAGTTATGTTGGGAATAATTGCATAGGGCTGATGTCCTTTTTTATCTTGAATATAAGAAACGCAATGCACATCAAAGCGAGCATCCTCAGCTAACTCTTTCATTATTTTGGTACTGCAAGCTGCACTAGCATTGTAGTAACCATAAGGATAAACGTATGTAAGAAATAAGATCTTCTTCATCGCTTCAAAAATTTCTGTTTCAATATGTCTTTGATGTATTCGTATGCCGACAATCTAAACACCAACGAAAGAAACACATATATCGCCACGTACAAGACACATTGCACGATTGCCACAACAAAGACATTGAGATGTATAAAACTGCCAACGAAATAAATAAACGTTCCAACGACTATGGATAGAACCACAAAAGGAAGAATGTCTTTGAATTGCTCTATGAAACAGTAGCCGACATACTTATCGACCAAATAAGCATTGATAACATAGACAAGCCAAGCCCCCAAGACACACATCCACAACATTCCATACATACCTGCGATAAAAATTCCGACAACGCAAAGAACAATAGTTGAAGCTCGCTTGATTATCGTCCATTTGAAAAATATATTGCTCTTTCCGATTGCGGCTATACTGTTATTTGCAGAACCTTGAAGACAGACTGCCAAACCAGCAACGCAAAGAATCTGTAAATACGGAACGCAGTCAAGCCATTTTGCTCCATAGACAAGCAAGACCAAAGGTTTGGCAACAACAATCACAATGCCCATAACCAACGCGGAGATATATGCAGGAATCTGAATAAATTTTTTAAGAGCCACTATCAAACGTGCCTTATCGTCTTGAATAGACGACATAACGGGATAAGTTACCTGGTCAATTACACCGGAAACCGCAGTAGCCATAGACCCTTCCAAGCGATATGCCTGATTGTACAAGCCCAAACGTGCAGGCGAGAATATACGTCCGACAAGAAGCCCTTGTATTTCGTTGCTCAACGAACTGAACAGATTAGAAAGCAACATAAATCCACCAAACTTGAATAACTCTCTAAACGATTGAAAAGAAAACACCGCCTTAGGCTGCCAATTTCCAACAATCCACAGCAAAACAGCCTTGAACAGACTTAGTGATATTTGTTGAATAACAAGGCTCCAAGCCCCCAAGCCATTAAACGCCGCAATTATAGCCAAAGCCAAAGACGATACGGCAGAAACTATTTCGACAATAGACAACTTCTTAAAAAGAAGCCGTTTGCGAAGTTGGTTGCTCTGAATAATGCCAAACGCATTAAAAATCAATACAACACCCTGTACTCTCAACACCGAAGCAAGCAATGGAATACGAAAAAAACCTGCTATCAGTGGAGCACCCACGTATAAAAGGAGATATAAGACTATTGAGAAGAATACATTCCAATAAAATATGGTCGAATAATCCTCTTGTGTAGGTTCTTTCTTCTGTATCAACGCCGAACCAAAGCCGCCGTCAATGAAAGTATTGGAAAGCGTGATGAATATCATCAGCATTCCGACACATCCGAAGTCCGTCGGAGATAACAGGCGTGCAAGGATTACATTCGCCGCAAAGGTTATCGCCATTGAACTGAACCTTTGCACGGAAGTCCAAAAAACGCCTGATATGGTTTTCTGTTGTAGATGGTTCATTATAGTTTATCTGCGATATATTCCGTACAGGATAGGAATATATTTCTTCACAAATAGGTTAATAGGGATAAATATCAACAAGATTAGCAAGGCTTCAACGTACAGAAGAGCACCTGACAAACGATAAATGTTCTGCAAGACTACAATTATGATCGGATGCAAGCCTAATATAATCATAGTCCCCCCCCCCTAAAATACTTATATTCAATTTTCTAAACAACTTACCCAACAAGACCGAAATAACGAATACCAAGCATGTTCCGGTAATACCTCCCAAAAGACATAACAACAAATTGTTTCCGTAGGAACATCTATACAAGAAAACAGTGCCGTTATACTTACCGCATAGATAGGTAGGAATAGCGCATATGACAAATAGCAGTAAATACCAACCAGTTGAGCGAGAATGTAGTTTGTTCTATAACGGACACCAACGAGGTC
>NWBO01000091.1 GCA_002633275.1 Bacteroidales bacterium Phil12
CGGGTATTGTTCGTGCTCCCCAATTCACCCGCCGCTGAAGCCGGGTTGAAACGGGGCGACTGGGTTACCAAAGTAGGGGGATTCAATATCACAGAGAACAATTACGGATATTTGATACAAGGCGGAGCAACTACCCTCAGCGTAGCAAGCTTGAATACGACGGTGGAGAACGAAGAAGTCGTGTTAAGCTGGGGTGAGGAAAGCACGTTGAATATAGGAGCTTCCCGACAGGTTTCCAGTAGTCCGTTCTACAAAGTAGCCACATTTAATTACCAAGGCAAGAACATCGGCTACCTGATGTACGACCACTACTCACCCGGCCTCACCGATAACAGCACGGAATACAATGAAGAGATGAAGCAAATCTTCTCCAACTTCAAAAGTCAGGGCGTCAATGAATTCATCCTCGATTTGCGGTACAACCCCGGAGGCGTAATGGACTGCATCACGGAGTTGTGCAGTATGCTGGCTCCTGTTGAACAGTTGGGACAACCTCTCTATTCACTACAATACAACGATAAAAATACCGACCGCAACCACACCTCCATACTCAATGCAGGGCTGGCGGCACAAAACCTGGGCCTCAACACCCTGTATGTGATAACGAGTCCTTACACCGCATCCGCATCGGAAACAACCATCTACTGCCTGAGGCCTTATATGGACGTAAAAGTAATCGGTTCCACCACTGTGGGAAAAAACGTGGCTTCCATAGGCCTTGTTTCGCCTTACAATTTCACGTTGCACCCTATTGTAGCGACCGTATACAACAGCAAGAACGAATCGGACTACGAAGGCGGCATCCGGCCGGATTACTATTATAATGAGTTTAACAATGTAGCGCCGCTCGGAGAAATAGGAAACCCCGACAGCGATGCCCTGCTCAGCTACACCATACAATGGATTCTCAACGGTTCGCTCAATTTACCTACCGAAGAGGCTTCTACAGCAGCATTCAGAAGCAGCCCAAGAGAACTCTCTCCGCTATTCACCACTTTAGATTATAAGAGAGTACGGGGAAACCGGATTGTAGAATAAGATATCCACAAAATTATACACCTGTCTGCCGCATCTACAAGCACAAGTAGAAAGGCTTTTACTTCGTAGGCCTGACTAAGGTCATTGGCTAGGCCTAACGAAGGTGACTTCGTAGGCCTACGCAATACCCCTTCCATACGCCTACGCAATACCTATTGGATAGGCATACACAATATTGTTAAATAGGCATACGCAATATCATTGCCCTATGGAACTTGCATATTTCACGGAATGAATTCTCCATTCGACCAACCCCGACTCATTAAACCCCACCTTCCTCTCCTCTTTCTTTGCAAGGAAACAGCTCCTATCTTTTGCACTCCTCCAATTCTCTCCCTCCCTTACCGCTTCCCCCCCTCTTTCTTTGCATAGTGATTCTTCCGGTTTCACCTTCTATTATTAGCGCCTTCGTTTGCATAGCCTAGTTTACTGCGCGCTACCAATTCCCCGTTTCCCTCTTTTTATGTAGAAACCACTACCACTAAGCAATGAAACAAGATGAGCAAGAGGCTCTCCGTTTCTGCTAAGCAATCATGCGAATCAATGTTAAAGGAATAAAAGGAGTTCTCAGCCCGTAAACAGGCTTAGGAGCGAATGCTCGCTAGTTTCCGGAATCAAGACGAGAAGAATATCTCTCCCCGAAGATGAACAAAACAATTAGGTGGATGTTATAGGACATAAAAGAGACGAAAAAGAACAGAATTTATAACCTAAAACCAATTTAACAATGAAAAAAATCGTAGCAATAGCTTTATTTCCAACATTGCTCGTAGCATGCGGTCCTAAAGCAAGCAATCAGGGAATTGCCGTAGCGGAAGAATCCGACAGCCTTTACATGGTTAACGATTCTACTTTGGGAGACTTACAGACCTATCAATACGAAGGACTTCTTCCGGATGGCGATGATGAACTGGAATACCAGCTCACTA
>NWBO01000092.1:0-6650 GCA_002633275.1 Bacteroidales bacterium Phil12
TGTTGTTGAGAATCAGGGTAGATATCGTGATGCTTTAATCAGTGAATATCATAAATATCCTGCTTTGATTCCAGTCTTTGATTTTATGGATGATAAAGCTCCGGGCAAGGTACGTAAAATGAAAAAGGTATGGACGGAAGATGGCTATATCCTTTTTTGGACAGCTCCGAAAGCTGATACAGAGATGGATAAGGCAGTTCAATATGTAGTCTATCGTTTTGACAGTAAAGAAAAGGTGAATTTGGACGATCCTTCTCATATTGTAGCTATCACGCGCAATCCATTCTATAGACTTCCTTATGAAACAGGAAAAACAAAATGCCGTTATGTAGTGACAGCTTTAGATCGTTTACATAATGAATCGAAATCCGTAAGTAAGAAGTTAAAACTGTAAAGGTATAGAATAAACAACGATAAAACGGTGAACACTCTGCAGAATGATAACGCAGTTTATTCACCGTTTTTTTGTTTACTGTTTTTTTGTTTACTGTTCAGCCGCTCGTTATTAATAGAGCAGCAAACCTGCAATACCACAGGCGATAATCATTAATATCGGATTGGCTTTATATTTTCTTGTTCCGATGAATGCAATCAGAAAGATAATGATACTGATAACGAATGAATAAGTATCTTCCGTAGGCGAACCGAAGTTTTCTGCGTTCATTAATACCAACGCGGCGGAGGCGAGTAATCCGACTACTGCCGGGCGTAATCCATTAAAAATAGATTCTACTATCGGATGTTTCTGGTATTTTAGGAAGAATTTACTGATGGTCAACATCAAGATGAAAGAGGGAAGGACTACGGCAAAGGTAGCAATGATGGAACCCCATACGCTACCCGTAGAAGTAAACCCTACATAAGTAGCTGCGTTGATACCAATAGGTCCTGGAGTCATTTGGCTGATTGCGACAATATCCGTGAACTCCTGCGAACTCACCCATCCATAGCGGGTTACCACTTCGCCTTGAATCATGGAAAGCATGGCATAACCGCCACCGAAGCCAAAGAGCCCGATCTTGAAAAATGTATAGAATAACTGTAGGTAAATCATGTGATTAATAATTTATTATATAATAATTTTAGGCATGGATTACACGGATTTCCCGGCTTTTAGAATTATGAATCTGTAAAACAACAGCGTTAATCCGCGCCTTCTCAACTCTCCATTCTCAACTCTCAACTTTTCTAAATTTCCCCCACAGGAAACCTCCTACACCGGCCGCAATAATAATCCAGATAGGGGAGAAGCCCAACAGCCAGATTAATATTGCCGAGACAACAGGAATCCACAGATTGTAGCGGTTGATTTTTGCGGATCGTCCCATGGTAAAGGTCGGCGCCGCGATGAGTGCCACCACTGCCGGGCGAATTCCTTTAAAAATACGTTCCACTATCGGATTGTCTTTGAAACTATGAAAGAACAGGGCGATAGCCAATATAATAATGAAAGACGGCAAAATTGTTCCCAATGCTGTGATAATACTTCCCCGGATTCCACGCAGCTTATATCCTATAAAGATAGAAATATTGACTGCCAAAATTCCCGGTGCGGATTGGGAGATAGCCAGCAGATCGATAAAATCTTCCTGCGCAATCCATTTCCGTTTGGTGACAATTTCATTTTCAATCAGTGGCACCATTGCATATCCTCCTCCAATAGTAAAGGCGCCTATTTTAAAAAAGATTCCAAATGCTTCGAGATAAATGTTCATTCTTTCTTTTCTCCTCCTTCCTTACTAACTGCTTTTTTCTCTTTGCCATATTGACTGGGACTTACATTATAATGCTTCTTAAATACTTCGCGGAAGTACTTGGCGTCACTGAATCCCGTCATTTCTGCAATTTCTGTTATGCTATGTGTGTCTTCTTTTAGTAATTGTACGGCACGTTTCAGACGAATCAGCCGGATATAATCTCCCGGTGCCTGATCGGTTAATGCCCTTAATTTATTGTAAAAACTTGTGCGACTCATTCCCATCAGGCTGCATAATACATCTACCGTGAGAGCAGGATTGTCAATGTTATCTTCCACGTTCTTTTTGACGTTTGCTATGAATTTCCAGTCAATGTCTTGCGAACAGTTGATGCAGTCTTCATCATTTTCCTCATCATTCAGATCTAAATTTGCGAATTTGCTGCGCAATAGTGCACGGTTAGCCAGCAGATTGGCAACATTAGCTTTCAATATACCAATATTGAATGGCTTCACAACGTATTCATCCGCACCAATCTGAAGTCCCGAGAGAATATCTTTCTCATTATTCAAAGCAGTCAGCAGGATAACAGGAATGTGGGAGGTTTCGATATTATTCTTGATAGCTTGGCATAATTCATCCCCCCGCATTTCAGGCATCATAATGTCTGAAATAACCAGCTCTGGTTTGTACTCGGGAATAATCGTCAATGCTTCTTTTCCATTGGAGCAAACCTGTACGAAATACTCCTCGGATAACGTTTGCGACAGATAGTTGCGCAACTCATCATTATCTTCCACAATCAAGATGCGACGATGATTAATGTTCTCTTTCTTTTGTGCATTTTCGTAAATTTCAGGTGATGGAGGCGGAACGTTATCAATCGTATTTTCTATACGCTGTTTGCTCGGAGTTGCCAGATGTGCTTTCCGGAAGCGCTTGCTGTCTTTAGGGAATGTTATTTTGATAACCGATCCCTGGTTTTCGATGCTTGACAGATTAATCTTTCCTTTATGCAGGCGGACTAGCTTCCATACAAGCATCAGTCCGATACCACTTCCTGTTACTTTGGAATTAATAGCATTGCTGCCACGGAAATGAAGTTTGAACAATTTCTTTTGTTCATTGGCCGGGATGCCGATTCCTGTGTCTCTGACTTCCACGCTCCATGAGTCAGATGTTTCTGAAACGAAAACCTGTACATTTCCATTTTCCGGAGTATATTTCAGTGCGTTCGAAATGATGTTCTTAAAGATAGATTCCATCTTTTCTTTATCAAACCATACGTTCATATACCTGAAATTACTTTCATAAGTGAAGTTGATATGTTTGATGTTGGCGTACTGCTGGAACGCGTTGAATATTTCATTCATAAACGTGTTTAGCTCATGCTCTGAAATATATAATTCGGAAGAATATACGTCCGCTCTTTCAAAGTTGATAAGATTGGTGGTAAGACGTAATAGGGCATTTACGTTTCGTAATGCCGTATTCATGTTCGAAATACCTTCTTTACTCAACTCCTCTTTCTCGCGTAGTTCTTCCAAAGGTGCTTTGATAAGCGTCAATGGGGTACGGATATCATGTGCCGTATTGATAAAGAAGTGTATTTTCTCATCGGAGACTTTGCGTTGCTTCCTCAAAATCAGTATACGCAATAGGACGATGGCAATGAGACAAAGGATAGCTGTATAAACCAGCATGGCCCAGAATGTCAGCCAGAAAGGTTGGGCTATGATAATATCCATACTTCTTTCTTCAAGCATGATGCGTTTGTCTTCATTGGAGATGGCACGTACCCTTAGCGTATATTTGCCCGGGGCAAGATTGGTGTAACGAATCGTGTTCTCTGTTCCGGGTTTGCTCCATTTATCATAGAAACCTTCTAGCCTCCAAGAGTAAAGAATATTGGAAGGATAGTCATAGTTGATGGAAGAAACCTGCAAAGAGAATCTGTTTTGATTGTATTTTAACTTTAGTACCTTTGTATCATTGATGCTTGCTTTCAACGGAGAATCCTCATCACCCGGATAGATTGTTTGATAAAAAAGCTTGAAATCGCTGAAAATCATTTTAGAAGAATAACTTCTGGGCAATTTCATATCCTTGTCAAATTCCACTGCTCCGTCAGAACTGCCTAAAATGAATTTATTGTTTTTCCGTAACGTACCTGATAGCGCATTGAAATGGGTGGTCATCAATCCCATATCTTTGGTCCAGTTATAGAATTTTTTCTCATTGGGATAAAAACTTGTCAATCCGCTTTCTGTACTCATGATTATATCTTTGTCCGCATCCGATAATATGGTATAGATATTATTGGATATCAAAGCACAGTTTTCCGTGTGGTAATGAGTGAACAGTTTTTTATTAATATCGTAAATCAATAGTCCCGACCCGCTGGTACCTATATACAATGAACCGTTTTTTGCTTGGTACAGGGAATAGATATAGTTCGACTCTACCGGAAGTTTTATGCGCTCGAATTTTCCGGATTCTTTATCTAAAAGACATAGGCCGGTGGCACTACCGATCCACATACTTTTTTCATCTTTCTCAACGATGGCGGTAATGGAATTTAATCCATCATAAAACCGTACTTCCTGCGTCTTCAGATTAATACGCTTGAGGTTGTAGAATCCTCCCGACCAGATATAACCCTGCATATCTGTACGAATATCACGTATATATTTATCCGGTCGCTTGTTTGTATGAGTGTACAAAGGCGGCATGAAATAGCTGACACTGAACGTTTTCTTATCTATCTGGTAAGCACCGGAAGAGTACCCGCCTGCCCAGATAATTCCGGGAGCCACTTCGCATATAGTAAGAAAGATATGGCTTTTATTACCTTGCGACTCTTCAAAAGCACTAAGCACCGATCGCCATTGTCCGGTCTTTGAATTAAAAAAACTGATGCCATTGTTCGTTGCAAACCATAAATCTCCCTCTCTGTCTTCAATAATGGCATTTACTTGATCGTTGATTAAAGACTGTTTGTTACCGATGGAGTGCTTAATCCATTTGTAGCTCGTATAACGGTTGTTTTGTATCGTGATTCCGATGGGATAATTAGCCAGCCATATCCGTTCTTCATCATCCACAAAAATGTCATTGATACTGTTACCGTTCATGCCACAATTACTGTTATAATCAGCCACAATTTCGGGTACTATTTGATAAGTATCCATATTTATTTTGTGTACTCCTCCGCCATCGGTAGCTATTAATAACTCTTTGTCATTTAGCGGCTTGAACCGTGTGATACTGATATCTTTCAGGTTATAATCCGGTCGTATGACGGATTTGGTATTCATATCATAAACCATAATTCCCCGCAAGAAAGTGCCGATGAATAGTTTCCGAATCTTTTTGTCGAAGTGTAAATCGCTTACTTGGGCTTTCACGCTCTCCAACTTATCGCAATTGATAAGTTTCAATGCGTTGTTTTCTAATTGGGCATAATGAATCCCCATTTCCGTACTGATGAAGAAATGCGATTCGTCTATTTGTTCAATATCAGTGATTTCTTCACTTATATCATTCTTTATATGGGTGACTTGTTTGGTGTCCGTATTATAGAGAAAGATAGTATCTTTATTGCATAGCCAGATGTGTTTGTTCTGGTCGAGCCAGGCATAAGTGACCGGGTCCGGCTGTTCGCTGAAACTTTCCATCGGTAATTTATATACAAGACTGAAGCAGTCGTGAATCTGGTCATACCGGAATACTTTTCCTTTTTTCCCGATTTCCCATAAGACTCCTTCCTGATCAATATAAAGCCAGTTTAGATTTAACAGAGAGTTCACTTCTGCGTCACCATCCATTAACTTATATCGTTTAAACTCTTTTCCATTGTATCGATCAATACCTTCGTGCGTGAGGAACCACATGTATCCGGTTTTATCTTTTTGAATGCAGTAAACCCGCCGGTTACTTAACCCATCCTCCACTCCGAGATATCGATACGTCTGCGCGACACAAATTAGAGGAAACAATAAGATTAGAAAAAGCCATTTTTTCATACAAATAGGACTTTTAAGGGTTATTGAATCTTTTATGAGGGGGAAAGTTTGACAAAATTAAGAAGATTTTTTGATATTACAAAATTTTGATGAAAGATAACAGCGCTCCAAAAATGAAGAAAATAGACTATTTTATAACTATTTGTATATACTGTTTGTTTTCGGTATTTTGGTATCTATCAGAAGTCTTCCGGTAGAATGGAAAGTTCCGTAAAATAAGAGGCTGGCACTATTTAAAGTACCAGCCTCTGTAAAATATGGAAATGATTTATTTCATTTTCGCTTCCACCCACTTGCGGGCATTGACAAACGCTTCTATCCATGGAGTAACCTGATCGCTGTTCTTGCGGTCGGCCGGATAGCAACCGTTCTGCCATGGGAAGATGGAACGTTCCAAGTGAGGCATGATAGCCAAGTGGCGTCCGTCTGCGCTGGCCAGTGCTGCGATAGAATAATCGGAACCGTTCGGATTGCCCGGATATTCATCATAGCTATACTTCGCTACTACATTATATTTATCTTCGTCATATGGCAAAGAGAATTTTCCTTCTCCGTGAGCTACCCAGATACCCAGTTTGCTTCCACTTAAAGAGCCGAACATCACACTGCGGTTAGTCGGGATAGTAAGACCAAGGAAGCGTGATTCGAATTTGTGTGAATTGTTATGTAGCATTTTTCCTTTCTTCTTCAGTTCCGGGTTGATAAGATTGAGTTCCATCATCAGCTGGCAACCGTTGCAGACACCCAATGACAATGTATCTTCGCGTGCATAAAATTTATCCAATGCTTCTTTAGCTTTCGGGTTGAACAGGAATGCGCCTGCCCATCCTTTAGCAGAACCCAGTACATCGGAGTTAGAGAAACCACCGCAGTAAACGATCATGTTTACGTCTTCCAGTGTTTCGCGTCCGCTGATGAGGTCGGTCAT
>NWBO01000092.1:6714-6984 GCA_002633275.1 Bacteroidales bacterium Phil12
CGGATGATAGCCGCACGGATACCGCTTGGGGTACGACGGTCCGGAGTGATACCGTATTGAGAAAGCTTACCTTTGAATTCCGGCATGAAAGCGAATTCAACAGGTTGCATCTTATAGTTCTCGAAACGTGCTTTTGCGCAACCGTTCATAGATTGTTTGCGGTCGAGCAGGTAAGAAGAAGAATACCAGACATCACGCATATAATCGATACCGAATTGGTAAGTAGCACCGTCTTTAGATACCAAAATGTGGCGTTCGTCAGTCGGTTTA
>NWBO01000093.1 GCA_002633275.1 Bacteroidales bacterium Phil12
TTCTGATATAGCATGATTCGCGAGCAACAAATGAAACAGGCCTCTTATTTATTTCACCAGTCTTTGATATTTGCTGAATAAAAAAGTGGAGAATGATAATAATCCGTCAGTTGCTGAATGAACATCTTTTCGAGTATCCTTCCGATCAGTTGCATTTACCCAACCTTCTTCTATTTCTTTTAATTCATCTTCAAGTTGTTTCTGATCCACCTCTACACCTTCCCCGACCGCTTTGATGAATGTATTGATATACACCTCCCAGCGTTTTGCATAATAATCACTTATCAGCCCGGCCCACGAACGACTGGCATAATCGTTCAGGCTTCCACCCCAAGTCGTAATCAAGTTGCGAGCATTCTTTTCATAATAGTCTTTCAACTGGGGAGAATCCCCCATCTTCCGTGCATCATCAATCCATTTATCCAACGAACAGTAAGGATGAAAGGCATTCAGCTTATCCAAATCATTCAATATCTCCTTCATTTTTTCGCCGCAAGCTTTCAAAGCCTGATAATCTTTAGTTTCAACCATCCTGTCAAACTCCATTTTCACATCAAGAAAGTAGTTTCCAAGCACCTGTCTGCCTACAGTAATCAAATCCAGGCGAAAAGCATCTCTCCGGTCAGAAGGTGCTTCATTCAGTTTTCTCCAGACCTCTAGTAGTTCAACATTGCTATACACATTACTTGTCCGTTTTTCACTGTTCTTATTCAATGCAGGGCGATACCCGGGTAAAGTACCCAATGTGCGCGGCACCTGTACATAAATGTCATTGAATAATCGTTTCCAAGCATCGCGCACACGCTGCGACACGCATCCCACATGCCTGTCAGCCAAACATTCAATCCATTTATTATCATCTACATTCAGGTTCCATGCTTTCTCAAGAATGTATTCGTAGGGAAATTGCATCACATCCAATCCTTCCAACGTAGAGCCGATTCCTTTAAGGTTGCCTCCACCGTTAATGAGAGCATTCTCAAGTCGTGCGCCACTTTCTTTGACGTTACCTGTCAAAGTCGTGTTTCCTCCGAAATTGCCCAGATAACACCAAATATAGGGCTGATCATGAAAATGCTCTGTTCTTTTCCATAATTCAACATTTTCACAATGATAATCCAGTAATATCATTTTATTCTGTGGCACTCCTGTCAGCAAAGCCTTCATTCGCTCGGAAGTCCATTTATCTTTATCAAAATAAAACATCCACGTCATTTGCATCCATTGGGCTTTGGGATCGGCAACCGTCAATGTAGCGTACATATCCGATGCTATCTTCCGCAAATATTCGGGTTCGAAACTGGGCGGGTCAACCTCGTTGAAAGGATCTAAACCATAAATATGATCGGTTCCGAAAAGTTTTTTTTGTTCATCAAGAAATAGCTTCTGAATTTTCGCAAACAAAGCATCGTTAGGGTTCAAAAAGTTACAACGATATGCATCAGCAAAGCCGGCCCATTTGCCCAAATGTTGAATATCGGCCTCGGGATAGATCCGTTTTAAATCGGCAGGTACATGTCCGGCGAAGGCTGGTAATACGGGCTTCATATTCAATTCACGCTCACGTGCGAGTATTTTTTTCTGCAAGCTTACCTGGTGTTCCAGCCATTCCATCGGCAACGGACCGTTCCAACGATCTATGTTAGCCATCCGATGCCAGGGCAGATACGGTGGTCCCGTGAAGTAAGAGCGTATTTCGATGTCCGACATTCCCATTTTCGACCAGACTTTATACCACACAGCTTCTTGTCCGGTAATTGCCAAAGGCATATTTATACCATTAAGGGCCATCCAGTCAATAAAGTGCTCCCATTCTTTCCATTGCCACCAAGGCATCGTGTAACCATACGTGCAGTAATTCAGGAAAAAGCGAGTATCCACTCGCGCTTCCGAAACCACCTTCTCACCAACCATTGGCAATTCTTCAGGAATTTCAACGGCTATATCCGCATACCATGACAC
>NWBO01000094.1 GCA_002633275.1 Bacteroidales bacterium Phil12
ATCAACAAAGCCATCCGCCGTGCCAATGGTGAAACAGATTATTGGAAAATCTACAATTATCTGCCTAAAGAAACACGTGGCTATGTGCCTGCCTTTATCGCTGCCAACTATGTGATGACTTACTACTGCGATCACAATATCTGCCCGATGGAAACTAATATTCCGGCAAGTACTGACACAGTGCAAGTAAACAAAAATCTGCACTTCGAACAAATCGCTGACCTTTGTAATGTACCTCTGGATCAGATCAAGAGTCTGAATCCGCAATATAAGAAGCAAATGATTCCGGGTGACAGCAAACCTTATACGTTAAGACTGCCTATTGACGCGATCAGTACTTTTATCGATAAGCAAGATACGATTTATACGCATCGTGCCGATGAGTTGTTCCGCAACCGGAAAACTGTTGCTGTAAAGGATATTACACCTGCAACCCGCAAAACGACATCAGCAGTTGCCGGTAAGGGAAATCTGACCTATTATACAATAAAAAGTGGAGACACTTTATCCACTATTGCCAGAAAGTATGGTGTCACAATTAAGGATATACAAAGGTGGAATGGAATGTCCAACACCAAAATTGCAGCAGGAAAACGATTGAAAATATACAAATAAATAACTTCCTGCTTGCATCGTTCGGAAATTTGCTTATTTTTGCAGAACTAAGCAAGTGAAAGGATAACAATTATGGATAATCTGGCCCCCAAAGAAATAGCTGACGAAGAGATGATTAATCAGGCGTTCCACGAACTACTGAATGATTATCTCAATACTAAGCATCGCAAAAAAGTTGAAATCATTACGAAGGCTTTCAACTTTGCCAATCAGGCGCATAAAGGTATCAAACGCCGTTCGGGCGAACCTTATATTATGCACCCGATTGCCGTTGCCAGCATTGTATGCAATGAAATAGGTCTCGGTTCCACTTCTATATGTGCAGCCTTGCTGCATGATGTGGTAGAGGACACTGATTACACAGTGGAAGACATCGAGAATATCTTTGGTCCGAAGATCGCCCAGATTGTGGACGGACTGACTAAAATATCCGGTGGAATCTTCGGTGACCGCGCTTCGGCACAGGCAGAGAACTTCAAGAAGTTGCTGCTCACCATGTCGAGCGACATCCGGGTCATTCTTATCAAGATAGCAGACCGCTTGCACAACATGCGTACCCTTGGTTCCATGTTACCCAACAAGCAATATAAGATTGCAGGCGAAACGCTTTACATCTATGCTCCACTTGCCAACCGCTTGGGGCTTTATAAGATAAAAACGGAGCTTGAGAATCTAAGCTTCAAATATGAACATCCCGAAGAATATGCGGAAATAGAGGAGAAGTTGAATGCTACTGCCGCTGAACGTGACAAGGTTTTCAACGACTTCACGGCCCCGATTCGTACCCAACTGGATAAGATGGGATTGAAATACCGGATACTTGCCCGTGTAAAATCAATCTATTCCATCTGGAACAAGATGCAGACCAAACATGTTCCTTTCGAAGAAATATACGATTTACTGGCTGTTCGAATCATCTTCGAACCACGTAATGAAGAAGAAGAGCTCAATGACTGTTTCGATATCTACGTTTCTATCTCCAAGATATACAAACCCCACCCGGACCGTTTGCGCGATTGGGTTAGCCATCCTAAAGCTAATGGTTATCAGGCATTGCACGTCACTCTGATGGGTAACAACGGACAATGGATT
>NWBO01000095.1 GCA_002633275.1 Bacteroidales bacterium Phil12
GGAGTATACACCATGGATGCCCACTCCGGATGTCCACTATATACCATTCCACGATCGAAATAATTGTGCCCGGCACAGAATACATTTAATGAAGCATGAACCTCAATCCCCAAATCATGCCCTTTTTTAATGAAGTATTGCAAATAATCAAAATTCCCGGCCTTTGAACCTTTCCACTCTTTCATTTGTGGGGCAAACTGACTTTGATAAAGTACCTCTCCGGTAATGGGGCGGATGTCCACTATTGCATGAGTGAAACCTACTGATTTGATTTTCTCCAAATAATAGTCAATCGAGTCTTTATGGCTGAAACGCTCGAAATTAGCTTCGGCATCGAACCACATTAACGCGGGTTTCTTTTTAATTATAATCCGGAAAGGAGAAGCAGGAATGGCTGCATTATTGCATAATTCGCCCAACATATAATTCCGAAAACAATAGCGCACCTCTATCGGATCATTGATTGAATCATTCCAGACCTTTACAGTAGAGGAACCATTGATAATTTCCGCTTTGGCTGGTCGGAATATGCCATCGGCTCCCACTATTTCAAATCCTTTCACGTTTTGATTTTCCGGGATCAATCCTTCTTCACCATGTTCAAAGTCTATTTCTACTACGTTCCCTTTTACCCGGTGGGATTTGTATATAGGACCGGAATATTGAATACCTTTACGATGATACGTTTTTGCCAATGCCCAATAAGCCAGTCGTTCACCGACCTTTATCTTATAGGGCGAATGAATAAAGTTTTCACTCCCGGCATCACCTGTGGTCACCATTCCAACATTTGGAACAGCTGACATCAGCTCCAGCTGGCATTGACGGAACCAAGCCCAATCCAGTTTATCATTGCCTTCCGATTTCCATGGTGCAATCTGTACGTAATAAAATGGCATTTGGGGATTGTTGAAGAATGTTCTCCATTGAGAAACCATTGCAGGAAATAATCTCTTATATAATCCGGGATCGGGTGTGTTTGCTTCACCTTGATACCAAATCACTCCTTTAACAGGAAATCCTTTCCATGGATTCACCATTGCATTCCACAATAATGTAGGAGTCCCTGCCGTCCACCTGAACTCTTTCTGTATTACATCAGGCAATGCTATTTCCGGAAAGCCCGATAAAGTCTCTTTATTCATCCAAGCCTCTATTTTTGACATACTCCAGGAACAATGTATCAGACCGACAGGAACATCCAAAGATTGCTGTAACTGATTGCCAAAGAAATAGGCAGTTGCACTGAAATCAGCAACATCTTCCGGAGAGGCTTCTTTCCATTCTCCGTCCACCCCAGCTTCCTGTGGAATGGTACTCCAGGCATTTTTTACAGTATAGAGACGCAGTGGACGTTTGGGATTAGCAGATACAATGTATGGTTGGGAACCAAACACAGGCTGTCCACGGAATCCTTTCACTGGCATTTCCATATTCGACTGTCCGGAACAGAACCAGACTTCTCCTATTAAAATATTCTGCAATGTGAGGTCCTCTCCATCCGAGAACGTAATACTATACGGACCTCCAGCTACCGGTGTTTGGAGAGAAAGTTTCCATTCACCTTTTGCATCAACATTCGTTTGGATTTTTTTATTATTCCATGAAGCGGTAGCCTGCACACGTTTTCCCGAAGTCGCTGTTCCGGAAAAAGTAACTTCCGATTGTTGCTGTAACACCATATTATCCCCCCAAATGGAAGTAAGGGTTACTTTCGCTTCTGTTTTCAGGAGAAACGAGAAGCATATCAATAATATAAAATATTTGGCTTTCAACATATGATTCTTATTTGTTTTCGACAGCTTCAGTATACACATTGCCGAAGCGATCTGTTACTTTCACTTCTATTTTAGCATTTTTATTACGGGGAGTAGCATGAAATAGATGTTCGGTAAGAACTGGGGAAATCCATTCATATTTCACCTTTTCTTTGTCAGAACAGATTGCTTTGGCTGCAGGATCATATCCTTTGTAGCGTTGCATTTCTCCCATTCGCTTTCCGTTTTCATACCATTCCACTTTCCACTGTTCATCCCAGTTCCATACGTTAGCAATAATATCGGAAGGGTACTCGTCAGATGATCCGGCCTGATATACATGTAATTGATGCTCTTTCGGGTAGCCTGCACTTTTATATAGCCATTTCACTTGGTTCCCGTCTACTTCATATACCCCATATCCCCTCGGAGTACCATCCACATTAATATCTGCACGCCACCAAGTACCGCATACGGCAGCTGTGTTATGTTCCATTAATGAGTCATTAAAACATACGTTTACATTAAAATGTGTATGTCCGGAAATGATGTGGGCATTATAACCTTCCAATAATTTATATAGTGCAGCTGTATTGACCGTTTCATCTTGATCTAGCGTGTTATATCTTAGCTTCTTCTGAAGACTGGAAGGAATGTGCATCACTACAAAGACAAGTTTGTCTTTGGGCACATAAGAGAGGTCTTTCTCCAGCCATTGGAAAGTACGTTCATCAATGTAACCTATATATTGATAATCACGGTTGACATAAAAGCAATTGTCAAGCACGATATAATGAGCATTACCTTTATTTAATGAATAGTAGATAGGACCGAAATAACTTTCGAAAGTGCGATAAGAATATTCAAAAGTACGCCCTCCATACGTCATGTCGTGATTACCAATTGCCCGATAGATGGGAATCTCTAATGATGATACCGTATCTATATAGGAAGGATATAAAGAAGGAGTATCTCCTACGATATCCCCACAATCTATGCCGAATACTTCTTTTTTGCCCATATACGGACGAATATATTCTTTCATATCTTGCAGATATTTAGCATAAGCCTTTACGTCATCTTCGGAAGTAACCTGCGCATCTGCCTGCACCAAAAACAAATGATTGATCTCATTTTGCGGATTTCTTACCAATTCGAAGTCGTAAATATCTTGCTTGGCCGGATTCAGCTTCTGATAGAATAAAGGTATTGTTTGTTCTGTTTTCGGTAAATATCCGGAAGGAGTGGATAAATAAATGAAACGAACATCCCTATTAGGGGGGAGAGTATATTGGCCTTGCTGGTCAGTCAAAACACAGTCTATTCCGTCGGTCACTACTACCCCCGGGACTCCTGTCCCATTACAGGTTACTTTCCCGCGAATAGGGTTAGAAGGAATCTGGGCTTGTAAATTCAAGCCCAGACCTATTAATAAAAAGAATTGTAATAAATATATTTTCATAATTAGTTGGTTAGTTCAAACCTCATTCTTCGATAGATTCCAGATATTTATCAAAGCCTGTTTTAAAAGCGTTCCAATAGTCGTATTTCTTAACGTGGCAAAGGTCGAAGGCAAAGAAGCCGTCACTATTACTGATACAAGCATCAATAGTATCCGGAATTTTTGCAGATTGTCCTCCGTCAGTCCATCCGGTACTGTTACCGATATCTGGTCCGCCTGCAAAAGGTACATCTCCTTGTAACAGTTCACGTCCATTCTTACAAAAACCTTCCATGGTCCATTCGCCACTTCCATATATATTGTTCACGGAAGCATAAGCACCCAAAAAGATATAGTCCAAATGGTCCGCATATCCATAATTCTTATAATCGGAAGTAGCCCATTTCGGATAATAAGCGGAGGTGTTGTATTTAGGGCTGGCCCAGTTCACGCCTGATGTATAGTATGTTGAATACCAGGCACCAACATAAACTCCAAACTTGATATTGTTATTGACAGATTTAACTTTCTCGCGTGCCTTTACTATGAAATCATGAATAACTTTCGCTCTGAATTCCAACCACTTCTTAAAATAAACAGGCTGGTCAGAAGGTATTTCATCCGTACCGGGTGCCATAATATCTGCCGGGAAGTTTGCTACAGTTTCACCGATGTATTCTTCGAACTTCTGTTTGGAAATATCTGAAAAATCGCTTTCTAAGCCATAGTCATCATAACGACAACGATCCAATATGATGCCATCCAAATCATATTTAGCCAAGTCGGCCAACAACTGTAAAACAAAGTTTTGTACATCATCATTAGCGGGATTGAAAAATTTCGCTCCATAATCGGTTTCATCGTCCAACAAATCCATCGTATTGGTTAGCCCGTCAGCTAGATTAGCTACACTAGCCCATCCTTTTTTTGATTCATCACGGAACAAGACTCCATCATGTCCTAAATTATACGGACATAAATAGCCTCCTACAAATGTATTGATAGAAGCATTCACTTTTAATCCTTGTATACGAGCCTCCTCAATAAATGCCTGTAAATAATCCCAAGTTTCCGTCCTTTCATAATAACTATATCCGGAATTACCCCATACATCCATACGTTTCACCTGATCTACAACATTAGTATTGAATAATACATCTCCTGTAGTGGGACGTACATCGACAATAATATCAGTGAATCCTGCCGCTTTTATCTTTTCCATATCTTTGGCTATGTTTTCCTTACTATTGGCATAGTCAGGAAAATTAGCAGCCGCATCAATCCAAATATATCGTGGCTTAGCTTCTGCAACATCCGGCTCGTCCGGCTTTTCTGTCGAATTATCGTTCCACGGCCATCCGGGAATTCCATCAGAATCATCACTACAGGAGGTTATTGTAACTGCTCCCAAGAAAGTCAGTATTAGTATTTTTAGAAATTTTCTCATATCATACTTGTTTTATTAGGTATATACTGCCTGATATATCCGCAGTACATTTTTTATTTAAGAGTGACTACTGATGCTACGGATCTTTCGTCTCCGCTGGAGTCACTTGTCTTGATAGTCTCTTGCCCATTGACTAACATGCAACTGGAACCACCGCCATCCAAATTGATAGCATCCGTACATCCCAGTGTTTTCATGATATTAGCTACATTTTCGGTGGTCATACCGGCAACTCCCGTTGTCATTCCATCTCCTTCACACACAAAAAGAATCATTTTCTTATCATTGGTGATACCAATAGCCGAACGAGGTCTGTTCACCGTGGCGCCAATATCTGATAAAATTTCTTCTTCGTATGTATTCTTTATGTTTCCATCCAACAGAAGTACGGGGCCACCGCCTATTCCTGTTTTAGCATTTAAGACAGTTCCTGTAGACGGAAAATTTTCATTAGGAGTTGTTTCTGATTTTACCGGTGAGGGCTCCGAATACCAATAAGTAACATTGGATAGTGTTGTGTAAGTCCACATTGATTTGAATGAGCCATCATTCATTTCACAGAATGCAGCTAATACAGGATACCAGAATGGACCGTTAGTCCAATCTTCTGCTGTTACATCATTGTTCTTACACACCATTTCACCGTTACGCCATATTAGGCTTAATGACCCCTCATAGAAGAAACCTCCATTGATTACAATTGTGGAGTTGTTCTCTTCATAAAATTCTTTTGGCTTTTTCAATCCAGTCTTTTCTCCTAATACACCAAATGCTGCCTTACTCATATCACCTACCGCAATATAAGCTATCGCTTTTTTGCCTTCCAGTGTTTCTGGTGATTTATATACGTTGATATGTTCAGGCAAGGTTCCATAAGTGCTTTTCACATTGGTCCAGCCTAAATTTACAATATCAGGATTGGCTTCAACAGGTTCAGTTGGAGTCTCCGGCTCCGCCCATGGCCAATCCGGGATATCAGTGTTATCATCGCCACATGCTATGAAAAAAGGCAGTAATGATAATAACCATAACATTTTTTTCTTTGTTGACATATAGCTACTCCTTTAAATGATTTACAGATTTCTTTATCCCATATATGATGAATGGGTATTTTCTCATCATATATGAGATAAAGAGATCAATTAATTATTTGTCGATACAATCAAACTCATATCCTCCGATAACCTTACAGTTGTTATCCACGTAGTAAGCACGGAGCTTATATCCATCTGTTGTCGGAGCAAGCAATACATCACCTGTTGCAGCTACACCATCGGATGAATTGTATGAGGAAAGTGAAGGATTGAATGACAGAGCATCTGAAGTAGATATTGTACCAGTGAATGATCCGTCTGACGTTACATCATACATATATAAGCATGGAGTTCCACCCCATTGCGGGAAATGAGCTGTACATACCAATACAAGATATTGTGCATTATTAAAGCTTCTTGTATCCAGACAGTTGTTATTCATTGCCCAAGAATTACCATTGTCGGAGTCTTCCAGAGATTTACTTGCATTATTATTTGTTCCATTCACCCAATAAAGAATGTTAGAATCATAGTATGACAAAAAATAATCACTTTGAGCAGTAGTTCCTTTAGTCACAACTTTAGTGTTTGATGCGGGAGCTCCCCAATTACCTACACCATTCACTGTTACTACTTGAGGACTTCCCAATACACCGTCTGTTATAATCCAACGAACAAACTTATTGGAACCTGAACTGGCTGTTCCGTCACAAGTAGCAATAATAGAGGCATTAGTATTAATATCTCCTTGAACAGACACTTTCGTACCCATATCTAACCCTGTATTATTAGTATAAGTAGTCAATAAAGTTGGAGCAGTCGTAACAGAAGAAGTCTTATAGATTGAGAAAGACTTGCCATTAGTAGCCTTCGTTGCTAATAATATATTTCCCCTACTATCACTTGTCATACATCCTAAAGATGCAACACTCACACTACCCAAAGTTACATTACCAATCTTATTTCCCGTAGATGCATTGTAATATGCAGGAGTTGTGGTACCATCACCCAAGCAAACTACCAGATTATTTCCGGAAACAGCTAAAGAAGGTGCATTTGCATCAGTCCAAGGTAAGCCGATGACTCCCATATCCAATTTGAATAATTCTGTTTCACTACCTTTTCTATATCCGTAAGGAATCTTATCCGGTACTGCTTTTTGAATAGTATAAGTTTGCTTTGTCACTCCATCGTGAGCAATCACTGTAAGTTCAACAGGTGAATTAAAATTAAGAGGCTCTGTTTTAGGATCCGGTGACAGGGTCGCATGAGCCGACAGTGAATAATCTGCCAAGCAAGAAGATAAATCTTCCGCAGAGATTAAAGATACAGTTTTGTGGTCTTCATCAATAATACCTGTAATGTCTTCAGACGGTATTGAGAAACTTAATAACTGACACTTAGTAGACTTAACTCTTTCGCCTGTGATGCAGATTTGTTTCTTATATCCTTGAGCGTCTGTATAAGTGAAATAATTCTCTTTAGTCAGATCGAGAATTGAAAGAACCGGTTCAATAGTACAGTTTGGTGCCAACTTTGCCTGAATCCTCATCGCTTTCATATATTCTGAAGTTTCATTATCACTATTTTCCGGATAATACCATGGCATAGGAATTACATACTTATCTACAGAAGCATCTGCAATAGTATATACCACAGCCTCTTTATCCACGTATGGCCCAGAAGTAAAGAGTGCAGTCAAGCTCGTGATTCCCTGTCTGTCCGCAGTAGGAAGCACATATTCCGGATCCTGGCAAGAAGTCGTGAGAGCCAAAACCCCTAATAATAGATATAGTATATTCTTTTTCATAATGTTTTCATTTTAGATTTATTGCCATTCTGCATATTGAGTTACCGCACCGTTATTGTCCAACTCTGCCTGTGGCATTGGGAAACGATACATCTTAGTCGGGAAATTACGATCTTTATCATCACATTCTGTATAAATGTAAGTGAAAGACCCATTTGCATTTTTCTCTATTTTCATTCCATGAAGACGAATACCGGTAAATGCTGTCGCAGATAATTTCCAACGACGCATGTCCCAATAATAATGTCCTTCATAAGCAAGTTCCACTTTGCGTTCCTGACGGATGGCTTTCATTAAATCATCCCCACTTTTATCTGTGTAAGACAGTCCCACTCTGTTACGAATATCTTTTATGTCTTTATTTGCCTTATCCGTATAGCCATTCAGATGATAACATGCTTCTGCATGATTCAGTAATACCTCTGCGTAACGAATTTCTGTCCATGGCTGTGTACTGGCTTGTATGGAAGTAAAATTATGAGCTTCATCTACCAGTTTACGTAAATAATACCCGGTAGTAGAACGTCCTTCCGGTTTGGCATCTGTTTTCCATGCAGCCCAACCATCAGTACCGTTTACGAAAGATTCAATCGTTCTGCCTTTCCATGTTGCTCCATTATAGAGAATGGTAGCTTTAAAACGTGGTTCCAATTTGGCATAAGGAGGAGTCGTTGTAGTACCTTCAGCAGTATGCCATGCACTCCAATCGGGGAAGCCACTACCATCTGCATATTCATACGATTCAACCATTTCTTGTGTCGGGGTACCGAATCCTCCGGTCATGGAATTGCCGTCGAGCGCTTTATCACCTCCAGGAACCATATATCCATCAAAGTCATGAGTCACAGTGGAACTCTTGTCATAACAATATTGTAGAATGGCTTCTTTGCTTCCTGCTTTAAAGGCATTTGAATAGTCTTCTTTTGCTTCTAATTCATAACCCATTCCCATCACCTTTTCAGCTGCGATACGAGCGTCATCCCATCTTTCCGCATACAACATAGCTCTCGATAACATTGCATAAGCAGCTCCGCTAGTTAAACGTCCGTTAGGAGTTTTATCAACAGGCAAATGTTCACCGGCATATTTTAGATCATTATATACAAAATTCCATCCGTCGGCTTCCGAACTAACTGGCATATCCTTTTTTATATTATCCAGATTCTCATCGTATATAATCACTTCTTTATAACGCTTTAATAAATCTGTATAGAGATACCCTCTGAAGAAACGCATTTCAGCTTCCAGGCGTTCTTCATCAGCCTGACCAAATGAAGCATATTTCTTTAATTTGTTGATACCTTCATTGACACGGCGCACATATTCGTACATCGTCCCCCAGTTGCCAAGGTAAGTACTAACATAATTCACTGTGAGAACAGAACCTCCATAAGCAATTTCACTAGGTATCTGACATTTAGCCATATAATTGTAGGAACCATATTTAAGCTGATCTGTCAGAGCTTCTGTCATTCCTGCCAAACATTGTCCATCCCTGTAGACTCCTAAATAATCTATATAGCGATAGAAATCGTTGACTGCCTGTTCTGCATAGTCGAGTTTACTCCATACAAGTTTATCTGATGCTCTGTCTGTTGGAGTCATGTCCAGATAATCACTACATGAGCCAAGCCCTAAAGAGGCTCCCAACAATATGATACTTAATACTTTTGTTTTCATAATAGAACTTTTAAAGGTTTAGAAAGTCAAAGTTATACCGCCCATAATGGTGCGTTGTTGAGGATAGTATCCGTTATTTACTCCCGGAGATTCAGGATCGATTCCATCAGGAAGACCGGAAATCGTGAATAAATTAGAACCTTCTACATAAATTCTAAGATTCTGAATACCGACAGGACTCATCCATCTCTTGGGGAATGTGTAACCCAATTGTGCGGATTTGAGACGAAGGTATCTACCGTTACGCAACCAGAAAGTGGAAGCTAATCCATTATCTCCTCCGTGTCCTTGATTACCCAGTGTAAGTCGTGGGAATGTTCCATTCGGATTTTCTACTGTATATGCATTCTGAACCAGATATAGTGGTGAGTTGGC
>NWBO01000096.1 GCA_002633275.1 Bacteroidales bacterium Phil12
AATACAACCGATGACGGCAGACCGATATTCCCTCTACCCAACCGGAACAGGCTTTGGTACTGCATCCACGAGATAGGGATATTGGCAGGTGTAAAAGAGAATCTCAGCTATCACGCGAGCAGGCATTCGTTCGGAACCTTGACGCTTTCGGCAGGTGTGCCGATCGAGAGCATCAGCAAGATGATGGGGCACACGAACATCAGGACCACACAAGGCTATGCCAAAGTGACCGATGATAAAATTTCCGAGGATATGGACAAGCTGATGGAAAAGAGACGCAAAAACCTCACAGATTCCGGCCATGACAACCAATGACCGTTTCGCGGCCGCCTGTTCCCTCGCCGCCCATGGAAGTTAGTACAGACTCCATTGAAAGTGAAAAGGTCAGGCGGCCGTGCCGTTTCGGGCAGAATCTTCCTTTGCAGGTAAAGAGTATTCAGCCCGAAAACCTTTTCCCTTTCACGTCTGTACAATGGAGGCCGACGGCAGCGGAAACAAGCGACTGACGGAAAAGTCGATACAATAAAAAAAAGAACAGCATACAGACAATAGAATATTACTGCTGTATGCCGTTCTGACATTCTATTAGGAGGGATATTTTTTGAAACACGAAGAAAAAGGCAGGCGGCAAACTGCGCTCCCTCCAGAAAAATTAATCTGTCTTTTCGGTTACTTGTCAATATCCGCCCTTGTCCGGCCCGATTCGTCGGAGTACCCTCTCTGTTGGGCAAGTGCTGTTGCGCCCAGCGTGTTGTCCTGTGAAAGCAGTGCGATGATTTTCTCCCTACTTTTATTTTGCAGGTTCGCCAATCACATATTTCCTTTTAACCGGTACGCTTCTTTGTACCCGTCCATCAAAGTACGTTCAATGTCGGAAGCCCTATACAGAATCCTGCCGCCCACCTGGATATAGGGCAGTATGCCGTTGTTGCGGTAATCCTGAAGGCTCCTGCGGCTGACCTTCAGTTTAACGGCCAGTTCCTTGTCAGTGTAATAGCGTTCCCCGTCCAGCGACGGTTTGTTGGCACCACGTATTTTCTCCACCTTTTCTGAAAGGTCTTCCAGCGATGAGAGAAAGACTCTCACGCGTATGTCGTTTTCCGGTGTCAGCAGCCGGATATTGCCATTGTCATTCATAAGTCAGATATCTGTTTGTTGGTTGGTTCGTTGGTTGATTGGTTTGTTGGTTACATTGCATTTTCTTTCCTTGCCGGCTGTTATACACCGTTTCATTTCCACCACGGGAAAGACGGCCTTCACATCCTCCGGCCTGTAGTACACCTTGTGGCTTATCTTGGTGTATGCCAATGTTCCGTTCTCCCGCATCGACTGCAATGTTCTAGGGCTGACGCAGAGCAGCCTGCAAACGTCATCGCTGTCAAGCCACTCCTTTTCTCCCAAGTCCTCATGTTCCCGGCAGAGGCGTTCCACCTTTTCCGCAAAAATCTCGAACCCCGAGAGCATCCTCTCAAAAGTTGCCTTCTCTATGACCACTACTTCCATAATTCCTCAATTTTAAGTTTGACATTTGTTTTTTTACTATAGCCGGAACGGCGGACAGATGATACCGGAAAGGGGTTCCGGTGTCCGTAAAAGCGTTCCGGAAGCGAAGAAAATAAAAAAATCAAGACGGGCTGCAAACCGGACGAGAGGTGTCACCGGCAGACATCCCTTTTCACCGCCAGGGGATAATTACGGATGGTAAGAAGCGGAAAGGACACACTTATTTCTTTGAAGCAAAGGTAGCCGTTTCCCACCGGAGCGCAAGGCCGGGCCCTGCGGGTCGGCGGGGAAAAAATCATCCTCGCACTCTGCGCTCCGGTATTTTTTCCTGCCGAGCCTTGACGCCTTTCCGGAGGGAGAACGGCTGTAAGGCATACAAAGAAACAAGAGTGCCCGTACTACGGGCCGGATGTCTAACAGATAAAAGCAAAAGGATATGGCAACAAAAGACGTGAAAGAATTCAACGGATGGTTTAACCGTTCATACGCGAGATTGAAGGAGAGACTCTCCATCTATGGAAAAATCGACGAAGACGCGTTCCATGACGCATATCTGGCTGTCAGGAAGCAGATAATGTTCTCAAGTGTCGGGATAGAAGATCCGGAGTCCTATTTCTTCGGATGCTACCGAAGAATCCTGCAGTCGGGCGCAAGGGATGAAAGCCGTTACGACAGCCCCGGAGACGAGTATTTCGCAAGACTGGGTGAGACGGACTGCGCGGAAGAGACAGAGGAACGGGAAGAGATGCTTACCGGATGCGACAGGCTGGTAAGGGACATACAGAAGTTCCTCAGGCGGCATTTCTCCTATGAGGATTATAGGATATTCATGCTGCGGTTCTACGAGACCGGAAGCTCATTCCGCACCATAGCCAGGCACATGGGCGAGAAGACCTCGGTGGTGACACGCAGGGCACAGGCGATGATGGAATCCATCCGGGCAAACCGGAAGTTCATCGCCCAAAGAAGATTGATCATGGCCGGCGAGGCGGCATAAAAGACAATAAATGTATCACTCAAAACATAATCGATTATGAAACTGACAGTTTATGACAAGAGCAATTCCCATCCGGCACTGACCTACAAAGGCAAACGGATCATCACGGTATGCCGTGACGGCAGCATGTACCTGAGCAGGATATTGAGCAGGGAACTGAGCCTGCACGCAGGAAACAGGCTATGTATCGCCAGGGACGAAGACAGGCCAAAGGACTGGTACATGTTCGTCTCGGATGACGGAAACGGATTCACGATATGGAACGATCCGCGTTGCGCCCGCTTCTCGAACAGCTTCATCGCCGGCATGATACTTGATGCGGCAAAGGTCGAGAAATGCGCCGGTTTCATGGTGGCGAAAGAGCCGGTGAATGTGGACGGCAGGCTATGCTACCGGATAATACTCGACAACCCGATACCGAAGGGAGTAAGAGCCACCGGTACGAGATAAGCCCGATATCCGAAAGAAAAAGCAGGGGATATCCGAAGGAAGGAAAAAGATCCGACCTCCGGGTGTCCCTTTTTTCATGCGCCCACAGGCAGAATCACAACGGTTTCAGGTTGATACGGCTGCTGTAGATGGCGTTCAGCTCGTCACGGTACTGTTCCAGATGGGCCGAAAGGATATTGTCGATGTAGCAGGAAATGCTGACAGTCGGCGCTATCACGGAAAGCAGGGTACGCACCCGTTCATAGTTCTCACTGCTGACATAGGTCTGCCGGCGCTCTTTCACAACGTTGTTGCCGAACAGATGTTCGGGATACTCCTGAAGACTGTTCTTTTTCCGGTGTGTTTTCTCCCGAAGAACCGGAGATGGTGCTTCTTCCTCACCGCCGGACACACCGGAACCGGGAACTTCCACCTTGTCGGATTTGGCAGGAATCCCGGACCGATTTTCCGTTTCCGGTTTCTTGTCATCTTCTTTTTGGGAGTTAGCAGCGTTGCTCCCATAACGATTTTCCAGGACAGAGGCGGGAATATCCCCGGCCATTACGCGGCGTATCTGCTCCTCGTCGATTTTAACTTCCTTTCTCTTTACCATGAATTCCATATTTTTGATAGTTGAACAATTCTTTTCCGGCAGTTCTGCATTTTCATCACGTTGTGAATGTAAGAATACCACCCTTATTACATGCTTGCATTATCTGACGGGTATGTGCATCCGACCGGCAAGCCGGTCATGTATCCAATCCCCCACGTGTCCAGTCTGACATTAAGCCGGTCACGCATTCACACATGGGGGAACGGTTGCCTTATTATGTTCTTACATATCCCCGTTCACCCGTTACCGAACGGTTTAAGGCAACCATACACCATGTACCTGACGCACACTTGGATGATTGAACTGCCGAACACATGCTGACATGCGGCAAAATAACGATAAATTTTCCGGATTGGCACTATCATGGCGGTCTGCTGACAGTCTGTGACACTGTATGTCATCCTGTTACACCGCTCAAATGCTCCGGTGACTCCGGTTTTGGGTATTCAAAAAGTGATAAGGATGGCGGCGGAAGGATTTTATAGGTGGGAAGTGGATAAGATGCCATATTTTGATTTTTCGACAGAAAAATTCATGTTCAAACGAACATGGCAAGTTGTGTTTTCGGTAACAAGAAATGTAATTGTAATCTATTGAATAATATACTTTTGAAGAAGTAGAGTATAACAATGGGTAACGATGTAGAAACGAGCGAACTTCTTTAGTCTGTTATATTTTTCCATTGCTTCAAATAACTCTTGCACAAAGATAATGCATCTTTTTTAAAGAATATACTTACTACTAAGTAAATTTGATTATATTTGCATCATGAATGATACAAGAAGTGAAATAATACGGTTAGGGAGTGAATTGATTCGTTCTGTTGGCTACAATTCTTTTAGCTACGCTGACATATCTAAAGCGTTGAATATAAAGAATGCAGCTATCCATTATTATTTCCCTTCAAAGTCAGATTTAGGAGTGGAGATAATAAAGAGGAATCTTAATGCTTTCAACGAACTAACTAAAACATGGGAAGGCTTAGATTACAAATTGCAGTTTTCCAATTACATTCATATGCACGATAGTTTTATTGGTAATCACTGGCTTTGTATAGTTGGTTCACTTTCTCCATCTTATGACACTTTACCTGAAAACATGCAGAAAGAATTGAAGGGATTGGTAAATACAATCCTAAAATGGCTAACAGCATTATTAGACAATGGACTAAAAACTAATATTTTTTCATTTACGGAAACACCAAGAACAAAGGCTTTCATAGTTCATTCTGCGTTACTGTCTTCTTTACAAATGAATAAAGTATTAAAAAATGATGTATATAAGTCTATACAGGAAGGACTATTAAATATCTAATATTTTTTTATCCAAAAAACTTACTTACTAATAAGTATATAAATTCATAAAGATGAGAAAGATTGATTTTTTAAGAGAACAGATTATTGAATCGAGGAATTTTGTAAATCGTTTGATTTCCGAAATTCCACAAGATTTATGGTACACAATTCCTGAAAGCACAGATTCAAACTTTGCTTGGCAAATTGGACACTTGATGATTAGTCAAAACTTCCACGCTATCACATGTATCACTGGAAGAAATCCTAAAATCGCTGAACTAATACCTATTGTTGATTATGTGAAGATATTCAATGGTATGGGTACTTTGCATAGGTCAGTAGAAAAGAACTTGATTTCAGCATATAAGCTAAAAGAGCAGTTCGATGCTATTCACGAAATATGCATAGATAATTTAACGCAATTAAATGATGATATATTAATTGAACAATTAGAACCTATCCCATTCAAACATCCAGTAGCTAATAATAAATATGAAGCTTTATCATGGTGTTTCAAACATGAAATGTGGCATAGTGCTGAGATGGAAGCTATCAAAGTAGCTTTAAACTATCCAATAGTATGGCTAGAAAAATAGAGTTCTAAGATAAGCTCAATATAGCTAAATCATTCTGCATAAAACAGATTATTTAATCTGACAATTAATATTTACATTAAAATTTATGCGTATGAATGAATTATTAGGTATGAGGTTTTTAAGACTATTGTCTGAATCCTCGCAAGAAGTAACTAACGAAAAAATGCAAGATGCTTATGGCGAATTTGTCGAACAAATAAGAATAGTGGGGGATGGGAATGATTACTCCACTATTTACCGTATTCTTACAGCTACCCGTATTGAGATAGCTTCACTTGAAACAGCACCTCTTTACGGGCAGGGGGAAAAATGCGCTTAAAAAGCGGTTCTTACAAAAAACACAGGCGATTATTAACGCAGAACTGGAACTGCTAAATTTCAAAATCACACATCCCGAATCGTTTCCTTTGGTAACTCCATTGACATTTGAATCTTCTTTATCGGTCATACCTAAGTTTCCTAATCTCGGAATCATGGGTATGACCGAAATTCTTTCAGCCCTGATGCTGTTGGGTGGCATCACCGACAACATAGGCAAGAATCCAACTATCATCGCTTTTTCGGAAGTCTTTGAACAGGCTTTCGGATTTAGTTTTAACGGTATCTATGACCGTCAAAGCGAACTTTTCAAACGCAAGCCATGTAACCTCACTAAAACACTGGATGCTTTAAAAACAGTCCTTACTAAAGAATACAAGCAACGGCAAGCGGAAGCACTAAAAAAATAAAGATGAAAAAAGATAATTTTGCAATAGATTGATAAATAGCTATTTGTGTTTGTGATATAGAGGGGTCAATACCGGACTCCTCTATTTTTAGTTCTTTATTCTGCCGTCCTTTGCTTCATCAATCGGTTGAGAACAATAATGTTAAACTTAAAATTGAAGCAAAATGTATGTAGATAATGAAAATTTCGACAAGTGGATGGAAAGGTTATCAAAGAAGCTCACCGAAGTTGGGCAAGACCTGAAATCACTTATCAATACTGACAAGGTAATGGGTGAGAACGACAAACTATTAGATAATCAGGATTTAGCGTTTCTACTAAAAGTATCTTTCCGAACCTTGCAACGGTATCGAGTAAGTGGCAAACTTCCTTACTTTACGATAAGTCATAAGACCTATTATCGTTCAGCCGACATTCGGGCATTTGTTCAAGAAAATGCTGATAGCAAGACCTATGAGCGATTTAAAAAGGAAAATCAACTTGATAAGCAAACCGAAGCAAAATAAGGTGGGTAATGTTACCGCCTGATGGAATGTTACCATTCCCCATTTAGCAGAAATCGCCTCGCTCTGTAGCTCGGCTCGTTTCGTTAAATGAAGCAAGAGGGAACTGGACAAGTCCTGTTCTTCCCTCTTGCCCTGCGGGGCAAAGCCTTCGGCTTTAATAGGTTACGTTCGTAACCATTTATAATAGTGATTATAAGACAGAAATGTATTTCGCTTATAATCAACTAAATGAATCTCGTTTTCCTTATAAAAAAGTTATAATCATGGATAAGACTAATAATATATCTACTCTTACCACCATCGGGATAGACCGACAAACGGGTAAGTTGATAGACAAGCTCTGCAAACGCTATTCGCTGAAAAAAGGGGAAATAGTCAGGCTGGCATTTAGCTATATTGATAAAGCGTGTATCAACCCCTCGGAAGCACCGGAATCCGTAAAATCGGAACTGGCGAAGATAAACAAACGACAGGACGATATAATTCGTTTCATCCGTCACTACGAGGAAGAACAACTGAATCCAATGGTACGAACCGCCAATTCTATTGCCGTTCGCTTCGATGCTATCGGCAAGGAATTAGAAAACCTTATCCTTTCACAACTGGCAGCCAGTCAAGAAAGGCAAACAGCCGTACTGCAAAAGGTAAGTGAACAGTTCGGCAAGCACGCCGATGTAATCAACCAGCAGGGGAAACAACTCACCGCCCTGTATCAGATACACCAACGGGATTATAAGAAATTGCTCCAACTGATACAACTCTATTCGGAGTTATCAACTTGTGGCGTGATGGACGGCAAACGGAAAGAAAACTTAAAGACGGAAATCGTCAATTTGATAAATACATAGAACCATGCACATAGATTTTGCCCCGCCATCGGCAGGAACATATAATAATACGGGTAGTTGTCGGCAATTAGCTTCATATATGGAGCATGAAGACTTGGAACGGATGGAGAAAGGAATCTATACCGATGGCTTTTTCAATCTGATAGAGGATAACATCTATAAATCAAAAGTTATAAAAGATATAGATACTAATACCGGGCAACTATTGAAAACGGATGCTAAGTTTTACGCTATTCATGTCAGCCCGTCGGAAAAGGAACTTCAAGCGATGGGTAATACAGAACAGGAACAAGCCGAAGCCATGAAACGGTATATCCGGGAAGTGTTTATTCCTGAATATGCCAAGAACTTCAACAAAGGACTATCCGAAGCGGATATAAAGTTTTACGGAAAGATACATTTTGACCGTAGCCGTTCCGACAACGAACTGAATATGCACTGTCATTTGATTGTGAGCCGAAAAGACCAAGCTAATAAAAAGAAGCTATCACCGCTTACCAACCACAAGAACACCAAGAACGGAGTAATAAAAGGTGGTTTTGACCGTGTGAACCTGTTCCAACAAGCGGAACAGGGCTTTGATAAGCTGTTTGGCTACAACCGCCAATTATCCGAATCGTTTGAGTATTCCAACACGATGAAGAACGGAAGCATTGACGATAAACTGAAAATGCAGGAGCAAGAATTGAAAGAGCCAAAACAATATTTTACTGGCGAAAAGAAAAAAGAAACATTCCAACCCAGTGAAAAAGAAAACAATATTTCTTGTAATCTTGATAACAAGCAAAACAATGAACAATCTTTTAATCAGGTAAATAGCAAAACTGGAAATTCTTTACTGTCTATCTTCTCATTAAGAGATAGCAATAATTACGATGCAACATCGGCAGAGGAATTACAGTCACAGAAACGTAAAAAGAAAAAGAAGAAAGGGATTAGACGATGATTGAATATGAGGAACTAAGAGCCAATATAGACCGACCTGATGGAGCGTTTCAAGTATCGTAAATCGCTTGTATACTTAACGATAGACAATGTTATCACCACCCGAAGAAACAGCCGTATAGAGATGTATTTGCGTATCAGAAAGTTTGAAAGCCTGTTCCCACCTGATTGCCTTGTCATTGCCCGATTAGGTTTTAGCAAGGAGCGGATAGGGCATGGTACGCACTTTCTCCAGTTCTTGACAGGGGTAGCCTTAAAGTATGGATTCAGGTACATCGGAATTGAGTATGCTAACGACAAAAGCGGTGCTTTTGCCAAGAAGTTAGGTTTTAATTCAATAGATGGTGAAAACTATTTTATGACAGTTGATAATCTAAAATCTTATTTTTCAATAGAATGAATGTAATCCTTTCTTTTTCTAAGTACAAGTGTTGCCTATTTATTTTCTCCATATATGAGATGTTTGTCATTGAAAAAAAAGAAAAACATGCTGTTGATTGATATTTTGAGTTTTGGGTGGACATGAAGATATGTTTTTCAGCCATAAATCTAGCTGTATCACAAATATTTGCTAAATTTGTAAACGATAAAGTACTCATCATTTTTTTGATTATTACTTTTGTTCATTGTACACTTTTGATAAAGAGTACAGTTTAAGAGTTATCAGTAACTCACTTATGAAAAGTAAAGATTGATAATAAAAATAGATAAATAAATATGTTTCATATACAGCAACCAACAGAACAATGGATTGACGAAGTTGTGAATGTTATTAATGAAAATCAGTTGAAACCTGAAGAATCAAAATTCATGATGGCATTCTTTTCCTCTATGGATTCTGAATTTGTAGAATACTTTCAGAACAATAAGACGCAAATTTCATCTTTTAGTGGACATAATTTTCATATATTCACCCCTCTTATATATGAAGATAGAGTTATTCCAGATGAAGAATGGAGAAAGATGAGAAATGAATTCAAATCTTTCGGGATTCCTATTGGTACAGAACCTACATTCATCTTCTTTAATATTTTTAAATCAAAGCAAGATAAATATGAACCAACATTTTTTGCAGGTTTTGAGTGTAATACGTTTAATGAATTTCCGAGAAAGCTTAAAAATGCCATAGATAAAAGTATTGAAACTAAAGATACAAAGCGATTGGCAAACAAACTTTCTGAAGTTTTTCTTAGCAAAAATATTATCCCAATTGATAAGGTAAATAATATATTGAAAGAAACCATAAGTCGAAAATTACCTCAAGCAAAAGTATTTATAAGCCACTCAAGTAAAGACAAGCCATTTGTTCATAAATTGAAAGAAGAACTTTCCAAAGACAATTCATTAAAGTTTTGGATTGATGAAAATGAAATACTAGCAGGAGATGATATTCAAAAAACAATTTCTGAGTCATTAAAAGAAATGGATTATTTATTGCTTGTTATTTCCGAAAATTCGATAAAATCACCTTGGGTAAATTTTGAGGTTTCACAGTTTATGGGGATTGCTGAAAACAAGAGAATAATTCCTATTATTTTATCAAAAGGACAGAGTTTCTCAGAACCAATAGATAATTTGGTTAGGCGATTGAATTATTTAGATTTTTCAGATAAAAAAAACTGGCGTAAAAATATTACTTCAATTAAGTCAGCACTATTAAAAGGCACAGGGATTGATTGCCAATCCAAAGAAATAAAAATTAACTTCAATAATACTGTTGATAATGCAGTTATTGGAAATAATAATAAAATTGTTATTAACCAAACGAGGAAAAAAGTAGTTCAAAAATATCCTGATGGTTGCATTGGTTCAGATACAGTCAAAGCAAATTATATTGGACACCTAATTAGCCGCTATAATGAGTATAAAGAATACGAAGTCGGAAAAGGTCAGGTAAAATATGCTGTATTTGCAAGTCAATTAAAGAAACGTTACAAAATTGCACCTACGAGAACTTTGTATAATCTACATATCAACAAATTTGATGAATTGGCAAGTTACATTCAAATGAGAATAGATGGAACAAAACTTGCAAAAATCAAAGGAAAAGAACATAAAAACTACTCAACATTTGAAGAATTTGAGAAAGGACAAAAATAAAAAAAGCACCTGTTAATTACTGATTCAATGTCAAGCTTAATTTATTTATTCTTAATAGTTTAGATATTAGTAACAAGAAAACACAATAGTAGTATATAAAAAGAAAAAAATGAATATTGACTTGAAATTTTTAGAGCCATATTTAATTTATATGATTTTCGCATTTCTAGGATTGCTTATCCTGTATATTAAAACGTATACGACTGAAAAAGCAAAAATGGAAGTTCTAAAAAGCGAGAACAAGAAATTAATAGAGGAAACGGAAAGAATAAAAAAAGACTTTCAATTGGAAATATCTAAACGGAGATATCAATATGAGAGTAAAAAAGAACAATATATATTATTTTTCAAATTATTAGACCAATTTACCAATGAAGCAAACAAAAGTACTCAAGAAAAGCTGTTGCCTATTTTAGATGAATTTAATAGAAATTTTTTGAATTCTTCCAGCAGGAATGATAAGAAAGGCGAAAATAATGCTACATCTGTAATGTCAAAGAAAATCCAAAGATTGACATTTGAAGCAAATGAAAGTCTAATAAAAATTAAGCAAGAGACAAATACAATCCGCTTAATAGCAAGTGATAGAATAATACAAAAGTTGGATTTATTAGAACTTGCATACGACAAGAATATGGAGCAAGCAATTAAAATGATGAATGATTTACCAAAGCAAATGATGTCTAATGACCAATATGGGATGAAAAAAAGTCAAAGGGAAATTGAAATTTCAGCATTAGTAATAAAAGAAATTAAAGATGAAATTATAGAATTAATGAGAAAAGAATTAGATGAAATATAACCTCCTGCCATCAACATATAATTTGGATTTTGTTAGTATAAACTTGAGGACAAAGTGTTTCGAAAAGAGCGACTTTATCATTGGACTATCAAGTGTTCATGTACTTCTTCAAAAAGTAATGTTTTTGTTGAAAAATTAGGCTTTAATTCAATAGGTGACAAAAACTATACCATAACAGTCGATAATCTAATATCTTATTTTTCAATGGAATAATCTTAATTAATTCTTTCTTTCTCTGAACACAAAGGTATATTCCAAGAATAAAACGGCAACACCGAGCCGTAAGCGGTTTTTGAAAATTTCTTCCTTTTTCGTTCCTTAAAAGAGTAAATTTCCAAAAAGTGTTGCCTTATTTATTCTTTCCATATAGGAGATGTTTATCAGAGAAAAAAAGGGAAAAAATATGTTGGTTGTGATGTGCTTACTTTACCAATTCATATTTTCCCTCAATCCGTTCTGCAAGATTTGTCATATCCTCATTGATTTTGGTACGTGTTATGTCCGCATAGATTTGAGTAGTGGAAATGCTTCGATGTCCCAATGTCTGGCTAATCGTTTCTATCGGAACACCCATTGAAAGACAAAGGGTTGCATAGCTATGCCTTGCCGTGTGCGTGGTCAGATTTTTTCTAATTCCGCAAAGATCGGCAATTTCTTTCAAATAACTGTTCATCAGTTGATTGCAAGGAACAGGCAGCATTACGCCTTTGTCAAGGCAATATGGATTGTCCTTGTATTTTTCAAGTATCTGCTTCGGAATGCTCAAAAGCGGAATGTTACAAAGGTTATTTGTCTTTTCACGGGCTTTTACTATCCATAAATTACCGTTACTATCTTCGGAAATATGTTCGGGGCGTAAATTATATACGTCTATAAACGCCAATCCGGTGTACACACGGAAAATGAATACATCCCGTACCAGTTCCAGCCGTTCTATCTTAAATTCTTTCTGCCATATCTTATTTATTTCAGTTTGGCTAAGGAACTGTTTGTTTACTTCCACCTCGTGAAACTTGATTCCGGCAAACGGATTTTTTGTTATCCATTCGTTTGCAATGGCAAGGTTTATCACTTTCTTGAAACACTTCATATAACGGATAACAGTATTTTGTGCGCAATGCTTTTCCGTTTTCAGGTATAAATCAAAATTGCGCACCAATTCCCCGTTTACTTCACGTAGTAGAATATCATCTACCTTATAATCTCGTTTCACCAGTTCCATGAGGTATTTAAGGCAATTATCGTAACGTCTTACGGTAATGTCGGCATAATCCGTTCCGATTAGTTTCCGGCAGTTGTCGTTATGTTCCTTGAATACATTATATAATGTCTTGAAAGTTTCGTCCTTTCCCTGATAGCGGTTTACGATGGCACGGGCAGAAATAATCTTTCCCTCCAGTTCTAAATCTTGATAGATTTGATAGAATTTCACACGCAAGGCATCAATGTAATGGTTTAGTTCTACGGAATTGCGGTCTTTGCCTATTGATTTCTCTTTGTCCTGCGACCAAAGTGGGACTTTTACACTTCGTTTAAGTTGGAGTTCCACATATAAGCGGTCATAAGTGACACGCACACGCACGGGCGCTTCCCCGTTTTTTAACAGTTTGCTTCTCTTGATGAAGAACAAAACGCTGAATCTTTTTCTTTCCATACTGCTCAATTTTTAATGATACAAAGTTAGGAAATCGAACCGAGGACTCTGTTATGTAAAATAGTGCAACGTGCTGTAAAAGAATGAAGTAGCTATCGCGCAGTGGAACATTCAGGGCTTTCTAAAACCGTCCCCCGAATAAGGACGTACAGTTTGCTTTAATCCCACTTATTTTGCTTATTCTTGGAAATGAAAAGCCCCTGAACTTCTTTGAAATTCAGGGATTTACATCGTTTTTCTTTTCTTAAAAGTGGTGCCACCAGGAATCGAACCGGGGACACAAGGATTTTCAGTCCTTTGCTCTCAAGACCTTTAAAAGCCTCGCCTACGGCTCGACTTTCAAAGGCAACCAACTGAGCTATTGCACCTTAGCAGTTATCTTATGATTTCTTTATATTCTTCTATTTCTTCTTTGGTTTAACTCACGGTTTAACTTTCAAAGAAAACTAAGATAGATTTAACATTAAATAAATAATCTCTTTGCAGCATTGAACTGCACCACAAAGTTAGTAAATATCATGCTGTTATGCAATAATTCTTTCTAATAGTTTTGTTATTGGTTATCAGTTTTTTACCTATCTAATGATATAGTATATAATAGGATAACGTAGCTTTCCCTCTGTTGAAAAAGTATTCATATATTGTATTGCCATTGCATAATATCGTATAGGTATAGAAAACTGTAATAGATATATAAAGCTATATCTCCTCAAAAATCTACCTGCTGAAAAATCTACTCCTATTGTTTTGTGTTCTCTGCATCTATAAATATGCTTGTGAAACACATAGTTTTGTAGTTAATAGATGTTTGTTTAGAACTGAAAAAGCCAACTTATCCGTAATTGGGTAGGTTGGCTTTTTTCTTAATTATTTTGCTCTTACATAAGTATCTAAAGTGTACCAGTTTTCATTTCCATCATCACCGACACATTCCAATACTAATTTTGTTTTATCTAAAGATTTTATTTCGGCAGTATCCCAGCAGTCCATTATATGAGGGGTAACGGTCAATGTTGTTCCTGATAGTGTAGGATAGTATGTAAAAGGGTCATTCTCCCATGAGCTTGAGCCATCTTGAAAATAATACTCTTTGAAAGTATATTTTCCATTTGAATTTTTAGTAATTTCTAATTTGGCTTCCTGCAAATCTGGATAACTTTCATCCCAAGTGTTTTTGTCGTTACTATTTTCAATGTAACCTTTTGAACTTTGCAATAGCCAAGTACCTTCAATACTGTAAGTTTCTCCTTGTTCTTCTTCATCATCACTGCAAGAAGTAAAGTTCACACACATTACTATGGCTAATAAAGCCATTCCAATTAATCTAAATGTTTTCATTTCGTTTGATTTTAAAATAGTTATTCTGATTGTACTGATTCAAATGTTCTGTCTTTTAGTTGGTAGGTATGATTGATTGGATTGTTCCAACCATTAGAGCCAAAAACAGTAATAGTCTTGTTCTCTGAATCAAACTTACATTGTCCGTTTTCCAACTCTATAAATGGTGCTTCTGTTTTCTGTATAAAGTAACCGTATGGGCTGACATCGTACACATCATAAGCATTTGATTCTCTTGAACCACTTTTATAGCGGTTGATAATGAACTCATCTTCTCCGTCAAAATCAACATCAGAAAAGAAGAAAGGAGAATCATCCGAAAGGTATTCTTCGCTCTTTAATTTAGCCGTATAATCTAACTCTATAACGGTGTTGTTCGGATATGTGTTACCTTTATCATACAGAATCTTATCAGTCCATTTTTCCGCAAAGTAGTAATATTGTACTCCTTGTTTTTCCAAGCAAAATAGGGCATTACCTACTTCACCATTTTGCAGCCACATTACTTTTACTGTATATCCGTTTATAGGCTGTTTGTACTTAATGTAGATATGCGGCTGATTGAAACATTCAAAATCCTGCGGAACAGATGTTTTATCTGTTTTGCAAGCTACTAAACTAAGTAATCCAATAATGATAAATGGCAATTTGCTCATTACCTTTCTATTTATAATATGATTGTAGTAATGAATATCCGTTTATGGGTGTTCTTTGTTTTAGATAATAGCTATGTTCCGCTAAAAATAATATATGGTCTGAATTTTCAAATTCATATATTCTTTTTCCATATTCACTTTCAAGAAAAGCTGATTTATTACTGATTTTCAGATTTATAAAATGTGTGCCATTTTGTTCCCATGTAGTAATATTAAGTGCTTTGATAATATCATGCTGTCTTTTCTCACAATCATACTCACCATGAAAAAAAGCGAAATAGTCTTTGGTTTGTGGGTTGAATTTCCATCCGTTTCCATTCGGATATTTAAGTTCTAATTGGTTAGGATATGCTTCATTAAATTCAGACCAATATAAACTATTCATTACTTCAAAGTCTGCTTTCTTAATTCGGTCAAAGCAAAAGCTTTCATCTTCTCCCAGTATGTACTTATCCATAATGCTTGCCATGTGTATTTCAAAAAAATAGTCCATCAGCAAACTGTCACTAACGCTTGCATAATTCTCTGAATGGAAAACAATACCACATTTATTCTCAAATTCTATCACATATTTGCTCGTTGCTAAAAGTCCCGAACATTCATAGAACTTCATTCTTATTAGTTGTTGTCCTGTTCTTTGGTTAAGCCAATCAAAAGTCCAAGAATCGACTAATTTTCTGTTCTCTTTAAACATAATTACGAATCATTTATGCTCTCTAATTCCCAAAAGAGACAGATATAAAATAAGGTGTGGGAACTATATCTGCTTTATCCTGAAATCCGGCTCTCGCATTGCCTTGGCATGGATAAAACAATAGCAACCCACACCAATTTTGACAATATCTAAGAGCCTTATAGATATAAGGTAGGTATATATCAAATGGTGGGGTGCTATCGCTACCATCTTCATGCCATTTCAAATTTGCGAGATTTGATTTCAGAAGATAATCTCAATAACACCTTTTCGTTAAATATGTCCTTTCAGTGTCTTAACGCATTAAGACCTCTGAAATTGCTGCAAAGTTAGCGAAAGGTTTTGAATGTCTAAAGATAAAACACTGATAAATGTAGTTCCAAGTGTTCCAAAACATATCTGTAGTAAGGTATTAGGCAATATTGCCCTTTTTTCTTCGTAGCTTCAAAGGTAGGTACTTTTTTTGATTGGGGACTATAAGAAGATTTCTTCCCGAAAAAAGTACCCGTAGATTCTGT
>NWBO01000097.1 GCA_002633275.1 Bacteroidales bacterium Phil12
ATAGTACATAGCGTACATAAAGAAATGTGTATTATACTTTATCCTATTTAACTCCCAAGCAAAGCGATAACTCCTTTAACTTCCGATTCGCATAAACAACTTATTATAAAGCGTTTATTATAAGTTTAAAAGCATCATAAACGCTTCACCAAACAACATTTAACCTGAATAATTCATACTCAGGAGTTATACAAGTTAACGGAGTTATCTTAGTAAGCTCTATACACGAAATTTTGTAAAAGAAACACAACGGTTATCAGCCAACAAGTTGGCTTAACAGTGAAAGCTTAATAGTTTTACGCCGACAATGCAGCGAACATCGGCTCTAACTCCTCCAACTCCTTATCGTTCTCTGCATCCTTCATGTTATTGCGAATCGCCTTCTTTCTCTTGAATAGTCATTTGAAGCAGTTCCTGTAAATCGCCATTAAACACATTCATATCCACATTTCCTTTAATACCGGTAAGTTCACCGTTATCCCGATGCTGCCAAAAAGCCCATTTCCCTTTATACTCAAGCGTATCCACCTCATAATGGGCTATCCAGAAAGGATAAGTATTTAATAGAGAATCGGAAAGATAGTTTTCTTTAAAACGGAAAGAAGCATAAAGAATAGGCTTTACACCATAATGCGCCTCCACGATACGAAGCCAGTTCTTCACCTCTATACGCAACGAATCGTCACCATACTTTCCACGACGCTCCACATCCAGCACCGGAGGCAAATCATGTGGTTCCAACTTCACATTCTTTATATAGAACTCCGCTTGCTTAGATGCCGGAGAAAGAGGACTGAAGAAATGGTATGCGCCACGGATAAAACCGTTCTCCCGGGCATCGGCAAAGTTCTGCTGGAAAGTCTCATCCAACATATCAGACCCCTCCGTAGCCTTCATAATAACAAAATGCAGTACATTCCCTTTATACTTGTCATCTCCCAACTTCACCCAATCTATTTCTCCCTGATGGTGAGAGATATCGATGCCATGGACTGCCGGCCGATAGAAATAAATCTCTTCCGTATTCCAACGATATAAATAAGGACGAATAAAAAAGAGATAAAGCGCTACGGCATACGCCGCAACAATGATTCCCGAAATAAGCCAAATAACCCAACGTGGTTTATTGGCGTACCACTCAAGAAGAACATTCTTCTTTTTCTTCCTACGCCGGGGAGTGCGTGAAGCCGCAGCCGGACGCTTGGGAGTCGTCGCTTTACGAGGCTTGCGTACCGGTTTATTCACCGCATCGAGAGGATTTCTTTTTACCATAGTTTATATGCAGATTCATGCAAACAGGTGCAGATTCATTTCTGTGACCGCACAAAATTACAAAAATTACACAGACAATTAAAATTTCAAGTCATAGACTCTTCACTTTAATCATCTGTGTAATTCTCTATTTATGTAAGTTCCGTTAGTTTAATAAAGAAGCTATCAACTCTCTTTAAAGAAGCTCGGGAGTTAAAGTCCAATCATTTTTCATCTCCTTCACTTACCTCTTTAGTCTCTATCTTCTTTCTAACTTTACCTTATTATACTAAATTATTTCGCATTTTCCAGCAATAAAGTCTTAGTAGGCTGGTCGCACACTTCCGTTGGACCAAAATACTGTATCGGACCCGGATATACATAATCCGTTTCAATAGCCCAACGCTCACGCTGTGCGGCAAAAGCTTTAAACGGCGCACCGTCCAACTTCACCAATGCTTTCTGAATAACCGGCTTCATTTCTCCGTTACGGCGTTCCATGTTCATCATCATGGTAATAGGCACACCGCCTGCAATCCATTCATCAGCCGGAGCCGTTGTATTACGGACAGAAGACATGTATCCGGTCTTTCCTTCAGCAACCAGCATCGATGCTGTATATCCCAAAGAATAACAGTAATCCGCATCATAATTGGAAGGAGCAGCGCAACGGCCTTCATAGCCGAAGAAGTGATGCTGTG
>NWBO01000098.1 GCA_002633275.1 Bacteroidales bacterium Phil12
TCCCGAATAATAAATTTCTAAGTTCTATTTGGGAATGGCTATAAGAGATTGTTTTTAGCATAATTATGCTTTTGTTATATGCAGGTAAGTAACAACTCAGTAGTATTATTATAATAATGTATGGGAGCGGATGGCATGATGAGAATTTATCGGAATAAGCTTGTTTTTCAACAGAAGAGTCTTTACCTTTACAACATTATACGTGAATTATTAATCAACTAAAACCCATAAAACTATGGAACAGTACGTGAACATCATGTTGGATGGCGTCTTCAAGGCTGTGTTTGGAGATAAGCAAGTGGCGATGGATTTGCCGTATGATCTCCCGTCAGGGCGAGACAGGTCGTGACTGGAAGTACGAGCTGCTTCCTGTGTATGGAATCTATCTGTTGAACTTCAGCTTGCCAGAGTTTCCGTTGTGGCGTACGGACGTGGTGCTAGCGAACGAGCTTACGGGTGAGACTTTTGGACGAATCAAGCTCAAACAAGTCTATATTTCGTTCGAGCGGTTCGATTTGAGTTATGAGGAGTGCGAGACTCCGTTGGAAATAATACAAAGTCTCTGATCTGATAAGCCGGTTGCGGACTGAAACTATAGCGGATGACACGGATCTTGGGGAGAAGTATCTTTCTTGATCCGTGCCATCCGAATCTGAAGTGATCTCCGTCTCATGCGTCTAACACCCCATTAAACCGGTCTATTGCCTGTCTTTTACTAGCATCGATGATTTTCGCGTATACTTGTGTGGAGATGATGTTCTTGTGTCCTAGTAATTTACATACCGTATACAAGTCAATGCCAAGAGCTAGTGAAAGAGTGGCGAAAGTATGGCGGCTTACGTGAAAGGTCACTTTCTTGTTCTTGATGCCGGCGGCTAAGGCCCAGCCTTTTAATACCTGACATATAATCGTGAGGCTAGGTAGATGGAATATCAAGCCGACCCTGTCATTGTCATTCTCCCTTGCGGGAAGGTATTTTATCGCTTCCTCGGACAATGGGAGATAAATAGCCTCTTTCGTCTTTCTTTGTATGATCTGTAAACGGAATTTATCATTTCCTTCTTTTTGCATATCTTCCCATCTAAGAGCGGTCAAGTCGCTGATCCGGAGTCCGCAGAAACAGCAGAACAGAAAAGCCTTTTTTACCTCTGGGCATGCGCAATCTGTCCGGATTAACCTCTTTAGTTCCTCTAGGGTCAAATAAGTACGCAGGCTGGTAGGTTTGTGAGGTTTTTCGTCTGTATCCAGCGAACCACAAGGATTCGAGAGGATCAGCCCTTTTTTGACCGCCTTATTGAGTGTGACATTCAGGAGCCGGTAATAACCGTGAATCGTGAAGTCGCTTTTGAGGTAGGGTTGTTTACGCAAGTGAGCGATGAAACCTTTCACGAAACCGGTATCTATGTCTTTAAGCAAGCATTGCGGCATATAGTCTCTAAGATGATTGGCCAGACTTCTTAATCGTAGGGAATAGGCTTTGTCGCCATGCGCGGATTTATCGGTGGACAATTCCGAGAGGAATTCTAAAAGTGTTTTTTTCCCGAGCCCGTTTATCATACGGACACCATAAATCTCGTTCTGAAGATCAATGATCCGTTGTGCCTTGATACTATTGGCCAAGCGCAAAGTGATCCGGTTCTTATCACGGTCTTCAGGGAAACGTTCCGGGGTGAGGTAGAGCTTGAGGAACTCATAATACCTCTTTCCTTTGTAATAGATGTCCAGATATATGGACTGGTTCGCGTTCGACAGTTTCTTGAACCGGAGCTTTACGGGCTCTTTCGCTTTCA
>NWBO01000099.1 GCA_002633275.1 Bacteroidales bacterium Phil12
AAGCTGATGGCTTTTCCTTGATTATCCAAAATAGCAAAGCGGTTCCCTTTTATTACACCGGATGAGACGAAATAGTTCTCGTTAAGTGGAAATACCTGAAAGGCGGAAATAAAAATACTGTCCTGACGGAGGGGAATGAGTTCAGATATATAGCTCCCGATACTATCTTTATTTATATCAATAATGCCTATATTAGAGCTTCCCGAATCCCAAACAAATAACTTCTCTCCCACTTTCCGCATGCCCGACAGGTGTATAAATTCTCCGGGACCGTTTCCTTTTGTTAGAAAATTCCCTATATACTTTCCTGTTTCTTCATCGAAAGCGGTCATAAACGTAGGTTGAAAGATGTCGGCCAGCAGCAATGTCCCCTTTACACATGCTATCATATACGGATTGCGGATACTGTCAAACTCCATCGTAACTTCCTTTTCTATAAAAGAATGCGTTTCCGGGAATAGCCCCATAACCGTATTATTCCCGTTCTTATTGGTACATGAGAACAGGAAACAGAATAATAAAAAGAATAAAATTTTCTTCATCGCTTTATATGTTTTAAATGAATGCATAAATATCATCATGCGTGATGATATTTATTTCAGAAATTTATATTCGTGAAATGTATAATAGACTTTTCATAATGGTGGAATATAACAATAACCATTCCAAATATAAATATATCAACGAATGTGAATGATATAAGCCTTAGCATTTTTCTTTATAATGCATATTTTATAATACCAGACTCGGGATTATGAACAATTGTATATATATAACCATCATTCTTAGTTACACATATACCTAATGCTTGATTATTAATCATATATCTTTTTATGATTTTCCCATTGTAATCGTACACATGAATTTCTTGTCCATAAGTTGCTATAGCATTATTATCCTCTTTTTTGCCACTATATAATGCATAAATATATTTATCAGTGAATGATATAGATAAATATCCCATTACTCCAATGTTTAAGAATGAATCTCCCTTCAGTTTATAATCCATTTTACTCAATGTATTTTCCCATTTTAAAGATAAATTCCCATTTTTATCAATATCATAACAAGTTATTATTCCTGCCGCATATATAATATTTACTAAATATTTTCTATTATCTGAAACGAAAAATTTACCATAATTAGCAACAGCATGAGTTATATCGGGGATATTATTAGAGGGCTTAGGGCAATAAGAACCACTCCAACTTTCTACTTGGAGTGAGTCATTCAACAAAGCAAACTTTTTATTTTCTATAATACCCGTAGCAACGTATCCATTATAAGTCTTCATAATCTCATAAAATCGCAAATCTCCATTCAGAGATAATACTGTTTGAGGTTCTTTTTGTTTGTGAAAAACTAATGAATCAAAGTCGAAAACTTTTATTTTATTCGCAACCTGATCAAATACATAAAATTTACGGTCTATTATTGGGGCATAGTCGACATTTGCTATACTTAGGAAATCATTCGGCCCCTCACCTTTATTCGCAAAACTATTTACTATTTTTTCTTTTTGAATATCTACAATTTTAATTAGCCCACTTTCTCCATAAAAGTCTGTTATAAAGAGATAATTATCATATAGTGATGCCGAAATAGGCAATCCTAATTCGATATCTAAAGTTTCACCATTGGATAGTTCTATGAATGATTCATTATTTTTTTGGGAATAGCATCCAAATAGTAAGGAAAGAGAGAGAGAAAGTGTGGTATACATAACAACATAGTATTTATGTTGCAAAAGAAAAGGGAGGCAGTTTTTGAATTTACTTGTTTTCATGTTCTATTTCGTTTTTATCATGTTAATACATAAAGATATTTTCGTACTTTGATTATTGCAGATTGAATTACATCCACTCCACACATTATATATTATATACATTTTTCATTTTGTAGAAAGATGTTTTGTACTATAAGATAATTATAGTAAGATTCTGTCAAAAGTAAGAAATATCCTTTAAACGGTCGCTCTCTTTTTTGTGAGATTTCGTGAGATTTTCCAAATTCACCCATTTCATCAAAGATTTTAAATACAGGGGTGTCT
>NWBO01000100.1 GCA_002633275.1 Bacteroidales bacterium Phil12
TCGCAAGAAGTCAGCGTCAAAGCGATAAAAAGTCCGCTTAATATAAATATCTTCTTCATAGTTTCTACTTTTAAAATGTAAGTTGAGCCGACAACGAATAGTGATGTGCATAGGGGTAAGTGGTACCCATTTCACGGTGTATGGTCGACAAACGCATAAAATCATTGGCTATCAAAGTCAGTTTCAAATATTGAGCTCCAAACTTCCGAATCCAATCTGTATCGAATGTATAAGCCAGGCTCAATGAATTGGCCGATAAATAATTGTTCTTCTCCACAAAGCGGGAAGTCGGTTTGGTCGTCGACAAATCGTCGATGCGCTTATATTCGGCAGCTATGCCCGGAGTCGTCCAGCGGTTGTACAAGGCACGCTTGTCCACATTCAAATAGGGGTCTACATTTTCTACCTTATCCACCAACGTCTGGTTATAAGCATATCCGCCTACACTGTAATAGAAGTTTGTATTCAGTTCCCATCCTTTATAATAGAGATTTAATCCAAAAGTACCGTTCAATACCGGGTCGGTCGATTTATACGGAACGTAATCTTTCTCGCTCCAAGTGGTAACGTAGTTGCCATTCTTATCAATAAACACCTCATTTCCGGTAGCCGGGTCGATGCCGGCCGAAGGTACTACCCAGATGGAATTGATGGAAGCACCCTCTACATACCGTACATACGGTTTGGTGGAACCTTCCGAATCCGCCTGACTATTATAAGAACTTAAACCGGAAGAAATGCGCTTCAGTTTGTTAACATAGTGCTGTCCGTTGCAGAAAAGATTTACTCTCAAATCTTTATCCTGATAAGCCGTTACTTTCAAGTTGAAATCAAAACCTTTGTTCTGCGTTTCGCCCAAGTTCTCTTTATACGATTCGAAGCCCAGATAGTTGGCCATCGTTACATCCACCAACAAATCTTTGGAATTCTCGATAAAGTAATTGAAATAACCGCTTACCCGATTGTTGAGGAAAGCAAAGTCTATACCTATATTGTTCTTTTGTGTCCGTTGCCATTTCAAATCGGAGTTACCAAACGCTTTCACAATAGCGCCTATGTACTCCTGATAAGCCAGCGAGCTCTTATATTCGTACATCATCAAAGCCTGATAAGGATAAAAATTCTGACTGCCCGTGAAACCCGTACTCATACGTACACGAAGCTGATTCACCAAATTGCTTCCTTTCAGGAATTTCTCATTATGGATGTTCCAACCCACACCGGCACTCCAGAAAGTTCCCCAACGCTGGTTGCTTCCGTATAAAGAAGACCCGTCCGTACGGATGGAAGCATCTACAAAATAACGGTCGTCATAACTATAGTTTGCATTGCCGAAGAAACCCATCAAACGGGTTACGGTAGCATTACCGCTAACGGTCGCTCCTTCCAGAAAACCGGTTCCCAAAGAAGGGTGGTCCAACGATTGATTAGGGAAACCGTAAACAGTGTAAGCACTATAATCGGTAGATGTTTCCTGAATATTCCAACCCCCATTCAAGCTGAGGGCATGTTTATCGAAGCTTTTGAAATAGGAGAGCACAATGTTTCCATCGTAGGAGTTCGTAAGGGTACTTCCTTTCATGTAACTTCCTTTATTCTCGGTTTTGTTGATGAAATCCGTATGGTCGGCCGGCTTAAAGATATCGGTCGATTTGTTGATTCGTTCCACCGAGAAGTTTCCTTTCAATTTCAAACTTGGAATAATATCCCATTCCACACTGAAATTATCTACAAAATCGTCGTAAACGGTTTCATCTATCGTATTCAATGTAGAGTTATACATCGGATTCGCTATTTTGGAACCACCGGTACGAGGATTGTAGTTATTAAACACTACTTGTTTCAACTTTCCATTGTCATCGTAAGGATAGAAATAAGCATTCATATAAGTGTAATCGCTAAACGAGCCGTAAGGAGAGTTGGTAGAAGTAACCTTATCATAAGTTACTTCGTTACGGAAACGCAGATTCTTATAGTTATATTGCAGCTTGATGCTCAAACCCAACCGTTCGCGGTCGGAACCTTTCATCACACCCGAAGTCCCATTGTAATTCAGGTTCACGCCATAACGGAAACTATCGTTACCTCCTTCCAGCTGGATGCTGTGCTTGTTGCTGATACCTACCGATTTCAGCGGTTTGGCCAACCAGTCGGTATCATACCCTCTGGATACTAATTTAAGCCGTTCGTTATAGCTTTTCAAATATTCCTCCTGCACATACACGGCATTGCTTCCCTTATACAACCCGGCCAAATCTTCATATCTCAACTTCTCTGCCGCATTCAACAGATTATAGTCTGAGATGTCTGCTACTTCCATATCCACGCTACCATAGTAATTGAGGCGTAGTTTTCCGGAAACAGGAGCCTTCGTATCGATAATGACTACTCCATTTGCTGCACGCGAACCGTAAATAGCCGTAGCCGAAGCA
>NWBO01000101.1:0-48245 GCA_002633275.1 Bacteroidales bacterium Phil12
TCTCACATGGTTAAACATTTATTGCTTTATTAATTTCAAATAATAAACCTTATTTTCTTTATCCTTTACCACAACAAGATAAGAACCCTTTTGTAAGTTGGCGATATTGATAACATTCGTCGAATTGTTTTTAAGCAATTCCTTGCCTGTCATATCCAATACTGAGATATTATCAATTTGCTCATTATTCAAGCCTACAATGGTTACTTTGTTTGTTGCAGGATTTGGTTGTAGATATACTTCTTCGGATTGTTGTTCTGATATCGATTGTTTTTGTGATTTGTGAGTCATCATTCTCAAAATATCATCTGCCATTATACAAAATTCTGCAAGACATAATTCACAATTTTTACACATCAAAACATAGAAACATATTTCCTCCCCATTCTGTGCCATTTGATGCAATTTAATTGCATCAAATACTGCAAAACCATGTATCAAATCATTATTGTTGTCATAATCATAGGTAATCACTCCCTGTGGTTCTGTCCATACAGCAAATACACTTGATAATGTCGGTACACGTAATACAAAATCCAAATCCACCACTAAACCATCAGAACTTGAACTATTCAACGTTTCCGGATATACGTAACATCTGTCTTGTTTGATATTTTCTTTATGATTCAACTTTACAGCAAATTCTCTTATACACCTCCTATAACCATCTATAATAGTAAAATTAGCACAATCCAAAGACGGATCTACCTTAAATGTTATTATGAATGTTTCACAACCGTGAGGTGGAATTGTGGTATTACCTTGTATATTAATTATATTCACTTCCTGTTGAGAAAGCAACTGACTTACATTCAAAACATCGTCGGTGTTGTTGCATATTATGATTTCTGTTTCATAAGTAATCCTGCAATGTACTATTTTATAATCTGTTCTTACTACTTGAACGGTTATTCCATCGCAATCGCAAATCTCAGGTTGAATTATCTGCAAATCATCGGATTTAACATAACAATTGAAATCTCCATAATAAGCCTGCATATTATATACTCCCTCTACCGGCAGATGGAGCGTCGGATTTTGTTCCGTGCCTGCTTGAATTGTATGGTTATCTAAATTCCATAACCATTGATTGAATGGTATCGGTGATAATCCGAATGTTTCCATTGTATCCGGCATACATTTTTCATAACAGCCGCTTAATAATGCTTCCAAATTAGGTGCAGGGGTTATCAGTATATCTTCCGAGGCGGAAGTACAACCGGTTGCCAAATCTTTTACGAATGCTTTAACAAGTCCGGCTTGATAGTAATAGGCATTATTACCGTGTGTCCCATTACTCCAATATACTTCCGACGGTGTTCCGACTAGTTTTACAGGTGGATTATGAATACATCCTTTCTCAGGGTCTATGAATAAAGATGGGCTTGACGGATTCGGATAAATGGTGAATATACCGCTGATACTATCCGAACAATTCTTTTCGGTATATACAGTAACTTCAACATTATATGTCCCCGTTGGTAAAGAACCTATATTATAGACATTATCCGTTACTGAAAATTTTTCATCTATTACCTGTCCGTTTGATGTTATCTTCCAATCATAACGATAACCATTCTCCCCAAAACATACTATAAATCCATCACCCTCACAATATGATTGTGAAAATGCTATAAACTCAGCCACAGGTTTATTATGGAAATAAACATTGGCGCTCGATTCACTGATACATCCCGCCGTATCTTGTATTTTTACCAAATAATCACCCGTATAATATGCCAAATACTCCATTGTATCGCCATTATCATTTATTGCCTCCTTCGTAGGATTCCACAAAATTGGTTGTATCGGATGTAAAATATCATTTTTTTTATCAAGTTTAATCACATTTGTCCCACCCGGGCAGATAGGGGCGGAAGCAGATAATTTACCCAACTCTACGCCATCTTTTATTTTACAGAAAACAGAGTCAAGCCTGTATTGGCAACCGTTTTTATCGACTGCAACTATACATGCCCAATACTCATCTTGACTATCATTATATCCGTATGTATATTCAATAGGATTATCTTCCATAATTGAACCATTGCCAAAATCCCAGTAACAATAATCATAATCCCCCGATATATTTGCCGTAAATGTATATGGAGTTTCACCGCAAAGAGATTTACCATTATAATTAGGGAAAGTTATTGCCCCGAAAATATTCGTCGTAGGAGGATAAACGGTTATTTCTTTAACAAAGGTTTTTTGTGTGTCATTAAAAGCAACAGAATACGTTCCATAACCATAAGTAGATATAGAAATTGTGGTAGTTGTTATAGGATTAACGGAATGAACAGTCCCTCCGTCTTTTTGCCAACGAAGATATGGTGATGAATAAGGGTTATATATTGGATTCTTATAATTTCCGGATTTTATGTTATCTATATAAACCGCATTCGTTTTGCAATCATAATACAAATCAAAGTCTCCATCGTAATAGTTGAGAGGTGGCATGTTTGTATCAAAAAAATGAGAAAATGTATCATTTATCGGTGGTATAATACTATTAACAGCCTCACCCGGTATGATGCCAACATCCGTTAATTCTTCAAGGTAGTCCAATGAATTTGTTGTCGCTCCCCCACAATCCTTGATATCCAATGCCATAGTTTGAATATAAGGTGCTAATCCATTGATTTGATATTTCAATTTTACAATCTTATGTCCTGTCGTTGTAAATGTATGCTGTATTGTCTTGGTATGTGTTGCTTGTTGAACGCCGTCGATTATCCATGTGTAATGGGCATTGGCGGTATCTATTCTATTTGTAGAGAATGTTATAGGTGTGTTCTTGCATTTATTCCCTGAAACTGTTATCTTGGAATCGGTTACTCCGCTAACCGTAACAAAATCATCGACAGGATACTCATAATAGTTACAAGTAATCCTTCTAAGTTTTATCTGAAAGTCAGGATAGGTTCCGTCCTTTGAACGATTGATAACAAAAACTGCATTATTGGAGGTAAAATCTGTTAAAATCGTTGCCCTGCCCACCGGTACTGACCAGCGATAAAATACTCCGTTTTGTTTTGGTATTTGCAAACGTATTGTATCGCCACTCTTCTTACCTGTAATCTGCGTTGGCAAAAAAGGTGTTAAATCGTCCAACTCAACAGCGTGGATTTCAAAGGTCGTAACATCCGACATACAATGATTGCTTTTATCCTCAAACCTCGCCTTTACATCGCCTACCAAACCACCAAACTTGACCACAAAGGTTGATTCACTTGTCAGTTCATGTGGATAAGCATTTAGTACATCGCATGACCAATGTACCCAATAATTAGGATTAGCATTGATAACCGTAAGACTGTCCCCGTCTTTTGGACAGACACTGTGATTTCCCGTTATCTGTGGAACAGGCAACGTGTAGGCTTCCAAATATTTTACTGCCGTATTGCAATAATCGGGATTGGTTACCTCCAACTTATATCTTCCCGAATCTGTAAATGTGTAACTGAATGTACTGCCCGTAGATGTTGCCAAAACATCTTTGTTTTTGTACAGTGTCCATTGATTGTTTGCTGAGCTCTGATTGTTTGCGTTAGTTGTAAATGATGTTGTTCCTCCAACACATATTGACTCTTTTCCGTCAATATTCAATACAGGCTTGACCGTTATTGTTTTTGTTTGGACTGTCAGTTCTCCACAATCCAAAAACGGACAATAAACTTTGCAGGTCAATGTATATGTCCCTACTTGCGAAAATTTTATTATCTTCTGATTAATATTCTGTGCATTCTCCATAGGAATATTAGGAGTAATCGACCAAGTATAGTTCGTGCTACCCCAAAGTGGTAACTCAAAGACAACTGACTCGTCTTTACAAACTTCTTCCTTACCTGCTATTATCACATTGCTCGATATTATAGGTATTTTCACAGGTGTAAGTTTCGGACAAACACCTTCGCATTCGCTACCGTCTAAACTAATTATTCCGTAACCACTCTCCGGCGCACTCCACTGAACTTTTACTTGCGAAGAATCCGTGTTGCCAATGATTGTGCCGTTTTCAACAACCCAGTTGTATTGTGAGCAATCGATGTTTTCTGCTTCGTATGTTACAATACTACCTTCGCATGCCGTACCATGACATGATAGCTGCAAGGCCTTTTCAGGTATAACTTCTATAACAAAACTTTCTTCTACTTCACAACCGCAATATGACATTACCTTATGTCTTACAATCGTTTTATCCTCTATATCTTCTATCTTGAAATTTTTAGTACTCGCAGCCATTCCACTACTGGTAGTCCAATAGTACCCTGTTACATTCGTGTTACTCGAATATTGACTGTTATCTATAAATTCCACTGTCTCTCCTCGACAAACTGAAATTATTTTTGTCCCATCCGTTTGTTCGTCATAGCCTTGTAGAACTATTGTATTAAGTATCGGTGTCTCCACTATGTAAATATATTTTATATCTGTACATTTTACACCGCTCGAAGATATCGCCGTTACTTCCAAGGATACCTGTTTGGCTGTCGCATCGTCCCATGTAACAACAATGGATTTACCATCTGTCGATACTGTGTAGTTTTCACTGCCATTAACTACCCATTCATACGAAAGCATAGCTCCTGCATTACTGCCTATATAAGTAACCGTCTCCCCTCTACACACAAGTGTCGTTTGCTCATCTCCGAAATTATCCGTTATCGGAAACTCTCCTTTCTCCGTATATGCTGTGAGCAAACATTCCGGTTCTCCGTCATCTGTGATAATTTTTACTTTGCACTGAGATTGTGCTACTACGATATTGGTTGATAACAAGAGTATCATTCCAATGAAAGAAATTAAATGTTTCATAAGTCTTAAAAATTTTATTATTGTTTATGTTTTATTTTTTTAGTTAATCACTACCATTGTCAGCGGCAAAGATACTCATATTTTATTTATACACAAAATTTTTTCAAAGTTTTTTTTATTTTTTAGCAAATATTTTTTTCTTAATTTATCATAAAACCTATATATATATACTTCCCGTAGCAATAAAATATGTTTTGTTTTATTTTTGATATGTTTCTAAAAAATTAGTGTCCATAACTATTTTACTGGTTATGGACACTATTTTACTGATGTTTAACACTAATTTAATAATGTCTCATATTATTTTAGTGAATGATATTACCAACAAAATAAAGACTTTAATTGAAATTGGAGTTTATTGAAACAAAAAAGAGTTGTGAGCAAAAATACTCACAACCCTTATACTTAAATTCTTGTGGTCGAAAGACCGAAAAATTATTTCACATTCAAGAAAATTATTCTATAACTTTATTGAAATTTCCAGTAAGACTGAATTGCAAATTCTTTACATCATCTTTTTTTGCAATTCTAACCTCATAGCATTTAACTTTTTTGATGTCCGTTATATACGCCTTTTGAATTTTATAACCGGCATAATTGGTTTTAATGTAGTCGGTAATATCCGTTGGAAGGTATTCCATTGGTATTACATAATACATACCGGTTGAAGTTTGGGTAAATTTAACGATACAATCGTTGTCATTATCGTTTTTGTAGTTCGCAAAATACGTAGTGCTGTCCGCCATTTCCCAACGAACATCTTTCGCAGCTGCGTGATGCTTTACAAAATCTTTCAAATATCTTTCAGGAACATCTCTTTGGTCAATAGATTTGTAAGGAGACTTTTTTGACGTACCGCAAGAAATCATAACAAGGGCAACTGCCACTAAAATAAAATATCTTTTCATTGCTTATAATTTTTTTTCGTTTTCTTTTTTCCCATAAATGGATTGCGTTTTCCAACAACCAACCTCAACGTGATAATATCATTGATTGGTATCGTTGGCAAAAGTACAACAATAGTTTGAAATAGAAAAATATTCTAAATAATATTTTTGAAAATATTTTTCAAATCCAAGATACCAAACAATGACAAAGCCGTTAAAACAATAACGCAAATGATAATAATTTTAACGAAGCCATTACCTTTTTTAAGTGCATAATGTGCTGCGATATAAGAACCTATCACATTACCAATGGAATGTATCAGCCCATAAACCCAATATTTCGTTTCTATATCCCCTCTTAAAAAAAACACTCCCATTGCAACTATTGTATATATAAACATCAATGTGTTTTTTGCCGCCGTTGTCTGCAACAAATCATATCCCAAAACACTACCTACAACCGCTATCAACAAAAATCCCGTACCCGTTTGCACAAATCCTCCATAAAAACCGGTAATCAAAAACAAAGGAAATGTTATAAGATATGTCTTGGTGTTAAATTCTCTTGGTGCTGTTTGTTTTGCTTTATTATCCACAACAAGAAATATAACCATAAGCAGCAAAACTATTGCAAAACAAATATCAAATACTCTCTCATCGATATTGACTGCCACCAAACTACCGACAAAAGTACCTATGATTATAGGCAATGAATACAAAAAAATATGTTTATAATTGATTATATGCTTTCGATAAAACATTGCACTTGCAAAACCATTTTGAATAAGCACTCCAACTCTGTTTATCGCATTTGTTGTCTGTGCAGGAATACCAAGAGCAAGATAAAGGGCAATGGATATTGTAGTTCCACCGGCAGATAATGTGTTAATAAAGCCTACAATCACCCCTGAAATAATCAATATTGCTATTAAAGTCAAAGTCATATTCTTATTTTTGTTTCAACCAAAGATTGTTTTGATAGATGTTATACGCAAATTTTTTATTAAGGTTAGAAATAAAAAATAGCACCACGAGAATGTGGTGCTACCCAAAAAATAAATTAATTATGAAACGAAATCAAAAAGATTTGCTATTTTTTTTAATGTTATGTTTATTTTTTATTTTGTTTTCTTGTTTCTGTCAATTTCTTTGCCACCGTCTTTACTTCCGCACGCATTTTCTTTTGAGTTTTTATTACAAGGAACTTCTGTCATCATCTTTCTCATAAATACTTTCTCCAAAGCGTGCAGTTTCAATATCTTTTGCAATGGCATAACGGATTTGTATTCATTTATATATCGTTCTTCTATTTCGCTCAACTGCCGACCCGTTGCGCAATGCACATCCAACAATTTCAACAACACTGTATCGGAAAATGTATCGTTCCCGCATTTATCGAATTGGCGTGGAGACATACCTGTTAAGTCATAAAAAGTTTTTGCTTCTCTCAAATGGCAATCCAAAATCTCTTTGTCGTATCGTTTATACACCACCCAAAATTTCTGCATCTGATTTGCATCGAAATTCAACTCCTTTTGCAAAAATTCGTACTTACATTGCATCATTTTATCATGTACCGCGTTCCATTCCGCCTCATCTAACTGGGCAAATGTCGGTATTGTCAAACAACACATCAAAAATAATATGAACAATCTCATTATTCTCATTTTTTATTCCTACTATATTTTAATTTTTATAACTTCTCGTTTTATCAGCCTATCACACCAATTTTATAACGTCAGTCTTTATTTTTTTATTGTACGAAATAATTATAGACTAATTCGTAATTATCTTCATTAAGATAGTTCTGTAAGAAATCCAATTCCTCTTCCGTAAAACGTAGTGTGTTTGCCTGAGATTGTTTAGGTCTTGTGGTTTTATAGCTTGCTTTTACGATGTTTTCCTCAGTAACGACAGGTTTTTCTGCTTGGGCTATAATTTCTTCTGTCGATTCAATGGTAAAAGCATCTGCGTTTTTCAAAGTATCTTTCAACATTTGTACCTTTTGTTCTGTCAAAGCAATATCTTTTGAACTATCTTGCAATGAATATATGCCCGCACTGACAACAACTGCAATACCGACAAGACAACAAGACAAGTTGCGAACCAATCTTATCGCCTGTCTTTTGTGATACTTTCTTATTACCCTATCTTCAATACTATTAAAATAATTGTCGGGTAATGTATCATTTGTTTTTAATATGTCGTCCTTATCCATATTAATTATATATTTAATTTCTTCTCTAATTTTTTTATTTTTATTAAAAAAAACTTCACGGCTCTGCCATATTTGTCTGTGCGGATAGCACTTTTTCGCCCCCTCAATTTATTTGACAAGAAAAAAGATTAAAAGTTTAATTCGTATGATGCTAAAATTTCTTTTATTTTTTTCTCTGCTATGTGATACGATGTTTTTAAGGCACTTTCGGTTGTTTGCATTATCTGTTCCATTTCTTTGAACGGAACATTATCGTAATACCTCATCACAAAGACTGCACGTTGTTTGTCTGGCAATGTGGATATGGCTTTTTCCATAAGTCTTTTGATTGTTTCACTGTCGATATTTGAATTGTGAGCTACCTTTTCTTCTGTAAGCAATTCCAATCCTACCGAAGCAAGAGATTTTTGTGCTGCTTTGGAATTTAGAAAATTTATTGTCTCGTTATGTGCTATTCTATAAATCCAAGTGGTCAAAGAACTATCGCCTTTGAACGAAGATATATTACGGAAAACCTTTATATACACTTCTTGCAACAAATCATCGGCATCTTCATGAGAAAAAACCATACGACGTATCTGCCAATAGAGACGTTCTTTTGTCGAACAGACAAGTTCTCTAAAACCTTGCTCTTTGGTTTTGCGATTTTTTATTAAACTAAGTATCCGTGTATCGTCCATAATCGGCAAATGTTCTTTCGATTTGCAAATAATTTAATCTACCCACGTTGCAACAAGTCCAGAACAACTGTCTTGCTTTGCACCCGTAACTTCTTTCAAACAATTTATCTCTTTTCTAATTCTACGTAAGCCCAAAAAAGCAAATATCAAGGCTTCTTTGTATTCTATTATCTCGTTATCGGGTACGATTATCTTGTAATCGGTCTTTGATTTTATGGCATTTAATATATAATTGTTGTAAGCCCCTCCTCCTGTTATAAAAGTATCTCCTACTATCTGTTCTGCAATTTGAGTTGCTATATGTTCGCTATATGTTGCTATCTTATCTTCTACGCTTATATCATATTTATCTATTATCGGCAGCACATCGCTTTTAACAAATTCTTTTGCCAATGAATGTTTTTTCTTATTTATATAATAAGGTATGGAATTTAATTCATTCAACAAATTCTTGTTTATTGTATTCGCTTTTGCTATTTCTCCATTTTTGTCATAATTCAAACCTATCCTTTCGCACAACAGGTTCAAAACGATATTGGACGGACATATATCAAAAGCGATACGTTTATTGTCTTTATCGTATGAAATATTTGAAAAACCACCGATATTCAAACAGCAAGGATACTGACCGAACAACAGTTTATCTCCTATCGGCACCAACGGAGCGCCTTGTCCGCCCAAAGCCACATCAAGAGAACGAAAATCGCCTATCGTTGTTATGTGCGTCTGCGAGGCAATAGCGTTAATATCTCCTATTTGCAAAGTAAAACCTTTGCTTGGCTGATGAAAGATTGTTTGTCCGTGAGAAGCGATAAAATCAACGGTTAAATTGTTTTCATCTAAAAATTTTCGAGCCTGCTTTCCGAAAAAATGCCCTAAATACATAGAAAAATGCGCAAGTTGTTCTCCGCTCATAGTCTCACAGTCTATTATTGCTTGACGTAATTCGGACGTATAGCCAATGGTCGAAGTTTTAATTATGCGATAATCTATCTTATTATTCGCATCTTCCGAAATAGAAAACTCCACCGCTGCCATATCCAATCCGTCAAGAGAAGTACCTGACATCATTCCAAGTATTTTATATAACATTTTTCGTTTTATTGGTGTTTAATATTAATTTTCTAATTACTCACACTATTTTTTTAATCACTTACACTATTTTTCTCTTATCACATATCCTATAACGCATCTTGCAATATCTCCATTTGAGTAGCCCTCGAACCTTTTATAAGAATCAAAGCGTTGGTTGTATTTTGCTTTTGAAGAAATTCTTTGGCTTTTGAAGAAGTTGCAAACCAAAGGCAGTTTTCTTTATCAGCAAATCCCTTGTACTCTTCTCCGACAAAAACAGCCTGAGTAAGGTTCATATTTTTTATAATTCTCGATATAGCCTCGTGTTCGCTTTGACTAACCTTTCCTAATTCCTTCATAGAACCTATAAAAACCCTTTTATCCTTGTAACCACCTATCTTATCAAACGCTTCCAACGCAAAACGACAAGAAGACGGGTTGGCATTATAGCAATCCAATATCAAAGTGTTTTTATCGGTCTTTTTGACTTGCGAACGATTGTTGGTAGGAATGTAACTCTCAATAGCATGCTTTATTTTAGTAATATCAACTCCGAAAGATAAGCCGACAGTAACCGCTGCCAAGATATTATAACAATTGTATGTGCCGACAAGATGAGAACAAATCTTTTCGCCACATACTTCGATGCTTGCAAAAGTTTTATCGGCATTAATGATATTGCCTTGTGTAGCGGCAAAGGTTTTCAATGAATATGTAACAGAATTTTCAGGCTTATTGCTCAACAGGTTTTCGTCATCGATATTGACAAAAGCCTTGCCATTGTTCTGTTCAATGTATCTAAACAATTCTGTCTTGGTTTTGATAACTCCCTCAAACGAACCGAAACCTTCAATGTGGGCAGTACCGATATTTGTCAAGATTGCAATATTAGGATTGGCTATGCGGCATAATTCGTCTATATCTCCGATATGCGATGCTCCCATTTCGATTATCGCTATTTGGCAATCTTTTTTCAGAGATAACAAGGTCAAAGGCACACCAATCTGATTATTCAAATTACCAGCCGTTGCACCAACTTTGTATGTAGAAGAAAGGACTTCATACATAAGTTCCTTTGTCGTAGTCTTACCGTTAGTTCCGCTAATACCGATAAAAGGAATAGTAAAAGTGTCTCTGTAATATCGGGCAAACTTCTGCAAAAAAATCAAAGAGTCTTCAACAAGCAAAGTCTTATCGTTTATGTAGTAGTCTTTGTTGTCGATAACCACCAAACTCGCACCGCTTTCCAAAGCAATCTTGGCAAAAATATTTCCATCGGTATGCTCGCCTTTCAATGCCACGAAAATCGTCCCTTGTTTAACTTTGCGAGAATCTATCGTAACATCATAACTCTGACAAAAGACATTAAAAACTTCCGACAACAATTCGTTGGTTATTTTCCTAACTTGTGCAATATGTTCCATAATTTCTCCGAAGAATTTTCCCACGAGAATGCTTTGTTTCGTTCAATGCCTTTTGCTATCAGGCTTTGGCAAAAATCAGCATCCTCATATATTTTTATCATACCGTTTGTTATTTCTTCCACACTATACGGATTGACTTTCAATGCGGCATCGCCAGCCACTTCGTCCAATGCTGTGGTATTCGATGTAAGCACCGGAGTTTGTGCTGCAAATGCTTCCACGACCGGAATACCAAATCCCTCGAACAACGACGGAAATACCAATCCCAATGACGCACTTGCAATGTATGACACCTCTCTTGCGTCCAATCGTCCGGTGAAAACAACATCGTCTTTGTACTGCATATCATTGTAAGTATCCTCTATCTCGCCTTGCCACCACTTCTTATTACCCACAACAACCAGTTTCACATCACTATTTGTCCTTCTTTTGAACTCATCATAAGCCAAAAACAGATTAACAAAGTTTTTCCTTTTGTGGATAGCACCTACGAAATAAAAATAATCCTTTCCCAAAGTATATTGGGCTTTCGTCCTTTGATTTATTTCTTTACTCTGTGGCGAGAATATACTGTTGGCTGCATTATAAACGACATCTATCTTATTTTCATCAATAGAAAAGTTCTCCGCTATATCTTTTTTGCTATAATTACTTACCGTAATTATTCTCTCACTCTTTTGTGCGTTAAGCGGAAAGTATCGCATAAAATACTTTTGGTGCGAATTGTTTCCGATATACTTATCGTTATGAAAGAAATTTATATCGTGGATTGTGCAAACTATCGGAAGATTTTTTACTTTGGGAATATAATTCTCCGGCGAGAAGAAAACATCTATCTTGTACCATTTAACGTATATCGGCAACAGATAATCGAAATACAATTTCCAAACTAACGGGTGTCGTGTCGGACAAGGAATAACCACCGGCACTACATTTTTTGCAAAAACGAAACTTTCGTCAAATTTCCTATCAAAAAACAATACAAAAGTATCTTCGGAATGATTTTTTGTCATTCTTTGCAAAATCTGTCGGGTAAAATAGCCTATCCCCTCCAACTTTCCTTTCAACAACAACCGTGCATTTACTCCTATTATCAAGTCTTATAAGTTTTTTAAGTTATTTGATTTTGCCCGCAAATATTTTCATTTTTGCATCAAAAGAAAATTTTGCGGTAAGTTCCCTTGATTTTCAAGTCGCAAAGTTATAAAATTTTTTCTAATTATCATCAGCCCTTGTCGTATTATCATTGAACGTAATAAATTGTATTGCCGCAAAAGGGTTATTTGTAAAAAACAAATCCATAAAACATAACGAAAAAATAATATCGCAAATTAAAAAATCAGTGTTAAACATTAGCGAAATAGTGTTAAACATCAGCTAACGGATGTTTAACACTATTTTTATGAATACCGATAAGAATTTTTTGAATAATACTCCGCCAAAATTTTCTTCAATATTGCGTTGAAAATCACGTCAATTTAAGATTTCATTCAAAAAGCCTTTTGCTTTGATTTTTATTTTGTACCTTTGCCAAAGTAATTTTTTAACGACAAAAACACAATGAAGAAATTTTTCGTTACAAATTTAATATTTCTTCTTACACTGAACATTCTCATAAAATCTTTTTGGATTTTGGGTATAGACCGAGATGTTCAGAATACTTTGTCGTCGGGAGATTACGGCATATACTACGCTCTTTTGAACTTTACTTATTTATTCAATATCATTTTAGATTTGGGTATAACGCAATTCAACAATCGCACAATCGCACAAAACCCTATTCTTTTAAGAAAATATTTTGCCAAAATCTTGCCTTTGAAACTTGTTCTGGCAGGAGTGTATTGTGCCGTGCTGTTTGGCGTTGCATTTATCATAGGTTACGATAGTTTTTCGTTTTTTTTGCTCAAATGGTTGTGTGTTTTCCAAATTTTAACCTCACTTCTGACTTATCTTAGAAGTAATGTCTCGGCCTTATTGCTATTCAAAACGGATAGTTTCCTTAGCATCTTGGACAAGAGTCTGACGATAATTTTCTGCTGTTTGATGTTATACACGCCAATACTCAAAAACGGATTCAAAGTCGAATACTTTGTTTATGTTCAAGTGATAAGTATGTTTGTTTCCGTGCTAACAGCGTTGATTATATGCTTGGTGAAAACAAAATCGCTTGTAAAAAAAGAAACAAACGACGAAAACACATTTATAACTCTATCATGGGACACAAAGTTTATGCGTGCCGTTTTGAAATTCGGTTTTCCTTATGCGTTGCTTACACTACTTATGGCGTTTTACAATCGAATGGATACAGTAATGATAGAGCGTTTATTGGCGGACGGTGATGTGCAAAGCGGGATATATGCTTCGGGATTTCGATTGGTGGATAGCGTCAATATGGTTGCATATTTGTTTTCTGTTATATTACTGCCGTTGTTTGCAAGAATGATAAAGGAAAAACAAGATGTAAGCGAAATTGTCAAGGTTTCATTTCAAATTTTGCTGCTTATCACTATCGGTTTTGCGGCGGTAAGCGTTACTTATTCGATGCCTTTAATGGAACTATTGTATAATAAACACATAGAAGAATCTTCAAGGGTGTATCAAGTGTTAAGTTTTTGCTTTATTCCGGTTAGTATGACTTATATTTTCGGAACACTTCTAACGGCAAACGGCTCACTAAAAAAACTGAACATTGTGGCATTGTGCGGAATGATTATAAACATTGGCGTCAATTTACTGTTAATCCCTAAATTCAAAGCCGTAGGCAGTGCTTATTCCGCACTGACGGCTCAAAGCATAACGGCAATTCTTCAAATAATCATTGCATTAAAAATGTTTAATATCAAGGTTGGTAAGATATATGTACTGAAAATTTTGTGTTTTATAGCATCTGTTATCGTTTCCACTATATTGATAGAAAAATTAAGTATTGCGTGGTACATAAGATTGGCATTGTCTTTAATGGCTTATGTGCTTTTGAGTTTCGTTTGTAGAATATTTTCCGTTAGTGAAATGAAAACATATATAGGAACACTGATAGACAAAAAAAATGATTGAACGAAGTTTTTCTCTTTACGATAAATATAACATTGAATAATAAAATATATTAAATACGGTATCGTTAAAATCCTATGACTTCTAAGCAAAAATATATAGAATATTGCAATAGCAACGCAGTTACATTGTTTATGCAGCCGTGGTACTTGGATATTGTTTATAATGGCAATTGGAATGTGATGATTTATGAAAACGATGCACATTTGCCACTTGCCTTTATACCTTACTATATATATAGGCAAAATTTCTTCAAATCCATTCGACCGATGAATTTCATTCCTTATCAAGGAGTGGTGATTAACAAAGCGTATTACGACGAACATATTATTTCTTCAAACTCTTTGCACCGCTTATATAGTTTTGAAAACTCCATATCTGAGTGTTTTGCTTCGCAGATAGATAAAATTAAACCGAGTGCTTGTTTTCTTAATTTTTCGCCGGAGTTCTTTTGTGCCACACCATTTGTTCAGCATGGTTTTTCGGCAAATGTAAAATATACATATCGTTTGGATTTGACAAAAGAATATTTCAATGGATTTTCTTCTGCAATGCGAAAAAAACTACGTAAAGCCGAAAAAGAATTATACGTTACAAACGATGATTTTGACTTAAAAGAGATTTTCCAAATCTTATGTTCCACATACAACAAACAACACGAGAAAATTTCTTACACTTTTGACAGATTTCAACACTTGGTTACTTCGGCTATAAACAGAAAACAAGGAAAAATGTTTGTATGTAAGGACAACGAAAACAATATCGCTGCCGCTTTGTTCATTGTTTGGGACGAAAGCACCGCATACTCTCTTATTGGTGGGAGTAACTACGAAAATAATCACCGAGATGCCGGCGCTCTTCTCCAATACCAAAGCATCAATTACTCACAACAAATCGGCTTAAAGACTTACGACTTTGAAGGCTCTATGCTTAAAGGTGTGGAAAGTTTCTTTCAACATTTCGGAGCGACAAGAATGCCTTACATATCCTTAAATAAATATTATTCAAAAGTATATCAACATTTAAGAAACTTAAAACACTGATTTTTCTTCTTAAATCACTCTAAACAACAAACGAAATATGAATATCAAATTAATAGTTATCGGTAAGACTGTTAAAGGCTTTATTGACGAAGGGGTCAATGAGTATTTTTCGAGGCTTAAACATTATATAAATTTTTCCATCGAGGTTATAAATGATGTAAAAAACGCAAAGAGTTTAAGCAGCACTCAACTAAAAGAATTGGAGGGCGAGAGTTTATTAAACTTTTTTGAAAAAAATCAACTGACGGCAAAAAATTCTTCACTTGTCATTCTTTTGGACGAACATGGCAAAGAGATGAAAAGTACCGTCTTTGCAGAATATTTACAGAAACAAATGAATTTGGGATTAAAGAATTTGGTGTTTGTTGTAGGTGGGGCTTTCGGTTTTAGCGATAATATTAAGGATAAATTCAAAGACAAAATTTCCATTTCTCAAATGACTTTTTCGCATCAAATGATCAGATTGCTTTTTACTGAACAATTGTACAGAGCATTCACTATTATAAAGAATGAGCCGTATCACAATGAGTAAAATCCATTTATTTTTTCAAAATTTAAGGCTTTTACTGTAATATTATCATAAATTTTACTAAATTTGCACGTTGAATTAAAAACAATGTGTTTGTATGAATAAGAATCTTGATCCGAGCATCGGACATCTTTCTTCACAAGAAAGAGATTACGAGAAGGCTTTACGTCCTCTCGGTTTTGATGATTTCGCAGGTCAGGAACAGATAAAAGAAAACCTAAACGTATTCGTACAAGCAGCCAAGAACAGAGGCGAGGCATTGGATCACGTGCTTTTGCATGGTCCTCCGGGATTGGGGAAAACCACTCTTTCATACATCATTGCAAATGAATTAGGCGTAAATGTCAAAATGACTTCGGGACCTGTGCTGGATAAACCGGGAGAACTTGCAGGAATACTGACGAATTTAGAGACTAATGATGTGTTGTTTATTGATGAAATACATCGCTTAACGCCAATCGTAGAAGAATATTTGTATTCTGCAATGGAAGACTACAAGATAGATATTTTAATAGAGAGCGGCCCGAATGCCAAGAGTGTTGAGATAGGTCTAAACCCATTTACTTTGATTGGTGCAACGACAAGAAGCGGTTTATTGACCGCTCCTTTGCGCAGCAGGTTCGGAATAACGTGCAGATTGCAGTATTATAACCATCAGACACTTTGCGGAATAGTCAAACGTTCATGCAGAATATTGCAAACACCGATAGACAACGATGCTGCATTGGAGATTGCAGGACGTTCAAGAGGAACTCCACGTATTGCCAACCTATTACTTAGACGTGTAAGGGATTTTGCCCAAATAAAAGGAGATGGTATCATAACCCTTCAAATTGCAAAAATGGCGTTAAAGGCTTTGAACGTAGATGCCAACGGCTTGGACGAAATGGATAATAGGATTTTGAGCATTATCATAGATAAATTCAAAGGAGGTCCTGTTGGACTTGGAACTATTGCCACTGCTGTTGGAGAAGATGCCGGAACAATAGAAGAAGTATATGAACCGTTTTTGATTCAAGAAGGGTTTATTATGAGAACCTCGAGAGGCAGGGAAGTAACTCCTTTTGCGTATAAACATTTGGGTAAAGATTTTTCTTCAAAGAAAGATAATCAAGGAGAACTATTTAAGGACTAAATATTATTGGTTATTGAAATTTTTAATTGATAAAATAAACGTATTTAGCAATCATTAAAACGACAAATATATTAATACGACGAAATATAAATATGAATTAAAACAAAAAAAGCATAGAAATCAACTTACCTTTCAAACTTTAATTCATTATTAACAACGAGAATAAATATACTATAATATGAAAAGAGCATTTGTTTTGGGATTATTGCTGACAATAGTGGGACTGTTAGGCGTTCGTTCGCAAACTCAGACAGTACTACTTGATGCTGAAAAGCACAATCAGATTACATACATGTGTGATGGTGAATTTTACGACAACAGCAAGAATGGTAATTACGCAACAAACTTTGACTATTGGACTACTATATGCCCTGCACAAGCAAGCAGCCGTATCAAATTAGAATTTGATATGTTTGAAGTACATCCTTCGGATACATTGATTGTTTATTATGGCAAATCTATTACCGATGAGCGTGCGTTAAACCAAGATAACGAAAAAGATTATTTCCAAAACAATGATTTGGAAGGCAAGTCTATATCGGCTCCTATTACAGATACATCCGGCTGTTTGACGATACGTTTCAGAAGTAATAAGTTTGAAGTTGCCAAAGGTTGGAAAGCGAGAACGTCTTGCGAGGCTGTTTGTCAAGATGTGTATGTTGCGTTAGCACCAACTTTCACTAAATATGACGTGAATGGAAAACAAAGTACTCGTCCTGTAAGAGACGGTATTGATTTTGACACATTAGAGGTCAAAGACCCAAACTTCGGATTTGATATTACAAAAACAGATGAGCAAGGCAACGTTTCTTATTACAGGATTGACACTGTAAAATTCAAAGCAATCGATATTTGTGAAGGCGACAGTGTTGTTTTAACTGCTGCTCCCGACTTCCGCTATAACGACCAAGCCTATCACCAAACTCCTCAAAACTGTATCTATATTTGGGGCTTTGGAGATAGCGACACAGGTTACGATACAGTTTATTACAACCCTACAATAGGTCATAAATGGACAAAAGTCAGCGGTTATGATTTAAGACTGTATATTACCGATACTTCTCACGGAGGTTGTGTAGGTAAAAACTCTTTAAGTGGTAGAGTACGTATTGCCCAAAACCCTATAAAAATGGAAAACAACATCGCTGATATGTGTTCGGGCGATAAACAACCTATCAATGTTGATTACTCCGGTACTTCAACAATTGTTTTGGATTCATTTCATGTAAATCAAGCAGAAAGAGAATATTTTGACACTCGTAAATTCATTCCTGACGGAGGTTCTGCTACTGGCGGCAATGCTTCTTACGAATCATCTATTACATTTTCTTCTTTTTCTGCCGGTGCTTCAATATCACAAGGCAAAGAAATAGCCGATGTTTGTATCAATATGGAACACTCCTCCATTGGCGATATTGGTATAGAATTGCGTTGTCCTGACAACAAATCCGTTACCCTTAAATACAATGACAAATATAAATCGGGAAAGAAAAGATATTTTATGGGTGTTCCTCTCGGATCCGTTTCAAACGCTTTTATGGATCCTACTACTGCCGACAATACAAATATCTTGGATACTAATAAAAACAAGGCCGGTGAGTGCTGGCAATATTGTTGGTCAAATACATATTTAGCAAATGCACAAGGTGTTTTGAGTGGCAGAATACCTAATATCGTTCGTAACTATACTGTTCCTATTACGGGTGTTCCTTTGGTAAATAACATAATAGACTCAACTCACTTTTGGGGTACGAAAGATACAATAACAGTTACTACATCCGTTCCGGCTGATACTATACATATTTACGAGAACTCCGTAATCAAATCAAAAGGTAAAGATACTATTTTTGCAACAGACGGGGACTTTACGGCTTACAATACAAACGGTCAAAGCATAACAATCCAAAATGGCGATACCTACGCTTCCACTTCAACCGGTAGAGAATTTATATACACCGAATCAATTCAAACAAATGTATATGAACAAGGAGTTCAAATGATACAATATATGCCTATCGTAGATAATGGCGGAGTTTATCCTCCTAATTATGGCGATACGGTGGAATACCACACCTTTGAACTCACGACTTATTCGGGCGGTACAGCCACGACATTGGGCTACGGTTCAACATTCCAAATTGATGTGGTTGGAGGTAATATTTCTGCAACTATTGACGGATTTAGTTCCATTGTTGATTCCATAAAATTAGTACGAAGCGATAGAAAAGAGTTTCGTCCTTTCAAAAATGATACTTATTACGCTCATTACAACGATTATGTTCGCACTGTTTCTTATTCATACGATTGGGATTCCATTGCTTCAAACGGTGATACCTCACAGTTTTTGCAAACGCCAAAGCAAGGTGTTACAGGAAACACTGCTTTCAACTGGTCTTCTACTACACAAACGCAAGCATATACCGATGCAACCACTGTTGATTTGAGCGGATTTGACAAACTTATAGGTTGTCCTTTGAACGGAACATGGACAATCAGAATAACGGATAATATGAAAGACGATAACGGTTGGATTTGTGGTTGGTGGATAGATATTGACCTATCGCCTGCAACAGATTGGACTTATTCAGTACCTATCGACACCGTTATTTGGGGCGGTCCGTTTATCACACAATCAAAAGCTACAAGCGCAGTAGTTGCACCTCCTGTCGCACAATCAGGTGTATTTACATATAATGTACAAGTCATAGACGATTTCGGTTGTTCTTGGCCTGCGAAGACACAAGTCTCTGTTGTGGAAACTCCTATCGTTAAATTAGGTCCGGACAAACAAATTTGCGAAGGCGAACAAGTTACATTGAATGCAGGTAATCCCGGCGCAGCACGTTACGATTGGGAGCCTACCGGTGAGACAACTCAAACAATAACATTCACTCCGCAAGACAATGAGTTCGGAACAAAAACTTTCGTAGCAATGGTAACAAACAACAATGGAAAACTATATTGCTATGGTAAAGACACGATAAAAGTTAATGTTCATCCTGCTGCCGCCGCTTCATTCTCTTCGGTAAAATTCCCAATGGAGGGTTGCGAACCTTACACCGTTGAATTGTTATCTGCTTCCTCCGAAGCAAAGACTTACGAATGGACTGTCGGAGACCTTAAATCCAATGAGGAGAACCCAACCTTTACACTACCTGCCGGAACTTATGATTTGAACCTTAAAGTAAAGAGCCAATATGGTTGTAGCGATGAACTTCATATTGACAATGCGATAAGCGTGTTCCCATCTCTAACTGCCGATTTTGCTTGGAAGCCGGAAAATCCATATTCTTCCGATCCAAGTGCTTATATGGTCAATTTAACAGAGCCTCGTGTGGATAGCGTCAATCAATTTGTTTGGACGTTCCAAACAAATAAAAACAATACATTGGACGTTGAAAATGTTGTTGGTTTTGAACCTTATTACACTTGGGTTGCGCAAGAGAACGAAAACGTTGCCGGCGAATACACCATAACCCTTGACGCATATTCTTACAACACTGCACCGAGCGGAAAAACGTATGAGTGCCACGACACCATTTCTAAGGTTATCACTATCATTAACGACAATATCATCTTCCCTACCGTTATTACTCCTAACGGAGACGGCATCAACGATATATTTGAAATTCATAACCTAATTACCGGTCAGGCTTATCCTGATAATGAATTGGCAATCTACAACCGTTACGGCAAGAGGATATACTTTGTTCAAGATTTGCGTTCTGCCGATCAGTTTTGGGATCCTGCCAAAACCAAATCACCTACGGGTACTTATTTCTACCACTTCGTTGCAAAAGGACCTATAAAGAACGTAGAGTTTAACGGCACTGTTGAAGTTTTGGACAGCAACTATTAAACCTTTGTCGATATCAGAAAAAAGATTGGCAAGGTAATTGAAAAATATTTTGATACATCAAAACAAATCCGATAGATAAGTATCGGATTTGTTTTTTTATGCAATCACGAAAGCAATGCCCTTATAAAATTTCATGTAATATGACATCAAAAAATCAGTATCTCACATTAATAAATTAGTTTCATTGATTAATAAATTAATCTCTCACACTATTTTTCTGGTTTCACTAATCATTTTTTCGATATGATTGCACCTAAATTTCTTTTTTTGTCTACGAGAAATAATCAGTGCAAAAAATTATCGTAATTCATTATTAAACATTTGATATATAGGTCTCAAATACTTTATTTCAATCAAAAACACAATAACTAATATTAAAGAAAAAGCATATTTATTAAAGATTTTTATATAAAATATTGCCATATTGAAATAATGTTGTACTTTTGCAACACGAATTGTGGACAGATTTGAATTGATTGCAACCACTATAAAAGAATGCTAAAACAAGTTATCTTTGCTTTAAGATTCGTTTATTTGAAGTAAAATTTTCAATTCTTATTCATTTCCACTGGATTTTATAATTAATAACTATTAAAAAACAGTAAAAGAAATGTCAAGATTTATCACATCGGAATCAGTGTCAGAAGGACACCCGGACAAAATTGCCGATCAAATTTCAGACGCATTATTAGATGAATTTCTAAGGAATGACCCCGACTCTCGGGTTGCTTGCGAAACATTGGTAACCACAGGTATGGTTATTTTAAGCGGTGAAGTCAAAAGCGAGAGTTATGTAGATGTTCAAACCGTTGCTCGTAATGTTATAAGAAAAATAGGCTACACAAAAGGAGAATATCAATTCTCTGCCGATTCTTGTGGAGTGCTTTCGTCAATTCACGAGCAAAGCCCTGATATTAGTCAAGGCGTCGATAGAGAAAAGCCCGAAGAACAAGGGGCTGGCGACCAAGGAATGATGTTTGGTTATGCAAGTAAAGACACAGAGGATTATATGCCGTTGCCATTGGTGTTGGCTCACCAGATTGTATATGAACTTGCGCAGATAAGAAAAGAGGGAATATTGATGCCATATTTGCGTCCCGATTCCAAAGCACAAGTTACGGTGGAATATGATGACAACAACAATCCTATTGCACTCAACACAATAGTTATTTCAACCCAACACGACGAAGATGTATCTTTGAAACAGATTGAAAAGGATATGCGACTTATATTACTTCCTCGTATTGCGAGCAAGCAACGTAAGAAAGAGATAAAAGAAATGTTTGCAAAGGAATTTCGTTTGCTTGTCAATCCTACGGGTAAATTTGTCATAGGAGGACCTCATGGCGATACTGGACTTACGGGCAGAAAAATTATTGTGGATACCTACGGAGGCAAAGGTTCTCATGGCGGTGGAGCATTTAGCGGCAAAGACCCAAGTAAAGTAGATAGAAGTGCAGCATATGCTATGCGACACATGGCAAAGAATATGGTTGCAGCAGGTATTTGCGATGAAGTTTCGGTTCAAGTGGCTTACGCCATAGGTGTTGCAGAACCTGTGGGCTTGTATGTAGATACTTTCGGTACTAATCACACGAAAATGAGCGAAGGTGAAATTGCTAAAAAATTATTGGAGATATTCGATTTACGACCATACGCAATTATCAACAGATTCGGACTAAAAAATCCTATTTACTCTCCTACCGCTGCCTACGGTCATTTCGGAAGAACTCCTTACTCCAAAGAAATTGAAGTTATAGAAAACGGCAAAAAGGTTTGCAAGAAAGTAGATTTCTATCCTTGGGAAAAATTAGACTATGTTGATACTTTGAAAAAGGAATTTAATATCTATCAAACGGAATTTAAGTTGTAATCAAATTTTGTTACAGAAAATCACACTTAACGGTAATTTCAGAGTGAAAAACAATGAGATTACCGTTTTTTTCGTACCTTTGCAGAGTTTTAATTCACATATAACGACAAAGTAATGAAGAAAATATCTTTTTTTATATTAAGTGCTTTTGCTTTTATCAGTCTTAACGCACAAAACTATATGGCAGATTTTACAAAAGCCTTACGTGATAATGACACGACGGGACAAAAAGAAATCCTTAACCTTTGGGAGAAAAGCAATGACAGAAGTGCCGATTATTACATAGCCAATTTCAATTATTTTTTCGCCAAAGCCGATGAAAACTCCTCATCAATGCAACTTAGTACCGAAAAACCGACAAGCGGCAAGTATCTTACAATTTATGACAGCACAACAAATGTAACGGGATATTTAACTCCCGGCGATGTTGATAGAGATTTGTTCAACAAAAGCATTTCATACATCAACGAGGGCATTAAAAAATATCCCGAACGCTTGGATTTGCGTTTTGGAAAGATTTATGCACTATATAATGCCTTGGAGTGGGACGATTTTACGACTGAAATAATCAAAACTATCGATTATTCTTACATCATCGACAACAAATGGATTTATCCGAACGAAAATGCAGACAAAGATTTCTTTTTACAAACCATATACGGATATTTTGAATATTTGTATGAGGCTCTTGATTTTGAGCAAGACAACGAACAATTCTCTTTGCAAACAAAAAGAATGAGGAATATATCCGAAGCAATTTTGAAATACTATCCCGATAATGTTGAAGCATTGAACTTTTTAGGTGTCAGTTATTTCTTCGACTCGGATTATACAAAAGCGTTGGAGGTTTTCTTAAAAGCCGAAAAAATCAACCCAAAAGACGCCATTGTTTTGTTTAATATCGCCAATATCTACGCAAAACAAGGCGACAAAACCAAAGCCCGCCAATATTATGAGAATATTATAAACAATTGCGACGAGCAAGCAAAAGAAGAAGCCACTCAACTGTTAAAGGAATTATAATTCCACGTTTCTAAAACCTATTGCGACAAAGGCTTTGTTTGTATAAATTTCAAATAAAGGCTTTGTCGCAATTTATTTTTCACATTTTTATGATTGCACTCTATTCTTCTTTTCTTTCATATATACTTGCCACGAATTAAGAAGATTTTGCCACAAAGAGTATGCTGCCGAAAAAATCACCGACAATGGATTGGATATATAGGTATGTGCCATCCAAACTCCCAAACCTGTATTCTTTTGCGAAAGACCTTGCGTAACCGAAATAGGATTGCCAAGTTTTGTTCCTATCGCCCTACCTATCGCAAATTGAAATATACACATAACAAACGATGCAACAAACATTGAAACAATATCCATAGTGTTTTCCTTACCTGCATTGACTATCGTATAGGTTGTATTTGCGAAAATAACAATAAGCGATATAGACCAAAAAATCAATGATGTCCAATTGTATTTTGCTACTTTCAACGCCGTCTTTGGTCTTAATCTTTTCAACAAAACCGCAGCAATAAACGGCACTATCAACAGCGGGAACACTTTTTTCATTATCTCCAACACAGAAACGAAATACGAGAAATCGTTTTGCGACTCAACATACGACAATACCAACGGAGCAAGCAACGAAATAAGCATATTATCCAATATGATATGAACAATGCTTACCTCTTTGTTACCTCCCAAAATTATCACTATTGAAGACGACGACGCTGCCGCAGGAGCAATTATACATAACAATACTCCCTTTGCCACAATGGGAGAAAACAACCAGGAGGCTATAAAATAAAACACAAACACAAGAATAACATGTGTCAAAAGCATAATAAAATTCACTTTTGTCAGTCTCAATCGTCTAAAATCCAATGCACAATACGCCAAGAAAAACATAATGCTTACCGTTATCGGCACAATGGACACAAGAGTGTGCAACCATTGAAAACCGACAATACCCAACAACATCGCTATCGGCAATATCAAACTTTTATTCTTTTTTAGCCACATTTTCGTATAAATTCCGTCTTTCCAATCTATTTTCCTAAGTCTTGTTGTACCAAAACATTTTTTCGTATCGCTTCGCCACAACACTCAAATCAACATTTATTTTTTCAAAATTCACAATCAAATTTTGTCAATCACTACCGAAGTTTTTCTTTTGTGATATGAGAAAAATAATGTTTAATACTAATTTTTTAATGTTTAACACTAATTTGCCAATGTTTAACACTAATTTTCTAATATCTGAAACTATTTTAACGATAAGACTTAACGTTTTTCTCTTATCATTTATTACTTTTTTCTTCCCTCTAAAAAATTTTCTTGTTTTTTATTTCTTTCTTCCGAAATCGGCAGGTATTTCGCCCCAATGGTCGGTGTTCCATTTAATAATTTGTGTTGTGTATGTGTTTTCTTGCAACCATCTTTCGGCACGTTGAATGTAATCAAACAAATCAGCCGTCTTGGGCGTTAAAGCAAGTTTTGTTTTACACTTCTTTTGCATTACCCATTTGATTGCATTAACGCTATCCGTGTATAAAGGTTGTGGCAAATTATGTCGTTTCAAATACGAAAGCCCATGAACAATGCCCAAAAACTCGCCTATATTGTTCGTTCCGTATGGGTGCTTGTAATAAAAGATTTGTTTTCCGTTCAAAATATAAACCCCACGATATTCCATAATTCCCGGATTATCGCTACACGCTGCATCTACGCATAAAGAATCCAATATCGGCAATTGATTTCGTAGTAATTCCTTGCCATTATTTGAAGCCATTACCTTTTGTTGCGACGAAGTGTAAATACTGCCTTTATTAGTGTTGGAATTTTTCTTTCTCAAATTAGTAAAATGAGAAGGATTTGTCGCCTCGTCGTAATACGATGCTCTATTAAAACCACTTTCAAAGGCAGCGACAGCCTGCCGGAAAGTCTCAAAAGATTTGTAGCGTGCATCGGCAAAACCCTCTACACTCGCCTTGCAATCTGCCCAATTATCAAACACACCCGTCTTTCTTCCTGACCATACAACATAGTATTTTTGAGTCTTCGCCATTTTGTTTATTCTATGCTTTATACTTTTGTTTCAATATATATTTGAAATGAATTAAGTATTCAGAACAATCGCTTTTGTCAAACACTTTATATTAACGTATAAGGGTTACGTCGCCTCCCGTCAAAAAAGTTTTACCACCGAGACATTTTATCTCTAATTTGTAATAATAAACTCCGCTTGGGCAATCATTGTTATGATATTTGCCGTCCCAACCGTCTTCCATACTCGTAGAATAAAAAACTTTCTCTCCCCAACGGTCGTAAATAATCCATTCCATCGAACCTATATACTCACCGGTAACTTTCAACACATCGTTTTTGCCGTCATTATTAGGAGAAAAAGCGTTCGGTATAAAAATATTAGGCTTACCGCAATTGACATATTCAACCTCAACCGAAACGGTATCGCTTTTAGTACAACCCTTGTTGTCAGTAACGGTAACTTCGTAGGTTGTTGTCTCGTATATGGCAGCACCTGTTACTGCGTTAAAAGGATTATCCAAGTAAGTTGAAGGAGACCACGAATAATACATATCATCTATCTCGGTTGAAGACAAAACTATCCTCTCGCCGTCATAAACTTTCGATTTATCGACCCAAGCATCAAAATCTATAAACTTATCTTCAAACGTTACCTCAACACTTGCCGAGGCAGGACAGCCGTTAGCATCTTGCAAATTCAAAGTATATTCCCCCGAACAAACATCAGTCAAATCCGAAGTCGTCTGTCCATTGCTCCAAGTGTAAGTATATGGTAAAACTCCGTTTGATGCTTGCGAAATTATCTTTGCCGAACAACCGTCAAGACAATTATTCTTTGTTGCCGTCAAACTTAGATTTATTTCGTAATCGTTGGCAACCGAAAAAGTTTTTTTACTTATGCAACCGACGTTATCGGTAACAGTTATTGTATAATCACCGCTACAAAGATTTATAAGGTCTTCTTCGGTTTTGCCATTACTCCAAACGAATGTGTATGGAGCATCGCCGCCACTTACGTCGATATCTATTTGTCCGTTACAAGACTGCTCACAATGGGAATTAGTAACCACTGCGTCAATATTAATAAAAATCGTCGAAGAAATCTCAAACTCTATCAATGAAGAGCAACTATCTTCATCGCTATACACCAAAACACTATACGTTCCCACACTTAGATTTCCTATTGAGTCAGTATCGGAATTTGTTATCCCATTTCCCGACCATTTGTAATGGATATTGTTTTTATCACTTGACACTATAACTTTTGCACTACCGTCATCACTGCTCTGACAACCCACATTATAAGAATGCAATTCGCAGACTATACCTCCAAAATTCAAATAAATGCTGTCTATTCCATAACAACCATTTTCCGAATACTTGATATATAAATATTTTTGTCCAAAATTATTAATTTTAACGCTATCGTGTATTACAGGAACCATATCGGTAAAATTTCTGTCCCAAGATGCGGTAAGAGTTCTATTCAACGTATTTTCTATTTCATATATGTACGGAATAGAACAATAGTTCAGAGTATCGGGTATTTCACTTTCCAATTCTTCTATATCTACAAATCTATAAAATGTATCCTGGCACGAATTGGCTTTTACTATCAACGTAAATAATGTTGGTGTGGTAACCGTTGCATAAGGATTTATAACGCTTGCATCAGAAAGCAAATTGGCAGGCTTCCATTCAAAATAAACCTCTTCATCAGGGTTCAAAGACAAACTATCTATGCCGATATTTACACTCTTACCCATGCAAACCGTTATTGTATCCAAATAATGGTGATTATTATCCAAAATCAAGATTTTCCTTTTTATCGTATCAGTTTCCTTACAACCGTTATTCATATTTGCAACCAACGTAATGGTGTATTCTCCTGCCTGAGTGTAAGTATGAGTAGGATTTTTTTGACTACTTTTCGCTCCGTCGCCAAAATCCCAAAGGAAAGTTTCGCCACGAGAATTGTTAGTAAAAGCCACTTCACTTTCTTTACACATAACAGTTGGACAAGTAAAGTCTGCCACCGCAAAATCATTATGTATCGAAAACTTCGTTGCTGACATATTACAATTCATAGAATTATTAGTTGAAGAAAAAACATCCTCTGTTGTAGGCATTCCTTGCGAACCGCCACAAGAAGCACATATGGTAAGATATAAATTACCATATCTGTCAAAACGCGATGTTCCCCCATCAACGTGGTCGTTACCATAAGACATATTAGCATTATACTCTCCGAAAAACGTAGCATAGTCCAACTGCGAAGCATCTATCGAAAGAGACATTATATAGAAGTCCATACCGTCCGTTACAGACGAAAAAGCATCAGGTGTAGTCTCCAAATTCTGCGTTCCAAACGAAGTATAACCAAAAGCATTCTTTTGATATTTGAATGTTCTACCCCACCCTGCACAGTATATTCTATCGCAAATATCAACAGCAAAGCCCGAAGGCGATATATTTATTATGCCGTCTCCCGAACCAAAGACGGTGGAAAAACATAATGAATCCAATTCCTTAGAAAACTTTGCCACCATTTGCCCTGAATTAGGTATGGAATAAAGTGCATTATGTATCAAAGTGCTACCTGTCGCTTTTGTTTGTCCGAATATATAAGGGAAATTGTCTTTATCCAATCGTACAAAGAATGCCTGATCATAGTATTGCGAACCAAAGAAAGTAGAATAGTCCAAGTAATCCCCATAAGGCGATAACGCACAAACAAAAGCATCACTATTACCTCCGTTATATAAAGTGTTGTAAGCGTTGTTTGATGTCGGAAAATCCTGCGAGGTAGTACCTCCGCAAATATATGCCTTATTGTCAGCGGACAAATCTATCGAGTAAGCGGCATCGTCTTTCGTTCCACCGATATATGTTGAATAAATCATTTGCGAAAGACTCTTATCCATTTTGAAAACAACAGCATCCTGACTACCCGATAATGAGGTTTTGTAGGCATTGTTTGTTGTCGGAAAATCATCAGAGAACGTACAACTTGCTATATATACATTGTTATCGTGGTCGATAACGACTTCTCCCCTCGCACAATCACCGAAATTGGCGTACAATGAGTCGTTGCCGTCGTATAAGGTCTTTGCCTTCGATGAATAATAGTCCTTGAAATTAAATCCATCGTTATCGCTTCCACCAACAAAGGTAGAAGCCAAAAGGTCTGTGCCGTCAGAACTTAATGTTGAAACAAAAATATCTATACCATACGGAAAAACCAATGTGGATTCGTAATTCAAACCTTTTCCTCCGTTAAACGTTTTTTGAAAGGCGTTGTACGTAGTTGGAAAATCGCCACTACCGGTTGTTCCGAAGATAATAACATCATCGCTATTATTTACAATCATCGAATGAGGCATCTCACAAAACTCTCCTCCCAAATAAGTAGAAAATATAAGGTTTTGACCAAGCGAATCAAACTTGGTAATAACACAATCCCAATTATCGGAATAACTCGTATCGTAAGAACCTTCAACAATAGGGTACATAACACCATAGACAATGCCTCCGCTAATCATATATCCGTTTTTATCGTAGCAAGCAGTCATTCCCCAATTGTCGGAGTGCGAACCCGAATAAGTACAAAAGACTAACGAGGGATCGATAATTAAATCTTTTTTTCGGTCGTACTCTCCTATAACGTATGATACTAAAAAGCCTTTATCTGTTCTTTGAATTTCAAAATCACTTTCAATTTTGTCTATTCTTTCTCCACTTTTCTGATAAACGAATAACTCATTTTCTTCGATAACTCCGTTGTTTGTTTCAATAACAAGGCTATTTGCTTTTTTAGTTACATTAATCACTCCACTGTATAGTGTAACTATTCTTCTAATGTCCCCATTCGGATGAACGATATACGAATGCTTAGGAAATCCACTCTGTGAAGAAATCTCCCAATCCACATTGTCGTAAATGTTTTTATAGGTAATAACTTCGTAAGAAGGAACTTTGCTTTTCCATTTGCTTTTATCCTTAGACAGAAAATAATTGGAATAACCTTGACATATATTTTCAGGGGCAATATCACACTTATTGGCATTGTAAGGTTGTATGGAAAAAATAGTATATCTCTCCCTGCTATTGGTTTTTGTAATATCGCCATGAGGATGATAATAATGATTATTGCTATCGAAAACAATAATATTTATTTTGTTATCAAGAGCATAAACTTTGCCTTGTGTAAAAGATGTTTTATACTTAATAGCACTATCCCATTGTCCATTGTTTTTCTCATAGCGAAGATTACTTTGACAATATATAGCCAAAGAAAAAGTTATGAGTATAATATAGATTACATATCTTTTCAACATTATATTTTCAATTAATAATCATAAATACCTTGCCATTTCTGTTTCATATCGCTTCGTATCTCGTTTTCCTTTCTATTATTGCCCGGGTCGTAAAATATTTTCCCTTGCAATTGGTCAGGTAAAAATTGTTGCTGAACGAAATTGCCTTCATAGTTATGGGCATATTTGTAATTATCTCCATATCCCAATTCTTTCATTAGTTTTGTCGGAGCATTGCGAATATGCAAAGGCACAGGCAAATCACCACTGCTTTTCACTTCCCCAAGTGCAGAATCTATCGCAATATACGAAGCGTTGGACTTTTTCGACGTTGCCAAATATATTGCCGTCTGCGAAAGAATTATTCTACATTCGGGATAACCTATCTTATTAACCGCATCAAAACAAGTATTAGCCAAAAGCAACGCATTAGGATTGGCATTACCTATATCTTCACTTGCAAGAATAAGCATTCGCCTTGCTATAAACAACGGGTCTTCACCGCTATCTATCATACGAGCCAACCAATAGACAGCCGCATTCGGGTCGCTACCTCTTATACTTTTGATGAAGGCTGATATTATGTCGTAATGATTTTCGCCTTTCTTGTCGTACATTGATAGATTTTGTTGGATAATTGTTGCAACCAAATTATTGGTCAGTTCAAAATCGCCGCTACATTGAGAACATATAACCTCTATTGCATTAAGTAATTTTCTCGCATCACCTCCCGAAATACGCATCAAGGCTTCTGTTTCTTTTATCTCAATATGCCTTTCTTCCGTGTCTTCAATATATTTTTTGGCTTTATTGATTAAAATCATCAAATCATCTTTTTCCAAATGCTTTAATACAAACACTTGACACCTGCTAAGCAATGGAGAAATGACTTCAAAAGACGGATTTTCTGTCGTTGCTCCTATAAGAGTGATAATACCTCTTTCAACTGCACCAAGTAAAGAATCTTGCTGAGATTTATTAAACCGATGAATTTCGTCTATAAACAAAATGCAGTTACCACCATGCTGTTTTGCCTTATCCAATACGTCGCGAACATCTTTAACTCCCGAATTTATCGCACTTAAAGAATAAAAAGGCATCACAAGAGTATTTGCAATAATATTCGCAAGCGTTGTTTTTCCAACGCCCGGAGGACCCCATAAAATCATTGAAGGAATATTGCCTCTGTCTATGGCGTTCCTTAATATAGCACCTTTGGAAACCAAATGCTTTTGTCCTATATAATCATCTAAACTCTGCGGTCTTAATATCTCGGCTAGCGGTATCATAATCGGTTTATTTTTTCGTGAGGTCTCAAAAGAAATTTTATTTATATATCAAAAATATGGTGTTGCGTTTTCCTATAACAAAATCCTTTCTATTTTTCCACTCTTTTATACTTAATGTTTTGATGCTTTGAGTTTCGCTTGTTATATCTGTTGCAATACAAAGCAAGGTTTCATTTTTCAAAACCTTTTTCATACAATCGAATAATTTGTCGTTTCGATATGGGGCTTCAATAAATATTTGCGTTTGATTTTCTCTATAAACTCTGTCTTCTATTTGTCTTAAACGTTTTTCTTTTTCAGCATCTTTTATTGGCAAATAGCCCAAGAATGCAAAATTTTGTCCATTGAAACCACTTGCCATTAAAGACATATAAATAGATGAAGGCCCCACCAATGGCACAACACTAATGTTTTTTCTCTGAGCCAAAAGAACAATCTTGCTGCCCGGATCTGCCACACATGGCAAGCCTGCTTCGGACATCAAAAACACATCTTTGGTTTCTATCGACTGCAAATAATTTTGCATCTCCATATCCGTAGTATGTTCGTTGAGTACAAAAAATTCCACATCATTGAAATCCTTATTGTAACCAATCTTACGAAGAAATCGCCGCGCCGTGCGAAGTTCCTCAACAATGAAACAACTGCACGAAAATATCTTTTCGACGTTCTTTTGGGGGATTACGTTTTCCCAATCACACTCTGCCAACAAAGTCGGAAATAAATACAAACAGCCCATTATTCTTCAATTTTTATTGTATTATACTTACGATGTTGCTTTTCTATATTATGCGTAAAAGCATAATAATAGTAATAAACCAAAAACAGAAGAATTAACATCAAATCTCCTATGGCAAACATACGATAACCAAGAAAAAATATCGGTGTCAAAAATTGGAACACTTTTGCAATAGTATAAAAGAATAATCCCCATTTATAACCTCTAAAAAGCAGATGACAGCCATACAATATCGCCAACCCTGACAAGAAACATATTAAATACATCATTCTATTGGCGGTAACAAAAAACAGAAGGTTTTCTTTATAAAAATAAAGGCTCTCGGGAAAAGATGTTGAAGTGATAAATTCGGTAAGATATGTTTTATAAAAAAGCATAGCACCGTTAAACAATGTAAAAAATAAACCAACCAATGCCGACACGACCACCATAAGACGAAAGAAAACACTTGTCTTTATTGACTTGTCGAATATTCGTATTATTGTTCGTTTTAACCTTAAATCCATATGAGTGATTAGTTTTTCAATATGAGTAATTAATAAATTAGTGTTAATGATTAGTTTTCTAATGTGAGTGATTAGTAAATTAGTGTGAGTGATTATTTTTTTGAAATCACTTCATTTGTTATTGAAAACAAATGAAGTGATTTTGAGGCCACCTTTCGGTTGTTTGAAATTATCTTACCTCAATTTCATCTGCGAAAGTATGGGCAGGATAACCTGCTCCCGAATGACCTTCGGGGCAATTGCCGATAGAAACTCCAAGAATTTTCACATAACGAGCCTTTTGCTTACAATTTGCTTTGTAATTGACAACACTTGCATTGTCTTTCAATCTCGTTTGTTCCACATTAGAAACTTGTTGCCAAGATTGTTTATCATTGGATACATACATCTTGACTTCCTCTGGTAAGAATATCCAACTGCCTTGTTCGTCCATAAAATTAATTCCTATGCTGTTAATCTCCGTAGGTTTTTCCAAATCCAAGACAACATTATAGTCTTTTCCGTAAGTACCAACCCAAGAATCGTATGACTTCTTGTTGCCACAAACTCCGTCAGTCAAAGGATATTTTCCCGTACTTGAATATTGAGGATTAATATCCGACATCTCGTATTTCTTACCTGTTGCTTTGTTGATATGATAATTCGTCTTTAACAGTGGCGAAAATTTCTTGCCGTCCTTATACACAACAGCCTGCAATACAACATCGTTTTTGATAATAAACGGTTTTGTGTATTTCTTGCTGTTCTCATTAGGGGTTGAACCGTCAAGGGTGTAGTATATTGTGCCGTTTCTAAGTTTTGAAGACAATGACAATTCAATTCCATTCTTCTTGCTTTCGCTTTGAACACTTACCGCAAAATGAGACTTTGAATAATTGAATCCGGCGTGTTCATAAATCTTCAACACATTATCCAAACGATTTACAAAGTCATCATAATCCCTTACTTCCTTTTTACTCCACGCTCTTTCACTCAAAGCAGCCAAGCGAGGCATATCATTATATTCCAAAAGTGTGGTATTGTCTATGTATTCAGTCCAAGTACAAGCCTGCATACCCAAGATATGTTTGCTTTCTTCCTGAGTCAAAACATCTGAAACAGGATCAAAAGTGTAAGTCTTCTTCAAAGGAGTAAAACCTCCGAAACTTACAGGCTCTGATGCAGCAATACCTTGATAAAAATTAAAATAAAGATACGCGCTTGCAGCCATAATGGCGTTGTTTCCTCTTTTAGCAGCATTGATTGCACCTTGCTCGCCCTGCCAAGACAATATTGTTGCACTTTGTCTAACACCTTTTTCCAAGATTTCGTCCCAACCGATTATTTTTCTGCCATGCTTGTTTAGATAATCTTCAATACGAGTTGTGAAATAAGCCTGAATATCATTTTCGTTCTTAAAACCTTTTTCTTTCATTAAATTCTGACAATAATCACACTCTTTCCAGCGAACCGTCGGGCATTCGTCTCCACCTATATGTATATACTCCGAAGGGAATAGTGCCATAACTTCGTCCAACACGTCTTCCAAGAATTTGAAAGTCTCTTCCTTTGGACAGAATACATCGTCCAAAACTCCCCAAGTCTTACAAACTTCTATTGGCACATTACGACAAGAAAATTCCGGATAAGCAGCCAAAGCCGCTTGTGCATGGCCAGGAAGTTCTATTTCAGGAATAATGGTTATATGTCTTTTCTTGGCGTATGCGACAATATCCTTGATTTGTTCTTGTGTATAGTAACCGCCATAACGAATGGTATCATAAATATGTTCGCTCTCGGGTCTGTCGGAATAATGACCTATCAAAGTACCGTTCCTATATGCTGCGACAGACTGTAACTTCGGATATTTTTTTATTTCGATTCTCCAACCCTGATCATCTGTCAAATGCCAATGGAATGTATTCAACTTATGAAAAGCCAACAAATCTATATATTTTTTAATATAATTGGCATCCCAAAAATGGCGAGCGCAATCCAAATGCTTACCTCTGTATGAGAAACGAGGATAATCTTCTATTTTGCACGAAGGTATTTGTTTCACATAGCCTACCACAGGAACGAAATCTTCGTTATATTGATTCAAATAAAAGTCCTCGCCAATCAATTGCCATAATGTTTGAAGTGCGTAAAAGAATCCTGTTTCTTCGTTAGCCTCAATGGTTATTCTTCTTGAATTAACATCAATTATATATCCCTCACTACCGAGATTTTTCATAGCGGTGTTGATAAATATAATGCTGCCGTCAAGATTTTGAGCCATTTTGTCATCTTTACGCTGCACATCTTCTCTTTGAGGATAATACGCCTGCAAACTTTCATTGAATATCCTTGCAGTTTCGCAATTATCGGGAGCAAAGACTTTGGTTTTCTCTGCCGAAAAAGTAAATCCCTGTGCATTTTTTCTTATATCCACTTTTGTAGGTTGCGGAATAATTTCTACGCTTTGTGCTTGCACCGTACAAAATGCTGCAAGCAATAATACCTGTAATAATAATTTTCTTACACTCATAACGTTGTTTAATTTTAATAAGGCACAAAATTAAATATTTTTTCTCACTCTGCCAATTTTTCCAAGAAATTTAATGCCTTATGTATTTATACTTTATTCTTTTTCTCTTAACAATTCCTTTTCTTTATCAAAAGCATTGACAATCTTAGTTACAAGAGGATTTCTTACAATATCCTTATCATTAAGCATTATAACAGAAAGTCCTTTTATGTTTTTCAACAAATCAACCGTAGGCATCAATCCTGACGGTTGTTTATATGGTAAATCTACTTGTGTCGGGTCGCCAGTTATTATAAATTTCGACCAATTACCCATACGTGTCAAAAACATTTTCAATTGACTCTTTGTGGCGTTCTGTGCTTCGTCCAAAATAACAAATGAATTTTCCAATGTTCTACCTCTCATAAAAGCCAACGGTGCTATTTCTATCGTATGGTTTTCCATCAAGTAATCTAATTTGTTTTGAGAAAGCATATCCCTTAAAGCATCGTATAAAGGTTGTAAATATGGGTCTAATTTATCTTTTAATCCTCCGGGCAGAAATCCAAGATTTTCTCCTGCCTCAACAGCAGGGCGAGTTAGAATGATACGTTTCACTCTTTTTTCTTTAAGATATTTTACAGCCAAAGCCACAGCTGTATAAGTCTTTCCCGAACCCGCCGGACCTATTGCAAAAACCATATCTTTTTTCTCTATCTCCTCAACCATTTTCTGTTGATTTTTGGTTCTCGCCTTAACACTCTGTCCATTGGCTCCATAAACCAATACTTCGGCATCGGATTCTTTTTCTATCTTTTCATCATTGTATGCAGCCATTATTAACTGCCCCGTAATGTTTGGTATTCGTTTGTAAATATCTTTTAATCTCGAAAAGAATAATAAGAATTGTTCGACATCCTTCTCTTCTCCTTTTACTTTCAAAGTATCACTGCGAACAGCAATTATAAGATTATCAAACAAAGTCTCAATGAAAGAGAGATTTTTTTCATTAACTCCAAAAAATTCTCTTTGATCTACATCTTTAAGATTTATGTTTTTTTCTATCATTATATTTTATTTTGTCTTCAATATCTTAAATTCGGTTCTTCTGTTTTGTTTCCTACCTTCCTCTGTTGAATTGTCCGCAACAGGGTTTTGCATTCCGTAACCTTTGGCAATTATTCTGTTTTGAGCAACACCTTTACTAACCAACCATGCTTTAACGCTATTGGCTCTGTTTTGAGAAAGAGTTTTGTTGTAATATTCTTTTCCAACGTTGTCGGTATAGCCCGAAATTTCTATAAACATCAGCGGATTGGTGTTTAACATCATTAAAATAGTGTTTAACTCTGCGTTGCTCTCTTCCATTAATTCAAAAGAATTTGTCGCAAAGAAAATATTTTTCAATATAACACTGCTACCCTCTTTTATCGCTTTAAGTTCAATATCTTTATCCAAGTAATCTTTGCCCTCACTTGACTGCAATTCTTTGAGTGAAAAATTCTCCGAATAGAATAGATAACCATTACAAGTAACGCTCAAAGCATAGTCTTCTCCCTCAACCAAAGCCAAATTGTATGTATTGTTTTCTTTATCGGAGATAGTGGAAGTTACCAATCTGTTCGTACGCAAATTTTTTACTTGCAAAACACTTTCGTTGCCCCTTTTGTTATCGTCATACAACACTTTACCTCGCATACAAATAACTTTTGTCGGCTGCAAACTCTTTTCCAATTCAAAAGCATACAAATCCATTTTGTTCGGTGCATTCTCTCTTGCATAAACAGCATACCTGCCATTGGCAGAAACAATGAGGCAACTTTCTTCTTTATCGGTATTGATAGGATAACCAATATTTACAGGTTCTTGAAACTTGCCATCAATAATTTTAGAATAAAAAATATCCATACCTCCCATACCTATCAAAGAATCCGATGCAAAATAAAGAGTTGAATTGGAGGGGTGAATAAAAGGCGATATTTCGTTCCCTCCGGTATTGATAACCTTTCCACAATTCCTCGCCTTCGTCCAAGTATTGTCATCTTTAAGATACGAATACCATATATCGCTTTTTCCAAAACCTCCCTCTCTATTGGAAACAAAGAAAAGCGTTCTGCCGTCAGAGGCTATGCTCGGTTGAGAATCCCATGAAGAAGAATTTACATTGCTACCGAGATTTTCGGGTTCGCCCCACGTATCACCGACTCTCTTGCTACGATAAATATCACACGAACCAAAACCGTCTTTGGTGTTGCACTTGGCAAAATACAAGTATCTGCCGTCAGGAGATATGCTTGCCGCTCCTTCATTAGCATCGGTATTTAACGGATAAGGCATTTTCTGTTTTTTATTCCATTCAAACGAAGATGAATATACATCTTTCTTGGTTGCAAAATAGAAATCCTCTTTATCGTTTGTCCTTTGAGTGAAATATAATTGGTTATCCAAAGTAAGAGTAGGCAAATACTGATATTCTTTATCATTGATATTTTCGCCAAGATTATAAGGAGAAAATTCTTTTGGATTTTGCATTTGGATTTCTATAAAATCAATACACGCAATATTGTATTTGCAATCCTCTACCTTTGATTTGTATCGTGGTTTTGTGGCATTATCGATATAGTATTGGAAATTGCGTTTGGCACTTGTGTAATCTTTTACATTTTTTTGCATAATACCCAAACGATAATAAGCATTCAAATCATAGTCTTTATCTATCGCAATTCCTTTTATGTAATTCGCAGCGGATTTTTCAAAATCCTTGTTATTATAGTATATCTCCGCCAAAAATATGTATAATGGTGCATAATCGTTATAAGTCTGTTTTGCTTTTTCCAATATATCCACCGCTTTTTTCTCATCGTTATGCTCTACCAATTTAATTGCTTTTTCTATAACTTTATCAGCCTTTGAATTTTGTGCAGACAACGAAAATACGATAGCAACGCATACCAATATGAACACCGATACTTTTTTCATACCACTTGAAATCCGTTTTGTTTATTTGTTTGCAAAGGTAATATATTTACACAAAAAGAAAAACACTTTGGCAAACATTTTTACAAATATTGCCAAAGTGCCAAAAATATGAAAATAATTAATCCTATTTCAATTTAGCAACAGCCTCTTTTATTCTGCGAATTGCTTCTATAATATTTTCATCACTTGTTGCATAAGACATACGAAAACATTCAGCACTGCCAAAAGCATCACCACCCACAGCAGCAACATGTCCTTCCTCCAACAAATACATAGCAAAGTCGGTGGAATTGTTTATAACGCGTTTGCCGTCTGTTTTTCCGAAGTAATAAGAACATTTAGGGAATAAATAAAACGCACCCTTAGGGTCATTAACCTCGAATCCCGGAATTTCCTTGCAAAGTTTAACAATCAAATTCTTTCTTCTCTCAAAGGCTTTTCTCATTTCCTCTACACAATCTTGACTTGCGTTGTAAGCCTCTACGGCTGCGATTTGAGAAACGCTGCAAGAACCACTTGTGTATTGACCTTGAAGTTTGTTGCAAGCCTTAGCAATTTCGATAGGTGCAGCAATATAACCGATTCTCCAACCGGTCATTGCATATGCTTTACTTACTCCATTAACGATTATGCAACGCTCTTTCATTCCCTCGCAAGAAGCCAAAGAAGCATGTTCGCCCGTATAATTGATATGTTCATAAATTTCATCACAAATAACATATACGTTCTGATGTTTTCTTAACACTTCTGCCAAGCCTTCCATTTCCTTTTGAGTATATACACTACCCGTAGGATTACAAGGTGAGCAAAGGATAAGCATTTTTGTTTTATCCGTTATCGTTGCTTCCAATTGCTCAGGAGTTATCTTGAAATCTGCTTCGATTTTAGCCTCAACAAATACAGGAGTACCGTCAGCCATTAACACCATTTGCGGATAAGAAACCCAATAAGGAGCAGGAATAATCACCTCATCGCCATTTGAAACCAAAGCCATAATAGTGTTGCAAACACTTTGTTTTGCTCCGTTTGAAACTATAATTTGGTCTGTTGTGTATTCCAAATTGTTTTCGTTTTTAAGTTTATTGACAATGGCTTTTCTTAATTCCGGATAACCGGGTACAGGAGAATAGCGAGTGTAGTTATCATCAACAGCTTTTTTTGCTGCAACTTTAATATGGTCTGGTGTATTGAAATCAGGCTCACCAACACTCATATTAATGATGTCAATTCCTTGTGCTTTAAGTTCCGAACTTCTTTGGCTCATTGCCAAGGTTGCAGATGGAGACAGACGTTTAACTCTGTCGGATAAAATAATACTCATATCGTTTTAGTTTTTTATGATTAATAATAAATTAACTATTTTGAAGCGTTAGGTATCTTTAACGACTCCAAAACTTCGGCAAAATTACAAATTATTTTCAAAATACATAATTTTCACAATAAAAATTTTGCATATTCCATTTCACATTTTCCAAATATGATGTGAATTTTTCAATATCACAATTCTTCAAATATGATATTCAAATCCTTACTGTTTTATTATGCAACAAAAAATTATCTCCTTTTAACCGTCTTTTATCATAAGTTTTTAGATTTGTTATTCGCCTACACACAAAACAAATTATAATTCTCCACTTGTTATCGTGGCTTTTTACACAAATCTTTTCACTCGCAAACAAATTTGATTTACACCATAAGTTTTGGCAACGAGTAATAAATATTTCGCTATCGTAATAACTTGACTGCATAAAAGCATTCAATATAACGAAGTTTCAAAAGCGAAAAATATAATCACTTTTCGCAAAATTAGTGTTAAACACTAATCGAATAATGTTTAACACTGTTTCACCAATGTTAAACAAAAAATATCGGCTGTCTTTGACGGACAACCGATATTCAGTTTTTTGTGCTTTTCTAAGAAAGAATTATTTTTTGATGATAATCTTTTCTTTGATACGTGCGCTTTTACCGGAAAGAGCTCTTAGGTAATAGATTCTTGCACGACGAACAACACCATGTTTATTAACTACAATGTGGTCAATAAATGGACTGTTCATTGGAAATATTCTTTCAACTCCGACACCGTTAGATATTTTTCTTACAGTGAATGTATTGTTTGCCTGATTTTTATGTCCTTTAATCTGGATAACTATACCTTGGAATTGTTGGATACGCTCTTTGTTTCCTTCACGTATTTTGTAAGCTACAGTAATAGTGTCGCCTGACTTAAACTGAGGAAATTCCTTTACAGGAGACTGACTTTCTACAAATTTCATTAAATCTTCCATGATTCTTTTCTCTCTCTTTTTAGGTTACACTACTATTTTTTAACTGTTTTAACGATTGCAGTGAAAATTTCCGGGTGGTTCATAGCGAAGTCAGCCAAAACTTTACGATTTAATTCAATGTTGTTTTTGTGCAACAATCCCATGAAAACAGAATAAGATATTTCGTTTTGACGGCAAGCCGCATTGATACGGTTAATCCACAAAGCACGAAATTCTCTTTTCTTTACTTTACGGTCTCTAAACGCATAAGTCTGACCTTTTTCCCATTTGTTTTTTGCAACGGTCCAAACGTTTTTACCTCTACCCCAATAACCTTTTGTACGGTTAAGGATTTTTTTTCTACGCTGTCTTGAAGCAACAGCATTTACACTTCTTGGCATTTTTTAATTTGTTTTGTTTTTCATATCAGCGGCAAAAAATTTTTCTGCACTTAATACTGATACAATGGTTAATACTTTTGTTTTACCTTTTTGTGCTTTTGGTTGGTACTATCTTCCCAACATTTCGTTCAACACCTTAGCATCAGCACTTGATACTGTTGTGTAAGCACACAATGCTCTTTTTCTCTTATTTGTTTTCTTTGTCAAAATGTGAGAATGATAAGCATGTCTTCTTTTCAATTTACCTGACGCAGTTACTGTAAATCTTTTCTTTACAGATGCTCTGGTTTTTGTTTTTGGCATTTTAATGTCCTCTTTTTTTGTGTTAATAAATCTATTTACCTATATATAAAAACGTTTCAACAACGTTGATATATCTTATTTATTGTAAAAAACGCGATTTTATTTTATTTTTTCTTAATCGGAGTGATAATCATAAGCATTTTCTTTCCCTCCAAACGAGGCATTTGCTCAGGCTTTCCGTATTCCAACAATGCTTCGGCAAATTTCAAAAGTTTTTGCTCGCCGTGTTCTTTATAAACTATTGTCCTTCCCTTAAAGAATACATCTACCTTAACTTTATTACCTTCCGACAAGAAACGAATCGCATGTTTCAACTTAAATTCAAAATCGTGATCGTCTGTTTGCGGTCCAAGTCTTATCTCTTTAACCAACATTTTTGAAGACTTAGCCTTTCGCTCTTTATCTTTCTTTTTTTGTTCGTAAAGAAACTTTTGGTAATTCATAACTTTGCATACGGGCGGATTAACATTTGGCGAAATCATTACCAAATCCATTCCCTGCTCATTAGCAAAAGCCAACGCTTCTTTAATACTACAAATTTTAGGTTCAAAACCCTCGCCGACAACTCTAACTATCGGCTCTTTAATGTACTCGTTTATCAAGTGAGGCATCTCCTTTTTCACCGAACCTCTACCACGAGATTGATTTGTTGTTTCTATAACTTATCCTCCTTATTAATTTAGTTTATAATTATTCTCTTATTCCAATTCTTTATTAACTTCGGCTTGTACCAATTTAGCAAAGTCTTCTATTTTCATAGTACCTATATCGCCTTTCAAATGCTCACGGACAGACACCATACCATCGGCTTCTTCCTTTTCTCCAACGATTAACATATAACGAATTTTCTTGATTTCGGCATCACGAATCTTTTTACCGGTTTTTTCGTTTCTATTGTCAATACTACCCCTAAGGTCTTCCATATTCAAAGCCTCTTGAACTTTCTTTGCATATTGTTCGTACTTTTCACTTATCGGCAATATGATATATTGGTCAGGAGTAAGCCACAATGGAAATTCTCCTGCTGTATGTTCCAACAAAACAGCGACAAATCTCTCCATTGAACCGAATGGTGCGCGGTGAATCATTACAGGGCGATGTTTTTGATTATCCGCTCCAATGTATTCCAAATTGAAACGCTCAGGAAGGTTATAATCCACCTGTATTGTTCCCAATTGCCAACTTCTACCTAAGGCATCTTTAACCATAAAGTCTAACTTAGGACCATAAAAAGCAGCTTCGCCTGTTTCTGTAATAGTTTTAAGACCTTTTTCGGCAGCACTCTCAATAATGGCTCTTTCGGCTTTATCCCAAACTTCATCACTACCTATATATTTCTCTTTATTATTAGGGTCTCTCAACGAAATTTGAGCCGTAAATTCGTTAAATTTAAGTGTCTTGAATATATAAAGAACTATATCTATAACCTTACAGAACTCTTCTTTTATTTGGTCTTGCGTGCAGAATATGTGAGCATCGTCTTGCGTAAATGAACGAACACGTGTCAAACCATGTAACTCTCCACTCATCTCATAACGATAAACCGTACCAAATTCAGCGACACGATAAGGCAAATCCTTGTATGATTTAGGGAACAAACGATAAATTTCGCAGTGATGAGGACAATTCATCGGCTTCAACATATACTCTTCTCCCTCTTGTGGAGTATGTATAGGTTGGAATGAATCCTTACCATATTTCTGAAAATGTCCCGATGTCTTATATAAATTAACGTTACCTATATGTGGAGTCATTACTTGAACATATCCATACTGTTTTTGAACCTTTGCCAAGAAATTCTCCAATCTTTTTCTCAATTCCGTTCCCTTAGGCAACCACAAAGGCAAACCTTGTCCAACGTTCTGAGAAAAAGCAAACAGCTCCATTTCCTTACCTAATTTTCTATGATCTCTCTTCTTTGCTTCTTCCAACATAAGAAGATATTCGTCCAATTCTTTTTTCTTAGGGAATGATATTGCATACAAACGAGTCAATTGTTTGTTATGCTCATCGCCTCTCCAATATGCACCGGCCAATGATGTTATCTTAAAAGCCTTAATTGGAGAAAAATCCATTAAGTGAGGACCACGACACAAATCCGTAAAATCGCCACTTTCATAGAAAGTTATCTTACCGTCTTCTAAATCTTTGATAAGTTCAACTTTATATGTCTCGTTTCTTTTGCTAAAATAATCCAAAGCGTCTTGTTTTGAAACTTCTTTACGAACAAGTTTTACGCCTTGTTTTACTATTTCAGCCATTTTCTTTTCAATCTTCGGAAAATCTTCTTCTCTTAAAACATCTTCGCCGAAATCTATATCATAATAGAAACCTCTTTCTATGGCAGGACCTATACCAAACTTTGCATTCGGATATAAAGCCTGAACAGCAGATGCCAACAAATGGGCTGAGGAATGCCAAAATGTATGCTTTCCGTCTTCATCATTCCAAGTGTTTAGTTTCAAATTACAGTCAGCAGTAAGCGGAGTCAATAAGTCTTTAATTTCCCCGTCAATAGTTGCAGACAACACATTTCTTGCCAAACCTTCGCTTATCGATTTAGCAACGTCCAATGCATTAACGCCTTCATTGTACTGTTTTACACTTCCGTCCGGTAAAGTTACATTTATCATTGTCGTATTCGTATCTTAAAATTCCTTTATAATAACAGGCTCTTTTTGAGTCTTGTTCAAAACAGTTTGCAAAAATACAATTTTTTTCATTACAACAATAAATATTCTTACTTTTTTTTCAATTTTTTATTTTTTCAATATTTTTTACCGTATTTTTTTCAAAAATGATTTTGCAGTTTTCTCTTTTTTTCATACTTTTGCAAAAATTAATTCACAAACCTTTAATAATTTGTCTTATGAACAAGGAAATAATCGTAGGTATAGATTTCTCAAACACATCTTTAACAGCTTTGCGTCTTGCTGTCGATATAGCAAATCGTACCAATTCATCTATTCTTATGCTTTGGGTTAAGACTGCTGAAAAAGACCCTATGGAAGCAGAAGCAATATTGAAAGACTTATGCAAATCTTTTGCATCAGCCCTTAACGGCAAAGAAATTCAATACAAAGTTGCCGAAGGTAAAAAAGTCCATTCAACAATAAACAAAATCGTCAAAGAACGAAAGTCCTATTTGCTTGTAATCGGCGCTAACGGTAACAGTGGTTTCGACGAAAGGTTTGCAGGTGCCAATGCCTTCAAAACTTTGAACGATTGCCCAATACCCGTATTGCTGTTAAGAGAGAATTTCAATTTCTGCAAACCTTTGAAAAACATTATTCTTCCTATCGACTCCACGCCCGACACCCGTCAAAAAGTGCCTTGGACAATGGAATTTGCAAGAATGTTCCCTAATTCGTGCATAAGAGTTTTAGGATTGCAGTCCTACGCAGGTAAAACCATAAGAGAGGAAGTAGAAAAATATATCACAAGTATAGACACCCTTCTTACTCAGAAAGGATTAAATCACACGATAGAGATTAGAGATTCCGACAATTCAACTCTTACCACTTTGGATTATGCGAAAGAAGTCGATGCCGATTTAATCGTAATTATGACCGAGCAAGAAAAAACATTAAGCAATCTATTCTTCCTTGGTCCGTATGCACAACAGATGATTAATCTATCCCCTTATCCTGTTTTAACCATTGCCCCGAAAGACATCAATGGTGCGAGCAGATAAGATAGTGTTTTCCATAGAATGAATAGAGTAATTAAAATATTAATCTCACTGATTATTTTGCTAACGTTAAACACTAATGGAACGGTTTTCGCACAAGTGGAAGTCATTGCCGACGGCAGGTTGCAGACCATACTTGAAAAGCATGTGCAGTATAACCGAATGGCAAAAACAATCAAAGGTTTTAGAATAAAAGTTGCAACATTTACCGAAGAAGGGGCAAAGACAAAAGCGTTTTCTTTGAAAAACGATTTAATGGAGATATTTCCCGACCAAAGAACATACGTTATCTTTGACGAACCTTATTTTATCGTAAAGATTGGCGACTATCCTTCGCGTTTAGATGCATACGCAACACTTATGCAAATCAAACCTCAGATAAAAACCGCTCTTATTATTCAAGATTATATCAACACTCCGACAATAAACGAGGACGAACTTTCAATCCCCGAATATTTTGAAGAGGAATTGGAAGATGATTAATCATATACTTACATCGACAAAATTTTTACAGACAATAAATAAAAAACAATAATATCATGGACATTAAAAGTTATATAGTAGAAAATAAAGACAGATTTTTGGACGAGTTGTTCTCATTAATCCGTATTCCGTCCATATCTTCTCTAAGCGAACACAAAGAAGATATGGTTAAATGCGCCAATCGTTGGAAAGAATTGATTCTTCAAGCAGGTGCGGACAAATGCGAGGTTATGCCTACCGAAGGAAATCCTGTCGTTTATGCCGAACGCATAATAGATGCAAAGTTTCCGACAGTTTTGGTGTATGGCCACTATGACGTTATGCCTACCGACCCTATCGACGAATGGAAAACAAAACCTTTTGAACCTGTAATCAAAGACGACATTATTTGGGCTCGCGGTGCAGACGATGACAAAGGACAATCCTTTATGCAAGCAAAAGCCTTTGAGTATTTGAACAAAACCAATCAATTGAAATGTAACGTCAAATTTATGCTTGAAGGCGAAGAAGAGATTGGTTCTCCAAGTCTTTACGGCTTTTGCGAAAAGAATAAAGAACTTTTGAAAGCGGACGTCATACTTGTTTCCGACACTTCTATGATTGGAGCGGACGTTCCGTCCATTACGGCAGGTTTGCGTGGTCTTGGCTATATAGAAGTCAAAGTTACAGGACCTAAGGCCGATTTACATTCGGGTATATACGGCGGAGCGGTTGCCAACCCTATCAATATATTGTGTAGAATTATTTCTCAACTTCAAGACGAGGCTACCAACAAATGCACCGTTACCGATTTTTACAAAGAAGTTATCAACTTATCCCAAGAAGAAAGAGATTTAATGGCAAAAGCACCGTTCAGTGAGAAAGATTATCTTGAAGTAACAGGTTCTCCTGCTTTGTTCGGCGAAGAGGGATTTTCTACAATAGAGCGCACGGGAATACGTCCGTCTTTCGATGTGTGCGGAATTTGGGGAGGTTATACGGGAGAAGGTGCAAAGACGATTATACCTTCCACTGCTCACGCAAAAATATCTTTTCGTTTGGTTCCCGACCAAGATTTCAACGTAATAACAGAACGTGTTGCCCAATACATCAAACAGATTGCTCCGTCTTGTGTCAATGTGGAGGTTACGCCATTGCACGGAGGCTACGCATATGTTTCTCCTTTGGATTTACCTGCATACCAAGCCGCCGAAAAAGCATATATGCGTACATACGGCAAACAGCCTATACCTACACGCAGCGGCGGAAGTATTCCAATCGTTGCAGGCTTTGAAAGAATATTGAGAACGAAGTCGATACTTATGGGCTTCGGCTTATCGAGTGATGCAATACACTCTCCGAACGAGAATTATCCTCTACGCCAATTCTTCAACGGCATAGAAACAATTTCTTATTTCTACGAAGAGTACGCCGAATTAATGAAATAAGGCGTTCATATATCCAAACACCAAATAACGGCAATATCTGTATCGGATACTGCCGTTATTGTTTTCTTTACTTACTTGCCATTTTTCAAAATCCGCCTTGCCAAAACACAGCACCCGCAATCGTCTCACCGGTGTTTAACACTATTTTATTAATGTTAAACACTAATTTGCTAATGTCCCACACTAATTCTGTCGTTTCACCATAAAAGATAAGCGAGGGACAAAAATATATTTTTGTCCCTCGCATTGTGTCAGTATCTGTAAGTTTAATGTTATTTTACAATCAATTTTTCTGTTGCGATGCCGTTTTGCGTTTTAATTGCCACATAATAAACGCCTGAACTAAGGTTTGAAGTTTTGATTTCGTACGTTTCCATTCCTGCATTCAAATCTTCATTTATAACTACACGTCCGTTGGCATCCATAACCATCAATTTTGCATTGCCATTCAATCCTTGAATATTGATTGTTGCGTTGCCGTTTATCTCCATAGGATTTGGATAAACTGTTATCGCTATTGTCTGCTGTGCATCGTTCAAACCGCTTTCATCATTCAAAGTTGTGAATGTAGTATTAACCCATTCCGAGAATAAATCCTCATCACAAACAGCACGTACTTTAAATGTGTATTCTGTTAAAGGAGTTAAGTCTGTATAAGCCTTTGTTGTTTCTGAAATAGTTTCCACTTCGCCCTCATCCAATTGAATTTCATAAGACGTTGCTTCACCGTTCCAAGTGACTGTTACTTCGGTTTGAGTTAAATTGCTTATTGTTACAGTTGGTTTATTACATTCTTTCAGAGTTGTGAAAGTAGTAGTTGTCCATTCAGAAAATATTCCGTCGCCACAAACAGCACGTACTTTAAATGTGTATTCCGTTAAAGGAGTTAAGTCTGTGTAAGTCTTAGTTGCCTCCGATACTGTTTCCACTGCGCCGTCATCTAATTGAATTTCGTAAGACATCGCGTCGCCAATCCAAGAGATTGTTGCACCTGCTGAGGTTAATTCGCTTGTTGTTATTCCTATTGGAGTAAAACATTCCTCACATATAATATTGGTAAAGTATAACTTCCAATTGGAATTTTTGTAGTTTTCAAGAGCATCACATTTAACTTTCAATGTTTTATTGGTCGGAGTGTTTTCAAATGAATTATTTGTAATGGTAGGAGGCTCTTCTGCAAGACAAATCACTTCTGACAAATTACTACAACCACGAAAAGCTCTTTGCCCAATTTCGACAACATTGTCTGCCATCATAACAGCAGTTAAACTATTGCAAAAATCAAAAGCATAATCTCCGATTGAAACATTGTCATTTCCTTTAACCGCTGTTTTATAACCGCTATACACAGACAAAGAACTTTCTTCAACATTAACAATCTCTACCGATTTTAAATTTACGCAACCAGCAAAAAGACTGTCTTCTATTGAACTAACATTGGTTGGTACTATGACTGATTGCAAATTAATACAATTAACGAAAGCAAATTTATCAACCTTTGTAACAGTATTAGGTATTTCTATCGATGTAAATCCGCAAGCAGCAAAAGCCTCCGCTCCAATTGTTGCAATGTTACTATGTATATTTATAGATGTTAAACTACTGCAACCCGCAAAAGTACCACCACTAATAGAGGTAACATTATCAGGTAGTGTCATAGATGTTAAACTGCTGCACTCATAAAAAGCATGGTCTCCAATTGTTGTAACGCTCTCGG
>NWBO01000101.1:48341-131652 GCA_002633275.1 Bacteroidales bacterium Phil12
CGGGTATTATTATAGATTTTAAACTTGTACAATTTTCAAAAGTACCATAATATCCCATACTCTCTCCTCCCCAAAAGTCTTGTTTTTCTTTATAACAACCATTGATTGTTGTGATACTCTCGGGTATATTTATAGATGTTAAACCGTGACAATTGTAAAAAGCACCACCACCAATAGATGTAACACTCTCGGGTATTATTAGAGATTCTAAACTGTGGCAATCAGCAAAAGCAAACTCTCCAATAGAGGTAACATTCTCGGGTATAGTGATAGATGTTAAACCACAACCTAAAAAGACACTATCGCAAATTGTGGTAAAACTTTCAGGTATTGTTATGGATGTTAAATTGTGGCAATAAGAGAAAGCAGCTGCTCCAATTGTTGTAACATTTTCAGGTAGGGTGATTGAAGTTAAATTATTGCAGTTAGAAAAAGCAAACTTTCCGATTGTTGTAACATTGTCAGGTATAGTAATTGATGTTAAACCACAACCTAAAAAGACACTATCACCAATAGTTGTTACATTCTCGGGGATTGTTATAGATGTTAAATTGTAGCAACTAACGAAAGCAGCTGCTCCGATTGTTGTAGCACTATTATTTGGTAGAGTGATTGAAGTTAAATTTTTGCAAAATTTAAAAGCTTCGCGACCAATTGAAGTAACATTGTCAGGTATAGTGATTGATGTTAAACCTGTGCAACTTTCAAAAGCATTTTCCCCGATAGTTGTAACACTATTAGTAAAAGTTACTGATGTTAAATTTTTACATCCTAAAAAAGCATATGTTCCAATTGATACGACACTATATGTATTACCTTTAAATGTAACTGTTTCAGAAATATCTATTGAGGTTACTGTATTATCAACAATTCCAATTATCTTTGCTGTGTTATTCGAATCTGAAAAAACATATTGCAAATTATCTATGACTACACCACCACTGATAATGCTTTTAAAATAGTCTTTCCAAGCAGAATTTTTATAGGCCTCAACATAATCCTCCCCAACTATCAACACCATATTATCTTTTTTACCACCAAACTCACCTTCCAATGTTGGCGGTACTTGTGCAAGACAAAACACTTTCTTTAAACTGTTACACCCAACAAAAGCCCACGCTCCAATAGTTGTTACATTTTCAGGTATAGTGATTGAAGTTAGACTTGAGCACCAATCAAAAGCCCTCGCTCCAATAGTTGTTACATTTTCAGATAGGGTGATTGATGTTAATTTATTGCAGTCAGAAAAAGCATACGCTCCAATAGTTGTAACATTTTCAGGTATAGTGATTGAAGTTAGACTTGAGCACCAATCAAAAGCATTTTCCCCGATAGTTGTAACATTTTCAGGTAGGGTGATTGATGTTAATTTATTGCAGTTAGAAAAAGCATACGCTCCAATAGTTGTTACATTTTCAGGTAGGGTGATAGAAGTTAATTTATTGCAGTTATAAAAAGCATACGCTCCAATTGATATAACATTATATGTATTGTCCATATATGTAATTGTTTCAGGAATAGTTATTGTATCAACATTAGTATTATTAATACCAACTACCTCTGCTGTGTTATTCGAATCTGAAAAAACATATTGCAAATTATCTGTTTCAACAAAATTATCACAGATAATGCTTTTAAAATAGTTTTTCCAAGCAGAATTTTTATAGACCTCAACATAATCATCACCAACTATCAACAATTTACCAGGAGAAAAAATAGAACTACCTAATGTTGGGGGTACTTCTGCAAGACAAAACACTTTATTTGAATTACACCCATAAAAAGCGAAGTTTCCAATAGTTGTAACATTTTCAGGTATAGTTACCGAGGTTAAACTGCTGCACCAATAAAAAGCGTAATCTCCGATTGTGGTAACACTGTTTGGTATCGTTACCGAAGTCAAACTATCACACCCATAAAAAGCATGGTCTCCAATAGTTGTAACATTTTCAGGTATAGTTACCGAAGTTAAACTGCTGCACTCATAAAAAGCATGGTCTCCAATAGTTGTTACATTTTCAGGTATAGTGATTGAAGTTAGACTTGAGCATCCCCCAAAAGCCCACGCTCCAATAGTTGTTACATTTTCAGGTATAGTGATTGAAGTTAGACTTGAGCACAACCCAAAAGCCCACGCTCCAATAGTTGTTACATTTTCAGGTATAGTGATTGAAGTTAGACTTGAGCAACACTCAAAAGCCATCGCTCCAATAGTTGTTACATTTTCAGATAGGGTGATTGATGTTAATTTCTTGCAGTCAGAAAAAGCAGCATCACCAATTTTAGTAACACTATTTGGTATATTAACCGATACTAAGTTATCGCACATAGCAAAAGCTCCCAGTATCATAATACTACCATATGAAATATTATAAATACCACCTTCAATCTCAGTAACTCCATTAGGTATAGTTACAGATGTTAAACCGCTACCCAAAAAAGCCTGCTGTTCAATTTTAGTAACACTGTTTGGAATAGTTACCGAAGTTAAACCTGTACAAACCATAAAAGCCGACTTTTTAATTGTTATTATTCCCTCAGGCATAGTTATAGACTTTAAACTGCTAAACTTAAAAAACGCACTATCGCCAATTTCCGTAACGCTATACGTTGTTCCGTCATTGGTAACCGTTGCGGGAATATTTGCATTTACAATTCCAACCTCCGCACCACTAACCTGAACGGTATTGTTCGAAGTTGTTGTGTATTTAAGGCTATCCACCCAAAACTCGGTCTGTGCCCACATTGTACCAAACGCAAGTAGAAACGTTGTCAGCACCAATGTCTTTTTCATTACTCTATTCATTTCTTTTTCTGTTTTTAATTGTTATTAAATTGTTTTTATTTCTAATTTATCAGTCTTGATTTTCTGTTTATTTGTTTGAAGTTCTTGTTTATTCGTCCCAAGTTTTTGTATAAATATTGAAGTTTTTGTCAAAATAAGCCGTACTTTTGTCAAAAACACACAGAAACGTCATTGCGAGTTGTACAACTCAGAGCCTTCGAGTTGTACAATCCACGACCTTTGAGTTGTACAATCCAAAACATCGTTTCTGTGTGTTTTGGACAATAACATCAGTTTTTTATACAAAAGTTTCAAACCATTAAACATAAAATTCAAACTGTTATTTATAAATCTCTAATCTTAAAAATCGTTTCTCCGCTAATAAAAAACATATTTCTTACCACAGCAATGCAAATAAAAAAGATATGCAGACACACTCGAATGAGCATATCTGTATACCTTATTATATATATTAATTATTAAATCCTTTGTATTTGCTATCGCAAAATTGAAAATCCCCCCCCCCTACTCAGGGTTCTGAATGAGGTAGTTATGTTTTTACTTGTGATATTTGCGATAGTGTTTACCATTGTTTCAATTCGTTTAACGGGTACAAAATTACAAAGTTTTAATAAACTGACAAATTTTTGGAACGGAAAAAACGGAATAACAGACTAAAAATGAAAAAATTTAGTAAATTGTTTTGTCAGATAAAAAAATTGTAGTACTTTTGCAAACGGAATGGAGAGGGGAACGGTCAAAAGTTCCCCTTATTTTGTAGCGTTTTTTAATATGATTGACAAGAAAGTAGTAGAAAGTATTGTAAATGAATGTCTGATTGGTTCCGATTTGTTCTTGGTGGGCGTAAAAGTCAGCAAAAACAATGTGATTACAGTAACAATCGATGGCGATAACGGTGTGGTTGTAGATGATTGCATTGAAATATCAAGAAAAATCAATGCGGAATTGGACAGGGACAAAGAAGATTACGAACTGACGGTAACTTCTTTCGGCTTAGGCGAGTACTTTACCTTGCCAAGACAGTACAAGAAAAACTTATCGCAACAAGTGGAAGTTGTCTTGAACGAAGGAGAAAAAGTCATTGGCGTTTTGGACACGGTGAATGATGAAAGTATTGTTATCAAATATAAAGAGAAAAAACAAGAGCATTCCACAGAAATAGCTTTCAGTGATATTAAGAAAACGAAAGTTGTAATCAGTTTTGGGAATAAATAACAAGAAAGAACATAATAAGTGATGGAGAAACTTAGTTTAGTAGATTCTTTTTCAGAGTTCAAAGAACTCAAAGGTATTGATACGGAGACTTTGATGCGTATATTGGAAGACGTTTTGAGAGGTCTTTTGGCAAAAAAATTCGGAACAGATAAAAACTGCGATATAATTGTTAATCCCGACAAAGGAGATTTGGAAATATGGCGTTCAAGAACTATTGTCAATGATGACGAACTTACGGACGAGAATGCCCAGATAGCATTATCGGAAGCAATAAAAGTTGAACCTGACTTTGAGGTTGGTGATGAGTTTGCAGAAGAACTTCACATACAAGATTTTGGACGTAGAGATGTTTTGGCAATTCGTCAAAACTTAATCGGAAAAATTCAGGAATACGAACGTGCAAGCATTTACACAAAATACAAAGAAAAGATAGGACAAATTGTTGTTGCGGAAGTTTATCAGGTTTGGAAGAAAGAGTTATTGGCAAAAGATGAAGACGGAATAGAACTGACGCTTCCGAAGACAGAACAAATTCCGAGCGATTTCTTCCACAAGGGAGACCCCGTAAAGGCCGTTGTGTTGAAAGTTGAGATGCACAACGGAATACCGAGTATAATCATATCGAGAGTGTCTCCTATCTTCTTGGAAAGACTGTTCGAGCAGGAGGTTCCTGAGATTTTTGACGGACTTATAACCATCAAAAACGCTGTGCGCCAACCGGGAGAAAGAGCAAAATTGGCTGTTGAGAGTTATGACGACAGAATAGACCCTGTCGGAGCGTGCGTGGGAGTGAAAGGCAGCAGAATCCACTCCATCGTAAGAGAATTAAAAAATGAAAATATAGACGTTATCGCATATACACCTAATGCAGACTTATATATTTCCAGAGCGTTGGCTCCTGCAAAGGTTATTTCGGTCAATGTCAATGAGGAAACGAAGAAAGCCGATGTATTTATGAAGTCCGACCAAGTGTCTTTGGCTATCGGTAAAGGCGGATACAACATAAAATTGGCAGGAAAACTGACAGGATACGATATTGATGTTTATCGTGATACGGATATGAAATATGAAGATGACGTTGATTTGCAAGATTTCTCTGACGAAATTGACCAATGGATAATAGATACATTAAAGGGTATTGGTTGCGACACGGCAAAAGATGTTCTTGCCATAAGTAAAGAAGATTTGGAACTTCGTACCGATTTGGAGACCGAGACAATCGACCATATCGTAGATGTATTGAAAGCCGAGTTTGATGACGAGTATCAGCAAGATGATAAAGACAGTCAAAAAGACGAATAGTTGAGATAACTACAAAGTGCAAGGAAAATTTTTAATAGAGTATTAACCCAAACAAATAAATATAATGCCAGAAGGAAATAAGTCTATAAGATTACAAAAAGCCGCAAAAGAGTTCAATGTCGGTATCGCTACAATAGTAGAGTTCCTTACAAAGAAAGGAAAGAAGGTTGAGAATAATCCAAACGCAAAATTGGATGAGGAATCGTATGGACTTTTATCGGCAGAATTTCAAAGCGAGAAACAGAAAAAAGACATAGCGGATAACCTTCAAATCTCGATTTCCAAGAAAAATGAGACTAAGGATATTGTTGCTCAATCTGCAAGTGAAGCTGCCGTTCAAGAAAAACAAAACAATAGTGATGTGATTGTAAAATCCACAACCATTGATTTCAAAGCAAAGAAAGAAAACGCAATAGAAAGCGAACCTGTCAGCGTTAAAGAACCGGAGAAAAAGCCTTTAATTCAAGAAAAAGAAACTAAGTCTATCAAAGTTGGAGAACAACAAATCAATATTTTGGGCAGAATAGATTTGTCTTCTTTCAATAGCAAGGTAAAACCGGATAAAAAGGAAAAGAAAGAGAAAATCGAAGACAAACCAACAGAGCAAAAAGAAAATAAAGACGTAGCGAAAAAAGAAAAAAAGCAAGATAAGAAAAAAGAAGAAAAGGTTGAGAAAGTTCAAAAGAAAACTGAACAACCTAAGGTTGATACTAAAAAAGAAAATAAACAAAAGGCTGTTAGCCCTGAGAATACAACAGAGCAAAAGACTCCTGCCGTAGAAAAAACAGAAGAAAAGAAAGATAATTTTATTCAGACTACTTACGTCAAACTTACAGGTCCTAAACTAACGGGCGAAAAGGTTGATTTGTCTCAGTTCTCGCACCCAGAGAAAAAGAAAGACGCTCCAAAAGATAACAAAGAGGGTGAAAATAAAAAGAAACGTAAGAGAATAAAAACTGCTGTCGGCACTGCGGTAAATAAAGACGGCAAAAACATTTCATCTGCCGATAAAGACAAAAGCAACGATAAAAATAAATTCAAAAAGAAAGACAATTCTTCTTCCTCTAAGAAGAATAAAAGAAAACATATTGAGGTTGATAGCACCGAAATAGAGAAGCAAATCAAAGAAACTCTCGCAAGACTGTCTCCTCTCGGAAAGAGCAAAACGTCTAAACACAGAAGAGAAAAACGTCATGAGATTGCAGAGCATCATCAATTGGAATTGATGGAGGCTCAGGAGCAGAAAAATATCTTGAAAGTTACGGAATTTGTTACGGCAAACGAACTTGCAACAATGATGAATGTTCCCGTAACAAAGATTATTGCTTCTTGTATGCAGTTGGGTATGTTCGTTTCAATCAACCAGCGTTTGGACGCAGAAGCATTACAACTTATTGCCGATGAGTTCGGATTTAAGATAGAGTTTGTTTCTGCCGAAGTTGTCAATACTTTGGAAAGCGAAGAGGAAGATAACGAAGAAGATTTGCAACCTCGTTCTCCTATCGTAACCGTTATGGGACACGTGGATCATGGTAAGACTTCTCTTTTGGACTACATACGTAAAACCAATGTTATCGCAGGCGAAGCAGGTGGTATCACTCAACATATCGGTGCATACGAAGTTACATTGTCTGAGGGAAAGAAAATAACATTCTTGGATACTCCTGGACACGAGGCATTCACGGCTATGCGTGCTCGTGGTGCAAAGATGACAGACATCGCAATCATCGTTATTGCCTGCGATGACAAAATAATGCCGCAAACCATTGAGGCAATAAACCATGCACAAGCAGCCGGCGTTCCTATTATATTTGCGTTAAACAAAATAGACCGTCCGGGTGCAGACCCTGAAAAAATCAAAGGCGAGTTAGCTAATATGAACCTTTTGGTTGAAGATTGGGGAGGCAAAATACAATCGCAAGAAATTTCTGCAAAGAAAGGTACTAACGTAGATTTATTGCTTGAAAAAGTATTGTTGGAAGCGGAGATGTTGGATTTGAAAGGTAATCCTAACAAACGTGCAAAAGGAACGGTTATTGAATCTTCTTTGGACAAAGGACGTGGTTATATTGCCAAGATACTTGTACAGGACGGAACAATAAATCAAGGCGATTTTGTACTTGCAGGTTCTACTTTCGGAAGAGTTAAGGCGATGTACAATGAAAGAAACCAATTAATGAAATCTGCCGGTCCTTCTGCCCCTGTACTATTGCTTGGCCTGAACGGTGCTCCACAGGCAGGCGATACATTCAACGTCGTGCCTAATGAGAAAGAAGCAAAAGATTTGGCAAATAAACGTATGCAACTGCAACGCGAGCAAGGTTTGAGAACTCAAAAGCATATAACTTTGGACGAAATCGGACGAAGAATTGCAATAGGCGATTTCAAACAATTGGATTTGATTATCAAAGCCGATGTTGATGGTTCTGTCGAAGCTCTTGCCGATTCATTACTGAAACTATCCACACCGGAGGTTCAAGTAAATGTAATCCACAAATCTGTCGGACAAATCACGGAAAGCGATGTCTTGTTGGCAACTGCATCAAATGCAATCATCATAGGTTTCCAAGTTCGTCCTTCTGTGGCTGCAAGAAAATTGGCTGAACAAGAAGAGATAGACATTCGTTTGTACTCTATCATCTACGATGCCATCAACGAATTGAAAGATGCTATCGAAGGTATGCTTTCTCCTGAAATCAAAGAGAAAGTTGTTGCCAATTTGGAAATCAAAGAGACTTTCAAAATTTCCAAAGTGGGAACGATTGCAGGTTGTATGTGTTTGGACGGTAAAATCAATAAAAACACAAAGGTGCGCATAATCCGAGACGGTATCGTCGTTTATAGCGGCAACCTGGCTTCATTGAAACGTTTCAAAGACGAAGTAAAAGAAGTCGTAAGCGGACAAGACTGCGGTTTGAATATCGAGAACTTCAACGACATCAAAGTCGGCGACATCATCGAAGGCTACGAAGAAATTGAAGTTAAACGTACATTGAAATAATATATGAATTACTTTGCTGAAAAAGGGTGCTGAAAACACAAAATAAGTAATGGCGGAAATAGTGTGGCAAACTAATTTTGCAGTAACATTGATTAATTTACGCATATCACTATTCAGAACATTTTTAAGCAAAGTAATTTTCAAGGCCTCATAGTTCAACGGATAGAACGGAAGTTTCCTAAACTTTAAATGAGGGTTCGATTCCCCCTGGGGCTACAAGGTAGCAAAAATACGACACGGTGAAAAAACAAAGTGTGGCATCGGAAAATTTAGGTTAGAGGTCAAGAAACCAAAACGCTAAAAAGTTTTCTTGATACAAAGCAAAAGAAAAAAAGTACAAGACAAAAGAAAAATAATCTAAGAAAACATAAAAAGGCATCTTGATAAAAAACTACCAGATGCCTTTTTATTTATGCCGTTGCTGTTTATTATTTTCGCAATTTTCCGACTGCTAAAAGCAATGCTGAAAAAACATTTTTCAATTCAAACAAAAACTTGGCAATCTATCGAAAAATATATTGCTTCTCTCCTATCACAATTCTCAATCCATTGTTTCCCGCGTAACTTTCACTACTTAAACATTTCTGCAATCATAAAAATTCCCTACAATAGTTAATCAAAATCATAAAAACAAAAAAGAGAAACTCTTTATCTAAGAATTTCTCTTTACCTTGTGATCCCAGAAGGATTCAAACCTTCAACCGCTTGATCCGTAGTCAAGTACTCTATTCAGTTGAGCTATGGGACCATTTCCTTCCGCAAATCTTTTAAGCAGTGCTGCCCCTCAGATTTCAGTTTGCAAAATTACGACAATTTTTAATACCTGCAAAATATTTTATGCTAAAAATAGAAAAAACATTTACTTTTATTAGAAAAATAATCACTCACACTAATTTTTTAATCTCAATGATTAGTAAATTAATGTGAGTAACTATTTTTCTGATTACACTAACTAATTTTTTAATAACACTTATCGTTTTTTCGCCAACTACTTCCCTACTTTTGTAATCACTTCCGAAAAGATAGATTATACTATTAAAAATTCTATTTTCTTCAATTTTCTAAAAAATAACGGGCAAAATAACATTATAACCTAAAAAAATCATACCTTTGCGTAGCGATAGAAAATTCTTTTGTGAAAACAACGACAAGAACAAAACTTATTAAAACGATTGCAACAATATTATGAGTTTGAAAGTATATAAAACTTCGGATTATGACCACTATGCGAAAGAAAAATACAATAGTATCGACAACAAACCTACTGCCGACAATTTATTTGACAAAATGCTTGATGCCATAACGCAGCACACAATCAATATTAATTTAATCTATCGCACATTTAACTACATTTTCAATACGGTTTTGGATAACAACACCGATTTCAAGGGGGTTAATATTGTCGGTGCGTTCGCAAAAACTTCTTATTTGTTGAAAGACCGAAAGGCCGATTGGGTTCTATCAAGAAAAATCAACAATACGCGAGACAGATTGAGGCGATTAAGCGATTTTAACACCAAACAATTAGAGGATTATTATTTATACGATTTTCAAAATATATGCGAGTTCATCGCCTTGGTTTATCAGTCGGACATTCCTCAGAAAATACAAAACAAATTCACAAACCAGAAACTGCAATTCAATAAAGCAAAATCTTTTTCGCCATACGAGAGAATGCTTGTTAATGATTGGGACGACGAATACTTCTATGGAAAATTGGATAGGGAGGATTTACAAAACGTTAAGGTTAAGTTCAAAGATAACAACGATAGGGATTGGAGTTATTTGAAACCTTTTCTTCACGCCGGCTGTCAAGTGAATTTGATTAAGCCGTCTATTGAAAGCGATTGCAAGAACGATGATGATAGCGTATTGATTTCTTATGATTTAATCATATTCGAGCCTGATTATTTGGTGGATATTTCTTCTATTGCACGTTGTTTTGAAAACTACACCACATCTGCTTGGGTTGATTTGATACACAAATTTCTTCCAAACACGACTTCCAATGCCACATTGTTAGGTAATTTTGCCGGTCAATTGTTGGACGAAGTCGTTACAAGTCCAAACAAATCTTATAAGCAAAGTATAGATGAGTTTTTCAAAGACAACGCACTCAACTTGCTTACTTGCGGTATTGACAACTCGTTTCATAGCGCTGCTATGATACAAAAAGAAAATATCAAGGCTGCAATGAATGAAGGCTTGCCGACAATGTTCAAAGACACTTACAAAAAAGAAGATGGAATGCTTGAACCGTCTTTTTTTTCAGAGATGCTCGGCTTACAAGGTCGTATGGACTATTTGCAAATGGATTTTCAAATTCTTTTGGAACAGAAATCAGGCAAAGGGGCATACCCGCAAAATAATTATGTCAAGCCTCGCCAAACCGACCAACACTATGTGCAATTGCTTCTTTATATGCTGTTAATTCGTTATAACTTTGGCGAAAAATACAAACAATCCTCTCTCAACGCACTTCTGCTGTATTCAAAGTACAAAGAGAGTTTGTTGTCGGTAAATTTCGCACCCGAATTGGTTTTCAAGGCTATTGAAGTTAGAAATCAAATGGCGTGGTTAAATGTTTGGTTTTTGCAAGAGAACGGATTTGGCTTCTTGGAGAATTTATCGGCAGAGGCTTTGAACAAAAACAATGTTGATAACACTCTTTGGCTAAAATATCAAAAAAATGAACTTGATACTTTTTTCAATGCTATTCATAATGCGACGGAAATAGAAAAGAAATATTTTTTTAGATTTACTGCCTTTGTAAGCAGGGAACACCTGCTTAGCAAAATTGGAAACAAAACAAAGGATAATAGCGGCTTTGCCGCCAAATGGCACTCCAACTTAAACGATAAACTTGATACGGGTAACATATATATTAATCTAAAACTTATCGACCCGTCTATAAAGTACGGCAATAATCCTATCGAAACTATTGAACTGACTTTTCAAGAAAATCAAAACAACGATATGGCCAATTTCCGCGTTGGCGATATTGTTATCGCATATCCATATAAGGAAAACGAACCCGATATTAGAAAACACTTTGTTTTTCGTTACATTATCCAAGAAATAACGGACGGCAAAATCATTCTGCGTTTGCGTTTCTCTCAATCAAATAAGAATGTCTTTACCAAATTCATTGACGAGCCTTGGGCTATTGAACATGACTTATTGGAATCTTCGTTTTCGGCTCTTTATCGTGGTATGTTCTCTTTTCTCTGTGCTGACAACAGTCGAAGAAATTTGCTTATGCTCAAACGTCAGCCCGATATTGATAAAACAAAAAAACTTAAAGGCGATTACAATGATTTTAACAATTTGGCATTAAAGGTTAAGCAAGCCCAAGATTTTTTCCTTATCATCGGTCCTCCGGGAACGGGAAAAACTTCTTTCGGATTGATGACTACATTAAAAGAAGAATTGTTGGAGGAAAATTCTTCCATACTTCTTATGGCTTATACCAATAGAGCGGTAGATGAGATTTGTGAAAAACTGATAGAAAGCAATATTGATTTTATTCGCTTAGGAAAAAATTTTTCTGTTTCGGATAATGCAAAAAACTATGTCTTTAACGAAAAAGTCAAACAATGTAATAATATTAATGATGTTGCAAATCTTATTCACGACACGAGAGTTTTTGTCGGCACTCTTACCACAATAAACGCAAACTTAAACCTTTTTAAGAAAAAACAATTCACACTATCAATCATCGATGAGGCTTCGCAAATCTTAGAGCCGCAAATAATGCCCATATTAATGGCTGACAATGGCAATGTTCCCGCCATAAAAAAATTTGTAATGATTGGAGATGAAAAACAATTGCCTGCCGTTGTTCAACAAAACGCAGAAGAATCCGAAGTTGAAGATATAGATTTACGAACGGAGATTTTGCTTGAAGATTGCAGGCTTTCGCTGTTTGAAAGACTGTTAAAACGATACGGAAACGATGATTGCGTAACGTATAAACTATCGCGTCAAGGACGAATGCACCCCGAAATAGCAATGTTTCCCAACGTTATGTTTTACAACAATGAATTGAAAGCCGTCCCTGTTGAACACCAAACAAAAGAATTGCCAACAAATGTTAAAAGCAATAACGCCATAGAAAAAATTCTAAGAACAAGACGTATTTCTTTCTTCGCCGTTGAAAACAAAGATAATCTAACGTCCGACAAAGTAAATATCAGTGAAGCGAAAGTTATTGCCGCAATAGTTTTTAAGATTTACGAAATCGAGAAAGATAATTTCAAAGCCGAGCAAACTCTTGGCATTATCGTGCCATATAGAAACCAAATCGCAACAATAAGAAACATTATCCTAAAACAAGCAAAAGAGTTTTTAAGCGAAGATGACGCTACTCTTTTAAGTAAAATCACTATCGACACTGTTGAAAGGTATCAAGGCAGCCAACGAAAATACATAATATATGGTTTTACCGTTCAAGAGTATTATCAATTACAATTCTTGACAAGTAATTCTTTTTTAGACAATAATGGTAATATAATCGATAGAAAACTTAACGTTGCAATGACACGAGCAACCGATTTTCTAATTATGGTAGGCAATCCACTCTTGTTAAACAATAATTTCGTATTTTCCAAACTTATTGAATTTATCAAAAGCAGAAAAAGTTATTTTGAAGGCTTATCCTTTGAATAAATTACATTTTGATAATATGGTTATTATTTGGTCAGTTCGATAAATTATAGTACTTTTGCACACTGATTTGAAATCAAACAAGAAAAATAATATCATCAAAACAACATAAAGATGTCAGTAGCAGCGACAGACAACGCAAGAAAAGTTACAGTCCATACTCTCGAAAATATGGCACATAAAGGGGAGAAAATCTCTATGATTACCGCTTACGATTATTCTATGGCAAAACTTGTAGATGCTTCAAACATTGATGTCATCTTAGTCGGCGACAGTGCGGCCAATGTAATGGCAGGTTACACTACAACACTCCCTATAACATTGGAAGAAATGATTTATCACGCAAAGAGTGTGGTTCGTGCGGTAAAGCATGCTATGGTTGTCGTTGATATGCCTTTTGGAACGTATCAAGGAAACAGCAAAATGGCTTTGCAAAGTGCAATAACTATAATGAAAGAAACGCAAGCCAACGCCATAAAACTCGAAGGCGGTAAAGAAGTCGTTGAATCCATATCACGTATCCTTTCGGCCGGCATTCCTGTTATGGGGCATTTGGGACTGACTCCGCAATCCATTAATAAATTCGGCACTTTTGCTGTAAGAGCAACCGGTAACGATGAAGCAGAACGCTTGATAGAAGATGCAAAGGCGTTGGAAGAAGTAGGTTGTTTCAGTGTTGTTTTGGAGAAAATTCCTGCAATGCTTGCAAAACGAGTATCGGAAGAATTAACCATTCCTACAATAGGTATCGGTGCCGGAAAATATACCGACGGACAAGTATTGGTTTTACACGATATGTTGGGCATCACTCAGGATTTTTCGCCGAGATTTCTTCGCCGTTATCACTCTTTGGGCGATGAGATACGTTCGGCAGTGAGCCAATATTCTTCGGACGTCAAAAGCGGCTCTTTCCCTAACGACAACGAACAATATTAAACCCTTTTCAAGAGGTGGCTAAAAAAAACAAACAAATGGCGACTACGAAAGTAACCGCCATTTGGAAAAACATTAATTATATAAAAGATTATTCAGAAGCAAATTTATTGTTCTATTCAAACAATTTTGCAAATTCTCTTTTCTTTCTTGACTTCCATTCTCCCTTGTGATAAACGTATGATGCTATCAATGGCAAAACGGTTGTAGCCTCGGCATAAACCATTTGTTCATACGTTGGAGAAACTTTACCCCAAGAACCTGCCTCTTTCAATGTCGAAGAAGAGCAAGCACCATCGCGAACATCGGCAACAGTTATCTGAACAGCGTATTTATGCATATCGACTTCGTGTCCCAATACTTCTGCACAAACAACGGTATCTTGTGCAAAATTCTTCGGAGTGCCGCCGCCAATCATAAACAATCCCGTTGTTCCTGCCGCTATCTTGATATTCGTCAGTTCAAGAAAATCCTTAACGGAGTCTATGCTTACATGCTTTTCAGGATTTGCCACTTGGTGCATTACCAAACCGAAACCGGCTGAACAATCCGAAAATGCAGGACAGAAGATAGGCACATTATTTTCATAACAAGCCTGAATCAATGAATCTTTCTTTTTTGCATTACCGTTTGCAAGCCATTTGCCTATTTCTTTTATAAATTCTCTTGATGAATAAGGGCGAGGCTCTAATGTATCGGCAATTTCCTTTACGGTTTTGTCGCAAATTTGTAACTCTTCCTCATCGATGAATGTATCGTAAATTCTATCGACATAATTGTCTCTCAACTCCATATCACTGATAAACGGAGTACCTTTATAATGTTTGAAACCCAATGCCTCAAACAAATCCATATCTATTATTGATGCTCCTGTGGATACGACACAATCTATCATATTGTTGCGTACCATATCAACATAAACCTGCATACAACCTGCAGCAGACGTACTGCCGGCCAAGGTTAGTATGGTTGAACACTCTTTATCTTCCATCATCATCTCAAATATATGTGCGGCATCTGCCGTATCACGAGATGCAAAAGACATTTTACTCATCGCTTCAATCAATTCCGTTGAATTGATTTTTTTAATATCGATGTGTTCAATAGTTTGGCTCAATAATTCTTGTTTTGTCATTTTTATAAAACTGTTTTTATTAAATCAAGTTGCAAAATTACGAAAAATATATAGAAATGCCGCATAAAAACAATAAAAGTCATCATTATGATTTTTTTCTTAATATTAACATTTACTGATATTTTGCAAACAATAATTTATGCAGTGTATTTAGAAAATTAATCTCAATAACTATTTTACCAATCATTAACACTAATTTACTGATGTGAGAGATTAATTTACTCTAATCACTATTGCAAAACACGGCTAATAAAGTCTTATAATTTTGATGTAATTATTTGCTCGTATTCTCCATTTCAAAATTTTTACGATGTTCCATAATGGATTTCATATTTTGTGCTGCCCACTCGGTCAGTTGTTTTATGATAGGCACTAACGATGCTCCTGTTTCAGTGAGTTGATACTCCACACGGATTGGCACTTCGGCAAAAACGGTTCGTGATACCAAGCCATCGGCTTCCAATGTCTGCAAAGTGTTTGCAAGAACTTTTTTTGAAATATCGGGAATTAATTTACCCAATTGTCCGAAACGCATCGTTCCATTATCACTTAAAGTAAGAATTATTAAGAAAGCCCACTTGTTTCCAAAGCGAGCAACAACGTTTCGTATAGGACAAATTTCAATGATTGAATTTTTTTCTAATTTTTTTGTCATTTTATTTTTCTATTTATCAATAAAAGTAACCTTTCGGTAACCTGCTTACGTTTTTGTAACGTATTGCACAGTAATAAAATAGTTTATAATTTTGCATCGTCAAAACAAAACGATAACGAGTTGCGAAATTAATAAATAATCGACAAATACAACTTTCTAATATGAAAAACGATTTAGCGATTTATTTATCATAAAACAGATATTAAAGAATAAGTAAAAAGTATTTGGAAAGAAAATTTATAGTAATAACCTTAACAAAAAAACAAAAGAAAAGATGAAACAGATTGAGCAGATTGCAAGTGCAGTCAATTTCACTGCCATCGATTTTGGCAAACTTGATGAGTTAAACAATTATTTGTTGGAATTAAGTCCCGAAGTAAAAATACCGGGAAAAGTATTCGGAGGTGCTGTTTGCGGTGCCACCGGCGGAGATTTCTCATTCCAAATGTTCCAACCTGATACCGAGACAGGATTTTTACACACGCACAAAACACATGAAGAATTATATTTCTTCCTTAGCGGCAAGGGCGAATTTCAAGTAGATGATAAAATATTCCCGATACAAGAAGGAAGTGTGGTTCGTGTAGCCCCTAACGGCAAACGTTCAGTAAGAAACAACGGAACTACTCCTTTGATAATGCTATGTGTTCAGTATCGCAGCAATACTTTCACGCAAGAAGACACTTCTGACGGAGTAATTCTTAACGATGAAGTAAAGTGGTAAAACATTAAAACATTGCTTTCTTATTGTCGATACTTTTTGACAATAAGAAAGCAAAAATTTTTAATCGATGCAATCTGAAAAAAGAATACACTTACGAATTTTTCTTTATAAGAAAACGTTTTTCTCTTTTCAGATATAGAATAAATTTATAAATACATCTTTGTTTCTTTCTCTGCATTTTATTCTTGCTTACTTAAAATGTCTAAAATTTGATATGTATTCAATAAACTTGTCAGTGGAGAAATGTTTTTGCCACGATGTTCCACCATATCTGCGAATGATTTTATCTCCGAAATAAAACCTTGCGAATGCAATTGATTGTTGGAAACAAGCGGCGAGAAATTGTTCCGCTCACCAATTATTTGTTCCTTCGTCGTAAATAAGCCAATCTTTTCCAATGGTACTCCACAAATTTTTTTCGGATGCGGACAATAGGTCAGTCTTTCCATATTCTCCAAGCGGTATTCACCACAATAGGTATTGATATGCAATTGTTCTTTCGGTAAAGACCACGAATAGCTTGTTGAAAGTTCAATAAATCCGCTTATATCCTTATGCGAAAGAAGTATTTGAATTGTTGTCGTTTCTTTTTCGTTCAATCGTTGAAAACTTTTCACTTCCGCTTTTCCAAACAGATGTGTAACCAAATCTATCGAATGAATAAAAAGTTCCGTCAAGGGATTGCCTTCGGGGTATGAGCCTGTATGATAAATCATCGTGTAACTTATAGGATTTGATTTCTGCAATCGCAATTTCAACGTCTGCACAAAGGGAGAATATCTCTTTTGGACACCGACCATAGTAATATGATTGCAATCCAAGTCTATCAGTTCCTTTAATTGAATGATATTTTGACAAGGCGGTTTTTCCACAAAAAGATATTTACCTGCCTTTATAACACGCCGACATATATCATAATGCGATTGCGGTGCAACGCAAACAAACACTCCTTTAACCTCATCGTCGTTCAATATCATATCCGAAGAAGTTGTACCGATAACATCAAATCTCTGTTCTATCAATGGAATTTTCTTTGAGTTTTTGCAACAAACATATTTCAATTTAATCCCAAAATATTGTAAAACGGGATAAAGGTTCTGCAAAGCATGACTGCCGACACCCACAAAAGCATAACATTCATTATAGTTAAGTTGCAGCATCTTTATATTACGTTGCTTTCGCCAGCGTTGAATAACGTTATCTAAGATGCCGCTCATTTTGTTACACGTTTTAAGTATTTTTTATACGTTAAACTTTTGTCCTCGCACCAAGAGTATTTTCCATATACTGTTTCTATCAATTTTTTAGGAAAAATACGTTCCAAGTTACGCAACAAAATAATATCGTACTTCCTATGAAAATTTATCCAACAAGCATTACATTGCTTGGAATACTGCTTTTGTATTTTTACGCTTTGAGCGGAATTGAATATTTCATCAAGGGATTGTTCTTTTATATTTCCCAAAGTAAGGCCAAGGTTTTGGCAAATCGGTACATTACCATCGGCGTGAATAACAAGTGAATTGGTGATAGAATGACAACGCAACCGCAAATTACCTTTACTCCATTGGTCATACAATGCCACAAAATCATAATTCTCTTGTGTATCGTGAATATTCTTTGGTATTTGGGCAATGTAGTCGATACCTTCGGTTTGCAGCATACTTGTTTTCGTATCAAAATAATCCATAGTTCCGTAAATCCCTATACGAATATCTATCTTGTACTGCTTCGCTATGTTGATAGTATATTCCATATCTTTCAGGCTGTTAAAAGGCGAAAGACAAAACATTAACGAAATAGGAATTTCATCTTTCAACGTTTCAATAACTTTAATGACCCTGTCATAGCCATCGACTCCGCGCATATTTTTGTATGTTTCCTTATCGCCGTCCAATGACAAATACAAATGTTTCGGCTTATAACGTCGCGTAAGGTCAATAACTTTTTGATAGGAAAGACAATTTGATAAAAGAGTATAATTCGGGTGATTTTTTTGGAACCATTCCATTATTTGGGCTGCTTGCGGATGCAAGACAAATTCGCCTCCTTCAAGCCCAACGGTGGTATGTTTATCGATGCAACGACTTGACATTAAAGACACTATCTCGACGAGCGACAAGGGGGGGGGTATTTTGCTTTTGCCATATCGAACAATGGCGGCAGCGTGATTGACACTGATTTGTCGCATAAATCATAAGTTGTGCCAATCTCTTGTTTCTTGGCAGCATCGTGTTTCTGACAAGAAGCAATCCATTGTGTAAATAATCTGATAATTTGTACATATTTATATTGTTTATAAAATTTATCGCATAGATAAATATGATTTGTTTTTTTCGTAACCGATAAAACCAATATCATTAAAACTTTGCAAAGTTACAAAAATTTTCTTTCTCGCAATACTTCATAAAAATATATTGACCGATACCGATTTTCAAACAAGTGTTTTCATAAAATCAGTGTTAAACATTAATAAATCAGTGTGTATCTCTATACCACGTTGTTTGATTGTGGTCAAAGGCCTTGGGATTGCCACTTGGTTCGGAGGTGGTGATACCCGAATACGCATTGATTGGCACAACGCCGCAACGTGCCGAATAAAATTCTTTCGTATGGGCTTTGTATGGAACCGTTTTATTCATTTGGGCGAGAAATTCTTTGTATAACACGGTGTCGGAAGCGCATAAATATTTGACATAATCGGCGTAATCATAAAATATCGTGGGATTGTAACCGTCCATTCGCTGAATGTTTTCAATATTTGCAGCATCAAAAGAGTATGTGGCATTTATTCGTTTCATTATTGCAGCCAAACTATCCAATTGACGACAGTCGGTAACGGCTATCGTGCCGTACGGGTCTTGATATTTGGAATAAAACCTGTAAAAGGTTTCACAAACAGCATTGTAATCCGGGTTATGCGACAAAAGTTCGGCAGTAATTTCCTTAAAAGGCATACCGACAGCCATAACCTCCGTAGGGCTTGCTATAACATAATCGGTAACGGTGCGTAAGTCGTATATCGCTTCCAAAGAAGACATATAACAACCGCTGAAAAGAATATATTGCATACGCATACCGCAAGCGGTAAGACTTGATAAAAGAGTGGAAATATCTATACGGTATTGCGAGGATAAACCGCCGAAATAACGGCTATCGGTCAGAGTGGCTGTGTCTGTTGCGGAAGTTTTATTTATATTACCGTCATCGTTAGTTGAAGTAAGCCAGCCCATACCGTGAGAACCTATAATCATTGCGTAAGTTTTGGCAGGAGCAAGACGTTTGACATCGCTGAGAAGGGAGGATAATGTATTGGAGGTTACGACCTGCGGAGCGGAATATTGTTTAAGGGTATAACGGTGGCAGCCGTCAGACTTGCGGACAATCTCAAAGAGAGTGGCTTCGCTTTCGGTGGTGGCAAGATATATAACAAGCCTATCGCCATTAAGTCCGATCTGCCGCACTGCGGCTTGTATATCATCTATATTATTATAGAAAAACCCGGTCAAATTTGTTGTCCAAGGAAAATAAACAAAGGTGGTGCGTTCCACACGTTCGGGNNTTATCATCGCCGTTGCAGGATATAAGGACGCAAACGATAAAGAGGAAAACGATTGTTTTCGTTATCCTCTTTATCGCTTTTCTGCTTTCGCAGATATGATGCTTTGATATTATCTTCATTTATTATTTTATTTCTTACGAACAGCACGAACATGAATTACACTATTTCTGTCTTCCGCAGAAGTACTTCCTCCTGCTGTGTATTTATAGGCAGTTGTTCCAGGACTTGTTATACATGTTGAGGTCCAATAATCTCCCGACAAATTATCATTCATACTTGTCGCTTCATTCTGAGCCGGAAGATACCACACCATATTTGCTTTGTCAAGTACAGGTTTATAAATAGTCTGACCGCTTTCCGTTTTAGTTTCAATACTGAACTTATTCTTCATAGCACAAGCACGAGCAGCAAACTCTGCCGGATTTGTTGGAAGTGTTTTATCCGGTGTTCCTCCCCAAGATTCCAACTGGCTCATAATAGTCTGTGATTCATTAACACCATCAAAATTATATATATCCCAAGTATTTGCAAGACCATCGGTAGAACTTGTAGCGGTGTTTATCGCAGGTACTTTGCTAAAATCTACTATTACTTTCCATGTTCCCGCTAAAGCCCAACCTGATTGCGTCACAAAAGATTTATCACCAAAAATTGAAAATAATATGTGTAAGATTCCACTTTCCCAACCTCCTGGCATCGAATATGTAATTTTCATCTGAGAATCCCAATTAAAGCCCCAAGGGTAGTCTTTATCTTGAATACGCTCTACACCAAGATTGCCGTTCCATGCAGGACAATATTGTTTGAAATTGAATGTAGTTGTGGCAGTAGGGTCAGTTTTAGGAGCAAGACTTAATTCAATATTTCTATCAGAATTAGCAATATTCTCCGTAAGAAATACATATACGACAATATCATTCCCCGTTGTTGTGCTTGTCAATGTACTTGTTCCATTATAACCGTCAAGCCAATAGCCTGCATCAACAAGTGCCTGCACATCTTCACCTCCCTTGAATTTACCACTCTCTACGAAAGTTACATTTGCAGGGTCATTCGATGTTAGCGTCCAACCACCTGACGGTAATTTATCGGCTTTAATTTTAATAGGATAAATAACGTAATGAGCATCCTGCATTGCCGGTTCGGAAACAAATTCCAAAGTGTAGTCTGGTTTGATGCTTAGTTTATATGTTACGGTTTTGCCCATAACCCATTGGGTGTTTTCGATTTTAGCGGTAAGATGCTTTTCAGCACCACCGTTAGGTGCGAATACAACTTCGATTTCTGCATTTGCAGGCAAAGTCTGTGGCAACATCATAAAAGTAGCCTCGCCGGTGATAATATCCGTGCCGTCAGTTTCGCTACCCGTAGTAGTTTGGTTCAACTCTTGCGTAAAATCCTTTACTCCGTTGTTAAGAGTCCATTGACCATTATCCATATCGTATGAACCGCTGTTCTTTACTCCTTTTATAGCCACACTTTTGATTTGTCCGGGTTGCATCTGACTGCCTACAACAAAACGGACTGCCGTGCAGATATGCTTGAATTGAAGATTGACAGAAGCATTATGGTCGCCGCCGACCTGTGGTCTTGAAGCAACGACAATGTCCTTTTGCTCCGTTGCATTGTCAGGAACGGTATATGAAAGAATCTTGCTTTTGGTATCGGTCGGAGCGGAGACAGGAGCATCGGCAGGAGCATAAGCGTAGAAGTCAAATATATAATCCGCACCCGGCCAATAATATGTATGGTCAGTTTTATAAACATCGCCGTTTTTCGTCGCATTCTCGTTCATAAAAAAGTTTTCTACATACTCACTGCTGCCACTACCAACGTATCTATAAGCGAAAACCTTGAATTTATTGTAAAAGTTATCATTATTGACAGGGTTGCCGCGTGTTATAGGCTTGTCGGAGCGAGAAAGATTTATTCCGTCGGAAACAATGGTACGCACGCAAAGAGTGTCTTTGGAATTCTTTGAACGCAAAACAAAACGATTTGTAGTGCGTCCGTTATCGCTGCCATAAGCCGCCCCGCTCTTCTGCATATTATTGTCGGGAGCAACACCAAAACAAATATAATCACAAGGCTGCTCCAAACTTCTTTTTTCGAGCATCTCGTCGTCATTGCAAGACACAGCCAACATTCCAAAAAGCATTGCCATAACGCCTGCCTTGATAATGTTTTTATTCTTCATAGTATTCATATCCGTTTTTATCGTTTTGTTATTTATAATCGTTAAATTCTTTTCTTTGATTATTTTTTTAATGTCAGAGATTATTTTATTTATCTGTGTTATTAATTTTTCTTTTCTCCGACTGTTAGCGACTGTAAGGGAACTCAATCCCTTACAGCCAAAATTTAGTCTATAACATCTAAATAAATTAATTATCGGTTACGACGCATAAATTAATTATTCCTCAGGAATAACAACCTCACCGAAACCTTCCCACTCTTCAACAGTTGGTTGGAATTCAATTGGTTTCAATTGAGTATCTGGGTTGATATTAGTTGCGTCAAGAGATGCAGTGTAGTTGTAGCTCTTACCCATTAACATGTTATCAGTGATTTCAACAGAGTGGTTGTAAAACTTTGAAACACCATTTTGAATGAACTCAACTGTAAATGTTAAAGTATATTTAGCACCTTGTGCAGGGATAAGGTATTTGTGGTCAGTATCACCATTACCGGTACCGGCAACTATTCCGTTAAGATTTGCATTTTCTGCGAAATCAATAGCAGGAAGTTTTTCTGTTGTAGTAGTCCAAGTAGTACCTGCATTTGGAGTTACAGAACCGCTTTTGTAAGCATCAGCAAGTGCTACATCAGTAACATTGATTGTTACAGGAGAGTTCTCAGGGAAAGCGTTTTTGAAAGTAAATTTAACACGTGATAATAAGTGTTTGAAAGTTAAACCAACTTTTGGCATACCTTCAACGTCAGCAGTAGCAGTTGAATTTACAGTTGCTGATTTTGCATATAACAAATCTGTTTCAGTGTCGTTAGTGAATGTGATAGTACCACCGTTTTTTGCAGCCTCCATAGATACACTACCACCTTCTACTACTTGTGGATAAACAGCTTCAAATTTATAAACCTGATCTGAAGTCCAATACTGTAATGGAGAATATGTACCATCGCCAGCAACCATTTGGTTGTCGAAAATCTGTGCAGTACCCATCCAACCATACAATGAAAAGTTTCCAAGGTTTGCAGTTGAGATGTCAGCACCACGTGTGCTTTTTCCTACGAATGTTGAGAAGCCTATTGCCTTTGTGTTTTGAGTCTTCTCCAATGTCTTGTCTTGGTTACAAGCCGAAAGCATAGCAGCTGCGGCTAAACCGATTAAAAAAATTTTTTTCATTTTAATTAAAATTTTAAATTAAACAATAATAAATTAAATGGTATTTTCTTTTTAGAAAATTTACAAGTCAAGTTCAACGTCCTCGTATTCGCCCCAATCATCTACATCTACACCGAAGCCCGAACTACCTTCTTTTCCGTCTTCATCGGATATTTCAATGCCTTTGACAACTATAACTCCTCCTTGCGGCTGAGCCATAACCTGATCGGTTACATCAAAGTTGAACGAAAATATCTTACCGTTTTTCAAACGTACTTCCAAATTCAAACCATATTTGCCGCTTGATTTTGAACCATAGTGATTGTTAGGGAAGTCCGGCACACCAAACGAACGAACAACAGCCTGCGTTCCGAAATCCTCTACCGTACAGTCAAACAATACCGTTGCAGCATCCGACGACGTATGTCCGTTATATATATACACCGATGAAGCCATACCTGCAAGAGCGCCACGTGCCAAAGATACGTATTCCAAGCCATGAGCGAACTCGTAACGTACCAAATATTTGAACACCAAAGGCTGCATCTTAACGTCCAAAATCTGTGTTTGTAAAGAACGCTCGACGTCGTAAGACTCTATATAATGACCGTAAAGCATATCGGGCTGATTAACCGTTGTCTCACCCTTAGTCTCCATATAAGGATTGCCAAGATATGAAGCACGAGTACGGGTACGCGTGGTTGCTCTTGCCCTCGATATGGATTGCAATTCATCAAACTCAATATATTCCGTATCATTATTATAGAATAGCAATGAGTGATTTCCCGGAATCATCTTCACAACCTCTCTTTCAGGAGCAATATTCATCATTGTGATAGTTCCGTCCGTATTGGAAATCATCACACGCAAACCCTCAGGAATACCGGGACGCAACTCATCATAAGCCATACCGAAAGACTGTTGGAAAGGATAATTAACCCAATCGGTTGCGTCTGCGAAAGTATATTGCCATTCTTTTTCGTATTGTACCTCTATACGCACATCCGATGTAGGAGCATGACTGTCGTGATCAAAACATAACTCCTTCTGCTCACAGGAAGCAAACAACATCGTTACAGCAGCAAGCAATAAACTATATGGTTTTGTTATCATTCTTTTCATTTCTCACCTCCTTTCATCTTGTTGGTATTACCATTGCCAATAAGCCAAATCAACGAAATTTCAGCCTTGGTAGGACCGAACCAATGACGCTCCTTGGTAGTCTGCCATACATAGTGGCCGTCCAAAGGAATATATTCGTAATATTTTCCTCCCCAATAGCCGAGACCAAGAGTAAAATCGATATTAAATCTGCGGGCAACAGGCAAAGAGTATCCGTATTCCAAACCTGCCGCATAATTGGTGTTATCCAAGATAGTTCCACCGGGTTCGCCACCAAGGTAACCTTTATCACCCCATTCAAAGTCGTAGATAAACGCCTGTCCGTATATACCTACATGGTGTCCGGTAAGAGGTTTTTCTTTGGCTTTCTTGCCAAACCAATAACGTACGAAAGCATCGCCACCATAAACACGCCAATAACGGTTATGTCTGTCGCTCTTCCACCAACCATACATATAATCGGCTCCAAGTGAGAAATTGTTTCCCAAATAGAACTCAACCCCGATATTAGGTACTGCCAAAACATCGGAAAGCATATTGGTTTTTATTGCAGCATAGAAAGGACTGCAATTCTGCATAAATAAAGTATCATGAACATAAAGCGTATCGGTAACCAAAACAGTGTCGCCGCCGTTTGCACCATTTGCCAACGAATCTACGACAGAAGATTTGCCATTGTCATTATTATCGCCGACACCTTTAACGGATTTCTGACGTGATGTTACTGAAATCATTCCTGCATAACGTACTTGCGGGAAAAGGTTTTCAAGCATATAATTCCACGTTCTGCCGTAATTGAAATCCATCAGTTGTTTTTTACGGCTGTCTATCAATGCACCACGTTTGTCGTAAGTAAATTCGGGAACCTCTCTTATAATGCGTAACACATCTTCCTTGTACTGCATATCGGAAGCCTCGACCAACTCCGCAAGACGATCCCACGCAATATAGGTCTCCTCGTGGCGAGTGATAAGACTGTCTGCAATCTCAACACGGCTACGGATGTATTTTTCCAAAGCATTACGACGTTTCTTTGCCAAGCCTTGATTCAACTTAGGACCGCCCTCAGGCGAAGCAGAACCACGGAAAGAAACACCCGTAAGTTCGATGGTGGTGTCCTGCTGAACATCTGTCAAAAACGAAACAATCTCTGACAAACGCTCGGCATTGTCTCCAAAATTAAGATCCAATACTGTACGCGAAACAGGAAAACCTACATAAACTTCTTTGCGAATTTCTTGATTTGTACCCGAAGTGTCGGAAACGGTGGTAGGACGACCAAAAGAGACGGTTGTGTCGGTATGAGCATTTGCATATAAAGGAGCAAAAAAAATCGCAACCGCAAGGAATATACCCTTAAAACCGTTTAAGGAACAATTAGAATTCCCCCCCCCCGTCAAGGTTGCAGGAATGCGTTGCGACAATGCTCTGACGCTATTCAACGTCGCCTTGGCTGCCGACTTACTCAAATCGTCATTCAATTTATCAAAAAACATCATCGTAAATAATTAAAGATAAAAGAAGATTTTGCTCGATTTCAAAATCCCCCCCCCGTGCAAATTCACAGAGAAAGGTTTTTCCTTACAAAATTCTATTTTAGTAGAAATAAATCTCACAACAAAATCTCCTTTTAATAATTTATAACTTCCAAGTTTTGTGCGGCAAAATTATATAAACTTTTAATACTGACAAAACTTTTTCTAAAAAATTTTCAAAAAAATCGACAGACTTTTAACGAAAAACATTTGTGGGCTTACATTCCCCCCCCCCCTAAAATTTTTTCAAAAAAAGACCGATATTTTCAAAAAAAAACCTTTTTTGCAAAGAATTTATGATTGTGTTACGCCAAAATTTCATATTTGTTTCAAAAATTTCACAGAAAAACAAAAAAAAAGAAAAAATCAATTTTTTGTTCTTTCATAATAGCAAAAAAATAAAGAAAAACACTTGGCATTTTACCGATGTTTAACATCGGCAAATTAGTGTGAGACATTAGCAAATTAGTGTGGGACATTAATAAATTAGTGTTAAACACTAATTTTTTAATTTGTGATATTATTTTTATGGCAAATAAAAACAAGAAAATAAACAACAAGCGGACTAAGTTTTTTTCTTAGTCCGCTTGTAAAATAAAACTATATATTAAAATTATATCAAATCAAAACTTTGTCTTTCACAAAAAACTATTTCTTGATAAATTTCTTTATCTGTGTCGAATCGCCATTGGTTGCTTTGATATAATAAATGCCGCTTGCAAATGTGGATGTCGGAAGGACGATTTGGCTGTCAGTCGTAGTAGTTTCCATAACCTGTCTTCCCATTGCATCGGTAACAGTAACGGTTACATTTCCCGTAATTCCGTTCAATGTCAATGTTGCATCACCCATTGCAGGGTTAGGCATAATTGCGATATTTACACCATTTTCCGCATCTTCCAAAGAAGAAGATTTAACACCCGTAATTGTGATTCCGTCCAAACAAACGCCGTAACCTTGATTGTCTTGTCCGACAAATGACAATTGATAAGAACCGTTGATATCAGGCAAATCAATACTTACACTCTTCCAAGAAACAGATGAACCGGAAACTGTGTTGCTATATGACGAAATCTTCGTCCAAGAACCCGTTTCAGAAGTTCTGTAATATATCGTCAAAGGATTACTTACACCTGAATAGATTGCATACGAGAAATTAATCTTTGCCGACTCGTAACCGGACAAATCAAACATCGGAGAAACCAATCGTGCAGATCTTGTAGAATAACCTTGATTGAATTTCATTGCAGCCATATAAGAACCTTTCTTTGGAGAGATGTATCCACCCATTGCTGTTTTTGTTTTTTCCCAAGAAGCATTTGATGAACTTTCAACAGTCCAACAATTCAAACCGCTTTCAAAACTTTCCGTCCAAGATAATGTGCTTATCGCTCCGTCATAACATGAGGTTGTGATTGTTTGAACGGCACTATAATAAGTCTTACCCTCTATCGTTACACCCAAACGGATATTGTAAGTAGTATTCTTTTGCAAATTGCCGAGTACATAGGAAACATTGTTGTCTGTCAAATCAACTGTATTATATGTATTTGATGAAGTCTTTTTATATTGAAGGACTTTGTCCGTCATAACCTTGTCGCTCGTAAATGCACCTACAACAGTAATTGTATTGGCTGTAATATCGGAAACAGATAAATCGAAATCAATCTCGTCATAAGACTTGGTGAATGTAAATACTATTGAAGAATCTGCTGCATAATGAATATTGTTTATATGACCTTCGACTTGGTTTCCATTCTTCAATGAGAAATAATCAATATCCGTTTTGTTCAAACTACCAGGATATGGAGTGGATTTACTTTCCAAATTGCTTTCGCTTCCTGCACATTCGATGAAATAACCTCTGTCGTTAGGATCATTATTCAAATCGTTTGAGTTTTCCCAATTTACAAATTTACTTGTATCTGCGTGCCAAACTATCATACCTATGCCAGGAGTATATGCGTCCCATTTGTCATGGTTACGATATTCGAACATAAGGTATTCATCGGTATTCAAATGGATTTTATATGCTGTGTTGCTATCTGCAATAGGATAAAGAGTTTTTTGACCGTTAGTCAAATCCTCAACATTACCCCAACCCAACATATCTCTTTCTATCATTGAGTAATAAGGAGGCGTTTTTGAGTCGTTATTATATGAGCCTGCGTCCATAACGTCCCATGAACCCGGAGTAATGGCGTCCGTGTAGCTTGTTGCATACATATCGGGCAAACCGAAAGCGTGTCCCATTTCGTGGCATACCGCACCTATACCGTCCATTGACTGTCCATACCAACCGGTAGATTTTGTCTCGGAAGAACAAGCATAACGATAGAATCCTTTACCGTCGATATTGGTGTTACCTTGAAAATAAAACATGTGTGGCCAAACCTGTGAGTCTTTTTGATTTGTGGAATTGGAACCTATACCTGCATAAATAACATGTACCAAATCGACATAGCCGTCATTATCGTTATCAAATTCCGTAAAATTGACGCTGTACATTGTATCTATTATCTTAACGGCATCACGAGCCATTTCCCACGCTTTTGCATTGCCGTTGGAAGCATAATAAGAACGAGTACGAGGCAGTGTAATCGGTCCATAGACAACAAACTGCGGATCAATTTCTCCGAATGATTGGTCAGCGAAATAATCTCTTACAGAACCCGTATAACCGTATTGAGTATAGTTGCTATCTTGTATTTGATGCTTAAATCTATCTGCGTTATCGCTATCAAACTCAACATCGCTATAATTAACCAATACAACAAGAAGTTTAGGTTTGTCGGTAGTGAATTTCTTTAATGGGAGCGTTTTATTCTTACTATCTCTTAACGCTCTCTTACTTTCAAATTCTTTTGTCTGAGCAACGGAATAGAAAATAGTCTTATCCAAAGACGCAACAAACTTCTTTTCTTTCGCTGAACGAACATCGCTGTTACATGCAAGTATTTGAGAAGGCACCATATTGCCTTGTTCATCGGCAATAGCGTAAGTAAAATCACCATTGGCTAACGGCATAATCATATATCCGTCCAACGTTTTCGCCCAAGAGGCATGCTCGTCGCCATAAATGAAATAAGTTAATTCTTTTCCATTAGATTGCTTTACGGTTACTGCTTTCGGAAATGCAGGTACAGCCCACGCATTTGAGAACAGCATCATTGAAAACACCATTGCAATCAATAGTCTTAAATGTTTTGTTGTCCTTTTCATTTTAGTATAGTTTAATTGTTTTTAATATCAAATCAATCTCTTCAATAGTTTAGACAAAATTTATTGTCATTTGTTTAATATTTGTATTAAAGTTGTAAGTAATTTCTCAATTTATATCAGTTTTTATTTTACTAAACTTATCGGGACGTTGTTAAATACTATTTTAACAGTGTGAGTAGTTGATTTCATAATATTAGTAATCGTTCCCTCGAAAACACCACTCATATTTTTACCGTCATTATGGGTAATAGCAAGAGTACCTTTCGGATTTGTAAGATACATTTCGTATGTTACGTGAGCATCTTCGACGTGTTTGCCCTCGCTATATATGATTTTCAATCCTGTCGAAAAGGTTTTGATTGTATCAAAACAAAAATCTTTTGTTTGCGGCATATCCGTATGGACAAACAAATAATTGTCGGCACATGCACTCGATGAAGTCAATTGATTTTCTTCTGCCATAAACAATATATCGAACCACTGAGGATTATCGTTTGTCGGAATTTTGGCATAGCAGGTCGAAAACTTATTTGCTTTCCACAATACATTATCGTCCAAAACAATCATCACATTTGTTCCGGTATTTGTATAAGGTTTTTGCACTGTATCAGATGCCCATTTATCAAAATCATCGCCACCATTATCACAAGCGACGAAACATAAGGCAAGAGCCGATAAAACAAAAAGATGATAAAATAACTTTTTCATAATTCTTCAATTAACCAAAAAAATGGCGGAGACTATTATCCCCACCATTTTCAATTATTATAATACTATTGCAATTCGTGTATTACAAGACCGCTTCTTAGTTTAGGTTCAAACCAAGTAGATTTAGGCGGCATAATATTACCGGTATCGGCGATTTCCATTAATTGGTTCATCGAAACAGGGTATAAAGCAAACGCAACTTTCATCTCGCCGCTATCAACTCTGCGTTTCAATTCGCCAAGACCACGAATACCTCCTACGAAATCGATACGCTTGTCAGTTCTCAAATCTTTAATGCCTAAAACTTTGTCCAAAACATTGTTTGACAAGATGCTTACGTCCAAAACTCCGATAGGGTCGTTTGCATCGTATGTACCTTGTTTTGCAGTCAAGCGATACCATTCTCCGTTTAAGTACATAGAATACTCGTGTAATTTAGCAGGAGCGTAATTATCCTTACCCATTTTCTCAACAGTGAATGTCTGTTCAACGGCTTTGATGAAATCTTCTTCCGATAAGCCATTCAAATCCTTAACAACACGGTTGTAATCTATGATATGCAATTGAGACGCAGGGAATATGACAGCCATAAAGTAGTTGTATTCTTCTTCTCCCGTGTGATTAGGATTCTTTGCTCTTCTCTCCTGTCCGACTCTTGCTGCTGCGGCTGTACGATGATGACCGTCGGCAACATAAAGATATTTGATATCGTTAGCAAATATTTCTTCCAAACGTTTTACTTTTGCTTGGTCGTTGATTACCCAAAATGTATGACCGAAACCGTCTTCCTTAGCAACAAAATCGTAGATAGGTTTTTCATTCTTTACAACGCTATTAACGATTTCGTCTATTTCGTTGTTATCCGGATAAGCAAAGAAAACAGGCTCAACATTAGCGTTAGTGATATTGACATGAACCATTCTGCCGTCTTCTTTATCCTTACGGGTCAATTCGTGTTTCTTGATAATTCCGTTGAAGTAATCATCAACGTGAGTACAACCAACTATACCGTATTGAGTTCTGCCGTCCATAGTCTGAGCATAGATGTATAGTTTTGGCTCACTGTCTTGAACCAACCAACCTTGTTTTTTGAAATTGTTGTAGTTCTCGACAACTTTCTCAAACACCTCAGGAGCGTTGTCCGCTGTACCCGGAGCCAAATCTATTTCGGCTTTGGTAACGTGAAGTAATGAATAAGGATTACCTTTTGCTTCTTCTCTTGCTTCTTCCGAGTTCATAACATCGTATGGACGAGAAGCCAATTTCTCTACTATTTCAACAGGAGGACGAAGTCCCTTGAAAGCTCTAACTCTTGCCATAAAATTTTATTCTTATTAAAAAACGTTATTATTTATGTTAAATTCATTTTCCTAAACTTCGTGCAAAATTACAATTTTTTTGCATACGATAAAGCAAAGCATATCAAAATTTTTACAAATCCGTTGATTTTAATCCTCCATACTGCTTGCAATTCCTTTTGCCGCGACAAAAGCCGTAGTCCAAGCCGCTTGAAAATTATATCCTCCCGTAACACCGTCTATATCTAACACCTCACCGGCAAAAAACAACCTTTTATCGTTTTTCAAACTCATCGTATTCAAATCTACCCCGTTCAAAGAAATTCCTCCACAGGTAACAAACTCGTCTTTACCCGTAATTCTGCCGCTTATCGTAATTTCGTCATTGCAAAGAGCGTTAATAATTCGGTTAATCTCCTTTTGTGTAATATTCTTCCACTTTATATCCATACGATTGGGCATTGTTTTTCTTAGAATATACTCCCAAAAACGTTGCGGTAAGGAAAACGGATTTTGATTAGTGATAAGTTTATTGCCATTATCTTTGACGGATTGTTTAATATTACACAAAACTTCTTCGTCCTTACTACTCACCCAATTCATAAGTAACGAAAATTTATAATCTCTTTCATTCAAAACCTTAGCACCAAAAGACGATAACTTTAATATACAAGGACCGCTAAGCCCTCTATGAGTCAAAAGCACATCGTCCGTTACCTTGAACTTGGTCTTTGTAATCGCTGCCGTAACATCTTTGATGCTTGTACCCGATAATGATGTCAGGTTTTTGTTTTCGCACCTAAAAGAAAACAATGACGGCAAGGGTTTATTCAATAAATCATTCCCTACAACGGATACATTGTTTTTATTATGCAACATACCTCCCGTTGTTATGGCGATACAATCAAAATCGCCAAGTTCCGACAAGGAGTTTATGGCGTATGAAGTCTTTATCTTTACATTATATTTCTTTGCGAGATTGACGAACATATTTATTATGGTATGTGAATCGTCCGTTATGGGAAATACTCTGCCGTTGTCCTCTACTTTTAATCTTACTCCGTGAGCCTCAAACCAAGCGTAGGCATCGGAATACGAAAAGGTATTGAATAGTTTGCTTATCGTTCTTGCCCCTCTCGGATAAACCTTTGATAAATCTTTTACATATTGAAATGTATTTGTACAATTGCAACGTCCTCCTCCCGACACTTCGAGTTTGGAGAGTAATCTGTTTGACTTTTCAAAAACAGTTACGTCAATTTTGCGATTTATTTCTTTAAGATTTATTGCCAAAAACATTCCTGCCGCTCCGCCGCCTATTATTGCCACTTTCATTTTTCTACAATTCCTTATCGTTTATCGTTACAAATGCAAAATTACATAAAAACTCACAAAATTAAATATAATATTGATAATCATCATCAATGATATACCAAAAATAGTGTTTAACATCAGTGAAATAATGTTTAACACTGTTTTGCTAATGTTTAACACTAATTTCACAGTTTGTGATATTAATTTTTTGAATACTTATTATAGAAATTTTTTATACGCTTTTATGTTTTATTGACGCTATTTGTTTTCTTATTTTTTGGCGACAAAGTTTTTTTTCGTAATTTTGCAACCTCTTATTATATATGTACAATAATTAACAGTCTTAAACAATATATAACGTGGAATATAATTTTAATGATATTGAAAGAAAGTGGCAGCAATACTGGAAAACAAACCGCACTTTCAAGGTAGAGATTAACGAGAGCAAACCTAAGTATTATGTCTTGGATATGTTCCCTTATCCTTCGGGAGCCGGTTTGCATGTCGGACATCCTTTGGGATATATTGCCTCAGATATTTTTTCGAGATACAAGAGATTGAAAGGTTTTAACGTATTGCACCCTATGGGTTTCGATGCTTACGGTCTTCCTGCCGAACAATACGCTATCCAAACGGGACAACACCCTGCCATAACCACTCAAACAAATATCGAACGCTATAAAAAACAATTGGATTTGATAGGTCTGTCTTACGATTGGGATAGAGAAGTCCGCACTTGCGATGCTCAGTATTACAAATGGACACAATGGACTTTTATCAAGTTGTTTAACTCTTATTATTGTTATGACTGCAATTCTGCACGCCCTATCGAAGAACTTGTGGAGGCTTTTGAACAAGGCAAGGCGAAAGATTTGAATGTTGCCTGCACAAAAAAACTTGATTTTACGGCTGAGCAATGGGCTTCTTTCGACGAAAAAGAAAAATCGGATGTGCTGATGAATTACCGATTGGCGTATTTATCAAATTCAATGGTGAATTGGTGTCCGAAATTAGGCACGGTGCTTGCCAATGATGAGGTGGTAAATGGCGTTAGTGTAAGGGGCGGTTATCCTGTCGAGAGAAAACCAATGCAACAATGGTCTTTAAGAATAACAGCCTATGCGGAAAGATTGTTGGACGGATTAGACAATGTTCAATGGAGCGACAGCATAAAAGAAATTCAACGATATTGGATAGGAAAATCAAAGGGCTGCGTTGTCAATTTTACATTGTCAAACAAGGATAATGACCTTTTGGAAGTATTTACCACCCGTGCCGATACGATTTTTGGTGTTACTTTTATGGTATTATCTCCCGAACACCCGTTAGTTAATAAGATTGTAACGAAAAACTACGAAAACGAAGTAAAACGATACGTTGAAGCCGCAAAACATAAATCCGAATTGGAGAGAACGTCAGAAACAAAAATCGTATCGGGTATCTTTACAGGAGGATATGCAATCAATCCTTTGACTAAGAAACAAATTCCGGTGTATGTAAGCGACTATGTTCTTATGGGCTATGGTACGGGAGCGATTATGGCTGTTCCTGCTCACGATTCACGAGATTTTGCTTTTGCAAAACGATTTATGTTACCTATTGTACAAGTTGTTTTACCCGAAGGCGAAGAAGAATCCAACACTTACACTTGGAAAGAAAGCAAAGACGCTAAAAACGGCAAAATTATCAATAGCGGTTTTCTTAACGGCTTAGATGTAAAAGACGCTATCACTTCCGCTATAAAATATATAGAAGAACATAATTTGGGATACGGCACAACCAATTACCGTTTGCGTGATGCCATTTTTTCAAGGCAAAGATATTGGGGCGAACCGTTCCCTGTGTATTACAAAGACGGCATTCCATACACTTTAAGCGAAGAAGATTTGCCGCTTATGTTACCCGAAATCGATAAGTTCCTACCAACCGAAACGGGTGAGCCGCCATTGGCTCGTGCCAACAATTGGCATACCGCCGAAGGCTATCCTTACGAAACCAATACCATGCCGGGATTTGCAGGCTCCAATGCTTACTCACTTCGATATATGAGTCCGAATTGCGATACGGCTCTTGTGGATAAGGAAGCTAATGATTATTGGCAGAATGTTGATTTATACGTTGGTGGAGCGGAACACGCGACAGGTCATTTGCTTTATTCAAGATTTATTACCAAATTCCTGTTTGATATAGGTGCTATATGCAAAGACGAACCTTATCAACGTTTAGTTAATCAGGGAATGATTCAAGGCAAAAGCTCTTTTGTATATCGTATCAAGGGAGAAAACAAATATGTTTCCTTTAACCTGAAAGACGAATACGAAACAGACGCCATTCATATTGATATTTCTTTGATTGAAAACGGTAACGAAGTCAATATCGAAGGACTTCGACAGTGGCGTGAGGAGTTTAAGGACGCTGAATTTATATTGGAAGAGGGAAAATACATTTGCGGCTTTGAGGTTGAGAAGATGAGCAAAAGTCTTTACAATGTTATCAACCCTGATGCCTTGATTGAAAAATACGGTGCGGACACTCTTCGTTTGTATGAGATGTTTCTTGGCCCTATCGAGCAGTCCAAACCTTGGGACGTGCAAGGAATAGAAGGTGTTTCGCGTTTTATGAAAAAGTTTTGGAGACTTTACTGCAACGAAGAAGGCTTATGCGTTACCAACGACGCACCTGACCATGAGGAGATGAAAATTCTTCACCGCACTATCAAGAAAATCGAAGACGACATAGAAAGATTTTCTTTGAATACCTGCGTTTCGGAATTTATGATTATAACAAATTTCCTTACCGAGAGAAAATGCCACAAGAGAGATATTGTTGAGCCTCTTTGTGTGCTTATCGCTCCTTTTGCACCCCATATTGCGGAAGAACTTTGGCAACTTTTGGGACACGAAGACACTATCACTTACGCACAGTTCCCTGTTTTTGATGAAAAAATGTTGATTGACACCGATTACAAGTATCCTGTTTCTATCAACGGCAAGACTCGTGCTTTTGTTTCCTATTCTTTGGATAAGGACGTTAAAGAAATAGAAAGCGAAGTGGTTCTTCTGCCTGAGTTGGCGGCTCATTTGGAAGGCAAACAGATTATGAAAATAATTTTTGTCAAAGGTAAAATCATCAATATTGTTGCAAAATAATTTTTCAAGATTTTAATGAAATTTTTAAGGCGACATCATTTATTTGTCGCCTTTTTATTTTTTATTCTTATCAATTGAAAAAGCATCATTATCATATATAAAAACATCGCTGTTACTTAAACAAAAATTCTTATCTCATATCACAAAATTAGTGTTTAACACTATTTGATTAATGTTTAACACTAATTTGCTAATGTTAAACATTAATTTTCTAATATCACTGATTATTTTTTTCTTTTGTGCAATAGTTTTTTTTCTTACCACTCCCCTATTGTTTTATTTCAACTTTAACGAGATTTATTTCTTTGCTTTGAAAATTTATCACTAATTTTGCAACCGTTAATTCAGAGCAAAGGACTTGGGAAAGATACAAGACGACCTCAACTCGTTTGCAATGAAAAATTATTTGTAATTCTAATTCAAAAGCAATACTGATGGAAAAGAGAATCGGTATAATCAATATCGTTATCTACGATATTACCGCTGCAAAGCAAGTAAATAACCTGCTTTCCGCTTACAGCGAATACATACTTTCACGAAACGGCCTGCCTTTAAGAAATAACGGCGTACATATTATTAACATCATAATAGAAACCTCAACAAACAATATCAATTCTCTTACAGGCAAATTGGGAAGATTGGAGGGCGTTGAAGTCAAGTGCCTTCTGACAAAAGTGGAATGTAATTAAATTTCAGGATTAATATATAAAAACAAAACGATATGAATTTACAAGACAGAAACAAGGTTTTTATCGATAGGGATAAGTTATATGGTTTGCTTGACAGGCAAGCTCCGAGCGATCACGAGTTAAACGAAATTTTGAACAAAGCCTTAAAATTACATGGCTTGAACCTTGAAGATGTTGCAACATTGCTTTGCGTTAATGATTCTTGTCAAATAGAAAAGATAATGCACACTGCACATCTTGTAAAGGAAGAAATTTACGGCAAACGCTTGGTTCTTTTTGCTCCTATCTATACCGGCAATGTTTGTATGAACAACTGCACTTATTGTTCGTTTCGTAAGGACAATCATTTGATAAAACGAAAAATCCTTACTATGGAAGAAATCGAACAAGAAACACGTGCATTGTTGCGTCAGGGACATAAACGTGTTCTTTTGATTTGTGGAGAAAACAATAAGAACGGTACGGATTATATGTGCCAAGCAATACGAACCACTTACGCCGTCAGAGAAAATCTCATCAAGCCAAACGGCAGTGTCATCGAAAACTATATTCGTAGAATCAATGTTGAGTTGGCTCCTATGGAAGTCAAGGATTTTGCCCGCTTACACGAAGAAAAGATTGGTACATATGTATGTTTCCAAGAGACTTACGACCCTATCGAATACAAACGTTTTCACCCTGTCGGCACACCAAAAGCCGATTATGAGTATCGTCTGACCGTTATGGATAGGGCTCAGGAAGGCGGTATCAATGATGTGGGTATCGGTGCGTTGTTCGGATTAACGGATTACAGGTTTGAGGTTTTGGGTATTATGGAACACGCCAAGCATTTGGAAGATTGTTATGGCTGCGGCCCGCATACGGTAAGTATTCCGAGATTGGAGCCTGCCGTTGGGGCTCCCGACGCTCAGAACGTGCCACACCCTGTAAGCGATGAGGATTTCAAAAAACTTGTTGCCATTATCCGTATCGCTCTACCTTATACCGGAATGATTCTTTCCACAAGAGAAAACTCCGATATGAGAAACACTCTTATCAATTACGGTATTTCTCAAATTTCCGCCGGCTCAAAAACCAACCCCGGTGCATATTCGGAAGAGAAAAGTACAGGTTCGCAATTTGAATTGGGCGACCACCGAGAAATGGAGGAAGTTATAAATTCTTTTATCGACGAAGGTTATGTCCCTTCGTTTTGTACGGGTTGTTATCGTAAAGGTCGTGTTGGCGAAGACTTCATGGATTTGGCTAAACCGGGTCTTATCAAACAGTATTGTCTGCCAAACGCTTTATTTACTTTCAAGGAATATTTGGAAGACTTCGCACACGAAGACACCAAACGCAAAGGAATGGCTATGATTAAGCAGATGATAGAACAATACGACCAAAAACAATTAGTTCCTAAGATAAAAGAAAACCTTGACAATATAGAAAAAGGCGGAAGAGACGTTTATTTTTAGCAATAACTATTACTAAGAAATCAGTGTTAATGATTAATAAATTGGTTATAATGATTAGCAAATTGGTTTCAGTAATTATTTTATTAATCACTATAACCTATAAACGACAGTCCGACAAAAATTTTTGTCGGACTGTCGTCTTTTAATTCTTTTGTGGTTTAGTTTTCCTGAATATCCTAAAAATAAAACTATCTAATAAAACTCCTAAAAACATCAGAACGTACCAAATCCTTTATAGGTTTAATGGTTTTTGTGGTTTTGCCATCATAAAAGCCCGGTGCATTTTCATAAAACTCTACGGCTTCAAAGATAACTTTTTCTTCGTATTTATCCATAGGTTTTTTAGTAAAGAAATAATTTACCTTTGAAAAACAATTTGAAAGATAGTATTTGTTATTATATTTTGAGAATTGAACGGTGGTAGTCCAAGAAGTGATACGCTTTTTCTTGTCTTTTTCGCCTTTTTTTGCTGTTTTGATATTTATTAACCTCGCTTCAATCTTTTGTATCGAGAAATCATCGGCTTGAATATAATATTTGATTTCTTTTATAGGATTGCTATTGCTTTGTGCATAAAGGGTATCATTTTTTTCAGTCTGCGTAATAATGTAACCTGTCTCAATAGAATCCTGCATAATGATTTTCATTGTATAATCATCGTTTCGCTGTTTTATAGACTTCCTATACCATTTGTTATTCAACACGGCAATATCATAATAACAAATTATATCGTCCCAATCAAACTCAAAAAATCTCCGAAGCGAATCATTATTGGATAGAACAATTATACGTTCGTGAGGAACAAAGAGTTTAAGAAAAATAGTTGGAACAACACGCCACATAGCACGTTCGTAAGATAAATTTACAAATTGTTTGTTTTCTTTTTTATACATATACGAATCCGCTTGAATGGCAAAATCCGACTGATAAAAGTTTTTCTTTACTTTTTTCAACGCAAGATTTAATATTCCCTTCGGTCCAAGACCGCTAACATTTACAGTATCAAGCGTAGTTTTGATAGGAGTAAGTTTTATTTCGTCTTTAATGTCCTTTACAGCTACAACCTTATAAAGATATGCCATGTGCATAATGTACAATGAATCTTTACTGTTTTTTGTCTTTATGGTAAAACGACCGTTGTCGTCAGACATAACTCCTTTTGAGGAGTTGGCTTTTAGAGCAATGGAAGCAAATTCAACCGGTTGCTTAGAATCTTTGTCAATTAAGGTTGCAGTAATTTTATTTTGTGCAAAAAGATTTCCGATGCAAAAGAAAATAAAAATAATCGAGGTAATTTGATTTTTCATAGTGATGATTAAATGTTATATCGTTTTTTTAATTTAATTTTGCAAAGATATAATAATTATTTTATGAAAAAAAGGGTTTTAACAATAATATTCGCCGCATTGATTTGTGCTATGAATTTCATTTGTTGCACTAACGAGGAGAAATATTCTTCTTCCGACAAAATCAATTTACAATTCTCAACAGACACTCTTGCTTTCGATACAATATTCACAACAATCGGAAGCGTAACCAAACAAATCCATGTTTTCAATCCCGAAAACGAACCCATAAAACTTGATTATATAACCTTAGGCAGTGGCCAAAGTTCTTTCTTTCGGCTTAATGTCGATGGCGATACTTCAATAGTTGCAAAGGATGTGGTAATCGGCGCAAAAGACTCCATATTTATCTTTGTCCGTATCGAACTTGACGCCAACAACACGAGCAATCCTCTTTTGATTGAAGACTCCGTGCTTTTTGCTTTCAACGGAAAAATGCAATCGGTACTCTTGACGGCTTACGGACAAGACGCATACTATCACAAACCTACGCATACACTGAACATTGGTGAGAGTAAAATACCTTATTGTCTTGCAAACGAAGGCGGAGAAGAGCAAGGCGTAAGCGTGAGTGGTAACTACATAACGTGGAAGAAAGATAAGCCACACGTAATAATAGGCACTTGCGTTGTGGATAGTGCTTACACATTGAATTTGGAAGAAAACACATTAATACATTTAGGCAACAATGCCGATTTTTGGGTTTATAGCGGCGGAACGTTAAAAGCCAACGGCACGACAACCAATCCCGTTGTTTTCCAATCATTGCGTACCCAAGACAGATATTCAGATATTCCCGGCCAATGGGGAAAGATTTGGCTGTGGTCGGGAAGTAAGGACAATGTGTTAGAAAACGTCGTTATAAAGAATGCAACCATCGGTTTATTGGCTGACACCTGCGTTAATAACAATCACACCGTGGAACTGAAAAACACAAGAATAGAAAACTGTTCCTCTATCGGTTTGTATGCAAGGGGAGCGGATATTTACGCCGAGAATTTATTGGTTCAGAATTGCGGCTCTTATTGCGTTGCCGCCTCTATGGGGGGACGCTATGAGTTTATCGGCTGCACATTTGCCAATTATTGGTCTTTCGGCAAAACAAGAACAGACGCCGTTTTGATATTAAACGATTGGTATGAGGCTACCGACGGAAACGTTCAGGAAAGAAAAATCGAGAAATGCGATTTTCATAACACCATAATCTATGGTTCGATGTACGAAGACGAAGTTGAGTTGGATTTATTGAAAAATCTTGGCAGCAATTACTCTTTCGACCATTGTTTAATCAAATCCGCCGTTTTGAAAAACAACAACCAAAACATTAAAGATTGTATCTTCAATCAAGACCCTTTGTTTGAAAACGTCAGCGAGAATGATTTGCATTTGCAAGACTCCTCTCCTGCTATCGGCAAGGGCAACGGTATTTACAACAGCACCGTTCCGTATGATATTTTCGGAACTTACCGTTTAGACCCCCCTTGTATTGGTGCTATTGAGAACAGAAACAAAGTCAGTAAATAATATAAAATTTCTTGAATGTATTTTCACAAAATCAGTGTTAAACATCAGTGAAATAGTGTGAGACATTATTTCACTGATGTTTAATACTAATTTGAGGTTATTTAGTTAAATCGTAATATTGTGTATAAGTTGTCGTTTAACGATTATATTCCAAAGAATAATAACCTATGATTTCATCGTAATCATCGGAAAAATTATGGTAATAAACCATAACGGAATATCTGTTATTGGTTTCGGAAAAATCTCCTTCGGTGGTATTGGTCAGAACAGTGGTATCATTGCCGTGTTTTAACACTATCTGATAATTGTAATAGCCTTGTTTCAAATACAACGCCAACCGATATTTGCCACTATCGTACCACATCTGCGATTGTACGTTGCATCGCCAATCGTTCATCTGACCGACAACATAATACGCTCCCTCCAAAGTCTGAGCAGCGGGATATGTGAAATGAACCCACGCATAATCGCTCGTTGTGGCGGCATTGTCGTCGTATTCATTGCGAATAAAAAACGCTCCGTTCAAATCCTTGTCGTACGAATACGGCAATCGATTTTTCAAACGCTCTTCCCTTAAATATACTTGGTTTTCATTATTTATAAAATCGAATCGTTCGACATTTTGCGACCTTCTACGCAATGAAGTTATATCAAAAAAACGAAACTCATTGCCTGCACAAAACTGATTGGCATCATCAAAAGAATAATCTATCTTCTCGCCCGACATTCCTCGCAACTTTAATGTGTGAGCAGTGTTGTCGTTACCGTTTTGCATAACCTTAACTTTCATATACGTGTCGGGAGAAGAGAAAAACTCACCATTCTTTCCGCTTACTCTTACATTGACTTCCTGATGAGTTCTCAAAAGAGAAGCGACACTCGACGGCTTTACCTCTAATTCTATATTGGTTTTGTCTTCCACCACATACATTCTTCGAGTGAAGATAACATCATCGGAATTTCCCTCGACAAAGACTTTAATGATATAGTTACCGCTCTTTATTATGTGCATATCACTTGAAGGAATGCTCTGCGAATAATGAACATAGCGTTGCAAGGTATTAAACGAATTGGCGTAATGTTCTATCGGCTGCACCTCAAATCCCTCTATATACATATCACTTTGCAAGCCGCTTTGCGTCCAATCGCTGTTGCAATGCACCAATGTATATTCATACCGCAAAGTTTCTTCTCTTAAATCGTCAAACTCCAAAAGCAAATGCTCTCCTTTGTTAAGATATATAACCGGTTCTTCATTGAGTCTGTCGGCTTTTTTTAGAGTAACGGTTTTTATCAACGGCGAATATACTCTGTTTTCATAAACAAATTGGGCGTTGAGTTCATAACAAACCACGCCCAATAATATATACATAAAAATTTTCTTCATCACAGTTGCTTTGGCTTATAACGCCATTTCATTTTCAACTTCTTGGATTGTCTTAGGTATCGGTTTGCCAAGCAAACGGCAACCATTCTTTGTAATCAATACATCGTCTTCGATACGGATACCTCCAAAGTCTTTGAACTTCTCTACTTCTGCGTAATTGATAAATGCCTCGCACTTCTTTTCTGCTCTCCACTGGTCTATCAATGCAGGCACGAAGTAACAGCCGGGCTCGTCCGTGATAACAAATCCTTGCTTCAACTCTCTCCCCAATCGAAGCGATGCCAATCCGAACTGCGTCGAGCGAACATTCTTCTTATCATAGCCCACGTAATTCTCTCCGTAGTTCTCCATATCATGAACGTCCAAGCCCATCATATGTCCCAAACCGTGAGGCATAAACATTCCCATCGCTCCTTGCTCTACCGCTTCGTGTATATCACCTTTCATCAAGCCTATTGCCTTCAATCCCTCGCCCAATTTCGCAACTGCTGCCTTATGAACGTCCGAATACTTCACATTCGGCTTACACAAATCAAACACCAACAATTGTGCGTCCAACACTGCTTGATATATCGCCCTTTGTCTTTCGTCAAATTTGCCTCCGACAGGCACCGAACGGGTTATATCCGAACAATAGCCCATTGCATTCTCACAACCTGCGTCCGAAACAATCATTCTGCCTTTTTTGATTTTCAAACTGTGGTCGTGTCCGTGAAGTATTTCTCCGTGAGTTGTCAATATGATTGGAAAAGATACGGGACCGCCGCCAGCAAGAGCAATACCCTCCATCGTTCCTGCTATCTGATATTCGTATGTACCGACCTTTGCAGCCATGTGCATCATAGTCGTGTGCATATCGTATGCCGTCGAGATTGCTTTTTCTATTTCTGCGATTTCCTCATCTGACTTTATCGAACGTTGCTTAACACACGCAGCGATAAGTTCCACCGAAACGTACGCCGATATATACTCACTATCGATATGCAACAAATCTGCAATAAACTCAACATTCTCTCTTCTGTACGCAGGAACAAAATGAACCTTTCTTCCACCAAACACCGCTTTGTCTATCAAAGCACGCAAATCCTTTATCGTTCCGCTATGCTTTACACCGATACCTTTTGCTCTTTGCGACAATGTCGGCACGGGACCTGTCCAAATGATATCGTCCATATCAACTTCTTCACCGAACAAGTACTCATCGCCCGACTCCACGTCGATAACACCGACCAAGCCTTGCAAATCATAACCGAAGAAGTATCTGAATGTTGAATCTTGTCTGAAAGAATATGTATTTGCCTGATAATTGAAAGCCACGTCCGAGTTTCCAACCATAAGAACCAAGCCGCTATTCATATCTTTCATAAGTTGTTTGCGCCTTTGCACATAAGTTTCTTTTGCGAACATAATATTATATTGTTTAAAATTATCTTTTTCGTTCTTATGCCTGCAAAATTACAACAATTCTTTGGATTTTCAATCAAAACTTTTCAATTGTATTTTCGCCCTACGAATATATTTAATTTTTTCCTTTCAATCCACTGTTCCATATTCACACACGCATTTTTAATATCCTCAATTATCTATCCCGCGTCCTTAACTATTTATTTAATATCGATAACCACATATTCAATATGAGTAATTATTTAATCAGTGTCCGTAACTATTTATTTAATGTCCCCTATTATTTATTTAATACCTCTAATTATTATATGATGCTTTTAATTAAACATATTACATCTTTGATTATATACAAGATAGCCTTAATTTCGTATTTGTCCGCCTTAATTTTTGCGGCGTTATACTGAAATTCGTACTCAAATCACGGAGATAAAGTCAAAAGAATAATGAAAAATATTCAAATAAAAACAAGAAAAATCAAAAGACAGGCTTATGGCAAATCATTCAAAATACCGATATTGTCGGGAAGAAAAGCGACAATGGCAAGATAAAGACCAAAGGCAATAAGGATTGAACCAACGACACGGTTGATGATTGTTATAACGTTGTCGGTCATAAATTTCTTCAACTCGTTGCTTATCGCACATTTTATGGTATCCATACAGAAATTGGTAAAAAGAATGGACGCAAGAAAGATTATCTGCTCGCTTCTTTTGTCATAAACATTGGCAAGTCCTATTGGAATAAGCCAAAACAACCAAGTACCGGGATTGACAATATTGAATAGAAAGCCTTGTCCCAAGTATTTCAAGCGGAATTTTGCGCTGTTGATAATGGTTTTTGGGGACTTTGGGGTTATATGACGGCGTGTTGCAGTATAAATTCCAAAACTTATGATAACGATACCGCCAATAAGGGAAACGATTTTTCGGGTGGAGCAGTCGTTGAATATACTTGACAAACCATACCACGCAACGAACACCATGATTATGTCGCTCAACGATACGCCCAATACCAAGTGCGCTCCCGAACGAAAGCCCTGCGATATGCTCGTTTGAATAAGTTTGAAGAACGCCGGGCCTATCATCAATGACAATGTCAAGCCAAACAAAATACCTTGCGTTATTATATGGAATACACTCATTAAATTCAGTTAGTTTTGTACTTTTTTCAATTTTAAGTTTGCAAAGATACAAAGTTTTATTAATTTTGCAAAATAATTTAGTAAGGAAACTTAAAGTTTAAGATTTGGAAACTGCAATGGAAACTACATTGAATACAATAGAAGAAGCAATAGAAGATATAAAACAAGGTAAGTTTGTGATAGTTGTCGATGATCAAGATAGGGAAAATGAAGGCGATTTGATTATTGCGGCTGAGAAGATAACTCCCGATAAAGTTAATTTTATGTTGAAAAACGCTCGCGGAGTGTTATGCACACCTATAACGATATCGCGTTGCAAGGAATTGGATTTACCGCATCAAGTTACGGACAACACATCTATGTTGGGTACTCCTTTTACGGTAACCATCGATAAATTGGAGGGCTGCTCTACGGGAGTTTCCACTCACGATAGATGCGAGACTATAAAGCATTTGGCCAATCCTAACGCAAAACCTTTGGATTTTGGCAGACCCGGACACATCAATCCTTTGTATGCACAAGACGAAGGTGTATTGAAACGTGCAGGACATACGGAAGCTGCGGTTGATTTATGCCGTCTTGCGGGTCTTTATCCTGTGGGAGCGTTAATGGAGATTATGGACGACGACGGCACAATGGCGAGATTGCCGTTTTTGATGAAGTTCGCAAAAGAACATGATTTGAAGATAATTTCCATTGAGGACTTGATAGCGTATAGATTGAAGCACGAAACATTGATAGAAAAGCACGATGAAGTTGATTTTCCGACAAAGTGGGGACATTTCCGCTTGATTGCATACACACAAAAGAATGACGGAATGACACATCTTGTCATAAAGAAAGGCGAGTGGGAAAAAGACGAGCCGATACTTGTCAGAGTTCATTCATGCTGTGCTACGGGAGATATTTTCGGCTCTATGCGTTGTGATTGTGGCGACCAACTGCACCAAGCAATGCAGAACATAGAGAAAGAAGGCAAGGGTATGATTGTTTATATGAATCAAGAGGGCAGAGGTATAGGTTTAGTAAATAAATTGCAAGCCTACAAATTGCAAGATGAGGGCATGGACACCGTTCAAGCGAATTTGGCTCTTGGATTTAAGGCTGACGAAAGAAACTACGGCATAGGGGCTCAGATACTAAGGGATATGAACGCAACAAGAATACGCTTGATGACCAACAATCCTCAAAAACGAATAGGCTTGGAAGGATTTGACATCAAGATTGTGGAGACGGTACCTATCGTTATCGAGCCTAACGAATACGATATAAACTATCTTAAAACCAAGAAAGAAAAAATGGGACACAACCTGCCGATGTAATAAAATTTTCATCAAAGCATAGTTATTTTGAAAAAATATATTAACTTTGCGATGTGATAAGTTGAGTCGGTTTCGGAGTCGGAAGGAATGGATATGGAGCGTAGAGATATAAATAGTGTGATTGAGGGCATTGAAGTCAGCGTAAAGAAATTGGTTGCAGACAAACACAACCTTCAACATAACTTAAAGAAAAAAGATGAGGAGATTGAAAGCCTGAAAACTCAAATCAAAGACTTGACATTGGAGATTGATAGATTAAAACGAGATAAACAAATAAATAATTTAACAAATATAATAACTAACAATTCAAACGATTTTGACACGAAAGTTTTGATAAACGATTTGTTGAAAAAGATTAATAGAAGTATTTCAATTATTTCAAAGGATGACGGACAATAGTTTGACAATAAAGATTGAGATTTTGCAACGTCCATATAAGGTAAGAGTGCAGAAAGAAGACGAGGAGATTTTTCGTCTTGCGGGACAGACTATTGAACAATCTGTACAAAAATATGCAACTAAGGATATATTCTCCACAGATAAGCAGGATTTATTGGCAATGACGCTGTTGGAGACTATGGTAACTGCTCTGAGAAACGAAAGAAAGATAAAACATATTGCTGAATTGGAACAGATACAAGATAAGTTAATAAGTATAGAAGACTATATCACCAAAGAAAATATTGATAACTGATTGACAAGAAAGAAAAGTTTTTTGACATACATATCAATATAAGGCTGCATTCGTTTTGCGAGAGTAACAGTTCGCAAACTCAACAGTAATAATACAGAAACGGGTGCATTTGGCGGAGTAAAGCAGGCCCCAATTCATACATTCGTATGGGTCTTGTCTTTGGACAAGCGGCGGAAACTTGATACCGTTTAAAACCCAAAACCTTCATATAGGAGTTTTGCAGATACTCCAATGCTCTTTGCTCGGATGCGGTCTTTTTCTTTTTCAACATAAGTTTTACGAACTTAAACTTCAAAAAAGTTTGGTAAAACAAAACAACATAATGAATATAGCATTATACATAATTATTGCAATTGCATTTTGTGGTATCGGAATACTCTTAGCAACCACCAAGATGCGAGAAAAACTCTTAAAAAAGAGTCAGGATTTAATCAAAGAAGCGGAAGACAAGGCTGAAATCATCAAAAAAGAGAAGATTTTGCAAGCAAAAGAAAAATTCTTGCAAATGAAAGCCGACAACGAAAAAGAATGCCGCGAAAGAACCAACAAAGTTATTCAAAACGAACAAAAACTGCGTCAAAAAGAACAAGCGTTCAACAAAGAAGTCGAAGAACTGAAAAGAAAGAACGCCGAAGTGAATAACGCAAAAGAAACACTCAAAAGACAAGCCGACAAATTAGCCGAACGCCAACAAGAAGTAGAGAAAACTTATCAAGAAAGTTTGGTTAAATTGGAACAAATCGCAGGACTTTCCGCCGAAGAAGCCAAGTCGCAACTTATAGAGACTCTTACCGAAGAAGCACGCTCCGATGCTATGGGCAAAATAATGGAAATCGTCGAAGAAGCCAAGATGACTGCCAACCAACAAGCCAAGAAAATCGTTATCGAATCCATACAAAGAACGGCTGCCGAAACGGCAATAGAAAACACCGTATCCGTTTTCAATTTGGAGAACGAAGAAATCAAAGGCCGTATCATTGGTAGAGAAGGAAGAAACATACGCACTTTGGAGAACCTAACGGGTGTTGAAATCATTATCGACGATTCACCTGACGCCATATTGCTTTCCTGCTTCGACCCTATAAGAAGAGAGACTGCCCGTTTGGCTTTGCATAAATTGGTTACCGACGGCAGAATCCACCCTGCAAGAATCGAAGAAGTTGTTGCCAAAACCAAGAAACAAGTTGAGCAAGAGGTTATGGAAGTCGGCAAGAGAACTTGTATAGATTTGGGTATTGTCAATCTGCATCACGAATTGGTTCGTATGGTCGGTAAAATGAAATTCCGTTCTTCTTACGGACAAAACCTTTTACAACACTCTCGCGAAGTTGCCAACCTTTGTGCAACTATGGCTGCCGAATTGGGATTGAACCCTAAGATTGCCAAACGTGCCGGACTGCTACACGATATAGGCAAAGTACCTGACGACGAACCGGAACTACCACACGCAATTCACGGTATGAAGATGGCAGAGAAATTCAAAGAAAAGGCTGAAATCTGCAACGCCATAGGTGCTCACCATGACGAGATAGAAATGACAAGTCTTTATGCTCCTATCGTTCAAGTGTGTGATGCCATTTCGGGTGCAAGACCTGGTGCAAGACGTGAGGTCGTTGAGGCCTATATCAATCGTTTGAACAAATTGGAAGATATGGCTATGAGTTACAATGGCGTTGTCAAAACTTACGCTATTCAAGCCGGAAGAGAGTTGCGTGTCATCGTTGCAGCCGATAAGATTAGCGACACCGAGGCTAACCAACTTTCTATTGACTTATCAAAGAAAATTCAAACGGAAATGGTATTCCCGGGTATGATCAAAGTTACCGTTATCCGCGAAACCCGTGCTGTAAATTATGCCAAATAACAAACGAACATCATTAAAAACAACGTTTGTTTGTCTATTGAAATAAACAAAAGATGCTGTCCCAAAACAAACGGGACAGTATCTTATTTTTTTACAAAAAACCCTACTCCGACACTCTTATCACTTACCGCAAAATTAATGTTTAACACTATTTTTCCAATCACTCACACTGTTTCACTAATCACTCACATCAATAGACCCGCAACACCTCAACAATAATTTTTAACAAACAATAACGACAATAAACCATATAACACCAACAAAGAAGATGAAGACGTTGAAACTTTATTACGAAAAACATCCGCTAACGCTGATAATCATCGTTGCGTTCTTGGTTAGAATGCTTAGTGTTTTGTTTGCCAAAGGCTATGGTATGCACGACGACCATTTTCTTATCATCGAAACATCACGTTCTTGGGCAAGCGGATGGGACTTTCAAGGCTGGCTGAACTCTGTTCCGCAAGGGCATTCCTTTACTTACCCGTTGTTGATGTTTTTCCTGTTCAAAGGCTTGGCGTTTATTGGTATCGAGAGTTTGGATATACAGATGTATTTCGTAAGATTAATACACGCTTTGTTCTCATTGCTGACTATTTATTTCTCACATAAGATTGTTTTTCGCATTACCAACGACAAGAAACCCGCCAATATAACGGCGTGGATTTTATCTTTGCTTTGGTGTATGCCGTGGCTTAGCGTAAGAAATTTGGTTGAAACAGTCTGTATGCCGCTGCTTGTTTGGAGTACATGGCTTTATATCCGCAACAAAGAGCCGAGAGTTAAAGACGTTATTCTCAGCGGTGCCGTTATGGGCTTGGCTGTCGCTTTCCGCTTTCAGGTTCTGTTCTTTATCGGCGGCTTCGGTCTTGCGATGCTTATCTACAAACAATGGAAAAACGCCGTTATCTGGTCGCTCGCCGTCATTGTTGTCTTCTCCATTACTCAAATATCTGACATTTTCATCTGGCACAAACCTTTTGCCGAGATGCAGGAATACTTCGCCTACAATCTGACGCACTCGGGACAGTATCCGCAAGGCGGCTTTTTCAAATACTTCGGCGTGCTGCTCGGTGTGTTGGTTCCGCCTGTCAGCGTTCTGTTGATGTTCGGCTTCTTTTACGGATACAAACAATTGTTTTTGTTTCTTCCTTCGTTCTGTTTCCTATTCTTCCACAGCATCTTCCCCAACAAACAAGAGAGATTTATTTTCCCGATAATACCCTTTATCGTTCTTTTGGGAATAATAGGTTGCAATGCCTTTTACACAAAATCATTTAATTCCAAATGGCGAAAAACCGTCCACACCTGCATCATTATCTCTATTGTTATCAACACCATAATGCTTGTTCCCGTTACGTTTCACTATTCGAAACGTTCCCGCGTGGAGACCATGACTTATATGTACAAATACCGTCCCGATGTCAAGACTTTTGTTTATGAGGACACGCCGCACCGCGATTGGGAACATATGCCACGCACCTATGCCGTCCAAGACTGCAAACAACTCAACTATATTTCCGACACTATCGATATAAACAAATGGAATATGAACTACGAACCGGCCTTTGTTGTGTTTGCCCAAGAGACCGATTTGGACAAAAGAGTAAAGAATATGCAACAATACTTCCCTCACCTGACCTACGAAACAACGATAAAACCGAGTTTCTTGGACGCATTAATGACTAAAATCAACCGCCACAACCACAACTACACATATATAATATATAGAAACACGGAGGTTATCAAGTAAATAAACAGCGAGGGACGGATTTTTCAATCCGTCCCTCGCTGTGTTGTTAATCACCCCCTTTGCTTTTAAGTCCCTACTTTACAAAAACAAAAAGTCCGCCGTTTATTCGGCTGACTTTTCTCGGTTAATTGCCGGCTACCAACTTATACCTTCGCTCCTTAAATTATCTTGCGACTCTTTGCTTCCGTGTTCTGCCGCTTTTTTGTACCAATAAATCGCTTGAGCTTTACTCTTCTCTACGCCATGTCCATAATCATAGCACAGACCAAGATTGTTCATCGAATCTACGTGTCCTTGTTTTGCCGCTTTACTCCACCAATACGCCGCACGTTCATAATCCTGCCGAACACCATCGCCATTATAACAGCACAGTCCGAGGTTGTACATCGACTCTAAATCTCCTTGTTCTGCCGCTTTACTCCACCAATGCGCCGCACGTTCATAATCCTGTCGAACGCCCTCGCCGTTATAATAGCACAGTCCGAAGTTATACTGCCCATATTGGTCTCCTTGTTCTGCCGCTTTCCCCCACCAATACGCTGCACGTTCATAATCCTGCCGAACGCCCTCGCCGTTATAATAGCACAGTCCAAGGTCGCACTGCGCCTCTGAATCTCCTTGTTGCGCCAATGTCTTAACTCCGTTTATGTCCAAATTCTGCCCCACTGCCGACAGACCTATGCCCAAACAAAGGAGAATGGTTGTTAAAATTTTTATTTTCATCTACGTTCTTTTTTATTTATTAATAATTATTCCTTTTACACGTGTTTCAAATTCAAATTAATCTTTCTGAATTTGGCTGTTTTCAACTGCTTATTCATATTTATTTTTGTTAATTGATTTAATTTCTTATTTATTAGTCCTGATTTTCTGTTTATATGTTTGAATTTTCTATTTATCAGTCCCAAATTCGTGTCAAAATAATTGAAGTTTTCGTCCAAATAAGCCGAACTTTCGTCCAAAACACACAGAAACGTCATTGCGAGTTGTACAACTCAGAGCCTTTGAGTTGTACAATCCACGACATTTGAGTTGTACAATCCAAAACATCGTTTCTGTGCGTTTTGGACAGCCGCTTGTGATTTTTAGACAACCACATAAGTTTTTTACACAAAAGTCTCAAACCATTAAACATAAAATTCAAACTGTTATTCATAAATCTCTAATATTAAAAATCATTTTTTCGCTACATAAAAACATATTTCTTACCGCCGAAAGGCAGATAAAAAAATATACAGACGAACTCATTAAAAGTTCATCTGCATACCTTATTATATATTATGTATTATCAAATCGCTTACAAAAAGAAACGTTTTTGCCCTTTTTTCCCCCCCCCCTACACGGAGAACCGAATAAGGCTGTTAGGTTTTTGCTTGTGATATTTGCGATTGTTTTGGTCATTGTTTCAATTCGTTTAACTGATGCAAAGGTATAAAGTTTTAATAAACTGACAAATTTTTAGGACGAAAAAGTTTATTTCTCCTTTCATTTATTTACGTCGTTTCTGACAGGACTATTGACTGTGCAACTACGCACCCCCGTGCAGGAAGCACAAAAGAAATATGTGCGAAGCACGGAGATTTAGAGCAAAAATCGAGTGGATGCACTCTTAATCCAATTCAATTTTGAATATTGTTTTGGTTTTGTTGGTTATGCGGTATCTGTCGTCGATGCGTTCGCCCATAACCCAGATGATGTCTTTGCCGCTGCACAGCAGCCATTGTCTCTCTTTATCCAAAAGAGAATATTTATTACGGGTGAAGAAATCCGACAGTTTCTGCTTACCTCTCAGTCCGAAAGGGAAGAACAAGTCGCCCTGTTTCCAGTGTCTTATAGTTAAAGGAAACTGCAACAAATCGTAATCGAACATCGCTATATTCTTACTCTTTGGTATCTTGATAAAATTCAAGTCTCGCAAAATCTCACAGTGCATTCTCAAAGGCAAAGTCAGATTGGTTTGATAGGCACTCAACGTATAGTCTTGCTTTGTTGCGTTGCCGTCATCTCTTTGTGCGATAAGCAAATGCTTTCTGTCGATAATCAGACGATATTTCTCACTGTAAAACTGCGTCCCCGAAGCCGTCCCCTCTTCCAATGCCTTACCTATTGAATTGATATTGGTTTCATTGAAACCGTATTCCGAAAAGATTTCATAGAGATATATGTGCAATGGCGACAGTTTTTTGAGTTTTTCCAACTCTATCTCAATAACGCCGTTATTGTTTATAAGCAGTTCTTGTTTGGTTTTGTCGATAACGGTTCTGAATACCTGCTCGGTCTGTCTCAAACGTTCGATGTCCTTACGGATAATGGTCTCGTAGTTGGGCGATATTTCCCTAAGCAACGGCACGATTTCGTTACGAATTTTGTTACGTGTGAATTTGTTGTCGCTGTTGGTGGAATCCTCAACGTAAGAGATGTTATGTTTTTTTGAATACTCGACAATCTTGCTTCTATATGTGAAAAGCATAGGACGGATAATTTTATTGCTCTTGGGAAGTATGCCGTGCAGTCCCGCAATACCCGTTCCACGCAAAAGGTTGATAAGAAAAGTTTCGGCACTGTCGTCGCCGTGATGAGCCGTTGCCAAAAGAGTAAATCCGTTTTCCGCCATAACTTTGTCAAACCACTCATAACGCAAATCCCTTGCGGACATCTCCAAACTCTTTTTGTTTTCGGACATATAAGAATAGGTATCGAAAGACTGTTTGAACAATGGGATATTGTTTTTGGTCGCATAGTCGGTTACAAACTGCTCATCTCTGTCGGATTCTTCGCCACGAAGATGAAAATTGCAGTGTGCAACGGCGTAGTTGCAGCCAAGACGAGCAAACAAATCCGCCATAACCATCGAATCGACGCCGCCGCTGACGGCAAGTAATATCTTATCGGTTTTAATATTGAAAAGAGAATTATCCTTGTTGTATTGCAAAAATTCCTGATACATCTCAATAAATCGTTTTATCAAAAAAATAATGTAAAGTCTCTTGTCGCTTCGGTTAAGATTAAACAAAAAACTTTACATTACATTATTATCAAACATTAATCCGTTACAAATTTTTATCCAAGAAGTTTGTCATCATCTGATACAAGTGATAACGAACATTGCCTCCGTATATAGAGTGATTTTTATCGGGATAAGTGAATTGAAGGAACTGTTTATTGTTCTTGATTAAGGCGTCGGTGAATTTCATCGTGTTTTGCAAATGAACGTTGTCGTCCGCACTGCCGTGAATCAGAAGATAGTTGCCTTCAAGTTGGTCTGCAAAGTTTATAGGGCAGTTCTTGTCGTAACCGTCTGCGTTTTCCTTAGGAGTACGCATAAATCTCTCGGTATATACGTTGTCGTATGTTCTCCAATTGGTAACGGGAGCAACTGCGATTGCGGTCTTGAAGTACTCGTGTCCCCTTGTAATACACAAAGAAGACATATAACCGCCGTAACTCCAACCGAAAATTCCTATTCTGTCTTTATCGATGTACGGCAATGAGCCGAAATATTTGGCACTCTCGATTTGGTCGGTACATTCTTTGTCGCCAAGGTTAAGGTAAGTGCATTTCTTGAAGGCTGCACCTCTTTTGCCAGTGCCTCTGCCATCGACACAAGCAACGATATAGCCTTTTTGTGTCAAATATCTGAACCACATATAATCGTAGAAGCGAGCCTGTGAGTTCAAAACCTCTTGGCTTCCGGGTCCGCCATAAACATAGAACAAAACAGGGTATTTCTTGTTGGCATTAAAGTTCTGCGGTTTCAAAATCCAGTAATGCAGCGTGTCGCCCAACGTGGTAACGAAACTGCCGAACTCTTTGTTAGGTACGTTGTAGTCGGCCAATTGGTCTTTCAATGTTTTGTTGTCTTCCAATGTTACAAGAGTTTTGCCTTTGTTGTCGTTGATTGTATAAACGGTTGGCGTGGAAGCATCGGAATAGGAACAGATGTAATACTTACCGTTGTCGGAAAATGCGGCAGTGTATGTACCTATTTTGTTTTTGTCGGAAATCTGTTCGAGTTTCTTGCCATTCAGATTTACCTTGAATAACTCTCTATTATATGAGTATGTGCTTGCCGCAATAAAGTATAAGCACTTGTCTTTCTCATCGACATAACACAATTCGGTTACATCGTAATTACCTTTGGTTATCGGGGTTAATTGCTTGGTCTTTATATTCAACAGATACAAATTCATAAAACCGTTTCTTTCGCTCTTGACAATGGCGTTTTGCTTATCGTTAAGGAAATAAACGTAATCGGGTTCTTCAATATAGCAGTCGTCTTTGTCAGTCCAAATGTTTTCGCTTTGCATTTTCTTGGTATCGACCAAATACAACTTCAATTCGTTCTGATGTCTGTTCATCCAAGTGTAGCATAACTCATTATCGTTTTTCGTCCAAGACATACGAGGCAAATAAATATCGTTATGGTCTTCGATATTAATTCTTTTTGCCTTTCCCTCCGCCAAATTATATACATATATATCTACAAAAGAATTATCCTCGCCTGCCTTAGGGTATTTGTAAGTGTAGTTGTTCGGATAAATGGAATCGACCAAATAAAAAGGTATGGTATATTCCTTAACATTAGATTCATCAAAACGGTAGTAAGCGATTTCTTCGCCATTGTTACTCCAATAAAAGCCTTTTGTTATTGCAAACTCTTCTTCATACACCCAATCGGTAGTTCCGTTGATGACTTGATTTTTCTTGCCGTCAAAAGTTATCTGCTTTTCGGTCATAGTGTTCAAATCCGTAACATAAAGATTGTTATCCATAACGAAAGCGACCTTGTCTGCCTTTGGAGAAAACTCCGCCAATCTAACCTTGTTTTTTCTCAACTTGATAACGCTTTTGTCTTTGATATTGTAGATATAGTAATCGGCAATGTAGGAACGACGATAAATGTATTCGGGATTGGCAGCCAAAAGTATTTTCTGATTATCCTTACTTATGGCATAATCGAACACAACACTGTTTTTGTCCAACGAAAGAGTTGAGAAATCAACCAAATAACCGATTTTCTTACCGCTTTTGTACTCGTATTGTTCAATACCGCTGCGGGTAAGTATGCAATACCGCTCGCCATCTGCCATTGAACGTATCTCACTTATACCTTTAAGGCGGAATGTATAATTCTGCCAAATGTCTTCCAACGTAATATTTTTCTGAGCATTGACACCATAACAACAAATCAATGCAAGTAACGAAAGGATTATTTTTTTCATATTTTCAATATGTATTTTGTGATTTTCTTTCATAAAAACAATGTTATTCTACATAACTTGATTAAACCAATATGTGATACTGCAAAATCAGTGTTAAACATTATCAAATCAGTATTAAACACCGGTAAAATAGTGTTAAACATCGGTAAAACGATGTTTAACACTGATTTTGTATTAATCCATTAAATTATCTATAAGAATGTCTTCGTATTTCAGAAGCGGGTCGATGTTTTTTCTGCCCTCAGGGAAAAGTTGGCTTAAAACCCATTTATCTATATCGTTGGAGAAACGATATTTGTTCAAAGCCAAACGATGTACAAATTCGGTCATATACTTACCCCAAACAGTCTCGGTATGGGCGCGGTAATATGTTTGCAAAGCGTCTTTGTATTCTTTCTTTATCACACCTTTGTCATCGTAAATACTTGTATTCTCCAAACCTTTGGTAACAATGAAACAAAGTTCTTCAATCTCGCGTGTAACCAAATCGTTTCTTGAAAAATCTTTCACTCTGTCCAACAATTCATCACGCCATTGAATACGAGCCATAAGTTCTTTGGTACTTATGGTTTGTTTTGCGTGCCAATAAGGAGGGAACAATTGCCAATCGGCAGGATAATCGTGTTCTTTTATCCAACGAGAGCGATAAAACCGATAATCGTCAGTAAGATATTTCTCTAATTTGTCAAACAAAAATCCAGGTTGCACTTCCACTGCATAAGAAGTATCTTCGTACGAACGAACACGGTAACCGTATTTTCCGTATTCTTTTTCAAAGGATTTCATTCCGCTGCGAATACCGCCGATAACCTCTATATCGTTTATTCTCAATGCACGGATTTGTTCATCAGACCAATGAACATGAAGAGTATTGGTTTTGTCTTCGCAAGAAAGTTCGTGATAATAATAAAGTAATTGATAAGCCCAGTCGGCACATTGTTTATCGTCTTTGAACTGGGATTCAAACAAGGCTATTGCTTTATGGATAACGTCTCTTTCGGTAAAAGGAAGTTTTGTTAAATCTTCTGCGAATTTTGTTAATTTGGCATCATCAAGGTATTTGGTATTCTGACAATAAGAACAAACACTGATGAACATTATCAAGGCAAAAAATATCTTTTTCATATCTTTGTTGTCGTATTTGCGTATTACATACTTCTTTCAGCCTGCAAAGATAAGAAAATATTTGTTTATAAATAAAAAGTTTAAGGAAATTAAACGTTTTTTCACTTAGTCGTAGAAAAAGTTACCACAAAAATTAGATTTTTAACAGCCGTTGTAAGGCGAAAATATGAAAAACTTTGGAGGATTAAAAAAATAATTGTAACTTTGCAACTCCATATTATACTTTTTATAAGAGATGAATAAACTTAGTTTATCAAAAATTTTAGACATTCTCGCAATGATTGCCATTGTTGTAATCTTTGCAGTTTATATCTTCAAGAAGCCTGCGTTTGAAATCACAGCTATTTCGTTGATAGTTATTGCCATTTTGAAGATGGTGGCTTCGATGTTAAAAGCTTCGTATTTCGGCAGATTATATAATGAAACGAAACAAGAGAATGATATTTTGAAAACTAAGATTGAGTACTTGGAAAAAGGTATTGATAAAGAAAATAAATAATAATTAAAACAAAAATCATTTTATGGCAACAACAGCTGACATTAAGAAAGGACTTTGCATTGAAATGAACGGTGATTTACTTACCGTTGTTGATTTTTTACACGTTAAACCGGGAAAAGGCAGTGCTTTTGTACGTACAACTTTGAAATCTTTCAAGACAGGAAGAACGATTGAGCATACATTCCCTTCCGGAACGAGAATAGAGACTGCAAGAATAGAAAGAAGACCATATACATTTTCTTACAAAGACGATTTGGGCTATCATTTTATGCACTCCGAGACTTGGGAAGAAGTTACGATACAAGAGGATATAATCAACGCTCCTCAATTTCTTATGGAAGGTCAGGCAGTGGAAATGATTGTTCATGCCGACACGGAGACACCATTGACTTGTGAATTGCCTGCATTTGTTGAGATGACAGTTACTTATACCGAACCTGGTGTTAAAGGTAACACTGCAACCAATGCTATGAAAGACGCAACGGTTGATACAGGCGCAACAATCCGTGTTCCTTTGTTTATCAACGAAGGTGAAAGAATAAAAGTTGATACACGTACCGCAGAATATTCTGAAAGAATAAGATAATCGATTACAGAAAACACAAATAAGAAGACCGAGAATTTTTGACTCGGTCTTTTTTGTTTCCATTGCTTTTGTGTTTAACACAACTCTACCAATGATAACAATTCGAAAAGATTTGACATAAATTTTGTAAATCTCACTATTGATTTTCCAATACCTCAAATCGTCAAATTAGTGTTAAACATTAATAAATTAATGTTTAACATCCGTAAAATTATATTCAACACTAATTTCATAAAAATCCTTTTTATTTTTAGCAAATATATTTTTGAGTTTGGTTTTAATGTTAAAAAGATACTAAAACCTTGATTTCTGCGTTTTTTTAACGATATGAATTTTTACAAAACACAGAAAATATTTACGACATTTGCTTTGGCAATGTTTTTTATAATTGGTATCACTTATAATTCAAACGCACAACAGATTATGGAAACAAGAAAAAGTTTGCGGCAAATGGGATTTCAACGCATATCCGCCACAGAGATAAAAGACAATACATTCAAAATGTTTGACAAAGATTGGGCATTGGTAACCTCCGGCACAAAAGAAAAGTGGAATACAATGACAATTTCATGGGGAAGTTTCGGAATTTTGTGGAATAAACCCATTGTTACCGTATATGTTTCCTCTTCCCGCTATACCAAAGAGTTTTTGGACAAAAATGAATTCTTTACCGTGGAGTTTTTCAATGAAAATTTCCGAAAAGATTTGGCTTATTTGGGTTCCCACTCGGGAAGAGAAGAAGATAAAGTAAGCAAAACAAACCTAACGCCAATACTTACGGACAATGACAACCCGACATTCAAAGAAAGCAAGATAATAATAGAAGCAAAAAAGATTTACTGTCAAGAATTTGACGCAAAATCTTTACCGAAAGATATCTCGGATTGGTACAAAGAACGAAAAATAGGATTGCATACAATGTATATAGGCGAGATAGAGAATATTTGGATAAAAGAATAAATTACTTTGTTTAGAACAATACATATAAAAGTATTGGCTCTATTGATAATAATAAAAGTTATATAATCACAAACAACAAAAATGAAAAAGTTTTTTTGCGAAATAATTGCTTCGGAAAAGGGATTCTCGGCAGGGTTGAAGATTGTATTTGATTTTGGTGATAGTCAAGTATATTCCTCTTGTGGAAATTTGAAAGACGACCACAAACTTGTTGATGTATTTGGCAATGACATTAAATTTGTGAGTATAATTGATGCAGCAAATTTCCTATCGGAAAGAGGTTGGGAATTCGTGCAGGCATACTCCACAACATATAATTCGTTAGGCGTAAATCATTGGATTTTTTCTAAACTGGCAAATAACAAAAGTGAGGCGATGAAAGGTCTTATAACAAAAGAAATCTATCAAAGAAACAGATGTTAATAAATTCAATTGACATATAGCGGCAAATCATACCACAAAATTCTTATACAACAGAAGAAAAGATATCAATCCTTACGAACTTTTTTCAGTGTTAAGAGATTCATTGCATTGGAAGAAAGTCCGTGTATTGTTTTTTGTGTAAAACGCAGCACCTCATCGTAATACAAGACAACGACAGGGCTTTGCTCGATTATTATATCATTCATCTGTTTATACAACTCTCTTCTCTTGGTTTCGTTAGTCTCCTTGATACTTTGCTCGTAAAGAAAATCATATTTTTTATTTGAAAAATGAGTGTAATTGGGTCCCATCGGAGCAAAATTCTTGGAATAGAAAAGAGAAAGATAGTTCTCCGCATCAGGATAATCGGCAATCCACGAACCACGAAACCAAAGAGTTTTTCCATGAGCCATACGCTCTCTTAGTTCTGCGGGCGGCACTATCTCCAACTTGACATTCATTCCCAACAATCCCAATTGCTGCTGAATATATTTACACAAATCCAAATAAGCACTCGTTGTCGAAAGAGTGATTGTGGGTTTGGTCTTATAATAACCGGACTTGATTAACAATTCTTTTGCTTTCTGCGGATTGTATTCATAACCCCTGCTCTGCAAATCCACAGCCAATAACGACGGCGGCACAATACCATTCTCCCCTGCAATGCCTACGTTGTTTCGCAAATACTTTATCATCTTCTTTCTATCGAAACCATAATTGATAGCCTGCCGAATAAGTTTATTGTTTAATGGATTAGTTTCGGAATTATCCATATAAAAACCAAAATATTCGGTATTCAAATACGGCTGCGTTAAAAGATTGATTTTGTCTTTATACTTTGGCTGCAAAGTTCCCTTACGAGTAAGAATTTCGTCTTTGTAATTTGGGTCTATACCCGACAAGAAATCTATATTACCCTTGACAAATTCCAAAAACACACTCTGTTTATCAACAATAAACGAAATATTGACAGCGTCCAAATAAGGTAACGGCTTGCCACTATCGTCTTTTTCAAAGTAGTTTTCGTTTTTAACAAATACAAGTTTCACGCCCTCTTTCCAAAACTTGAAGCGAAAAGCCCCCGTGCCGACAGGATTTTTACGAAAATCCGCTCCATAGAACTCCACAGCCTCTTTCGGCACAACGTATGCGTATGGCATAGTCAATAATCCCAAAAAAGGAGCAAAAGCTTCTTTCAACTCTATAACAAAAGTCGTATCATCTTTCGCAAAAAACGAATATTTTAATTTGCCTTTTGACGAAATTTTATTATTAATTGGAGAGTTTTTATCATTACTTAAAGACTTGGTTCTATCAGTTGAGGACTTAGTATTATTGTTTAAAGATTTTTTATCACTAACTGAAAAATTAGTGTCAATAATTAGTGAATTAGTGTTAAACACTAACGAATCAGTATCAGTGATTATTTTAATATGTTCAAATATCCACGCACCGGGCGATGCTACCTTTTCGTCCAAGATACGGTTGAACGAATAAACAAAGTCATTTGCCGTTACCTTACGAGGCTTTGAGAAGCATTTGTCATTATGAAAATAAACGTCATCACGCAAGAAAAAAGTGTAAGTCTTTTTGTCTTCGCTTATCTGCCACGATTTGGCAATGCAAGGTATGATATTCAAATCATCATCTAACTGTACAAGACCGTTATATAGTTGATTGCAAGCCCATATTAATGCTTGGTCTTTCGCAAATGCAGGGTCAAGAGTGGAAATACCTGCACTTTCGTTATATTTGAAAATCTTTTTTGCCTTATCGCTTGGAGTTGTGGTCTTATTGCAAGAAAAAAACAAAACGATTATAATAACAAACAGGCAATAAGACAAAAGAAAATTGAAGTGCAAAAAATGCGTTCCAACCGCCCTCTTACACTTCGATTTTCTAATATGTGGCAAATGTTCTTGCAACCTTGTGGATTTTTATTTCTTTAACGCATCGAAATTCTTACCGAACACGCCTTCGGTTTTTTCAACCGTCATAAAAGCTTCCGGGTCTATCGTTTTTATGTAGTGCATAATTTGCACTTTCTCGCTTTTATGCACAACAACCATAAGAATATCCGTATCCTGCTTGCTATACCAACCGGTAGCTTTTAAGAATGTTACTCCTCTTTTTATCTTGTTGCCAATCAAATCGGCAATCTCGGTATTTTTCTTTGAGAAAACCAAAATCTTATAAGTCTGCTTTCGTCCGTCAATAATATAGTCTATCGAGAAAGTAAATGTTACCAGCATCAAAAAGCCATAAATGATTTCCGTAATATCATTGCCCGGAATTATTATTGAAGAACAAATAACGACTGCATCGACAATCATAATAACTGTTCCTAACGATACATTATAATATTTATTCAATATTAACGCAATAACATCGCTTCCTCCCGAATTGCCACCGTTGGAAAGAACGATACCAATACCTATTCCAGATACAACACCGCCGAGAATAGAACATATTGCAGGATCCAAACCACCTTTGGCTGCATTACCCAATTTAACCAACGCCGGAATGTCTTGTATAACCAATATTTGCTGCATTAACAAAAATATCAAAGATGTAACAACGATACCATAGATATTGTTTATTGCGAATTTCTTTCCTAAGAAATAAAATCCGAAACAAAACAAAACAGCGTTGATAACAAAGTTCGTTATACCCACAGGAATACCCGTAATGATATATACAATTGAAGCCACACCGACAACACCGCCACCGACAATGTGATTAGGTATCAAAAATATTGTCCATGCAATAACGTACAGCGTAATACCAATTGCTATGGAAAGATAACTCCACAATGTTTTCCAAACAGTCATCTTGAATTTTTCTAACTTTAAGTCTGTCATCACAATATTGTTTAAGTTTAACAATTTAAGTTTGATTAAATCGAATATGTTCTATATTATTGTTATGTTACTTTTCTGTGTTCTTATATCTTATCAAAAGATTGCCCTACGTAAAAATATGTTTTTAATTATGGATAATATCTATTATCTCATTGACCGACAAATTCTCTCCAAGTATATTGCCTTGCTTATCCAACAAAACATTTGCAGGAATAGACTTCAAATTATAAAGACGTACCACACTCGAAGACCAACGTCTCAAATCGGATAAATTATAAAACTTATTCATTCCGTCAGTCTTGACCGCATTTTCCCAAGCAGTAAAACTATCGTCCAAAGATACAGCAACTACATTGAATTTGTTTTTACCTTTGTAATTGTTGTATAATCTCACATAATCCAAATTACGATTTCTTGAAATATTATCCCACGACGCCCAAAAGATAACTAATGTGTATTCATTGTGAGGTAATATGGAATAAAGGTTTATATCATCTTTATTCAAATCCTTTAATGTAAAATCTTTGGCTTTACCACTCTGCTCATCTTTGGCGGCTTGTTCGCCATCGATTTGAGTTTTCAACAGATGGTATTGATACATCGTCTTTGCCTGACCGTCCAAAGCATTAACGGCTGCCGTTCTGTCTTCCTCAGACATATAAGGATACAAATAGTTGCTTATGATAAACGGAGAATAAATACTGTTTGGGTGAATACGGACATAATCACTTAAAGCCTGCATAGGATTTTTGTTTCTGTTGCAAGAAGCTGCTATATCCACAAAGTCGTTCTGAACTTTGGAACCTTTTATAGAAACATTGGCAAGATTCTTTTTATCGCCGTTTATTGTTATGTTGTCATTACCCATAAAGAATGACAAGACTCCGTCTTTCATCGGCAATGTTATCATACCCATACAGGTTTTATCTACCGTTCCCGAAAAAACAAATCTACTGTTCTTTATGCGTGTGGTGTATGATTCTTTTTTGCCATTCTCCAAAAGAATATCCAATTTAACTATTCCCTCATTGATACCCTTTATCGAACCATTTATCGTGTAACCTTGGTAATCCAAAAACTCACCAAGTTTTTGTCTAATCTGATTTGTAGTCAAATTGCGTGCAACGATAATTCCGTTTTCATCGACCAAGACATTGTCGGGTATGGCAGTAATCATATAATCTTTAACAGGAGCGGATTCCCATTTCTTGAAATCACAGACATTATCCCAAGTTATATTGTCTTCCTTGACGGCTTGCTTCCATTCTTTGGCGTTATCGTCCAACGAAACGGTATAAATTCCAAAGCCTTTATCTTTATACACATCATATATGGCAGCAAGTTTAGGAGTATTGTCTCTGCATTCGCTGCACCACGATGCCCAAAAATCTATCAACGTATATTTGTTTTTGCGTATTATCTTGCTTAAATCCGCAGTCTTTCCCTCAACGCTTTTACCAGTTATCTTTACCACCTGTTTGCCAATAGCAGTTTTACTCAACTCCTCTTCTCTTTTACGCAAGTGAAAATAATAATAACACTTCGTTGCCTTACCTTTTAATACGTTAAGATGCTTGTACAATGCGTCATAATCCCACTGATGTGCCAAATACGAAGACATAATATCGGGAGAAAAAATATCCTCAGGATTATTCAACGCCCAATTATCCAAACGCGACAAAAACACATCATTGTCTTCTATTCCCTGCGGATTGACAATAGAATACCAACGATTGGTCATTGGAGCATCTTTTACCTCGAACTTATTTTTCTTTTCATTTATGGTAAGTTTCATATTCATTGCAGGCTCCAAGTACAATCTGTAAAACTTCATTCCATTGATGTTCAACAACGCCGGCAAAGGCTCTTCGGTATAACCTCTGAAAACAAACCTGCCTTTTTTATCCATTAAAACAGAGTCTAATCTCTCGTTTCCGTCCGCCAAATACGTCCTAAGTGTAACATATCCCTCACCTTTTGCTATTTCGCCGTTGATAACATAACCTTTTGAAGTCATCACATATTGCTGACAAAAAGCGACGCAACCTAACAAAATCAATATTACAAATGAAGTTATTTTTCTCATATCCGCTTATCTATTTTAATCAATTCGTTTTTATTTACTTTCATCATCAACGGCTTTCGCTGTTTATCTCAACAATTGTCGTTGCATATCTCTTTTAACGTCTTTGTCTTTAATACTTTCTCGTTTGTCGTACGAATGTTTTCCTTTTGCCAACGCTATCTGCAATTTGGCATAACCTCTTTCATCTATAAACAACATAACAGGCACTATCGTATAACCTTTTTCCTTGCTTTTGGCTTCCAACTTTCTCAACTCTTTGCGTTGCAAAAGCAATTTCCTGTCTCTTTTAACGTCAAACTTACCATAGGAAGAAAACCTGTACTCGGCAATATGCATCTGATTGACCCACAACTCTCCGTTGATAAACGTACACCACGCATCGGACAAATTGGCTTTACCTGCACGGATACTTTTTATCTCGCTACCGCATAAAACAATACCCGCAGTGTATTCCTGCATAAGGAAATACAAGAAAGAAGCCTTTTTGTTCTTAATCTCCACAATATTTTTGCTTATATCTTTCTTCATACGACGTGCAAAGATACAATTTTTTTCCGATATGATAACGATTTTTATTTAACTTTGTCTCTTATCTATTGTACAAAAAACAAAAGCGAGACGCAAGTACTCCTACACCTCGCTGATATTAGCAATGAATCTTATTCTTTATGTTTTTCACAAGTAACAATAAGATTAAATTTTCTATTATTTGTCTTTATTACGATTTAACAAATTACTTAGATCTTTTTTTGTAAAATTCACTTCAAAATAATGGTTATTAGAACTAACATTGTATATTAACTTTGTATTATTTGCAATAAGTGTAGTTAATAAAGTTACAAGAGATTTTTCTTCCTGCATTGATTCATATATAATATTTTTTAATTCTTGCTTATTCTCCAAATAATAGGAATAGACAGAGGGTCTAAGAACCCAAAACATAGTAAATTCATTTTTTTCAACATTGTGAATAAAATCTGCCCCTATTATAATAATTTCGTCACTAACTTTTTGAAAAGGTATGTTTTCCGCTATTTCTGTTAATATTTTATCATAGTTCTTTCCCTCTGTTAAGTTAACTGCCGAAACTCCGCACGAACCCATATTCATCATCATAACAACAATTATGCTTATTAATATTTTTCTTTTCATAAATTTTCTCCTCATTATTTTATTTTCCGACAATAATCTCTTTAAGTTCTTTTACACTGAAAACGATTGTAAAACAATTTCTTTTTTCACAATACGAATAAACCAATTCACTATTATTCTCAATAAGATTAGATAATATAATTGCCCAACCAATTGACTGATCCTTATTTGGTGTATTCAAGAGATGTTTAATATTATTTAATGTTTCGTTTTTTAGTATCTGTTTTGATTCTGAATTATTTACACGTTGATACATTGTAGGATCTACGACATAGAAGTAGTACAACCTATTCTTTTCATCATTATGTACAAATTCTACACCTACCGATATAGTGTAATCATCAACCATATTACCAAACACCTCATCACTTATTTCATGTGCCATTGCTTCCAAAAACTCATCTTCTTCTTTATCATCCATCTCATTAGCGAAAATAGATTGAACGAATAAAAAAGAGAATATAAGCATTAATAAAAATTTTATTTTTTTCATTTTTCTACAAATTTTATTCATAAAGGTTGGCACTATTACTCCAACCTTTATGAATGATTAACAACTACTGCTGCACAGATGCAATATATTTTCCATTCTTATCCACAAATGTTATCAAAACATAAATAGATGACGGGATACCGATCTCCTTTACAAAATTTTTAATAGTTTCCTTTCCAGACTCTCCCTTTAAGTCTCTAATTTGTTCTTGCGAAAAATCATTTTCAGACATTCTAACAAACTTTATGATCATACGAATAAAAGATGAAGAATAATCAATACTTATAATATTTGCACCACTCCAATAATACGGAACTGGTAGATTACGTTTTAAATCATTTAAATAATCTCGCCAATTCTTATAAGAGCTATGAGTATTATGATTTTGATTTGTAATAACTTTATAATTACCATTATTATCATATTTCAATTTTAGTAAAAGCTTACCTACAACAGAATAATACGATTCCATATCCGTATCACCATTATTTTTATATGTTTTTACTATCTTATGATATCCTTGTGATTTACACGTAGCAGGTTTGCCTTGTGTATCATAAAATGCCCATTCTATAGGTCTATTATAATTGTCATATTTTACCACAGATTTATGATAACCATCTGTTAATACTGGTTTATCTTTTACATCATAATACAACTCTTCAACAAGATAATTTCTTTCATTATATTTGAAACGCTCTATGGACCAAGTCTGACCTTTATAACATATAAATTGACCATTAACATCTTGAGCGGCTCTATAAATCATATTACCTCTATTGTCATATTGACAAATAGCCATAGGTGGCATTTCTTTAGGGTCTGTCGGTTTGCCATCAACATCAAAATACATTTCTTTAGTAACAAAACCATATTGATTATATTCTCGGCGGAACACACTAAAACCTTCGGATTTCTTTATAGGTTTCTCATCCTCTCCGTAAAATGAAGTTTCAGTACATAGGCCCCGTTCATCGTATTTATATTTGACTATTGCAAAATTACCTACACAAAGAATTAATTTACCATCTGTGCCATAATAACGCTCTTCCGTTATGTCATTTTTAGAATTATATACATATGTGCATTTATGAATATTATTTGAATTTAATGCAGCTGCTCCGGAGGCTTTATGTAGAGAACTTTCTATAACATTTCCATATTTATCATATTTAAATCTTTGTATCAATCTATTATGAGCAAGTTCTCCATTAGGCCCAATTGGCTTATTTTCCAATATATTTCCACTTTTATCACAAGTAAAATCTTCTCCTGATATACCTCTAACAAGAACTAATTTATTGTTTAAATCAAAATACCTATACCTCACTAAATTATTACTTTGATCATATTCATATACGACTTTTGCATATCCAAGTGGTGGCAATATAGGTTGTCCTTCTATTCCAAAGAAATTTCGCTCAATATGATTACCCCTATCATCATAAACATCATTCCATCCTGCAATACCTTCATCACTGAGTCTCAAATTTTTCTTTGCAGCACCCATAAATGACGTTTTTATATTATTACCCTTTGCATCATATTCACGCACAACGCTAATAATATTATGTATATCTGCCATAGGATGTAAATCTTTTCCTAAATTGGTAAAAGTAATTATTTGATTCTTATCATTAAAGGTTTGCTTAAATCCAGCATTACCTTCTTTAGAGACTGTAGGTTGTTTATCTTTCCCATAGAAGACGGTTTTAATATTATTACCGATTGAATCATATTCAAATTTAATACCCGCATAGCCTTCAAGGTTATTTACCAAATTATTTTTATCGTCATAAAACCATGCTTCAAGAATATTACCATTCTCATCATTTTTCATTTCTTGAACAGAATTTCCTGATGTAGATACGACTTTTTTATCACGAGTATCGTAATAAGACGTTTTAACAACATATCCATTCTTATCGTATTCTTCTTTAGTTATAGCTACACCTGTGTTTTGAACAAACATAGGTTTCTTGTCAAGTCCTAGAAATTCGGTAGTAACTTTAAAACCTTTATCATTATAAATATTATGTACTCCTGCAATTCCATTATACTTCGGAATCATCGGATTACCTTTACCATCTTGGTGTAATTGATAGATAACATTGGAATATTTATCGTACTCCAAGCAATAGATAGATGTTCCTTCAGAAATATCAAAGGCTGGCTTCCTATCAATAGTCAAATAAACAGACTTAACCCAATTATCATGTTTATCATAAGAAAACCGCTTGATACTTAATCCCCATTTAGTAGAAGTCGGTTGTTCATCAATGTTTAAATATTGAAGTTCCGTCACTCTACCTTTGTCGTCTCTCTTATATTGCACACCATAAATACCATTCTCATCACTTGCGGGTGAACTATCTAAACTCTTATATTTTACTGTTTTTACATATCCGTTTTCATCATATACAATCCAATAACGAGATATTCTACTTTTTTGCGAACCTTCATCTTCCAAAACTCTATTATACTCAAATGTATTAGTAGCAATAAATCTTTCTGTACCATGTTCATCGTCATATTGAAAACACATCGTGTTTAATTTATCATTGTATGCTTTAACATACAACACCTTACCATTTCTATCCTTAACTTTTATTCTGGAAACATTACCATTTTCTGCATAATAAAACTGTTGGTCTATAGGTCTTTCTGCTCTTTCACTTTCTCCGTCATCAATAATTTTATCCAAACTATTAACATGAGAAACACGTTGAAGTTTGCGTTTCCTATATTCAAACTTATAAGAACGCTGCATATGAGAATGTTTACTCTTACTTACTTTACCTACTCCCTGAGGTATGCCCCATTGTTCTACATAATCTTTATAGTAGTATATTTTTGTACGATTATAGTCCCAAATATATAAACTTACCGCAACTATAAGCAACATTGTTATTGCTGCAACAATTTTTGTCCTTAAAGAAAACATAGGACGCAATGCTTTTATATAAGATTCTTTGAACTCCGTACAATTCTTATATCTTGATTGTTTATCTTTACTTGTTGCTTTATCTACAATAGCTTGTATTTTAGCTGATATATATGGATAATATTCTTTCATTCTTTTCAATGGATATGCCACTACAGATTCTTCTATCTGTTGTTCCGTCATTGTAGAGGTATCATAAGGAGGTTTACCTGTAAGTATATGATACAACAATACGCCCAAAGAATAGACATCAGAACGTTCATCCAAATCTTCCATCTTTATCTGTTCTGGAGACATATAAGATGGTGTTCCCATAAATAATTCTTCTTTGGCAACATTATCCTTTGAAAATATTTTTGCAATACCAAAATCCAAAATTTTTGGTACTATAATTTTTTTACCATCTTTATCTTCTGTTTCTGTAATAATGATATTTGATGGTTTTATATCTCTATGAAGAACGCCTTGTTTATGAGCATACGCGAAAGCATCCAATATAGGTGCAAAAATTTCTTCAGAATCCTTTTCAACAACAAGTCCATGTTTTTTTCTAATATAATCTTCCAACGTAAGACCTTCAGCATATTCCATAATAAGATAGACATTATCGTCTTTATCAATATGAAATGTTTTGAAACCAACAATATTTGTATGCGAAAGTTTTTGCAATATCTCTGCTTCTTCTTTCAATCTTTGCTTGGTAAAATCATTGACCATAGATGAATTTATCATCTTGATAGCAACTTTATCTGCTTGCATATTTTTGTTTTGGGCCAGATAAACTGTACCCATACCACCCTTTCCTATTTCGGATGTTATTAAGTAATTTAATACTTCTTTTCCTATAATACTCATCACTATGTTATTTTTTAAAATTTTCAATAATTAATATATAATATTTAACACTACAGCTGCTAATTCCACTTATCCTACTATTTTCGCTGCAATATTTTTTATCATTCCATCCAAAGCATAAAACTACACCTTCTATGTATAAGTACAATACACCTAATCCACAATCCAAATTTTCATTATCAGCACGATAATCCACTTGGTAATTTTAAGATAAGCCTTTTATTATAACGTGAGTTCGACAAAAATTAATCAAAAGATTATCAGGAGATTAAATATTTGTAACACTCCAATATGAATGATGTTTATGAATTTATATGATTGATATCTCCTATATTTTGTTCAAATGCTAAAACCTCTTGAAGAATTATTCTAATATTTTTTGAAAAGATGTATAATTCACTTATTTCCAATAATTAAATTCGTCGGACTCACGTTATTATATGTATTATTTATATACTGTTATTATGTCCTGAATTTATAGAACGTAATTTCAACTATAATTGCCCTCACGATAAAGAAAATTTGCCTACTAACAATATTATGCCATAAGTTTCTTCTATTACTGATTTCCTATTATTTTAGCATTAAGATGTGAAACATTAGTAATAATACCTATATAATACTACCTGCCGTATAAAATGTATTTTATCTCAACTGCGTACCGAAAACATAGTTATTATTTGTAACTATGTCATTATATTACTTCTACTTATTGTTATTATTTTCATTTCTCTATTTTTTAATTACTAAATACAATAAATGCTATTAAACAAATGGTCGCCACAATAATAAATAAAACTTTCCAAATAACAATAGGATGAGGATCTGGAGGAACAATATTAAGTTTAGATATAACTTCTTTCCAATCTATGGAATATTTCCCCACAAGTAGTACATCAGGCAGAGTGTTCGTTTCTCCTGGCATATAAGGGAATGATGCAGTTTCTTTACAAATTTTCCTTCCATTGAATCCAGTACCATTAGTTGATACATCTTCTATTACAATTTCTTTTTTCATGCTATCATATCTTACACGAAGATGCTCGCGTGAAATACAATTATCCATATCCTTCATAACAATATCATTATTGTCTGATGAACCAATTGTAATATAATCTTTTGGGAACGAATCTCCCCCCTGCAATGCAAGTTTGAACTCTTCTGCTGTTTGATAACGTTTTCTCATATCTTTATCAACAGCCTTATATATTATATCTTCCGTTGCTTTACTTATATTGTTATTAGATAGTTTCACAGATGGAAAATTACTATGTAAAATAGACATTCTCGTATCAAAATCATTCGATTTTTTTGCTATTGCATCGTGTCCAGTCAGCAAATAAAAAAGCACACACCCCAATGAATAAATATCTGTTCTTGTATCAATATTCAATCCACCAACTTGTTCTGGGGACATATATCCGTCGGTACCTATTATAGTACCGACAGTATGCCCTGTTGAACCTATTTTAGCATCTTTTGCAATACCAAAATCTATGATACAGATTGAACCATTGGGACGAATCATTATATTGCTTGGCTTTATATCCCTATGAATACATCCTTGATTATGTATATATGTAAAAGCATCCAATATTTTACACATCAATTCTTTTGCTTCATCTTCTGTGTAAGGACCACATCCATGTATTCTTTGTGAAATAGTTTCTCCTTCAATAAACTCCATAGGAATACAAAGATTACCTTCTGTATCTTTATAAGGTTCTCCCAAAATATGAACAACATTATTGCTTCTCATTTTTTTAAGTGCTTCAACTTCACTTATAAAAAGTTCTCTATATACAGGATAACAAGCAACACTATTATTCATCTTCTTCAAAGCAACTCTACGCCCCGTATTAGAATCAATGGCAGAGAATACCGATCCCATACCACCACTGCCAATCTTTCTTTCAATAGTATAAGCCATATGTATATAATTTTAGTTTACTTTACTTCTGTTTTTTTTGTTGCTTCGGAATCGCTTTAGCCGCACCTACTCCACCATTTGTTTTATTTATTTTCCCACGAGTAGAGTCTGTTTTTGAAGAGTTAGTAGAATCGTTAGTAGAAGTATTTCCATCATGACTGCTTTGATTATTTTTGGCGGTTGAGCTGGATTTTTTTTCAGAATTTTTATTATCATTAGTAGTAACTCCCACTCGATTATTGCTTTCAGAATCTCTCTGGATCGTTACTTTTATTGAACATTTATAGATATTATCTTTAGTTATTATATTAAAATAAAATTTCTCATTCTTATAAGGTTCGTTCGTCCAACGAAAATCGCCGTTAGCAAATGTAGCATACTCCGGCTGATAACCTTCTATTGTGTCAATTTTACCCTTACTACTCCAAATTAATTTTTCACCGCTGTTAATCTTAATATCACTATTCGTATTAGTTATCCTCAAAAATTGAGCACCTGGTTCCCAAGTAACATTTTGAGGTAATTTCGATTCTAAAACATTTGGTTTATGTTCTTCTGGTGATACCACAACACTTTGAAATCCTTTTAGTTGACCATCTTCATTGTCAGCAACCTTCACCTGGTTAGTTTTTCCTCCGCCAATAAATATAAATAATGCAGCAACTACACAAAGAATGACTAATCCTATTATGATATACATTTTCTTTAGATCTAATTTCTTCTGTATAGGTGTAACTGGAAATTCAACTATCTGTACAGTTATATTGTCAGTACCACCGTTTTTGTTTGCTTCATCAATAAGCATTTGGGCTCTTTGAGTGATATTTATATCGTATTTGCTAACAATTCGACCTATTCTCTCATCATCTACCATTCCGGTTAAACCATCGGAACAAAGTAAGAAACAGTCTCCTGCCTTTGTTGAAATAGGATTTTGTGTAAGAACCGTTGCAGGTTTCATACCCTGCATTCCTAAAGCATTGGTAATTTCATTTCTTCTTGGATGAGTTCTCGCTTCTTGAACAGAAATACGATGCTCATCAACTAACATCTGAACATAAGACTGATCTTTTGTAAGTTGACTTGCATGATGGTTTTGTATAATATAAACCCTACTGTCTCCCACAGAACCTATATACACTCTACCATTTCTGACAATCAACAAAACACAAGTCGTGCCCATGCCCTGCAATTTGACATCACGTTGTCCCTCTGCTATAATAGCCAGATTTGCTGCATCTATCGCCCTTATAATGGCTTCATTTACATCTTCTATATATTCATTGGAAAGAAAATCTAAAATTGTGTTTACCGCAATAGATGATGCTATGGCTCCACCTACTGCACCGCCCATTCCATCGCAAACTGTTACTACACGACCATTTATTGTGTCTCTATGACCACAACAATCTTCATTAGCTTGTCGTTTTCTCCCTATATCCGAAAGTTCCGCTATCTGGCAATAATCAAATTTTTCTATTTCCATAGCTTAAATAAATTAAAAATTAGAAGAAATCTCTATAAACTGCAATTTTGTCTTTCCTATCACGATAACATCCTTATCATGTAATGGATATGGTTGATGTTTATAACATTTTTGACCTTGTATATATGCAAAATGATTATTCGAAAGATTATAAGCTATGTACTCATGCTCGTCTGCAATATACTGTATTTCCAAATGTTCTCCTGATAGTTCGTCATCTTCAGGAATTGAAATATCACACGATGAAGAACGTCCTATTTTATTGCTTCCTGCATAGATATCATAAGACTTTCCCCTTTGATTATTAGTATACGTTATCAACATTCCTGCAAGAAGTTTACCTTGATTATCTCCGCCAATAATATTTCCATTGGCATCACGGATAATTGTTTTCCTTCCTGCCGCAGGCTCACTTTGATTCCATGGATCAGTAGGCCCTGTTGAAGAATAATTACCGTCATTCATTGGTCGTGTTTTCTCTTCTGTTGACACTTGCGTTTTATTGACCGTAGGACAAAAAGGACAATTATCTCCATAGATATCGCCATCATATTGATGACCATTTGCACATTTTCTTGTTGCCATAATATTTGCTTATTTATTAAATTATTATTAATTAGTTTTGAGTCTTTACAAAATTTGCCACTGGTACAGGCTTAATTGCTTGATTGTGTTGTGCAGGTATGGTTGTTATATTCCCATCAGAAGTTAGTGTACGATATTCATACCCCGAAACAATAACACCTGCGAATTTTCCTTTTGTATCAAACACTGGCGAACCACTTGCACCATGTGTTATGTTAATATTGTGTCCGTACAAGAACTCACTGACATTTTGATTAACCGTCCCACTTTCGTTTGTAGCCTGCAAACCTTGTTGAGTTTGTCCCCAAGACAGACCGCGAGGAAAACCTATTGTATAAAGTTTTTTGCCAATTGCAATATCATTATCTGTCGACACATTACTAATATCCACAATATTTTCCACAGCAGAAGGAGTTTGCTTTGTGTTTATCTGAATTACAGCAACATCCAAATCATTATTATCACTTGCTTTAAGAAGTGTACAAGGAATTAAATCCTTTTCACTCTGTAAATATGCATCATTCATTGCTATTGACAATGAACTTACATATCTTACTCTCATCGCATTAACAATATTTCTTGCTTTATCACCATAAGTTTTAAGAATTGCGTTAGAAAGGCTTAACCTAATAAAATCAGCTATTTCTTGTTCGTGCCCCATCAAGGTTACAACATGCTTATTCGTTACAATCTTTCCATCCGTTGATACAAAAAATCCTGTTCCTGTCATTCCTTGCACTCCAGTACATATTTCACCTTTTTCGTTAATATTATATTGATCTTCAACATTTTTAATAACATCACTTAAATTATATTCTCCAATAGTAACTCTAAATGTATATTGATTATGTATCAATACTACACTTTTTTTATATTTGGCGTAAATTTCTTCTGCTGACAATTCAATCGGAGTTTCTGGTTGTGGATGACTAATCTTATTGTATAAAAAATATCCACCACCTAATATTATAAAGATTCCTATAAAAACAGCAACGTATTTAGCTATAATATTAACATTTTTAACTGGAAGCAATTTTTCCCAATCTACATTTACAATTCTAGCTAAACTTACCACATCGCCCTTATGTAAAACAGCATGAGACACTCTTTTCCCATTAACATATGTACCATTAGTTGAATTATTATCTACAATTCCTCTAATACCATCTTGCGTTCGATACAACGTTGCATGTTTTGACGATACCTCCTTTTGTGAATATATTTTACCTGATTCTGCTCCACGTCCTAATAATACTTTCTTGACTGTATTAGATGGAAAAGTAGGAGTAAAATCAATAATACCATTTATTATAGAACACCAGTCAATCTGCTCATTAGCCAATTTAACAATATCGCCCTTATATAGCACTGTCTCCGTTGATATTCTTTTACCATTAACATAAGTACCATTCATTGAATTTAAATCTCGAACAGTAACTTTTGAATCATTATATTGTATCAATTCAGCATGATTAGACGATATAATTGATTTACTTATTATAAAATCATTATCTTTTGAACGTCCTATTCTAACTCTCTTCATATTTTTTATTTAATTTAGACTGACTAATTGTTCATATAAGCAAACTTTACTTTCTAATAGCCCTATCCTACTTACTTTCATATAGTTTCTTAAAATAAAAAAATATACAGACAAACTCATTACGAGTCTATCTGTATACCTTAATTGTATATAATGTTATTATTATATTCTTTACATTTTCAAATGTTCTACTTAAAATCCCCCCCCCATCACCACCATAAGGTCTATGAATAAAGGAGTTACGTTAAAAATATTAATATTAGCGTTTATTCTTACCATTATTTCGCTTTGTTAATGGATTGCAAAAATATAAATTATTTTTCAATTGACAATATTTATGAAAGAAAAAAATATCTGTTTAATAGTATTTTAATCTTATTTCAAAATAATTATTTGCGGTTTTGTGTTATAGTCAAATGATTTGTTTTTTTATTTTCTTTCCAATGTTATAAATTGAAATTTTAATCCGCTTTCTCTATCAGTATGTATCTCGCTTTTTTCTGTCTTGACCCATTGGCTTTCGTCTATGATTGGGAAGAAAGTATCGGCATCGGAGAATTTTTTATAAACCTTTGTGATATAGAGTTTGTCGGCTATCGGCAGAAACTCTTTGTAAATAGTGCCGCCACCTATAATAAAAATATCCTGTTCATACAAAGGCAAGTTTTTTATCTCCTCTATGGAATGCAAAACTTTCACACCTTCAAAAGAGAAATCCTTGTTGTTTGTTATAACTATATTATCTCGCTTTGGCAACGGGCGTACCTGTAACGAGTCCCAGGTCTTTCGCCCCATAACAACGGGGTGCCCACGCGTGGTATTGCGGAAAAACACCATATCGTCGTGCAAATGCCACAGCAAATTGCCGTCCTTTCCAATTTCATCAGCCTGTCCCAAAGCAACAATAATGGCAAACGTATTTTTTGTCTTCATCTTCTTTCTGTTATATGTCTGTGATTATCGTACTATACCGCCACATCGGCTTTGATATGCGGATGAGCCTGATAGTTTTCAACGGAAATATCCTCATATTTGAAATCAAATATATTTTTCACCTCAGGATTAAGTTTCAGTGTCGGCAAATCGTACGGACGGCGGGTCAGTTGCAGTTTGGCTTGCTCTATATGGTTGCTGTACAGGTGTGCATCGCCCAAAGTATGGATAAAATCGCCACACTGCAAGCCCGTAACCTGTGCCACCATGACAAGAAGTATTGCGTATGAGGCTATATTGAAAGGCACTCCAAGGAAAATATCCGCCGAACGCTGATATAATTGCAACGATAACTTACCATTGGCAACATAGAACTGAAACAAACAATGGCAAGGCGGAAGTCCCATAGCGTCTATCTGTCCCACGTGCCACGAAGAAACAATCAATCGCCGCGAATCGGGATTGGTCTTTATCTGATTGATGACCTCGCTGATTTGATCCACAAAACCGCCGTTCTCCGTATCCCAATGTCGCCACTGACGACCGTAAATAGGCCCCAAATCACCGTTATCGTCCGCCCATTCGTCCCATATTGTAACTTTGTTGTCGTGAAGATATTTGATGTTTGTGTCTCCTTTCAAAAACCAAAGCAGTTCATGAACGATACTTCTTATATGCAGTTTCTTTGTTGTCAGAAGCGGAAAACCTTTGCTTAAATCAAAACGCATCTGATAGCCGAACACACTTCGTGTTCCCGTACCCGTTCTGTCGTCTTTGACGGTTCCGTTATCCAAAACGTGCTGTAACAAATCAAGATATTGTTTCATTACAACAAATCCTTTCCAATGTCTTTTCTGAAATACATCTTGTCGAAAGAGATGTTTTCGATTGTTTTATAACATTTATCCAACGCTTCTTGTATTCCGTCGCCCAAACAAGTAACAGCCAGCACCCTGCCGCCAGAAGTTATAATCTGATTATCGGCATTTTCTTTCGTTCCTGCGTGATAGATAATGGCATCGGAAACATTGTTCAAGCCACTGATGACTTTGTTTTTCTCATAACTTTCGGGATAACCGCCGCTGCAAAGCATAACAGTCGTTGCCGTCAATGGATTTATCTTTATATTGTATTCGTTAAGGCGTTTATCTTTTACCAATGTGAATGCCTCGACAATATCGCTGTCAAAACGAGCAAAGACGCTCTCACTCTCGGGGTCTCCCATACGAACATTGTATTCTATTACGTATGGTTCGCCGCCGACATTCATAAGACCAAAGAAAATAAAGCCTTGATAATTGATATCTTCGGCTTTCAAGCCCTGTATTGTACGCTCAATGATATTGGTTTTTACTTTCTGCATAAACTCTTCATTGCAGAATGGAACGGGTGAAATGCTTCCCATACCGCCTGTGTTCAAACCCGTATCGCCCTCGCCTATGCGTTTGTAGTCTTTTGCTTCGGGAAGCAATACGTAATTATCTCCGTCCGTTAGAACAAATACGCTGCACTCTATACCCGACAAAAACTCTTCTATTACAACTTTGCTTGAAGCCTCGCCGAATTTCTCGTTTTTAAGCATATCTTCCAATTCCTTTTCGGCTTGCTTCAAATCGTCTAATATAAGAACGCCTTTACCAGCAGCCAATCCGTCCGCTTTAAGAACATACGGAGAAGAAAGTGTGCGTAAAAATTCTTTGCCTTGTTCAAGAGTTTGCGATGTGAATGTTGCATATTTGGCAGTGGGGATATTATGTCTTTGCATAAAATGTTTGGAAAAATCCTTACTACCTTCCAACTGTGCAGCAACTTTATTAGGTCCTATGACGATAATATCTTTCAAATCTTCTTTTCCGGCAAAATAATCGCTGATACCATCGACCAACGGTTGTTCGGGGCCAACCACCAAAATTTTCACGTCATTTGTTTTACAAAAATCCCCAATTTGGTCGAAACCTTTCAAATCCACGCAATCGCCATATTGTTTCATTCCGGGATTACCGGGAGTTATAAAAAACTTATCTGTCTTTGAACTTTGGGCTATAACTCTTGCAAGTGCAGACTCTCTTCCGCCACTGCCTAAAAGAAGTATATTCATAATGTTTATTTATTATTATCGTTTTATTACTTTGGATTTGCAAAGTTATGAATTTTTCCTCAAATCCTACATATAATCAAAAGAAACGACTGAATTATCACACACAATTAATTTCTTTTTACATTCTCAGAGTTTTAATTTTTAGAATTTTCCCGTTTATAAAAAAATCCCAATTTCAACGTTTGAAATTGGGATTTAAAGTGAATTGAATTACTTTTTCCACCACATTTTCGGATGAAAACTTATTCCTATACCATAATATGTTCCGCTTTGCTCTATGCTATAAATTGTGGCATCTGAATTGCTCCTATATGTACGATGCATAAATTGTCCAAGACTAAAATTACCTACAAAATTAAAATCTATCAAAGCAAATTTGCAAGCATAACTTAAACCTAACGACAACAATACACTCGGATTGTATCTCTCCGAAGCATCTATCGTAGTATAGTGAACTATGTCTACTTCATCTTTATATAGCACATCACTGTATGAATTTCCTAAGATTTTTAATCCAGCCTTTGCATTAAGATATAATTTGGGTATAAGATTTTGTCTGTATTGCATAAGAAAAGAAAATGAAGGATATATAGCACTTGCCCATTTGTCAACATCATATATTGTATGATCAGCAGAGACAGAAAAATTATTCAACTCATGCGTATTTATCACATCAACCGATGCGTTCAATATAAAAGACAATTTGTTTGCTCTGTAAAAGGTGTAATCTATCCCTATTGAGTACGAAAAAGTTTTATTATTCTCTAAGTCAATTGCATTTTTACTGCACGTATAAAATTCTCCATTATATTGACAATAATGTGAATATATTTTATTGTAAAACACTCCCTGTGCACTTATTCCCAATGGCGAATAATTTTTCAATTGAGGGTAATCGTATTTTTGTTGTGCTTGCGAAGTGAATGCAGCCAACGTAATAATGACTGCTAATGATACTACTTTTAACGTTTTCATTGTTGTATTTTTTTAATTATTAACTATATCATACTGGATACCATTACCTACATAATCCCAAAACTTTATATAGTAAGAGCAATTAGATGAATTTATTCTATACCTTACCCCTGTATCCCACTGATGTATTCGATAATGATTAACCAATTCTAATGTCGATGACGACACTTCTATCTTATGCTTACATTTGCTTTCCGTTTTTGAACTTAATATTTTTGATAAATGATTACACTCTCCTCTATCATACAATTTGGTTTCAAATAAAATTAATTTTTGGTTCATACCTGCCTTTTCATATTTATGCTTTTTACCATTCCAAACACAAACTTTTGCATCAGATTTCATTCTTGCATAGAACCAACAGTTATAAAAAGAAGAATGTATTTTTGTTTTACAAAACGGAATAAAGACAATATCTCCATTGTGAAGCAATCCAAATGGTTTTTCTATTATTACAGTTTCTTGTTTTTCATTCTGACAATCCAAAGTTTCTTCATGAAATTTGAGAGATGATTCTATTTCAGAATTATTCAATACTGAATTATCCCCATTATTATACCTGACTAAACTAACCGTATCACAATTCTTAAAGACGACATAATCCCCTTTTATCATTTTTAGAATAACATCTCCAATCTTTACTTCTCCATATTCGTTGAATAATGTCTGCTCTTCTGTCGTATATGGAAATAATCTATCAGGACATGTAGCGGTATCTCTTAAATCTTCTCTTGACAACCATTCTGATTCAAGGCTATCATAAACACTTCTCATTGATTTGTAATCAAACTGTCTTTCAAAATCTTTATAGATTCTTTGATTATCAAAATTATAATCCTCTTCTATAACGAAAAACATGGAATCTCTTTCAAAATTTTCCGCAAACTGAGAATAAAATCTTTCATTATATTCTTCATCGTCAGCTTTTAACCTATCAACAGCAGCAAGAAAATCATCAATACTATTAAATGACAACATCTTAACTATATTTCCATTGTTATAATATGAGAACTCTTGAATATCTCTCAAGGCAACTGTTTTCGCGTTGGGTTTAGAGGTATCCTCTTCATTTGTACATGAACAATAGAATGCTGATGCTAATACACACATCACAATAACATTAAGTTTTTTAATAATTTTTTTCATATTTACTAAATTTTAAGTTAATAACTTTGGCAATATTACAACAATTTTGCGGAAAAACAATAGTAAATAGTAAAAAAATTCAGTTAATTTTCATATTTAACTTACAAACAAAATGTTGCAAGTATTTTAAATAAAAATTGAGCTTTTGGGTTCTGTTAAAAAAACATATATTTAAGTACAAAATATTCTAAAAGACTGTATAAACAGAGAAAAACACAATAAAATAACACAAATTCAATAAAAATACTTTAACACAACTATATTATAAACACCTATATTTAAAGTAAATAATTTTCGTTTATCAGTGTTTAACATTATTTTATCAATGTGAGTGATTATTTTACAGATTAATGATTTCGTCTTCGTCTTTTTTGAAACGAATTTTGTCGTATTTGATTTTAGCTTTTTTATATCCTTTTTTTGCGGCAAGATTGTAGTAATACCTTGCACGTATAACGTCTCTTTCTACCGCAATGCCGTAATAATAACAATCGCCTAAGGCGTCCATAGCCAAAGAAGCATCGCAACCAGCCGCCGTTTCGTACAACTCAAAGGCTTTCAAAGTGTCTTTTTCGACACCTCTGCCCTCTCTGTAACAGTTTCCTAAAAGCACCTGAGCTTCTGCCAAACCTTGATTTGCCGCTTTTTGAAACCAATACACAGCCAACGAATCGTTTTGCTCAACTCTCTTACCCTCTTGATACAATAAACCAAGATAAAGTCGTGCGGCAGGATCGTATTTCTTTGCTTTGGCTTTCAATTGCTCTACGCTTTGTGCATTTATCAGGGTTGTTGCAAACAATAAAAAGATAAGTATAATTATATATTTGCTTTGTATTTTCATATTTCTATAATCCTTTTAAGGCTGCAAAAGTACTATATTTTTATAAACCGATAACGATTTTGCAATATTTTGTTTAATGATAAGTTTTTTAACGTCTTTTTTCACCAAAATGAAAAAAACAATAGGTTTTTGAAATACCGAACTAAAAAAACGAAATTATCCGCATCACCTCCAAATTCCCGTCCCTGTTTTTCAAACAGCAGAAAACAGAAACTTTGCTCTCAGTGAATATAGCAATTATTATTTGTAATATTTTTAATGAACACTATAAGATTACAACAATTTTCACTAATCACCAATCTTACTGATAATGAAAATTCATCGTAGTCTCGTTATGTTATAATTGTAATTATTCCAATTGAATGAACACGATACATGAGTAGAAATTCAAATGGTTTTACATCGCAAACGAGGAGGTGTCTGTAAAACGTAGGATCTACATGAGTAGAAATTCAAATGGTTTTACATCTGGCACTATGCTGCCTTATCTTTTGAAACGGATCTACATGAGTAGAAATTCAAATGGTTTTACATCGTGTTTGTTTCATCATGGTTGATGGCAGCAGATCTACATGAGTAGAAATTCAAATGGTTTTACATCTATCGGCACCACGTGAAACTTTACCTGTCGGATCTACATGAGTAGAAATTCAAATGGTTTTACATCTATCCGTTAAGTACATACTGCTCAACGACGGATCTACATGAGTAGAAATTCAAATGGTTTTACATCCGGTGATAAGTTGTTTGGTTCTATTAAATTGATCTACATGAGTAGAAATTCAAATGGTTTTACATCTTTTGTAATACAGATACATAACGTAATTGTGATCTACATGAGTAGAAATTCAAATGGTTTTACATCTGGTTTGAGTGTTTGCTTCATAATGGTTGGATCTACATGAGTAGAAATTCAAATGGTTTTACATCATGAAAACATTAAATCACAAAACATTTGTTGATCTACATGAGTAGAAATTCAAATGGTTTTACATCTTTTAGGTTGTTTTTTTAACCAATCATCGTGATCTACATGAGTAGAAATTCAAATGGTTTTACATCTAAAAATTATGATTAATTTGTTGAAAAAACGATCTACATGAGTAGAAATTCAAATGGTTTTACATCACTATTTCAAAATGGGCTTCTCTCAGGTGGGATCTACATGAGTAGAAATTCAAATGGTTTTACATCCGCGAAACGTTCGTTAGGTTCGTATCATTGATCTACATGAGTAGAAATTCAAATGGTTTTACATCAATTTTGAATAGGTAACTTATTCAAATCCGATCTACATGAGTAGAAATTCAAATGGTTTTACATCTACGGCTCTCGCCGTCTAATGGTAACTGAGGATCTACATGAGTAGAAATTCAAATGGTTTTACATCCGCTCCATTTGTTCCAAGAACCTGTTACCCGATCTACATGAGTAGAAATTCAAATGGTTTTACATCTTAACAAACATTGTTAAGAACACATACAAGGATCTACATGAGTAGAAATTCAAATGGTTTTACATCTTGTTTGATGAAGACGAAAAATTCTTAACAGATCTACATGAGTAGAAATTCAAATGGTTTTACATCGTGCCAGAGGAAGGAGTAACCGAAAGACCTGATCTACATGAGTAGAAATTCAAATGGTTTTACATCGTCGAGTGCCTGCTGTCCTGAGCCGCCCTGGATCTACATGAGTAGAAATTCAAATGGTTTTACATCACATACGACCTTATACCCGATGGAAAAGGGATCTACATGAGTAGAAATTCAAATGGTTTTACATCCGGCAATAAGCGATTTAGGTCGAGCAGCAGGATCTACATGAGTAGAAATTCAAATGGTTTTACATCGATATATCTTTGCTCCCGACAACGAAGTTGGATCTACATGAGTAGAAATTCAAATGGTTTTACATCTCTTTGTTTTGGGGAAGCAATTGAGAAAAGATCTACATGAGTAGAAATTCAAATGGTTTTACATCTCGTCAATAAACTTCTCTCCGACTTCTTGGATCTACATGAGTAGAAATTCAAATGGTTTTACATCCGACAATTGGTTAAAAAAACAACCAAAAAGATCTACATGAGTAGAAATTCAAATGGTTTTACATCTCCACCGAGGACGTTTTGAATACGTCCTCAGATCTACATGAGTAGAAATTCAAATGGTTTTACATCTATCGGCAAAGACGGAAAAATAAATGCAGAGGATCTACATGAGTAGAAATTCAAATGGTTTTACATCTATAGGCAAAGATGGAAAAATTAGTGCAGAGATCTACATGAGTAGAAATTCAA